>NZ_JAIZRT010000007.1:0-600817 GCF_020420065.1 Burkholderia sp. AU31624
ACACTACATCGTTGCGACTGCGGGGCTCAACTTCCAGGCCAGTTGCGCGCCCCAGACTCCAGCACACCGCCAACCCTGCTTCCCTTCCCCCGCGCCGCGTTTCCGTTAGCGCGAAAGAGGCGTGATTCTAAGCACCCGCCCCCGTCTACGCAAGCCCCTTTGTGAAAATATTTTGAAAAAGCCCCCGTGCGCTGGCGCGCACGGGGGCTTGGGGCTCGGCAGGCCACGCATCGCAACGCGAGCCCCCCTCTATTGATGTGACGTATGACTGTCGTCCCCCTATATACGAGGTCGCGGAACGGACAAGGAAGCGGGTGCCGTCGAGTATCATGCCGCGACCGAACCACGCACTCATATCCACGATGGACAGCACCTCTCAATCCGGCGACGCCGACCTTCGCGACGAATATGCAGCGCTGCGCGAGCGCGCCATCATCCTGGAAGAACAGGCTCCGCCGCTTCTGCAACGCATCTCGGATGTATTGCCGCGGATCAGCGGTGAATCCGAACTGGCGGATGAGCATCGCGAGCGACTCGTCGGTGCGCGCAACGCAGCGATGGTCTCGATCGAAAACTATCAGCAGGCGATTCCTTTCCTGCAGACGGCCGACTCGATCATCGAGCAACTGGACAAGACGCCCGAGCGCGACGAAGACATCGAGTGGCGTGAGTCGCTGCTGCAACGGCTCGACGAGCTGATCGACGTCGCAGTCGTGATGATCGACGATGCCGAAGGCTACTTCGAACAGGCGGACGCCTGCGATCTGTCCAGCGTACCGAAAGCCATCCTCGAGGATTGAGCGACGCTGCTCGGGACCGCGTAGCGCACCGGCATGATGTCGTGTGCGCCAGCCATCCCCATGTTTGCCGGCCTGCAGCCCCGGCCCGAAGCCTTCGCCGTCGCGCGGGGCGCCGCCCTCCCGCAAAAGCTCACCTTTTCGCACCTCCCCGTCGCCCGGGCGGCGCGACACGACTACAGTGCGTCGAGAACGATCGTCTCGCTCACGATCGGCACGCGGATATATCCGCCCTCCGCATCGCCATACGCGTGCGCATTCCCGTCGATGACGCATTGCGCCGTCAACGCGCAAAGGGTCGCGTCTCGCGCATCGACGGACTTCAGCGTCGACACGTCGACGCCCAGTCGTTCCAGCAATTGCCGGCGCTGGTTGCGTTTCTGCTTCGCCGATGCGACGGCCCTCCCCAGCATCGCGCAGGTGATCGCATAAGGATAGGTTTCGAAGCTCGCGCGCCCGCCCGCATAGCGGGCGCCGGTCAGCAGCGGATAGGCATCCGCGAGCGAGCGGTAGACCCGCTCTCCCATGAACATCCAGTCGAAGAAACCTGAGGTGCTTGCAACCGCCTGCTCCCGCGACGGCGTCGGAAAGCACGAGATCCGTTCGCGCGCGAGCGCCTGTTCGGCCGCGCGGCGCCCGCTCCCCGTCCACCACAGGCTCGGCGCGTCGACACCCACGGCCACGACGTCATGGACGAGGCACAGCGCAGGCACCGCCTCGGGCGCGATCCGTTCCTCGCGATAGACGACTGTCCGTCCGCGCAGGATCACGAGATCGCACTGCTTCTTTTCTCCACCCACATCGACACCCGCCACGGCCGACGATTGCCACGTGGCGGATCCGAAGGATCGAGCGGATCGCATGCGGGCGCCTCAGTCTGCCGGCCGTGCGTCGTAGGCGGTGTCGAAGATCGCCTCGAGACCGGGATGCACACCGCGCATCGGGTCGACGACCGACTTCGCCCAGTCGAAATACGCCTGCTTGCGCTCGAGCGGCCAGTCCGCGGGGGGATGCCGCGCGATGTCGCGCAGGTTGCAGATCTTGTCGGCCAGCTTCACGAGCTTCGCGCGCCGGCTGATGGTCGCCGCATGCTCGACCTGCAGGCGCTTGCGCTCCTCCTTCGGCAACGACTTGTCGTCGGTGACCTCCATCACGATGTCCGCCACGTCCTTGCCGAACAGTCGCAGCAGTTCCTGCTCGGTCGTCTCCGTATCCTCGACCGTGTCGTGCAGCACGGCGGCGACGATCACACGTTCGTCCTCGACGCCGGCCTCGTTGGCCAGCACATCGGCGAGCGCGATCGGATGATTGATGTACGGCGACGCTTCTTCGTCCTTGCGCCGCTGATTGCGATGCTTGTCCGCCGCGAACGCGATGGCGGCTACCAGCTTTTTCATATTCCCCCCTCGTGTGGCCTGACCCGCGACCGGCAGAACCGGCCGCGTGCATTTCGGAACCGCACATACTACCTGTTCGCGATGACCCTCTCCGCGCGCCGGCATTCACGCCCGCCCTGCGTCACGCGCCCACCGGTGCGCGCTGGAGCTCGACCACGTTGACCCGCGCGCCGAATACGTCCCTCACGAGCGGCAGCAAGTGGTCGTGGTGCGTCAGGAACAGCACCTGGGTTCGCGTCGACAGATCGCGCAGCGCATCGAGGCCGGCCTTCGCGCGCGCATCGTCGAAGTTGATGAACAAGTCGTCGGCCACGAACGGCAATGCGGTCCGGCTGCCGAGCTGCAGCTCCAGCGCCGCGATCCGCAACGCGAGGAACAACTGGTCGCGTGTCCCTTCGCTCAACCCCGCGACCTCGACCGATGCCCCCTGCGTCCGTCGTGCATACAGCGCGGGCGGCGTCCGTTCGGTATCGACGGTCAGCCGCGCGAATTCGCCCAGCGTGAGCCCCGCGAAAATCTCGCCGGCCCGCCTGAGCATCGGCCCCTGCTTCTGGTCGCGATAGCGATCCGTCGCCCACTTCAGCAACCGGCTCGCCGTGGCCGCCTCCAGATACTGTTCGGCTGCTTCGCCCATCGCCGCCAGCGCTTCCTGTCGCTTCGATTCGGCAACGGCCGCGTTCGCCTGGCCATTGATCGCGCCGAACGCCTGATCGGCCACGACCTGCTGCTGGGCAAGCTCGTTCAGACGCTTGCCGACGTCGCCGAGCGACTGTTTCACCGCCTCGAGGTGCGCCGGTACGTCGGCGATGTCCTGCTCCGCGACTTCCGCTTCGACGGCGGACCGGGACAGACCGTCACCATCGCGCACCAGTGCCTCGTGCGCGGCATCGACTGCCTGCCGCAGCTGGCGCTGGCGATCCGAGCGCTCGGCCAGCGGCAGCGCCGCGTCGATCGACGCCACGCCTGCCAGTTGCAGCAGCGGCTGGATGCGCGCATCGGCACCGGCCACCGCGGCGGCGGCATCCGCGACCTTGCTGTCAGCCTGCCGAACGGCTTCATCGGCACGACCGATCGCACGCGCGATTTCCTTTGCAGTCGAAAGGCGCATCGTCAGTCGGCGTGCGACATCCGGCCAGTCGCCGCTCGTCAGCCATTCCGGCGCGAGCGCTTCGGCGAGCCTTCGTGCGCCCGACTCGAGCGCGGACAGCTCCGCACGGATCGCAACGATCCGGTTGCGCGGCGCGTCGGCATCGGCCAGTTCGACCGTCACCGCGTTGGCGAGCCCAAGCGCACCTTCCGCGGCGGCCAGCGTCGCCGCGCTCGTGGACAACTTCGCGGCGGCCAGCGCGTCGCGCCATTGCACCTGCCACGCATCGTAGGCCGCCTGTGCGTGGCCGGCGCGCGATTGCGCCGTCGCGCATCCGCGTTCGGCTTCACGCGCGCGATCCTCGAGGCTGTCCTGTTGCGCGAGCGCCTTCTCGGCCGACTGTACGAAGGTCTCGGCGATCGCGACGAGCGCCGCCAGACCGTCCGACTCGCCGCCGCGCGACACGGTACGCAACGCCGCACGCAACGCAGCCTCGGCACCGGCCCGCGCGGCACGAATCGTGTCGAATTCGCGGCGCTGCCGGTCGAGATCGACCTGCGCGGCGAACACCGTGTCGCGCTTTGCAAGCCAGTCGCCCATCGCCGCCAACGGCATGCCGGGCACCGCGGCGGTCGTCGCGAGCGCGGCCCATGCGTCGCGATGCGCGGTGAGCTCACGCTCGCGCTCGTCCAGCGCGGCCTGCCTGCGCGTCACGCCGGCACGCGCGGATTCGACCTGCTGGCGCAGCGACTGCAATGTCGCCGCCGCCTGCGTCGCACCGAGCTGTGCGTCGACGAGTTCGTCCGCCAGGCGGATCGCGTCGTCGACCGCAGGTGCGCCCGTTGCGAGATCGACCGCGCCGCTGCGGATATCGCCCCACGCGCCGTCGCGTCGCGCGCGCGCCGCCAGCACGTCGGCGGTCGTGACGACCTTGTGGTTCTCCGCGAAGTGCTTTTCCTGCAGTTCGAGCCGCTCGAGCTCTTCGAGTGCGCCGTCCCGCGCGTCGCGTGCAGCAGCGACCGCGCTCGCGCATTCGCTGTCTTCCTTTAGCAGCGTGCCGAGCCGCGCCGCCGACGGCACGTCGAGCGCACGCAGCGTATCGACCGGCATGCGCCACTGGCCGAGCGCATCGAGTGCGCCGGACAACGTGCGTTCGGCGGCGGCGATTTCCTGCTCGAGCGCCTGCTCGCGCTGGCCACTGTTGCGAAAGCCCTGCGCATCGGCCAGCGCCGCACGCAGCGCCTCCGGCACGTCGACGGTCGACAGGCGCGCCTGTTGTTCCTGCACCTGCGCAAGCTCGCGCGTGCGTTCGTCGAGCGATTCGCGCGCGCCGGCAAGCGCCTGGTGCAGCGCACCGTGTTCGCGCAACAGGTTTGCAACGGTCTTCAGCGACAACGCGGTCGGCAGCGACGCACGCAGCGACGCTTCATCGGTCGGCCAGCCGAGCTGGGCGGCCGCTGCAAACGCGGCGGCCAGGTGCCGCTCGACATCCGCGCCGAGCAGCAGCAGATCCTGCGCGTGATTCATGCACGCGCCGCGCAGCCGGTCGAGCGCTTCGATGTCGGCTTCGAGCGGCAGCGTGTCGGCGTCGGCGTCGATCGCATCGCGCGCCTGCCGTTTTGCAAGCAGGTCGGCACGCCGCTCCTCGAGCACCTTCTGTTCGGCCGCGAGATCGCCCTGCGCCTTCAGCAGGTCCGCATACGCGGTGGGCGGCAACTCGACGACCGGGCCCAGTTCCGCCAGCGCGGCGTCCTTGACCGTCAGTTCCTTCAGGTACGGTGCCAGCCGTCGCACGCGTTCGAGCTTCGAGCGCAGCGCTTCGAGCCGACGCTGTTCGGCACGTGCCTGCTCGATCTGCTGTTCGACCGCTTCGCGCGCGTCCTTGCGCTCGACCCAGTCGCGCGTGCGCACCTGAACCGTCTTCAGTTCGGTCACGGCTTCGTTGAACGATGATTCGGCGAGTGCAAACGCGCTGCCGCTGCGGCGCGGCGCCCAGAGTTCGGCCGAACGCGACTCGAGCTCCTCACGCACCGGCCCGAGACTGCCGACACCGGCAGCCGATTCGAACAGCACCTGGCCGAGCTTGTCGGAGGCGTCGAGAATGCTCCGGCCGCCGTCGACCAGACGCCCGTGATCGAGCCCGAACATCTGTTCGAAGAATTCGCGCGTGGCGCCGTCAAGGACGGCGGCCAGAAAGTCGTCGGGCAGTTTGTCGTCAGCGGGTGTGCGCAGCGGACTGCGCCCGCGCGCGCGGTGGAACGCGAGTTCGCCCGTGCCGCTCTCCAGCACGCCGCCGATCCGCAGTTCGGGCGTGCTGTGCAGGAAATCAAGCGGTGTCTGCAGCTTCATCCCGAACAGCAGCTCCGACACGGCCGTGCGAATCGTCGACTTGCCGGCCTCGTTCGGCCCCACGATCACGTGGAAATCCTCGCCGGCCGACGGGAAACGCAGCGTCTCGTCGGTGAACTTGCCGTACTTGATCAGTTCGAGCCGGTTGATCCGCATCGCTTATTCCCCCCTCGCCAGCCGCGCGAGCAACGCGGGCCCGACTTGCTCGACGAGTGCGGTCAGCTCACCCGCGCGCGCCATCGTCAACAACGGCACCTCTTCCTTCACGTCGCTGCGCACCTTGCCGACGAACGGCTTCAGGTCGCGCTCGAGCAGTTCGAGGAAATCCGGATCGCGCGCGGCGTCGGCCAGGATCTGCTTCAGGTCCTCCAGCGCTTCGAGCGGCTCGCTTTCGCCCGGCTGATGATCGGTAGCGGACGTCGCGAGCCGGACCTTCTCGAGCCACAGCCGCTCGTTGCCGATGATGCCGATCTGGTTCAGCACCTCCGCGCGCAACTGCGGCGCGCGGCCGAAAAAGAGGCCATGCGCGGGCGTGCGCCCCGTGACCGTCACGCGCACCGCGCGCGGCACATGGCCGTCGACGGTCAGCAGCGCTTCCAGCGCCTGGCCGATTTTTCTCGAGAGGTCGGCGACGGTAAGGCAATCGGACGCGTCGACCGACACGGCTTCCCACCGAAGCACGTCGAGATACAGGCGCTCGACCTGCGTGCGGCCCTGCTCGACCGTCACGAGCACCGCGCCGCGGCGGCCCGTCTCGCGGATATGGCGCCCCTGCAGGTTGCCGGGAAACACCACCGTGGACGGCCCCGACCATTGCTGGAATTCGTGCACGTGGCCAAGCGCCCAGTAGTCGTAGCCTTTCGCGTGAAGTTCGGCCAGCGTGCACGGCGCATAGTTCGCGTGCGCCGCATAGCCTTCGAGCGCCGTGTGCAGCACGCCGATGTTGTAGTAACCGGGCACCGGGTCCGGGTAGCCGATCGCGAGATTGTCGACGACAGCCTTGTCCTTGAAGCTCTGCCCGTGCAGCGCGACGTCGAATTCGGGCAACTTGTGGGTTTCCGCCTTGCGGTGGCCGAACACGGTGACGTTGTCGGGCAGCGTCAGCTTCTTCGTCATCTCGCTTTCGGCATCGTGGTTGCCGCCGAGGACGAACGCGCGGATGCCGGCCTTGCGCAGGCGCCCCATCTGCTGACCGAAGAAGATGCCTGTGTTGTGGTCCTTCCAGTCGCCGTCGTACAGGTCGCCGGCGATCACGAGGAACGCGACCTCCTCTTCGATCGCACGATCCACGAGCTGCCGCAGCGCCTCGCGCGACGCGTTGCGCAACTGCGCGGCCGGCGCGTCGGGATAGGCGCTCAGGCCGTGCAACGGGCTGTCGAGGTGTATGTCTGCCGCGTGGATGAACTTCACGAAGATTCCTTTGTTTCATGACGATGGGGCCAGCGATCGACGTGCGGTGCCGTCAGCCGGGCCATCAGTCGCAATCCTGGTAGCCGCCGAGTTCGCCGCAATGGATGCAGCGAAACAAATACGCGGTCGGCGAGCCGTCCTTGTCGAGTGCGGCGAAGAAGCGCTCCCACTCGGCGCCCTCGTCGAGTCCGGTCGATTCGCGAATCGACACGACCGCCTGCGGGCCGAGCGCCGTCAGTTCGCCCGCACCTGCCCGGCCAATGAACTGCGCGCCATCGCCGCAATGCGTCCACCACCGTTCCTGCTGCCAGCCCTGGAAGCCCGGCGTGCGGCAGGCGATTTCGTCGACGACCGCGTCAGGTACATCATCCCACTCGCCGCCGCCGATGCCGTACGTGTCGGTAAAGACCGCATCGAGCCGCGCGTGTGCCGAACCGTCGGCGACGCACCACGGGCAGATGCATTGCTCGTACTCGTCGACCGCATACACGGGGCCAGCGTACACGTAACCACGTGCATCGCCGCAACACACGCAGCGCGCGTCCGAGCGGATCACGCTACCCGTTGCCAGCGGGTCGGGATGGTACCTGAAAGCGGGTAACGACATGAGGCTCTCCGTCGATCCGGATGGTGGGAGTGCACGCGACGCGAATTCGAACGGCCATTGTGCCGCAGCCCGGCCGCGTTACTGCGGAATCCCGGTCTCGACAAACGTGCCGTTCACGAAACGATAGACGCGATGCGTTGCACCGCCGTGAGAAAGAAATTCCCACCGGATGTCGATGCCGACCGGGTCGTCGCGCCACGCGATCGCCAGGTAGGGCGATTGCGCGCCACCGTCGGTGTCGAGCGAAACGGAGTCGAGGCAGCTTTGAACCGGCAGCGAGAAACGCGGCACGGCATGGGCGCCGTGCAGCTCCAGCACGTACAGCGCCCCTTCTTCGCCCGCGCCGCAATAGCCTGTCGGGCGGCTGCTCGACGAGCGGTTGACGACGACCAGCAGATAGTCTTTGCCGTCGATTCGCTTCGAACGGTCCGACGGGAATGCAACACTCGATGCATCGCGCAATGCGTGGCGAAGCGCGGCCGGCACGATCAATGCCGATTTCCGGTGGCGGGCGGCATCGACCTCGAACAACCCCGGGCGCGCCCATTCGATCGCGTGACCGTTGGCGAGCCGCACCGATTCGGGCGCCGGCGTTTCGGCGAAGGCAACGGCGGCATTCGAGGCCAGCAGCGCCAGCGCCGCGAGCTTCAACGCCATCGATTTCGTCGGGATGATCCGTGTCCGCATCAATCGCGCAGGAGGGTCGTGAAGTTCGTCGCATGCGCCGGCATGCCGTTCGGGCAGCCCCGATCCAGGAACGCCCCGCGCGCGTCGTTCGTCACGACGCACGCGGCTGATCCACGAGGTGCCGTCACTCGCCGCGCGGCACCGGCGGCGGTGCATAGCCGTTGTCATTGCCGGGGAACGGATTCGCGTTGCGGCGCAGCGCTTCCTCGTCGTTCTCCTTCTGCGCGAACACCGCGACGCCGATCACGCCGACGTTCGCGGCATCGCCATACTTCGAATTCGCGACATAGCTGTCGGGCACCGCCGCGAAGCGGAACGCGGCGACTTCGTCGCGGCTCTTGCGGAAACCCTCGATCGTCAGCGTGCGGCCCGGATACAGCACGTAACCGCCGTTCGTATAACTGCCGGGCCGCCCCGACAGCACGTCGAGCCCGTCGACGCTCGACACGATCTCGAACGTACGGCGCCCCTGGTTGCGCAGCACGATCATGTAGCGCGAACCTTCGACGCCCGCCATGTGCCAGCGGCCGTCGCTGCGTGCCAGACGCAGCGGCGCGCCCTTTTCGTCCGTGAACGACAGCGCGATGTCGCCGTTGGCGAGTGCGACGCGAGTCGGCAACCGGCGAACCTGGGACGCGGGAGGATGTCCGGGCAACGCGTCGTTGTAGTAGACCGACGCGAGATCCGTCGGCTTCGCCGGATCCGCGCGTTCGAAATCGACCTGGCGGGTTTCGGACCGCACCGACTCGCCCCATGCCGTGCCGAGCCCGCGGCGTTCGCTGGCGTCCGGTGCGGCGGCGGATGCGCTGGTACTGCCGGACGGCGGGGGCGACCCTGCGCAGGCGGCCAGCCAGAGCGCGCAGGCGAGCGCGAGAAGACGGAACAGGATGGTCATGACGTGATGCCTCGGAATGTTATCGGGCCGCGCCGGGCTGGCCGGAACGGCGTTTTGGTGTCGTCTGTCGTCACGATGTCGATCGGACATGCTGGCCCGTATCCCACGGCGCCGCGATCGCGGCGGCCCGGCAACCGGGAGCCTCGCTATTTAAGCATGGCCGGCGGGCGATGGGCAGGGGGTGCGCACGCCGCACGTTGCCGGTCCATGCCGGCAGGCAGGCCCGTCGCGTCGCCGGATGGGTGGCGAACGCCGACGCATCCCGGTATCGAGGACGGGATGAACGGCACGCCGCGCGCGCCCATAAAAAAGCCCGGCCCGCATCGAAGCGGGCCGGGCTCTATCGGGAAGCGTGACGCTTACAGCGCGCCGCCTTGCGCCGACGCCGAACCCTTCACACCGACCGATGCGCCACCCTGCACCGAGTTCGTCGCGCCTTCGAGCGCCTCGCCGGCCTTCGCCTTCGCGCCGCCTGCGACGTCACCTGCCGTCGACATCGCGCCTTGCGCACGGCTCTTTGCCGTGCCCGCGACGTGCTTCACGTGCGATTTCGTCGAGTGGACGGCCGATGCGGCGGCATCCTTCGCGGTGCCCGCTGCCGAGCCGACCGCATGCGTCGCACCGCCAACCGTGTCGCCGGCTGCCGAGCCTACGCCGCCGACCGTCTTGCCGACGCCGTTCAGCGCGCCGCCAACGACGTTGCCCGAACCCGAGCCTGCCGCATTCGCGCCGGCGCCAGCCTGCACGCCCACGCCACCGCCGAGCAGCGGCGTCTGAACCTGCGCGCCGACACCTGCGGAACCCTGGGCACCGGTCTGGGCCGTTTGTGCGAAAGCAGCCGAAGTCGCCATCGCCGTCAGTGCAGCACCCACCAGAATCGTACGAATCGTGTTCATGGTCATTCTCCCCAAAGACGTTGTTGCTGCGGGCCGCCTTCGTGCGGCTTGTCGCATGCCTTGCCGCGACGTGCGGCAGGTGGAGCTAATGTAGCGGCGCGGACGCGCAAAACGACTGATTTGCGGGGACTGTTACTTCCGTTGCAAATGCTGACGATTGCCTCACATAGTTTGACAATCGGGGGCTTGCGGCGGGATTGAGCGGTGGACGGGGTGACGCTGGAGACGTGCCACGCGGAGCATCACACGACGGCGACGCGGCCAATCGCGGCGGATCAGGAAAACCGGCCGCTTCGATAAGCATTCCAAAGAACGTGTATCGCCCAGCCATCGGTGCGGCCCGACAACCAATTCCTCGCGATGAGTTCGATATCGTCGGATACGCATGCCGCCGCACCGGCGTTCCCCGCTGCGCCGAACGCGAGCTTGAACGCCTTTTCCCTCAGCGCGCTCACGGCCGGCCGGTCGACCGCTGTGCCTGGATCGCCATCGACTTCATCGAACGACGCCATCCACTGCGCATCGAACAGCTCGGCATCGCGACTGTCCAGCGCGCGATCGCAATCCAGGTCGTCGAGGAAATCGAAAAAGCCCGGCGCCGACAGGATGGCGTCCATTTCAAGCAGATGCGCGCTCGTCATTGCGACACCTTCACGATGTGCGGCCCCGACCGCCCGTCGATGCATACAGGTAGTTCGGGGCCGCGCGACCTGCCCGGTTACGGCCGGAACGTATCGCCGAGCACGACGCCTTCACGCCGCGGATCGGTGCCGCCCTGCAACGCGGGCGACTGGCCGACCGTCACGCGCATCACGGTATTGACGCCGCTCGCCTGCGCGGACGTCGACACTTTGTGCCCGAGCGCGAGCAGCCCCGTGATCAGCGGATCGTTCGCCCCGTTGTTCGTCGTGTTGACGTTCGGGTGCTCGCCGCCGATCGTGGTCGTCGGGCTGTTGCTCGCGCCGAAGTCGACGAGCCCCGCCGACTGCTGCGCGTCGAGCCCCCAGTCGAGCGCGCCGACGAGCGTCTTGACCACATATTGCGGAATCGTGCCGCCGCCCGGCGAACCAGTCGCCATCACGAAATCGCCGCGCGAACCGTCTGCGGCCTGCCCGAACACGATCGTCGGCGCCATCGAGCTGCGCGGCCGCTTGCCCGGCTGCAGGCGGTTGGCCACCGGATTGCCCGCGCTATCGACCGGGTTCGCGGAAAAATCGGTCAGCTGGTTGTTCAGCAGGAAGCCGTTGGTCATGTGGAACGAGCCCATGCTCGACTCGACCGTGGTCGTCGCGCTCAGCACGTTGCCGTCGCCGTCGACGATCGTGAACTGGTTCGTGCCGTGCTCGATCAGCGTCGTGTCGACACCGAGCGGCACCGCGCCCAGATTGCCGGGCTGGGCGGTGCCCATGCTCTTGGCCGGATCGATCAGCGCCGCGCGCGATTTCAGGTACGGCTTGTTGAGCAGCGTGTTCCACGTGCCGCCCGGCAGCGGCACGAAATCGGTATCGGCCACGTACTTGTCGCGGTCGGCATACGCAAGCCGTTCCGCCTCGGTGATGAGGTGCACGCCCGCGACGGTCGGCTTGCCGCCTTCGAGATCGATCGCCGTCGGCTTCAGCGACTTCAGGTCGTAATTCTCGAGAATGCCGAGCGCCGACGCGACCGCGATGCCGCCCGACGACGGCGGCGGCATCCCGCATACCCAGTAGCTGCGATAGGTCGTGCACACCGGATCGCGGCGCTTCGCCTGGTACGCGGCGAGGTCGGCGACGGTCGTCTTGCCCGGCGTGAGCGTCGACCCGTCCGCGCCCTTCGTCGTCGCGATCTTCGCTACGATGTCCTGCGCGATCTGCCCCGTGTACAGCGCGTTCGCACCCGACTGCGCCATCTGCGTCAGCGTGCGCGCATAGGCCGGATTTTTCAGGACGGTGCCGAGCGTCTTCGGCGACCCATCCGCGTTCAGGAAATACGCGGCGGCCTCGGGGTCGCGCTTCAGGTTCGCGGCATTCGCCGCGATCGCGTCGGCGAGCCGGCCACCGATCGGGAAGCCGTTGGTCGCAAGCGTGATCGCATCGCCGAATAGGCTCTGCCACGGCAAGCGGCCGTGATCCTGCTGCAGTGCCTCGATCAGCCTCGGCACGCCGATCGTGCCAATCGAGCGGCCGCTCGCCCGTGCGTTCGGCAGCGGTGCGGACCGGTCGGTCGCGTCATCGACGTAGCGCAGATAGTTCTCCGTCGCGGCCGCCGGCGCGGTTTCCCGGCCGTCGTACGCCTGCAGCGTCTTGCCGCGCGCATCGTAGTACAGCAGCACGCCGCCGGATCCGAGGCCCGTCGCCTCGGGCACGGTCAGGCCAAGCACGGCCTGCACGGCGACCGCCGCGTCGGCGGCCGTGCCGCCCTTCTTCAGCACCGCGCAGCCGGCCGCGCTCGCGTACGCGTTCGACGTGGCCACCAGGTAGGTCTTCGCATAAACCGGCTTCATCCCGGTGCGATAGCCCGAGGAGGCCTCCGGCAATGACGGGTCGCCCGGCTGGTTCGAGCCCACCACGACCGTCGCGCCGCTGTTGTCGACCGCGAGGCAGCTCGCATCGGTGGAAGGTGTCGGCGTGCGGCCTACGTCGTTCTCGACGTCGCCGCCGCATGCCGTCAACAGGGCGGCCGCGAGCAACGCGGACGCATACGGAAAAATCGCTGTTCTGTTCATTGTCTGCCGATGTTCTCGTAGGTCGTTGCGATGGACATCACGCTGCCTGCGACCCCCTCGGTGCGCCGGCAACGCGCTCGATAGTCCCATGAACAGAATTTTTTTCGCAATAAGGGATTGGCGTCGCGCGGCCGGATGTTGTGTGCGCAACGTCACCGCTTACGCACGCGGGTTCGCGTGCTGCACTGCATCGCAGTGCGATGCGCCCGCACGGCCGATGGCGTTACTTTGCTGCCCGACGGCGCTTGCCGGCTGCCCCACCGTCGCGCGCGAATCCGCGCTCCATCGCTTCGATCGCCTCGGAGAAGAACTCGAGAAACATCGTCATCGCAACGGTCGCGCTCATGTCGGCCCGCTGATAGATGCAGCTGAACGAGCGCGCCCCCGCATCGGCAAGCGGCGTCCACGCGAGCCGGCCAGCGGCCACGTCGTCCGCGACGTTCTCGGCGATCAGGAAGCCGACACCCGCGCCTTCGGCCGCGAGGCGCCGAACCATCGGCACCGAGCCCGTCTCGATCAGCGGCCGCACGTTGCGCGGCTGCCGCGCATCGATCTGGTCGAACATCGCGCGCAGCTCCGTGTCGGGCGTCATCAGGATCAGCGGATGCGCGAAACAGTCGCGCAGCCGCACCTTGCCGCCGGACGCCGCGAGCGGATGGCCGGGCGCAGTGACGACACCCAGCGGCTGAGCGAATGCGCGCACCTCGACGACGCCCGCCGACGTGCGCCGGCGCAACGCATAGCCAATATCGGCCTCGCCTGTCTCGACCCAGCGCACGATGCTCTCGCCGTTTCCCGAACGCACGCTGTACGTGACGCCCGGATAGCGCCGCATCGCAGCGAGGATCGCGTCGGGCACGAGCCTTTCCGCGGTCGACGCGGGTACCGCCAGGTTCACGTGCCCGCGACGCAGCGCACGCAGGTCCTCGACCTGCGTGAGCGCGTTGTCGAAGTCGCGCTGGCCGCGCCGCACGGCCGCGATCACGATCTCGCCGGCGAGCGTCAACTGCATGCCGCGCGGCAGCCGGTCGAACAGCGGCACGCCGACCTGGTCCTCGAGATTGCGGATCTGCTGGTGCACCGCCGCAGCGGTCAGGTGCAGCGCGTCGGCCGCCTTGCGAATCGAGCCGCGCCTCGCGACCTCGTCGAAACAGCGGAATGTCTGCGATATCGAACGCATAAAAGGTCCGTTAGATTTTTCCGAACAGGCCGTCAAGAATAATCCAATTTTACTGACCGTCCGGATCGTCTAGATTCCGCTGCATCCCCGCATCCGATTCGAATGGAGACCGCAGTGACAACCGTCGACCAGATTACCCAGCGCCGCCGTGGCGTCGGCCTCATCGCCCACGATCCCGCCCTGTCCGCGGGCGGCTATACGCTCATCGCGCCGCAGACGGCCGACGGCAACGTCTATCTCGTCGGCATCGACGGCGAAGTCGCCCACCAGTGGAAGATGCCCGTGCGCCCCGGCCGCCATGCGGTGATCCTCCCGAACGGCAACCTCGGCTACAACGGCAACCATCCGCAATCCGAATCGCGCTATGCGCCGTGGTCGATGTGGCATGGCGGCGACTTCTACGAAGTCACGCCGCAAGGCGAAACCGTATGGCGCTACGAGGATCCCGCGCACCACCACGATGCGCAGTGGCTGCCGAACGGCAACCTGCTCTACGCCGCGTGCGAGCCGGTCGACGCCGCGTTCGCGCGGCGCGTGCCGGGCGGCACGCCGCACGGCGACGACGAAGCGATGTATGCGGACGTGATCCGCGAAGTGAACCGGGCCGGGCAGATCGTCTGGGAATGGCATGCGCGCGACCATCTGCGGCCCGAGGATTTCCCGATCGCGGCCGGTTTCGGGCGCTATCACTGGCCGCTCGTCAACGGCCTCGCGGTCGATGCGAACGGCCGCGTGCTGATGAGCCTGCGCACGACGTCGGGCATCATCGGCGTGAATCGCGAAACCGGCCGCGTCGACCTGCGGATCGGGCCCGACGTCGTGTCGCACCAGCATGCGCCGGTGCCGCTTCCGAACGGCAACATCCTCGCGTTCGACAACGGCAATTTCCGCCACGGCGCGCACGTCGTGTTCTCGCGCGTCGTCGAGATCGATCCGGCGACGCAGCGCGTCGTGTGGTCGTATGCGGATGACGTCGTGAACCTGTTCTACACGCCGTTCATGGGCAACGCGCAACGCTTGCCGAACGGCAACACGCACGTCACCGAATCATCGACGGGCCGGCTGTTCGAAGTGACGCCCGCCGGCGAGGTCGTCTGGGAATACGTGATTCCGTGGTTCGCCGAATACCCGGACGAAGCCGCGCGCAAGACCGGCCCCGGGCAGCTCAACAGCGTATTCCAGACGTTCCGCTACAGCGCCGCGCAACTGCCCTGGCTGCGGGCCTGACCGTTCGTTCACCGCCGGTTTCCGGCGCTCGTCGCCGTTCGCTTCGAAGGGGCCTGTCGTGTCGCACGATCCGATCTCAACACCCATCGACGCGCGGCTGCCCGCCTGGCAGCTCGCGCTGTTCGGGCTGCAGCACGTGCTGTCGATGGCCGCGTCCCCGATCACGGCCGTGTTCCTGATCGCAAAAGTGCTCGCGCTGCCGGCGGACCTGACGGTCCAGCTGATCGGCGCGACGTTCTTCGCGTGCGGGATCGGCACGCTTCTGCAATCGCTCGGTGCCGGGCCGATCGGCGCACGCATGCCCTTCGTGATGGTGCCCGGCGGTGCACCGACGATGCTGTTCGCCGGCATCGCCGCGCAATCGGGCCTGCCGACGGCGGCCGGCTCGGCATTGCTCGCCAGCGCGTTCTACTGGGTGCTGCTGCCCGTCTTCACGCGCTGCCTGCGGCTCTTTCCGCGCATCGTCGTCGGCGCGATGCTGTTGCTCGTGTCGGTCAACCTGATCCGGATCTACGCGACGATCGTCGTCGGCCAACCCGGTTCGGCCGATTTCGCGCAGCCGCGCGCACTCGGTCTCGCGCTGGCGACGATCGTCGCCACCGTCGTCGTGGCCGGTGCGTTCCGCGGCACGCTCGGGCGGCTCGCGGTGCTGATCGGCCTGATGGCCGGTGCGACGCTCGGCTGGGCGCTCGATGCGATGCCGGCGCTCGCCGACGTGTGGCGCGGCCCGCTGTTCACGCATCCGGTATGGCTGCCGTTCGGGATGCCGCGCTTCGACGTGCTGGCCGCGCTGCCGCTGCTGATCTTCACCGCGATCTCGATGGCCGAGGCCACCGCGCAGACGGTCGCCGTCGGCGAAACGTGTGGCAAGCCGATCTCGCTGTCGCGTGACGTGCCGAAGACGATACGCGGCGATGCGCTGGCGTCGCTGGCCGGCGCGCTGTTCGGCACGCCGCTGATCGTGACCAGCGCCGAGAATATCGGTGTCGTGCAGACGACCGGCGTGCGCTCGCGCTACGTGACGGCCGCCGCCGGCACGATCCTGATCGTCATCGCGCTGTTCGCACCGCTCGCGCGGCTCGCGTATGCGATTCCGGCCGCCGTGGTCGGCGGCACCGCGCTGGTCGTGTTCGCGATGATCGGCGTGATGGGCATCCGGCTGCTCGCGAGCGTCGACCTGCATGCGCGCGCCAACCAGTACACGCTCGCGGCCGCGCTCGTCGTCGGCCTTGCGCCGATCCTGGTGCCGAACTTGTATCGCCATTTCGGCTCACCGGTGCAGATCGTGCTCGGCAACGGCATGGCGGCCGGCACACTCGCGGCCATCGCGACGCAACTGGCGTTCACTGCGCTGGCGCGACTGAGCGGACAGGCGGGAACGGCAGCGGCAACTGCGCCTTCGCCCGACGCCTGACGGCGACGGCCGGCAGCGCGACACGCGCGCAAGCCCCGCTTGACGACTCCCGTCGTTCGACCGACAATCGCCGCTCCCTCCTTGCGCGGGCACTCGATCCAGCCGGCGCGTGCGTCTCCTCGACGCCGCCCCGGCTTCAGGTCTTCCAGTCCCGATCTCCGCGCCGCCGTGCCACGCACGCAAACCGCCGGCCCCGCCGGACACGCTCATGCAGGAATCGCCCCGAACGCCGGCTGATCGCCGCGCGGTCGCGCTTTCGCCTGCCCATTCATTTCGGAGTCCAATATGATGGTTCGTCTTTCCAAGTCAGCCATGGTGCTTGCCATGACCTTTTTCGCCTCGCTCGTCGCGTTCGGCAACATCACCGACTACGCGACGAATTTCGCGTTCGTGCATCACGTGTTCCTGATGGACACGACGTTCCCCAGCAACGGGATCATGTATCGCGCGATCGGCACGACGTGGGTTCATCACGCCGGCTATATCGGCATCATCTCACTGGAAACGCTGACGGCCGTGCTGTGCTGGATCGGCGGTGTCCGCCTGCTGCGCGCACGACGCGCCGGCGATGCGGCATTCCGCGCGGCCAAGGCGTATGCGATCGCCGGCCTGACGCTCGGCTTCCTCACGTGGCAGGTCGCCTTCATGTCGGTCGGCGGCGAGTGGTTCGGCATGTGGATGTCGAAGCAATGGAACGGCGTGCCGGACGCGTTCCGCTTCTTCATCACGCTGCTGCTCGTGCTGGTCTACCTGACGATGAACAACGACGGCATCGACGACACGCGTACCGCGCAGTGACACGGCGCTTGCATCGGGCCGGGCGGCCAACAGGACATCGGGACGATTGCCGGCGTGACCGCGTCCGGCTATAAATCGTGCATGGACACGAATCGCTGGATTCACGACCCCGTTGGCGCCTTCCGCGCGTGGCAGGAAACCGCCGCGACCGGCGCCGATCGCCGGCCGTTCGCGCCGCGATCGGTCGTGCAGCACGTCGCGATGTTCGAACGGTTCCTGCGTTATCTGACCGCACGACGCGTGTCGCTGGCCACGTTCGGACCCGACCACGTCGCGGCCTTCCTGGCGGAACTCGATCGCACCTGCGCGCCCGGCACGTCGACCGGCGTGCGCTACGCGAAGCTGATCGATCGGCTGGGCCGGCATCTGGTCGACGCAGGCGTGCGCACGATTCATCCGGCCGGCCGGACGACGCGCGATCTCGCATGGCCGGACGGCGAGCCCGAACCGTGCTATCTGCCACCCGATGCCGACGCAGCGCTGCAGCGCCACGTGCAGCCGCGAGCACACGACACGCGCACCGACTGCCGGAATCGCGCGATCGTCGCGCTGCTGCTTGCGAGCGGCATCACGTCGGCCGAGATACGGGCGACAACCTGCGACGCGCCCGATCTCGACGCGCAGCCGCCTGCGCTCGCCGTGCCGCGCGATCGGGCGCGGCCGGGGCGCCGAATCACGCTCGCCGAATTTGCGCTGGCGCCGCTCGCCGCATGGCGGGTGCGCTCGGCAGACACGCCGGCATCCGCGTTGCTGTTTCCCGCGCCGCGCGGCGGTGGCGCGATGAACGACATGTTCCTGCTGCTCGTGGTGCGCGACGCGCTGACCGCGATCGGTTTCCACGCGGCGGACATGAGCCCGCGCGTGCTGCGCAATACGTATGCGCGCCGCCAGTTGCTTGCAGGCCACGCGCATGCCGACGTCAGTGCGATGCTCGGTCTCGTCAGCGCGCGAACAGTCACGCGCATCCGGCAGACGCTGCCGCCCGATGCGGCCGCGGACCGCGCCGCGCACGAGCGCTGATCCGGCCCGCGCTCGGCGCGCGCCGCGAGTCGCTCGGCGCCCTATTCGCCCGGCGGCGACTGGATCAGCCGCAGAATCCGTGTGTCGTACGGCGATTGCATGACTTCGGCGATACGAACCTCGGAAGCGACCGGATGCAGCGGATTCAGCAGGAAGTTGTGCGCGTGCGGCACGACGACGCTCGGCACGCGCAGCAGCGCGCTCGGCTGCGTATGCAGCCACTCGGTGCCGGCGCTGCGGGTCCAGTCGACGTTGGTTCGCCAGTCGTCCGGCGCGTCGCCCTCCGCGATTTCGGCGATATCGACCGAATCGGCCACCTCGATGCGAAGCAACTGGTATCCGCTCGGCAATTGCGCGACCGTGGCGATTTCGAAATGAACGAGCGTCTCGAGCAGTGCGAGCGCGGGATGCTCGGCGAGATACACGACGGGCTGCCCGGCAAAATGCCAGCGCCCGCCGGCGCGCAATCCGCCGATCCCTTTCAGGTCGGCGAAATTGCTGATCCGCCACAGTGTCGTCAAGCGAAGTACCCCTCGTCGATTTGCGTGAGGGCTTCCTCGACGAGCCGCGCGCCATGCTCGGTGCTCGCCATGTCGAGCGACGTGCGGCCGCCGAAGCGCTGAAGCCCGTTGCGCAGCCACGCCATCGCCTTCTCCTGGTCGCCGAACGTGGCGGTCGCCTGCGCGACGATGCGCGCGAGACGGATCGCCTTGTCGGATTCCTCCTGCGACAGGCGTTCGTGCGCCTGACGACGATGGCTCAGCGTGCGACGCGGAATGATGAAGGCCAGCTCGTCGGATTTCAGCCCGCGCTCGGACAGACGGTCGATCACCGAGACGTCGATGCGGGCGCTCGCCAACTCGGCAAGATCGGCCCCCGATCGGACACGGATCGCCAGCAGCTGTTCGAGAATCGTGAATTCGGCCTGACGCGGGTGCGCGACGCCCGAAGGATGGAAAGCAATGGTGCTCATGGTCTCTCCCGGCAATTTGCCCAATCATTATAGGCGTTTTGCCGAAAACCTGCGGACGCGGATGAGGGGCGTGCCTGTGGTGCTCGTCGGGGTGCCTGCGGAGGCGAGGACGACGTACGCCATCCACCTGGAGGCAAGCTTCTACGGCCGCGAATCGGAGATTCGCCCGGGGGACGGGGTGCAATTATTCAGTATATAAAATCCCGACAAACGCCGTACGGTTGTCACGTAACAACTTTTTAACTGATTGCATTTTCTCCGATTTCGCCGGCTCATCCTCCCCGGCAAGGTCGATCGGTTCGATCAAGACAAGTGGATGTTCTTCAAGCGCGCCCCGTCATCAGGAACGCCGCTCCCGACGATTCACCGTCCATCGCGACGGAACCGCATCGCCGTGCACTCGTGCCGGATGCGCTCCCATATCGCGCGTTTCTCGTCATCGTTCATGAACACCCAGTGCGAGACCTCGTCAGCCGTTCGGCCGCATCCCTTGCAGACATCGTCGAACAACGTCGAGCACACACCGACACAGGGGCTGTCGGGTAAGTCATGAAGTGTGGAAGCCATTGGAACGTTCGTATCGGTTGAAAATCCGGCAGCGTTACGAATTACGCTCCCATACACGGGTACCTTTCCGCCCGGGCCGGCTGTCCGAATGATGGCGTTGTCGCCGTACGATGCGGCGTTCACGTGTGCCCGGGTTCGATCGTGCGGTTGCCATCTACAGTCGCACGACTTAGTCATTCAGGAGCCACGATTCACTTTTCGCGCACGACCCCCGCTCAATATCCGGGATCGTGCGCCACACCGCGAGCAATCAGCCGGCCCACGCGGACGACCGGATCACGCTGCAGAAATTGCCTGCGTGGAAATGCGGGTCCTTGTCTGCGAGCACATCGGCCTTCACGTTGCCGAACGTCGTATCAGGCTTGTGCTTGATCCCATCGTAGAACGCCTGAATGATGTCTTCCTTGAAGTGCGGCGTACGCGGATGCGCACGAACGACGGCCTCGCGCTCCACATCGCTGTATTCCGGATAGGTCAGGCCCAGCACATCCATCTCGACGCCCGCGGTAACGAGCGCGATCACCGGATGCATGTGCTGCGGGATGCCCGGCGTGGTATGCAACGCGATCGAGGTCCACACGACGTCGATATCCTGCTGCGAAATGCCCTTGCCCTTCAGGAAATCGCGTGCGGCATTGGCGCCGTCCACCTCGAAACGCTCGCATGCGCTGCTGTGTTTGTGCGTGAGCCCCATGTCGTGGAACATGCAGCCGCAGTAGAGCAGCTCGGGATCGTATTTCAGCCCGCGCCGCTGGCCCGCAAGCGCCGCGAAATAGAACACGCGGCTGGAATGATGGAACAGCAACGGAGACGCGGTATCGCGAACGAGCTCGGTGATTTCGCGCGTCAATTGGCTATCGGGAATGGTGATGCCTGCAACGTTCTCAGTCATGATCGACCTCCATTGAAAACACCCTCGATTCTCCGGCGTCCGATAGCTGTCTCCAATAGACGTGTTACGTCAAATCCTGCCATTTTGCGCGATGGACAGACACGGCGCCCGCGCAGCGAGAAGAACACCGGAGCCAGGCCCGTCTGCGAGCATCGTGCGCCGCTGGCGCGTCTATACTGCTACCCGTCACGTTCGACACGACACACCATCGATCATGCCGAAGGTCGTAGGAATTTTCGCCGTTCCGGGCGTTCAACTGCTCGATGTCTCCGCACCGCTCGACGTCTTCGCGCAAGCGAACGCCGAATGCGGGAAGCCGTTCTATACGTTGCGGATCATCGCCAGCGAGTCCGGTCCGATCCGCAGTTCGTCCGGTGCGCAGTTGCTGCCCGACTGGATCGTTCCCGACATTCCTGAGCGCATCGACACGCTGTTGGTCGCCGGCGCGCCGAGCGCCGGCCGGATCGCACTGCGCTCCGACGTCCTCGCGTGGCTGCGAGCGGCGGCCGTGCAGAGCAAGCGCTACGGCTCGATCTGCACCGGCGCGTTCATCCTCGCGGCCACCGGCCTGCTGAAAGGCCGTCACCTGACCACGCACTGGGCTGCGGCCGATGCGCTTGCCGAAGCGTATCCATCGCTCGCCGTCGACGCGGACGCACTGTATGTGCGCGACGGCAAGCTGCGCACCGGCGCCGGCGTCACGGCCGGGCTCGATCTCGCGCTCGCGCTGGTCGAGGAAGATCTCGGCCGCGAGATCGCGCGGCGCGTCGCCGCACAACTGGTCATGTTCTTCAAGCGCCCGGGCGGCCAACTCCAGTTCAGCCGCAAGGGCGAGGCGCGCCCTGCCGGACGTTCGGTACTGCAGGAGGTCCAACGCTGGATCGCGGCGAATCCGGAACTCGAGCATTCGGTGGCGGAAATGGCGAAGCATGCAGGCATGAGCCCGCGCCACTTCGCACGCCTGTTCCGCGCGGAAGTCGGCATGACGCCGGCCGCATGGGTCGAGGCGACCCGCATTTCGGCCGCCCGCCACTTGCTCGAGAACGGTCACGACACGCCGAAACAGGTCGCCGCGAAATGCGGCTTCGCGAATGTCGATACGCTCAGGCGGTCGTTCAGCCGGCACGTTGGAATCACGCCTGCCGAATACCGGAAACGGCAGGCGGTCCTGGTCGAGTGACGCGGTCATGTGCCACAAATACGGCACGAACGATATAAACAGCCTCACACAAATACTTCGGAATGCGATGTAACTGGTCGTTTTGTGGCCCCTACCGACCGACGGCATCGCCCCACTCATGGCTCCGTCCGCAGTCCCCGTCAAGCGCCGGACAGCCTCGCAATCATCAGACGAAACACCCCGCCGCCCCAGATCGTTTACCCAGTTGCAATAATTATTCGCTGGAACGCGTATTTCCGACCGGTAACGCGATCGCTACGATGCAATCAACCGCTGAACGCAACAAGCAAAGCGCGAAATCAATGAAACCGGAGGTCATCATGAAGTCGTTCATCTACGCTGTCGTCGCCGCAACCGCGCTGTCCGCCTCGTACGGCGCATTTGCACAATCGAATCCGTCGGGCCAGCTGACGCGTGCCCAGGTGCGCGCCGAACTCGTCCAGCTCGAACAGGCCGGCTACAAGCCCGAAGTCTCCGATCAGTATTACCCGCGCGCGCTGCAGACCGCCCAGGCCCGCGTGACGAACGCCGATGAAACCGGCTACGGCGCGCAAGCCTCCGCCGGCGTACGCGCGGGCCGCGCGATCGCAGTCAAGCAGGATGGCCGCGACTCCGTGTATTTCGGCCAGTAAGCCGGACACGCGCCCGCGTATTCCGATACGCGCGCAGCAAACGAAACACCCCGCTCCCGTTCGTCGGGGCGGGGTGTTTGTTTTCCGGCCGTCCGCGCCCGGAACGGATTGCGCGCCCCGATCGATGCGGTCTCGCGAGTCGCGTGCCGCGCGGCTCCGTTCACGACGGCAGCCGGTGTTTGCGCATAGAATGGCCGCGTGGTCGGTGCCGGCCAAAACGAACGCGAGCGGAACCACGACGCCCGGCTTGCCCGATCGTCGCCGCGCCCGCAGGCCGGCCCCGATGCCGCACTCATCGCATTTTTCGAAAAGGAGCGGTTTCATGTCTCAAACATCCGGTTCCATGATCACGTTTCGACGCCCGGACGGCCAGGAACTGCAGGGCTATCTCGCCACGCCGGCGAAGACCGAAGGCGCGCCCGCGGTCGTCGTCATCCAGGAATGGTGGGGGCTGAACGACCAGATCCGTGGCGTCGCGGATCGCCTCGCGCGCTGCGGCTACTTCGCGCTCGTGCCCGACCTGTACCGCGGCAAATCAACGGTCGAGGAAGAGGAAGCACACCACCTGATGACCGGGCTCGATTTCGGCGACGCGGCTTCGCAGGACATTCCGGGCGCCGTGACGCATCTGAAGACGCTCGCCTCGCGTGTCGCGGTGACGGGTTACTGCATGGGCGGCGCACTCACGCTGCTGTCGCTGCAGTTCGCCGATGCGGACGCGGGCGTCACGTGGTACGGCCTCCCGCCGCTCGACTACCTCGATCCGGCGAAGCTCAAGGTGCCGCTGATGGGCCACTGGGGCACGCAGGATGCGTTCTTCGCGATCGACCAGGTCGATGCGCTCGAGAAGAAGCTGACCGATGCGAAGGTCAATGTCGAATTCCATCGCTATCTCGCGCATCACGCATTCGCGAACGAAACGGCTGTCGGCCCCGGCCGTATCGCCGGCACGCAGTTCGATCCGGTGTGGTCGCAAATGGCGTGGGATCGCACGCTGACGTTCTTCGGCCGCACGCTTTGGGAAAAGCAGGGGTAACGTAACGCCGCTTCCGACGCGAGCGGCTACGTAGACTGCGGAAAAAGAAACGCCACGGATTTTCATCCGTGGCGTTTTCGTTTTCGCGTCGGGCAGCCTCCGCGAACAGGGGCAATGGCTCGCCCCTGCCCTTGGTCTTGCTTACCCGTTCGTCGCCGTTGCCGACGCAGGCGCCGGAGCGGCCGCCTTGTCGTAGTCGACCGGTGCATCCGGCGCGCGCGGCGTTTCGCCGGCCCGCTCGATCCACCCGCCGCCCAGCGAACGGTACAGGTTGACCAGGTTGGTCCAGCGTGCCAGACGCGCATTGATCAGCGACTGCTGCGCCGAATACAGGTCCGTCTGCGCGGTCAGCACCGACAGGTAGCTGTCGACACCGTTCTTGTAACGCAGGTCCGACAGGTCGAAGCGTCGCTGCTGCGCATGCTCGTTGCGCTCCAGCGCCGCGATCTGCTGGTCGTACGTGCCGCGTGCGGCCAACCCGTCCGCCACGTCGCGGAACGCCGACTGGATCGCCTTCTCGTAGTTCGCGATCTCGATGCGCTTCTGCACGTGCGCAAGATCGAGGTTCGCGATGTTCGAGCCGCCTTCGAAGATCGGCAACGCAATGCTCGGCGCGAACGACCATGCCGCCGTGCCGGCCTTGAACAGGCCGCCGAGCGTCGGGCTCGCGGTGCCGAACGCGGCCGTCAGCGAGATCTTCGGGAAGAACGCCGCGCGTGCCGCACCGATGTTCGCGTTCGCCGCCAGCAGCGACTGCTCGGCCTGCATCACGTCGGGGCGACGCGTCAGCAGGTCGGACGGCAGGCCGGCCGGCACGTCCGTCAGCAGGTTCTGCGCGTCGAGCGGCATGCCCGCCGGCAAATCGTCCGGCAGCGGCTCGCCGATCAGCAGCACCAGCGCGTTCAACGCCTGCGCGCGTGCCCGTGCTTGCGCCTGCTGGTTCGACAGCGCCTGCTCGACCACCGTCTGCGCCTGACGCAGCTCGAGCTCGGAGCCCGTGCCGTTGTCGAACTGCAGCTTCGTCAGGTTGTACGAGTCCTGCGCCGTCTTCAGCGTGTTCTCCGTGACCTTCAGCAGATCGTCGGTCGACAGCAGCGTCAGGTATTGATCCGCCACCTGCGACACCAGCGAGATCTCCGACGCCTGCCGCGCATACGCGGTCGACAGGTACTGCGCGAGCGCCTGGTCCTTCAGGCTCTGCACGCGGCCGAACAGGTCGAGTTCCCACGACGCCGACAGCCCGACGTTGTAGGTCGTCGTGATGTTCCGGCCCGGCGCCACCGACAGCGCATTCGGCAGGCGCTGACGATTACCGGTACCCGTCGCATCGATCGTCGGGAACAGGCCCGCGCGCGTGATCTGGTACTGCGCGCGCGCCGCCGCGATGTTCAGCACCGATACGCGCAGGTCGCGGTTGTTCTTCAGCGCGATCTCGATCAGCCGCTGCAGGCGCGGATCGACGAAGAACTCGCGCCAGCCGATGGCGGTCGCAGCTTGCCCGTTCGCGCTGCGCGCGCCGGCCGCACCCGGCTGCGTCGCGTAGACGCCGCCGGCCGGGTACGCCTGCGCGACGGGTGCATCGGGCCGCTTGTAATGCGGCGCCATCGTGCAGCCCGTGGCGAAGAGCGCGACCGCCAGGGCGGCCGCGGTCGTAGTCAAAGCGTGTTTTTGCATCGTTACTGCCCCTTCGAATCGTGTGCGTCGTCCTGACCGCGCTGCAGGTCGCCCTGCACGAGACGCCATGCGTCGTCGACGTTTTCCGTCTCGCCGCTGAAGATCGCGCGAACCCGCACGAAGAACATCGGGATCATGAAGATCGCGAGGAACGTCGCCGTGATCATCCCGCCGATCACGCCCGTACCGATTGCGTGCTGGCTCGCCGAGCCTGCGCCGTTGCTGATCGCGAGCGGCAGCACGCCGAGCATGAACGCGAGCGACGTCATCAGGATCGGACGCAGCCGCAGGCGCGCCGCCTCGATCGCCGCGCGCACCGGCCCCATGTTTCCGCCGGCCTGCAACTCGCGCGCGAACTCGACGATCAGGATCGCGTTCTTCGCGGACAGGCCCACGGTCGTCAGCAGGCCGACCTGGAAGAACACGTCGTTCTCGAGACCGCGCAGCATCGTCGCGAGCAGCGCGCCGACCACGCCGAGCGGCACCACCATGATCACCGAGAACGGGATCGACCAGCTTTCATACAGCGCCGCGAGACACAGGAACACGACGAGGATCGAGATCGCGTACAGGATCGGCGCCTGCGAACCGGACTGGATTTCCTGGAACGACAGGCCGGTCCAGGAGTAGCCGATCCCTTCCGGCAGCTTGCTCGCGAGCGCTTCCATCGCCGCCATCGCCTGCCCGGTCGACTTGCCTTGCGCGGCCTGCCCCTGGATCTCGATCGACGACACGCCGTTGTAGCGTTCGAGCTTCGGCGAACCGTAGCTCCAGTGGCCGGTCGCGAACGCGCTGAACGGCACCATGCCGCCCGTGCTGTTGCGCACGTACCAGATGTTCATGTCTTCCGGCGTCATCCGGAACGGCGCGTCCGACTGCACGTACACCTTCTTGATCCGGCCATCCGTATCCAGGAAGTTGTTCACGTACTGCGACGCCCACGCGATCGAGAACGTCTGGTCGATCGCGGCAGCCGTCACGCCGAGCGCGTTCGCCTTCTCGCGGTCGATGTCGACCTTGTACTGCGGCGTATCGTTCAGGCCATTCGGGCGCACGAGTGCCAGCGCGGGATCCTTCGCGGCCATCCCGAGCAACTGCCCGCGCGCGGCCATCAGCGCTTCGTGGCCAAGACCGGCGTTGTCCGTCAGCTCGAAGTCGAAGCCGGCAGCGGTGCCGAGTTCTGGAATCGACGGCGGGTTGAACGGGATCACCATCGCGTCCTTGTACTGCGCGTAGTGCGCGAACGTCCGGCCGATCAGCGCCTGCACCTTCTGGTCCGAACGCTGGCGATGCTCGTACGGTTTCAGCTTCACGAACACGAGCCCGGCGTTCTGGCCGCGGCCTGCAAAGCTGAAGCCGTTGACCGTGAACACCGAGTCGACCACATCCTTCTCGGTGGTGGTCAGGTACGTGTTGATGTTGTCGAGCGTCTTGCCGGTCGTTTCCTGCGTGGAGCCCGACGGCGTCTGCACGATCATGAACATGTAGCCCTGGTCTTCATCCGGCAGGAACGACTTCGGCAGGCGCACGAACATCACGCCGACCGCGACGAACACGGCCAGGTAGATCACGAGCCAGCGGCCCGAGCGCCGGATCACGTGGTTCACGCCGCTCGTGTAGCGATCGCGACTGCGGTCGAACGTCCGGTTGAACCAGCCGAAGAAGCCCTTCTTCTCTTCGTGATGCCCTTGCGGGATCGGCTTGAGGATCGTCGCACACAGGGCCGGCGTCAGAATCAACGCGACGAGTACCGACAGCACCATCGCCGACACGATCGTCAGCGAGAACTGACGATAGATCGCGCCGACCGACCCGCCGGAGAATGCCACCGGCACGAACACCGCCGACAGCACGAGCGCCACGCCGACGAGTGCGCCGGTGATCTGGCCCATCGCCTTGCGGGTCGCCTCCTTCGGTGACAGGCCCTCCTCCGCCATCACCCGCTCGACGTTCTCCACCACCACGATCGCATCGTCCACCAGCAGGCCGATCGCGAGCACGAGGCCGAACATCGACAGCGTGTTGATCGAAAAGCCGGCGACGCCCATGATCGCGAACGTACCAAGCAGCACGACCGGCACCGCGATCGTCGGGATGATCGTCGCCCGCAGGTTCTGCAGGAACAGGTACATCACGAGGAACACCAGCACGATACCTTCGAGCAGCGTCTTGACCACTTCCTCGATCGACAGGCGCACGAACGGCGTCGTGTCGTACGGATAGTGGACGACGAGACCGTGCGGGAAGTACTTCGACAGTTCCTGGACCTTGGCCCGCAGCGCGGTGGCGGTCGCCAGCGCGTTCGCGCCGGTGGCGAGCTGGATGCCGAGGCCGGCCGTCGGCTGCCCCATGTACTTCGTGTCGAACGTGTAGTTCTCCGAACCCAGCGCCGCGCGGCCGACGTCCTTCAGGCGCACCTGCGAACCGTCCTGGTTGACCTTCAGCAGGATGTTGCCGAACTGCTCGGGCGTGCGCAGCAGCGTCGATTCGGTGATCGTCGCCTGCAGCATCGTGCCCGGCTTCGCCGGCGTGCCGCCGATCTGCCCGCCCGCGATCTGCACGTTCTGCTGCGTGATCGCGGCCGACACGTCGGTCGGCGTGAGGCTGTAGTTGGTCAGCTTGACCGGGTCGAGCCAGATGCGCATCGAGAACTGCGAACCGAGCAGCAGCGTCTGGCCGACGCCGTTCACGCGGCTGAGCGGATCGAGCACGTGCGACGCCACGTAGTTCGTCAGGTCCTCCTTCGACATGCTGCCGTCGTCGGAGTTGAACGCGAACCACATCAGCCAGTTGCTGCTCGACTTCGTGACCTGCATGCCGAGCTGCTGCACGACCTGCGGCAGGTTCGGCGTCGCGAGCGACAGCTTGTTCTGCACCTGCACCTGCGCGACGTCCGGATTCGTGCCCGGCGAGAAGGTCAGCGTGATCGTCGCGTTGCCCGAGTCATCGCTCGTCGACGACATATACAGGAAGTTGTCGAGACCGCTCATCTGCTGCTCGATCACCTGCGTCACCGTGTCTTCCACCGTTTTCGCGGAAGCGCCCGGATAGTTCGCCTGGATCTGGATCGTCGGCGGTGCGATCGTCGGATACTGCGCGATCGGCATCTTGAAGATCGATGCGACGCCGGCCAGCATCAGCACGATCGCGATCACCCACGCAAAGATCGGGCGATCGATAAAGAACTTGGCCATGAAACGGACTCCTTGTTATTGCGCGGCCGACGCGGCGGTCGAACGCGCGGCAGCATGGGCGGCAGTGCTCGCCGGCGCGGCGCCGGACGCATTCGCGGCGCTTGCCGGTGTGCCGGACGCTGTGTCCTGCGCCGGTGCGAGCTGCGCCGAGACGGTCTTCACGGTCGCACCCGGGCGCACCTTGTCGACGCCCTGCACGATCACGTGATCGCCCGCTTGCAGACCGCCTTCGACGATCCAGTTCGGGCCGTACGTGCCGGCCGTCGTCAACGGACGTGTCTCGACCTTGTTGGCCGCGTTCACGACCAGTGCGATCGCCTGGCCCTTCTGGTCATGCGTGACGCCGATCTGCGGCACCAGGAACGCGTTCTCGTTCACGCCTTCCTCGATCCGGGCGCGCACGAACATGCCCGGCAGCAGTACGCGGCCCGGGTTCGGGAAGATCGCGCGAATCGTCACCGAGCCGGTGGTCTGGTCGACCGTCACGTCCGAGAACTGCAGCTTGCCGGCTTCCGAATAGGTCTTGCCGTCTTCCAGGATCAGCGACACCTTCGCGGCGCCCGGGCCGCTCGTCTTCAGGCGGCCGCTCTGCACGTCCTGGCGCAGCTTCAGCCCGTCGAGGCTCGACTGCGTGAGGTCGACGTACACCGGATCGAGCTGCTGCACCGTCGACATCAGCGTCGCCTGGCTCGCCTGCACGTATGCGCCCGGCGTCACCTGCGAGATGCCGACTCGGCCTGAAACCGGCGAGACGACATCGGTATAGCCGAGGTTGATCTGCGCGGTATCGACCGCCGCCTTGCCGGCCGCGACGTCCGCCGCGGCCTGGCCCTGCGTGGCCACCGCGTTGTCGTAGTCCTGCTTGCTGACCGCGTTCGCGGCCACCAGCACCTTGTAGCGTGCGACCAGCGCGTTCTGCGTGACGAGGTTCGCCTGTGCCCGCGCGAGCGTCGCTTTCGCGCTGTTCAGCGCGGCGACGTATGGCGCCGGGTCGATCTTGTACAGACGCTGGCCGGCCTCGACGTCGGTGCCTTCGGTGAACTCGCGGCGCAGCACGATGCCGTCGACCCGCGCGCGCACCTGCGCGACCAGAAACGCGCTGGTGCGACCCGGCAGTTCGGTTACCGCCGGCACGGCCTGCGGCTGGACGGTGACGATGCCGACTTCCGGCGTTTGCGGCGGCGGTGCCGATTCTTTTTTTCCGCACGCGGCCAGGAAAACGGCAGCCGTTGCAGCAGTGATTAAGCGGTATGGAACCCGTTCGACGCGCATGGAGCGACCTCTCGCAAATAGACGACCTTCAATGGGAATCACCAGATCTCCTCGTGACCTGCACGCGCGGCCGGAATGCTGTCGCTTCCTGTTTGCCGCGGATACGGTCACGTATTTCGGGCGTGCGTTGCGCCCTGCGGAGCGTTCGTTCGTCGAACTGCTTCCGTGGAAAAAACCATGAGCCCGCTGCCCTGGCGGGCGGGCATAGCCGCGGCTATCAAGCTGGCCGCTAGCTCGCCGGCTGGAACGCGGCGCCGGCGAATTCGATGAATGCCCGTGCGGCAGCCGGCAGATGCGCGGTGCGCGCATGCGCGAGCTTCAGCGTGACGGGCGCGAGCGGGCGAATCGGCGCGACGCGCACCAGCGTGCCGGCCACCAGATCGGCGTCGACGAGATACGCGGGCAGCACCGCGGCGCCCATGCCGGCCACAGCCAGTCGCCGTGCCATCTCGAGATGGCCGACACCCAAACTGCCGCCGGGCGCCGTGTCGGGTCGAAACGCAACCGCATCGTCATCGCCGGTCGCCGGCAGATCGAGCCGCACGGCCGTGATGTCCGGCCAGTCGCCCGACGCAGCCGCGCCGCCATGCGCGTCGACATAAGTCGGCGCCGCGATGCGCACGGATTCATAGGCGGCCAGCATGTGCAGCGCATGCGCACCGGTCACCGGCATGCCGTCGGTCAGAAACGCGACATCGATGTCTTCGGATGTCAGGTCGACATGGGCATCGGTCAGCGTGACGGTCGGCCGCACGTCCGGAAACCGGTTGACGAAACGATCGAGCAACGCACTCAACTGGCTGAGCCCGAACGCGACCGGCGCGGCAATGCGCAACGCGCCTTCCGGCTTGCTGCCCATCGCGACGAAGCGACCGTCGATCTCGTCGATCGCACCGAGAATCCGCTCGACGCGCGCGAGGTACAGCTCGCCGATTTCGGTCAGCGACTGGTGGCAGGTGCTGCGTTGAAGCAGGCGTGCGCCAAGGCGCGTCTCGAGCGCATCGACCAGCCGGCTCGCCATCGCCGTCGACACGCGCAGCCGGGTCGCCGCCCGGCGAAAGCCGCCTTCCCTTGCCACCGTCACGAATGCCCGAATCGATTGAAGTTGGTCCATTTGTCCGGATTCCCCTGCGCGGTCGACTGCGTTGACGCGCACCTCCGTCGCCGCATCGCGACCGACATGCAACGGCCCGGCCAATGCGGCTGCACCGACGCCAGCCACGCCGGGTCGGTCGGCACGCTCGCGCCAGACGCGAGCCGGCATGCAACGGACGCAAGCCGGCCTCGGCTGGCCCGATGCATGACTATTCGAATAGCAGTCCTGAGTCTTTTCCAGTGGTTCGCTACGGCAATGCCGGTGGTATCCCCCCGGCCATGCGACGGTCATACCCGTATCGCCGGAGCGCACTGGATCACGTTTGTTTCAGCAGGTGCAATGGTATGAAAACGGCCGGAAAATGGCTTGCCCGATCCTGCGATTGTTTTGCCTTAATTTCCGAATTTGTGCGCTGCACACCGCGCAGTGACCCGCGATGCGGCCACCGGCCATGCAGATCCGGATGATCGGGCTAATTTCCCACAGGTTTAGGCAATCACATGCGCGCGACTCGCCGTACGATGTGACCGCCGTGCCGGCACCCCTGCCGGGACACCAACCCGGAATCGCAGCCGCACACCTTGCACTGACCACTCCGCCATCCGCTCACGCACCATGGAAATCGACGCCCGAACGCCGCCGCTACAGCGCCTCACGCACGATCACGACTCGGGGTCGCCGGCGCGGTCGCCCACGGCCCGGCTCGCTGCGCTGATCGCCGCGTACGCGCCACATGACGGCACGTTCGAGCTCCCGGTACGGGGCATGCGTATCGGGCGGGCGTCCGCGTCGCCACCGCCCTGGAACCATGGCGTGCACCACGCGTGCCTGAGCATCGTCGGGCAAGGCGCGAAATCGACGCGGGTCGGCGATGACACCTACGTGACCGACGAATCGCGGATGATGGTCGCGACAGCGGACCTGCCCGTCACCGGCCGCGTGATACGCGCGAACCCGGCCGAGCCGTTCCTTTACGTGCAACTCGATCTCGACCCGGACCGCATCGCGGCACTCACGCCGCGCGTGTTTCCGCACGGGCTGCCGAAAGCCGCCGACTACAGCGCGCTCGACACGCACGATACGCCGCCTGAAATCGTCGACGCCGTCGTGCGCCTGATGCGGCTGATCGCGCAACCGGACGACATCGACCTGCTCGCGCCGCTGATCGTCGACGAGATCCTCATCCGGCTGCTGCGTGGCCCGTCGGGTGCACGCGTCGCGCAGGTCGGCCAGGCCGATTCGACGACGCAGCGCATCTCGCGCGCCGTCGCCTGGATACGCGACCACTACCTCGACCCGATGACGGTCGAATCGCTCGCGCGGCAAGTGGACATGAGCCCGTCGACCTTCCATCACCACTTCCGTGCGGTCACGTCGATGAGCCCGTTGCAATGCCAGAAGGTATTGCGGCTGCAGGAGGCACGCCGCCTGATGTGCCTGTCGGCAATGGATGCGCGGCAGGCGTGCCGCAGTGTCGGCTATGTGAGCGCGTCGCAGTTCAGCCGCGAATACGCGCGCCTGTTCGGCGATGCGCCGGGCCGCGATGTGCTGAAGCTGCGCGACGAAGCGGTGCCGTTATCGCGCGTCGCGCCGTAGGCCGGCTGGACATCTGCCCGATTGCGGACGGTGTGGCATAGCCATTCCGCCGTTGAGCGGTTGCCTGGCCGGCTGGACAGTCAAGCGAGCGCGGGTGGCGCGGCCAGACTGACGTCGACGCGTTTCGGCAGGACGCCAGTCTGGTAGAACACATCGGCGATGCGCTGCTGATACGCGAGCGTGTCGCGCGTGACGGGCTCGACACCGAAGCGCGCGCGGCGAAATGCGAGCGCCACCGCCGGCTCCGGAATCCCCCACAGCTTCGAGAACTCGGCCGCACCCTGCGTGCGGTTCGCATCGAGCCATCGCTGGACCGTCGTCAATTCCGACACGGTTGCGTCCAGCACGTCGGCGTTACGCTGCGCATAGGTGCGCGACGCAAAGTAATAGCTGCGATTCTCGACGAGCCCGGTGCCGTCCGCGACGATGCGCGCGCCGAACGCCTGCTGGACCACCGCGAGAAACGGATCCCAGATGATCCATGCATCGACCGAGCGGTTCTCGAACGCGGCCCGCGCGTCGGACGGCGACAACCAGACTGGCGAAATGTCGGTGTAATTGAGCTTCGCCGACTGCAGCAGCCGAACCAGCAGGAAGTGCGTGTTCGATCCCTTCACCAGCGCGATGCGCTTGCCGCGCAGGTCCGCGAAGGTCTTCACCGGCGAATCCTTCGCGACCACCAATGCCTCGGCCGCGGGGCCGGCCGGCGTTTGCGCGTAATAGACGAGCGGAGCGCCGGCCGCGAGCGCGAAGATCGGCGGTGCCTCACCGACGTCGCCGAAGTCGATCGATCCCGCGTTCAGTGCCTCGAGCTGCGGCGGCCCCGACGGAAACTCGGTCCACGTGACGGTCACGCCGAGAGTCGCAAGCTTGCTCTGCAGCGTACCGCGTGCCTTCAACAGGCTGAGCGGTCCTTTCTGATAGCCGATGCGCAACGTACGCGCGCCGGCGGCGCTCGCCAGCGCAAAGCCCGGATGCGCGGCGGCACCCGCCGCGATCGCCAGGCCGGCATGCAGGAGCCGGCGGCGGGTTGTGGAGTGTTGGTCTGCCATGTCGTATCGGGTTCGATGAAGAGGATGCCGCTTCGCGCACGCATGCGATGAAGCCGGTCGAACCGATTCTAGGGGGTTGGCGCCACGCACCGAACCAACGATGTTCGATATCGAAAGCAAGCGCTTTCATAAGGGCACGCCGGTCATCCGGGCGTCATTGCCCGGGTCGGTCGTGGGGATGCGGCCGATATCCGCGTTAAATACAGGACTACGTATTATTGGCGCGATCGATGCCCAACGTCGTACTCACATGCGGAAGGTTCGACTTCAGGACTTGCAGGAAGCGGCCAGCGCAGCCTCGTCGGCCGCCAGCAACTCTGGCACGCATTCGCGCAGGAAATCGACGAACGTGCGGATCTTCGCGTCGAGATACTGACGCGACGCGTACAGCGTATAGACCGTCAGCTTCTGCAACCGGTAGTCGGGCAGCACGCGCACCAGCGCGCCGCTCGCGAGCCCGGGCAGGGCGGCCGACATCGGCAGCGAACCGATGCCGAGTCCGGCACGCAACGCGGCGCCGAGCGCATCGGCGATGTTCACCTGGAAATCCGGCAATGGCAGTTCGAACGTTTCGCGTCCGTTGGGGCCATCGAGATGCCAACGGTCGCGCGGAAAGAGCGGCGTGACGATCTGCAGGCACGCATGCCCGTCGAGGTCGCTCACCGTGTGCGGCGTGCCGCGCGCCTTCAGGTATGCGGGTGACGCGCACAGCACGCTGCCCACCTCGCCGAGCCGCTGCGACACGAGCCCGGAATCGGGCAACTCGGTCGTGCTCAACTGCAGCGAAACGTCGTAGCCTTCGTCGATGATGTCGGGCACATGCTGCGACAGCGTCAGTTCGACCGCAACCGACGGATAGCGCTCACGGTAGCGCACGACTGCGGGCACCACGTAGGACTGGCCGAAGCTCGTCGTCGCGTGAACGTGCAGCCGTCCCGACGGCTTTGCCTGTGCGTCGGCCGCCTCGGCTTCCGCTTCGTCGATATAACCGAGGATGCGCTGGCAGCGGTCGAGATAGCGCTGCCCGGCGTCGGTCAGCGCGATGCGGCGCGTGCTGCGGTTGAGCAGGCGCGTGCGCAGGTGCGTTTCGAGCTGCGCGACCGACCGCGATGCGTAAGCCGTCGTGATATCCAGGCGCTGGGCTGCGCTCGTGAAGCTGCCCTCTTCCGCCACCCGGACGAAAATGCGCATCATCTGTAACGTGTCCATCGACCTGTCCCCGGGATTGAGATCACGTCGCGCCACCGCGCGGCCATGGTGCCGGCAGCGCCGGCGCAGGCCGGTCTGGCGCGAATTGTGCGGAACAGTACAGCAGCAGTGCAGACGTGTCCAGTTCGCCGTATGCGACGTGATCCGGACGCCGAATCGTGTCGCCGAGCCGCCGTGCGCACGGTGTATGGACCGCGCGCATACGCGCCCCGTCGCACCGGCACACGACCGGCATCGGATCGGCAAAAACTACCCGGCAACCCCGATGCCGCCGCGCGATTCATGGCATGTACGACGTATCAGGCGCCGGCGGCCGGATCGAACGGATTACGCAACACGATCGTGTCGTCGCGCTCCGCGCCGGTCGTGATCATCGATACCGGTGCGCCGGCGACCGCTTCGACGCGCGCAATGAAATCCTGCGCGGCGCGCGGCAGCGCCGCACGTTCACGTACTCCCTTCACGGTGCCGCGCCAGCCGTCGAACCGCTCGTACACGGGTTTCGCGCGCGACTGTGCATCGAGACTCGCCGGCAGATGATCGACCCGCACGCCATCGAGTTCGTAACCGACGCACAGCTCGATCGACTCGAAACCGTCGAGCACGTCGAGCTTGGTGAGCGCCAGCGAATCGATGCCGGAGATCCTGACGGCCTGACGCAATTGCGCGGCATCGAGCCATCCGCAGCGGCGCGGTCGGCCGGTATTCACGCCGAACTCCTGCCCGCGCGCACGCAGCGTTTCGCCGGTCGCGTCGGACAGCTCGGTGAGGAACGGGCCCCCGCCGACCCGTGTCGCATACGCCTTCGTGACGCCCAGCACGTGGCCGAGCTTCGACGCACCGAGCCCCGTACCGGCCGCCGCCGCCGAGGCAACGGTGCCGGACGACGTCACGAACGGGTACGTGCCCCAGTCGATGTCCAGCATCACGGCTTGGGACCCTTCGAACAGGATGCGCTCGCCGCGGTCGGTCGCATCGTTGAGATCGGCCCAGACGGGGCGCACGAACGGCAGGATCCGCGGCGCAAGGTCGACCAGCGTCGCCAGCATCGCGTCGCGGGAGTATTCGTCGAGCCCCAGCCCGCGGAACCACGCGTTGTGATGGTCGACGAGCACATCCAGTTTGGCGGCGAGCTGGCCCGGTTCCGCGAGATCGCCGACCCGCAGCCCGCGACGCCCGACCTTGTCCTCGTAGGCCGGCCCGATCCCGCGCAGCGTGGTGCCGATCGGCTCGCGGCGCAGACGCTCCTGAGCCTGGTCGATCGCGCGGTGGATCGGCAGCACCAGCGTTGCGTTCTCGGCAATCGACAGGTTATCCGGCGTCACCGGCAGCCCGAGCTCGGCCATCCGCCCGATTTCCGCGAGCAGCGCTTCCGGATCGAGCGCCACGCCGTTGCCGATCACGCCGCGCTTGCCGCGCACGACACCGCTCGGCAGCAGTGCAAGCTTGTACGTCTTGCCGCCCACGACCAGCGTATGACCCGCGTTGTGGCCGCCGTTGTAGCGTGCAACGAGATCGGCCTGTGCCGCCAGCCAGTCCACGACGCGCCCCTTGCCTTCGTCGCCCCATTGGGCGCCCACGACCACCACGTTCGGCATGCTCCGTACTCCATGTGAGAAATTCAGACAATCGTTCGGCCGAGCCGGACGTTTGTGTGCCATATTGGCGGAGCTTGAGTACCCGATCAAACGATTAAACCTGAACCATCGTGTGAGTAAAACTCACGCGAACGATGCAATGGCCCGACGACTCCCTCCGCTGAATTCGCTGCGTGCGTTCGAAGCCGCCGCGCGCCTCGGCAGCTTCACGCTGGCCGCGGACGAACTGTGCGTGACCCACGGCGCGATCAGCCGGCACGTGCAACAGCTGGAAGCCTGGCTCGGGCGGCCGCTGTTCGAACGCCATAACCGGCGGGTCGAACTGACCGACCCGGGCCGCGCGTATCTCGCCGAGGTCGGCGCGTCGTTCGACCGAATCGCGCTCGCCACCGCGCAGCATTTCGGCCACGCGCAGCAGCGCGTGTTGCGCGTCAGCGCACCCGCGACGTTTTCGTTGCGCTGGCTGGTGCCGAAGCTGTCGTCGTTCCAGGTCGCCCATCCGGCCATCGAGGTGCGGCTGTCGACGTCGAACGAGCCGATCGACAAACTGCGCGACAAGGTCGATCTGATCGTTCGCGGCGGCCCGCAGGCCATCGACGGTTACGTTGCCGAGGAATTCCTGTCCGAAGTCCGCCTGCCGGTGTGTGCGCCGAAGCTGCTGGAGGGCCGGCCGTTGCATACGCCTGCCGACCTGGCCGGCTTCACGCTGCTGCACGCCGCCACCTATCCCGGCATGTGGCCTGAATGGCTCGCGGCAGCCGGACAGCCGAATCTCGTGCCACGCCACTCGCTGACGCTCGAGCATTTCTACCTGACGCTGCAAGGGGCGCTCGACGGGCTCGGCGTCGCGATGGGACCGATCGCGCTCGTCGCAGACGACATCGCAGAGGGGCGGCTGGTACAGCCGTTCAGCGAACCGGCACTGCCGCCGTGGCGCTATTTCACGTACGTGGCCTCGGCACGCGCGAACGACGATGCGGTGCGGGCATTCAAGGAATGGTTGAAGGTGGCGGGAAATACGGCCGCGATGGGCGTGCGGAACTGACTGTGTCGGTGTGCGGAGCGCGCGCGCCGAGACAGACAGGAATGCGAAACAAATAACGCAAGCGCCTGGATCGCGTTTGCCTTCGTCGGTGCCGGGAATGCTGTTTTCGATGTGCGCCGCGGAGCCGCGACGCACGCGGCAAGCCGCGGATCGAACCGTGGCTTGCCGCCGGACGGCGCTTACTGACTAGCGCCGGCGGCTTTCTTCTCCGCGTTCTGCAGGTTCTGCGGATAGTTCGGATCATTGGCCGCGGGCTTGTAACCGGCGTCTTCGAGTTTCTTCAGCTCGGCGTTGTTCTTCGCACGCGCTGCCTTGTGCTCTGCCTTGCGTTGGGCCCGGGCCGCCTTGCGTGCCTGGCTCTTCGCTGCCTTCGCGTCCTGTGCCGCGGGTGCGCTGGCGTCGGTCTGCGCAAACGCAGGAACTGCCGAGCCGAACAGGAACGCGGCTGCGGTAGCAGCCAGCGTGAGTTTTCTGATCTGGATTTGCATCGCTGAACTCTCTTTTCTGGTTTATCACGGATTGAAAGACCATCGAGATACCGCCCCAGCCCCGATCGGTTGTCATGCCGCGTTCGGGACCTGTGCATCATAACCGCGCCGCGAAAAATGTGGCGCCAACGTGGGAATGGAATTGGGGATACACGTATGGGAGAAAACGTGGATGCCGGTCGGCGGTCACGGACAGGACGAACTGTGTCGCTCGTATCGTTGCGTGTGCCGATCGCGCTGCGGCGGCAACAGGAAGCGGTCGATGTACCCGCGATTCAGCGACGAGGATGGGCGATGTACGCGCGGCACAGTGCGAGGTGAAATAGCCAGGACTGTTTCATAGGTGGTGTCGCCGGCATGCTCACGTCTGATGTGACTGTTATCAGGCCAGTCGCGATCACAGCATCAGCAGTCGAACTGTGTGCCGCGTTGCCGATCGACGCGGCTCAAGCGGCGGTTCCTCCCATAAACGACCACGATTCGGTTTTGCAGCGATCAAGGCATGCACGATTGCATCGCCACGGCGCGCAGCATTCGATCCGGCAACCCATCGCCGCACTGTGATGCCGAGCGTCACCTGAACCGGTACAACGCGTCACCGCGTGGTCCTGTGGTCTGTATGACGAATGGTGTGAACACATTGCGTGCGGTGAATACATCGGAGGCATTCACTTCACGGCTGCGCCGACGGTGCCGCACTGATGTCGCGGCGCTCGGCTGGTGACCGTGGCACGTTGGGTTGCGGTGTCGCGGCCACGCTTGTGAACCGTCCGATTCTGCTCAGGAACGCATCGCGCAACGTGCGCGCGCCACAGGCTTTTCATTCCGCAGCCTGGGTTGCCCGGCATCCCAGACGGGTGTCGGTGCCTGCACAGCATGCCGATTCCCGGTGCCTTGCCTGGTTGGTGAGCTTTTACAGGATTCGAAACTGTCGGAAGGTGAGCATTTTCGGGATCATCGCTCGAATTCGATTATGGTGAGCTGCGTGGTCGCCCGCATCTTCACGTTGTTCGCGACGTGCGGTAGATCGACCCAGGAGCCGGCGATGCGTGCCGACAGCGCGACCACCCGGTTCATCTGCGGGAAGCCGTTCCAGGGCCTCTCCTTGCGAGCGTGGCGCACAGCATCGAAATTGGGTTGATGGCGCCAAAGGTAGAAAGTTGCAAGACCCCCGAGGCTGCCAAGCGAATGACACCTATTCCCTCGGTACACGGTCCCCAGGCTAAATTTGACGAGAGACGCGCGCGCGCGAATGGAAAAACTTGTCCATGGACAGCGAAGCATGAGTGCAAAAAAACCCTTCGGCTGTCGTCCGGGATGATTTCAAACTGCTGTGAACGAAACCAGAGAGATTCGTGTTTCCGGATCGTTGATCTGTTTTGCGGGTCGACAACGGGCGCCGTCGAGGTCTCGGAGCCGCTTTTTTGATCCCATAAATGGGAACCTGTGCTCGGTAGCGAGGTTTTCTTCCCGTTTTTTTCCCATAGGTTTCTACGTTTCAAGCTCATGTGAGTGTGTACTCACCTCTTCCAGGAGCCTTGTCGGGCCTGAAGCCTGTGTAGAACAGGGCGCCAAGTCATTGTTTTCAGGTGTGAATCGAAGGTTTGAGATGCCAGGCACACCATAGACGGCTCCCATTGGTAGCGGTTTATGGGGTTCGTCTTTCTGTGGAAGCGCACGTGTGTTTACATCTTTTGTAAACCACGTTTACTTCTTTAACTACTTTTAGACGGCTCACAGCCTTATCTGACAAGGGTTTGAGGGGTGTTCGGTACCCATTTATGGGAGCACAGGTGTAAGGGCTTGGGAGTTAAGGTCTGTGGATTTGGGGATTCGGGTACCGCGTTGTGGGGAATCGGGGTTGTGGATATGGGGCAAGCGTACCCGGTTATGGGAAATCGGCCCGGAAACGCGTTGGGTAGTCGTCTATGGGGATGCCTGTGGGTAGCCTTTTATGGGGCGCCTTTGAGGATCCGTGAACGCCGGGTCGCACAGTGATTTTTCTTGGGTAGCCGGTTATGGGGCACCTCAAAGGTAGCCAGTTATGGGTCACATTTGAGGCAGCTCGATTGCCTTTCTCCAGGATTTCCTGTGGCGGTCTCCCATAGACAGGATCGATGGGACCGACAGGTAACCTTTTATGGGGAAAACAATGGGTTGCCGTTTATGGGAGCGATGGTTGCCTTTCGGGCTGAAATCAGTGCAGGCAACGCAGCCGGAGCCTGTCGTTAGGTACCCTCCTGTGGGAATCGGTGAAGGTAGCAGGTTATGGGAAGAAAGTCGGTCTGTGCTGCAGGGCACCACGAATTTGTCCCACGATCCCGATTCTCGGCATTTGCTTCCCATGGATGGTTACCTTGCCAAGGGCAAATCTCATGCCGGGTTTCCACGTCCGGACATGAAAGGTAGCGGCTTGTGGGAAGCATTTTTGTCGAAAGGTAGCTGGATATGGGGTCCCGCACAACTCTTCTGGTTGCAAATTTTCCTTTTATATCTGCAGGTTAGCGGAGATAGTGCAAGTAAAGCCGGAACAAGGACGTTGCTCCTCGGCGGGAAAAGGTATAAAGTCCGCTCTCAACAAGGTCACCTTATCCGGACATTACGATGCCGCGCAAGCCCGCAAGCAAAGGCTCAGACAAACAGGTTTCACTGTTTCAGACACCCGAGCCTCCCGACTTGCTGCGCAAGGCGGTCCAGGCGATTCATATCGCGCCCAAGTCCGGGAAGATCGGCCTGCAGCAGCGCAAGATGTTCAGCTCGCTGATCAAGAACGCGCTTCGACAGGAGGCGTTCGAGCCAGGCCGGACGAGCTTCTCGATTTCGCTTGCGTCGCTTTCGCACGAGAGCGGGTTGAACAGCAACAATACGAAGTACGTGAAGGACACGGTCAACTCGTTGATCAGTACCGTCGTCAACTGGGACTATCTGGCCGCGGATCGGTCGACCGTCTGGAAAGCGTCGGGCCTGCTCGCCGGCGCGGAGCTCGAGCAATCGGTGCTGAAGTACAGCTTCTCCGACCAGATTCGCAGCGAGTTGCTCAACCCCGAGATCTACGCACTGATCGATATGCGGATCGCCCGCGAGTTCCGGCGGTCGCACTCGCTCGCGTTGTGGGAAAACACGGTGCGCTACGAGGGGATCGGCATCACCGCGAAGATCCCGCTGCCGAAATTTCGTGACCTCATTCTCGGCCAGGACAAGGCGTCGCAGTCGTACAAGGAATACAAGCTGTTCAAGAGCAAGGTCCTGGTGCCGTGCATTCAGGAGGTGAACGAAGTTTCGGATCACACGCTCGAGTTGATCGAACACAAGTCTGGCCGGAGCGTGGAGGCGGTTCAGTTCAAGGTGACGCGCAAGCAGAGCACCGATACGGTGGAGGATGGCGACGTCAAGAACGAAGCGCTGGTCGAGGAGGTCGCCAAGTTCGGCATCCCGCGCTCGGAAGCGCGCCGGCTGATTACGCAATATGGCGTGCAGCGCATCAAGGCGGCGATTGCCTATACGCTCAATCGGACTACGAAGAAGAATGCGGCCCCGGTCGACAATGTGGCCGCGTATTTCCGCAAGGCGCTGACGCACGGCTACACGCTGTCCGACGGGCAGGGAACGGAAGCGGCGGCCCCGGCGAAGGAATCCGCGCAGAGCAAGCAGGAACAGATTCGCGACAAATATCTGGCGGCGAAGGTCGAGGAAGCCGGCGCGTATTTCCGCGAACTGGAGATCGACGACCAGACCAAGCTGATCGAGCGTTACAACGAGACGGTGGCAGGCTCGAAGGACCTGACGCTGTCGCCGAAGAAGAAGGCGAGCAAGCTCGCGCAGACCAGCTTCTTCCGGTGGCTCGCGCTGGATACGTGGGGCGAACCGACTTCGGACGACTTGCTGGAATTCCTGCTGAAAAGCAGTCTCGCCGGCAACTGAACGAAGGCCTCGCAGCCGGATGTGCGTCGCGCGCCGGACGTCGTCGTCCGGCTTCGCGGTGCACCGCGGATGCGAGGCCTTCTGCTTTTCGCGCGTTACTGTTGCGTGGCCGTTGCCAGTTCGGCAACGTACGCATCGATGACGGTCTTGAGCTTGTCGGCGAGCGCTTCCTGATGCGATGCGTCGACGCCTTTGAGCTGCAGATCCAGACGTCCGTCCGGATAGGTTTTCAACTGGCCGATCGCTCGCGATTCGAGCGCGAAGTCATGGCGAACGCTATAACGCGTACGTCCCGCTTTCTTGCTGCCGTCGCTTTGTGCACGCAGGAAATTCTCCAGATCACGAACCGACTTTTTCCGGTCGATCACGGCCGTCAACAGCCGGTCGGCAGTCGGCTCGCCCAGGCGTTCGAAGATCAGCTTCAGGAAGTACGCCGCCTGCAGGCCGACCACGTCGTTCGCGCTAGCCATCCGCTCCAGGAGTGTGTTCGGGAGTGCGTTGAGCGACAGCGTCTTGCTGATCGATGCCTTGTCCTTGCCGATCTTTTCCGCCAGCGTGTTCTGGTCGGAAAAGACTTTCTCGTCGAGGAGACGCTTCCACGCGACCGCATCGTCGAAGATCGTCTGGCGTTCGTGGTCGTGGTTCGCGCGATACGCGATCGTGTAGAGCTGCTCCGGCGTGTGATCCGTGCGGAACGTGGCGTTGATGGTTTCATCGCCGTTGATGCTCGTCGCGCGGAGCCGGCGTTGCCCGTCGATCACCACGAGCTTGCCGGGAAACTCCGGGAGCCGCGTAACCTTGATCGGCTCGATCTGCCCTTCCCGTTTCAGTGTCAGGGCGAGCTCGTGCAGGCTCGACTCCGAGTAGAACACGCGCGGGTTGAACGGGTTCGGAATGCAATCCTTGACCAATACCTTCTGAGGCGCGCCAAGATCCGGTGCGCTGGCCGGCGTGGCCGCGGCCGGAGCGCCGGCGGGTGCCGTTTCGCCGACGACGTTCGGTGCAGCCGCCGGTTCGGGCAGCCGCGTTTCGAGCGCCGCATTCTCCTGCGCGAGTCCGCGCAGCAGGCCGGCTGCGAGATGCAGGTTGCCGGTCGGCTTCTTGTCTTTCGATGTGTCCTTAGCCATGGGCGGCTCCGGTAGCGCGCGTCGACGCGATGTATTGGGCCATTTCCGTGACCAGCTTTTCGATTTCCGCACGGGCTTCTTTCAGGCCCTTCAGATAACGATTGTGGTGATGGATCGTGGTGCCGAGCGCAAACGTCTGACGGTAGACCTCGCGCTGCGCGATCTGGCTGTCGAGCAGATGCTCCCCTATTTCTTCAGCTCTTAGAATTTTTAAAATTTCTTCACGCATTTTAGTTTTTCCATTAACGCTATTCAGCATTAATGCGGAAGAAAGATTTGGGTTACGGACGGCTCGCATCGACTCGATCATGCGGATCATCGCGACCGTGCTGTAGAGATCGGCTGGCGACGGTGACAGCGGCACGAGGCAAAAGTCGGCGACTTCGAGTACGGAGGCGATTCGCGGGTCTTCGAGGTTGCCAGGACAGTCGACCACGATCACGTCGAAGTTCGCGTCCTGTTTCTTGATCTCGCCGCCGATGCCGCGACCGGCAGGGGCCAGAGAGAGAACCGTCATCGGCAGCGTGTTCTCGCCGCTCGTCACCCACCGGACGGACGTTCCTTGAGGGTCGGCATCGATCAGCGCGACCTTGTTGCCGCCGGCTTCGAATGCGGCGGCGATATTGACGGAGATGGTTGTCTTTCCAGTCCCACCTTTTTGATTACTGACGGCGATCTTGAAAGCCATTAAATTCCTCCACGGAGTTTTGCGTAATATATGCAGTTATTGCAAAAATGTCCAGAAAAGCCTTCGATGCGATGTATGTCTTAAGGATCGATGTGGTTGTCACGTGACAAGTGGGCCAAACGGCCAATGAGTCAGTCATGATTGATGATCGAGTAAAAATAAAATAGACGACCGAGATCGAAAAGTACGTACGAAGATCGAGAAAAAATTCGATAGATCTCGATGTCGATGGCTGCGTTGGCAAATGGAGATGAAGACGGGGCGCTTGATGTCGCGGTGTTCGCGGTAAAAATCACCACGGTTTCCGCTAGTCAGTTCATGGGCGTCGAAAGGAATCTTGGTTGTCACGTGACAAGTAGCGGGATTCGGTCCTTCTCAACGTAGTCCGGCGCCAGAAAATCTCTCCTTCGATTGCACTTAAAGCTATGGCGAGATCATTCGACGCTCGAAATCTCCCTTTGGGTTTTTGGCATGACTGTTTCCGGCACGACGAGTTGTCACGTGACAATCGGTGCGGTGCGGTGCGGTGCGGTGCGGTGCGGTGCGGTGCGGTGCGGTGCGGTGCGGTGCGGTGCGGTGCGGTGCGGTGCGGTGCGGCAGGTCGCGTCGGTGCCGAATCGCCCCCCAGGACGAGTTGTGATCGGACTTCATAGGACATGGGCGCGTGGATCGCCAAAGAAGAGATTCGCATCGCGATCTCGTCGCGACATGCAGTTTCCTGGGTGAACTGGCTGGGGCGTTGTCACGTGACAACTGAAGTGTTGTATCGGGGAAATTGCGTGTCGAAGCGGCGGGTTGCGCCGCGTGTCGGGGGCGCCTATGTCGAAAAGCCTTAGTCACCAATTGGTCTGCAGGCACGAGGGCTCCATCGCTGACTATTTGCAATCGCGTACCAGAAGAAAGGCGCTGGTCAGCTTGCTGGGTCGCGCCTACGAGTGAGTGTCATTGATGCTATTGATGTGACCCTATTTAATTGAGGCGGTCAGACCAACATTGCGCGCGTATTGTCCGGAAGGGGAGGGTGCGGGCTTTGCCGCGCGTACCCATGAGTTACGTAACCAGTACAGTCGAGCTTCTGCTCGGCAACTATGCAAATGAGGCTCCAATTTGTGACGAACCGCAGTGTTGATGGCCACCTAACAACTCAAACGGGCCGGATCGTGAAACATTTCCAAGAAATTCGGTGTTCGCGGAAATCCTTATCTGGCAATGGGTTGCGCTATATTCTTCATGTTGTTTCACGCCAAATCGGCAAGATTAACCTTGTAAATAGGGGCGTATGGCCATTTCGCACTCTTCGAGCAAGAGACGGTGTGAATGCGGTTCGATATGTACTTAACGATACGTAAAATGTTGTATTCGAAACGTATCCAGTCGATCTGATGCCGAGATAAATCGAACCGAGGCGAATCAGATGCATCTTGACAAGGCGTCGAGCGACTTCTTGGGTGCCCACGCCGGTCTATCGGCGAGAGTTGTCACGTGACAACGCACACTTTCACCGCGCAAATCGATGGTTCGCAGCGTGGCGCGAGACTCCCAGCGCTGCAGCGTTTGTGGCCGAGCGTCCGGAGGGTACTAAGACGACTTGGTTGCGGAGACGGCATGGTCCTCATCAATTCATGAGATCGATATGAAATGACTTGCCTCTAGCCGATGAACATTTGCGATTTCGGATACAGGTCCGACGCCGCGAGGCGCCCGCGCACCGCCCGATACTTAATTTGAATTCGCGGCGGCCTGCCGAGCAATCACTTCGGAGCAAGCAACTAGCGCGCATCTCGCTGCGCTCGTCTGGCTCAAGCGGGTCGCCCCTTCGCGCATGAAGGGGCGACCCACGCATTCCGCGGATACCACCAACCGCGGTATCTCACATCTCCGGTACCGTCCCGGTGATCAATACGTCGCCGCGACCGAAAGAGCGACATCCGTTCCGCTTCGCAGGCTATCGATATCTCTCCGCGGAGAATTACCGAACAACCGGCTGTATTCGCGATTGAACTGAGTCGGGCTTGCATATCCGACCCTGAACGAGGCCGACGCGGCGTCGAGCCGCTCGGACAGCATCAGTCGACGCGCCTCATTGAGCCGTATCCATTTCTGGTACTGCAGCGGACTCATGCCGGTGAGCTGGCGGAAGTGGTGGTGGAAGGTCGAACTGCTCATTTGTACCTGCGCCGCCAGATCGTCGACCCGAAGCGACTCGTCGTAATGGGTCCGCAACCACTGGATCGCCCGCGACACGCGGTTGCCCTGACTGCCGGCGGACGCAATCTGACGCAGGCGGGCACCCTGGTCGCTGGTCAACAACCGGTAATAGATTTCCCGCTCGACGTACGGTGCGAGAACTGCGATGGCGTTCGGATCATCCAGCAACGCCAGCAAGCGATTCACCGCGTCATAGAGCGATTCGTTCATATCGCCGACGACGAGGCCGCGGCCTGCCGGGGCTTCCTCGTGATCCGCTGCGACCTGCGCCATCAATTCAGCCATGACGCGAAAATCAAGCTTGAGCCCGATTCCGAGAAATGGCCTTTCGCGGCTGGCTTCGATGACCTGTGTCGAACCCGGCAAGTCGAGGGACGTGATCAGAAAGCGGTTGGCGTCGCAGAGATACACATCGCCGCTCTGAATGAGCCGCTTCGTGCCCTGGACGACGAGACCGAAGCTCGGCTCGACCATGCAGTCCATCGGCTGCGTTGTCGCCTCCCTTCGATGGAGGCTCAGGTTCGGAATGGCCGTGGTGAGGTGATCGACGTCTTTCGTCCATCTCGCGACGCGCTCTGCGAGCGTCTGCCGCAATTCGTTCTCCCGGCTGCGGCTCGTTGATCGGGGGGCAACGGGGTTGAATGCGGCGATGGTGGCGTCGTCGACGGGGTGGCCGGGGGCGTATCGGACGGGTGCCGGATGCATGACTTCTCTACTCAGGTAATCGGATCTACAGACAGCCCGTCGACGTGCGGGTACGCCGGCAACGCGCCTGCCGGAGCTGCGGCATTGCCGCGCTCCGGGGAAAAAATGTACAACGGTCGGCGGACTTTACTTCGCGGCCTGCGACGCGCAAAGCGTCCAGCGGCGCGATTTCGTGGCAACGGACGTCACGCGCTCGTCCACCGTGCGCCACCACCGCTCGCCGCGATGCGGTTCGTCGAGTGCGAGGCGCTCGCCCATCCTGGGCGTCGACAGATCGACGCCTCGCACGATCGCCAGTGCCGTGACACGCTCGAACGGTTCCTGCCAGCGATGCATCGCGAGATCGAACGTGCCGTTGTGAATCGGAACCAGCCAGCGTCCGCGCAAATCGATGTGCGCCTGTACGGTCTCTTCCGGCTGCATGTGCACATACGGCCATTGCGCGTCGTATGCGCCTGTTTCGATCAGCGTGACATCGAACGGCCCGAGGCGCTCGCCGATCGTCCGGAAGCCGTCGAAGTAGCCGGTGTCACCGCTGAAGAACACGCGCAAGTCGTCGTCGACGATGACCCAGGACGCCCACAGCGTGCTGTTGCCGTCGAACAGGCTGCGCCCGGAAAAGTGCTGGGCAGGCGTCGCGGTCAGCGTCAGGCCGGCGACGTCGACGCTCTGCCACCAGTCGAGCTGACGGACTTTCTTCGCGTCGATGCCCCATTCGATCAGGCGGTCGCCGACACCCAGTGTTGTCACGAACACGCCGGTGGTCGCCGCGAGCGCGAGCACCGTGTCGCGGTCGAGATGATCGTAGTGATCGTGCGACAGGATCACGCCGCGCAGCGGCGGAAGATCTTCAAGCGCGATCGGCGGCGCATGGAAACGCTTCGGACCAACGCGCCGAAACGGCGACGCGCGCTCGGCGAACACGGGATCGGTCAGCCAGAATTCGCCGCGCAGCTTGAGCAGCAGCGTCGAATGGCCAAGCCGGTACAGGCTGCGATCGGGCGCCGTGTCGAGCGCGGCGCGCGTCAACGAATCGACGGGTAGCCGCCCCGCGGGCACGGTATGGCGCGGCTTGTTGAACAGCATGTTCCAGGCGATCCCGAGCGTCTTGCTCAACCCCTCGACCGGACGGGGCGCGACATTGCTGAAACGCTCGCCATTGTGCTGCGGCGAGCCGCCGGACAGTGCGCGGCCGCGCCGGGCGGCCGCCAAACCCAGAATGCGGTGAATCAAAACGAGAGGCGATGCCATGTCGGTTCGTCCGGAAGAGAAAGTACACTAAACAGTGTAGTTTATTTCTGGGATAAGTAAACTACCCGGTGTAAAATTTCTGGATGGATACCAGCACTCCCCCTCAGCGCCTGACCGATCGAAAGCGCGCGGCCATCGTCGACGCGGCCATCGAGGAATTTCTCGCGTCGGGTTACGACGCGACCAGCATGGACCGCATCGCCGCGCGTGCGGACGTGTCGAAGCGCACGGTCTATAACCACTTCCCGGGCAAGGAAACATTGTTCGCCGCCATCCTGCAAAAATTGTGGGATGCAACCCGGACAGGCAGTTCGCCAACCTATCGTGCCGATGTGCCGCTGCGCGAGCAATTGCTTGCGTTGCTGGATCGCAAGATGCGTCTGCTCAGCGATGAGGCATTTCTGTCGCTCGCACGCGTCGCGATCGGTGCGGCCATCCATTCGCCGGAACGTGCGCGTGACATGGTCGAGCGCCTCGGAGAACGCGAGGAAGACATGACGGTCTGGGTGCGGACGGCTGCGGCGGCCGGACGCCTGTCCGTCACCGATCCGGTGTTTGCCGCGCATCAGCTGCACGGTGTCGTGAAGGCATTTGCGTTCTGGCCGCAGATAACGATGGGCCAACCGCCGCTCGCGGAGCCGGCGCAACAAAAAGTCGCTGAATCCGCCGCCGACATGTTTCTCGCGTACTACGCGCAGCCGGAACATACCGACGCATCGCGCGGCGTAACGGACTGACCGTGTGTGTATCCGGTCGAACTTGCGCGAATCGAACCTGGCGCAACATGCATGATCGGAACGTGCTTCGTAACGACGCGCCGGCAAACCGGCAGATCCAGGAAAGCGACCGCGGGATGTCTTATCGGATCTCTGGCCATTCAGCGGAAATCGGCGATGCCGTCAGCGCACCTGAACCGAACGTGAGCAACGACGAATGAAGACGCTGTTGATCGTCTATCACACGATGACCGGAGGCACGCAACAGATGGCCGAAGCGGCCGCCGGTGCTGCGCGCGAGCAAACCGGCGTCGACGTGAGGCTGCAGCGCGCCGATGCGACGAGCGCGGACGACGTACTGGCCGCCGACGCCTATCTGTTCGCAACGCCGGAGAATCTCGCGGCAATGTCCGGGCTGATGAAGGATTTCTTCGACCGCTGCTACTACGCGGCGCTCGATCGCGTGAACGGCCGCCCGTATGCGGTGATGATCTGCGCGGGAAGCGATGGGCAGAACGCGCTGCGCCAGATCGACCGGATCGCGACCGGATGGCGCTTGAAGAACGTGGCGCCTGGCCTGATCGTCTGTACCCACGCGCAGACGCCGGAACGCATCCTCGCGGCGAAGACGATCGACGCCGCCGATCTCGCGCGCTGTGCCGAATTGGGCGCCGGTCTCGCAGCGGGGCTTGCACTGGGCGTTTTTTGATTGCCGGTGCTGCAACTGCGACGACTGTTCGACGCCCGGTGGTGCACGCGACGCGCGCATTCTGCCGATACGGCACTGGCCGAACGCCCGGCCCTTAACTGCCCTTTGGCGCCTCGGAAGGCCGATGATATTCGGGCCAAAGTCGTTTCACGAGATCGCGCGATGCGCCGTAGGCATGGCAACTATCGATCTTGAGCGGTTTCCCGTCGCTGTCGCGCGCCTCGAGCGACGACTTCCGCATGCCGACCATCGTCTGATAGGCCGTGGTGGCGATCGGGCCGAGCAACTCCTTCAGGTGCGTGCACGTATCGCAGGACGGCAGGCGCTTGCGGATCTCGCTGTTCCAGCCCGCGCCGATGCTCAGTCCGACAAGCGCCTGCAGCGAGTCACCGCCGCCCGGGCACTGCGCATATGGATGCGACCGGAGGAACGTGGACACGGTGCGGACGACCATGTCGGCGTCGAAGACCAGCGTCACACCGAGGTCGTGGATCGGCGACAGCGCAGCGACCGTCCGCGTGCCGCCCGGCGGCGTGAAATCAAAGGTTTTGCGGTCCGCGAGGCAGGCCGTTACTTCGAACCGGCCGTCGCTGCGCCGATAGCCGCGCATGTCGATTTGCCGATGGTGAATCTCCTCGCGCGTGATGCCGTCGTGCGGGATGTCGTGTGGGGGAACCATGTCTCTGCTCCGTTTCGTACAACCGGTTCGTTCTTTTGGCAGGCAAGCGGGATGGCGGCGGGTCGCCGGTGGGGCTCGGCGAAACGGGCCGACGCACGCTGCCGTTGACATCGATCCGGCCATACTACGCACTTTTCGGCCTCTTCGTGCGCCACGTGATGGATGCGGACGCAACGAGTCGTATGCGGGCACCGATGCTGTCGAATGGGTACGGCACTTGCGCCGATCCATCGTCGTGGTCATTGATTCGCTCGCAGCCGACGCCGCTGCCCGGGATGCAGAAGCGCAGCCGGGGCCGAGGCGCGCCGATGCGGCGGGATCGCGTTCGACGTCCGGAGGCGGAATACCACGTGTCGGGCGTCGATCGGTGTCGCCGGGGCAATCGCAGCACGGAAAATGGCCCCGATTTCCGCCCACGAGCGTGAACGGCGTGACTTCCGGAAACGTATCCATATAATGCGCAACACGACCGCATCGACGCATTTCCGGTACACCGAATCGGGCCAACGCAGACCAGTGAGTCAACCGGCCGCCGCGCGTACCGGTATACTTCCACTCCTGCCTTGTCCGGCATCGTGGCCGGGTGCCTGAAAACAGAGTGGCGTGCGCGATGCGGCCCCGTAGTGTTCCGCATCGGCGGCAGAGGGGTCGCACGCATGGCGGCGAAGCTTGTGCGCCGCGCGGCATGGCCGCACGAACCACACCTTATATTCCTGGTGGATTGAATTTATGGGTTTTGAACAACTTGCCGAATTGCGGGCGCAGCTCGCAGCGAAGGCCAAGCAGGAGCGCAACGCGAAGCGGCCGGCAGCGCCGGCGGACACCGGCGCGAAGCCGAAGTCCGGCGACCAGCCGCAGCGTGGCGCCAAGCCGGCTGCGGCCGGCGGCAAAGCAGCGCACCGCGCGAAGCCGGCTCCGGCGAAGCCGTCGGCGCCGGTCGATCCGGTCATCGTTGCGATCGGCAAACTGCAGCGTAAGTTTCCACGTGCGTTCCCGAAGAATCCGGCCCCCAAAGTGCCGCTCAAGGTCGGTATCTGGGACGACCTCGCACGTGAAGCACAGGCCGTCGGGCTCAACGAAGCCGAACTGCGCGAAGCGATGTCGACGTGGTGCCGTGGCAACCGCTACTGGTCGTGCCTCGTCGAAGACGCCGTGCGGGTCGATCTGCAGGGTAACGAAGCAGGGCGTGTCACGCATGACGATGCAGCTCGGGCACGCCGCCTGAAGGCTCGTCGCCCCGGCAACAAGGGCGCGGGGCAATCGGCCAAGGGCGCGCCGCAGCAGCCGAAGGCTGAGCAGCAAGCCGAGGCCGCCGCCGAGCCGCAAGCGGCAAACGTGGAAGCACAAGCCGATGCAGCGCCGCAGGTCGAGCAGCAAACGGCCGGAAACGCGTAATCCGCACCGCGCCGCTGCATACTGCACGGCGCTTTCCCGCAGGCACATCGCCTGCGGTGAATGACCCGACAGTCCGACCTGCCTCGACCGAGGGAGGTCAGGACTGCTCCCACCGGTGCTCGACGTGCCGGGCGCTTATCTATCCCACCTCGAACAGACCACGCGACCGGACGAAGAAAGTTCGCCGATCGATGCTGCACGCGCGTTGTCTCGACTGTGTCGTTTGCGCATGAACGGTACGCATGCCGCGCATACGGCGACGCTTCTTTCGATTGATTCGTGTTCCTAAAATAAAGGCATGCCGAAACTATCGACTGACGCGTGGACGATCCCACTCGGTCATCGTGACATGCTGACGCGCGATAATCTCGTCGATGTCGTCAGGTCGCACGCAAGCTCGCCGGCTGCCATGCAGCTTGCATTGCGAAAGGTCGAAAAGCCCACCGCGACGCAACCCGCTGCGACGGCCAGCGTCTTTCAACGTCAATTCGAACCGGATCATGCACTCGAGACATTCCGCGATTCTCGTCGCGCTCACCGCTGCCGCGCTGTTCGGCGCCGCGACACCGCTCGCCAAGGCGCTGATCGGCGCGATGTCGCCGTTCATGGTCGCCGGCCTGTTCTATCTCGGCAGCGGCGTCGGGCTCGGTATCGGGATCCTGCTTCGTCGCCTGCACAACCGGCAGGCGACGACCGCAGGCGCCGCGCCGCTGCAGCGTGCAGACCTGCCTTGGCTGGCTGGCGCGATTGCGGCGGGCGGGGTGGCCGGCCCGGCGTTGCTGATGCTCGGGCTGTCGAGCACGCCAGCGGCGACGAGTGCGTTGCTGCTCAATCTCGAGGGCGTGCTGACGGCCGTCATCGCGTGGGTCGTGTTTCGCGAGAACGTGGATTCGCAGGTGTTCCTCGGAATGGTCGCGATCGTCGCCGGCGGCACGCTGCTGTCGTGGACGCCGGGCCACGCAGGCGTGCCGGTCGGCGCGCTGCTGATCGTCGGCGCATGCCTGTGCTGGGCGGTCGACAACAACCTGACCCGCAAGGTGGCCGCAAACGATGCGATGGTCATCGCGTGCGCGAAGGGGCTGATCGCCGGCCCCGTGAACATCGGCATCGCGCTGGCGACCGGCGCGACGCTGCCGGCTGTCCCGGTCACGGCTGCCGCGATGCTGACGGGGCTCGGCGGCTACGGGATCAGCCTCGTGCTGTTCGTCGTCGCACTGCGTCATCTCGGCAGCGCGCGCACGGGCGCATATTTCTCGATCGCGCCGCTGTTCGGCGTCGTGCTGTCGCTGCTGATCTGGCCCGCGCTGCCGCCCGGGACGTTCTGGATCGCTGCCGTGCTGATGGCGCTCGGGATCTGGCTGCACGTTCGCGAACGACATGAACACACGCACACGCACGAGCCACTCGAGCACACGCATCGGCATCGGCACGACGAACATCATCAGCATGCGCACGATTTTGCGTACGACGGCAACGAACCGCACACGCATCCGCACGTGCATCTGCCGATCACGCACAGCCATGCGCATTTTCCGGACATTCATCACCGGCACCGGCATTGAGCGCGTCATGACCAGCAGGCGATACGGTGCGCAAGGTAACCGTTTATGGGGCGGGTTCTCCGGATAGCGATGCGACGACTCGGATGAGCAGCCCGGCAGCCGCGGTGGTTATCGCGCGTGGGGAAAGCAAAAGCCGAAATCCTCGCAGCCCGGGCACCCGGGGGCGGGGCCCGACGGTACATCGAGCGCGGCGGCCACTTCCTGTGCGAGGAATTTCTTCCAGCGCAGGTGAGCGACGTTGCGCGCGGCAAGCGCGGGGAAATAGCGATCGAGCATCGCGGATACCGCGTCGCGCCCGTCGAGCCCGAGATCGCGCCACAGATGATCGGGGCGAAGGCAGGCGTGCGCGATGATCGACGCGAGACAGCCGGCGTCGTCGCGGTCGGCGGCGGGATTCGCGTCGTTCATCAGCCGCGTGTGCAGCGTTGCGACGAACGCCGCGTGAGGGGATGGCAGCACTGCCATCGCGGCCGTTGGCGCGAGCGCTGCGACATCGGCCGCAGGCAGGTGCGGAAACTGCCGCGTCAGCAGGCCGGCCAGTTGACGACGAGACAGGCCGAGCAGCCCGAGTTCGTTGCGGCGCGCGCGTGCCGCAACGAGTGCGCCGAACAGGCGTGCATCGGGTGTGTCGGCACTGGCCGCCGCGGACAGCAACGACTGCAGCGCCCGTTGCCGAGCGTGATCGAACGCGGTTGTCATCGCATGCATCCGACCGGCAGCCGCACGTCGCGATTCGCGTGAATGCGCGGTGCCAAACGGGTTGCCATCGCAATCGTCATGCGTTCATTCGACGCCGACGATCACGCTCGATGCCTTGAAGATCGCGGACGCGGCCGTGCCGCTCGCGAGGCCGAGGCGATCGACGCTGTCGTTGGTGACGATCGCGACGATCTCGGCGCCGCCCGCGGCCTTGATCACGACTTCCGAATTGACCGCGCCTTTCGCGACCGACAATACGGTGCCCGCGACGCAGTTGCGGGCCGACACTTTGCTGCTGTCGACGTCGACCATCACGATCACCGACGACGCCTTCACGAGCGCGAATGCCTTCGAGCCTGCCGCGAGGCCCAGCGAAGCCGCGCTGCCGTGGGTGATCACGGCGACGATGTCGAGGCCGTCCTGCGTGTGGAGCGTAATTTCGTCGTTGACGGCACCGGTCTTGACGGCGCTGACCTGGCCGGCGAAATGGTTGCGGGCGCTGGTTCGCATGATGGATCTCCGGGTGGATGCTGCTGGGGGTTCAGCGGCAAAAGATGAATGGAAATGCATCGGCCAGTTTACCGTCAACGTGGGGGTTCGTCGTCCTTCCGACGCTATGGCGCGCATCAGGAAAGCTCGCCGCCGCCAAGCGTTTCGCCAGATGCGCGTGATGTCCTGAAGATGACTGCGCTGCCGTGATTACTCGCTGGTCGCGGGTGTCGCGGCGGTGCGCGTGGCGTCGGGGCGGACGTCCGGTGCGGCCGTCGTACCGTCGGATTCCCACCCCCCGCCAAGCGCGAGGAAGAGCCGCACCTGGTCGGTCGCGACCTGGCCTTCGGCGGCTGCCACCTGCGCCTGCGCGCTCGTCAGCGTACGCGTCGCGTCGAGATCGGAGATAAACGACTCGCGGCCGGCCAGATAGAGGCGATGCGTTTCGTCGGCGGAATTGCGTGCCGATTCATACGCAGTACGCAGCGCTTCCATGCGCTGCACGTCGGCCGCATAGGTTGCGAGGCTCGACTGCGTTTCGCGCAGCGCGTTCAGCACGACGCCGTCGAAGTGCGCGAGCGCGCCACCCGTCGCGGCTTCGGCCTCGCGTACGCGGGCACGCTGGCCGTTGACCGGGAACGACCAGCTGATCAGCGGGCCGAACGACCAGCGATTCGTCGTGGACGAGAACAGGTCGGCGGCGACACCGACCGAGCCGGCCGACGCGCCGATGCTGATCGACGGGTACAGCGCGGCGGTCGCCACGCCGATCCGCGCGGTCGCGGCCGCGAGTTGCCGCTCGGCTGCGCGCACGTCTGGGCGGCGGCGCAGCAGCGCGGCGCCGTCGCCGATCGGAATCGGCTGGCGCAGCTTCGGCAGGCGCTCGCATTCGGCAACGGCCTTCGGCAGGTCGGCCGGCGAACGCGCGAGCAGCGCGGCGAGCTGGTATTGCGCGACCTTGCGGCGGCCTTCGAAGCGCGGGATATCGGCGGCGAGGGTGCGCACCTGCGTCACGCCGCGCGTCACGTCGGTCTGGTTGCCGCGCCCGGCATCGCGCAGCCGCTGCGATAGCGCGACGCGCTGCTTCTGCAGCGCGAGCGACTGCTTCGCGACAGCCAGCTCGTCGCCGGCCGAGCACGATTCGACGTACGCACGCACGACGTCGGCGACGACCGTGATGCGCGCCAGGTCGCCGGCGGCCCTGACGGCTTCGCTGTCCGCGCGCGCGGCTTCGACGCCGCGCCGCAGCTTGCCGAACAGGTCGATCTCGTACGACACGTTGATGCCGACCGCGCCTTCGTTGACGATCGGCAGCTTGTTCTCGAGCAGGTATTGCTCGGCCGACTCCTGGGCGCGCTGCACGGCGGCTTCCGCGCCGCCCGAGAAGCCACCCTGCTGGCTTGCGACTTCCAGCGCCGCGCGCGAACGCGCGAGGTTGGCCGCGGCGACGCGCAGGTCGGTGTTCGACTTCAGTGCATCGCGCACGAGCGCGTTGAGCACGGGGTCGTCGTAGAGCTGCCACCAGTTGCCGGGCACGGCGTCGCGCGACACGAGCGTGCGGTTCGCATCGTCGAGCGCATGGTTCGCGAGCGGCGCATTCACGTACGCCTGCTGCGGCAGCGTGTAATCGGGGCCGACGGACTTGCACGCGCCGAGTGCGAGCGCAAGCGGCGCGAGCGTCGCGGCGAGGCGCAGACCGTGCCGCTTCATTGCGATGCTCCTGTCGCGCTGGCGGCCGTGCCGGAAGCCGTCGATACCGGTGCGGCGACCGCCGACGCGCCGGCCGCCGGCTTCGTTTGGTCGTTGCGGCGCGTGTCGGCTTCGCGCATCGAGACGGTCGCGGTACGGCCCGCGATCATCCGGAAATCGTCGGGTACCTCGTCGAGCACGACGCGCACCGGCACGCGCTGCGCGAGCCGCACCCAGCTGAATGCGGGGTTCACGTTCGGCAGCAGGTTCGCGCCCTGCGTGCGGTCGCGATCCTCGATCGCGGCGACGATGCTCTGCACGTGGCCGCGCAGCGCACGCGGCTCGCCCATCACGATGATGTCGACCTGTTGGCCGATGTGGATGCCGCGCAGCTTGGTTTCCTCGAAGTAGCCGTCGACGCGGAACGAATTGCGGTCGACGACCGACAGCACCGCGCGGCCGGCCGGCACGTATTCGCCGACGCGCGGCGCGCGGTCGTTCAGGTAGCCGTCCACGGGACTGACGATCGTCGTGCGCTGCAGGTTCAGCTTCGCGGTGTCGAGCGACACCTGCGCATCGGCGACGGCCGCTTCGCCCTGTTCGACGCGCGTGCGGCTTTCCTCGACCTGCTCGCTCGCGACCAGGTTGCCGAGCTGCAGGTTGCGGGCGTACTCGCGCTTCGCCTGCGCGAGCGTCGCGCGGCGCTGCGCGAGCGTGGCTTCGGCGAGCCGTTCCGCGAGCGCGTAGCGCGCCTGGTCGATCACGAACAGCACCTGGCCGCGCTTGACCTCCTGGTTGTCGGCGACCTGCACCGACGTGATGAGGCCCGCCACGTCCGGCGCGACCTGGATCACGTCGGCGCGCACGTGACCGTCGCGGGTCCACGGCGAGAACATGTAGTAGTTGACGATGCGCCACAGCACGATGGCCGCCACGACGACGACGATCAGGGTGAGCAGGATTTGCCCTGCCGAGAGCCAGGTTTTTTTCACGTTAGGTAGCCACGAGATGGTGGGACACGATCACGACGGCGGCAAACACGAACACGTAGATGCCGAGGTCGAAGATCGAACGGTGCCAGACGAGGCGGTAGAAGCCGACGCGCTCGAGCACGGCGCGCACGACGATGTTGATCAGGTAGGCGATCAGCATCAGCACGAGCGGGGCCGGCACGAATACGCCGAAGATGTCGATTTCGCCGATCATGGTCGCGGTCGGAAGGACGGATGGGAAAGCGGGATCATGCGCGTGCTCCGTCCGGCGCCTGCGGCGCCTGCCCGGCCGCGGCCGGATACAGCGACAGGCGCAGGCCGACGAGCGCGTGCAGCGTGTCGCGCAGCCGGCGATGCGTGGCGGGCGTGGCCGGTGCGGCGGGCGCGGTGGGCGCCGTGCCGTCGTCGGCCGGCGCGGCGCCCGGCAGGTTGCGGCCCGCGACGCGGCGCAGCGCATCGTCGATCGTTGCAAGCAGCGCGGGCGGTGCCGGCTGGCGCGCGTTCGCGGCGGCGCAGCGTTCGTAGTGGTCGGTGACGCCGGCCAGCACGCGATCGATCGCGTCGGGCACGTCGCCCGACAGCCGGCGGCGCGAGCGGCGCAGGTCGAGCGCATTGAGCGCGATGCGCAGGTCGCGGAAGCTCTCGATCGACGGGTGGCGATGATCGTCGGACGCGCCGAGGCGCGGCAGCAGATGCGTGACGCGGTCGAGCATCCGCGATGCGTGGTTGCGCTGGTCGTCGAGCGGCTGCGTCGACGCGGAACGCGCGACATCTTCCCAGCCCGAGCGCAGCAGGCGCCGCACCGCGAGTTCCGCACCGAACGGCCGCGTCGCACGGGTCCATACATAGGCGAACAACAACCCGGCGACACCCGCGAGGTTGCTGTTCAGGAACACGAAGAAATCGGCGTCGTACGCACCCTGGATGCTGATGAAGGTGGCCGTGTTCACGGCGACGAGCATCGTCACCATGTTGAACTGCGGGCGCGGCAGCAGCGTGCCGATCAGGATGAACGGGCCCGCGAACATCACGACGAGCATCGCGAAATCGTGCACGTGCGGCAGCACGACGAACAGGTACAGGCCCGCGAACACGACGCTCGCGGTCGTCGCGAGGAAGAACTTGAACACCAGCGGCGCGGGCTCGTCGAGCGCGGCGAAGAAGCTGCACGACACGGCCACGAGCGTGACGGCGGCGGCGCCGTCGTGCCAGCCGGACGCGATCCACAGCCAGCTCGCGAACACGATCGCGGCGACCACGGTCAGCGTCGAGAACAGCATCATCCCGCGATCGAAGAAGCGCTCGGTGCCGCCAAGCCGCCAGTGCCGGTAGCGCGGCTGCCAGACGCCCGCTTCGTTGCCGATCAGCGCGCGCAGCGAGCGGCAGTCCTGCCAGATGTCGATGACCTGGCGCAGCCGCCACAGCGCGTTCGACAGCAGCGCGCCGTCCCAGCTCGCGAGCGCGTCGTCGGCCGGCTGCAGCGCGGCGATGCGTTCGCGCAGGCGTTGCGCGACCGGGTCGTCGGTCATGTCGCCGTTGGCGCCGGCCCGGACGGCCGGCAGCGGCGCGTCGAACCATGTCGCGGCATCGGCAAGCAACTCGTCGAGCCCGGCCGGCCGGATATGCAGGTCGCGCATCAGCGCGATCAACGGATCGGCGAGCGACGACATCAGCGGCAGGAACAGCTGCATCCGGCCCGCGAGCGCCTGCGCGCGCGCGAGGACGCGCGGGTGCGCATGGTCGTAGCTCAGCTGGCTCAGCAGGAATTCGAGGCCCGTGATGGTCGCCGCGAGGCGTTGCCGGCATGCGGACAGCGCCTTGCCGGCGATGTGCCCGGACAGCGTCTCGCGGCCGTAGAACGCGGCATCCTTGAACCACGCGTCGGTGCGCTCGATCAGCGTCGGCGCGAGCCGGTTCGGGAAGATCGCGCTGCCCACCACGCTCGCGCACACGATGCCGAGCACGATCTCCTCGGTACGTGCGATCGCGACGTCGAACACGGTGGACGGATCGGTCACGGTCGGCAGCGCGACCAGCGGCATCGTGTAGCCGGCGAGCATGAACACGTAGCTGCGCGCGGTGCGATCGGAGATCGCGAGGTAGAGCAGCGTGCCGCACCAGGTGGCGACGATGATCGCGAACAGCAGCGGCGTCTCGACGAACGGCGGCACGAAGAAGATCGCGGCGGCCGCGCCGAGCGCCGTGCCGAGCGCGCGATACAGCGCCTTCGAGCGCGTCGCGCCGACGAACGGGTTCGACACGATGTAGACGCTCGCCATCGCCCAGTACGGGCGCGGCAACTGGAAATACAGGCCGAGATACAGCGCCAGCATCGACGCGGCGAACGTCTTGCCCGAGAACAGCCAGTCGCGAAGGCTCGGGTAGGTCATGACGTGGCGTCACCGGTGTGGGAGGCGCGCGCGGCGGGCGTGTGCGGCTCGGACGCATTGAAGGCGTCGAGCACGCGCAGCGTCGCTTCGAGATCGGCGCGCGTGACACCCTTGAGCACCTGCGCGCGCAGCACGCGAAGGTCTTCCTCCATCTTCGCGGTGACCGCGCGGCCGGCGGCCGTCAGCGAGATCGTTTTCGCGCGACGGTCGTGCGGATCCTCGTCGCGGCGCGCGAGGCCGGCCGCGCACAGCTGGTCGAGCAGGCGCACGAGCGATGGCCCTTCGATGCCGACGTATTCGGCGAGCGTGCCCTGGCGCACGCCTTCGCCGAGGCGCCCGGCGATCAGCAGCGGCGTCGCGCACGCCTCGGACACGTTGTACGTAGTCAGCACGCCGTCACTGGTGCGGCGCCACTTGCGCGCGGACAGCACGAGAAGGCTGCTGACGGCGAGGCGGAGGTCGTGCAGATTGGTCATGGGCGAGATGATAGGGGCAAATTAATTCGATAGCAAACTATCGTTTTTGTCACCCGGATGACACGTCACACGCGGCGCGGCAGGCCCATCTGATGCAATTTAGGCGGCGTGCCGGGGATGGTCAAGCTGTAAGGTTTTGCCGGCACGGGTGGTGCGTTTGGCGGCTGCGATCGAATGGTCAGATGAAAGTCGTCCTGCAGGGCCGCTCGCGGGTCAGGCAGGTTCGAAGCCGGGGTTCGGCAAATCCGGCTTCGCGAAACGGCGCGCGGCATGCATATTGAGGCCGTTGCAAGCCACCTGGAGATTCCGCACGTGTCCCCTTCATCCTCGCAGCCGCCCGCCCCGACGTCGCTCGACGCGTGGCTGGGCAAGACCGAAACGCTCGGCGACGACATCACCGCGTTTCCGCTGAACGCGCTGGCCGCCACGCTCGACCGCCCGTCACCCGGCGACGTCGTGCCGCCGATGTGGCACTGGCTCTATTTCCTGACCGTCGCGCCACTGGCTGAAGTTGGCCCCGATGGCCATCCGAAGCGCGGCGGCTTCCTGCCGCCCGTGCCGCTGCCGCGCCGCATGTGGGCCGGCGGCCGCCTGACTTTCCATGCGCCGCTGCGCACGGGGCGGCGCGCGACGCGCGAATCGACGATCGAGAACCTCGAGGACAAGACGGGCCGCAGCGGCCGGCTCGTCTTCGTGACGGTGCAGCACCGGGTCGAGTGTGACGGTGAGCTGTGTGTCGAGGAGGAGCACGACATCGTCTATCGCGATGCGCCGCAGCCGGGCGCGCCGGCGTCGAAGCCGGTCGCGGCGCCGGCAGGCGAGACGTGGTCGCGCACGGTCACGGCCGACGCGGTGATGCTGTTCCGCTATTCGGCGCTGACCTTCAACGGTCACCGCATCCACTACGACCGCAGCTACGTGACGCAGGAGGAGGGCTATCCGGGGCTCGTCGTGCATGGCCCGCTGATCGCGACGCTGCTCGTCGATCTCGTGCATCGCGAACGGCCCGACGCGACGCTCGCCAGCTTCGCGTTCCGCGCGGTGCGCCCGACGTTCGACGGGGAGCCGTTCACGCTATGCGGCAAGCCGTCGGATGATGGCCGGACGATCGAGCTGTGGGCGAAGGATCGCGACGGCTGGCTGACGATGCAGGCCACGGCGACCCTGGCGTAACGCGACAGGCGAGCGCGGGGCATACAGGGCGCGGTGCGTCGTCGAACGGGGTTGACGAACGGCATGACGAACGGCATGACGAACGGGAGCCGATCGGATTCGTGCCGAGGAAGGCCGTGCGGTTCGTCGGCGCGCCTGTGTCATCCCGGGCGGTTGCCGGAACGCTTGCCGCGTCACGCCCGGCCGCATGCCGCTCAGGCGCGCGTGTCGGCCGACGGCAACAGCGCGGCGAAGCGGTCCGCGAGCGTCGGGCGCGACCGGGCCGGCCAGATCGCGCTCAGTTCGAAATTCGGCAGTGCGGCGCCGTCGCGGATCGGGCTGTATACAACGCCGTCGAAGGCGAACGCATGGATCGAGCGCGGCAGCAGCGATACGCCGCATCCGGCGGCGACGCACGCGACCACGGTCAGCGTGCGGTTGACGTCGAGCACGATGTCCACCGCATGGCCGGCCTGGCGGAACGCGCTGAGGATGCCGGCGCGGATCAGTGGCAGCTGATCGTGCGGAAACCACACGAGGCCGGCCGCGGCAAGCTCGGCCAGCGTGACGGCGCCGCCCGGCTGGCGCGGGAAATCCTTCGGCAGCACCGCGACGAGCGGATCGCGCCGGATCAGCTTCTCGCGCATCCTGCCGTTGACCGCGACCGGCGTATGCAGCAGCCCGATATCGATCTCGCCGCGCTCGAGCGCGATCGCCTGCTCGGCATTGCTCATCTCGCTCATCACGAGCTCTACGTCGGGCGCGCTCTCGCGCAACGCGCGGATCGCGCGCGGCAGCGTGTCGAACAGCGCGGCGCTGACGAAGCCGATCGTCAGGCGCCCGGCGCGCTGCGCGCCGATCTCGCCTGCCCGGTGCGCGGCCGCGTCGAGCCGCGCGACGCTCAGGCGCAGGTCGTCGACCATCGCGAGCCCGGCCGGCGTGAGCGCCGCGCCGCGCCGTGACCGGTCGAACAGCCTGACCCCCAGCTCCTTCTCCATCCGGTTCAGCGCCTGGCTGAGCGCCGGCTGCGCAATGCCGAGTTCGCTGGCCGCGCGTGTGAAGCTGCCGGCATCCGCGATCGCGAGGAAGTAGCGAACGTGCCTGATTTCCATAAGCATGTGTTATGAATAATTATTCGAAACATAGTAGCGAATTATCCAAATGATTCATAGGATGCACATCAAGCGTCGCCGAGACAGGCGGCGCCTCCGGTAAGCGGCGCGACGACGCGGCGCACGGCGACGACACGAGGAGACCTCCGTTGAACTGGACGCGCGAACTATCGACGACCGAACGGCGCACGTTGCGCGGCTGCTTTGCCGGCTGGGCGCTCGACGGCCTCGATACCCAGATGTTCAGCCTCGTGATTCCGGCGCTGCTCGCGACCTGGAGCATCGGCAAGGGGCAGGCCGGCCTGATCGGCGGCGCGACGCTCGTGTCGGGCGCGCTGGGCGGCCTGCTGGCCGGCGTGATCGCGGATCGCTACGGGCGCGTGCGCGCGCTGCAGATCACCGTGTGCTGGTTCTCCGCATTCACGTTCCTGAGCGCGTTCGCGCAGAACTTCGAGCAGTTGCTTGTGCTGAAGGCGCTGCAGGGCCTCGGTTTCGGCGGCGAATGGACGGCGGGCGCGGTGCTGCTCGCCGAGACGGTCGGCGCACGCCATCGCGGCAAGGCGATGGGCGTCGTGCAGAGCGCGTGGGGATTCGGCTGGGGCGCGGCGGTGCTGCTGTACATGATCGTGTTCGCGTGGCTGCCGGCCGAATGGGCGTGGCGCGTGCTGTTTGCGATCGGCGCGCTACCCGCGCTGCTGGTGCTGTATATCCGCCGTGCGATTTCCGAGCCGCCGCGCGCGCACCCCGCGCGGGTGCACGCGGACGATGCGCCGACGGTGGGCATCTTCGACCGTTCGGTGCTGCGCGCGACGATCGTCGGCGGCCTGATCGGCGTCGGCGCGCACGGCGGCTATCACGCGATCACGATCTGGCTGCCGACCTACCTGAAGACCGAGCGGCACCTGTCGGTGCTCGGCACGGGGGCGTATCTCGCGGTCGTGATCGTCGCGTTCGTCTGCGGCTGCTTCGTCAGCGCCTATCTGCAGGACCGGATCGGCCGGCGCCGCAACGTGATGCTGTTCGCCGCGTGTTGCGCGGTGACGGTGAACCTGTACGTATTCCTGCCGCTGAACGACATCGCGATGCTGCTGCTCGGGTTCCCGCTCGGCCTGTTCTCGGCCGGCATTCCGGCGACGCTCGGCACGCTGTTCAACGAGCTGTATCCGCAGAACGTGCGCGGGCGCGGCGTCGGCTTCTGCTACAACTTCGGCCGCATCGCATCGGCCGGCTTCCCGGTGCTGGTCGGGCACATGGGCGCATCGATGCCGCTCGGCACGGCGCTCGGCATCGATGCGGGCATCGCATACGGGCTGGTCGTGATTGCGGTGTGGTTCCTGCCGGAAACGCGCGGGCGCCGGTTGCCCGACGCGGTGGCCGGGCCCGGCGCCGACGGCGACGTGCAGGCCCGCGCCTCGCTGTAGTTTTCGTCCTTCGTTCATTCCGTCGCCCGTCACCCGCGATGCGGGCCGGGTACATCTTGCAGGCAGTCGTCATGGATCGAGCAGTGAATCCGCCGGTTGAGCCGGTTTCATCGGTGCCGAATGTCACCGCGTGGTACGCATCGGCGGCCGCCGTCGCGGCGATCGACGCGCATGCGCACGTGTTTGCGCGCGGTCTGCCGCTCGCGCCGGTCGTGCGCCATGCGCCCGATTACGACGCGTCGCTGGACGCGTACGTCGCGCATCTCGCCGCGCATGACATCACGCATGCAGTGCTGGTGCAGCCGAGCTTTCTCGGCACCGACAACGCGTTCTTCGTCGACGTGCTGCGGCGCTACCCGAGCCGCTTTCGCGGCGTCGCGGTCGTGGATCCGGGGATCGACGACGACGCGCTCGCCGCGCTGGACCGCGCGGGCGTCGTGGGCATGCGGCTCAACCTGGTCGGCCTGCCGATTCCGGACTTCGGTACGCGGGCATGGCGCGCGCTGTTCGCGCGCGTCAATGCGCTCGGCTGGCATGTCGAGATCCATCGCGATGCGGCCGACCTGGATGCGATCGCCGCGAGCCTGCTCGCGCAGTCGTGCACGCTCGTGATCGACCATTTCGGCCGCCCGTCGCCGACGCTCGGCGAGCGCGATCCCGGCTTCCGCCACCTGCTGTCGCTCGCCGACACCGGGCGCGTGTGGGTCAAGCTGTCGGCCGCCTATCGCAACAGCCTGGCCGGCGACGGCACCGACGCGGCGCTCGGCGCCGCGCAGGCGCTGCGCGCCGCGTTCACGGCGGAGCGGCTCGTGTGGGGCAGCGACTGGCCGCATACGCAGCATCGCGAGCGTGTCGATTTCGGCGCGACCTGCGCGGCGCTCGAACGCTGGCTGCCCGACCCCGGCGAGCGCACGCGCGTGCTGCGCGATACGCCGCTTACCCTGTTCCGTTTCGACCAATGAGGCCCTGCATGACCGATCACACCGCCCTTCGTCGCGCCGCGTTCCGGCGCAGCATCGCCGCCCGCGAGGGATTGCTCGTTGCCGGCACGTTCAACGCGCTGAGCGCGCGGATCGCCGCCGATCTCGGCTTCGACGCGCTGTACCTGAGCGGCGCGGGTGTCACCAACATGTCGCTCGGCCTGCCGGATCTCGGCTTCGTCGGGCTCGGCGAGCTGGCCGAGCACACCGCACGCGTGCGCGACGCCGTCGACCTGCCGCTGATGGTCGATGCCGATACGGGTTTCGGCAACGCGCTGAACGTGCTGCATACGGTGCGCACGCTCGAGCGCAGCGGCGCGGACGCGATCCAGCTCGAGGACCAGGTATTGCCGAAGAAATGCGGCCACTTCGCGGGCAAGGAAGTGATCCCGGCCGCGGAAATGGTCGGCAAGCTGAAGGCGGCCGTCGACGCGCGCGTCGATCCGAACCTGCTGATCGTCGCCCGCACCGATGCGGCGGCCGTGCACGGCATCGACGACGCGATCGAGCGCGCGCACCGCTACGCGGCGGCCGGCGCCGACGTGCTGTTCATCGAGGCGATGGACACGCCGGAAGACGTCGAGCGGTTGCCCGCACTGTTCGATACGCCGCAGCTCATCAACATCGTGATCGGCGGCAAGACGCCGACCCGCTCGCGCGACGAACTGGCGCGCCTCGGCTATGGCGTGGTGCTGTATGCGAACGCCGCGCTGCAGGGCGCGGTGCGCGGGATGCAGGCGGCCCTGACGACGCTGCGCGACACGGGCCGGCTCGACGAGGATCCGGCGCTCGTCGCGCCGTTCGCCGAACGGCAGCGGCTCGTCGACAAGGCGCGCTTCGACGGGCTCGACGCGCGCTACGCGGCCGCACGGCAGCCGTAACGCCCGCGTGCGGCACGGGCGGCCGCAAGCCGGCCGCCCGATCCAGAACGAACAGGAGACAACCTTGGCAACTTCCCCCACCGGGGCGGCAGGCGGGCCGCCGCGCATCGGTTCGATCGTCGGCGGCCTGGCCGGCAACCTGATCGAGTGGTACGACTTTCTCGCGTACAGCATCTTCTCGATCTACTTCGCGCCGGCGTTCTTTCCGGCCGACCGGCCGACCGTGCAGCTGATGAACACCGCGGCGATCGCGGCGGTCGGCTATGTCGCGCGGCCGGCGGGCAGCTGGCTCGTCGGCCTCTATGCGGACCGGCGCGGGCGCAAGGCCGCGCTGACGAAATCGGTGCTCGCGATGTGCGCGGGATCGATGCTGATCGCCGTCACGCCCAGCTACGCGACGATCGGTGTGCTCGCGCCGGCGCTGCTCGTCGCCGCGCGGCTGCTGCAGGGGCTCAGCATGGGCGGCGAATACGGCACCAGCGCGACTTACCTGAGCGAGATCGCACCGCCGAACCGGCGCGGTTTCTACGTCGGCTTCCTGCAGGTGAGCGTGGTCGCCGGACAGCTCGTCGCACTCGGCCTGATGCTCGCGATGCAACGGATCTTCGCCGGCACGCACGACCTCGAACGCTGGGGCTGGCGGATTCCGTTCTTCGTCGGCGGCGTGCTCGCGCTGTTCGCACTCTACATGCGCCGCAACGTCGTGGAGAGCGACGCGTTCATCGCCAGCCGGGCGCGCGCGACGAAGACGCGCATGACGGCCGACCTCGCGGCACACTGGCGCGAGCTGCTGCTCGCGATCGGCATCACGGTCGGCGGCACCGTCGCGTTCTACACGTACACGGTCTACATGCAGAAGTACCTCGTCAACTCGGTCGGGCTGCACAAGGAAACGGCGACCTGGATCTGCACGCTTGCGCTGCTGCTGTACATGCCGCTGCAGCCGCTGTTCGGTCTCGTATCGGACCGCGTCGGCCGCCGGCCGGTGCTGCTGTGGTTCGGAATCGGCGGCACGCTGCTGTCGGTGCCGATCTTCACCGCACTCGGGCACGCGCACGAACCGCTCGCCGCGTTCGCGCTGGTCTTCGCGGGGCTGGTCGTGCTGAGCGGGTTCACATCGGTGCACATGCTGGTGAAGGCCGAGCTGTTTCCGCCGCAGATCCGCGCGCTGGCGGTCGGGTTGCCTTATGCGCTGACGACGGCGATCCTCGGCGGCACGACCGAATTCGTTGCGCTGCGGCTGAAGGCGAGCGGCAACGAGACGATGTTCTTCTGGTACGTCGCCGCGTGCGCGGCGATCTCGCTGGTCGTGTACTGGCGGATGCCGGAGACCCATCCTGCCAGGCGTGTGCGGGCTGCGCGGCCAGCGGTGGGCGCCGCCGCGCCGCGCTGAATTGGTGCGCAGCAGCATGCGAAACGCTTATGGATAAATAACACGGCGGTAATGCTTCGCTTCGGCAATTGCTTCTAGTATCTGCAGGACGTCGACGGGCTGCCTGGCCGTCGGCGGCGAGCAGCAAGACACACGACATACATTAGTACATCTAAAAAAATGGAGTCGAGTCAATGATCGAACTATCCGAGGGCCAACGGATATCCGCGCGCGATGGCGTGCAGGGCGGCGCGCCGCCGCGTCAGTCGATACCGGTGCATCCGGTGTTCAAGGCGTACAACCGCTCGAAGCTGGACGACATCCCGCAGCTCGCGGCGCTCCCGCCGCGGATGCGCGAGGAGATCGGGCTGGTCGCGCGGGTGCTGCCGTTCAAGGTCAACCGCTATGTGGTCGAGCAGCTGATCGACTGGACCCGTGTGCCGGACGATCCGCTGTTCCGGCTGACGTTTCCGCAGCCCGACATGCTCGCGCCCGAGGACCTCGAGCGACTGGCCGTGCTGTCGCGCGACGCGGCACGCCACGCGGAACTGGACGCGCTGGTCGGGCGCCTGCGCGCGCGGATGAACCCGCATCCGGCGGACCAGCGGCTCAACGAGCCGGAACTGGACGGCGAACCGTGCCCGGGCATCCAGCACAAGTACGCGCAGACGGTGCTGTACTTTCCGAGCCATGGGCAGACCTGCCACGCGTACTGCACGTTCTGCTTCCGCTGGCCGCAGTTCGTCGGCGATGCAACGCTGAAATTCGCGTCGAGCGAAGCGGCGCGGCTGCACGCTTACCTGCGCGCGCACGGCGAAGTGACCGACCTGCTGATGACGGGCGGCGACCCGATGGTGATGAGCGCGGCACGCTTGCGCGAATACCTGACGCCGCTGCTGGAGCCGGGGCTCGAGCATGTCGGCAACATCCGGATCGGCACGAAGGCGCTGACCTACTGGCCGTACCGCTTCGTCAGCGATCCGGATACGCCCGAGCTGCTCGCGCTGCTGCGCACGCTGGTCGACGCGGGGCGCAACGTGACGGTCATGGCACACCTGAACCACTGGCGCGAGCTGTCGACGGAGATCGCCGAGCAGGCCGTGACGAACCTGCGCCGCATCGGCGTCGTGATCCGCTCGCAGGGGCCGGTGCTGCGTCACATCAACGACGACGCCGACGTGTGGCGGCGCAACTGGGTCGGGCAGGTGCGGCTCGGCATCGTGCCGTACTACATGTTCGTCGAGCGCGATACCGGGCCGCGCGCCTATTTCGAGCTGCCGCTCGCGCGAGCGCTCGACATCTACAACACGGCGATCGCGTCGGTGTCAGGGCTCGCGCGCAGCGCGCGCGGCCCGTCGATGAGCGCGGGCCCCGGCAAGGTCGAGGTCGCCGGCACGCTCGACCTGCACGGGCAGCGCTACTTCCTGCTGAATTTCCTGCAGGCGCGCGATCCGCGCTGGCTGCGCAGGCCGTTCCTCGCGAAGTATTCGGCAACGGCCTGCTGGCTCGACCAGCTCGAACCGCCGGACGGCGATCCCGCGTTCTTCTTCGACGCGCCGTACCGCGCATTCGTCGACGCGCACCAGCACCAGCCGGAGCACGCATGATGGCGCCCGGCAAACGAACCGCCGACGTCGCGATCGTCGGCGGCGGTTATACGGGGTTGTCCGCCGCAATCCATCTGGCGGAGCAGGGCGCGACGGTCGACGTTTGCGATGGCGATCCGCCCGGCGACGTCCCGAGCGCATTCAACTTCGGTTCGGTCGCGAGCGTCGCGCCGGCATTGCCGCGCGGCCCGGGTTCGGCCGCGCAGGCGCAGGCCGCCGAGCGCGAGGCGGCGCAGGCGATCGCGTATCTGGCGCGCTTCGTCGACAGCCGCGGCCTCGCGTGCGGCTGGGCGCATCCGGGCCACATCACGCTCGCGTGCGACGACGCGTCGGCGGCGCAGCTGGCGCGCCGGTTCGACCACTACGCGGCACAACCGGACGCGCGCGTCGCATGGCTCGATGCACCGGCGGTCGCGCAGGAAACCGGTGCGGCGCATGCGATCGCCGGGCTGTTGAACCTGCGTTTCGCACTGATCCGGCCACGCGCGCTGCGCGATGCGATGCGGATGCGGGCCGCGCGGCTCGGCGTGCGGATCCGGCGCGGCGCCCGCGTGCACGCGCTGCGGCTCGCGCCGGAGGCAGCCGCGCTCGACCTCGACGATGCGACGCTCGCCGCCGGCACCGTGCTGGTGTGCGCGGAGGACGCGTGGTCGTTGCTGCCGGACGACGTCCGTCCGCCGCTCGAACGGTACGGCACGCACCTGCTCGCGACCTGCGTGCTCGACGACGCGATGCAGCGCCGCATTTCGCGGCAGCCGCGCGTGTACGGCACGCTGTCCGCCGACAAGGACTACTTCCGGCTCGACGACCGCGGGCGACTGCTGTTCGGCAGCCGGCTCGGCCTTGCGCCGGACCTCCCGCCTGCGGATGCCGAAGCCGCATTGCGCGCGCGGCTGGCGACGTATTTCCCGGCGCTCGGGCACGTGAGCGTCGAGCGTGTGTGGTCCGCGCCGCTCGGCTTCACGGCGCACGGTGTGCCGTATGTCGGCACGGCCGGGCGGCTGGGCTGGTGCGGCGGCTATTGCGGCAGCGGGATCGCCACGGCGGTTCGTGGCGGCGCGGTGCTCGCCGGCCTCGTGCTCGGCCACGCCGGCAGCGCCGTTCTTCACGATTCGATCACCGGTGCCGGGGAGGCGCGATGAACACTTTCGACATTCAGACGCTCGATGGCGCCAAGCCGCGGGCCCTTACCGGGGCGGAGGTCGACGTGCTCGGGATCGGGGTCGGCCCGTTCAACCTGAGCCTGGCGGCGCTGCTGGCGCCGCTGGACGGCCTGCGTTCGCTGTTCGTCGAGCGCAAGCCCGAGTTCCGCTGGCATCCGGGGCTGATGCTCGCCGATTCGTCGCTGACGACCAGCTTCCTGAAGGACCTCGTGACGCTGGCGGATCCGTGCAGCCGCTACTCGTTCATCGCGTTCCTGCAACGCACGGAGCGCCTGTACTCGTTCGCGAACGCGCGTTTTCCGACCGTGCGCCGCCGCGAGTTCGAGCAGTACATGCAATGGGTCTGCGCGTCGCTCGACAACCTGCGGTTCGACTGCGAAGTCGAAAGCGTCGTGCGGGACGGGGGCGCGCTGCGCGTCACGACCTCGCACGGCGTCGTGCGTACCGCGAACCTCGTCGTCGGCGTCGGACTGCGCCCGACCCTTCCCGCGTGTGCACGGCCGCACCTGGGCACCGACGTGCTGCATTCGTCGCAGTTCTGCACCGTGCGGCCGGCGCTCGCCGGCCGGCGTGTCGCGATCGTCGGCGGCGGCCAGAGCGGCGCCGAACTCGCGCTGCACCTGCTCGGTCTGACGGGCGATGCGGCGCCCGCGCATGTCGCATGGCTGACCCGGCGCGAGAATTTCCTGCCGATGGACGATTCGCCATTCGTCAACGAATGGTTCGTGCCGCAGTACAACGAACATTTCTCGCGGCTGTCTCCGGAGCGCAAGCGCGACGCGCTCGACACGCAGCGCCTCGCGAGCGACGGTGTCACGCTGCCGCTCCTGACGGCGATCTACCAGCGGCTCTACGAGATCACGCACATCGAAGGTCGCACCGGCTATTGCGCGCTGATGCCCGGCCGCAACATGGCCAACCTGCATCGCGCGGACGGCGGCTACGTGCTGAGCGTCGACGACGGCACCGGCGTGCACGCGCCGCTGCATGCCGACGTCGTGCTGCTCGCGACGGGGAGCGAATTCCAGATGCCGGGCGCGCTGGAATCGCTGCGCTTCGAGATGCACACGCGCAATGGCGTGCCGGAGCTCGACGACGACTATGCGGTGCGCTGGAACCGGCCGAGCGCCGCGCGGATTTTCTTCCAGAACGCCGCGCGCACGACACGCGGTATCGCGGACCCGAACCTGAGTCTCGCCGCGTGGCGCAGCGGCCGGATCGCGAATGCGATCGCGGGCGCATCCATCTACGAAGTCGGCACGCCGCCAGGCTTCGTCGACTGGCCGCACGGCGACGCGCCGCACGCTGCCACCCAACAATTCGTGAACTGACAGGAGCACACCGCCATGACCCATGCACCGGCCATGCTGTATCTCGACACGCGCGCGCTTCCGGGCGAGCGGATCGCCGAAATCGACGCGGCGCGCGGCCTCGGGCTCGACCTGTATGTGGCGACGCCGACGCCGGACGCGTTCCGCTCGTTCGGCTGCGCCGGCATCATTCCGACCCGGCTCGGCGATTACGACGCTGCCGAGCGGACCATTCTCGACTACCTGCGCGAACGTCGCGTCGAGCTGTCCGGCGTCGTCGCGTGGAAGGACCTCGAAGTCGTGCTCGCGAGCCGGTTGTCGCATCGGCTCGGGCTGCGCGGCACGGCGCCGGACGCCGCGCTCAACGTGCGCGACAAGGCAGCGACCCGCCGCGTGCTGGACGCGGTGCCGAACGCGAACCCGCGCTACGCGGTGGTCGGCAATGAAGCCGAGTTCACCGCCGCGCTGAAGCGGATCGGCGCGCCCGCGCTGCTGAAGCCGGCCGGCAACTCCGGCAGCCGCGGCATTTTCCCGGTCGACGTGCGCGACGACCCCGCCGAGGTGTATCGCGCATTTCGCGCATACAACTCGCCGGAGAAGGGCGAGATGTTCAGCCTGTACGGCGATCATGCGCTGCTCGAGGAACTGCTGACGGGCAGCGAGCACTCGGTGTCCGGCGTCGTCGCGCACGGCCGCGTCGCGATCAACGCGATCATCGACAAGACCTTCGACCGGTCGATCCCGATCCAGTACGAGAACGTGACGCCGTCGCTGCTGCCGGCCGACACGCAGGCGGCCATTCGCGACATGGTGCGCGCGGGCGTCGCGGCAACCGGCATCGACTGGTGCGGGTTCCACGCGGACGTGATGGTGACGCGCGACGGGCCGAAGATTCTCGAGATCGGCGGCCGACTCGGCGGCGAGTTCATCAACTCGCACCTGATCCCGTACAGCGTCGCGGGCTTTTCGCCCTATCGCACGGTGCTCGATCTCGCGCGCGGCGCGATCGACGGCCCGCTCGACGACCGGCTCGGCACGGCGTCGACGCGCGCGGGCCAGCGCATCGTGATGCCGCCCGGGCTTGGCCGCATTGCCCGCGTCGAAGGTTTCGAGCGACTGTGGCGCCGGCCCGAACTGCGTTTCCTGCAGGTCGTCGCCGGCAAGGGCGCGCAGATGGCGCTGCCGAAGGACGTGTTCAAGGCGTACGAGATCGCGTACCTGATCGCGCAGTGCGAACTCGACCGCGATATCGTGGCGCTCCTGCGCGAGCTCGCGGCCGACGTGACCGTCACGCTGGACTGAACCGGAGACCATCATGGCGATCGACACGATCTGCGATCCGCGCCACTACCTGCTCGTGCCGGCGATGCCGGCGCCGAACGGGCGCCTGCACCTGGGTCATATCGCGGGCCCGTACCTGCGGCTCGACATGCTCGCGCGCCACCTGCGCAGCCGCGGCGAATGCGCGCGCATCGCGTGCGCGAGCGACCCGTACGATTCCTATATCCCGCTGCGCGCCGGGCAGGCCGGCGTCGACGCGGCGGCGCTCGCGCGGCAGAGCTGCGCGGGCATCGTCGACGATCTCGCCGACATGAACATCGACGTCGACCTGTTCGTCGATCCGCTCGGCGATGCGCATCACGACGCCTACCTCGCCGCGCACGACGGGCTCGTCGCACGGCTGGTCGCGCAGCGGTGCGTGTCGACGGTGCGTGAACGCCTGCCGTATTCGGCCGCGCGCGCGTGCTACGTGACCGGCAGTTTCCTGCTCGGCCGGTGCCCGCAGTGCGCGCGCGACGTCTCGGGATTCTTCTGCGAGGACTGCGGCGCGCATTTCCAGCCGGAGGACGTGCAAGAACCGTCGGCGCGCTGGGGCGAGACGCTGGCGATGCGCGAACAGGACAACCTGTTCTTCGACATCGCGGAGCCCGCCGCGCTGGTCGCGCAACTGGCGGGCACCGAAACCGCACCGGTGTTCGTCGACATCGCGCGCCGCCATCTCGACCGCGACGGCGCGCGCTTTCGCATGACGAGCCATGCCGGCTGGGGGCTGCCGTACGCGCTGAACGGCGAGCCGCGCACGCTGTTCGGCCATGGCCTGCTGTTCGGCGCGATCCGTTTCGTCGGCGATCTCTATGCGCGCAAGCACGGGCTGCGCGCGAACCCGTTCGACCGCGACTCGGACGTGATCACCGTGAACGGATTCGGGATCGACAACTGCGTGTCGCACCTGGTCGGGATCCAGGCAATGGCGATGGCCGACGGCGTGTCGAAGCCGTTCGACCGCTTCGTGATCAACCATTTCTATACGCTGGAAGGGCGCAAGTTCTCGACGAGCCTGCGCTGGGCGATCTGGGTCGAGGATCTCGCGGCCCGCACGCGCGTACCGTCCGACGCGGTGCGCTTCTTCGTCGCGTCGACCAATCCGGTCGACGCGCGCACCGACTTCGATCGCGATGCGTTCTGCCGGTTCGTGAACGGGCCGTATGCGACCGTGCAACGGCATGTGGCCGAGGCGATCGGCGGGCCGCTCACGGCGCGCGCGCCGGCCGACGAAGCGGCGCGGGCGGCAGAAGCGGCGTGGCGCGACGCGCAGCGCGCGATGGATTTCGCGACGTTCGACCCGACCGCGCTGGCCCGGATCGTCGAACGCTGGAGTGCGCGCTTCGACGGCGCGCGTGCGGCCGGCGACCTGTACGGCTGGACGAAGGGCTTCGCGCTGCTTGCGTACCCGCTGATGCCGGCGCTCGCGCGGACCGCGTGGCGCGCGCTCGGGTTGCGCGGCGAACCGAACGCGGGCGATTTCGCGCGGCTGTCGTCGCCGGTCGTCACGCCGCTGGCGAGCTTCGATCCGGTCACGGCGGGGGAACTGGCGGCGGTGCTGCCGCCCGGCATGCGGGAGGTCGCATGATGGAAGGCGCACTCGAAGGGCTCGTGATCGTCGACCTGACGCGCGTGCTGGCCGGCCCGTTCTGCACGATGCTGCTGGCCGACCACGGCGCGCGCGTCATCAAGGTCGAACGCCCGTCGACCGGCGACGATGCACGCGCGTACGGCCCGTGGTACGGCGGCAAGTCGGCTTACTTCGCATCGCTCAATCGCGGCAAGGAGAGCATCGCGCTCGACCTGAAGGACCCGGCCGACCGCCGCGTGCTCGACGCACTGCTCGAGAAGGCGGACGTCGTCACCGAGAACTTCCGGCCCGGCACGATGGCGCGCATCGGCTACGACTGGGACACGCTGCATGCGCGCTTTCCGCGCCTGATCTACGGTAGCGCATCGGGGTTCGGCCACACGGGACCGTTTCGGGATCACCGTGCGTACGACATGATCGTCCAGGGGCTCGGCGGGATCATGAGCGTGACCGGCGAGCCCGGGCGCATGCCCGTGCGGGTCGGGCCGTCGATCGGCGACCTCGCGGCCGGCCTGTTCCTGACGACCGGGCTGCTGATGGCGCTCGTGCGGCGCGGCCGGACCGGGCAGGGCTCGAAGGTCGACATCGGCATGTTCGACTGCCAGCTCGCGCTGATGGAGTATTTCATCGGCCGCTATTTCGCGACCGGTGAAGTCACCGGGCCGGTCGGCAGTTATCGGCCGGCGATCGCGCCGCCGTTCGGCGTCTATCGCGCGGCGGACGGCCCGCTCATCATCGCGGCCGGCAACGACAAGCTGTTCCGGCTGCTGTGCGACGCGCTCGGCGTGCCGGCGCTCGCGGCCGACCCGCGCTTCGCGGGCGGCGAGGCGCGCAAGGATCACGAGGCAGAGCTCGAACGCACGCTCAACGACCTGCTGGCGGCGCACGACGTCGAGCACTGGTGCGAGCGGTTCGCGCGTGCGGGGCTGCCGGCCGGCCCGATCAACCGTGTCGACCAGGCGGTCGTCCATCCGCAGACGGCCGCGCGCAACATGCTGATCGACGTCGACGATCCGGATGTCGGCCCGTACCGGCTCGTGGGGACGCCGATCAAGATATCGGGTTGCCCCGATCCGGCCACCCGCCGGGCCGCACCGGCGCTCGATCGCGACCGCGACGCGATTCTCGCGGAACTGGGCCTGGTCGGGGAGGAGGTGCACGATGAGCGCGCGTAAGTTTCCGCATGTCGACGCGTTGCCGCCGGAGTCGCATGTGCCGGGCGTCGTGCTGCGCCAGGCCGATTTCGCCGGGCTCGGCGACGGCGAGATTCCGTTTCGCGGCGGCCTGTTCACGGTCGAGCCGAATTGCACGTCGCGGCTGGATGTTCACGCGGTGCGCGAATGCTGGATGATCGCGCAGGGCAGCGGCCGGCTGACCTACGACGGCGAGTCCGTGCGCGTGTGCGCCGGCGACGTGCTGTATTTCGAATCGCACCGGTCGCACCAGGTGCAGAACGACGGCGCGACGCCGCTCGTGATCAGCACCGTCTGGTGGCAAGCCGATGCGGGTTGATCTCGCGATCGTCGGCGCGGGCGTGACGGGCGCGACGATCGCGCACGTGGCGGCGCGGCATGCGGGTGCGCTGCGCATCGCCGTGTTCGATGCGCGGCCGTTCGTGCAGACCGCGACGGCGCTGTCGGCGGGCGTCGTCACGCCGTTTTGCGGCATCGGCGAACGGCGTGCGCGATCGCAGGTCGCGAACGCGTATTACGGCGCGTGGGCGCGGGCCGGACGCTGCGTGCGCGACGCGCCGTTCGCCTTCGTTGCGGCCGCATCCAACGCAGGCGGCCCGCTGTTCGCGACGCCGGTGCCGGCCGATACGCCGGATGCCGGCGACGCGCTGCTCGGCGCGTTGCCCGACGGCGTGCGTCTTTGGCGCGCCGGCCGTGCATGGCTGGTCGACGTGCCCCGGCTGGTCGCGCACTACCTGACGGGCGCGCGCGCCGTCGCGCGTTTCGACGCGCCGGTTACACACGTGACGCGCCATGCCGGCGGCTGGACCCTCGTGGCCAACGGCGTGACGCTGCACGCCGACCGGCTCGTCCGCGCGAGCGGCCCGTGGCCGGCCGTCGATGGCGAAGCCGACGACGACGCGCGCGGCGAAGCGCGACCGGACATCGTCACGAAGAAGATCGTCGCATTCGATGTCGACGGGCGCGCATTGCCGCCGGCACCGGACTCGCCGGTCGTCTACCTGCCGGACGCACAGGCGTTTCTCGCGCCGGTGCACGCGCGGCGCGGCTGGTTGCTGAGCATCACGTCGCACGCATGGGGGTGCGCCGCCGGCGCGCGCGTCGCGCCGAGCGCCGACGAGCGCGCACTGGCACAGGGGCTGCTCGCGCGTCATTTTCCGGGCCTGCGCGACGCGCACCTCGCCGCGCGCGTGGCGGTGGACGGCTACACGACCGACCGCAATCCCCGGGTCACACCGATCGGCCGAAACGGCTGCGCGGTGGCGGGCGCGTCGGGCTCCGGCGTGCGTTTCGCACCGGCGCTCGCGTATGAAGCGCTCGCCGCCGTCGGGTTGCCGTTCGACCCCGATCCGGACACGACCGCGCCCGAGCCGCCGCTTCTCGAACGCGCCGATTCACTGGTTTCCTCCTTCACCGAACCTGTTCAGCCATGCATACCGAACTCGCCTGGGTTGCCGTCGCACCCGCCTTCGCACTGATCTGTATCGGCGTCGCGGTGCGTCGCATCGCGCTGGTCGATGCGGCATTCTGGCCGTCCGCCGAGAAACTGACCCATTACGTGCTGTTTCCCGCGTTCCTCGTGCATTCGATCGGACTGGCCGGGCCGCTCGATGCGTCGTCGAAGTCGACGATCCTGCTGCTGACGGGCCTCACGCTCGCGGTGCTGGCCGCCGTCGTGCTCGGCTGCCGGCTGTGCGCGGTGCCGCATGCGTCGTTCACGTCGATCGTCCAGGGCTCGATCCGCTTCAACAGCTACATCTTCCTGTCGGTCGCGTCGGGGTTGCTGAGCCCTGCGGATTACGGGATCGCGGCGGTGGTCGTCGCGTACATGGTCGCGATCTCGAACACGCTCGTGCTGCTGTCGTTCGAGCATGGCCAGGCCGGCGGCCGCGGGCTCGTGGGGATCGTCGGCAAGGTGGCGGCGAATCCGCTGATCGTCGCGAGCGCGTTCGGGATCGTGCTGAACCTGACCGGCTGGCGGTTGCCCGCCGCGCTGGACCAGACCGTCGACGTGCTCGGCGGCGCCGCGTTGCCGTTGAGCCTGATCTGCGTCGGCGCCGCGCTGCGGCTGCCGTTGCCGCGCAAGGAAGCGGCGCTCGTGCGGGCGGGGCTCGTGACCACCGCGATCCGGCTGGTCGGGTTTCCGCTGCTCGCGCTGACCGCGACGAAGGCGTTCGCGGTGTCGCCGCTGTCCGGGAACCTGATCCTGCTCTATTCGGTGCTGCCGTGCGCGAGCAATTCGTATGTGCTGTCCACGCAGTACGGCGGCAACCACCGGCTGATGGCATTCGTCGTCGCGCTGTCGACGGTGCTGTCGTTCGTGCCGATTTTCATCGTCGCGCGTGCGATGTAGGCTGACACGCCGCGACGCAGCCGGCGCGGCCCGCATGGCCCGCCGTGCAGAATAACCAACAAGACAGGAGACCCCCATGATTTCGAGGCGCTCGTTCAATCGCGCACTCGTCGGACTCGCGATGGCCGAGGTGCTCGGCGGATGCGCCGGTGCGATCACCGGCACGCGCACGATCACCGGCGTCGACACCCACGCGCACATATTCCTGAAATCGCTGCCGCTCGTGCCGGGCCATCGCTACACGATCGCGTACGACGCGTCGCTCGACCAGTACCTCGCGATGCTCGATCGGCACGACATGTCGAACGGCGTGCTGATCCAGCCGAGCTTTCTCGGCACCGACAACCGCTATCTGCTCGCCGCGCTGCGCGCGCAGCCCGCGCGCTTGCGCGGCATCGTCGTGATCGACCCCGCGCGCGATGCCGAGCAGGTCGCCGCATGGACGCCGCTCGGCGTGCGCGGCATCCGGCTGAACCTGATCGGCGAACGCGATCCGGATTTCGCGGGCGCGGCGTGGCGCGCGTTGCTGCCGCTTCTGCGCCGGTACGGCTGGCAGGTCGAGCTGCATGCGGAAGCCGCGCGCCTGCCGGTGCTGATGCCGCCGCTGCTCGACGCGGGCGTCGATGTCTCGCTCGACCATTTCGGGCGGCCCGACCCGCGGCTCGGGATCGACGATCCGGGCTTCCGCTATCTGCTGACGACGGCGGCGAGCCGGCGCGTGTGGGTCAAGGTGTCGGGCGCGTACCGGAACGACCGTGCCGATCGCTGGCAGGCGTCCGGCCTGACCGCGATGCGTGCGGTGCGCGAAGCGTTCGGTGCCGAACGGCTGCTGTGGGGCAGCGACTGGCCGCATGTCGGGTACGAGGGCGCGGTCGACGATGCGCTCGCGTACCGGTACATGGAGACGTTGCTGCCGGACGAGGCCGGGCGCCGGCAGGTGCTGGTCGATACGCCGGCGGCGCTGTACCGGTTCGATGCGAAAGCGTGAGCGGGCAGGGTCGGCGCGTTTGGCAGAACCCCTGTAATCTGCACACTGCCCGCGCCGCTATGGGTGCGGCTGCGGCTTGTGCGGCCAGTGCGGTGTTCCGAACGGCACCGCGCGCATCCGGCCCCCTTCCACGCATCGCATCAGGAGCACGTATCTTGGCAACCTACATCGTGTTTACACGGGAAAGCATGCAGGACCAGCAGGAATTCGACCTCTACCAGAGCAAGGTCGGCGCGACGCTCGCCGGGCATCCGGTGAAGGTGCTCGCGGCCTACGGGCCGCAGGAAACGCTCGAGGGCGAAGGCCCGGAAGGCGTCGTGATCGTCGAGTTCCCGTCGAAGGAAGCCGCGCACGCGTGGTATCACGGCCCGGAATACCAGGCCGTCGCCCAGCACCGCTTCAAGGGCGCGCGCTATCGCGCCGTGCTGGTCGAAGGCGTCTGAGCGACGTGCATCGGGTGTGTCCGGCGGCGCGCCGCGACGCCGGACGCCCGTCCCGCCGATGAAACCTTCGACTCCCGCCACCGCGCCCGTTCGCCCGTCGATGGGTCGCGCCGCAACCGTGCTGCTCGCGATCAGCGTCGCGCTTTATCTTGTCGCCATGTTCACCGCGCCGTTCCGCACCGGCGCACCGGCCCCGCATCCATGGGCCGACGGCTGGCAGGTGCTGTTGACGGGCTGGATGGGCGTGCTCGCCGGCATCTATGCATGGCTCGCGAATCCGCTCGTGTTTGCCGCCTGGCTGCTGACCGTGAAGCGCCATCGCGCGCAGGCGGTCGTGCTGGCTGGTCTGGCGCTGCTGTTCGGGATGAGCTTCCTGTCGCAGCACCAGATTGCCGTCGACGAAGCAGGGAACGTCGAACCCGTGCATCTCGACGCGATCGGCTACTGGTGCTGGCTCGCGAGTTTCGCTGCAGCGGCGGTCGGCGCGGCATGGTTGCCCGGGCGGACGAAGACGCGCTGATGGATTGCGGACGCTCGATGCGGAGGTCGACCGAGGTGACGATGCCCGGCATCGCGACGATCCGCGGCATCGGCACGTGACGCGACATCGTGTCTTGCGTGCCGATGCATTGAAGACGCGACGCTGCTGTCGCGCCTCCCACGATCACCCGATGTGCGCCTGCAACGCACGCAGCCAATACGACACCGCCACCGCGCCGCCGTCCGGCGTGCCGATCGCGCGTTCGCCGAGATAGCTTGCGCGCCCGGCGCGCGGCGTCATGCGTGCGGTTTCCTGCGCGCCGTGCTCGGCGGCTTCGACCGCCGCGGCCCACGCACCCGCGGGATCGCGATCGTTGTCGAGCGCCCGCTCGAATGCCGCGACGGCCGGGACCAGCGCATCGAGCATCGTGCGGTCGCCGGCGTGCGCGCCGCCCAGTTCGCTGATCGAATCCACCGCGCCGCGGAACGCCGCGGCCCAGTCGCGCGCCGACGGCTCGGCGACATCGGCCAGCCGGCGCGACGCGCGCAGCAGCGCCGTCGCATAGAACGGGCCGGAGCTGCCGGCGATCGCGCGGCGCAACGCGGCGCCGAGCGCCGAGAGTGCGCCGGCCGGCGTGCCGTACGCGGCTTCCGGCAGCGCGAGGATCGCCTGCGCGGCGCGCAGCATGCTCGCGCCGAGATCGCCGTCGCCGGCCGCCGCGTCGAGGTCGGTCAGCGTCTGCTCGTGATCGATCAGCGTCTGCGCGACCGCGTGCAGCGCCGGTTGCAGGCGCGCGGCCCACGCGCGGCCGGCCGCATCGAGCGGCGGCAACGGCGCTTCCTGCACGGCGGCCGAGGCCACGCGGATCTGCGTATTCACCGCGCCGCCGCCCGGCCATGCGCGCGCCTGCGTCGGCGCGTCGAGCAGCACCGCGCGTTCGTCGTTCAGCCGCAGCACCGAGATCGAGCAGCCGGGCATGTTCAGCGCCGACAGGAACGTGCCGGCCCACGCGCGTGCGACGACGATGCCGCGCCGGTGCAGGTTGTCGTGCGCGGCGCGCAGCACGATCGCGAGTTCCATGTCCGGCGTCGCGCCGAGGCCGTTGACGAACAGCGCGACGCGTTCGCCGCGGTCGAGCACGAGATCGGCGACGATGCTCGACAGCAGCGTGTCGACCAGCGCATCGGCCGGCAGCGGCGCGCGGCGTTCGACGCCTTTCTCGCCATGGATGCCGAGGCCGAGTTCGATTTCGTGATCGCCGAGGCTGAAGCCCGACTTGTCGGCGCCCGGGATCGTGCAGCCGTCGAGCGCGACGCCCATCGTGCCGAGTTCGGTCGCCGCGTCGCGCGCGATCGCAGCGACGCGGGCGAGCGGCAGCCCGCGCGCGGCGGCCGCGCCGGCGAGCTTGTGGATCAGCACGGTGCCGGCGATCCCGCGCCGCTGGCCACGCTCGACGCGGCCGCGCAGCGACACGTCGTCGGCGACGATGACCGTCTCGACCGGAATGCCTTCGGCGCGCGCGAGTTCGGCGGCAAGCCCGAAATTGAGCCGGTCGCCGGTGTAGTTCTTCACGATCAGCAACGCGCCGTTCGGGCCGGCGCTCGCGCGGATCGCGGCGAGCACGGCGTCGGTGGACGGCGACGTGAACACTTCGCCGCAGACGGCCGCGCTCAGCATCCCTTCGCCGACATAGCCGCCGTGTGCGGGCTCGTGGCCGCTGCCGCCGCCGGAGAGGACGGCGACGGGGCGCTGCGCGGGCTCGGGCAGCGGCTGGCGGACGAGCACGTGCTCGTCGCCGAGGATCGCGACATGCGGCGACTGCCGTGCGATGCCTTCCAGCATTTCTCGCACGACATCGGACGGGCGGTTGACAAGCTTTTTCATGGCGACGGGTTCCGGACGGGTGAACGAGGCCTGGCCGGGCCCGCACGGGCGCCGGACGGCCTTTCGTGTTGCGCAGGATCGTGCGGGCGCTGTCGCCGGGGGCAGGCGGTCATGGAATGGATGACCTTCCGCACGGGCGAAGCGACGCGCACGCTTCGCGCCACGATACATCAGGTTCGGACGTTGATGCACGGAGGGCGGCGCATTCCTGGCGAGGCAAGAGATGCCAGTTCGGCCGCGGCGATCTACGGCACATGACTCGCTATATCAACCTCGCTTCCGTGACAGCCGCGTGCAGCGAACCGGTGACGCATCGACTGACCCGAGCGGGGGCGCGGAGAGCGTTGGGAGGCCGCCGTGGTTTCGCCGTTGTCGGGATTCCCGGTAACGTGGCCCGTGCGGGCACGCAGCGCTGCCGATTTCTGCAATCCGACCAGACGACCGACCTTGTCCCCTATCCGGTTGGCCGACATCTGTCGGACGATTGATCCGGCGCGTGCACGGGCGGCCGCAGCCGTCAACGCCGCACTTCTATCGGCAGGTGGGGCGTCGGATTCGAGGGGGCGTGCTCCGCAGTGAGCGCGCTACGGACAACGGATCATGCCCAGGCTCGACTTTGTTCCGTTCCATGGCGGCGCCCAGCCGCTTCGCGTGTCCCTCGGTTCTTCCATCACCGATGTGACAAATGCGTGTCATGAGTGAATATGTTTTTTTTCGCTTGATTACCACCCTGTCGCACTGGATAGAATGCTACGCGTTCCTGATGAATACGGAACGGTTCGTACATTTTTTCGCTTCGACCATAGCTAAATAACTGGGGATCCCAACATGCGAGACAACGGAGCATCGACGATGCCATCCGAGGAAATCGTCCCACTCGGCGACATCGAGAATATTGCACGACGCCATTTCGTGATGGGGCTCGGTGCAGCGCTTCTGGCCGGATGTGGCGGCGACGGAAGCGACGTGGTGACAGACGGTGAGCGACCATCGGCGAACGGCATCGGTCAGGCGTCCCGAGGTGCTCCAGCTCCGGACGGTATCGATGCAGGCGCGACGTCGGCAGGCACTGCCCAAACCAGCGCCTTCACGCATCCCGGCTTGCTGCATACCGCCGCGGATTTCGAACGCATGCGCGCTAAAGTCGGCGCCCACGCGTCCCCGTGGATCGACAGCTGGAACGTGCTCGTCGCCAACGGTCACACGCGCCTGACGAATAAGCCGAACCCGCAGGTCGGCATCTATCGCGGCAATGATCCCACGCATGGTCAGAACTACGGCGCGCTCTACAACGATATCGCCGCCGCCTATGGCGACGCGCTGCGCTGGAAGGTGTCGGACGACACACGCTACGCCGACAAAGCCGTGGAGTATCTGGACCAGTGGGCCGCGAAGCTGACGACGCTTGGCGGCAGCGACGTGGCGCTCGCCGCCGGCATCTACGGCTACGAGTTCGCCAACGCAGCCGAAATCATGCGCGGCTACAGCGGCTGGAGTCCGGCCGGGCTTGCCGCGTTTCAGGCCATGATGCGCGATGTCTTCTACCCGGTCAGTCACGCTTTCCTGACCCGTATCGACACCGCGATGGACACGCACTACTGGGCCAACTGGGGCCTGGCCAACATCGCGTGCATCCTGGCCATCGGCGTGCTGTGCGACGATGCCGGGCTCGTCAACGAGGCCGTCACCCATTTCAAGACCGGCGGCAGTAACGGCTGCATCCGGCAAGCCGTGTACTACCTGCACCCCGGCAACCTCGGGCAATGGCAGGAAGCCGGCCGGGACCAGGGCCACAGCACGCTCGGCATTGCATTGACGGGCGCCATTTGCGAGATGGCGTGGAATCAGGGCATCGACCTGTACGGCTATGACAACAATCGCTTTCTGGCGGGCGCGGAATACGTGGCCAAGGCCAACCTGAAGCAGGCCGGCGGCGCGTTCTACACGGTGCCTTTCGTCACGTACCAGAACAGCGCCGGCGTCACCCAGACGCAGTTCGCCGCCGGTGGGCGAGGCGACGCGCTGGGGCGGCCCTGCTGGGCATTGGTGGCCAACCATTACATCAACCGCAAAGGTCTGGCGGCGCCTTATACCAAGCGCGCTGCCGAACTGGTGGCACCGGAAGGTGGCGGCGGCAACTATGGTCCCAACAGTGGCGGCTTCGATCAGCTTGGCTACGGCACGCTCACTTGCACGCTCGACCCGGGCACCCCCGCCGCCACGCCGACCGGCCTGACCGGCTACGCGAGCGCGGGCAAGGCGGTGCTGTCATGGTGGGGCAGCAGCAACGCCGTCAGCTACAACGTGAAGCGCGCCACCATTGCCGGCGGGCCGTACAAAACCATTCAGAGCGGGATCACCGATCTGCTGACCTATACGGATCTGCCAGCCGCTGCCGGCACGTATTTTTACGTCGTGACAGCGCAAACGATTGCGGGTGAATCGGCGCCCTCCAACGAAGTGAAAGTGATCACGGCGCAGCAGTTGCTCACGCACCTCACGTTTGACGAAGGCAGCGGCACCACGGCCGCCGATAGCTCGGGCAACAGGCGCAATGGCACGCTCAACGGCGCAACGTGGGCAGCGGGGCACAGCGGTAACGCGGTCTCGCTCAACGGCTCGGGCGCGTATGTCGCGTTGCCCGACGATTTGCTGGTCGACGTGTCGGACTTCACCATCGCCTCCTGGGTGTTCTGGAACGGCGCGCAAACGTGGGCACGCCTGTTCGACTTCGGCACGGGCTTCCACCGCTACATGATGTTCACGCCGCGCGCGCAGTTGCGCAACGGCTGGGCCGGCATGCGCTTCGCGATGACAGCCAACGGCCCCGGTGACGGCCCGCCGGAGCAGATCATCGACGCCCCCACCGAGCTGCCGAGCAAGCGATGGGTGCATGTGGCCGTCACGCTATCGGGTTCGACCGGCACGATCTACGTGGACGGCACGCCCGTCAGCACCAACACGGCGATGTTCCAGGCGCCGTTCCGCTTGGGCAGTACCACGCAGAACTGGCTGGGCAAATCGCAATACAGTGCCGACGCCACGTTCCACGGCCTGATCGACGATTTCCGCCTCTATCGCGGTGCGCTCAACGCTGCGCAGATTGCGTCGCTCATGACGAGTTGATCACGCAGGGCCCGACGGCGGGCCTTGCGATGGACCTCTTTCTTTAAGGACTTCCGATGACCGTGTTTTCTCAACGATGGATTGCCGCTGCGGCGATCGCGTGTGCGTTATGGGGCTGTGGCGACGGATCCGATAGCACGACAGGTGTGACCCATGCGGGCGCCAATCGTAGCCAGATCGGCGGAAATGGCAGCGGCAGCAACCTGCCGGCGGCCAGCTGGACCAGCGTCAAGTGGGGTGGCGGCGGCTATGTGACCGGCCTGATCTACCATCCCGTCAACGCGAGCCTGCTGTACGCACGTACCGACGTTGGCGGCGCGTACCGCTGGAACGCGACCAACTCGACGTGGACGCCCATCACCGACGGCATCGGTTTCGGCTCGGGCGAGGGCGATTTCCACGGCGTCGAAAGCCTCGCGCTCGACCCGAACAACGATCAGCTCGTCTACATGGTGACCGGCATTACCGTGACGCAGGGTCACAACGGCCGCATCTACATCTCGAGCAACCGCGGCGACACCTGGACGCACTACGACCTGCCGTTCCCGGTGGGCGGCAACGACAACGGCCGCGCCACGGGCGAGCGCCTGCAGGTCGACCCCAACAATCCGTCGACGCTGTTCTACGGATCGCGCACGGCCGGCCTGTGGAAGAGTGCCGATTCGGGCCGCACCTGGACGCAGGTCACCGGTCTGTCCTCCACCACGATCAGCGGCGGCAGTTCCCCGATCGGCGTCGAACAGGTGATCTTCGATACGTCGGGCAAGGGCAGCGGCCAGCCGACCTGGATCATGTGGGCCACCGTCGCCCCGGATTACGCCAACGCGGCGGGCCTGACGTCGACCCTGTACAAGTCCACCAACGGCGGCTTCTCGTGGACGCCGGTGCCTGTCCCGCCGACGGTGTCCGGCTACTACATCCCGCACGTCGTGCGCACGTCCGACGGCAACTTCTACGTGGTGTTCAACGCGGGCGTCGGCCAGGGCATCGGCGGACCGAGCTATCTCTACAAGTTCGGCGGAAGCAACGACAGCAACTGGACGCTGCTCAACCGCTCCAACAGCAACGGCTTTGGCGGCCTGTCCGTCTCCGGTCTGGGCGCGTCCGCGCGCATCGCACTGGGCCTGACCGGCTGGAGCGACACCAGCAAGACCATCCAGTTATCCGACGACGGTGGCAGCACGTGGCGCGAGATCGAGGCCGGCATGCCGCATACCGGCACTGCCTCGGGTGGCTGCGCCGGCTGGGTCGAGAGCGTCGCCATCGACCCTGCCAATCGCGATCACGTCATGCACGTCCACGGCGGCGGCATTTGCGAAACCATGAACGCCTCGTCGCCCACGCCAACCTGGCGCCCCAAGGTCGACAACCTCGAGGAAACCGTGACGCTCGCGCTCGTCACGGCGCCGCCCGGCGCGTCGTACAACTTCATCAACAGCGCCGGCGACATCGGCACGTGGATCAATACGGACCTCTCGACGAGGCCGACGAAAGGCCCGTTGAACACGTGGAGCAGCGGCAATTCGGCCGACATGTCATGGTCCGATCCGACGTACATCGCCGCCGCGGGCGTCGACAACGCCAACGGCCATGCGACCAAGGGCTTCTGGTCCGGCGACGGCGGCAATAGCTGGGCGACGTTCGCGTCGCTGCCCACCGGCGCCGCGGCAAGCCAGAGCAACGTGGGCAACCTGGTCGTCCCGTCCCGTAACAACGTGACCTGGGCACCGCCGGACTCGGTGCCGTCGTACACGACAAACAATGGCGCCAGCTGGACGGCGACCAACCTGCCGGCGTTCGGTGCCACATGGAACGGCTTCCCGCGTGCCTACCGCCTGGCCGCGGACCGCAAGAACCCGAACAAGGTCTATGCGTACGACTCCGGCGGCGCACCGTGGAGCTGGCAGCGCGGCAAGATCTACGTCTCGAACGACGGCGGCCACACGTTCGCGCTGAGCCAGGGCTCGGTGAACGCGAACCTGGCCTGGAATGCATGGGGGGAGACGTCGATGGTGGTCAATCCGAACGCGGAGGGTGATCTCTGGCTGGCCGACGGCACGGCCGTGTACCACTCGGTGGACTCGGGGGCAACCTGGACGAAGCTCGGCGTCTTTGCGTCGACCAATGGTACGCCGGGCGCCACCGTGATCGCCCTGGGCAGGGCACCGACCGGTTCGTCGTACTCGGCCGCGGTCTATGTGGAAGGCACATCGAACGGCGTCTGGGGCATTTACCATTCCGATGATGGGGGTGCAACGTGGGCACGCTTCAACGATGACGCCCACCAATTCGGCGGCTCCGGCGTGATGGCCGGCGACTGGAACACGTATGGCAGGATTTACGTCAACGGCGCCGCTCGCGGTCTGATCTATAGCAATTGAAGTTGAGCGACCGTAAGGGGGCCATTCTCGACGTCGATGTCACGGCGCGCTGACCAACGAGCATGGGTGTCCACCGATTGGGGAGGTGGACACCTGTGGACGACAAAGACGTTGAGTTGATCGTTTACCGCTACGGTACGATCGCCTGCTCAAGCTCCGGCTCGGGCCGCGATACATCAGGTTTGAACGTTGATGCACAGAACGCTGCGCGATCACGCCGGAGCGAGGCAGCGGTGCGCCCCCATACGCGACTACTTCATCGCCGCAATTTCCTTCGCGCGAATCAACCGCGCCCGCAGCACGTTGCGGCTGATGCCGAGCAGCCGTGCGGCCTGGATCTGGTTGCGGTGGCTGAATTCGAACGCGACGCGCATCACGGTGTCCTCGATGCGCTCGAACAGATTGCCGTGATCCTCGTCGAACAGGTCGCGCAGCGCGCGTTCGAGCGCGGCTTGTGCGCCGGTGGCCGGGTCGGGTTCCGGCGCCGACGTACTCGAGGCGGCCGTCGGCACACCCGGCGACGCGATATGCAGATCGGCCTCCTGCAGCGAGTCGTTCCGACTCACGAGCAACGCGTGATGGATCACGTTCTCGAGTTCGCGGATGTTGCCCGGCCAGCTGTGTGCCTCGAGCCGGCGCTCGGCGCGCGGGTCGATGCTGCGCGGCCCGTAGCCGAGGCGGCTGCGGTAGTCGTCGAAGAAGTGGCGTGCGAGCGGCAGGATGTCGCCCGGGCGTTCGCGCAGCGTCGGCACCGCGAGCTGCACGACGTTGAGCCGGTAGAACAGGTCGCCGCGAAACTGCCCGTTCGCGACGGCCTGCTGCAGATCCACGTTGGTCGCGGCAACCACGCGCACGTCGATCGGCACGCCGGTGCGCGAACCGAGCCGCACGACCTCGCGCTCCTGCAGCACGCGCAGCAGCTTGACCTGCATCGACAGCGGCAGGTCGCCGATCTCGTCGAGAAACAGCGTGCCGCCGTTCGCGGCCTCGAACCAGCCGGGCTTCGCGCTGAACGCGCCGGTAAACGCGCCTTTCTCGTGGCCGAACAGTTCGCTCTCGACGAGCGTCTCGGAGAAGGCGCCGCAGTTCACCGCGATGAACGGCCCGCTGCTGCGGCGGCTGAGGCCATGCACGTGGCGCGCGATCAGTTCCTTGCCGGTGCCGGTCTCGCCGACGATCAGCACGTTCGCGTCGCTCGGCGCGACCAGACGAATCCGGTCGAGCAGCGCGACCGAGCGCGGATCGACGAACACCTGCGCGCGGGCACGAATGGATGTCGCGAGCGCGGGGCGGTCGGGCAGCGTGAGGACGGGCGCGGCGTCGGGCCACGCATCGGTAGGGGTGTGATTCACGAGTAGAAGCCCGGCGTCGGATAGGTTCGCTTGAGCGCCCATTCGCCGATCTCGCGAATCTTGTACGCGAGCGGGTCGTGGAGCGTGTGGGTGCGCAGGTTGCGCCAATGTCGGTCGAGCCGCAGCGCGCCGTGCGTCGCGCGGGCGCCGGCGACGTCGAACATCCGCGTGCAGAGATCGAGGCCGGTGCGCGCGGCCGACACCTTCGCGGCGGCCGTGGCGAGCGCGACCTGGCCGCGCTCCGCCTGGGTGAGCGCCGCATCGCGCGACCATGCGGCGTCGAGCCGGTCCGCCGCGCGATCGGCGAGCACGCGCGCGGCTTCGAGCCCGACCCAGAATTCGCCGTACTGGCCGAGGATGTACGGATCGTCGCCGGTGCTCGCGACCTGCGCGCCGGGCCACGGCCGCGCCTCGTGCAGCGTGTAGTGGCGCGCGTCGTTGAACGCGGCTTCGGCGATGCCGAGATACACGTTCGTCAGCACGAGCTGCGCGACGAGCGGGCGCAGGCACGCGAACGGCGTCGACAGCGGGCCGGGGTCCGTCAGCAGTTCGTGATCCTCGACGCGCACCTTCTCGAACGTGACCGTGCCGCTGTCGGTCTGGCGCTGGCCGATGTTGTTCCAGTCGTCGGCGATCGAGATGCCGCTGCGCTGTGTCGGCACTGCCGCGATCAGGAATGCGCGCGTCTGCGCATCGTGCGCGGACGCGATCAGCATCTGCGAATCGAGCGCCCCCGAGCAAAAACTCTTCTGGCCGCTGAATTCATGCCATGCGCCGCGCGAGCGGCTGATCGTGCGCGCGTCGAGCGGATTCAGCGCATTGCCCCAGAACCACCGCTGGCGCGCGGTGCGTTCGAACCACGATTCCCACTGCGCGGGCGCGCCGAACAACCGCACCGTTGCGAGCATCAAGTGGTGGAAACCGAACACGTGCGCGAGCGAACTGTCGGCGGCCGCGAGCACGCGGACGACGTCGAGCGTCGTGCGCCAGCTCGCGCCGAGGCCGCCGTAGGCGGCGGGGATGCTCAGCGCGAGCAGGCCGCTGTCGCGCAACTGATCGCGCTCGGCCTTCGGCGTGCCGCCCTGCAGGTCGCGCTCGGCCGCGGTGCGTGCAAAGCCGGCCGCCAGGCGCTCGGCGATTTGCAGCGCGTCAGGGGGAGCGGGTTCGTCGCGGGGCGGCACGACGACGCGCAGGCCTTCCGCGCGCGGCGATACGGAAATGGGTGTCATGGCGATGAATGTGTCGGGTGGCTGCACGAAATCGGTCAGGCCGCGGCGGGCGTTGCTGGCCGGGTGCTGCGTGATCAGCAGAGTGTTCAACGTTTCGCGCAACGCGGGAAACATCGATTTCTGATAACCAATGCGGGATTGCTGCGCTGGACGCAGTCGCGCACGGCACGGTCGCGCGGCACGGCGATCGGCGGCACGCAACGCGACGATGCGGCAGCCATGCCGGCGCTACTGCAACGGTGGGAGGCGTCGCGCCGGCGCGTGAACGGGAAAAGCGGGCGCCAACGCGTGCCGATGGACGTCGTGCGCCTGCCGGAATCCGTGTCGAAGCGGAAATACCTGCCTGCCGCACATCGCACTGCTGATCACGCAGCAGCGGATCAGCAGCGTTGTTTCCTCGAGTTCATCGCACTGTGGAATATGGTTGTGACGCCATCGCTGGCACGCTTATCGACGTGCGCGAACAACGGCGGCGCCGCGACTGGCGGTCGATCGCGATGCATTTCGTCATGCAGACGATCGGTTTCCCGCTCGATCATCGAAATGGCACGCTCCTTGCTGACCCATGACGTGATGGGTGCGTCGGCACCCGACTCGACAATGGGAATGCAACCGATGAGCAATGCAATCAACGTGGTCGCGATATCGGGCGGCCTGCAACGGCCGTCGCGCACGCTGGCGCTGACCGATGCGATCGTCGCGGCGCTCGGCGCCGCGCTGCCGATCGAAACACGGCTGATCGAACTCGGCGAGATCGGTGGCCGGCTGGCCGGCGCGCTGACGCGCGCGCAGGTGCCGGCCGACCTCGACGCGCAGATCCGCGCGATCGAGACGGCCGATGCGCTCGTCGTCGCGAGCCCCGTGTATCGCGCGTCGTACACGGGCCTCTTCAAGCACCTGTTCGACCTCGTGCATCACGAAGCGCTGATCGACGTGCCCGTGCTGCTCGCGGCCACCGGCGGCAGCGAGCGTCATGCGCTCGTGATCGATCATCAGCTCCGCCCGCTGTTCAGCTTCTTCCAGGCCCGCACGCTGCCGATCGGCGTGTATGCGTCCGAAAGCGATTTCGACCAGTACCAGATCACGAACCCGGCGCTGCGCGCGCGTATCGCGCTCGCCGTCGATCGCGCGGTGCCGCAACTGCGCCCGCATGCGCTTTCCGTCGCGGCCGCGTAGGCCGCCTGCGTTTTCTTTTCCGACCAGGACACACTCATGAGCCATCCCGACTCTTCCGCCGACGGCGTCAAGTTCGCCTACTGGGTGCCGAACGTCAGCGGCGGCCTCGTCGTCAGCACGATCGAGCAGCGCACCGACTGGAGCCTCGAATACAACCAGCAGCTCGCGCGCACGGCCGAGGCGGCCGGCTTCGACTACGCGCTGAGCCAGATCCGCTTCACGGCCGGCTACGGCGCCGAATACCAGCACGAGTCGGTGTCGTTCAGCCAGGCGCTGCTGCATGCGACGACGAAGCTCAAGGTGCTCGCCGCGATCCTGCCGGGGCCGTGGCATCCGGCCGTGGTCGCGAAGCAGCTCGCGACGATCGACCACATCTCGAACGGGCGCATCGCGATCAACGTCGTGAGCGGCTGGTTCAAGGGCGAATTCACCGCGATCGGCGAGCCGTGGCTCGAGCACGACGAACGCTATCGGCGCTCGAAGGAATTCATCCAGGCGCTGAAGGGCATCTGGACGCAGGACAACTTCACGTTCAAGGGCGATTTCTACCGCTTCAACGACTACACGCTGAGCCCGAAGCCGGTGCAGAAGCCGCATCCGGAGATCTTCCAGGGCGGCAGCTCGCGGGCGGCGCGCGACAACGCGGCGAGCGTGTCGGACTGGTACTTCACGAACGGCAATACGCCGGAGAACCTGAAGGCGCAGATCGACGACATCCGCGCGAAGGCGGCGGCGAACAACCATCGCGTGCGGATCGGCGTCAACGCGTTCGTGATCGCGCGCGATACCGAGGAAGAGGCGAAGGCCGTGCTCGACGACATCATCCGGCACGCGCACGTCGAGGCCGTGCACGCGTTCGGCGACGCGGTGAAGCAAGCCGGCAAGGCATCGCCCGAAGGCGACGGCAACTGGGCGAAGTCGACGTTCGAGGATCTCGTGCAGTACAACGACGGCTTCCGCACGAACCTGATCGGCACGCCGCAGCAGATCGCCGAGCGCATCGTCGCGCTGAAGGCGATCGGTGTCGACCTCGTGCTCGCGGGGTTCCTGCATTTCATCGAGGAAGTCGAGTACTTCGGCCAACGCGTGCTGCCGCTCGTGCGCGAACTCGAGGCGCAGCGGCAGGCGGTTGCCGCGTGATGCGGGGGCCGGTGCGCGGCGCGCATTCACGCATGCCGCGCGCAGGCCGACCGACCGGATGACGTCGGCCGCTCTAGCGGGTCATCCAGGTTTTACGTTTCGGATATCGAAATAGGAGGCTGGCGCAGGCTTTACGGCACCGCCGGCCGGTTCATGAGTTTTGCCGGAAATCACATGTCCACGGAAATCATCGAAGCAAACGTGCAACCGCAAGCGGGCACCCCACACGCTCCCGTTCCCGTCATCGGCTCGGATGCCGAGGCACTCGACGTCGCGCACCAGGTCGCGGCACGACTGGCCGAGCACGCCGCGTTGCGCGACCGCGAGCGGAAGCTGCCGTTCGACGAGATCGAGCTGTTCTCGTCGAGCGGCCTGTGGGGCATCACCGTGCCGCGCGAATACGGCGGCGCGGAGGTGTCGAACGTGACGCTCGCGGAAGTGATCGCGATCGTTTCGCAGGCCGACCCCTCGCTCGGCCAGATCCCGCAGAACCACTATTGCCTGATCGAGGACATCCGCCTCGAAGGCAGCGACGCGCAGAAGCGCTTCTTCTTCGATCTCGTGCTGAAGGGCACCCGCTATGGGAACGCGTTCTCGGAAGCGGGCGGCAAGAACGTGCTCGATATCCAGACGCGTGTGCGCCGCGACGGCGACGCGTTCGTGCTGAACGGCCGCAAGTTCTATTCGACCGGCACGCTGTTCGCGCACTGGATTCCGGTGCTCGCGCTCGACGAGTCGGACCAGGCCGTGCTCGCGTTCGTGCGGCAGGGCGCGCCCGGGTTGACGGTCGTGGACGACTGGAGCGGCTTCGGGCAGCGCACGACCGCGAGCGGCACGGTGATCGTCGAGAACGTGCGCGTGAGCCCGTTCGAAATCTTCCACACGCAGCGTTCGTACGACCGCCCGACCTTCGCGGGCCCGTTCGCGCAGATCACGACCGCCGCGATCGACCTCGGCATTGCGCGCGCGGCGCTGCAGGACACGATCGCGTTCGTGCAGCAGCATGCGCGCCCGTGGATCGACAGCGGCGTCGAACGCGCGAGCGAGGATCCGCTGACGGTCGCGCAGATCGGCGACATCGCGTACCGCTTGCATGCGGCCGAAGCGCTGCTCGCGCGCTCGGGGCGCTTCGTCGATGCGGCGAAACGCGAGCCGAGCGAGGAAACGGTGGCGCAGGCCGCGATCGCGGTGGGCGAGGCGAAGATCGCGACGACCGAGGTGTCGCTGCTCGCGGCGAGCAAGCTGTTCGAGCTCGGCGGCAGCAAGTCGACGCTCGCGAAATACAACTTCGACCGCCACTGGCGCAACGCGCGCGTGCATACGCTGCACGACCCGGTGCGCTGGAAGTATCACGCGATCGGCAACTACTACCTCAACGGCGTGAAGCCCGCGCGCCATTCCTGGAATTAGCCGGATCGTGCCGGCGTATTTCCCGCGACGAAACATGGGCGAGGAAACCCGGTGGCCGCATTGTCCTCATTGGCAGCTAGCACCACTGTATAGGCGGCCTGCGCGGCCTTGCTTCATTCCTGACGAGATAAATCGATGAGTCATCCAGCAAGCACCGCGCAGGCATTGCCTGCGCACCCTACCGTGCCGCAGGCAGGCGGCCTTCGGCGCAACTATCTGAGCCTGCCCGAGCTGATCGCGCAGTCGATCGGCCTCGTCGGCGTGTCGGGCGGGATCGGCGTGCTGATCCCCGCCGTCTTCGCGACGGCCGGCAACGGCACGTGGCTGGCCTACCTGTTCGCGATCGTCGCGCTGTTGTTCGCGTCGTGGAGCATCTCGGTGTTCGCGCGCGATTCGGCGTCGCCGGGCGCGCTGTATGCGTACGTGTCGGCCGGCATCGGGCCGGTCTGGGGCGCGATCTGCGGGTGGTCGCTGCTGATCGCCTATGCGGTGGCCGCCGCGGGCATCCTGCAGGGGACGATCAACACGTTTCTGGTGCTGGGCCGCGAGACCGGGCTGCTCGGCAGCGCGACGCCGCTCGGCGCGGTGCTCGGGCTCACGGTCGTCACCGCGTTCGCCGCGTGGTACATCGCGTTTCGCGACATCCGGCTGTCCACGCGCTTCACGCTGTTCGTCGAACTCGCGACGCTGCTGCTGATCGCCGTCGTCGTGGTCGGGACGATCGCGTTCGGCGGGCATCCGGTCGATCGCGCGCAACTGACGCTGGAAGGCGTGAAGCCGACGCAGTTGCAGCTCGGGATGGTGCTCGCGTTCTTCAGCTTCACCGGGTTCGAGAGTGCGACCGTGCTCGGCGCGGAGGCGCGTGACCCGTTCCGCGCGATTCCGCGCGCGGTGCTGATCAGCGTCGTCGGGCCGGCGATCCTGTTCGTGATCGGCGCGTACGGGATGGTGAGCGCGTTCCACGGGCAGACGCCGCCGCTCGATCAGGTCGACGGCCCGCTCGCGGTGCTCGCGCATCGGCTCGGGGCCGGCTGGGTCGGCGTGCTGATCGATGCGGGCGTGGCGCTGAGTTTCTTCGCGGCGTTCTTCTCGTCGATCAATGCGGCGGCGCGGATCGTCTATGCGTTCGGGCGGCAGGGCGTGCTGCATGCGTCGACGGGCCAGGCGCACGAGCGGAATGCGACGCCGCACGTCGCGGTGGCGCTGATCGCGGTGCTGGCGCTGGTGACCGCGCTGGTGTTCACTGCGCGCGGCACCGCGCTGCTCGATTCGTATGGTTATCTCAGTTCGATCGCGACGTACGGCTGGCTGCTTGCGTACGTGCTGGTGGCGATCGGCGCGCCGCTTTATCTGCGCCGGCAGCGCCGGCTGCGTGCGCGGCATGTGGTGATCAGCGTCGTGGCGGTCGTGCTGCTCGCGATTCCGCTGGCCGGCAGCGTGTATCCGGTGCCGGCGGGCGTCTATGCGTGGCTGCCTTATGTGTTCGTCGTACTGCTGGCGATCGGACTCGGGTGGTTCCTGGTGCTGCGCGTCCGGTTTCCGGAACGGCTGCGCGAGCTGGAGGCCGAGCTGCTGACGAAGTGACGAAGTGACGAAGTGACGGCGTGGCGCCGCTGGCGGGTGGTCGGCGGTGACGGCTTGATATTGATCCGGATACCGAATCAGGGAGGCGGTGCATACCGACGCATCCGCGCGCTGCTTACTCGGTCGCGTCGAAATCGTCCTCCCGGCCGTTCAGCATCGCGGTCAGCGTGCGCAGGCCGGCATCGAGCTGATCCATGCTCGGCGCGGCCAGCGCGAGCCGGACTGCGTTCGGCGCATGGCCGGACGACACGGCGAAGGTGGTCGACGGCGTCAGCCCGATGTCGCGCCGGGCCGCGGCTGCGACGAGGGCTTGCGAACGCCAGTGCGTCGGCAACGTCAGCCACAGGTGATAGCACTTGCCGTTGGTCCGGACATCGAAACCCGCGAGGCGCTCGATCGCCAGCGCCTGACGCGCGCTGGCGTCGATGCGTTTCAATCTCGCGAGTTCGGCCACGGTGCCGTCGCGCATCAATCGCTGCGCGGCTGCAAACGCGAACCCGGAAGCAGTCCATCCCCCCGAGCGTACCGACGCCATCACGCTTTCGCGCAGCCGCGGCGGCGGCACGATGAAGCCGAGGGTCAGGCCTGGCGTGACCCGCTTGGACAGGCTGTCGATCACGATGCAGGCATCCGGAGCGAGTGCGGCCAGCGGCGGCTCGTCGCCGAGAAAGCCGTAAACGTTGTCTTCGATGACCGGTATGTCGAGCTTGTCGACGACACGCAGCAGGTCGGCGCGGCGAGCGGCGCTCATCGTCGTGCCCAGCGGATTCTGGATGGCTGGCTGAACGTAGATCGCCGACAGCCTGGCCTCGCGGTGAGCCTTTTGCACGGCGTCGGGCCGAACGCCGTCTTCGTCCATCGCCAGCGGCACCAGCGAGATCCCCAGCTTGGCCGCGATGCCCTTGATGAACGGGTAGGTCAGTGCTTCCACGCCACAGCGCCCGCCGGTCGGCACGACCGCGGCAACGGCCGCGGCGATGCTTTGCCGCCCGTTGCCGGTAAACACCAGCTGGTCGGGCGACGGGGCCCATTCATGCTGCGCCAGATACGCGGCGGCAACGCCTCGGATGGCCGGGGTCCCGGTACTCGTCGCTTCGCGTAACGCGGCGTCGAGCTCAGCAGGTCGGTGCAATCCGCGCAGGCTTCTGGTGATCAACGCGGTCTGGGCCGGGACGGTCGGGTAGTTGAACTCGAGATCGATCCGAACGCCGCGCGGCTCGCCCGGCGCAGCAGCCCCGCGTCGCGTCTCGCCCGACACGAAAGTGCCCCGGCCGACTTCACCGACCACCAGGCCGCGGCGCAGCAGTTCCGCATAAACCCGTCCCGCCGTCGATGCGGCGATGGCATGCAGGTCAGCGAAATGACGCTGCGGAGGCAGGCGGTCGCCCGGCCTGAGCGTGCCGTCGGCAATCTGGGCGGCGATCGCGTCCGCCAATTGCAGATACTCGGAATTCGACATGGATTGCACCGATAACAATGATTATTGCACCGAGGTCAATGTTTTAATTGCACTGAGTTGAACGGCGGTGCATTCTGCTTTCATCAAGTCGATTGTACCGGGGCTGACATGCTTGTGCGGCCCGTGCGGCCAACGGTGCGTTGGTGTACCGCGTCTCCCCGGCATCCCATTGGAGAAGCAGCATGCGTGCAACGCGTTCAACCTGGATCCACCGTGCGGCGATGCAGCCGGTGCGACCCGCTCCGTGGCTGTCCGTCATGCCGCGAATCGAACCGGTAGGGAGGTCGTGATGGCGACGCCAGCTGCGATGGGCCTGCAATTGACGCTGGCCACGATCCTGATCGCGTTTGCCGGTGTGTTCGTGATCGCGTTCATGCGCGGCGCGTTCGGTGGCGGATTCGCGATCATCGGCATTCCGCTGCTGTCACTCGTGATGGACCCGGTGACGGCCGGCGGCTTGCTCGCCCCGTTGTTCATCGCGATGGACCTGTTCGCGCTGCGGTACTGGAAGCCGTCGACGTGGTCGAAGCCCGACCTCGCGCTGCTCCTGCCGGGGCTGGTGATCGGTATCGGGTTCGGTTACCTGGCTTTCCGCTTCCTCGACCATCGCGCCATCGAGTTGTTGATGGCGGTGGTCACGCTGGTCTTCGTCGGGCTGTGGGTGAGGGGCGGCGCGAAACCGACGGTTCGTCCGCGTTCGTCGCCGAAGGCCGTCTCGGCCGGCCTTGCATCGGGCGTCACGACGATGGTCGCGCACTCGGGCGGTCCGCCGCTCGCGATGTATCTGCTGCCGCTCGGCCTCAGCAAGGAGATGTACGCGGGAACGACGAGCCTGTTCTTCACCGTGGGCAATGCGATCAAGGCGGTGCCGTGGCTGCTGATCGTGCAGCCGACCGCGAATGTCTGGGCGTTGATGGCGGTGTGCCTGTTTGCCATTCCGGCCGGCGTGGTGTGCGGCTGGCGGCTTCACGGCAGGCTGGACCAGCGCCTGATTTACCGGAGTTGCTACGGATTGCTCGCGGTGACCGCGTTGAAACTGCTCTGGGACGGCGTTTCCGGCTATCTCGCGTAAAACCGGCGCGCGGCTGTCCTGGTTCCGGTGGCTACAAATCAGTAGTACTGAGATGAAAAACCGCGAAAACAGGAGCATGCGTGCCAATCGGTATCCGTCCGCCGGCGCCCTCGCGGCGTCAATTCATGCGCGTGGCCGCAACGGCCGCCGTCTTGGACGGCCGGACCGAGGGACTGACACCGGACGACGTGCTCGACAACGTCACGCTCGATGGCGTGATTGGCGCACTATGCCATGCCCGCCATCTTCGACGCATCGACCACCATCTGCACGCCGAGCCCGCCAAGAATGAGCCCCATCGCCCAGCGCTGCGCGAGCAGCAGCGTCGGGCGCCCGTGCAGGAACGTCGCGATGCGGCTCGAACAGATCGCCACCAGCCCGTTCGCGCAAGCGAACGCGGTAATCAGCAGCGAACCGAGAAACAGCGATTGCCCGAGCACGCTGCCGTTCCCGTAGTCGATGAACTGCGGCAGCAGCGAAATGAACAGCATCGCGAGCTTCGGGTTCAGCACGCTGGTCGTCGCGCCCATCGCGAGGAGCCGAAGCGGGCGCTCGCTCGGCAACGCCCGCACCTCGAACGGCGAGCGGCCGCCGGGCCTGACAGCCTGCCACGCGAGATACAACAGGTATGCCGCCCCGACCACGGCCAGCCCGCTGCCCGCGTAGGGCACGCTCATGAACAGCGTCGTGATCCCGAACGCCGCACCGAACATGTAGAACAGGTAGCCGATCATCACGCCGCCGAGCGAGATGAGCCCCGCAGTGCGTCCCTGCGCGATCGAGCGCGACATCACGTAGACCATGTTCGGCCCGGGCGTGACCGCGAGCATGCCGCCGATGACGAGAAATCCGTAGAGCGATCCGGACGTATGCATGTCTGAAGATTCCTGCAACGAGTGAGGGCTGACGAGATGCATTGTCCGACCGTGGAGGAGAACAGTAAAACGGGATAAACTGAATCGATTAATCAGTTTTTCTGAAGATGATGAAAAAGCTCGACCTCGATGTGCTCGCGATGGTGGTGGCCGTCGCGGAATCCGGATCGTTCGCGCAGGGCGCGCAGGCCGTGCACCGGTCGCCGTCGGCGGTGAGCATGCAGATCAAGGCGCTGGAAGATGCGCTCGGCAAGCCGCTGTTCATCCGCGACACGCGCAACGTGACGCCGACCGACGACGGCGCGATGCTCGCCGAATACGGCCGCCGGATGCTGGCGATGCGCGACGAGGCCTGGGCGTCGGTCGTGCGCCCGGAGATCCGCGGCCGCGTGACGATCGGCGTGCCCGACGATTACATTTCGTCGCTGCTGCCGCAGGTGCTCGGCAAGTTCGCCGCGATGCATCCGCGCGTGGAAATACGCGTGATCGGCCAGCCGAGCAGCGCGCTCGTGCCGATGCTGAAGGACAACACGGTCGACCTCGCGTGCCTCACGCGGATCAAGGGCGTGACCGGCGAGCTGATCCGGCTCGAACCGCTCGTCTGGGCCGGGTCGCCGAAGCGCAATGTGTGGGAAGAACGGCCGCTGCCGGTGGCTTTTTTCACGCACGGCGGCAGCGCGGCGCGCGATCATGCCGTCAAGGCGCTGAACCGGCGGAAGATCCCGTACCGGATGTCGTACGAGAGCCCGAGCCACCTCGGCCTGCTCAGCATGGTGGAGGCCGGGCTCGCGGTCGCGCCGCTGGCGCGCTGCTGCGTTCCCGATCATCTCGTGCAGCTGTCGGAAAGCCACGGGCTGCCGCCGCTTGGCGAAATGGAGGTCGTGCTCGCGCGCAGCGCGCAGTCCGCGCGCCCGCCGTGCGACTACCTGGCCGAGCAGATTCTCGGCGAATGGCGCACCTGAGCGGCCCGACGACGGCCGCGTTTCAGCACGACTTCAGCAGCCATTCGCGGAACGCGACGAGCGACGGCAGCGTCTCGTTCCCCGGCGGGTAGACGAGGTAGTAGCTGCGCTGGCTGGTGATCGCGTCGCCGATCGACACGAGCTCGTGGCGGCTCAGCTCGTCTTCCACCAGCACTTTCGGCACGAGCCCGATCCCCATCCCGGCCCGCACCGCCTGGATCAGGTGCGACGTGAGCTCGAAGCTCGGGCCGATGCGCATCTGCCGATGGTCGAGCCGATAGTGCGAGAACCACTCCGCCCACGCCTGCTGGTTGCTCGTCACGCCGAGCAGCGTCTGCTTCGCGGCCCACGCCGGCGTGCGTGCGTCGGCCTTGCGTCGGCTGCCGCTGCCCGGGTCCGGCGGCGCGATCGCGATCAGGAACTCGTTGTACAGCCGGTGCGCGTGCAGGCCCGGCCAGTCGCCCGCGCCGACGGTGATGGCCGCATCGAGGTCGTCGTTGAGGAAATCGATGCCGCCGATCCGCGAATGGAGGTGCACGGTCACGCCCGGATGCGCGGTGTAGAAATCGTGCAGGTGCGGCAGCAACCATTTCGAGCCGAACGTGGGCAGCGTCGCGAGCCGCAGCGTGCCGGCGCCCGCCTGGTGGGACATCGCCTGCAGCGTCGCGCCGCGGATGCGCCCCAGCGCGCCGCTCAGCTCGCTGAAGTAGCGGCGCCCGACCTCGGTCAGCTTGACCGAGCGGCCCTCGCGCCGGAACAGCGGCACGCCGAGCTGATCCTCGAGGGTCTTCACCTGGCGGCTGATCGCGCTCTGGCTCAGCGACAGCTCCTCGGCCGCGCGCGTGTAGCTTTCATGCCGCGCGGCGGCCTCGAACACCAGCAGCAGCGACATCGACGGGGTGAGGCGACGGTAATTCATGAGTTTTATGCAATATTCGCCGGGGCAGAATTCGTTTGTTTCTCGCGAAGTATCCAAAGATACTGGAATTCCCAGCCACGTGGAAACTTGCTAAAAAATCATGCTTCAGCCACGCGAGCCGGTCGGTTCCACCCACACTGCCTCCTTTACCCATGTCGATCGCTTCGTTGCCCCGTCCCGCTAGCCCGCCCGCGCCTGCGTACCGTGACTTTCTCGCCGCGCTGCAGGCCGCCGGATTCGCCGGGGAAATCCGCGCGGATCATGCGAACCGGACGGTGCAGGCCACCGACAACTCGATCTACCAGCGCCTGCCGCAAGCGGTGATCTGCCCCGCGCATGCGGACGACGTCCGGCTGCTGGCGCGGCTGCTCGCCGAGCCCGCGCATCGCGACGTCGCGGTGGCCGCGCGCGGCGGCGGCACGGGCACCAACGGGCAGTCGCTGACCGACGGCGTGGTGGTCGACCTGTCGCGCAACATGAACCGGATCCTCGAAATCGACGTCGAGCAGCGCTGGGTGCGCGTGCAGGCGGGCGTCGTCAAGGATCAGCTCAATGCGGCGCTGAAGCCGCACGGGCTGTTCTTCGCGCCGGAACTGTCGACGTCGAACCGCGCAACCGTCGGCGGGATGATCAACACCGACGCGAGCGGGCAGGGCAGCTGCACGTACGGCAAGACGCGCGATCACGTGCTCGAGCTCGATTTCGTGCTGATGGGCGGCGAGCAGCTGCACAGCGAAGCACTCGCGGACGACGAGCTCGAGCGCCGCTGCGCGCGCGAGGACCGCATCGGCAAGGTCTACCGCACCGCGCGGCGCATCAGCGACGACAAGGCGGCGCTGATCGAAGCGAAGTTTCCGAAGCTCAACCGTTGCCTGACCGGCTACGACCTCGCGCACCTACGCGAACCCGACGGCCGCTTCAACCTGAACAGCGTGCTGTGCGGCGCGGAAGGCTCGCTCGGCTTCGTCGTCGAGGCGAAGCTCAACGTGCTGCCGATCCCGAAGGTTTCGGTGCTGGTCAACGTGCGCTACGCGGGCTTCATGGACGCGCTGCGTGACGCGCGCGCGCTGCTCGCGCACCAGCCGCTGTCGATCGAGACGGTCGACTCGAAGGTGCTGATGCTCGCGATGAAGGATTTCGTGTGGAGCAGCGTGGCCGAGTATTTCCCGCAGGACGACGCTCGGCCGACGCTCGGCATCAACCTGATCGAATTCAGCGGCGACGATGCGGACGACGTCGACGCGCGTGTGCGCGCATTCGTCGACCATCTGCGCACCGATATGAGCGTGGAACGCCTGGGCCACACGCTCGCGGCCGGCGACGACGCGGTGAAGCGCGTGTATGCGATGCGCAAGCGCGCGGTCGGCCTGCTCGGCAACGTGCAGGGCGAGGCGCGCCCGCAGCCGTTCGTCGAGGACACCGCGGTGCCGCCCGAAAACCTTGCCGCGTACATCGCCGAATTCCGCGCGCTGCTCGACGGCCACGGGCTGCAATACGGGATGTTCGGGCACGTCGATGCGGGCGTGCTGCACGTGCGGCCGGCGCTCGACATGAAGGACCCGAAGCAGGCGGCGCTGGTGCGGCCCGTGTCGGATGCGGTGGCCGAACTCACGCAGCGCCACGGCGGCCTGTTGTGGGGCGAGCACGGCAAGGGCGTGCGCTCCGAATATGCGCCGGCGTTTTTCGGCGAGCTGTATCCGTCGCTGCAGCAACTGAAGGCCGCGTTCGATCCGCACAACCAGTTCAATCCGGGCAAGATCGCGACGCCGCCGGAGAACACGATGCGGCTGCTCAAGATCGACGAAGTGCCGACGCGCGGCGACCACGACCGGCAGATCGACGAGCGCGTATGGCAGCGCTACGGCACCGCGATGCACTGCAACGGCAACGGCGCGTGCTACAACTTCGATCCGGACGATGCGATGTGCCCGTCGTGGAAGGCGACGCGCGAACGCGTGCAATCGCCGAAGGGGCGTGCGTCGCTGATGCGCGAATGGTTGCGCCTGCAAGGGCAGGCCGGCGTCGACGTCGTCGCGGCGGCGCGCGCGCGGCAGCCGTTCCTGGGCGGCCTTGCCACGCGCTGGCGCAACAGCCGCGCGGCGCGCAACGGCGAGGCCGATTTCTCGCACGAGGTGTACGACGCGATGGCCGGGTGCCTCGCGTGCAAGTCGTGCGCGGGGCAGTGCCCGGTGAAGGTGAACGTGCCGGAGTTTCGCTCGCGTTTCCTCGAGCTGTATCACCAGCGTTACCTGCGGCCGCTGCGCGACTACCTGATCGGCTCGCTCGAATTCACGATGCCGTGGATGGCGCGAGTGCCCGCGCTGTACAACGGGCTGATGCGGACGGGATGGGTGCGCACGCTGCTGGAGCGGCACGTCGGCATGGTCGACAGCCCGCTGCTGAGCCGCTTCGATCTCGCGGCCGTGATCCGTCAATGGCACGTGAAGCCGGCCGATCCGCAGGCGCTCGCCGCGCTGAGCGACGCGCAGCGCGCACGCAGCGTCGTCATCGTGCAGGACACGTTCACGCGCTATTTCGATACCGAGCAACTGGCGACGCTGATCGAACTGGCGGCGCGTACGGGTTTTCAGGTGTGGCTCGCGCCGCTTGCACCGAACGGCAAGGCGCTGCACGTGCAGGGCTTCCTGCGCGCGTTCGAGCAGGCGGCGATCCGCAATGCAACGCAGCTGGCCGCACTGGCACGCCCGGGTGTCGCGCTGGTCGGCCTCGATCCGGCGATGACGCTCACGTATCGGCAGGAGTACCTGAAGGTGACGGGGCTCACCGATGTGCCGAAGGTTGCGCTGCCGCAGGAGTGGTTGCTGCAGGCGCTGCCGGAAGCTGGTGCCGGTGTCGGCGGCGTGCCCACGTCGTACCGGTTGCTGCCGCACTGCACCGAGAAGACCAATGCGCCCGACAGCGGCAAGCAATGGGCCCAGGTATTCGCGCGGCGCGGGCTGCACTTGAAGGTCCAGGCGACCGGGTGCTGCGGGATGTCGGGTACCTACGGGCACGAGGCGCGCAATCTCGCGACGTCGAAGACGATCTACGCGCAGTCGTGGGCGTCACACGTGGATGGGCCGGAGGACGAAGGCGAGGCGCTGGCGACCGGCTATTCGTGCCGCAGCCAGGTGAAGCGGATGTCGTCGAAGCAGGTGCGCCATCCGTTGCAGGCGCTGCTCGATCACATGCGGGCGGTGGGGTGATTGGTCGGGCGTCGCGTGTCGCGTTGCCCGTGAGATGACTTTCGAGTCAGCGTCGAGCGGCAAGCCTCGTGCCGTCGTCGACGCATGCCGGTGCTCAGGCGTCGGCTTTCGCCGTCTTTCCGGAACGCGGTTTTTCCGCCGCAGGAAACGCACCGCCGCCGCGCGGCCGTTTGGGTTCGATCCGCATCTGCCGGATCACGCGCCGGAAATCGATCTCGTGCGCGGCCATCGTGCCGATCAGTTTCGCGATGACCGCGAGGTGGGACGGGACTGTGCCCTTGCTCGAATAGTTCGTGATCGAGCTTTCGTTCATCCGGATCAGGCGGGCGAACTCGCGCGCCGTCAGCTGTGCCTTCTTCAACTCCTGTTGAAATTCCGCATACGCCATTGCGCACATGATGCTTCGTCTCCGTGAATCAGAATTCGGCCCGCGCGGCGCCGGCGCCGACGGGTGGCGTGCCCGTCGCACCGGCGCCGCGGCGGGTTACATCTTCACCTGGTCGAGGAAGGTCTTCTTACCGCTCTTGTAGCCGTAGATCGAGATGATCCCGTGCGTGAGGTCGCCCTTCGAATCGAATGTCGTCGTGCCGATCACGCCTTCGTACTTCGTCGCCGGCATCGCCGCGAGGATCTTCGCCGGATCGGTCGAGTTCGCGCGCTTCATCGCGTCGACCGCGATGTAGACCGCGTCGTACGCGAACGGTGCATCGAACTTGATGCCCTGGTTGAAGCGCTTCTGGTACTTCGCGAGGAAGTCCGCGCCGCCCGGCATCTTCTCGAGCGCGGCGCCGGCCTGCGAGCACAGCACGTTGTCGGCCGCCGGGCCGGCCAGCTCGGCCAGCGAGTCGGTGCACACGCCGTCGCCGGAGAGGATCTTCGCGCGCAGGCCGAGCTGCTTCGCCTGCTTCGCGAGCGGGCCGCCGGTGGCGTCCATGCCGCCGTACATGATCGCGTCCGGGTTCTCGCCCTTGACCTTCGTCAGGATCGCGCGGAAGTCGACCGCCTTGTCGTTGGTCGCGTCGTGCGACAGCACCTTCAGGCCGAGCGCCTTCGCCTTCTTCTCGAACTCGTTCGCGAGGCCCTGGCCGTATGCGGTCGAATCGTCGATCACCGCGACGCTCTTCACGCCCTTCGACTGCGCGTAGCTCGCGAGCGCCGGGCCTTGCTGCGCGTCGGTCGCGACGACGCGGTAGGTCGTCTTGAAGCCTTGCTGCGTGTAGGTCGGGTTCGTGGCCGACGGCGAGATCTGCACGATGCCCGCGTCGCTGTAGATCTTCGACGCGGGGATCGACGTGCCCGAGTTCAGGTGGCCGATCACGGCGACGACTTTGTCGTCGACGAGCTTCTGCGCGACCTGGGTGGCCTGGCGCGGGTCGGCCGCGTCATCCTGTGCATCGAGTTGCAGCGTGATCTTCTTGCCGCCGATCGTGAGACCCTTCGCATTGATTTCCTCGACCGCGAGGCGCGCACCGTTCTCGTTGTCCTTGCCGAGGTGCGAGATGCCGCCCGTCGTCGGTTCGACGCTGCCGATCTTGACGACCTGGTCGGCCATCGCGGTCGACGCGGCCGCGAATGCGGCGGCAGCCAGTGCGACGGTGATCAGGGGTTTGCAGCGCATGCCGACAGTGCTTCGTTCCATCTGCCATCTCCGATTTGAATGTCTTTCTATTGACGTCTCGACCGGCCGACGGCGAGGTCGGGGCGATCGGACGAGTCTCCATACCCATCATGGGCTTCACTGCATCGCGTCCTGCCCCGCGACGTGCCGCCCGGCTGAGCGGCGAGTCGGGGCCTGAAACGGTGCAATTCGTATGAATATATATGAAGCCGATTTTGCGCGCTGCAGCGAATCACGTAGCGGGGCGGGCGCAGTGCGGCCAGCGCCCGAAATTCGAAGGCGCCGGATGCCGGAAATCGTGCGCCGCGGCAGGCCACAGGCTGCGATTCGCTGTCGACGGCCTTACGAACGCATCCATTATTCGGCCGGCGGCCGGGACGAAGCCATGGACACTGATGCACGGTCAATCCGGAACTGTTCGGTCGATTTGTCTGCACAGTTTGGACGATCTCGATTGCGCATCCGGTTGCGGAGCCCTGTCTCATCGGGATTGATGTTCTCGTTGTAACGCAACTAACGGTCAAGTTCGGCGACGTCGGCGAACTGATGCGAATCGACAGCCCGCGGCACGCATTCCGCTTTGCAAACACCGGGGTTCGCCCCGGCCGGCTCGCTTGGGAACGTCGGGCCGATCGTGCCGGCCCGATTCGGCACCGATCCTAGGACCGTCCGCGCAACGCCACGAAAATCACGCCGGCAATCGCCAGCAAGCCGCCGCACACCGTCTCGATACCGGGACGCTCGCCCGTCAGCGCCATCGACAGGACCGTCGCGACCGCCGGCGTCAGGTAGAGGAAGTTGGCGGCGCGCGCCGCGCCGAAGTAGCCGAGTGCGAAGGTCCAGGTCGCGTAACCCAGCGCGGCGGGGAAGATGCCGAGCATCAGCACGGCCAGCGCGGTGTCGCGCGACCCGCTGCCCAGCGCCACGACCGCGCCCGGCAGCCACGGTGTGAGCAGCAGCGCGCCGGCCAGCAGCGTGTACGCGGTGCAGGCCAGCGCGCCGTACACCGGAATCAGCCGCCGCTGGAGCACGAAGTAGCTGGCCGAACACAGGGCCGCGCCGAGAATCAGCGTGCTGCCGGCTCCGAGGACCAGGCCGCCCGGCTGCCCGCGCGCGATCACCGCGATCCCGGCGAGGCTGACCAGCGAGCCGAGCCAGCCCCAGCGGTTGAAGCGCTCGCCCAGAAACACGGCGGCCAGCAGCGCCGTGAAGATCGGCAGCGTGTTCACGATGAAGCTCGCCGCGCCGGCCGAGACGGTCTGCTCGCCGGTATTGAGCAGCGCGTTGTAGAGCGCGATGCCGAGAAAGCCGCATAACAGGAAGCGCAGCGCGTCGCCGCGGGTCGGCACGCGCGGCCGCCGCACGGCGAGCCACGCGACGATCAGCACGGCCGCCGTGGCGAAGCGCGCCGCCGCGAGCTGCAGCGGTGTCAGGCCATGCAGGCCGATCCGGATGAACGGGAAAGCGGACGCCCACGAGACGATCGTGAAGGCGACCGCGCCGGCCGCGATCAGCGGCTGCCGCGCAGCGCGCGACGACGGGGTGGAGAGCGTGTTCATGCGTCCATGATGCGGTGTGGCAAGATGCTAAGCTAGCGCACAGATCAGCACGCAGATATGACGACGATTCACAGCTCGATCCGGCGGCCGGCCGGTGCTTCGACCCGCGCGAAGCGCGCGCCGGCGGCGTCGCCCGCCGCAGCGCCGGCGCCGGGTGCGCGGCCGCCGCTCGCGAGTCTCGAGACGGTGTGCACGGTCGCGCGCGAGGGTTCGTTCCTCGCCGCGGCCGATGTCTCCGGCGTGACGCACGGCGCGATCAGCCGGCGGGTGGCCGCTGTCGAAAACTGGCTCGGCCTGCGGTTGTTCGAACGCCATGCGCGCGGCGTGCGCCTGACGCCGGACGGCCAGCGCTTCGTCGGCCGGATCGAGCAGGCGTTCGCGATCATCGACAGTGCGGCCGATCAGTGGCGCTCGCCACGTACGCCGCGACTGGTCAGGATGAGCGTGGTGCCGGCCTTCGCGCAGCTCTGGCTGCTCGAGCGCCAGCATGCGCTCGAGAGCGAGGCGCCCGCGTTACGGATCGAACTGGGCATCGATCTGCGCAACGTGGACATCGCCGGCGGCGAAGCGGATCTGTCGATCCGGTACGGGCGCGGCAACTGGCGTCAGCTCGACACCCGTGCGTTCATGCCGGAACGGCTCTATCCGGTCGCGCATCCGCGGCTTGCCGCGCAACTGGCGAAGGCGCGCCGCCGGCGCGGCGATGCCGCGCTGCTCGACATGCCGTTGCTGCACGATTCCGATGTGACCGGCTGGCGCACGTGGTTCGATGCATTGGGCGTGCCGTTCAAGCCGCGCGCGCAGGATCGCCGTTTCGAGGATTACAACCTCGTGCTGGCCGCCGCCGAGGCCGGGCTCGGCGTGGCGCTGGCGCGGGTACCGCTCGCCGACGCCTATTTCAAGCGCAGCGAACTCGTGCGCGTGAGCCCGCACGAAGTCGATTCGGTGCTCAGGTATTACTTCGTGCATGCGAAGGGGGAGAATCGGCCTGAGGTGCTGGCGTTGATGGAGCGGATGCGGGCGGCGGTGGGGACAGGCGGCTAGCCCTGGCCGGTGTATCGTGTCGGCCCGCCCCGGTAGCGGGTGGGAGCGAAAAAGCGTTGTGCGATACGCGGCACTAGGCTCGGGCCGCCGGATCGACGACAATGCGACCGCGAAAAACGATGAGGTGGAGAGATGAACGAGATTCGAAAAGGGATGCATCCGTGCGGATGCGAGCGAGGTCAACAATGAACAAGCCGGACAAGTCGTCGAAAGCGCGTGCCGCGCTCGACCAGCTGTTTTCGGGCATGGCGCCCGCGGATGCGACGCGCGCGTCGCGTCCGGGCAATCCGTTCGAAGCGAGCGCGGACGACGCATCCGCCGGCACGGGCGGGCGCGGCGGTATCGAGGTCACGCTGTCGACCCGGATCCAGTTGCGCGGCTATCCGAATGCGAACGCATTCATGAAGCGCATGGCCGAAGCGTGGGGGCTGGAGTGGGGGATGTACGACAGCGTCAAGGCCATCGCGACGCTGCCCGTCGGATGGCGAGCGCGCCGGCTGCCGGAAGTCACGCAGATCGTCGACGGACACGACGTGCTGCGCGCAGAGAGCAGCCTGCAGGGCGGCGAGATGTCGTATCTGAAAGTGCATCCGCGGTACTACATCGACGCGCGCAAGGGGTTCGGCTGGGGCAAGTCGTCGAAGGCGTCCGACGATCCGGATCTCGACGGCCCCGACTGGAACTGCTTCGTGATCGATCGCGAAAAGTCCATCGAAGTGCACGAACTGACGACCTCGTCGCTGAAAGCCGACATGGACAACGCGCGGGCGACGTTGCTGAAATGGCTGGACGAGAACTATCCGAAACATCGCGATCCTTTCGCTTACTGGTCGGATTGCGAAGGAGCGTCGTAATCTTGCGTGGCTGCCCGGTGCCGGTTCCGGTTCACGGGCACGCGCTGCGCGACCGGCGCCGGAGCGGGTGGGCTGCAAGCCGCTTCGATGCATGGGCCGGTTGCGACGGGAGCGTCAATTGAAACGAGCCAGTGTCGTCCCGGTTCTCTGGGCAGCGTTCGGTGCGGCGATTGGTTCGACCGTCGTCGAACTGCTGCTCTGGCCGATCGTCGGCGACGACGCGATCGGCAACCTGTTACGCGACACACGCCTCACGGCGGCCATCGTGATGGGGCACGGCGTGCTCGGCGCGTCCGCCGGCTTCGATCCGTGGGTCATGGCGGTGGCGACCCTCGTGCATCTGGTGCTGTCGCTGGTCTATGCGGCCGTGCTGGCGAACGCGATTCGCAACCTGTCGCTCGCGGCCTCGCTCCTCGCAGGCGGCGCGTTCGGCCTCATCCTGTACGGCGTCAACCTGTACGCGTTCACCGCGATCTTCCCGTGGTTCATCCCGGTTCGTGGCGCGATCACGCTCGTGGCCCATCTGGTATTCGGGATCACGGCAGCGGCTGCCTACCGCTTCGCCAGGCGCTAGGCCGGGCGCCAATCGACGGTGCCTCCTGCGTCGATCATTCGCACCAGACCCCTGGAATAAGCCGGCGCGCTGCATCGTTTAGCCGTCAGGAGACCCTGCACGAAGCGGCGACACGTGAGCGCCGCGCGATGAATCGTGCGCGAGCAATCCGATCTGCCGGGCGCCGTCAGCCGCGCCCGCGGTCGAGTGGTCGGGGACAATCAGGCAGGAGCCGATCATGGGCAACTGGTTTCGATCCGGGATAGGGTTCGTCTGTCTCGGCTGTTCCGCGGCGGTCTTTGCGCAAACCTCCGACGATCTGGCGGACGAGACGACGAACTGCCGGGCGGTCGTCGCGCGAGCGAACATCGACGGCACGGAGCAGCAAATCGTCGGGCGTGCGTGCCTGCAGGACGACGGCACATGGCAGTTCGTGCAGAGCGCCGATGGTAGTGTTTTATGGTATCCGGCGGCGGACTATCCGTATGCCGACCTGGGGTACTGGGGGCCGCCGCTTTTTATCGGCGCAGGTGTGGGCTTCGTGTTCGTCGATCGCTTCCACCACTTCCATCATTTCCACCACTTCGATCACGTCGTCCACTTCAACGGAGGGGACCATCGCCGCGTCGGCGTGCCGATCGGCGCCGGCTTTCACCACGGCGCGTTCCCGGCCGGCACCGCCGGCCACGGATTCGGCGGCATGCATCCGTTCGGCGGCGCGAGCGGATTCGGTGGAATGCGGCGACGCTGACGCAGCCGTTACAGGATCGATGCGAGCCTGGGCACGCGAAGCAGCAGTCCTGCGATCAGGTAGCACGCGACGCACGCGATGCCGCCGGTCACGGCGAACTTCAGGAACGGGGCCGCCGGCACGTTCTGCCATGCGAGTGCAACGCCGACCAGCACCGGCGGATGGATGATGTAGATCGTGTAGGCGCGTCGCGCCAGCGGCTGCCACACACCCGTCAGTCGAGTGAAGCGTCGCTGAAAGCGGCTGACGAGAAACAGTATCGTGCCCCATGCGACCAGTGGCTCCCAGAACGCGTACACCACGTCAACCGGACGGCCATGCAATGCGGGAACGTGCTTCGCGAGAAGGTAGGCGACGGGCAGGACAGGGATTGTCAGCAGCGCGATGCGCCGCCATGTGTCGACCTGCCGTGGCGGAAGATGCTCGAGCCAGCGTGCGCGTGCTGCCCGGCAACCTGCTGCGTACAACACGACGTAGCTGGCGAAATACCCGAGCTGAAGCCCCCATACGTTGATACCTATCGGCCATCGGTATCGCAACGCCAGCGCCGCGATACCGGTCAGCAATGCCGCTGAGGCCAGGGTCCTGTCGGAGGGGAAAGGATGCGGCTCGGGCCGGCTCGCGGTGCGCGCGCACGCGGCGCTCCAGAGTGCCGCAGCCGCACTGAAAATCAGTAAAGCCTTGGCGAACCACATCGGGCCATTGTCGAACGTGCCGTGGCGCCACAGGCGGCCGAGCGTGTCTTCAAACGGGTGCCCGGCAGTGGACTGCGCCAGCGCGATCGTGGCGGGGCCGATCAGAAACCCATACACCAGCAACGGCAAGCCGAGCCTGAGAAACCGGTCAGCCAGAAAGCGGGGGGCGCCCTTGCGATCGATGGAGCGCGGCGTGTAGTAGCCCGCCAGGAAAAAGAACAGGCCCATGAAGAACGCCTGGTTGATTGCGCAGAAGAGCGTCAGCAGCGCGGATTCCACGGACGGCCCCGCGACCACCTCGTGGTAGTACCACCCGCCGAGCGCGCCGTACGTGATCGCGCAGTGGTGGAACACGACCAGCAACGTCAGGCAGGCGCGCAACGCGTCGAGGCCGGCGTTACGATGCGCGGCAACCGCCTGGTCCGTCCGGGCCGTGACATCGACTGCAATGTCCTGAGCGCTCATTGCCTTGCCTGTGGGGTTGGTCAGTCATGACCCGCGTCGCGTACATCGGGCGGGCGTACAGGTCGGCAACATACGCCGTTGTGATTACAACCTTCCTACAAGCCGTTCTGCTGCCGGCGCGATACGCGATTGCCTAATCGAGTCGCCCGCGCAGATCGTCGAACGGAATCATCACGTGCGTGCGATACGCGGGCCGCGCTTTCAGCCGCTCGTACCACGCTTGCACATGCGGGAGGTCCGGCCGTGCGATGTCGAGTTCGAAGTAGCGATACAGGTGCGTGCCGGCCGTGATGTCGGCAAGCGTGAGCGCGTCGCCCGCGAGAAATGGCTGACCGGCCAGCGCCGCATCGAGCGCCTGGAAGTGCCGTGCGCACTGCGCGATGCTTTGCTCGACGCGCGCCGTGTCGCGCTGCTCGGGCGGCGTCCGGAAGTAGCCGCGGAATACGCCGTTCAGGAACGTCGGCTGCAACGTGGTTTGCGACCAGTCCATCCAGCGGTCGGCGCGCGACTGTTCTGCAGGGTCGTCGTGCCAGAGGCCGGGGCTTCCGTAACGCGCGGCGAGGTAGCGCAGGATGCTGTGCGATTCCCAGACGACCGTGCCGCCGTCGTCGATCACGGGGATGCGCCCGTGCGGGTTCATCGCCAAAAAATCGGGCGTGTCGAGCACGCCGAACTGGCCGCCGGCCGGCACGTGCCGATGCTCGAGCGCGAGCTCGTCGACGAGCCACATCACCTTCTGGACGTTGAATGCATTGCGACGCCCCCATACGGTCAGCATGCCGGCCTCCTTGTGTCGTGCGGAACGGGATCGCGACAGTGTAAACGCCACAGGCGCGCACCGCGGTGCGCGCCTGCCGGCTGCCGTCGATGTCGTCGTCGTTGCCGTGCGGCGACGCGATCAGAACTTGTGGCGAATCCCGACGATCGCGAGTTCCTGCGTATCGGTGCCGGAGTTCACGCCGTACGAGCCGACCGACGCGGCGGCCTTCACGACCGCGCCGTTCGCGTTGAGCGTGTTGCCGCTCGCCTTCTGGTAGCCGAACAGCGCATACAGGTCGGTGCGTTTCGACAGCGCGTAGTCGGCACCGAGGTTGACCTGGTTGTAGTGCGCGGAACTCGGCCCCGTCAGCGACGTGTAGTTGTAGCCGACGCCCGCGCGCAGCGCCGGCGAGAACTGCCAGTTGAAGAACGCCGAGCCGTTGTTGAATTTCGCGTTCTGGCTGAACGCCGAGAGCGTGTCCGCGCCGTACTGCGTGTTCGAATACGCGAGGCCGAAGGTGGCGGGCCCGGCCACGTACTGGCCGGCCACGCGCACGATCTGGATCGACTTCGCGCTCGAGAAGCCCTGGTTGATCACGGTGTTGAACAGCGTATCCGAGCTGCTCGACCACGTGCGCACGCCGTTCGCGACGGTGGAGCCGCCGTTCGCGTAGAAGAAGCCGGCGCCGAGCGACAGCGGGCCGTTCGCGTAGCTTGCGCCGAAGCTGTACGTGCGGCCGCTGCCAGTGGCGCCCGCGACGCCGCCGAAGCCGTACAGGCCTTCGAACTGGAAGCCCGAGATCAGCGGGCTCGTGTACTTCACCGAGTTGCTGACGCGCAGGCTGTTGTCGTAGTTGTCGAGGTCGCCCGGCGTCGCGAACACGCCGCCGAAGTAGTTGTCCTGCGTGAGGCCCTGCACGAGATCGACGACCGGATCGTACTGGCGGCCGAGCGTCACGGTGCCGTACGTGCTGCTCGCGAGGCCGACGACAGCCTTGCGGCCGAATTCGCGCGAGCCCTGGCCGAGTGCGCCCGTGCCGATGTTGAAGCCGTTCTCGAGCTGGAACAGCGCGGCCAGGCCGCCGCCGAGATCCTCGGTGCCGCGCAGCCCCCAGCGGCTGCCCGACAGGTTGCCGCTGCTGAACTTGACGAGGCTCGACGCGTTGCTGCCGTTCGCGTTCTGCGCGTTGTGCACGTACGCGATGCCCGCATCGGCGATGCCGTATAGCGTGACGCTGCTTTGTGCGTGCGCGCCGGCGGCGTAGAGCGCGGCCGGCAGCGCGAGCAGTGCGAATGAACGGATTTGTTTCATTGTTGGATTCCCCCGTTGGTCGATTGGTCTGACGAGTCGGTGAACGATACGGACGGCGCATCGTCGAGGGAACCAATAAATTGTCGGATCGTTATGAGGCGGCGCGGAGATGGATGCGTGCGCAACGAATGGGCGGCGCGGGCGGGTCACCGGCGCATCGCGACGGGCGTGCCGCACGATCCCGTGCGCAGATCAGTGGCGAGCGTCGCCCGATGCGAACCGCCGCGGCAGTGCGGCATTCAACGTGTCATCCGCTTCGGGCTGCCACGGAAAGCGATCGCGGCCGAAACCGCCGCCGATCGCTGCGCCGTCATGGCTTATTGCTCCACGCTTTCCGCGTCCGCCGTTTCCCCGAGGAACCCACCGCTCTGGTGCGCCCACAGCGCCGCGTAAATACCACCCGCCTGCAGCAACTGCTGGTGCGTCCCTTCCTCGACGATGCGCCCTTCGTCGAGCACGATCAGCCGGTCCATCGCCGCGATGGTCGACAGCCGGTGTGCGATCGCGATCACCGTCTTGCCGTGCATCAGGTCGTCGAGGCTGCGCTGGATCGCGACTTCGACTTCGGAATCGAGCGCGCTGGTCGCCTCGTCGAGCACGAGGATCGGCGCATCCTTGAGCATCACGCGCGCGATCGCGACGCGCTGCCGCTGGCCGCCCGACAGCTTCACGCCGCGCTCGCCGACCTCGACGTCGTAGCCGCTGCGCCCATGGCGATCGCGCAGCCGGTCGATGAACTCGGACGCTTCGGCGCGCACGGCTGCGTCGTGCATCTCGCGCTCGGTCGCGTCGGGGCGCCCGTACAGCAGGTTCTCGCGCATCGTCCGGTGCAGCAGCGACGTATCCTGCGTGACCATCCCGATCGCGCCGCGCAGGCTGTCCTGCGTGACATGCGCGATGTCCTGCCCGTCGATCCGGATCGCGCCGCCGCCCACGTCGTAGAAGCGCAGCAGCAGGTTCACGAGCGTCGACTTGCCGGCGCCCGAGCGGCCGATCAGGCCGATCCGCTCGCCGGGCCGGATCGTCAGGTTCAGCCCGTCGAACACCGCGCGATCGTTGTCCTCGTGCGCGAACTGCACGTTGTCGAACACGATCTCGCCGCGCTGCACCGTGAGCGGCTTCGCGTCGGGCGCGTCGACCACGCTGTGCACCTTCGTCAGCGTGTTGATGCCGTCCTGGATCGTGCCGACGTTCTCGAACAGCTCGGTCATTTCCCACATGATCCAGTGCGAATAGCTCGACAGGCGCAGCGCCATCGCGATCACCGCCGCGACGACGCCCGCGCTCGCCTCGCCATGCATCCACAGATATAGCGCGAGGCCGGTCGAGCCAACCAGCAGCAGCGTCGACAGCAGATGGTTGACGACCTCGAACGCGCTGACGAGCCGCATCTGCGCGTCGCCGGTCGCCTTGAACGCTTCCATCGCGCGGCGCGCGTGGTCGGCTTCGCGCCGCGTGTGCGAGAACAGCTTCACGGTCGTGATGTTCGAATACGCGTCGGTGATGCGGCCCGTCATCAGCGCGCGCGCATCGGCCTGGCGGCTGCCGACGGCACCGAGGCGCGGCACGAAATACGCGCACGCCAGGCCGTAGCCGAGCGCCCACAGCGCGAGCGGGATCATCAGCCGCCAGTCGAAGCTGGCCGCGAGCGCGAGGATGCCGATCAGGTACGCGGCGACGCCGATCACGACGTCGACCGACATGAACAGCGCATCGCGCACCGCGAGCGCGGTCTGCATGATCTTGGTCGTCACGCGGCCGGCGAACTCGTTCGCGTAGAACGACAGGCTCTGGTCGAGCATCAGCCGGTGAAACAGCCAGCGCAGCCGCATCGGGAAGTTGATCGCGAGCACCTGATGCTTGACCATCGTATGCAGCGCGATCAGCAGCGCACTGCCGGCGAGGATCGCCGCGAACCCGGCGAGCGTGCCGAAGTGCCGGCCGCCGAAATCGGCCGGCGTCGAGGACGCGAGCCAGTCGACCACGCGGCCCATCATCGCGAACAGCGCGGCTTCGTACGCGGCCAATGCGGCCGACGTCAGCGCGATCAGCAGGATCCAGCTGCGCGCGCCTTTCGTGCACGCCCAGACGAACGAGAAGAAACCCCGCGGCGGCGTGACGGGATCTTCGAGCGGGAAAGTCGGCAGGCGCCGTTCAAACCACGAAAACATCGACTTGTTCTCCTTGTGCGGCCCGACGCAGCGGGCGGGCCGATGATGCCGGGGCCGGATGCGACGCGGTCATCGTGTGCCGGCACGTCCGCCCGGCCGATGGACGTTGCGCCGCGATTCGCGTGGCCCGGCGTGAAGTGTCGCATCGATTCGATCGTGCTGCAGGCCGGTTGTAAGCCGCCCGGCTAGGCGAACGGCGTCGTACGTGCGCGGCGGGCTCGCAGGCATGGTCATCGCGCCCTTAAAAAAGTCCTTGACTGTCTATCTATGAGTAGATAAAGTTCGATCCATGGAAACGAAACCGACCGTCCGCGAACAGATTCTCGATCATGCAATCACGCTGATGATGCAGCGCGGTTACAACGGCTTCAGCTATCGGGACCTGTCCGACCTGGTGGGCGTGAAGACGTCGAGCATCCACTACTACTTCCCGTCGAAGGACGATCTGGTGCTGGAAGCGGTGGCGGCCTACAGCGACGAAGTCCTCGCGGCCGTGCGGGCGATCGATCCGGCGCTGCCGGCCGACGTGAAGCTGAGCCTGTACACGAAGATGTTCGGCCGCACGCTGGGCGACGGCAACCTGATCTGCCTGTGCGGGATGCTCGCGTCCGACATCGAAACGTTGCCGGAGAACGTGCGGCAGGCGGTGCAGGCGTTCTTCACGGCCAACGAGCGCTGGCTCGCGGAATTGCTGGCGCAAGGCGCGAAGGAAGGCACGCTGCAGTTCAGCGGCGAGCCGGACACGGCGGCGCGCACGCTGTACGCGGCGTTCCAGGGCAGCGTGCTGGCCAGCCGGCTGTTTCATACGCGGGCGCGTCTCGAGGATGTCGAGGCCGTCTGGAAAGCGCGGTCCTGACGGGCGGCGCACGAGCAGTGAGGCGGTTCGCCGCCTTTTTATTGAATCTCGTTATCTATCATGTAATAGATAGATAGCTGGCGCAGAGGAACCAATCCTCTGCATTTTTTGGGGATGTTTGTCTATCTATGAGTAGATAAACAATGCGAAGCCGGCGAAGAAGCCGCCGGCACGTGGTCCCCGGTTCGAAGGCTGTTTCATTCATTTGCTGAAAAAGGAGTCTGTCATGTCGATCGAAAAAGTGCTGTACCGCGCCCATGCAAAAGCCACCGGCGGCCGTGACGGCCGTGCGACGGTGCCCGAAAGCGGCCTCGACCTGAAGCTGACCACGCCGCGCGAGCTCGGCGGCGCGGGCGGTGCGGGCGCGAACCCCGAGCAACTGTTCGCCGCCGGCTACAGCGCGTGCTTCATCGGCGCGATGAAGTTCGTCGCCGCGCGCGACAAGATCGCGATCCCCGCGGACGCCGCGATCGAAGGCAGCGTCGGCATCGGCGCGATCCCGAACGGCTTCGGCATCGAAGTCGAACTGAAGATCTCGCTGCCGGGCCTCGATCGCGATGTCGCGCAAACGCTGATCGACCGCGCGCACGTCGTCTGCCCGTACTCGAACGCGACGCGCGGCAACATCGACGTCACGCTCACGCTCGTCTGATCAGTCGCACTGCCAACCATCCATCGCCATTCAAAGATTCGACCAAGGAGTTGCACCATGAAGATCGTCAAGCCGCTGCTGATCGCCGCCGCCGCGGCAGCCGCATTGTCCACCGCACCTGCCGCGTTCGCCGCGGGTGCCGACGCCGTCGGTCCCGACGCGACGACGAGCGCATTCCTCGCCGTGCTGAACGGCCAGAAGGGCCCGGGCCTCGAAACGCTGAGCCCCGCGACGGCGCGCCAGGTGCTGGTCGATGCGCAGAACGGCACGAAGGTCGACCTGTCGGGCATCGACGTGTCGAACCGCACGATCGAGCAGGACGGCTTGTCCGTGCCGGTCACGATCGTCCGCCCGCAAGGCGCGACGGGCACGCTGCCGGTGTTCGTGTTCATTCACGGCGGCGGCTGGGTGCTCGGCGACTTCCCGACACACGAACGCCTCGTGCGCGACCTCGTCGTGCAATCGGGCGCCGTCGCGGTGTTCGTGAACTACACGCCGTCGCCGGAAGCGCATTACCCAGTGGCGATCAACCAGGCGTATGCGGCGACGAAGTGGGTGGCCGCGCACGGCGCGGAGATCGGCGTCGACGGCAGCCGTCTCGCGGTGGTCGGCAACAGCGTCGGCGGGAACATGGCGGCCGTGGTGGCGCTGATGGCGAAGGACAAGGGCGGCCCCGCGATCCGCTTCCAGGGGCTGATGTGGCCGGTGACGGACCACAACTTCAACACGGGCTCGTACAACGCGTATCAGCAAGGGCACTTCCTGACGCGGCCGATGATGAAGTGGTTCTGGGACGCCTATACGAAGAACGAAGCGCAACGCAACGAGATCTACGCGTCGCCGCTGCGCGCGAGCACCGCGCAGTTGAAGGGCCTGCCGCCCGCACTGATCCAGGTCGCGCAGTTCGACGTGCTGCGTGACGAAGGCGAAGCGTATGGCCGCAAGCTCGATGCGGCGGGTGTCGATGCGACGACCACGCGCTACGACGGCACCATCCACGATTTCGGCCTGCTGAACGCACTGGCCGCGGATGCGCCGACGAAAGCCGCGACGAAGGCGATGGCGAACGAGATCGCGACGCGGTTGAAGTAAGCGGGGGCCCGCACGCGCGCCGCGCTTGACGCGGTGCGCGTGAGACGACTCGGCGGCGGGCAGATGCCCGCCGTTTTTGCATGCCGCCGGTGCGCCGCCGACTATCCCGCGTCGGCCCGGCGCTGCTGCCCGGGGGCCTGCGCATGCAGCAGGCGTGCCATCGCCGCGCGCAGCTTGTCGCTCGGCACCGGCTTGTGCAGCAGCACGAACCCGCCGTGCTTCAGCCGGCCGGGCCGCCGCGCGGTCGTGTCGCCCGTGATCAGCATCGCCGGAATTGCCGTGTTGTACTCGTCGCGAATGCGCGCGATCGCAGCGATGCCGTTCTGGTCGCCGTGCAGGTGCAGGTCGCAGATCAGCAGGGTCGGCCGGACCTCGCACGATGCCAGGCACGCGATCGCGTCATCGACCGACGCGGCCGTGACGACCTGGTAGCCCCAGCGCTCGAGCAGCATCGACATGCCGGCGCGGATCGCGCTTTCGTCGTCGATCACGACCACGAGGTGCGCGGCGGCCGTCGCCTCGTCGACGGCGATCTCGTCGGCGGCGGCGCCCGGCAGCACGGCCGTGTCCAGCCGCACCAGCTGCAGTTCGAAGCATGAGCCTCGCCCGGGTTCGGAGCGCAGCGTCAGCGGACAGTCGAGCAGCCCCGCGAGGCGCCGCACGATCGCCAGCCCGAGGCCGACGCCCCGTTCGGGCTCGTCGCCGCGACGGCGCAACTGGTAGTAGTCGTCGAATACGCGCGCCTGCTGGTCAGCCGGAATGCCGCGCCCGGTGTCGATGAATTGCAGGCGAACGTGCTGGCGTGTGCGCCGGCAGCCGACGACGATGCGTCCGGTGTCGGTATAGCGCACCGCATTCGACAGCAGGTTGCGCGCGATGCGCTCGATCAGCACCGGATCGGAATCGACCACTGCGTTGCTGCGCACGTACGACAGCGACAAGCCTTTCCCGTGCGCGTCGGCGGCGACTTCGCGGCACACGCGCTCCAGCACCGCGCCGATCGCGAACGGCCGGCGATGGACGGGCACGACGCCCGCATCGAGCCGCGAGATGTCGAGGATCGCGGTGAACAGCGCGTCCATCGCGTTGACGGACTGGTCGATGCGATCGACGAGCAGCGTGCCGTCGGCCGGCATCGGCACGTGCCGCAACGCGCCGACGAACAGGCTCAACGCGTGGACGGGCTGGCGCAGGTCGTGGCTCGCGGCCGCGAGAAAGCTCGACTTGACGTGCACGGCCTCCGTCGCGAGATCCTTTTGCCGGCGGAAATTCTCGGCCAGCTGCGCGGCGCGCTGGCGTTCGCGTTCGGCGATCCGCTGCGCGCGGATCAGTTGCAACTGCATCTCGATCTGGTCGCGGAATTCCTCGACGAGCCGGATGTAGCGTTCCGAATACGCATTCTCCTTGCAGTCGAGCAGGCAGATCGTGCCGAACGGCGTATTGTCGGGCCAGCGGATCGGCAGGCCGAGATACGAGACCATGTTGACGCGCAGGTCCGGATTGTTGCGCCACTGCGCGGATTGCCGCGCATCCGGCACGACCAGCGTATCGCCGCTCGCGATGACCGCTTCGCAGTAAAGCCCCGAGCCGTGCAGTTCGGCCGATTCGCCCGGATAGAACGGATTGCCGGTGTTGCGGCTCGCCACCAGCACCTGGATGTCGCGGCCGACGTTGCGCATGATCAGCCCGGCCGGCACGCCGACGATTTCCGCCATCAGGTCGACGAGACGCTGCCAGCGCGCGATCACGTCGGCGGCGAGGTCGAACGGGACTTCATGGTCGGCCGGCGCGTCGGGCGGCTCGTCGACAGGCGTCATGCGCACGCTCCTCGAACGGGCGGAGACAATGAGGAAAATTTAGGCGTTCCGCGCCGGCATGGCAATGTCGTGACGCAAGCCGGCGTCGGATCAGATGAGGCCGGCCTTCCTGCCGGCTGCCGCTGCCTGGGTGCGATTGATGACGTTCAGCGCCTTGAAGATCGCGGTGATGTGCGCCTTGATGGTCTTTTCGGACAGGCCCAGCTTGTCGGCGATGACCTTGTTCGGTACGCCTTCCGCGAGATAGCGCAGTACTTCGACCTGTCGTTGCGTCAGCATCGAACCGCGTGCTGCAGCGGCGCCGTCCTGATGCTGCAGCGCGGGGTCGTCGAGCACGAGCGGCGGTACGTAGCGTTCGCCATTGAGGGCGATCCGGATCGCGGACAGCAACGTGCGCGGGCTGGCGGACTTCGGCACGTAACCCATCGCGCCCTGCGCGAACGCGCTGCGCACGGCGCCGGGATCCTCGGACGACGACAGCACGATGACCGGGAGCCCCGGGCGCATCGTCGCGAAGACGGCGAGCGCGTCGAGGCCGTCCATGCCCTGCAGCTTCAGGTCGAGCACGATGGCGTCGAGGTCGGTGTGATCGTCGAGCAGCCGCACCGCATCATCGGCGCTGCTCGCCTGGACGACGACCGTGTCGTCGTCACCCTGGCGCAGCAGCATCTCCACGCCATCCCGCAGGATCGCGTGATCGTCGACGATCAGAATTTTCATGAGGACGCTTGAATAAGTGAATCCGGAGTCGGGCCGACACGAACGAACCGGATTGTACAAGACGAAAGTCTTAATACTAAAGTCGCTTTTGTCCTGCATCTGTCTTGCGTCTAACGTCGCATTTACATTCAGCGGAATATCGCCGAGACTCAATCACGACAGTTCGCAATGCAGGTGAATGCAGGCACGCCATTCGATGCGTCGCCGGCATCGCGGCGATGTGGGCGACGTAGCAGGCGGCCGCTACAGGATTGATTGACGGCGGGCTGCACGCACGCAATGTGCGCCGTTTGGCGGCGGTGAATTTCTGTTATTCACGTCGAACACAAAAAAATAACGGTTCGTAATAACCGGATTATCGGCACGCATTTTGACGATGAATCATTGATCCTGATCGCGCATGAATCGAGGTGAACGATGAAGGTTGCCAACGACAGCGATGCAATGTGGGAACTGAACATGTCGTATCTCTGGCTTGCGCAGCGACTGCTGCAGTCGGATCGCGCAACCGGCATGTTTCGCCTGGGTGTGACCGCCGATGTCGCCGCCGCGCTGGCCGCGCTGTCGATGAAGCACATGAACGAGCTCGCGTCGGCGGGGCAGTTGATCTGCGCATTGCGGCCGGGCCGGTACGGTGTGCTGTCGGCACTGACCCGCGCGACGCCGCCGGTCGATCTCGTGCGCGTGCATACCGCGATGGTGCTGGCCGGCCTTGCGCTACCCGACGAGGAAACATCGTGAACGGCCGGGAAGGGCGGCATGGCCTCGCGGACGACGCGCAACTGACGATGCACGCGGCGGCGCTGATCCGGCTCGGCGCGCGGCTGCAGATGCTGGAGATCGAGTGCGGATTGCCGCGCGACCGGCTCGTGCGCCTGTATCGCGAAGTGCGCGGCGTGGCCGCGCCGAAGGGGTTGCTGCCGTCGTCGATCGACTGGTACATGACGTGGTTCGCGAACCTTCATGCATCGCTGTTCCACAGCATCTATCGCTTCCTGCGCAACCAGGCGGGCTGCACGCGACTCGAGGCGCTCGTCAAGGCCTATACGCTGTATGCCGAACAGGGCGATGCCGCGTCTTGCGCGTTGCCGCTGGACCTGACACGCGCCTGGATGCTGGTGCGCTTCGTCGATGCCGGCGTGCTCGACATCGCCCGATGCCGGGATTGCGGCGCGGCGTTCATCACCTACCGCCACGCGCTGCGCAGGCATCCCGTGTGCGTCGCCTGCCGGCTGCCGGCGCGTGCCGGCAAGCGCGCGGTCGGGACGTCGCCGCGCGTGGCGCCCGGCACGCGTCATGCGCGACGGCACGACGCACAGGTCGCCGTCGCGTCCCGTCGCGGCAGCGGGAGCGCCGTGGACGATTCATCGGGAGAATGGTGTGCGATCTAGCGGGGCGAGGGCGGCCGCGGCAGGGCCCACGCGGTCCGCGGCGAATCACGCTGGTCGGCGCCTCGCGTCGGCCGGGGCGGCGCGTTCGCCCGATGGCGAAGGCTGCGCGCATCCTGTGCGCATCGAGCCGGCATCGTGAACCTCCGCGGTCTCTCCATCCGGCAGCGGATGCGTGCCGGCTTCGTGCTCGTCGTGATGCTGACGGCAGTCGCGTGCGGCACGAATCTGTGGGAAAGCTATCGGCAGTATCGGCGGGGAATGCTCGACCTGCGCGATTTCGCGTTGATCGAGTGCGTGATGATCGCGTCGAACCGGATCTCGGCCGAACGCTGGCCGGCCAACCGGCTGCTGGCGCTGCGGCGGCGCGATTCGGCCGCGCAAGCGCAGGCCGTGCGCGATGCGCGCGCGCACACGGATCAGGCGCTCGATGCGCTGCGAGACGACCTCACGCGGGCGGCGGCGCTCGGTGCATCCGAGCGCGGGGCCGCGCTGCACACGCTCGAGTCGATACGCGCCGGGCTGGCCGGCGCGCGCGGCGAAGTCGATGCGCTCGCCGCGCGGCCCGCGGCGGCGCGTGCGACGTGGCAGGTGCAGGCTGCGCAGGACCGCATGTTCGCGGCCGCCGACGATCTGGCGGCGCTGACCAGCGGCGTGATGGCGGGCACGGCGATGCGTCATCCGGACACGGCCGGCGCGCTGGTCCTCGCGCGCCTGCTGGGCGACCTGCGTGAATACACCGGCCGGCTCGGCGCGCTGTTCGTCGCGCCGCTGGTGAGGAACGAGGCGCTCGACAATGATCGGCTGGCGCGCATCCTCCAGATGCGCGGGCGCATCGTGCAGCTCCGCGCACTGATCGCCGGCGCGATCGCGCCGCTGCTCGACGACGCGATGCTGTCGAATGACCTGGCCCGGTTGAACGACACGATGGACGGCAGCTTCCTGCCGCTCGTGGCCACGACGCTTCGCGCAGGGCGCACGGGCACCTATGCGATGAACGCGGAGGATTTCGCGTCGCGGATCATGCGCGATCTCGACGCATCGGCGCAGCTGCGCGACCACGTGCTCGACCTCACGCGGGCGCGCGCGGTGGCGCTGCGCGATGCGGCGCGCGTCCGGATGACGCTGTCCGGCGCCGAGGCGGCGTGTTGCATCGCGATCCTGTTCCTGCTCGTGCGCGGCACGCAGCGGACGCTGTCGAAACCGCTGGATGCGCTGAGCCGGCGCATCGTCGCGTTGAGCGAGGGCGACGTGTCGCCGATCGTCCGGATTCCGGGCACGAGCCCCGAGATCGCGCACGTGAACGATGCACTGGACGCGCTGCGCGGCGCCTACGTTCATCGCACGCTGCTCGAGCGGCAGCGCAACGACATGCTGACGCTGTTCTCGCACGACATGCGTGCGCCGCTCACGTCGGTCATCGTGCTCGTGAACGCGCCTGCCGCCTGCCCGCCCGACTGCGCGCTGCGCGAGCGTCTTCACGAGATCGGCGGGCTGGCGCGTCATACGCTGGCGATGGCGGACGGTTTCGCGCAGGTGTCGCGGGCGGAGGCGGGCGAGTACGCGTCGGAACTCGTCAACGTGGCCGACCTGATGAATCAGGCACGCGACGAAATCTGGCCGCGTGCGCGGGACAAGCACATCGCGATCGACGACGTCCCGTGGAGCGACGACGCGCTCGTGCGCGGCGATCCGGCGCTGCTGTCGCGTGCGCTGGTCAATCTGCTGGGGAACGCGGTCGACTACAGCGCGGCGCATACCCGCATCGCGTGCAGCGTCGAACTGGCGGACGACGGTGCTTCGGTATGCTGCGTGATTCGCGACGACGGCTACGGGATCGCGGCCGAGGATCAGGCGCGCCTGTTCGAGCGTTACCGGCGCTTTCGTCTGCCGGGACAGCCCGACACGAAGGGTGTCGGGCTTGGCATGGCGTTCGCGAAGGCGGTCGTGGACCGGCACCGCGGCGAGATCCACGTGCGCAGCGCCCCGTGGCAGGGCACGACCGTGACGCTCACGCTGCCCGTGGCCGGCGTATCCCGCCACGCGCACGAGCCGGGCAGGGCGATGCCGGCCGAACCGGTGCCGGGATGATGCGTGGCGGCGGGAGGCCGCACACCGTGCAGCAGCCGGTGGTGTCGTCCCGCAGCCGCACGCGGCGATGTTCGATCGCGCGTGAAGTTGGTAGGATCGCGCGTATCGTTCACGCCGGCGCCGCAAGCCGCCGGCCATCGGTCGCGCGGCCGTCCGGCAGCGCGGCCCCGTTCGGGAGAAGCGGTTCATGCTGCAGGCGTTCGCGGTCTTGCTGACCTTCCAGTGTCTCGGGGAAGGCGTGTCCTACCTGTTCGGCCTGCCGGTGCCGGGCCCCGTGATCGGCATGCTGCTGCTGTTCGGCTTCGTGATGCTGCGCCCGCAGGTGGCCGACGCGATCGAGCCGACCGCGCTCGAGCTGCTGCGCCACCTGTCGCTGCTGTTCGTGCCGGCCGGCGTCGGCATCATGGTGTCGGCCGACCGCGTGCGCGGCGATGCGGTCGCGGTCGTCGTCGCGCTGGCGGTGAGCACCACGCTCGCGATCGCCGTGACCGCGCTCGTCACGCGTGCGCTGCTGCGGCGCCAGCGGCGCGCGGGCGGCGCGGCGGAGGGCACGCGATGACGGCCTTCCCGACACTCGGCGCGATCTGGGTCTATCTCGCCGCGACCCCGCTGCTGGGCTTGACCATCACGCTGATCGCCTATCTGTTCGCGCAGGCCGTCTATGCGCGGGCGCGCTTCAACCCGCTCGCGAACCCGGTGCTGATCGCGGTCGCGCTGATCGTCGTGCTGCTGACGATCACCCGCACGCCGTATCCGACGTATTTCGAAGGCGCGCAGTTCGTCCACTTCCTGCTCGGCCCCGCGACCGTCGCGCTCGCGCTGCCGCTGTACCGCCAGTGGTCGAAGCTGCGCCGCGCCGCGGTGCCGCTGCTGGTCGGCCTGCTCGCGGGTTCGCTGACCGCGATCGTGTCGGCGGTGGGCATCGCGGCGCTGTTCGGCGCGTCGCACCAGACGATCGCGTCGCTGGCGCCGAAATCGGCGACGACGCCGATCGCGATGGCCGTCGCGGCCGAAATCGGCGGGATTCCGTCGCTGACCGCCGTGCTCGTGATCTCGACCGGGATTTTCGGGGCGGTGTGCGCACGCGGGATCCTCAATGCACTGCGGGTCGACGAACCGGCCGTGCGCGGCTTCGCGCTCGGCGTCGCGTCGCACGGGATCGGCACCGCGCGCGCGTTCCAGGTCGGCGAGGAAGCCGGCGCGTTCGCCGGGCTCGGGATGGGGCTGAACGGCGTGCTGACCGCCTTCGTCGTGCCGATCCTGCTGCCGGTGCTGTCGCGCTGGATCTGAGCGCTGGCCGGGCCGGGTTATCGGTTTCCCTGATGGCGCCGGCGCGGCGCCGAAACGGCGGCTCTCGCGGTGCGCATGTATCGTGGCCGTTATCAGGAGAATTCAGGAACGCACACGGACAACGGAATACTGATCGGCTAACGTTGCAACGGCGCCGATGTCGCAAGCGGTCGCGTGCGCGCCGGTGTTCGACCCATTATCAACAATCGACAAGGAGATCCGGCCATGAAGCAGTCTCGCGTGGTATCGGTGGCAGTGGCAGTAACGGCGTCGTTCGGTCTGCTGTTGACCGCCGCGCCGGCGGCATACGCGCAGGATCCGGCGTCCGCGCCGACGCAGAAGCAGCTCGACAAGGCGCAGAAGAAGGCGGCCCGCAAGGCCGCCCGGGCGCGGCATGCGTCGGACCTGAAGGCGATCGGCACGGGCAGCGGCTACCGGTTGACCAACGACCAGAGCAACTATCCGCAGAACGCCGCACAGAAGGCGCCCGCGACGAAGGCGGCGCCGGCCGCCCCGGCATCGGGCCAGTAACGGCCGCAACCCGGGCACAGCGCGAACGGCGCCGGATCGACCGGCGCCGTTCGCGTATGTGCGGGGCGGCCCGAACCGCCGGGCCGCCGCGTTACGACGCGAGCTTGCTCGCGATTTCCGCGACGTGCTTGCCCTGGTAGCGCGCGATGTCGAGCTCGTTCGCGCTCGGCTGGCGGCTGCCGTCCGCGCCCGCGAGCGTGGTCGCGCCGTACGGCGTGCCGCCGGTGATTTCGTTCATGTTGACGAGGCCACTGCAGGCGTACGGCACACCGACGATCACCATCCCATGGTGCAGCAGCGTCGTGTGGAACGACGTGATCGTCGTTTCCTGGCCGCCGTGCTGCGTGCCGGTCGACGCGAACACGCTGCCGATCTTGCCGACGAGCGCGCCCTTCATCCACAGGCCGCCGGTCTGGTCGAGGAACGTGCGCATCTGGCCGGCCATGTTGCCGAAGCGGGTCGGCGTGCCGAAGATGATCGCATCGTAGTCGGCGAGTTCGTCCACCGTCGCGACCGGCGCGGCCTGGTCGACCTTCACGCCGATCGCGCGGGCCTGGTCGACGGGAATCGTTTCCGGCACGCGCTTGAGCGTGACCTCGACGCCGGCCACCGATTTCGCGCCTTCCGCGATGTGCTGCGCCATCGTTTCGACGTGCCCGTAGGACGAGTAGTAAAGAACGAGTACCTTGGCCATGTTGCGAATCTCCGATTAAAAGGGCCCCGCGTTCAGCGGGGCCCGGTTTCCCGAACGGGCGTCATGCCCATTCGGCCGTCACTTCGACCGGACGCAGGTCGAACACCAGCACTTCGGCATCCTTCCCGTCGGCGAACGTCAGCGCCTGTTCGTCGCGGATGCGCACGCCGTCGCCTTCGCCGAGCGTCACGCCGTTGACCGTCACGCTGCCGCGTGCCACGTGCACGTAAGCAAAGCGGTTCGGCGCCAGTTCCAGCGTCGCGCGTTCATCGCCGTCGAACAGGCCCGCGTAGATCCGCGTGTCCTGCCGGATCTTCAGCGAACCGGCGTCGCCGTTCGGCGAGACGACGAGCGCGAGCTTGCCCCGCTTGTCGTCGGCCGTGACGTTCGTCTGCTGATAACGCGGCTCGGCACCCTTTTCGGCCGGCCCGACCCAGATCTGCAGGAAGTGGACCGGCAGTTCCGGCGAGTGGTTGAACTCGCTGTGGCGCACGCCGGTGCCGGCGCTCATCAGCTGCACGTCGCCCGGCACGATCACCGAACCGGTGCCCATCGAGTCCTTGTGTTCCAGCGCGCCGTCGAGCACGTACGACAGGATTTCCATGTCGCGGTGCGGGTGCGTGCCGAAGCCGCGGCCCGGGGCGACGCGGTCGTCGTTGATCACCAGCAGGTCGGAGAAGCCGACTTGCTTCGGATCGTAGTAATTCGCGAACGAAAACGTATGACGGGAGCTGAGCCAGCCATGCTCCGCACGGCCACGTTGGTTTGCTGCACGGATTTCGATCATGATTTTTGTTCCTCAAGACGCCGGACCTCGGAAGTGGGCCCGGCCGTTCGTTGAGATGAATCTTAGGTCAATCGATTTGACAAATAAATGGCTGTAGCGATAATGACTGTCGCTATGGAGTGGACAATATGGAAATCAACGATCTCAGGATCTTCGTCGCGACGGTCGATGCGGGCAGCTTCACGGCGGCGGCCGACCAGCTGATGCTGTCCAAGCAATTCGTCAGCCGGCGCACGATGGCGCTGGAGGCGTCGCTCGGCGTGCGGCTGTTGCACCGGAACACGCGCAACCTCGCGGTGACCGAATCGGGGCAGGAGTTCTATGCGCGCGCGCAGCGGATCCTCGCGGAGATCGCCGACGCCGAGCAGGCGATGTCGGTGCGCAGCACCGAGCTGCACGGGTCGCTGAAAATCAGCGCGCCGCTGTCGTTCGGGATCACGCACGTGTCGCCGCTGATCGCCGAATTCCTGTCCGCGCACCCGGCCGTGCGGCTGAACCTCGACCTGACCGACCGGCGCGTCGACCTGATCGGCGAGGGCTTCGATCTCGTGCTGCGGATCGGCTCGCTCGAGGATTCGACGCTGATCGCGCGCCCGCTCGGCGCGTGGCGGATGATCGCGTGCGCGAGCCCCGCCTACCTGAAGCGGCAGGGCACGCCGCAGACGCCGGCCGATCTCGCCGGCCATACGTGCGTACTGTACGGGCGCGAGCGGCGCATCGGCTGGGAATTCCGCGTCGACGGCGCGGCGCGCACGTTCGACGTGCAGGGGCCGCTGGTCGCGAACAACGGCGAGGTGGTGCGCGACGCGGCGATCGCGGGGCTCGGCATCGCGCTGCTGCCGGATTTCATCGTCGGCGGGGCGCTCGACAGCGGCGCGCTCGTGCCGGTGCTCGACGCGTACGCGCCGTCGCCGATCACGCTCAATGCGGTGTTTCCGCAGCATCGGGAAGGGTTCGTCACGCTGCGCACGTTCATCGGGTTTCTCGCGGAACGGCTCGGCGACGCGGCGCCGGCCGCGAAGGGCGGGGCGGGCCGGGCGCGGTAGCGGGCACGGTAGCGGGCACGGTAGCGGGCCGGTTTGCGGGGAATGGGGGTGCTATTCTCCGCATGATTTGCGGAGAATATTGAGTCATGCGGTGAATCGGTGGGATAATCTCCGCATCATGAGCGGAGATTACACCTACATCTGGGAGTCGGCCGACTGGCCCGCGTGGCGCTTCGACCTCCCTGCACTGGCGACGCCACTCGCCGACGTCAGCCGTGCGCAAGGCATGCTGGCCGGCCGGCTGGCGGATGTCGGCCTGGCGCTGCGCGACGAGGCCAGCCTCGCCGCGTTGACGGAGGACGTCGTCAAGACCAGCGCGATCGAGGGCGAAAGCCTGAACGTCGCATCGGTGCGGTCGTCGATCGCGCGCCGGCTCGGGGTCGACATCGGCGCGCTGGCGCCGGTCGATCGTCACGTCGAGGGCGTGGTCGACATGGTGCTGGACGCGACCGCCCACGCGGCGGCACCGGTCACGGACGCCCGTCTGTTCGGGTGGCATGCGGCGCTGTTTCCGACCGGCTATTCGGGGATGTCGCGGATCACGGTCGGCGGCTGGCGCACCGACGCCACCGGGCCGATGCAGGTCGTGTCCGGGCCGATCGGCCGGCAGCGCGTGCATTTCGAGGCGCCGCCCGCCGCGCGCCTCGCCGGCGAGATCGCGCGCTTTCTCGCATGGCTCAATGCCGCGCCGGTCGAGCCGTTGCTGATCCGCGCCGGCCTGGCCCACCTGTGGTTCGTCACGCTCCATCCGTTCGACGACGGCAACGGCCGGATCGCGCGTGCGCTCGGGGATCTGGTCCTCGCGCGCGCCGACCGCAGTCCGCAGCGCTTCTACAGCCTGTCGGCGCAAATCCAGCGCGAGCGCAACGCGTATTACGACGTGCTGGAGCGGACGCAGCGCGGCTCGCTCGACGTCACGGAATGGCTCGCGTGGTTCCTGACCGCGCTCGGCGGGGCCATCGACCACGCGCACACGACGCTCGACGCGGTGCTGGTCAAGGCGCGCTTCTGGCAGCGCTGTGCGGGCTTCGCGATGAACGAACGCCAGGTGAAGGTCATGAATCGCCTGCTCGACGGCTTCGAGGGGAAGCTCACGTCCACCAAGTGGGCGGCGCTGGCGAAGTGTTCGCAAGACACCGCGCTGCGGGACATCACGGAGCTCGTCGAGCACGGTGTGCTGCGCCGCTCGTCGTCCGGCGGCAGGAGCACGAGTTACGAGCTGATGCCGTTTGGCGGCTGACGCCGGCCCGGGTCATGTCCGGTGGGCGCTGGCCGCGACGGAGCGCAGTCGGGTTGTCGCTTCGATCGTTGCCGCGTTGACCGGGCAACACAGAGCTACACCGGGCCGCGCCGGGCAGTGGGTCACTGGCCCAAGCGATTGCCCGCGTCTGGCACTATCCCGCGCCTTTTTGTCTTCGAATACTGGATTCGAGCCCGGATGTCGTACCGGCGACATCCGCCGCCCCCGCGTACGCCCCTTCCGTACGAACCCGCTTTCGAGGAGACACGCATGCTCAGGTACCTGATCGGCATCGGTATTCCGTATCTCGGCGTGATCGGCGTGCTGCCGTGGGCAGCCGCGCAGGACCGCTACGTGCTGGGCGTGCCGTTCATCTTCATGTGGATCTTCGCGTGGTTCGTGCTGACGTCCGGCTGCCTGTTCGCGTGCTGGATGCTGTTCGACCGCCGCGCGAGCGGCGCCGCCTAGCGCACGCATCCGCTTCCTGCGGACCGCCGGCCGCCCGCGCTTTCCGGCGAACCCAACGCATTCCTTTCCTTCGCAGAGGTGCGCATGTCCACGGTCGTCTTCGCCGCGCTGATCGCGCTGTCGCTCTATCTCGCCATTCGATCCGGCCGCGGCCGCGGCAAGCAGAGCGTGCATGACTTCTTCGTCGCGTCGCGCCAGTTCGGCACGGCGCTCGTGTTCTTCCTGACCGCCGGCGAGATCTACAGCATCGGCACGATGGTCGGCTTCCCCGGCGGCATCTACGCGAAAGGGCCGACCTACGGCGTATGGTTCCTCGGCTACATCCTGCTCGCCTACCCGATCGGCTATTTCGTCGGCCCGAAGATCTGGGAGGCCGGCAAGCGCCACAACGCGATCACGCTGCCCGACCTGTTCAAGGGCCACTACCGCAGCCGCGGGCTCGAGCTGGTCGTTGCGTGCGCATCGATCCTGTTCCTGATCCCGTGGGGGCAGCTGCAGTTCACCGGGCTCGTCGCGGCGCTCAAGGGGCTCGGCTGGCACGTCGAGCCGCTGTACCTGATCCTCGTGTGCGCGGCGCTCGCGTTCACCTATATCGCGATCTCCGGCGTGCGCGCGTCGGCGTACATCGCGATCCTGAAGGACATCCTGATGCTGCTCGCGATCGTCGTGACGGGCGTGGCCGTCGCGTGGCAGGTGGGCGGCGTGCATCCGGTGTTCGACGCCGCGAGCCGGCAGGTCAGCAACACGATGAGCGGATCGCAGCTGCGCTTCTCGATGAGCACGATGCTGTTCCAGTCGCTCGGCTTCTACCTGATGCCGTTCGCCGCGCAGAATTTCTTCACCGCGCGCGGGCCGGATGCGATCCGGCGCACGCAGGTCGTGATGCCGTTGTACATGCTGATGTATCCGTTCCTCGTGATCGCGTCGTACTACGCGATCACCGCGAACCTGACGCTCGCGTCGCCGAACGACGCGTTCTTCGCCGCCGTCACGCACCTGCTGCCCGGCTGGCTGATCGGCCTCGTCGCGGCCGGCGCCGCGCTGTCGGGGCTGCTCGTGCTGGCCGGCATCTGCCTCGCGATCGGGCCGATCGTCACGCGCAACCTGATGCCGAACCTGCCCGAGTCGCGCCAGAAGCGTGCGGCGAAATACGTGATCGTCGGCTACCTGCTGCTGTCGATCGCGACCACGATGTTCGCGCCGAACCTGATGCTCACGCTGATCAACACCACGTACTACGGCGTCACGCAGTTTCTGCCGGGCGTGCTGATCCTGCTCGCGGGGCGCCGGGTGCGGCCGGTCGCGGTCGGGGCCGGGATGATCTGCGGCCAGGTGCTCGCGATGATCTTCTACGTGCTCCATGTCGACTTCGGCGGCATCAACCTCGGCCTCGTGTGCCTCGTCGTCAACGTGCTCGTCGTCGCGGCCGTGCATGTGATGCTGCATGGCCGTCCCGTGAAGCAATACGCCGTATCCTGACGCATCGGCGTTCCACCGCAAGGAGAACCGCATCCCATGCCAGCATCCGCAACCCCTGCCGCGCCCGTGACGGTGTTTACGGCGCGCCGCATCCTGACGATGAACCCGGCGCAGCCGTCGGCCACGCACGTCGCCGTGCGCGACGGCCGCATCCTCGCGGTCGGCGACGCCGCCGCCGCCGCCACGTGGCACGCGCGGTTCGGCGCGTGCGCGACCGACGACACGCTGCGCGACAAGGTGCTGATGCCGGGGCTCGTCGAAGGGCATTGCCACCTGATGGAAGGCGCGATGTGGGACGCCGTGTACGTCGGCTACTACGACCGGCGCGGCCCCGACGGCACGCTGTGGCCGGGGCTGCGCTCGCTCGACGCGGTGCTCGACCGGCTCGGCGAAGCCGAGCGCGCGATGACCGACGACGGGCCGCTGCTCGCGTGGGGCTTCGATCCGATCTTCTTCGGCACCGCGCGGCTGACCGCGCACGAACTCGACCGCGTGTCGGCGCAGCGGCCGATCGCGATCCTGCATGCGAGCGTGCACCTGATGAACGTGAACGGTGCGATGCTCGCGCGCGCCGGCATCGACGAGGACACCGACATCGACGGCGTGACGCGCGATGCCGACGGCCGCCCGACCGGCGAGCTGCAGGAGTTCGCGGCGATGCTGCCGGTGTATCAGACGATCGGCGGCAAGCTCGCGATTTCCGCGAGCGAGAAGCCGCACGCCGTCTGGAATTTCGGGCGCGTCGCGCAGCTGGCGGGCGTGACGACGGCCACCGATCTCGTCAACGACCTGTCGGCCGATGGCAACCGCACGCTGCGCGAGGTCACCGCCGATCCGGATTATCCGGTGCGAATCGTGCCGGCGTTCGCGCCGCAGCGCAATCCGGCGCGCTCGGCCGACAGTGTGCTGGCGGAGATCGAGCGCAATACCGACAAGCTGCATTTCGGGCCCGTGAAGTTCATCGTCGACGGCTCGATCCAGGGCTTCACCGCGCGCGTGCGTTGGCCCGGTTACGCGGGCGGCCAGCCGAACGGGTTGTGGCTGATTCCGCCCGCCCAGCTCGTCGACGTGTTCGAGCCGTTTCATCGCGCGGGGCTGCAACTGCACGTGCATACCAACGGCGACGAAGCGACCGACGTCGTGCTCGACGCGATGGCGACGCTGCTCGCGCGCCATCCGCGCCCCGATCATCGCCATACGCTGCAGCACTGCCAGATGGCGGACGCCGCGCAGTTGAAGCGCGTACGCGCGCTCGGGATGTGCGTGAACTTCTTCGCGAATCATCTGTACTACTGGGGGGACGCGCATTACGGCCAGACCATCGGCCCCGATCGCGCGAACCGGATGGATGCGGCCGGCTCCGCGCAGCGGCTCGGCATTCCGTTCGCCTTGCATTCGGACGCGCCGATCACGCCGCTCAATCCGCTGTTCACCGCATGGTGCGCGGTGCAGCGCGAGACGGCGTCCGGGCGCGTGCTCGGGGAAGGCGAGCGGATTTCAGTCGACGATGCACTGCATGCGATCACGCTCGGCGCGGCTTATACATTGCAGATGGATCATCTCGTCGGCAGCATCGAGATCGGCAAGTTCGCGGATTTCGCGGTGCTCGATGACGATCCGTCGGTCTGCACGCCCGCACGCCTGAAGGAACTCGCCGTGTGGGGCACCGTGCTCGGCGGGCGCGTGTTCCGGTCGCCGCGATGAGCACGCAGACCGACGCCGTCCTGCCAGCTGCGGCCGCACTCGCGCCGATCGACCTCGCGGTGATCGGCGGCTATCTCGGCGCGGGCAAGACGACGGTCGTCAACGCGATCCTGCAGGCGCCGCATGGCCGGCGCATCGCGGTGCTCGTCAACGATTTCGGCGCGGTGAACATCGATGCGCGCCTCGTGCGGGCGCGCGGCGACGACGTGATCGAACTCGACAACGGCTGCATTTGCTGCACGATCGGCGGTGCGCTCGTCGATGCGCTGACACGCGTCGCGACGCGCGACGTGCGGCCCGACCTGCTGCTCGTCGAAGCGAGCGGCGTGGCCGATCCCGCGAAGATCGCGCAGATCGGGCTGCTGAACGGTGCGTTCCGGCTGACGTCGGTGCTCGTCGTCGCCGATGCGCTCGCGTGGCGCGACACGCTCGCCGATCCGCTCGTCGGCGCGATGGCGCAGCGCCAGCTCGACGGCGCGGGCGCGATCGTCGTGACCAAGCTCGACCGCGTTGCGCCGGAACGGCGCGACGCGGTGCTCGACGACGTGCGCGCGTGTGCGCCGACCGACATCGTCGTCGCCGCGCGCCATGGCGAGATTCCGCTCGCGTTGCTGTTCGACGCGGCCGTGCCCGATCGTGGTGCGATGCCGGCGGGTTTCGCGCGTTCACACCGGGTGATCGGACATGACGCGATGCCGGCGTTCGCGAGCGTCACCGTCGCCGCGCCGGCCGTGCTCGACAAGGCGCGGCTGCGTACATGGTTGAAGGCATTGCCGCGCACGATCCTGCGCGCGAAGGGCATCGTGCGCGTGGCCGATGCGCAGGGCGCGGTCGCCACGCGCGTGTGCCAGGTCGCCGCGCGGCGCATCCGGTTTTCGTCGATGGAAGACGAAGGGCTGGCCGCGCACGAAGGAGACGGCGTGATGGTGTTCATCGGCTTCATCGATGCCGCCGTGGAAGCCGCGTTGCGCGACGGCATCGTGCAATGTAGCGCGGCTACGTCGACGGTTGCGCTGACATCTAACGTCGATTGATCGGCGCCGCGCATTCGGGTTAGGCTTCGGCGAGCAACGGCATGCGCCGCATGCCGGGCCGGGCGTTTTTACCTCGAATGCCGCGTGCAGGTAGCTTCTACAGGCGCGCGATCCAGCGACGATCAAGCCGATGACCCTCCAGAACCAAAAGAATGCGCGCGGGCAAACCGCGATTTCCGCCCGTGCCGTGCGGCACACGCACCTGCGATCCGTCGCGGCCGCCGCGTTGCTGGCACTGCTGCCGCTCACCGCGCATGCCGCAGGCTTCGACTGCGCGAAAGCCGCCTCGCCCACCGAGAAGGCGATCTGCGCGGATGCTGCGCTGTCGAAGCTCGATGGCGACCTGACGACGGCATGGAAGCAGGCGCTCGGAAAAGGCGGCGATACGGCCGCGCTGAAAGCCGCGCAACTGAAGTGGCTCAAGCAGCGCGACCGGTGCGGCGGCGACGCGCAGTGCCTCGGCGATCGCTACCGCGAACGGCTCGCGAGCCTGAACGGCAAGCCGCTGGCCGCCGACCGCTGGCAGCAGACGTGGTACATGACGAGCGACAACCCGTCGTTCGGCGGCGTGCTGACGTTCACCGGCACGGCGCCGCGCCTGCATTTCGAGCTGGGCGGCAACAACGGCGCGAATACGGGCGGGCTCGACGGCGACATCGTGCTGCACGGCGACAGCGGCACCTACCGCAAGGACAAATGCCGGCTCGATTTCGAACGGAAGGGCGGGCGCATCGGCGTCACGCAACACGGCGCGGATTTTGACTGCGGTGCGGGCTCGGGCGTCTCCTACGACGGCCAGTACGTGACCGCGTCGCAGTTCCAGGCCAAACCGGCGGCCGACCTGCTGAGCCTCAAGGTCGTCGACGACGCGACGCAGAACGCGACCGCGCACAAGCTGCTCGGCGCCGATTATCAGACGCTCGTCGACAACGTCAACTACAGCGCCGACGAGAAGGATCTCGACGGGCTGAACGCGCACGTGAATGCGTACTGGGTGCGCGGCATCGCGACGACGAATGCCGCGATCGTGATGCGCCGCGGGAATGACCTGTGGATCGGCCTGCTCGTGTTCGACGCGAAGAACGACGTCCGGATGCGCTATTACACGAACGTGCCGGCGTGGAAGAAAAACGTGCCGAAGACCATCCAGGCGTGGCACGACCATCTCGACAAGACGCTGCCGGTCGACGTGATGCAGTGACAGGCGGGCCGGGCAGTCGAAGCCGCCCGGCGCATCGTCATTTTTTACGTCCTGCCCGAACCTGCGCCGGCGCCGCAGCCGATTCCCGCATGCGCAACTCCGGCAGCACCGCATGACCCGGCCCCGTTGCACCGTTCTCGAGTGCGTCGAGCAACGCCTGCGCGGCCTGGCGCCCGATCGCGTGGGTGTCGACCCACATCGTCGTCAGCGGCGGCTGGATCTCGCGCGCGAGCGCGATGTCGTCGAAGCCGGTGATCGACAATTGCGCGGGCACGTCGATGCCGAGCGCCTGCGCCTCGAGCAACGCGCCCAGCGCGAGCGCGTCGTTGCCGCAGATCACGGCCGTCGGCCGCGTGGCCGCGTCGCTGTCGGCGATCGCGCGCAGGCTCGCCCGCCCGAACGCGATCGTGGCCGCGCCTTCGTGCTGATGGACGGGGCGCACCGCGAGCCCGCGCGCGGCCAGCGTGTCGTGAATGCCGCGCAGGCGCGCTTGCACACGGTCGTTGTCGGCGGACGGCTGCATGATGATCGCGAAATCGCGGTGGCCGAGGTCGAGCAGGTGGGTAGTGAGCCGCGCGAACGCCGCGCGGTTGTCGAAGCCGATGCAGCAGTGCGGGCTGTCGTCGCGATACGCATAGGTGACGACGTACGGCACGCGGTGCATCGCCAGCAGTTCGAACAGTTCCGGCGGATACGCTTCGCCGACGAGCGACACGGCTTCCACGCCGCGCGACAGCATCGCGCGCACCTGGTCCAGCGCCTGCGCGGGATCGTAGTTCGAGCAGCCGAGGAACAGCGTGATGCCGTGCTCGGCCATGACCGTCTGCATGCCCGCGACCTGCGAGGCGAACACCTGGTCGTCGAGCGTCGGAATGATCGCGCCCGTGATGTGGGTGCGCGTGGACGCGAGCGCACGGCCCGCCGCATTCGGGATCCAGTTCAGCGCGCGCGCCGCGTCGCGCACGCGCTGCTGCACGTCGGCCGACACCTTGCCGGGATCGTTGTACACGCGCGAAACGGTCGCGGTCGACACGCCGGCCAGCTTCGCGACATCGCCGAGCACCGAGCGGCCGCTGCCGCGGCGCGCGCGGGGCGCGCCGGCGCGGGACGGGGGCGAGCTCATCGGCTGTCTCCAGGCGTAGCGGCGATGGCAGCGCTACAAGTTGTCAAATGCGTCAATGTTTACCCTCGATTCGTGGTGGCGCCGCTTGCATTCTCGCTCGACCCTGTGAGAATGTAAGCGCTATCTTGACGTGCTTCCATATTATGTCAAACGCATATTCTATCCAGATCGTGAAATTTTCATCGACGACGGCCATTCCGGCCTTTTTGTCCGTCGCAAATGTAAGCGGTTACATTCCGAAATGAGAGACACCCCTTCCCCGCGCATCGCCGTCGTCGGCAGCGTGAACATCGACCTCGTCACACGGGCGCCGCGCCTGCCGGTGCCGGGCGAGACGCTGCTCGGCACCGATTTCCAGACCGTCCATGGCGGCAAGGGCGCGAACCAGGCGGTCGCGGCCGCGCGCCTGGGCGCGTCGGTCGCGATGATCGGCTGCGTCGGCGACGACGCGTTCGGCGCGCGCCTGCACGACGCGCTGTCGGTAGAGGGCATCGACGTGACGCACCTGGACCGGATCGGCGGCACCGCGACCGGGGTGGCCACGATCACGGTCGACGCGGGCGGCGCGAACAGCATCGTCGTCGTGCCCGGCGCGAATGCGCGCCTCGATGCCGACCGGATCGACGCGGCGCGCGACGCGATCGCCGGGGCGGCGATGCTCGTGAGCCAGCTCGAAGTGCCGGTCGCTACCGTCGCGCGCGCCATCGCCTGTGCCTCCGCGCACCACACGCCGGTGCTGCTCAATCCCGCGCCCGCGCAGCGGCTGTTCGACGCGCTGCTCGCACGGGTCGACTACCTCGTCGTCAACGAAACCGAAGCCGAGTCGCTGACCGGCATCGCCGTCGGCGACGATGCGTCCGCCGTGCGCGCCGCCGATGCGCTGTGCGCGAAGGGCGTGGGCAACGTGCTGGTCACGCTCGGCGCGCGCGGCGTGTGCTGGCGTGGCGGTGCAGGCAACGGCCGCCTGCGGGCGATGTCGGTGGTCGCCGTCGACACGACCGCGGCCGGCGACACCTTCGTCGGCGGGTTCGCGGCCGCTCGCGCGGGCGGCGCGTCGATGGACGACGCGATCGGCTTCGGCCAGCGCGCCGCCGCGATCAGCGTGACGCGCCACGGCGCGCAGACCTCGATTCCGACGCGCGACGAAGTGGCATGCCTGGAACCTTGAATTCCGCATCAGACGGACAGGCCGGAACCGGCCGATATCACTGACATGGAGACAACCGCAATGAACGAAACCCCAACCGTTCCGCCCGCCCCGCCGCGTATCCGGCGCGGGCAACGCATCGCGCTCGCGCTGTTGATGGTGAGCGGCATCGTCAACTACCTCGATCGCGGCACGCTGGCCGTTGCAAGCTCGGCGATTCGCGGCGATCTCGGCCTGTCGCTCGCGCAGATGGGGCTGCTGCTGTCGGCCTTCTCGTGGAGCTACGCGCTGTGCCAGTTCCCGGTCGGCGGGCTGGTCGACCGCATCGGGCCGCGCCGGCTGCTCGGGATCGGCCTGATCGTGTGGTCGATCGCGCAAGCGGCGGGCGGTATCGTGTCGACCTTTGGCTGGTTCATCGTCGCGCGCATCGTGCTCGGCATCGGCGAGGCGCCGCAGTTCCCGTCGGCCGCGCGGGTGGTGAGCAACTGGTTTCCGCTGCGCGCACGCGGCACGCCGACCGGCATCTTCAACGCCGCTTCGCCGCTCGGCACCGCGCTCGCGCCGTTGCTGCTGTCGATCCTCGTCGCGTCATTGGACTGGCGCTGGGCGTTCATCGCGACGGGCGCAGCCGGTCTCGTCGTCGCCGTCGTCTGGTTCGCGCTGTATCGCGATCCGGTGCGCGCGCAACTGACTGCCACCGAGCGCAATTACCTCGACGCCGACGCGCAAAGCACGGTCGCGACGCCGAAACTGACGTTCGCCGAATGGCGCGGCCTGTTCTCGCACGGCACGACCTGGGGGATGCTGATCGGCTATTTCGGTTCCGTGTACCTGAACTGGGTGTACCTCACCTGGCTGCCGGGCTACCTGACGATGGAGCGGCACATGAGCCTGATCCGCACCGGCTTCGCCGCGTCGGTGCCGTTCCTGTGCGGGTTCGTCGGCTCGCTGCTGGCGGGCTGGCTGTCGGACCTGGTCACGCGCCGCAGCCGTTCGCCGGTCGTGAGCCGGCGCAATGCGGTGGTGGTCGCGATGCTCGGGATGGTCGCGTTCACGATTCCCGCCGCGCTCGCGCAGAGCAACACGGTGGCGCTCGCCTGCATTTCGGTCGTGATCTTTCTCGCCAACGCGGCGTCGGCCTGCTCGTGGGCGCTCGCGACGGCAGCCGCGCCGCCGAGCCGCATTGCGTCGCTCGGCGCGATCCAGAATTTCGGCGGTTTCATCGGCGGCGCGCTCGCGCCGATCCTGACCGGCATCATTGCGCAGAAGTGGTCGTTCGTGCCGGCGCTGCTGGCGGCCGCGGCGATCGCGTTCGCGGGCGCGATGGCGTACCTGCTGCTGGTGCGCAAGCCGATTCCCGAGCAGGCCGCGAACGCCGCGCCCGGGCCGTTGCCGGCCTGAGCACGCGGCATGTGCCACGCATTCACTGAAGCAAGGAGAAACAGATGCAACACCCGCAGCAATCGAACGTGACCATCGAGGGCATCGTCCCGGTGATGCTGACGCCGTTCGACGACGCCGGCGCGATCGACTACGCCGGGCTCGAGCGGCTCATCGAATGGTATCTGGCGCACGGCGCCGATGCGTTGTTCGCGGTCGCGCAGTCGAGCGAGATGCAGTTCCTGAGCCTGGCCGAACGCGCGGCACTCGCGCGCTTCGTGGTCGAGCGGGTGGCCGGGCGCGTGCCGGTCGTCGCGTCCGGGCACATCAGCGACGATCTCGACGCGCAGGCCGAGGAACTGCGCGCGGCGGCCGAATCGGGCGCGCAGGGCGTCGTGCTCGTGACCAATCGCCTCGATCCGCAGCGCAAGGGCAGCGCCGCGCTGCTCGACCATCTGCACCGGCTGCTCGCGCGCTTGCCGTCGGATCTGCCGCTCGGGCTGTACGAGTGCCCGGCGCCTTACCGGCGGCTGCTGTCGGATGACGAACTGCGTGCGTGCATCGACACGGGCCGCTTCGTGATGCTCAAGGACGTGAGCTGCGACCTGGAGACGGTGAAGCGGCGCGTCGCGCTCGCCGAGGGCTCGCCGCTGAAGATCCTCAACGCGAACGCCGCGATTGCGTGGGACGCGATGCAGGCGGGGTCCGCCGGCTTCAATGGCGTGTTCACCAACTTCCATCCGGATCTGTACCGATGGTTGCGCATGCAAGGGGCGTCGAATCCGGCGCTGGCCGACGAGCTGTCGACGTTCCTCGTCGTGTCGGCGGTGTCGGAAGCGCTGGGGTACCCGGCGCTCGCGAAGCTCTATCACCAGCGAATCGGCACCTTCGCGTCGATCCGCTGCCGCGTGATCGACTACGACGTGCGTGAGCGGTTCTGGGCGCTCGATGCGGTGCTCGACAAGATCGTGGCCGGGACCGAGCATTTCCGGCGAAGGATCGCCGCGTAATCGTGCGCGCGCGGCCGTCCGGGGTTGACGGTGCGAGACGGGGAACCGGACGCAGCGCATGCTCGCGCACTGCCGGGCGTACGTGAGTGAGTGAGGCTTCCACGCGGAACACCGTGCGCGGCGGCGCGAGCCGGTCGATCCATTGACCGGCTCGCGCCGCGATGATCGTCAATCGGCCCGGACGCTCTTCACTTGTTCGCCAGCGTGCCGTTGCTGTTGGCCCCGCCGAACAGTCGCGTCAGGTACTGCGTGTTCGAGTTCATCTTGGCCATCAGCGCGTTGAGTGCCGTGAACTGCGCCTGGTACTGCTTGGTCAGTTGCGCGGCGTAGTCGGCCAGATTCGTCTGTTGCTGCGTGACGCGCTTCAGGTCGGCGCCCAGCGCGTTCGTGCGCAGGTCGATCATTCCGCCCCGCTTCGTGAAGGTCGCGATCTGGTCGGTCAGTTGCTTGCCGACCCCGTTCGTCGCGTTGAACAGGTGCGCGACCCCCGACGGGTTGTTGTTCAGCGCACTGTCGAGCTTCGCGCTGTCGGCCCTCAGCGTGCCATCCTTCTCGAGCGAGACGCCGATCGCCGCCAGGTTCGTGTGCCCGTCGCCGTTCTTGTTGGGAACGCCGCGCGCGATGGTCGACGCGAGGGCGTTGCGGATCGTGTGCAGCGTCGAATCGCCGATCAGCGCGCCCTGCGCACTCGCCCCTGGCGTGTAGCTCGACAGCGCGCCCATCGTCTTGACGACGGCGTTGTACTGGTTCACGAAATTCGTGATCGTGGCCGCCTGCGACTTCGTGTCGGGGCTGATCGTCAGCGTCTGCGTATCGGTTGCGCTGACCGCGGCCGCCGACAAGTTCAGCGTGACGCCGTTCAGCACGCCCGTCACCGTGTTGCTCGCGCTGGTCGACGCGATGCCGCTGACCGTGAACTTCGCGTCCTGCGCGACGGCGCTTTGCCGCCATGCGGCCGCGCTGTTCGCCGAGTCGATCTTCGACGGGCCGCCCGTCGGGTCGGCCGTCGACGTGACGCCGAGGTTCGACAGCCCGTTGTCGTTGGCCACGTTGCCGACCGCGACGCTGATCGTGCTCGCGGAGCCCGTCTTCGACGACGCGAGCACGAGGTGCGCGCCGTCGGTGCCGTTGATGACCGTCGCGCTGATCCCCGGGTTGTTCGAGGCGGAGTTGATCGCGGCCGCGATGCCTGACAGCGTGTTGTTCGTGCCGTTGACGTCGACTTTGAACGACTGGTTGCCGAGCGACAGCGTCAGGGTGCCGGTGCCGAGCGCCTTCTTCCCGTCGACGCCCGACGAAGCCAGCGACTGCGCGGTCGCGATCTGCGTGACGCCGATCGTGTAGGTGCCGGCAACCGCGCCTGCACTCGGCGTCGCGGTCAGGCCCTTGCCGCTCGTGACCGCGGTGAACGTCGACTGCAGCGCGCCGTTCGCCAGCGTGGCGAGGCCCGTCTCGAGCGCCCCTAGCGCGGACGACAGCGCGCCGAATGCGGAAATCTGCGTGGTGCCGGTCTGCTGCGACGCGGCGAGCGCCGCGGCCCGGCCGGCCGTCTTCGCGTTCACCAGCGTCGTGACGAGCAAGCCGACATCCATCGACCCATTGCCGGTCGAGCCGTTGATGATCGATTGCGCCGCCTGTTGCAACAGGCTGTTCGTATTCGCGCTGCTGTTCACAGGCATGTTCGTTGCCATGGGTGGTCTCCGGTTGAAAAGCGATCCCGTGACGAGCGGCTGTCGGCGGCCTGCGGCGATGCGCGTGCGGGCCGTGTCCGGAGCGACGCGTTCCGGGCGTCACGGGAGTGTCGGGAAAACGTAAGGACGTGCGCTATCGTATATTTAAATCTGTATTAATTAGTAATTTTTTGTAATGATTGTTGGGAAAAGTGTGGATGGAAATGCGGTGGTGGAGTGGGGATTAAAGGTTTGCGATTTTTTGCCGTTAACGACGCACTATTTTTAGTGTATTTATTGAGGGGTTTTACTGGAATTGAGAACTTGCCAGGAGCATGAATGTTTGATCGGTTTTTTCGCTTGCTCGGCTAAACACCGGCTCGATCGACAGTGCGCGGAAAGTGTTCGTCCTGGCAGCTGTCAGGCTGAAAACCCTTGCCCACGGGGCGGCATCCTCCGCGGATGACATCAACCCGCCTTGCCCGCGAAACGTTTTCGTTTGCTCATGCGCATTGCCAGGCCAGACGCCTTTGTCCCGGAACAGGGGCCTTCGTCGATTGGAAAGAAAGTCGAGTTTGTAAATTAATTCACTGATGGCAGGTTTTTACACATAACGTATCGTCGAATCGCGATTGCGATATTTCGATGTGCCCCGTGAGCACGAATCGGCGCTTCAATACCGACTGGATAGGGAGGCCGGATATGAATGGGCGGTTTTCATGTCCTTCAAACATAAGCGCAGATTCATCCGATCGGATTCATGGCTGCTGCGTCACGCTCTTGTTCCGCTCGATTGTCCGCTCGATTGTCCACTTGATTGTGACAGCGAATCTTGTTTTGACGGATTGATGATTCACGGGGAGACAGTAGACTGCATCCGTGCTTCGCCAGAACCGATCCGGAGCGCGCCGGGAACGGCGTGACCAGGCGGATTCTTCGGCGGCGGGCCAACCGGCCTGCTGTCCGATGGTGCGAGGAGTGGTTCGTTGCCGACCTGGCGCGCCGATTGGGCGCGTATCGGCACCGGACGCATCAAACCGTCAATTCAAGGGTGATTGTCATGCGTTACGTTTCACTGGAGTCGAAGAAGGACGAGCTGCTGCTGGCCGCTCGCGTGCTGTTGATGATCCTGTTCGTGCTGTTCGGCTGGCAGAAGCTGAGCGGCTTCTCGGGCACGGTCGCGTACATGGCGTCGACCGGGAACCCGGCGCCCGAGCTGGCGGCCGCGATCGCGGTGGCGGTCGAGCTGGCCGGTGGCCTGCTGATCGCGATCGGCTTCTATACGCGTCCGCTCGCACTCGTGTTCGCCGCCTATACGCTCGCGACCGCGCTGATCGGCCATCGCTACTGGGCGCTGCAGGGGATGGAGCAATACATGGCGATGATCAACTTCTACAAGAACGTGAGCATCATCGGCGGGCTGCTGTTGCTCGCACTGACCGGGCCGGGGCGGTATTCGCTCGACCGGAAGTAACGCGGGGCGCGGTTTTCCGCAGAGGTGACGGCCCGGTGCGTGCAAGCGCACCGGGCTTTGCTTTTGGGCGAGGTTCGTGAGGTGGCGCCGCCGCGGATTGCCCGCGCGCGGGCGGCCGCGCGGCGTGTCGACGTCGTCGGCAGGACGGGCGTCATCCCGGTGGACGGGGGCGCCGTGCCGAGCGCCGGCCGCCGACCGCGGCGCACGTGATGCACGTGACGCGCGCCCGTCGCGGGGGTGCCGATCTGCCATCACGATGTAGCGGCTGTCATACTCGGCTATGCTCCCCGCGACCCGAACTCGAGCGTCGAACGCGACCTCGTGCACTTCCCAGTCACCCGAATGACCGCCCATGCCAAATCCGACCTCGTCGACTGACCTCCCGACCGTCCTCCTCATCGGCGCCGCCGGCCTCCTCGGCCGCGCGGTTGCCGCATCCCTGGCCCGCGAATCGTCGCTGAACCTCGTCGCGACCATCCGGAACCCGCAAGGCGCCGGCGCCAAACGCCTGGCGCTGCCCCCGGAAAACCTCGCCGAACTCGACGTCCTCGACGAGCCAGCCCTCGAACACCTCTTCGCCGTCCGCCAACCGGCCGCCGTGATCATCTGCGCGGCCGAGCGCCGCCCGGATGTCTGCGAACGCGACCCTGCCGGCGCGCGGGCGATCAACGTCACGGCCCCGGCCCGCATCGGCGCGCTCGCTGCGCGCCACGGCGCATGGACGCTCGGCATCTCCACCGACTACGTGTTCGACGGCAAGGCGGCGCCGTACCGCGAGGACGCCGCACCGAACCCGCTGAACATCTACGGCCGCACGAAGCTCGAAGGCGAGGCGGCCCTGCTCGCCGCGTCGCCGCTGTCGTGTGTGTTGCGCCTGCCGCTGCTCTTCGGCCCGATCGTCGACTGGAGCGAATCGGCCGTCACGAGCCTCGTGCCGGCGATCGTCGCTTCCGCTCGGCCGGGCGCCGATGCGGTCGGCATGGACGCATGGGCGATCCGGTACCCGACGTATACGCCGGATGTCGCGGACGTCATCCGCGACCTCACGCTGCGCCATCTCGCGGGTGCGTCGATCACGGGCCTCCGCCACTGGTCGGGCGAGGAGCCGATGACGAAGTACGACATCGCGCAGCGGATCGCGGCCGCGCTCGGCATCGACGCCGCGCTCAAGCGGATCGATCAGCCGACCGACGCGACACCGCGCCCCTATGACTGCCATCTGGACGCATCGCGCGTGCGCGCCGCCGGGATCGACCACGCGACGCCGTTCGATACCGCGCTGCGCGCCGTGCTGCGCGATGCGCCGCAGGGGCTGTAGGATCGGGCGCCCCGCGCGGCCCGTGCGCATGCGCCCATTGCGCCGGCCGCGCCATGAATGCCGTTCGCGACTTTGCCGAAGACGTGCACACATGGCGTCGCGGTGACATCGTGTCTCGTGAATCCGCTGGCATGCGACGAAACCGGGACCCCGGGCAACCAGCGGCCCCCATCTCCTTGTCGTCATTGAAGATCATTCAATGGCGAAGCCAATTATCAAGACCGACCGACGTGCGACAGAATGCGTACCAGGCTTTCCAGCATGGACACGAAGCATGCATTTCGACCACGCCACCATCGTCACCGATGACATTGAAGGGACACGCCGCTTTTTCGATGAGGTCGCCGGTCTCGATACCGGGCCTCGACCGCCGTTCAGGGTGGATGGCTACTGGTTGTACCTCGATAGCCGCCCGATGATTCACGTCACGCGCGCGACGCTACCGGCGCAAGCAGGCCGTAGCACGCCGCGCATCGATCATATTGCGCTTCGCGTCGACACACACCGCGAATGGGTGACGTTGATCGATCGGCTGTCCAGCAGTCGGATCGACTACTCGCTGAGTGAAGTACCGTTGTCCAATGAGCTTCAGTTGTTCGTGTCCATTGCCCCGGGGGTTTCCGTCGAATTTGTGACGACGCTCGCGGCCGACGAGCAGGTCGGGATTCCTGACGGATGACCGGATCTGCCCAATCGTCTCGCGAGACACATGACGCTTGCCGGCTTCGCCGGCGACAGCGGCGATTCGGCGTGGCGGCGTGGCGGCCGACGATCCTCGGCCGCAAGCGGTATTCAGAACATTTGACGCGTGCGACGGGCACGGCTTCACGCTCGGGAACACGCTTTTGATCGGAGGAAGCGAACGATGAAATTCGATGGACAAGACGTGCTGGTGGTCGGCGGAAGCTCGGGAATCGGCGAAGCGGCCGCGCGGGCCTTTGCGGCGGCCGGGGCGAGCGTGACGATCGCGTCGCGCGACGCGGTCAAACTGGCGGCGAGCGCAGCGAGGATCGGTCACGGCGTGCGAACCGGTGTGATGGACACGACCGACGACACGAGCGTACGTGCATTCTTCGAATCGGCGTGCGAATTCGACCACGTCGTCGTGTCGGCCGCGCAGACACCCACGGGGCCGGTGCGTGGTCTCGCGCTCGCCGATGCCTACGCGGCGATGGACAGCAAGTTCTGGGGCGCCTATCGCGTCGCGCGGGCCGTACGCATTCGGCAGGGCGGGTCGCTGACGTTCGTGTCGGGCTTCCTGAGCGTGCGGCCGAGCAGGACCTCGGTCCTGCAAGGCGCGATCAACGCGGCGCTCGAATCGCTGGCGCGGGGGCTTGCGCTCGAGCTGTCGCCCGTGCGGGTGAATACGGTATCCCCGGGCCTGATCGCGACGCCGCTCTGGTCGAAGCTCGATGCGCAGGCGCGGGACAGGATGTACGAAGGCGCCGCGGCGCGCTTGCCGGCCGGCCGTGTCGGTCAACCCGAGGACGTTGCGAACGCCGTGCTCTACCTCGCGTCGACTCCGTACGCGACCGGCTCGACGGTGCTCGTCGACGGTGGCGGTGCGATCGCGTAGCGGCCGGGTCGGTTGAAGACCTGGTCGATCGCCGCAGCCGGAAATTCCTGAACGGACACGTATCACTGCGGGTGTCGCGCGAGCAGGGCCGATATCGTCGGCATGACGAGCGATCGTGCGTACGTGTCGATCGCACCGATTGCCGCTGTTTTGGCGCCTGCCGACCATGCGATTGACCGGCGCGGCCGAGGCGGCGGGGATCGCGTCGATCAATTGATTCGGAAACCTGATCGGTTTTGCTGGGCCGATCGTGTTCGGATGGTTGAGGGATCGCCATCACGATGCGACGGCGCCGACGTTGCTGCTGGCGCTCACCGTCATTTACCGAAGGGTATCGGCGCATTGAAGCGCAGCAGGCCGAGCGGACATGCCGTATCCGGACGGAACACCGATTCTTTGGTCTGGATTGAAAGTCTATTCATTTCAAAGCCCATTTTCAAAGCGGGGCCGCTTTCCGACAATGGGTTGTACGCGCACGTATCTGCGTGACATTCCATATCCGTTCATTCGTCATCATGCATCGCGTTGCGGTGCGAGCGACGCGCTTGCGCGTCATGAGGAGATTGTCCATGGCAATTCAAATCGATCACGTGGATCGTGATCCGGCCGAGCAGGCGCCCGACCAGCCGACGCGCCGTTCGTTCCTGACCAAGGCCGGAGCCGGCGCGGGCGCGTTCGCCGTCGGTGCGATGCTTCAGTCCGCCCAGGCCGGTGCGCAAACGGGCAGCCCCCGATCGGCCCCGGTCGCCGCGCCCGTGCCGGGTGAATTCTGGCCGAACGGTGCACGGCTGGTCATTTCGATCTCGATGCAGTTCGAGGCGGGCGGACAGCCCCCAAAGGGTGCCGACAATCCGTTTCCGAAAGTCGATTTCCCGGCGAGCGCGCCCGCCGATCTTGCCGCGCAAGCGTGGTTTGCGTACGGGTATCGCGAAGGCATTCCCCGAATGCTGGATCTGTGGGATCGTCATGACGTGAAGGTGACGAGTCACATGATCGGCGAGGCGGCGAAGCGGCATCCGCAGGTGGCGCGCGAAATCGTGGCGCGCGGCCACGAAGCGTCGGGCCATGGGCCGACGTGGAACTCGCAGTACGCGATGTCGCGACCGCAGGAACGCGAGTTTCTGATCCAGGCGCGATCGATGGTGGAGGAGGTGACGGGCCAACGTCCGATCGGCTACAACGCGAACTGGCTGCGACGCGGGCCGAACACGCTGTCGCTGCTGCAGGAACTGGGCTACGTGTATCACATCGACGATACGAGCCGCGACGAGCCGTTCATCGAAAAGGTCAACGGCAAGGATTTCGTCGTGATTCCGTATACGCTGCGCAACAACGACATCCTGCTGGTGGAGGGCCGGAATTACTCGCCGGACAAGTTCCTCGAACAGATCAAGTTCGATTTTGATCAGCTGTACGAGGAAGCGGGTACGCGTCGGCGCATGATGTCGATCAGCGCGCATGACCGTATCAGCGGCACGCCGCAGATGACGCGTGCATGGGACGCGTTCCTGCGTCATGCGAAGAGCCATCCCGGCGTTGCATTCATGCGCAAGGACGACATTGCGCGGTTCGTGCTGCAAAGCCCGATTACGGTGCGCGAAAGCGAGACGATCTAGCGGGTTGCCCGAGCGCCTTCGCACCGGTGCGCTCGTGCGAAGGCGCTCGACGCCTCTTCGCTTGTCGCCCGTCGCATCGACGAAGCGGCGCCGATCCTGTGCACGCATCCGGATTCCCTGACGGCCAACCCGACGATTCGTGCGGTTGACGATTTGTGGAAGCATCGCCTCATTGCGTTTCGCATACCAACCACGGGCCGCGACCGGCCACTCGAGTTCGTCGAACACGGGCGAACGGTCGCGTTGCCCATCGAGTCCCGCTTCCGCATCAACCACGGTGAAGCGCTCGCCGAAGCTGCCGCGCTTGGCGCGGGCCTCGAACAAGGTCCCCGCGTTTCTCGCCAAGCCCCACCTGCGCAGCGGCACGCTCGTTGAAGTGTTGCCGACCTGTCGCCCCGCGCCGCTGTTCGTCAATCTCGTGACGCCGGGCTCGCGTGCGCGCGCTGATCGACGCGTTGACCGGCGACGAATGATGGAGTGCTGATCAGGCACGCGCCGCCCCTTGCGTTGATTTTCTTGTCTGGCTTGAAAATCATTTAAGACGGAGGCCAATTATCAATCCACACGGTGGCAAGCAGAATGGCTGCACATCCACTGCGGCTTCGCCGCTTTCCCGGAGACAGCCATGCCACTTCCCATTCTCGCGCTGGCCCTGAGCGCTTTTGCGATCGGCACCACGGAATTCGTCATCATGGGCATCCTGCCCGATGTCGCGCAGTCGCTTTCCGTTTCCATCCCGTCGGCGGGGCTGCTCGTGAGCGGCTATGCGCTGGGCGTCGCCGTGGGTGCGCCGCTGCTCGCCGTCCTCACGAGCCGTATGCCGCGCAAGTGGGCGCTTCTGCTGCTGATGGGAATCTTCATCGTCGGCAATGTTCTGTGCGCGGTCGCGCCGGGCTACACGAGCCTCATGATCGCCCGCGTCGTCACGTCGTTCGCGCATGGCTCCTTCTTCGGCATCGGGTCGGTCGTTGCCGCGTCGCTCGTACCGCAGGACAAGCGCGCGAGTGCCGTCGCATTGATGTTTACCGGCCTTGCGCTCGCCAACGTGCTCGGCGTGCCGCTCGGCACCTTCATCGGCCAGATGCTCGGCTGGCGTGCCGCATTCTGGTCCGTCGCCGGCGCAGGCGTGCTCGCCGCGCTGGCCCTCGTGGCGCTCGTGCCGAACACGCTCGAAGCGCCACCCGCGAGCCTTGCGCACGAAGTAGGCGTGCTCAAGCACCCGCAGGTTTGGCTCGCACTGTTGATGACCGTGCTCGGCTTTGGCGGCATGTTCGTGGTGTTCACCTACATCACCCCCGTGCTCGAGCAGGCGAGCGGATTCGCGCCGAGCGGCGTGACGAAGATTCTCGTGCTGTTCGGCATCGGTCTCGCCATCGGCAATGCGCTCGGCGGCAAGCTTGCTGATCGCGGCGTGATGCGGGCGCTGACGGGCGTGTTCGTCGTGCTGGTCGCGATCATGGTGGTGTTCAGCCGCACCATGCATCACCCCGTGGCATCGGTCCTGACGATCTTCGTCTGGGGCGTCGCGGCATTTGCGACGGTCCCGGGCCTGCAGATGCGCGTGCTGAGCAAGGCCGCGAGCGCACCGAACCTCGCATCGACGCTCAACATCGGCGCGTTCAACGTGGGGAATGCGATGGGGGCGTGGCTCGGCGGCATGGCGCTTTCGCACGGGCAGGCACTCGACACGCTGCCGCTCGTGGCCGCCGCGATGACGCTGATGGCGATTGCGGTGACCGCTTTCGCGTCCCGGCTTGATCGACGCGAGACCGCGCAAGCGAATCGCACCGCCCGCTTTCCAGCCTGAATGACCCAAGTCGCACCACTGCCGGATTCAATCCGTTCATCGAGCATCGCGTACACCCTCAAGGAGCCCGTCATGAAAACCCGCACCGTCCTTTCCGCCGTTTCCCGCATCGCGCTGGCCGCAGCCACCGCTGCTGCCGCGTTGCCTGCCGTCGCCGCGACCGGCGACGATCTCGTGCAGCCGAAAACGCTGATCGTCGACAAGACCCTCTCGAAGCAGCAGGCCGAGCAACAGATTCGCGCGGCACGTCTTTACGACACCTTCTGGAGCACGGGCGACGAGGCCCAGGCCCGCGAGGCGCTGGCGGCCGATTTTACGGACCGCACGTTGCCCGCCGGTCGGCCGCAGGGCATCGCCGGGCCGCTGGCTGCATCGAAAGGCTTCCATCGCGCCGTGCCGGACGTTCACGCCGACGTCGAACAGATGATCGTCGCCGGCGACCGCGTCGTCACCCATCTGCACTTCACCGGTCACTTCACCGGCACCTTCAACGGCGTGCAGGGCAAGGGGCAGGTGGTCGACTTCATCGCCACGGACATCTATCGCATTCGCGACGGCAAGATCACCGACAACTGGCATCTCGAAGACAACCTGACGTTCCTGCAACAGCTCGGCGTGGTCGCCAAGTAAGCGGGCCGGGGGCCGATCCTGCCGATCGGCCTTTTCCTCGTCCGTCCGCATCGCGTTACCATGCCCGGTCCGCGCGGCGCATCGCGCGGCACACCCCAACATTCCTTTCGCGCGACGCGACCATGGACAATCTCGGTGACATTCGCCTTTTCGTCGAAGCAGCAAGCCAGGGCAGTCTTTCGGCGGCCGGCAGAAAGCTCGGACTGTCCCCCGCGGCGGCGAGCGCCCGGCTCGTCAAGCTCGAGGGAGAACTCCGCACGCAGCTGTTCGAGCGTTCGACCCGCAAGCTGCGCCTCACGGATGAAGGCCGTCTGTATCTCGTACATTGCCAGCATGCGCTGCAAACGCTGGAGGATGCGCGTGCGGCGTTGCAGGCCGGACGTGCATCGGTGAGCGGGGCGTTGCGTGTATCGGCTACCTCCGATTTCGGGCGCACCGTGCTGCGTCGCTGGCTCGACGCATTCAACGAACGCCATCCGAACGTCACGCTCTCGCTCGTGCTCTCGGATTCACTGTCACACCTGCTGCAGGACGATATCGATCTCGCGATCCGGTTCGGCGTGCCGGCGGACAGCTCGATGGTCGCCAAGCGCATGGCCGACAATCGCCGCGCGCTTTGCGCGTCGCCCGACTACATCGCCGAGCACGGCATGCCGAGCCATCCCGACGATTTGCGTGAGCATCGATGCATCGTCCTTTCTTCGGCGGCCGGCGTGGCGAACAACTGGCGTTTCACGCGCGACGGGGAGACCGCGTCGTTCACCGCGCCGCTCGACCGTTCCCGTCAGACCAACGATGGTTCGCTTGCCCGCGAATGGGCGGTCGAGGGGCGAGGGGTGGCCATGAAATCGATCTGGGACATCGGCGCCGATCTTCAGGCCGGGCGGCTCAAGCTGCTCCTGCAGGAGTGGCGCTGCCCGGACGTGCCCGTGAACGCGCTGTTTCAACGCACGCTTTATATGGCGCCGCGCGTGCGCACGTTGCTCGACTTCCTCGAGCAGCGGTTCTCCGAAGCTTCCGACGCGCTGGCGCCGTTTCTGCGGTAGTGTCCCGCGATCGCAGGCATTCTGCGTTCGCCGGGGTGGCGCGTGAAGACATTCGATTCGGCCCACGTTCGCGACATCGCGCTCGCCGATTGAGCACGATGGCCGTCGCGATGCGGGTCGGCGCTGTCCTTGCGGGCGCCGGAGGTGGTCGGGGTGAAAAATACCGGGCAACGTTTGGCTCGTCGCGGCAAGCGCGGCTGCTCCATGGATTCCGGAACGGGGGTGGGGCGGCCCGCGGGTGTGGTGTCATGACGCGCAGCGCCGACACCACGGCCCGCGATGGCACCGGATTCGGAACGTCAATCCAGCCCCGTGCTCCACGTATTGATAATCGTCGAGCGTTAAGGTCGATTAACGAATGGCAAAGCGGGTTGCCGGCGAGCCATTCGCACAATTGTTTCCGTAGATAAACAGATTCCTGTTTTCTGAATAGGCCTGGTAAATAATTGAATAAACTTCCTTTGCGCTGAACGAGTAGATGCCGTCGTTGATGGTCACCAGCAGGTTGCCGGTGGCGTCGGTTTCGATCTTGTCGATCTTGCCGGCCTTGCAAAGCGCCTGGGCGGACGCGCACGTGGAGGCGAGCATCAGTGCTGAAAACAGCACGGTTGCAATCTTCTTCATGACTTTCCTTTGGTATTGAATGAATTAATGCGATCTGACGACGTCGGTCACGTCCGGGAAGACAGGTATGCCTTTCCGGATTGCTGATTCACAAATGCCTGGAAATCAACGGTGGCCTGACAAGGTGGAAACTTTGCGACAAAGCACGAATGAAGCGATTCGTGCTGCGCCTCCGTATCTCGTTGATCTTTGAATCACGGTGTTGCGGCGCACAACACAGACTATTTATTTGATTTTGAGGGCGCCAATCGTATTAATTTATCGTTGATCGAATTCGATAATTTTTTGTTTGAATTTGATTTTATTGAATTCTGCGGTCTGTTGTTATTGTTTTTGATTGTTTCGATATTCAGATAATCGGCGACGAATATTGATTCTCTGGTTGATGGCGTGGCAGGTGAAGCGCATGGGCGTTCATGAGGGTTCGAGCATTCGAGCGTGGGGTTCGTCCGGTGCTTGAACTGCGCAGCGCAGGTCCGTCGATACTGCAGTCGGCGCCGGCCGAGTTGAGTCTTGCCGACCCGGAAAGACGCTACACTGCGCCAGTTCCCGAACACACCGGGGGCGTCAGGACGCCGGGCCCACGGATTGCGAACACGTGACGATGTAATCGCCCGCCCCCTGACGCATTCGAACAAATCACGAGAGAAAGAGAGGGCCCATGCTGACACGTCTTCGTATCGGACTCGATCGCGCACGCGACCTGCGCGAAGCGGGACGACCGTCTCCCATCCAGCCGCGGCCGCTGCCGAGCGAGCTGGTCGACCTGAGCGCGCAGCGCGCGACGTGGCGCGTCGTCGTTCCCGGCCAGGCCGACTGCTACATGGCGGCAACGCCCGCCGAAACGGAGCGCTTCGTCGTGCATCTCGACGCTCAAAGGTTCTACGGCCTGTGGCTCGGCACGAGCCCGGCGTTTCCGCAGCTGAATTCGCAGGACTGCGTGCCGCGCCGCGTCATGTCGCTCGACAGCAAATACGCGTCGGCCGCCGCCGCGTTCCGGGCCGGCCGCGTCGAACCGGTGGCGCTGCCGCCGGTCGGCTAAGGCTCGAGGGAAGCGGGTACGAAGTCGCGATGAGCAACGGCATGACGCGCACCTTCTGGCTGCTCGCCAACCGCGTGCGGTCGTTTCCGGTCAGCGTCGACAACGCGACCTGGGCCACGATGCTGAACAACATGGCCGGCGTCGGCGTCGCGCCGATCGCGTACCGCGCACTGTTTTCCCGGCACGCGTAGGTTGCGCGTCGCGATCCGGCGCGCCGCCGCGGCGCCGGATCGCCACCCGGTTTGACACGCCGCGTTCGCGGCCATTAAAGTCGCATCGCGGGCCGGTGGGTCAAGCACACGCCCGGAACAGGCAGCCGATGTTCCAGGACTACGGGGCTACCCCGTGGATGAGATTGACACCCCGATGCGTCGCAAGGGGCCGGGTTGCGCGTGGCGTAACGCCTCCCCTCGCAGCACCAGTCACGTTGGCTCATCGTCCCGCCCATCTTTCTCCATGCATTCATCCCTGCGCGATACCACCCGCACGATTGCCGAGGCGATGCTCGCCGGGACGCCCGAGCGCGGTGGCGTCATCGCGCGTATGGCTGCCGTGCTAGGCGGCGCGCAGCCGTGGGCGCACGAATGCGCGGACGTCGCGCTCGCCCGCTTCGGCGCGAACTGGGACGACGTCGACATCGACGTGCTTGCGGCGGTTCTGGCCGATGCGGCCGCGTTCGTGCGCGCCTGGTATCGCGAGGATCGGCCGGCCGTGATCCGCGTCATACGGCGTCCCCCCGTCCAGCAACCCTTGCCGGCGCCGCTCGCCGGCTGCGACGTGCCGCAATGGGCGACGCCCGGCGATCTGGCCGGCTGGCTCGGCGTGAGCGCGCCGGCGCTCGACTGGCTGTCCGACCACTGGCGCGTCGACGCGCGCAGCAGCGCCACGCCGTTGCATCACTACACGTACGTGGCGCACGACAAGCGCAGCGGCGGCAGCCGCCTCGTCGAAATCCCGAAAGGCCGGCTGCGCGAAGCACAGCGCCGCATCCTGCACGGGCTGCTCGATCGCATCGCGCCGCATGGTGCGGTACACGGCTTTCGCAAGGGGCACGGGATCGTGTCGTTCGCGGCGCCCCATGCGGATCGCGACGTCGTCGTCCGGTTCGATCTCGCGGATTTCTTCGTATCGATACGCGCCGCCCGCGTGCACGCGCTGTTCGTCACGCTCGGGTACCCGGTCGAAGTCGCGCGCATGCTCACCGGGCTGTGCACCAACCGCGTGCCGTCCGCACGGCTGCTCGCGCCGGACCTGCGCGACCGGTTCGACTGGATCGGCCGCCAGCGTTATCGAGAGCGGCATCTGCCGCAGGGCGCGCCCACGTCGCCGGCGCTGGCGAACCTGAGCGCGTTCCGGTTCGACATGCGGCTCGCCGCGCTCGCGCGTTCGCTCGGTGCAACCTACACGCGCTATGCCGACGATCTCGCCTTCTCCGGCGGCGGCACGCTGGCGCGCGAGGTCGAACGGCTGCAGATCCGGGTCGCCGCGATCGCGCTCGAGGAAGGCTTTGCGCTGCAACTGCGCAAGACGCGCGTGATGCGGCGCGGTACGCGGCAGCAACTGGCCGGCGTGGTCGTCAATCGTCATCCGAACCTGGCGCGCGATGCGTTCGATCTCCTGAAGGCCATCCTGACCAACTGCATCCGCAGCGGCCCGGCGTCGCAGAATCGCGATGCGCATCCGGACTTTCGCGCGCATCTCGCCGGGCGTGTCGCGCATGCGGCCGCGCTGAACGCGGCGCGCGGCGCGAAGCTGCGCGCGCTGTTCGACCGGATCCAGTGGGACGCCCGCGACGTCGGCCAGTAATCCGACGTATCCGCATCGACGCCGGCCGACGACTTCTGCAACACGACGCCGAGCACTGCTATCATTCGCGCCATGCCGCGCCAGTGCCATGGTGCGACGCTTACTTGCCGCAGCCGTTCGCCGTGCCTTCGACCATGGCGGGCTGCGCGTTGCCGGCCCGGTCCTGTCTGCCATTGATTGACGCGCGGCGTCGTTTAGTGCGTATCGCGCAAGCCATGCTGGCACCGGCAAACGATTCAGACATTTGACAGCCCCCATCGGCGGAACTTCATGGTAGGTTCCGCCATCGGAGCTTTTTGCGAAAACATGCCCAAAGAGGATGAATACATGACCCAGGCCCTGCAGGAACTCGAAGCACAACTTCGGGACCTGAACATCAAGCTGTCGGATGCGAAGCAGAAGGAGAAGCAGGCCGCGCTCGCGGCATTCAAGGAACAGGTCGAGCTTTTGGGAATTTCGCAGCAGGAAGTGCTGAGCGCGCTCGGTTACATCGTTCAGCGAAAACGCAAGGCGCCTGCCAAGTACTACGATCCGTCGACCGGCCGCTCGTGGTCGGGCCGCGGCCCGCGCCCGAAATGGCTCGAAGGCAAGGATCTCGATACGCTCGCCGTCGACCGCGAGGCCAAGACCTGGTGGCCCGGCGACGATCAAGGCTGATGCCGGCCGGGCCGCGAGGCCGCCCGGCGCCGTCCGGTTCGCGCCAGCGGGCCGGCCGGTAACACGCCGCCTTCATGCTGTCTTTCATCCGGTGTCCGGCCTGACCGCGACATCACCGGCTTCGCCGCCGACACCGGATCGCCGTTTTTCCCTCCCGTTCATTCCCCGCCAATTCCCGCTCGCCGTCCTGCAAGCGGGCGCCGCCGCACGCGCGATCCATTTTCACCGGGGGGCTGCCGGCCCGTCGCTCACGGGCACAGGCTTTAAAATGTCGCCGGACAATCGTGGCAGGACACCATGGCAGCAAACATAGAATCTTCGACGCTCGGCGGCCCGCCGGCCCCGCGCGTGGGGCAGGTCGGCGCGTACGCGTGGAAAGCGCTGGCCGGATCGGCGATCGGCTATGCGATGGACGGCTTCGACCTGCTGATCCTCGGCTTCATGCTGCCGGCGATCACGGCGGCGCTGCATCTGACGCCCGGGCAGGGCGGCGCGCTGGTCACGTGGACGCTGATCGGCGCCGTCGCGGGCGGTATCCTGTTCGGTGCATTGAGCGACCGGTACGGGCGGGTGCGCGTGCTGACCTGGACGATCCTGCTGTTCGCGATCTTCACCGGGCTGTGCGCGTTCGCCCAGGGCTTCGAGGATCTGCTCGTGTACCGCACCATCGCGGGCATCGGGCTCGGCGGCGAGTTCGGGATCGGCATGGCGCTCGCGGCGGAAGCGTGGCCGGCGAGCAAACGCGCACGCGTGTCGTGCTACGTCGCGCTCGGCTGGCAGGCCGGCGTATTGCTGGCGGCCCTGCTGACGCCATTCCTGCTGCAGCACATCGGCTGGCGCGGGATGTTCGTGGTCGGCGTGCTGCCCGCGCTGCTCGCGTGGGCGATGCGCAACAGGCTGCACGAGCCTGAAGCGTTCGTGCAACGCGCAGCGCAGCCGAAGGCCAACGCGTTCCGCCTGCTCGTCGCGGACGGCCGCACCGCGCGCACGAGCGTCGGCATCGTGATCCTGTGCTCGGTCCAGAACTTCGGCTACTACGGGATCATGATCTGGCTGCCGACCTTCCTGTCGAAACAGATGGGCTTCTCGCTGACGAAGTCGGGGCTGTGGACCGCGGCGACGGTCGTCGGGATGATGATCGGCGTCTGGGTGTTCGGGCAACTGGCCGACCGCATCGGGCGCAAGCCGACGTTCCTGCTGTACCAGCTCGGCGCGGTCGTGACGGTCCTCGCGTATGCGCGGCTGTCGGATCCGACCGCGATGCTGTGGGCCGGGGCGCTGATGGGCATGTTCGTCAACGGGATGGTCGGCGGCTACGGGACGCTGATGTCGGAAGGCTATCCGACGGCCGCACGCGCCACCGCGCAGAACGTGCTGTGGAACATCGGCCGCGCGGTCGGCGGCTTCGGCCCGGTCGCGGTCGGCGCGCTGGCCGCGCACTACTCGTTCCAGACGGCCATCGCGCTGCTCGCCGGCCTGTACGTGCTCGACATGGTCGCGACGCTGTTCCTGATTCCCGAGCTCAAGGGCGTCGAGCTCGAATGAGCGCGACCATCGCGCACCACCCAACGACCAACGACTTCACTGAAAATTTCGATGCAACAGAAGAACAAGACGATCGGCGTGATGGGCTCGGGCAAGGAGCCGTGGCTCGCGTTTTCGGAGCCGCTCGGCGCCTGGCTCGCGCAGGCCGGTTTCAACCTGCTGACGGGCGGCGGGCAGGGCGTGATGCTGGCGGTCGCGCGCGCGTTCGCCGGCGTGCCGGGGCGGGCCGGCCGGTCGATCGGCATCCTGCCGACGCAAGCCGATCCGCTCGGGGGCTTCGTGCCGCTCGACGGCTATCCGCATCCGTTCGTCGACATCCCGATCCTCACGCCGCTGCCGCGCCGCGAGCCGGGCGCCGCCCCGGATACGATCAACCGCAACTACGTGAACGTGCTGAGCAGCGACCTGATCGTCGCGCTGCCGGGCGGGCCCGGCACGGCCGAGGAGATCGCGCTCGCGCGGCGCTGGCGCAAGCCGCTCATCTGCTTCGGGCCGGACGGTGCGTTTCGCGAGCTCGCGGCGGGGGCCACGTGCACGTCGTCGTTCGACGACGTGATCCGCTTCGTGGAACACGCGTTTTCGGCGGAGCCGGCGTTGCGATAATTCGCGCGGCCGGTTCGACTACTGTCGTTGCGATGCGCGCGTGGCAGGGCGGGCCCGCTGGCACGCGATGTCCCCGGTTTCGAGGCGACGGCGTGGCGCCGGCGCGCGCAAGCCGCCGGCGGCACGATGCGTTACCGCGGCGCGCGGTTCAGCGCCCCGTCTTCAACTGCGCCCACAGCCGGTTCTGCAGCCGGCGAATCTCCGGCGGCATCGGCTTGAGCAGCGTCATCTTGCTCAGCACCTCGTCGGGCGGATAGACCGACGTATCGCGCGCGATCGCGGGCTTCACGTACTGGCGCGCGGCCTTGTTCGCGGTCGGATAGAACACCGCGTTGGTGATGCCGGCGTTGACCTTCGGATCCTGCACGTAGTTGATCCACTTCAATGCGGCGTCGCGGTTCGGCGCGTCCTTCGGGATCACCATCATGTCGAACCACAGCAGCCCGCCTTCCTTCGGGTTCGCGAAGCCGATCTCGTACGGGCGCTTCGCTTCGGCGGCACGACGGTGCGCGATGCCGACGTCGCCCGAATAGCCGAACGCCACGCACAGGTCGTTGTTCGCGAGATCGTTGATGTAGCCCGACGAGTTGAACTGCGTGATGTACGGGCGCACCTTCTTCAGCACCTCGTACGCGGCGCGGTAGTCGGCCGGGTTCGTGCTGTTCGGATCCCTGCCCATGTACTGCAGCGTGGCCGCGAACACGTCGACGGCCTGGTCGAGGAACGACACGCCGCAACTCTTCAGCTTCGCCATGTTGGCCGGATCGAACACCAGCGCCCAGCTGTCGACCGGCGCCTTGTCGCCGAGCGCCTTCTTCACGGCCTGCACGTTGTAGCCGATGCCGTCGGTGCCGTACGCCCACGGCACGCCGTACCGGTTGCCCGGATCGGCATCGGCAACCATCTTCATCAGCAGCGGATCGAGGTTCGCGAGGTTCGGCAGCTTCGACTTGTCGAGCGGCTGGTAGACGCTCGCCTGGATCTGCTTGGCCATGTAGTTCGAGGTCGGCACGACGACGTCGTAGCCGGAATTCCCCGACATCAGCTTTGCCTGCAGCGTGTCGTCGCTGTCGTAGTTGTCGTAGCGGACGTGCAGGCCCGTCTGCTTCTGGAAGGTCGGGATCGTGTCCGGCGCGATGTAGTCGGACCAGTTGTAGATGTTCAGTTCGCCGGCCGCGTGGGCGGTCGTGCCGGCAGCCGCGGCGGCCGACAGGATGGCGGCGGTTGCAAGGGCGCGGCGAAGCGTGCGGATTCGCATGACGGAGTCTTCCATTTCGGTGCGCGTAGCGAGCCGCAAGGCGCGGGTCGTGGCGCGATGGTTCATCGGATGAAGCGGGCGTGCGCGACCGTCGCTCGCGGCGAGCGAGCGTGGTGCACGGCGATCAGGAGTCCGTTCGATCAGGAGCCGGCTTGCAAGGAAACGCAGTGCGAGCCGATCCCGTCACCGGTCGGGTGACACGGCGAATGGGTCGAACGGAGTCAGGGAAAGTGGCGGGGCGCTAAGGCAGTAGCGATGCCACGTCGTCGGTATGGATCGCGACGTACGCACGCGCGGCGACGGCGTTGTGGCGGCGAACGGAGCGGCGGGACAGGATGGTGTAGATCGACAGCGGCAGGCGAGGGCTTGGGCCGCAGCCACTGTCGTCGGAGGACGCGATCGTAGCGCGCAGGTTTCGCGCATCGCCTCGTCTCCACCGCACCAGCGGGCCACGGAATCTCACGATTACTCTCGACCGGGTTGTTGAAAGTATTGAACACCTGACGATTCGCCGGTGGCTGCCGTTTCAGGTTTCGGTCAGCGCATGTGCCGCGCGGCGGCATCGGTTTCGTGACGCGAATTGAAAGCTTGGCGGACACCTGAATCGCCGCAACATGACGCTTCCATGAATCATCAGGTAAATCGCTGTAAGGATGTCTCCGGATTTTCCCTAGGCGTTCGAAGGCCGATGAACGCGTTCGGGTGTGATGGCGAGGGTGGGTGACCGGCTCGAAGTGATGAGAATATTCGACGGTTTTCTGCCGCGATCGTCACCGGGCGAGCGTCGGAAAGGCCGTCGAAAGCCCCCGGTGACAAGGTGGGTCAGGTCGGGCGCGCATGCGTCGGCCTGTCGCCCGTCGGCGAAAGCCGTTTCGCACAAGACGGGCCTTCGACACGCGTTCTCGACCGACGTGACGCGCTGCATCTATCTCGAACGCCTGCACTGGGTCGACGACGAGCCCATCGCGCTCGCGCAGATCTGCCTGCTGCCCGATGCCGGAATCGTCACCTTCGAGCAGGCGCGGCAAATGTCGACCTACGAGGTACTCGAGGGCGTGCTGGGCTGGCGCATCACGGATGCGGACATGTCGGTCACGGCCATTGGTTCTCCGATGGAAGTCGCAGCGCACCTCCGGATTGCCTTGCACGCGCCATTGCTCGTATTGCGGCGTACGTCGCGCCTGTCGGATGGCCGCACGTGCGAATCCACGGTATTCCATATCCGCCCCGAGCGTTTCGATCTCGTGGTGCGAAGCGGTGTGGAAGCGAAGTTCGTCGGTTGAGGGGCCGTCGACCCGGCGTTCTCCGGAATCAAGAGACGCCGGAATTCGAGGCCGACGGTTTGAGTAGTCCTGGCCTCAGGCACGTAGGGCAGCGGCATATCTTCCGATCAGATATCCATCGAAAAAATAACCATTTGGTACACGCATCGGCAGGCACTAAAGTCACGCATCCCGATGCCGGTGCGACACCGGCGATGTCGACGTTATCCGAGAAGTCTGCCAAATGAATCGCTTGATGCCCTCAACGGTCCGCCGCGCCGCGGCCGCGCTGTTCGTAATCGGTCTTTTGCCGGCCGCCCACGCGGCGCAACCGACGCTGCGCGTCGGCATCGACGCCGAGTCGTACCCGCCGTTCTTCTCGAAGGATGCCACCGGCAAGTGGAAGGGCTGGGAGGTCGACCTGCTCGACGCGGCATGCAGCAAGCTCAATGTACGTTGCGAACTCACCGACATCGCATGGGACGGGCTGATCCCCGCGCTGCAGAACCGCAAGATCGACGTGATCTGGTCGTCGATGACGATCACCGGCGAACGGCAGAAGGCGATCGACTTCAGTCGTGCTTACTATGAGTCGCCGACGGTTTTCGTCGGCGCGAAAAGCGATCGGCGCCGCGTCGATTGCGCGGTGCCGGCCACCTTCAAGGATCGCGTGATCGGCGTGGAGGCGGGCACGAACTTCTCGGCGTTCCTCGATGCACGTTTCAAGCGCGACGCCCAGATCAAGGCGTTCGACAAATTCGACAACGCGCTCGCGGATCTGGTCTCGGGCCGGGTCGATTACGTGCAGGAAGCGAAGGGCTTGTTTACGGCCTTCCTGTCGTCGCGTGACGGCAAGGATTTCGAGGTCAAGGCCACCTGCGCGGACAATCCCGTGCTCGGTCTCGGCATCGGCGCGGGCGTGCGTCAAGGCGATGCATGGCGCGGCCGGTTGTCGACCGTGATCGCGCAACTGCAGCAGGACGGCACGTGGGATACGATCACCGCTCGCTATCCGAACCTGAAGGGTACGATCGAGAAGGGGCGCTGAGCCGATGACCGCGGACGATTCGCTGCTGGCATTGCTTGCGTTCGGCGACGGCGGTTACGGGCGCATCTTCGCCGGCGCGTTCGCACTGACGCTCGGCGTCGCGTCTGCGTCGTTCTGCGCCGGGACGCTGCTCGGCATCGCGGGCGCGCTCGGCAAGCTGTCGCGGCACGCCCCGCTCGCGTGGCTGGCACGGCTCTACACGACACTCGTGCGCGCGCTGCCCGAACTGTTGTGCCTGCTGCTCGCGTTCTATGCGGTCGCACCAGCGCTCGAGTCCGCGTTGCACGGCAGCGGCCTGGTGCCCGACGGCTTCGCGTTCGATCCGTTCATCGTGGCCGCGTTGTCGCTCGGTTTCATCCAGGGCGCCTATCTGACCGACATCTTCCGCGCGGCGCTCGTCAACGTGCCGGTCGGGCAGATCGAGGCCGCGCACGCGTACGGAATGAGCCCGTGGCAAACGTTGACCCGCATCCGGCTTCCGGTTGCGGCGCGGCTCGCGCTGCCGGGCGTCGGCAACGTGTGGCTGAACGCGACCAAGGATGCGTCGTTCATCAGCGTGCTCGGGTCTTTCACGGATCTGCTGAAGGCGAGCCAGCTCGCCGCCGGTGCGACGCGGCATTACGTTTTCTTTTACCTGGTCACGGCCGCGCTGTTCCTGTTGTTGAGCGTCGCGTCGACGGGCCTTTTCGCGATGCTCGAACGTTACGTGAATCGTGGTACGAGGCGCGCCTGCGCATGAGTTTTTCGCTGACGTTCCTGCTCGACACGGTGATGCCGAAGCTGCTCGCCGCGGTGCCGACGACCCTGGCGTTGCTGCTGTTGTCGGGTATCGCCAGCGTGGCGATCGGCATTCCGCTCGCGCTGGCGGCGGGTTCGCGTCACGCACCCTGCCGCTGGCCCGCGCGCGGCTGGATCATGCTGGTTCGCGGTACACCGCTGCTGGTGCAGCTTTATCTGCTGTATTACGGCTTCGGCCAGATCGTCCCGCGCGAATGGATGCGCGACAGCTGGGCGTCGCCGCTGTTGCGCGACGCGTTCTGGTATGCGGTCGTCGCGTTGAGCGTGAACGAGGGCGCCTATGTCGCGACGATCCTGCGCGGCGCGATTGCCGGGGTGCCGGCCGGCGAAATCGAGGCCGGCTTGGCATACGGAATGACGCGGGCGGGTGTACTGCGCCGGATCGTCGGTCCGCGTGCGTGGCGACTCGCGCTGCCGGCGCTCACCGGCGAAGCGATCCTGCTGCTGAAGTCGACCGTCCTCGCGTCGACCGTCACCGTGTTCGACGTGATGGGGACGGCCAATACGCTTCGTTTCGAAACCTTGCGCGTTTATGAGTCGCTGGCCGGCGCGGCGATCGTCTATGTCGTGTTGGTCGCGCTGCTGACGATTCCGGCCGCCCGTCTCGAGACACACCTCAACCGCTACCTGACGCGCGAGCCCGACGATCGCCCGCCCGCACGGCGCCGCCGCGCATCGTCCGGCGCGTGGGCGGCACCCAACTGATGCCTGCTTTTGCACTGAACACGACGATGTCCGATCCTCGCCCCTTGCTGTTTTCCCTTTACGAACAGGCCAGCGTCGGCTGCGGCGGTGCGCCGAGCCTGTGGACCCATCCCGCCGACGAACGGCTGCGCGCGAACACGCTCGCGTTCTGGTCGAACCTCGCGCGTACGGCCGAACAGGCCGATCTCGACATGCTGTTCTTCGCGGACGTGCTCGGCCTGTATGACGTCCATGGCGGGTCGGCCGACGCGGCGGTCCAGTGGGCGGTCGAGGCGCCCGCGAACGATCCGATGATGCTGATTCCGGCGCTCGTCGCGCAGACCGAGCGGCTCGCGTTCGGGGTGACCGCGAGCACGACGTATGAACATCCATTCGCGCTCGCGCGGCGCTTCAGCACGCTCGACCACCTGAGCAACGGCCGGATCGGCTGGAACATCGTGACCTCCTATCTGACGAGCGCGGCGCGCAACTTCGGGCTCGACCGGATGATCGGCCACGACGAACGCTACGCACGTGCGGAGGAGTTTCTCGACGTGGCCTACAAGCTGTGGGAAGGGAGCTGGGCGGACGACGCGGTCGTCGCCGACAAGCGCGAGCCGCGCTACGCGCGCGGCGACCGTGTGCGGCCGATCGCGCACGAAGGCGCGCATTATCGCGTGCGTGGCCCGCACGTCTGTGCGCCGTCGCCGCAGCGCTCGCCGGTGCTGATCCAGGCCGGCTGGTCCGGGCGCGGGCGTGAGTTCGCGGCGAAGCACGCTGAGGTGGTGTTCGTCGCGAAGTCGAATCCGCACGAGATTCGCACCGGCCTCGATGAAATCCGGCGGCTGGCGGTCGGAAACGGCCGGGCAGCGGAGGATGTGAAGGCGCTCACGGTGCTGCGGATCGTGACGGCGCGTTCGTCGGCCGACGCGAAGGAGAAGTACCACGCGCTGCAGCAGCACTATCACCTGCAGGCTCAACTCGTCAGCTATGCGGGCGATACCGGCATCGACATCGATCGCTATGCGGACGACGAGCCGTTGACGACGCAAACGGAAGGGCTCACGTCCTACGTGGTGCGGCCGGACGGCAGCGGCAAGCCGCTCACCGCCGGCGACGTGCGGCGCAAGTTCGCGAATGTCACGCGCGGCACCGACCTGATCCTCGTCGGCTCGCCCGACGAAGTCGCCGACCAGCTCGCCGAGCATGCGCGGCAATCGACGACGAGCGGCTACATGCTCAATCCGCTCATCAGCCCGGGTACGCTCGACGATTTCGCCGAACTGATCGTGCCGGAACTGAAAAAGCGCGGTCTTTACCGAGCGACGCCGGCGAGCGGCACCTTCCGTTCACGGCTGAGCGGAAGGGACCGCCTGCCCGACACCGCCTATGGCGCTTCGTTCCGGTTTCCGGTGCCGGAAGCGGGCTGACGAGCCGATCAATACCGGACGACCCTCAGTGGAGTTGCGTGACATGACCCACGACGACCTGTTTCTCCTGCAACCGCATCGCGCCGTCCGGAATCTTCGGTATGAATAGCGCGACGAACGAGACGATGGACGTGACGCGCGACGATCGGCCCCATCGATCGACGTTACCGCCTGTCCTGAGCGCCACGGGCGTCGCGAAGCGCTTCGAGGCGACCGTCGCGCTGGCGGCGCTCGACCTGTCGATCGGCGCCGGCGAAGTCGTCGCGTTGATGGGCGCGAACGGCGCGGGCAAGTCGACCTTCGTCAAGATCCTGAGCGGCGCGCTGCAAGCGGACGGCGGCACGCTGACGCTGCGCGGCGAACCCTATCGGCCGGCGTCGCCGCACGCGGCCAAGCGACTCGGCGTCGCGACCGTGCACCAGTCGGTGGCCGACGCCGTCGTGCCGACGCTGTCGATTGCCGACAACCTGCTGCTCGACCGGCTGTGCGACCCGGCCTCGCCGTGGCGCGCGCCGCCGGCCGCACGGCGCGCGGCGGCGCGATCGCTCGCCGCGCGGGTCGGGCTCGACGTCGACCTGGCCGCACCGCTCGCCTCGCTGTCGCTGGCCGACCAGCAGCGCGTGACTTTGGCGCGTGCGCTGGCCGGGCAGCCATCGTTGCTGATTCTCGACGAGCCGACCGCCAGCCTGTCGGCGGCGGAGGCCGAGCGGCTGTTCGTGCTGGTGGACGCGTTGCGCCGCGACGGCGTCGCCATCCTGCTGGTGTCGCATCGGCTCGGCGATTTGCGCCGCATCGCCGATCGCGCGGCGATCGTCCGCGACGGGCGGATCGTCGCCGACCTGGCCGCGCCGATCGATTTCGACGCCGCGGTGGAAACGATGATCGGCCGGCCGTTGCCGCGTACGCGTGCACCGGCGCCGGAGCGTGCCGGGCTGGCCGGAGCCGGGGTAGGCTCAGGCCCAGGCCCAGGCTTCAGCGTGCGGCAGATGCGGCTGACGCCGACCAGTACTCCGTTCGATCTCGATGTGCAGCGCGGCGAGATCGTCGCGATCGCGGGCCCCGTCGGCGGCGGCAAATCGCGCTTCGCGCGGACGATCTTCGGCGCGGTGCGGGCGGCGGCCGGCGAGATGACGCTCGACGGGCGGCCGTGGCGGCCACGTTCGCCGGCCGACGCGATTCGCGCCGGCGTATTCCTGGCCGGCGAGGACCGCTGGCGTACGTCGTTGTTTCCCGACAGCGTTCCGTTCGCGTCGATCGCGGGCACGATCGGCTTTCCGTTCCTGTCGCGCTGGTTCGCGAGCGGCGCGGTGCGCCGGGCGCGCGAACGCACGGCGGCCGCGACGGCGATCGCGCGGTTCGGCATTCGCTGCGACGGGCCCGACGATCGCGTCGCGCACCTGTCCGGCGGCAACCAGCAGAAGGTCGTGCTCGCGCGCTGGCACGCCGAGCCGGCGCGGCTGTTGCTGCTCGACGAGCCGTTCCAGGGCATCGATGCGGGCGCGCGCGCCGATATCGTCGATACGCTGCGGCGTCATGCGCATGAGCGCACGACGATCGTGTTCGTCAGCGATCTCGAGGAAGCGGCCGAGATCGCCGATCGTATCGTGCGGTTCGATCGCGCGACGCTCGATTGCCCGCCTCCCCCTTCTTCCATCGTGCGTGCCTGCTCATGAAACCCGTGACTTCTTCCGCTGTCCGCCATGCCGCATCCGTCGAACGGTCGTCGCGCCCCGGGCCGGCGCGCATCCGCGATGTGCTTGAACGGACGGGCATCCTGCTCGTGCTGGGCGTCCTCGTGGTCGTGTTCGCGCTCAGGGAGCCGGCTTTCCTGAACGTCGACAATCTGTTCAGCATCCTGCAGGCGGTGTCGATCGTCGCGTTGCTCGGCATCGGCGTGACGGTCACGCTCGCGGCCGGCGGCTTCGACCTGTCGGTCGGCAGCGTGGCCGCCACCGCGCAGATGGCCGCGAGCTACGTGCTGGTCGTCTGGCACGGCAGCGCATGGGCGGCTGTGCTCGCCTGCATCGTGCTTGGCGTGGCCGCCGGCTTGTTCAACGGCTTGCTGATCACGCGGCTGCGCGTACCCGACCAGCTCGCGACGCTCGGCACGCTGTTCCTGCTGGCCGGCCTGCAGTTGATCCCGACCGGCGGCCGTTCGCTCGCGACCGGCTCCGTGCTGCCCGACGGCACGGACGCGACGGGCGTGTTCCCCGACGCCTTTCTCGCGCTCGGCCGGTTGCGCGTGTTCGACGTCGTACCGCTGCCGGTCCTGCTGCTCGCGGCGGTGACGGTGCTGGCCTGCATCACGATGGAAGCGACGCGCTGGGGCCGCGTGATCTATGCGATCGGCGGCAACGAAACGGCCGCGCGGCTGGCCGGCGCGCCGGCCGCGCGCTACCGCGTCGCCGCGTATGTCGTGTCGGGCGCGATCGCGTCGCTGGGCGGCGTGCTGATCGCCGCGCGGGTCGGCCGCGGCGACGTGAGCGCGGGCCACTCGCTGCTGCTCGATGCGGTGGCGGCGGCGCTGATCGGTTACGCGGTGTGGGGCGCGAAGCGGCCCAACGTATTCGGCACGGTCGTCGGGGCGGTGTTCGTCGGCGTGCTGCTCAACGGGCTCACGATGCTGAACGCACCCTACTACATGCAGGATTTCATCAAGGGCGTCCTGCTCGTGCTGGCCCTTGCATTTACGTTCGGCATCGGTCGCCGTACCGATGCCCGGGCGTGACGCGTGAGGTCGCCGAGACCAGGATCGGGCTCCCACGGTTCGGAGAATCTTCACGCAGGACGGTTTGTTATCCAAAATAATATCCATTGCTGAATCGGTCGGTTTGAATTCGCGTGGTGCGCTGATAGATTGAGCCGATATCGTCCTATGTGGAGACAGACACGCCATGCGCTCGTTGCTTCGCCGAAAGTCGCGTATCGAACTGAAACTCGGTGCACTCGTGCTGGGCACCGCGCTCGTGTTCGGTGTGCCCACGGCCCACGCCGGTCCGCTCAAGGGGGCGCCTGCGCCGTTCGACAAGGGCGGCGTGAAGATCGCGCTCGTCAACTACCTGTCGACCGGCGATTTCTTCCAGGCCTACGAAGCCGGCGCGCAGAAGCAGGCACGGGCGCTCGGCGTCGACCTGCGCATCTACGAAGGCCGGCAGGACGCAGCCGAGCAGCGTGAGCAGATTCAGCAGGCGATCAGCATCGGCGTGTCCGCGATCATCGTCAATCACGGTTTGCCGGAATCGCTGAAGGACGTCGTTCAGCGCGCGCTGGACAAAGGCATCAAGGTTGTCGCGTTCGACGTCGATCTCGCCAATCCGAAGGTGCCGCAGATCGAGCAGAACGATCGCGACCTGGCGAACCTGCTGCTGGATCAGGCCGTGAAGGACAACGGCGACGCGTTCGCGGCCGGGTACGTGTACGTGGCCGGATTCGCGCCGCTCGACCGGCGCGATGCCGCGTGGCGCGATTTCAAGCATGCGCACCCGAAGGTGCAGGAAAAGGCGCGCTGGGGCACCGTCGACAATCCGATCGCGCAATCGGTCGCGAACCAGGCGGCGGCCGTGTATCGCGCGAATCCCGACATTCGCGTCGTGTTCGCGCCGTACGACGAGTTCGCGCGCGGCGCAAAGCTCGCGGCGGACGAGGCCCGGCTCTCGTCGAAAATCCGCATCTACAGCGCGGACGTGTCGACGGCCGACATCGAGGCCATCCGCGCGCCGAACAGCGCGTGGGTCGCGACGGCCGCGACCAATCCGGCGGTCGTCGGCGCGGTGTCGGTGCGGGCCGCCGCGCTGCTGGTCGCAGGGCAGGACCCGGGCGCGCGCATCGCAGTGAAGCCGACGCTGATCACGCGTGACGATCTCGTGAAGAACGACATTCATACCGTGGCCGAACTCGCCGCGAAGTTTCCGGCGTTCCGCGCGAGCGGCGCGGCGACCGCCGCATGGATTCCGGCGGTCGACTGAGCGCCTCGGCGCGTAGCGCGCGACGATCACATTCTCGAGACGCGGACACTGAAGATGGCCGCGCACGCGCCCGGTCGCGGCGGCGTGCGCGAGATTCGGATACCTGGTGAGGTCGAGTGCCAACTTTCTGCGACATCTGCGGACGATGGCGGAACTGCTGTGCCTGTCGTGGCTGGCAACGGACGAACGGACATTTTTGTATATCCAGATGATGACGGGAAAATCGCGCAAGCAGGGCTGCTTGTGCCGGCCATGACGTACGCGAAGTGATGGGACTATTCGACGGTTTGCCGCCCGGATCGCCGCGAACGATCATCGGAAAGCCAGTCGAAAGACCGGGGTGACAAGGTTTGTAAAGTCGGACAGAATGCGTCGGCCTGTCGTGCGTTGGTGAAAGTCGTTCCGAAAAAGACAACCATCCGATCATCCCGACTGGGGGGCCCGCGTTATGTCCCATCCCGTGTTTCTCGAGAGCCCGCCGTGGCCGCGCATGCCTGAAGGGCGCCAAGGCGAATTGAATGCCTATTTCGCGGCGGGCGGCCCGTCGCTCGAAGCGAACGCGGTCATTCCGCTGTTCTGGCGCGTGCTGTTCGGGCCCGACGACGTGCGCTTCGCGTATCGCATCGACGATTTCGACCCGGAAGACCAGGCTGACGAGCTCGACGAATATCTGGAAGGTGCGACGCCCGAGGAGCGCGACGCGCGCTATCCGTATCTGGTCACGACGAAGGCGAGCGCGCTGGCGCGCGCAGCCGCGCGCCGGGGCAACCTCGTCGATCTGCTCGGCGCGCGCTACCGTTCGATCTACGATGCATTCGTCGACTACGTCGCCACCGCGTTCGGTGAATTCGTGCTGATTCGCACGAGCGGATTGCCGGACGTGAGTGATACCACGGACGCATTTGCAACCGAACTTGCGCAGGTCGCGTTGCTGGAGCGGCAGAAGGATCCCGATGCCGGCCTGGCCCGCGAGATCCAGGAACTGCGTCGCGCGCCGGATGCCGACGCCGTCTGGCGAGTGACGGGATCTGGCGACGCGCATGCCGATACGCACCCGTGGCCGAGCCGTGCGCTGGTCGAAGCGTTTCCCGCTTGCGCGCCGCGCGCGCGGCGGGCGGCACCGATCCCGCGCGATCCGTCCGGCAAGCCACGCTATCGATCGAGAAACCGGCTGGACAATGTGCTCGAATGGGGCGCGGCCTGCCTCTTTGCCGCCGCATTCATCGGGACGTGGGTCACGACCAAGTCGATCTGGCTCGCGATCGGGGTGACCGCCGTCGTTACCGCGATACTCGTCTGGGGCATCGTGCGCGTGCAGCGCATCAAGTGATGCGCCGGCCGCGTGCCGTGTGGTCGCTCGCGTGCAGTTATCCTGCACGTTCGTCTTTTACATCGAGAGTGAGGCGTTCATCCGGTTGCGACGACGTGGTCTGCCGCAAATCCCGATGTAATCCCGGCAGGTCGTCCTGATTGCAGCCGATCGGCTCGTACGATTTTAATGAGCAAATTTTCATTTTTTAGCGTATGCGTCGCCCTGGCCTTGGCCGTCGCGTGGTCGATCGTGTTTCTGACAAGCATGCTCAGGAAGAAAGCAGTCGCCTGGGGTGACGTCAAGACGTGGATCAGGAACGTCTTCGATTCGCTCGTCGGGATGGGGTAGCGCGACGCAGCCGTCCCGTCGCCCCTCAATCGCCCGATGGCCCCGGCCGGCTGAAGCGCTGCTCGACCACCTCGGTTCCCCAATGCGTGCCCGCGGATTCGTCGGTCAGCGTGAAGCCGAACGACTCGTACAGATGGCGCGCCGAGTCCAGCCCCTTGAACGTCCACAGGTAAGTTTCGCGAAACCGCTGCGCGTCGACGAAGCGCATGGCTTCCGTCATGAGCCGGCGGCCGATGCCCGACCCGCGCAGCGCGTCGTTCACGATGAACCAGCGCAGATGCGCGATGCCGGTTGCCGGATCGCCGTCGATCGCGAGCGACGCGAGTGTCCGCCCGTCTTCCTGGCATAGCCAAAGCGCCTTGCCGTCGGCCGGTAGCGCACCGGCGAACTCGGCCAGCTCGGTCGCCACGCGTTTTTCGAAAAAGGCACCGAAGCCCCAGTGTTCCGAATAAAAGCGGGCGTGAAGGCTCGTTATATCGCCGATGCAGCCCGGTTGGTAACCTTCTCGGATCGCTGGCGCATCGAGCGCGGCGGCGGGCGCTTTCGCGGCGTTGTCCTGTGCGAGCGCATCGGCATACAGCGCGAGCGAGCGCAGCAGCGCCTGCTGGTCGGCGGGCACCATGCGGCGCAACGCATTCGATACCTGGTCCGTCGCGAACGTGTCGATTCTCTTCTGGAGCTTTTTCCCTTCGGCGGTCAGGTACAGCTCGATCGCGCGCGCATCGTCGCTCGACACGCGCCGCTCGACGACCCCGGCCGCCTCGAGCCGCGCGAGTTGCCGGCTCGTGTTCGATTTGTCCAGCCGCAGGATGTTGCCGAGATCGCGGGCGTTGATGCCGGGCGCCATCCCGATCTCGAGGATCGCGTGGACGGCCGACGGCGCCCAGTCGCTGTCGGCCAGCGTCGCGCGCATGAAGCCGAGCTCGCGAACCAGTTTGCGGGAGAAGTCGCGCAGCTCGAGGATCGTGGCTTCGCGAGGCTTGGCGGGCGCGTCGATGAGGTCCATGGGTGGCCTGGAAAGGTTGCGGATCGCAATGAATAATAGTTGCGGGTCGCAACTTGATCAAGGCGGATTTTCATGGGGACGGGTCGCACTGCGGGAGGTGTTTCCGGGGGGGGGGGGCGGTGTCGGAGCGAACCGGGGCGGCGACGAGTGGTACTGACGCGGATGGCGGCGTGCCGCGAACCGGACGCATACTGGGTGCATCCGGCCTGCCTGCCATGCGCGCATGGGCGTCGGCTGGCCATCGATCCGCGGCGGCGGACAACGGAGCGCACCATGAACCCTCTGAAGCCGATGACGATTGCATTGCTTGCCGGATGCGGCATCAGCGCGGGCGTGGCCCACGCGGCCGGCAGCATGGATGCGCCGCCGTGCAGCGCGGCGCATGCGGCGGACCCGGGCGGTGTCGCCGCGATGCCGGGCACGTCGGTACGCAGCTTTTCGACCGCCGGCTGCTCGGGCGCCGTGCTGCAGGGCGAGCGGGCCACCGCGACGGTCAACGGCGACCGGGTCGAGCTGCGGGACGGCACCGTCTATGTGAACGGCCGTTCGTACGGCGCCGTCACGCCCGCGCAGACGGTCGAATACGAAGCCGCGCACGACCGGCGCACGCTGAAGGTCGACGGAGTCGTCCGCACGCCGGTGCGCTGACCCGCACGCAGGTCAGGCTCGGGCGTACGGCAACCGCATCCTGTTTATTCGACCAGCGTCAGCCGGCCGTCGCTGAGCCGCACCTCGCGCCCGATCCACGCCGCATCGACGCGCGGCAGCACGGCCGACGGCTTGCGCAGTTCGCGCAGCAGTGTCGCGCCGTGCGACAGCCGGCCCCCCATGCGCGCGATCACGGCGCGCGCGGCCTGGTACTGCGCGTGCCGGCCCGGATCGAGCGTGTCTTCCAGCAGGATGTCGTGGCCGAGCACGCCTTGCGTGTGACCCGGATAGATCATGAAGCCGGCCGCCTCGTCGGTGCCTTCGCCGCCGTCCTGCCAGAAGCTGCCGTTGCGTTCGCGGCGCTCGGGATGCGGCGCGAACCACGTGCCGCGATCGGCGGCCGGCATCGCATGATGCAGCCGGAAGAACACGCGCATCAGATTGTCGCGATACCACTCGCGCACCTGCAGATACCAGCCGCGCATGCCGGGCGCGCCGAGCGTGTGGAGCACGCGAACCGGCAGCGGCCAGTCGGGAAACGCCTGCAGCGGGAGGTCGGTAGGCATGGGCCGCGTGGTGCCCGGATCGGTTTCCCACGGCAGGCGATGCGGGCTGTCGTCGAGCTGGCCGTATGCGGTCGGCGGACGGCCCCACAGTGCGCCGCCGCTGCTGGCCAGCGATGACGCGATGCACAGGTTGCCCTGCACGACGAACACGTAGAAGCGAGTGAACCAGTCGGCGAGTTGCTGGCCGTCGGCGTGCTGCTCGACGAGCGTCGCGAGTTCCTGGTCGAAGCGCTGCAAGCCGCGTTCGAGCGTCGGCAGATGTCCGCGCGCGACGCGCAGCATGCGCCAGAACACCGGCAGCGAACCCAGCAGCCGCAGCGGGCGCCAGCGCAGCGGCGGCGTCGCGCCGCCGATCTCGCCGCTGTAGTTGCCGGCCGACACGCCCCAGTCGGCGAGGCGGGCGAGGAACAGGTCGTTGTTGATGTACGACGCGCCGCCATAGAGCGCGGTGAATGGTTCGTTGTCCTGCAGTACGCGTGCGTCCCAGCGCGCCATGATCGCCGGGATGCTGCCGGCCGCGCGTCGTTGCGCGTACTCGACCAGCCGGCTCGGCTGCGGTGGCAGGATCTCGGCGATGTTCGCGGCGGTCAGGTGGCGATGCCAGCCGTAGCTGCTGATCGGACGGTATTGCAGCAGCCACAGCTGCCGGCCGTCCCACGCCCATTCGACGTCGCCCGGCACGTAGTGGAACGCGCGCAGCACGCGTTGCAGGAAGGTCCACAGCTGCGGCGCGCTCAGGCCGTGTGCGGTGGGGAACGTACCGCGCTGCCAGGGCTCGCCGAGCCGCGACAGGATCGCGCGTTGCGGGCTGGCCTGCCCGTCGGCGAGCGTTTCGAGGTGGCCTTCCACCCATTCGACTTCGACCGCCAGATGCCGCACGAACGCGATGCCCGACAGCACGGGCGTGATGAAGCGCTGCACGACCGCTTCCTCGAGGCCGCCATCGAGCAACTCGGCCACGCGCGCGGCCGCCTGCGCGGCCGGTACGCGCAGGAACGTCGTATGCAGGCCGGCGTTGGCCGCATCGGCCTGGTCTTCACCGTGGCTCGACGAGCGGACCGCCCACTCGGCATCGGGCTGGCTCGCGAGAAAGCCGGGCAGGCGCGGATCGTCGGCGCGGGTCAGCGACAGCGCGGGCGGCACGGGCAGGCCAGCCATCGTGGCCAGCGCCAGGCGCCCGCCCTTGGTATGCGCGACGAAGCCGGCATCGCCCGCTTCGAGCCAGTGCACGAATGCCGCCGGCGCGTCGATCCACGGATAGTGTCCCCAGCTGGCCTGCAGCGTGACGGTGAGGTCGGCGCGCGCGAGGATCGCCGACCATGCGGCGGCCTGGCGCACGCCGAGCACGTTGTCCTGGTCGCCCCACACGAGTTCGATGCGATCGGCGACCCACTCGAGCAGCGGCAGCGCGGTATCGGCACGCACGAGATCCCAGTGCGGCAGGAACGCACGGCAGCGCGCATAGCCGGCGCCCATGCGGCGGTACTGTGCGCGTGTCCACGTCAGGTTCGAGAACTTGCGGGCGAACAGCGTCGGGTAGTGCGCGAGCAACCAGTGGATGGTCTTGCGCAGCGGCTTCGGCGCCATCAGTTTCGGCAGGCGCCGTTCCCACAGAAATGCGCCAACGGGCGCGAGCAGCACGCTGCGGCTGAAGTGGCCGGGGCGTCGCTGCAACGCGTGCAGCACCAGCAGCGCGTTCACGCCGACAGCCATGATCGCGTGGCCCGGCTCGGTCATGTCGAGCAGCGCTTGCGCATAGGCGGCGAGATCCTCGCAGGGCGGCGCGGGGTTGTCGCCGAAGCCCGGCAGTTCCAGCGGCACAGGCTGGTAATGCCGGAAGTGGGGCAGCGCATCGTCCCACCAGTCGGCCGCGCTGCCGTTACCGGCGAGGAGGTACAGGATCGGTTTGCTCATGGAGGCTTCGTCGGCGGGCGATCGTCGCAAGGGCGCGCGGTCGGGGCGGCGCCGTTTACGGATGCCACGGGTCGTGTCCGTGTTGTCTTGTTCGCGTTGCGCCGGTGCGAGTGGAATGGAAGGGCGGCCCGCTCGGCTTGATGTTCGATTATTGCGGGCATTCTACGCGAGTCGAATTCATGCAATTCGCGATGTATTCGGCGCTCGGATTTTTCTATACGCGCTCGATAGGCGTGACCGGATGTCGATTGGGCGAAATGATTTGAAGTCGGTGAATGATCCGGTTCGAATCGCGCACGTCACGCAACCGGAGAAAGTAGAATCAGGCCGCCGGAATTCACCGAGCCGGATTCGAGGAATGAAAATGAAAAGACGCTGGATTGCGGGTGCATCCCTTGCGCTCGTCGCAAGCGGGGCATGGGCCGAGAGCTGGATCACGCTTGGCCCCGGCCCGGCTATCGCGCTCTATGTGGATCCCGCTTCCGTCGAGCGTCATCCGCTCAATTCGTGGGTGACGGTCAAGATCGTTTATGCCGCGCCGCGCCGTTACTCGGCGCCGTTTCCGGTGAAGCGCGTCGTATCCGATTGGTCGTTCGACTGCGAGAACAAGACCTGGGCGATGGGCAAGACCAGCATGGCCGGAGTGCAGCCGGGCGAGGTCTACATATCTCGCGAAAATTCGGATGATTACCGGTATGTCGAGCGCGACTCCATTCAGACGCTGGTCATGGATTACGTCTGCGGGAAACACGGATGATGGAAATGGCGTCCGCTCGCCGGTGCCGGTTTGACGGTTTTCAGTTGAAGGCGGGTCAGGCGGCGTTTGATCGCCGGGCCTGACCGCACGCTTTTTTCCCTCGCGCACGGTATCGATTCGCTGGCCCGTGCCGATGCGACGCCGCACCGGCACGGAGACGAATCAGTGCGTGGCGCTTGCCGCGACCGCATCGGCCGGGCTGCCGGGCGGCTGGCCCGTCTGCCGGCGCGAGCGGCCCGAGCTGAGGTACGCGGCGATCGAGTCCTGCGTGATCTCGCCGAGCCACGCGCCGTCGGGGTCGAGCACCGGCATCCACGACGCGCTGTACTGGTACATCTTCGACAGCACGATGCGCAGGTTGTCGTCCGCCGCGACACCGGCCGGGAAGGGCGTCACGCGCTCGCCGCACACGCCGCCGCCGGTGCGCGCCGCGCGCCGCGTCACGTAGCCGAGCGCGCGGCCCGCGTCGTCGAGCACGGTCAGGTAGCGGCAGTCGGTTTCGTCCATCACGGCGAGCGCGTGTGCGAGCGGCGTATCGACCCGGGCCGTTTCGGGCTGCGTGGCGGCGTCGCCGGCCTTCACGAGCAGCAGGCGCTTGAGCGTGCTGTCCTGGCCCACGAACTGCGCGACGAATTCGTCGCGCGGGCGGGCAAGCAGCGTGTCGGGGTGATCGTATTGCACGAGCTGGCCGCGCCGGAACACGGCGATGCGATCGCCCAGCTTGATCGCTTCGTCGATATCGTGGCTCACCATGATCACGGTCTTGTTCAGTTGCCGCTGCATCTGGAAAAACTCGTTCTGGATCGATTCGCGATTGATCGGATCGACCGCGCCGAACGGTTCGTCCATCAGCAGCACGGGCGGATCGGCGGCCAGCGCGCGAATCACGCCGATCCGCTGCTGCTGCCCGCCCGACAGCTCGCGCGGATAGCGTTTCAGGTACAGCTTCGGATCGAGCGCGACCATCGCCATCAGGTCGCGCGCGCGCTCGGCGCAGCGCTTCTTGTCCCAGCCCAGCAGGCGCGGCACGACGGTGATGTTTTCCTCGATCGTCATGTTCGGGAACAACCCGATCTGCTGGATCACGTAGCCGATGTGGCGCCGCAGGTCGACCTCGTTCAGCTGCGCCGTATCCTCGCCGTTGATCAGCACGCGGCCGGATGTGGGGGCGATGAGCCGGTTGATCATCTTGAGCGTGGTGGTCTTGCCGCAGCCCGACGGGCCGAGGAACACGCAGATTTCCCCCTCGGCCACCGAGAGGCTCACGGCGTCGACGGCGCGCACGGCCTGGCCGTCCTTGCGCGTGAAGGTCTTGGTCAGTTTGTCGAGTTCGATCATGTCTTCTGGACTCCCTTCGGTGTCAATGCTCGCTGCAGCCTCTGCAGGAGCCGGTCGGCGACGATCGCGAGCAGGCTCACGAGCACCGCGCCCACCAGCAGTTTCATCATGCTGCTCTGGCCGATGGCGCGCAGGATCAGCGTGCCGAGCCCGCCCGCGCCGACCACGGCGGCGATCGTCATCACGCCGATGTTCATCACGACGGCGGTGCGCACGCCCGCGAGAATCACGGGCACCGCGAGCGGCAGGTCGACGAGCCGCAGGCGCTGCCACGACGTCATGCCGATGCCGGTGCCGGCTTCCTTGATGCCCGCATCGACGTTGTGCAGCGCGAGGTACGTGTTGCGCATGATCGGCAGCAGCGAGTACAGGAACACGGCGGTGATCGCGGGGGCGGCGCCGATCCCCTGGCCGAAGCGCGAGAAGAGCGGGATCATCAGGCCGAACAGCGCGATGGACGGCAGCGTGAGCACGACGGTCGCGACGCCGAGCAGCGGCCCGGCAAGCCAGTCGTGGCGATTGATCAGGATGCCGAGCGGTACGCCGGACACGATCGCGCAGCCTACGGCGATACCGACCAGCCAGATGTGCTGCAACGTGAGCTGCAGCAGTTCGGGCCAGCTCGATGCGAGATAGTCGAATACGTTCATCGGTTCTCCGTCAGGGCAGCTTGTGCGTGCGCAGGAACGCGTCGGCGACGTCGCGCGGCGACTTGCCGTCGAGGTCGACCTCCTTGGCCATCGCCTGCATCACGTCGTTGTCGAGCGCGGCCGACAGCGCGTTGAGCTGCGTCGCAAGTTTCGGATTGCGATCGAGCGTGCCCTTGCGCACCACGGGCGTCGCGTTGTACGGCGGGAAGAAGTGCTTGTCGTCCTCGAGCGGCACGATGCCGAAGCCCTTCACGCGCCCGTCGGTCGTGTAGACGAGGCCGATCTTCAGCTGGTTGTTGTGCAGCGCCGTGTAGACGAGCCCCGGGTCCATCTGCTTGAGCTGCGCGCGGCTGAACTGCATGCCGTAGGCGGCGAGCAGCGGCTTCAGCCCGTCGGGGCGATTCGCGAATTCGGCGTCCATCCCGAACACGTAGTGCTTCGCGTCGGGGTCGGTCTTCAGGTGCTCGGCGAGCTGCGAGACGGTCCGGATGCCGGTGGCCTGCGCGAGCGGGCTGGGCAGGCCGATCGCGTAGGTGTCGTTGAGCGGCGACGCGTCGAGCCAGACGAGCCCGCGCGGCACGTCGAGCGCCTTGACGCGCCGGTACATTTCGTCGGGCGACAGCTTGTCGTCGATCTTGTTGTAGACGAGCGCGGCGGTGCCCGTGTAATCCCACATGAGATCGAACTGGCCGTTCTCCAGCGCGCTGCGCACGAGCGTGCTGCCGAGGCCCGAGCGGACTTCCACGTCGTAGCCGCGCGCGCGCAGGTATTGCGCGGTGAGTTCCGCCAGCACGTATTGCTCGGTGAAGTTCTTCGCGCCCAGCACGAGCTTCGCCGCGCAGGCCGGTGCGCTCGCCGCCACGCACAACGCGGCGACGGCGCACAGGCGCGCGAGCGATCGAATGGTGCGGTGGAGCGTCATGCGGCACCTCCGTGGCGGGCGAGCCAATGGCGGCTGCCGGCCGCGACGAGGCCGTCCAGCACGAGCGCGAGGATCGCGGTGAGCGACGCGCCGAGCAGCAGCAGCGGCTGGTTGTCGAGATAGATGCCGGGGAAAATCAGCGAGCCGAGACTGTCCGCGCCGATCAGGTAGGCGAGCGGGGCCGTGCCGACATTGATCGCCAGCGCGGTGCGCACGCCGCCGACGATGATCGGCAGCGCATTGGGCAACTCCACGCGCACGAGCGATTGCCAGCCCGTCATACCGATGCCCTTGGCGGCTTCGCGCAGCGCGGCCGGTACGTTCTTCATGCCTTCGTAGGCATTGCGCGTGATGGGCAGCAGCGATGCGAGGAACAGCGCGACGATCGCGGGCACGTTGCCGATGCCGAAGATGCCGAGCGCGATGGCGAGCACGGCGAGCGACGGGATCGTGTTGCCGATGTTGAAGACCTGCATGAAGCGCTCGGCCTGATGCTGGAAGCGCGGCCGGCTCAGCAGCACGCCGGCCGGCACGCCCACGGCGATCGCGAGCGCCATCGAATAGACGACCAGCAGCATGTGCTGGCCCGCGTAGTACGCGAGATCGTCCGCGCGCTGGCTGAATGTGTCGGCGCCGATGCCGCGGGCGAGCGCCCAGGCGATGGCGACGATGGCGATCAGGCTGCCCACCAGCTGGACAGTGCGTCGAGTCATGAAGATACACCCCCTCAATCTCGGTGCGGCACACGCACGGGCGCATGCCGCGTGGACGCCGGATGGCGCCGCGATGGAAGTTCGTGATCCCGGCATGGCCGCGATTTGAACTGACGGAAACAGTCATGCCGGCCGCAACGAGGTGCGACTGGCGGTCGAGTGAACGCAATGCCGCGTTCGTCTGATTGTCATGTTCAGCCCGGCGGCGCCGTCATGGCGAGGCGCGTTCGAGCAGGGCACCGCCCCGTGAGGACGGCATGGATGCGGCGGGCGTGACACCTGCCGCTGGAGCCGGAGGCCCCCTTGACGTGGCGAAACGGATGCATGCGCAACGAATTGCGAAATGACATCACGTTGCACACGAGATCATGCATTTTGTGATGAAGTTGGGCCGAGTATAGAGTAATCGAATGATCGCGTCTACCTTGGGGAGCGATCGGGATTGCGTGCCGACGATCGCGCGGTGGCGATGAAGCGGGGAAGGATCACGCGTACGGAAAATGATTCGAATTCCGAATCGATCGTTGGAACGTAGTCTTGAAGCCGATTTTGCGAGCGGCTTCGCGTCATGCCCGACTGTCACGCACCGTCATGTCTCCACGCGCGCCCGGCCTATTCGCTGCCGTCCTGATCGGCGCGCGGCGCCCTGCCGGTCCAGCGTCGATACGCATGACGGAAACTGCGCGGCTCGCTGTAGCCGAGCCGTTCCGCGATGGCCGCGACCGTCAGCTCGGGATCGTCGAGCATCCGCACTGCTTCGTCGCGGCGCACGTCGTCGAGCAGCGACTGGAACGTGAGGCCGTCCTTGTCGAGCCGCCGGCGCAGCGTGCGCTCCGTCAGGTGCAGTGCATTCGCGAGCGACGTCATCGACTTGAAGCGCGCGAGGTCGCGCGCCATCAGCTCCCTCGCGCGATCGGCGAAGCGCGTGCCGACCGACGCGGCCCACTGCCGTTCGAGCGCCTCGCACTGGCCATGCAGCGCATTGAAGCTGACTTCGTTCGCGAGCAGTGGCATCTCGGTGCCGTTCACCGACGTGAACACCAGCCGGTTGTCGCCCGCATTGAACACGACCTTGCAGCCGAAGTGGCGCGTGTAGTCGGCCGCATTGCGCGGCGTGCGGCGCGCGAGCTGCACCTGCTCGGGCCAGACCGGCTTGCCGACGAGATCGGACACGATCAGCCGCAGGCTCGACAGACACATGTCGACCTGGAACACCTCGAGATCGGGCTCGCCGTTGTAACGGCCGATCGTCACGCTCATGCCGTCCGCGTGCGTATCGATACGCACATCGAAATACAGCCCCATGAACAGCGGAAACTGGCCCATGCACCGGAATGCCTGCATCACCGAGCCGCTGATCAGCATCGCGTAGCCGGCGAGGCCGAGCGTCGATACGTGCAGCCGCGCGCCGATCGACAGCCCGATCGACGGCACGCCGCTGCACTGCAGCAGGTTGTGGAAGCAGCGCTGCTCCTGGCCGCGATTCACGTGCAGGTTCGGCGACGCGACTTCGTCCGCGCCGAGCCCCGTGCCGTCGAGCAGCGCGGCGCCGTCGATATGCCGCACGCGGCACTCGTCCAGCGCGACCGCGATCGCGTGGACGGTGGCGGGAATGTCCTCCTGGCGCCCGGCCGGGCGTGCGAGGCCGAGCGACGAGCGCAGGCTGCGCTCGGCCCGGCTCTGGTCTGGATGGGGGCGGCTGTTCATGGTGCTGAAGAGGCGACGGGGTCGCGTAGAACATAGCCGGAATGTCCGCAAAACGCCAGTGCCGCACAGCAGCATGCATGGCTCGCGGGCGCGCCGCACGGCGGCGTGTCCGGAAATATCCTCTGATTACGTCCGCTTTTCTCATTCGTGGCCGATTTTTTGGCGCACCACACTTTCTCCCAGCCGTACGCCGCCGGCCGTGCCGGGCGAACGAGTGTTGAAGCCGTGAACGCCACCCACGTGAGGACAGCATGGACAACGACAGCCCAGGTCGATACGCATCAGCCGCCGCGACGCATGACGTCGGCGCGCACGCGATGCGAGGCGACGCGGACCCACACCGCAAGCCGCACCTGCTCGGGCTCGCGACGCTGGTGATCTTCGGCCTCGCGTACATGCTGCCGATGACGGTGTTCACGACCTACGGGATCGTCACGAGCGAGACGAACGGGCACCTGACCGCCGCGTATGCGGTCACGCTGGTCGCGATGCTGTTCACCGCGCGCAGCTACGGCCACATGGCACGGCTGATGCCGAGCGCCGGGTCGGCCTATACGTTCGCGAGCCGCAACTTCGGCACGTCGGCCGGCTTCATGGTCGGCTGGGCGTTGCTGATGGACTACCTGTTCATCCCGATGATCAGCTACCTCGCGATCGGCATCTACATGAAGCAGATCTTCCCGGGCGTGCCGGCCAGCGTGTGGATCGTCGGCAGCATCGTGCTGATCACCGGGCTGAACATCGTCGGCATCCGGCTCGTCAATCGCGTGAACCTGATCCTGATCGCGAGCCAGCTCGTGTTCATCGCGATCTTCTTCATCGCTTCCGCGCGGGTCGCGTCGGGCGAAGGGTTGTCGATGGCCGTCGCGCTGCCGTCGTCGGGCGATGCGCGCGCGATCTTCGCCGGCTCCGCGATCCTGTGCCTGTCGTTCCTCGGCTTCGATGCGGTCACCACGCTGTCGGAGGAGACACGCGAGCCGAAGCGCACGGTGCCGCGCGCGATCCTGCTCTGCACGCTGGCGAGCGGCGTGCTGTTCATGCTGGTCGCGTACGTCGGGCAGGTCGTGTTTCCCGACTGGCATGCATTCAAGGATCTCGATTCGGCCAGCCTCGAACTGATGCGGCACATCGGCGGCGGCACGCTGTCGGCGTTCTTCGTCGCGGTGTACGTGGCCGGCTGCTTCGCGAGCGCGATGGCGGGCCAGGCGAGCGTGACGCGCGTGCTGTTCGCGATGGGCCGCGACCGGGTGCTGCCCGAACGCGTATTCGGCCACCTGCATGCACGGTTGCGCACGCCGGTGCGCGCGACGCTCGCGGTCGGCATCGTGTCGCTGTCCGCGTTGTTCATCACGCTCGATCTCGCGTCGACGATGATCAGCTTCGGTGCGCTCGTCGCGTTCGCGGTGGTGAACCTGTGCGTGATGCGCAGCTATCTGTGCCGGCCCGAGCATCGCCGCCTCGGTGGCTGGATCACGTTCGGCGCGATGCCGGCGATCGGTTTCGCGATGAACGTGTGGCTCTGGTCGGGCCTGTCGCGCCAGACGTTCTACGTCGGCACCGGCTGGCTCGTGCTCGGACTCTGCCAGCTCGTGTGGCTCACGCGCGGCTTCACGCGCCCGGCGCCGACGCTGTCGATGAATTGAATGACCGGTGGCCGACTGCCGGCCGCCGGCTCTGAAACCCTGAAGGAGGAATCATCCATGAACGCTGTTGACGTCAATCTCGATGCGGACCTGCAGGCCATCGGCAAACGCCACCTGCTGATGCATTTCACGCACGCCGATGCGTATCGCGACCACGCGCTGACCGTGTTCGACCGCGGCGAAGGCTGCTGGCTCGTCGACCGCAACGGCAAGCGCTATTTCGACGGGCTGGCCGGGCTGTACTGCGTGCAGGTCGGCTACAGCCACGGCGCGGAAATCGGCGACGCGATCCGCGAGCAGATGGTGCGGCTGCCGTTCGCGACCAACTGGGGGGTGGGCCACGAGCCGGCGATCAAGCTTGCGCACAAGCTCGCGGCGCTCGCGCCGGACGGGCTGAACCGCGTGTTCTTCACGTCGAGCGGCTCGGAGTCGAACGAATCGGCGATCAAGCTGGTGCGCCAGTATCACCAGTCGCGCGGCGAGCCGCAGCGGCGCAAGTTCATCGCGCGCCGTGTCGCGTATCACGGCACGTCGTTCGGCGCGCTCGCGCTGAACGGAATGACGAACTTCCGCAAGCATTTCGAGCCGCTGATGTCGGGCGTGCGGCACGTGGGCAATACGAAGCGCTACGGCCGCCCGGCGGGCGAGACGGAAGCGCAGTTCACGCGCCACCTGCTCGACGAGATCGAATCGCTGATCGTGCAGGAAGGGCCGGATACCGTCGCCGCGATCGTCGTCGAGCCGCTGCAGAACGCGGGCGGCAGCCTGACGCCGCCGGCCGGCTATGCGGCCGGGCTGCGCGACATCTGCGACCGGCACGGCGTGCTGCTCGTCGCCGACGAAGTGATCTGCGGGTTCGGCCGGCTCGGCGAATATTTCGGCTCCGCGCGCTACGGGCTGAAGCCGGACATCATCACGTTCGCGAAAGGCATCGCGTCGGGCTACGTGCCGCTCGGCGGCGTGATCGCGAGCGATGCGGTGGTCGACACGGTGCTCGACGGCCCGCAGCAGATGTTCCTGCACGGCGCGACCTACGGCGGCCACCCGGTCGCGTGCACGGCCGCGCTCGCGAACCTCGCGATCATGGCGCGCGAAGGCGTGCTCGAGAACGTCCGCAGCAACGAAGCGGTGTTCCGCCAGACGCTCGACGGCCTGCTCGAACTGCCGTGCGTCGGCGACGTGCGCGGCGACGGCTATCACTATTCGCTCGAACTCGTGACCGACAAGGCCGCGCGCCGCTGGGCGGCCGGCATCGGCGCGCAGGCGTTCGTGTCGACGCTGCTCGCCCCCGCGATCTTCGACGCGGGGCTGCTGTGCCGCGCGGGCGTCGATCACGAAGGCACGCCGATCGTACAGTTCTCGCCGCCGCTCGTGATGTCGCGCGACGAGATCGTGTGGTTCGTCGCGAAGATCCGCGATATCCTCGTCGACAGCTTTGCGCGGGCGACGCGCTGAGCGGGGCGGCCTTCATTTCAGGAGCACTCGATGAGAACGTCACAACAGTCCTATATCGACGGCCAGTGGCTCGATCCGGCCGACGCACGATCGATCGACGTGATCGACCCGGCCACTGCACGGCCATATGCGCAGCTCAGGATCGGCGGCGCGGCCGACGTCGACCGCGCGGTCGGCGCGGCGAAGCAGGCTTTCGACACGTATTCGCGCTGGCCGGTGGACGAGCGCGTCGCGCTGCTGCGGCGCGTGCTCGAGATCTACCAGCGCCGCTACGAGGAGGTGGCGCAGACGATCAGCCAGGAGATGGGTGCGCCGATCGCCTTCGCGCGCGCGGCGCAGGCCGCGGTCGGCACCGCGCACCTCGAACAGACGATCCGCGCGCTGCAGTCGTTCCGTTTCAGCACGCAGACCGATTCGCTGCTGGTGTCGCACGAGCCGATCGGCGTGTGCGCGCTGATCACGCCGTGGAACTGGCCGATCAACCAGATCGTGTGCAAGGTCGCGCCGGCGCTCGCGGCCGGCTGCACGATGGTGCTCAAGCCGAGCGAGATCGCGCCGTTCAGCGCGATCCTGTTCGCGGAGATCCTGCACGAAGCCGGCGTGCCGCCCGGCGTGTTCAACCTCGTGCACGGCTACGGGCACGAAGTGGGCGACGCGCTGTCGCGGCATCCGGATGTCGACATGGTGTCGTTCACGGGTTCGACGCGCGCGGGCGTCGAGGTCGCGAAGGCCGCCGCCGATACCGTGAAGCGCGTGCACCAGGAACTCGGCAGCAAGAGCCCGAACCTGATCCTGCCCGATGCCGATATCGAGGATGCGGTCACAGGCGGCGCGCGCAGCTGCTTCGGCAACAGCGGCCAGTCGTGCAATGCGCCGACGCGCATGCTCGTGCATGCCGATCATCTGGCGCTGGCCGAGCAGGCCGCGCGGCGGGAGGCGGAGCGTACGGTCGTCGGCGATCCGCGTTCGGCGGAAACCGGTATCGGGCCGGTGGTCAGCCGCACGCAGTTCGACCGTATCCAGCACTTCATCCGGCTCGGGATCGAGGAGGGCGCGACGCTCGTCGCCGGCGGGCCGGGGCGTCCGGACGGGCTTGGTGACGGGTTCTACGTGCGGCCGACGGTTTTCTCGAACGTCACGCCGGACATGACGATCGCGCGTGAGGAAATCTTCGGGCCGGTGCTGGCGATCATGACCTACCGCACCGAAGAAGAAGCCATCGCGCTCGCGAACGATTCGGTCTACGGGCTCGCGGCCTACGTGCAGTCGAAGGATATCGAGCGTGCGCGCAGAGTGGCGGCGCGGTTGCGGGTCGGCAACGTCCACATCAACTACCCGGCATGGAATCCGGCCGCGCCGTTCGGCGGCTACAAGCGCTCCGGCAACGGCCGCGAGTATGCGGAGTTCGGCCTCGTCGAGTATCTGGAGACGAAGGGCACGACGGGGTACGCGTGAGCACCCGTACGATGCGGCGCCCGCCCGGGTGATTCGCGGCGCGCGTGCGCGATTGCCTGCGCCGCTCGCGGCGGCCGGCCGCCACGGCCACGCACGGTTTCGGCAGTTACCGCGTGGCTGAAACTTCCCGTGCGCTGCAAAGCACGCGGCGTCGCGCCGACGCCGCGCTTGCCGGCAATCAGTCCTCGTCGGGATCCGTTGCGCCCGCATCGGATCCCGCAACGGGCGCGGCGGCCCGCCGGCGGATCTCGGAATCGAGGATCAACCGCCCGCGCAGCTTGCCCTTCATCCGCTTCACATGCTTGGGCGCCTCGGTCATGTGCTCGACCATCAGCGCCCGGACGCGCTCGGCATCGCGCTCGCGCGCGGCCTGCAGGATCGCCTTGTGGATCGACACGTTCGCTTCGCCGAAGCGCTTGTGCTCCACGAGCGGCGTATCGTTCCGGAATTCGATCAGCTGCCGGATCATCTCGTTGATCAGCTCGCAGCTGAAGCGCAGGAACGGGTTCGGGTTCGCGGCCGCGAGGATGTCGTGGAACGTCGTGTCCTCCTGGCGCTGGCGCAGCATGTGCCCGCGGTCGTGCACGCCCGACGCGCCGTCGCAGCACGCGATGTTCGCCTCCAGCGCCGCGAAGTCGCGCTCGCCCAGATGCGGCACGGCACCGGCCGCCAGCTCGGGTTCGAGCAGCTTGCGCACGGTGTAGATGTCGTCGATCGTCACGTCCTTGAAGAACAGGTAGTTCTGCAGCAGCTGCAGCGTGCGGTCGAGCGGCACCTCGACGACCATCCCGCCGCCGGACGGCCCCGTGGTGACCTTGATCAGCCCTTGCACCTCGAGCGACTTCAGCGCCTCGCGGATCGTGCTCTTGCTCACGGCATAGAGCTGCTGCAGCTCGGCTTCGCGCGGCAGGCGATCGCCCGGCTTCAGGTCCTTCTCGGTAATCAGCCGCTTGATCTCCTCGGCGACGAGGTCGGCCCGCTTCGGCTGCTTGATTTCGACCGCGAGGCCCGCCCTGGCTCGGTCCATGACCATCTTCACGACTCCTTTGTCTGACTCCGCGCCGCGTCATCGTCGACGATCCGTTCCGGCGCGGGTACGGAATTTTGCCTGATTGACACCAATTTTGATCAACTCTAGCATCGGGTTCATTCTATTTATCATGATAAATAGGATCAACCGGCGGCGCGCATCCTGCAGGGCGTGGGCACGGTTTGGCAGTCGGTCGCATCGCGTGTGTCCCCCTTTATCAGGAGCGTCAACTTGAATCGCCGAGAACTGTTGAAACTGGCCGCGCTGTCGGCCGTGCCGGGTGCGCTCGGCAGCATGTCGTCCCGCGCCGCGTTCGCGCAGGGTTCGTCCATCCAGCTCGCATGCCCGGTGCCGATGTCGGGGCCGTTCGCGGCCAACGGCAAGTACGCCGATCTCGGCATGCAGCTCGTCGTCCAGCAGTACGGCAAGGTGCTTGGCGCGCCGCTCGCCTACACGGCGCTCGACACCGAGGGCAAGCCCGCGACCGCCGTGCGGCGCGTGCAGGAGATCGCGCAGCAGAAGGGCGTGCGTTTCTTCGCGGGCGGCATCCTGTCGTCCGAGTCGCTGGCGATGGGCAAGGAAGTCCAGAAGGCGGGCGGCGTGTTCATCACGACGGCCGGCGCGGACGAGATCACCGGCAAGGATTGCAACGCCGCGACGTTCCGCTGGTCGGTGCCGACCTTCGGCGCGATCGAGCAGACGGTGCGCCCGTTGACCCAGATGCTGCCGAAGGCGAAGCGCTGGTACACGATCACGCCGCAATACGTGTTCGGCGAGGGCCTGCTGTCGGCCGCGAAGGCGATCTTCAAGGAAAAGGGCATCGAGCATGTCGGCAACAGCTACCACTCGCTCGCCGAGAAGGAGTTCAGCGGCTACCTGACGAACGCGGCGGCCGCGCAGCCGGACGTGCTGCTGATCCTGAACTTCGGCTCGCAGTCGTCGGACACGCTGCGCCAGGCCGTCAGCTTCGGGATGAAGCGCAACTGCACGATCCTGCTCGCGTGGGCATCGGGCCTCGAGCAGTTCGAGGCGCTCGGGCCCGACATCTGCGACGGCGTTTATTTCGGCGCGCAGTACTGGCACGGCATCGATTCGCCGCTGAATCGCGACCTCGTGAAGCGCGCGAACGCCACGTTCAAGGCGAACCCGAACTACAGCCTCGCGGGTTCCTACATCTGCTCGAAGATCCTGGTCGATGCGATGGTGAAGGCCGGCAGCGCCGATCCGAAGAAGGTGGTCGCGGCGATGGAGGGCATGAAGTACGACGGCCTCACGGGCCCGGAGGAAATCCGCAAGGGCGATCACCAGGTGCTGAAGAACTACTACCTGCTGAAGGGCAAGCCGAAGAGCCGGATGAAGAACGCGGACGACTACGCCGACATCGTCAGTTCGGGCCAGTCGTTCCTGCCGGTCGACAAGACGAGCTGCAAGCTCGCGTGACGCAGTGCATGCGTCCGCGGCCGTCGCGCGCCGCGGACGTCCGTTACCTTCCTTTCTGACACGGAAGCCATGAACGTCTATCTGCTGCAGATCGTCAACGGCATCGGCGTGGGCATGCTGTATTTCCTGCTCGCCGTCGGCCTGTCGATCGTGTTCGGCCTGCTGCGCTTCGTGAACTTCGCTCACGGTGCGTTCTACCTGCTCGGTGCGTATCTCTGCTACCAGGCGCTGCAATGGTCGGCGAATTTCTGGGTCGCGCTCGCGGTCGTGCCGCTCGTCGTCGGCGCGTTCGCGTGGAGCGTCGAAAAGCTCGTGCTGCGTCATGTGTACGCGCAGCAGCACGAATTCCACATCCTCGCGACGGTCGGGCTCGCGCTCGTGCTGCAGGAGTGCGCGATCCTCGCGTGGGGCCCGCTCGGCGACAACGTGCCGCCGCCCGACGCGCTGAACGGCGTCGTGATCTGGGGCGGCTTCGTCTACCCGAAATACCGGCTGTTCGTGATCGCGTTCACGGCCGTGCTCGCCGCGCTCCTGTGGTGGGTGCTCGAAGGCACGCGGCTCGGCAGCACGGTGCGCGCGGGCAGCGAATCGACGGAGATGGTGTCGCTGCTCGGCATCAACGTGACGCGCGTGTTCAGCCTCGTGTTCGCGCTCGGCGCGGCGACGGCCGCGCTCGCGGGCGTGCTCGCCGCACCGATCCGCGGCGTCGACCCGTTCATGGGCATCGAGGCGCTCGGCGTCGCGTTCGTCGTGGTCGTCGTCGGCGGGATGGGGAATTTTCTCGGGGCGCTGGTCGGCGGGCTGCTGGTCGGCATCGTGCAGAGCCTGATGAGCACGCTGTGGCCGGAAGGGGCGCGGCTGATGATCTATGTCGCGATGGCGGCCGTGCTGCTGTTGCGTCCGAACGGGTTGCTGGGGAGGGCCGCATGATCGAATCGTCGAAACCGCTGCCGCCCGGGACGGCGGCCTCGTCACGCCCGCGGCCGTGGCGCGGCGCATGGCAGCGGCCGGAAGGCTGGCTCGCGGTGGCCGTCGTGTGCGCGCTGCCGGTTGCGTTGAGCTCGGGCTCGCTCGCGACCGAGGTGCTGGTGTTCGCGCTCGCCGCGCTCGGCTGCAACCTGCTGCTCGGCTACACGGGGCTGCTGTCGTTCGGGCAGGGCATCTTCTTCGGGCTCGGCAGCTACGCGGCGGGGCTGGTGCTGACGCACGGCGTCGCATCGGTGACTGCCGCGCTGGTGGCAGCCACCGTGCTCGGTGCCGTCGCGGCCGCGCTCGTCGGCTGGTTCTCGATCCGGCAGCGCGGCACTTATTTCGTGATGCTGACGCTCGCGTTCGGGCAGCTGTTCTACTTTCTCGCCTATACGACGCCGGACCTCACGGGCGGCGACAACGGGCTGCTCGACATCCCGCGCCCCGCGCTGTCCCTGTTCGGGCATCCGCTCGTCTCGCTCGATTCACCGTGGCGCTACTACGGCTTCGTCGCGGTGCTGTTCGTCGCGGTGTTCTGGCTGTTGTTGCGCGTGTCGCGCTCCGTGTTCGGCCGTACGCTGCTCGCGATCCGCGACAACGAAGCGCGCGCGGCGGCGGCCGGCTACGACGTGAAGCGCTTCAAGCTCGCGGCGTTCGTGCTGTCGGGTGCGGTCACGGGTTTGGCCGGTGCGCTGCACGCGTTGATGACGGGCATCGCGCCGCTGTCGAACATCGACTATCACACGAGCGAGATGATCCTCGTGATGACGGTGATCGGCGGCACGGGCAACCTGTTCGCGTCGGTGCTCGGCGCGGCGTTCTACGTGCTGTTCGCGGACTGGCTGTCGACGCTGTGGCCGCGCTGGCTGCTGCTGCTCGGCCTCGTGCTGATCGCGGTCAGCCTGTTCATGCAGCGCGGGTTGTGGGGACTGGGTGAACGCGTCGCGGTGTCGCTGCGGCGCGGTGCACGGACGGCGACGACGACCGGGGAGCAGCAATGAGCGAAGCGATTCTCGAGGCGCGCGGCATCGTCAAGCGCTACGGTAAGTTCACGGCGCTGGGCGGCGTCGATCTGCGGATCATGCCGCGCACCGTGCATTCGGTGATCGGGCCGAACGGCGCCGGCAAGACGACACTGTTCCATACGTTGACGGGCACGCTGCCGATCACGTCGGGCTCGATCCTGTTCGACGGTCACGACGTGTCGCGCGAACCCGATCACAAGCGCGTGCGGCGCGGCATCGCGCGCTCGTTCCAGGTGACGAGCCTGTTTCCGAACCTGAGCGTGCGCGAGAACCTGCGCGTCGCCGCGCAGGGCGTCGAAGCGCGGCGCGCGCTGAATCCGTGGGCGGCGCCGCGCGGTGCGCTCGCGCACGACGGCATCGTCGACGACGTGCTCGAGCGGCTCGGCCTGCAGCGCTTCGCCGATACGGCGGCGGGCGTGCTGTCGCACGGCCAGCAGCGCCGGCTTGAGGTCGGGATGGCGCTGGCGGCGCGACCGCGCGCGATCTTTCTCGACGAGCCGACGTCGGGCATGGGGATCGACGACCTCGACGACATGAAGGCACTGATCCGCGGCCTGCGAGACGACTACACGGTCGTGCTGATCGAACACAACATGGGCATCGTGATGGACATCTCGGACACGATTACGGTGATGCAGCAGGGCCGCGTGCTGGTCGAAGGCAAGCCGGACGCGATTCGCGGCGATGAGCGCGTGCGCAGCGCGTATCTCGGCAACATGATCACGGGAGGCCGCGCATGATGCTCGACGTGAAGGACGTTCATGCCTGCTACGGCAAGAGCCACATCCTGCAGGGCATTTCGCTGAACGTGAACGAAGGCGAGACGGTGACGCTGCTCGGCCGCAACGGCGCGGGCAAGTCGACGACGCTCAAGACGGTCGCGGGCGTCGTCGCGCCGACCGGCGGCACGGTGACGTTCGCGGGCCGGCCGGTGTCCGGGCAGCCCGCGCACCGGATCGCCGCGCGCGGCCTGTGCTTCGTGCCGGAGCATCGCGGGATTTTCCGCCTGCTGTCGGTCGAGGAGAACCTGCGGCTCGGTGCGCGCCGCGATTCACCGTGGCAGCTCGACGACATCTACCGGATCTTCCCGCGCCTGAAGGAGCGCCGCCGCAACGGCGGCGCGCAGTTGTCGGGCGGCGAGCAGCAGATGCTCGCGATCGGCCGCGCGCTGATGAACCACCCGCGGCTGCTGATGCTCGACGAGCCGGTGGAAGGGCTCGCGCCGGTGATCGTCGAGGAGATCGTCGAGCAGCTGAAGCAGATCAAGGCGGCCGGCGTGGCGATCCTGCTCGTCGAACAGAACCTCGAAGTGTGCACGCAGCTCGCCGACCGCCACTTCGTGATCGAACAGGGCGTGATCGTCTACGAAGGCAGCAACGCGGCGTTCGCGGCCGATCACGAGGTGAAGGACCGTTACCTGGGCGTCGGTGTCGCGTAAGCGCCGCGCCCTTTCATTGCGAGGAATTCCATCGATGCAAGTTCAGGATTCGACACCGGGCGTCGCGGCGTCCGGCTTGCGCGTCGACGGCGCACGGCTGTGGGACAGCCTGATGCGTCTTGCGCGGATCGGCGCGACCGACAAAGGGGGCGTGTGCCGCCTCGCGCTCACCGAACTCGATCGCGAGGCGCGCGACCTGTTCACCGCGTGGACGAAGGAAATCGGCTGCACGGTGCGCGTCGACGCGATCGGCAACATCTTCGCGCGGCGCGCGGGCGAACGCGACGACCTGCCGCCCGTGACGACGGGCAGCCACATCGACACGCAGCCGACCGGCGGCAAGTTCGACGGCAACTACGGCGTGCTCGCGGGCCTCGAAGTGCTGCGCACGCTTGACGATGCGGGCGTGCGCACGCGGGCGCCGCTCGAGGTCGCGGTGTGGACCAACGAGGAAGGTTCGCGCTTCGTGCCCGTGATGATGGGTTCCGGCGTGTTCGCGGGCGCGTTCACGCTCGACCATGCGCTCGCTCAATGCGACCGAGACGGCGTGTCGGTGCGCGACGCGCTGGCCGCGATCGGCTATGCGGGCGATGCAAACGACGGGCGCGGCGCGCATCCGGTCGGCGCGTATTTCGAAGCGCATATCGAGCAGGGCCCGGTGCTGGAGGCGCACGACACGACGATCGGCGTGGTCGAGGGCGCGCTCGGGCAGCGCTGGTACGACGTGACCGTGCACGGCATGGAGGCGCACGCGGGCCCGACGCCGATGGCGCTGCGACGTGACGCGCTGCTCGTCGCGTCCGATCTGGTGCGCAAGGTGAACGACATCGCGTGCGCGCATCCGCCGCATGGGCGCGGCACGGTCGGCTGGGTCGACGTGCACCCGAATTCGCGCAACGTGATTCCGGGCCGCGTGACGCTGACCGTCGACCTGCGCGCAGCCGACGATGCGACGCTTGCGACGATGGATGCCGAGCTGCGTGCGGCGTGCGCCGACCTGGGCGCAGCGGCCGGCATGCCAATCGACGTCGAGCAGGTCGTGTACTTCCCGCCGCAGCCGTTCGACGCGACGCTGGTCGAGCAGGTGCGTGCGGGCGCGCGCGCGCTCGGGTTGTCGTCGATGAACGTGATCAGCGGGGCGGGCCACGACGCCGTGTATCTCGCGCGCGTGGCGCCGACCGCGATGATCTTCGTGCCGTGCAAGGACGGGATCAGCCACAACGAGATCGAGGAGGCCGATCCCGCGCATCTGGAGGCCGGCTGCAACGTGTTGCTGCACGCGATGCTCGGCGCTGCCGGGATCGCGGAGGGCCGCGCACGATGAAGATCCTGATCGCGCGGATGAACCACGAGACCAACACGTTCTCGCCGGTGCCGACGCCGCTCGCCGCGTTCGGCCGCGACGGCCCCGACTGGGGCGACGACGCGTATCGCGCGAATCGCGGGATGCGTACCGCGATGGCTGCGTTCCTCGACGCGGCCGAACGCGAAGGCGCCGAGATCGTGACGCCCGTATCGGCGGCCGCGAACCCGAGCGGGCCGGTCGCGGCCGACGCGTATGCGGCGATCTGCGACGCGATCGTCGCGGCCGCGCCCGGCTGCGACGCGGTGATGCTCGACCTGCACGGCGCGATGGTCGCCGAGCAGAGCGCGGACGGCGAGGGCGACCTGCTCGAACGCGTGCGCGCGGCACTGCCCAACGCGCCGATCGCGGTCGCGCTCGACCTGCATGCGAACGTCACGCAGAAGATGATCGATCACGCGGACGTGATCGTCAGTTTCAAGACTTACCCGCACGTCGATATGGTCGAGACGGGCGAGCATGCGGCGCGCGTGCTGCTCGACCGGCTCCATGGCCGCGCGCGGCCGGTACTCGCGTGGCGGCAGCCGCCGCTGATGACGTCGACGCTGCGCAGCGCGAGCGCGGAAGGCGCGATGCGGCGCGCGGTGGAGGCCGCGCGCGCCGCCGAGGCCGACGGGATGCTCGCGGTGTCGGTGCTGCCCGGCTTCTCGCTCGCGGACATTCCCGCGCCGTGCATCAGCGTGGTGGTGGTGGCCGATGGCGACCGGGCCGCCGCCGACGCCGTGGCCGAGCGCATCGCACGGCAGATCTGGGACGCGCGCGACGATTTCGTCTATCGCAGCGCGCCGCTCGCCGAATCGGTGGCGCAGGCCGCGGCGCTCGCGCGCGGCGCGGATCGCCCCGTGCTGATGCTCGATCACGGCGACAACTGTATGTCGGGCGGCCCGTGCGACACGATGGACCTGCTCGAGGCCGCGCTCGCGCGCGGGCTCGACGGGATTGTCAGCGGGCCGTTGTGCGACCCGCAGGCTGTCGCGGCGCTGATCGACGCGGGTGTCGGCGCGACTGTCACGGTATCGATCGGCAACCGCCTGCCGTCACACGGCGGCGTGCGGCGCGAGCCGTTTCGCGCGACCGGCGTCGTGCGCGCGCTCACCGACGGCGAATACGTGATCACGGGGCCCACTTACACGGGCCAGCGCGCATACATGGGCCGCACGGCCGTGCTCGACATCGGCGCGGCCACGCTCGTCATCACCGAGCGCACGCAGGAGCCGTGGGATCTCGGCGTGTTCGAGAGCGTCGGCGTCGATCCGCGCCGCGCGCGCTTCCTGCTGCTGAAGTCGCGGATGTATTGCCGGCCGGTGTTCGTGCCGATCGCGGCCGCGCTGGTCGAGTGCGACAGCCGCGGCGTGACGGGTTCGGACTACGGGCTGTTCCGTTACGAGCGGCTGGCGCGGCCCGTGTATCCGCTCGACGAGGTGGGCGAATGGCCGTCGTCCGGCGCGCGACGGATGGCGTGACGGAAACGGACCGGGCGCGAGACGCCGGATTTGCCGGCTTTCGGGCATCATGCGATGGCACCGACCCGTCGAGCAGCAGGGTCGATGCCATCCATTGTGTCCGCAACCGATCCGGAGAATCGACCGACATGCATTCGAATCCTTTTCGTCCGCGCAGCGCGCGCCTGCTTGCCGCGCTGACCCTCGCCACGACGGCCGTTGCTGCCCACGCCGCCGACTGGATCGTGTCCGGCAACGACGGCAAGTACCAGCGCGTCGAGGGCCGCGACACCTATCTGGCCTCGCCGCCCGCCGACACGCTGACGCTGCTCGACGCCAGCACGTTCCCGCCTAAGGTCGCATTGCAGGTCGACGTCGAGAACGGCATCCAGGGGCCGCCGCAGGCCGTCGCGATCGCGCCGGACGCGAAGCTCGCGCTCGTCGGCGCGCCGACGCGCTACGACACGGCCGCGAAGCAGCTCGTGTTCGACACGTTCCTACAGGTCGTGAATCTCGACGCCGCGCCGCCGTCGATCACGCGCATCGAGCTCGGCACGCATCCGCAAGGGATCGCGATCGACCGCTCGGGCAAGCTCGCGCTGGTCGCGAACGTCGACGGCAGCGTGTCGATCCTGCGCATCGACGGCACGAACGTGGCGCTCGACGGCAACCTGAAGATCGGCAAGAAGCGGCTGGCCGGGATCAGCTTCACTCATGACGGCAAGCATGCGCTCGTGTCGTTGCGCGACGAGCAGGGCATCGCGGTGCTGAACGTCGACGACGGCAAGGTGACCGACAGCGGGTCGCGCCTGAGCACCGGCGTCGCGCCTTACACGATCGACGTGTCGAGCGACAACCGCTGGGCGGTCGTCAGCAACGTCGGGCTCGCGGGGCTGCCGGGCTATACGGGCACGCTGGCGGGCGACGCCGATACCGTCGCGCTGATCGACGTGTCGCGCGTGCCGTTCCGCACGGTCCAGTACCTGACGGTGCCGTCGTTGCCGGAAGGCGTCGCGATCTCGCCGAACGGCAAGTGGATCGCCGTGCAGGCGATGGACGGCTCGAACCTGACGGCCGACAACCCGGGCCGTCACAAGATCGGCAAGGTGCTGCTGTTCGAGATCCGCGACGGGCAGGCCGTGAAGGTGAGCGAGTTGCCCGGCGGCGAAGCCGCGCAAGGCATCGTGTTCACCGCCGACAGCCGGCACGTGATCGTGCAGTTCAACGTCGAACGGCAACTGGCGCTCTATTCGGTCGAAGGCGGCAAGCTGCACGATACGGGCAAGCGGATCGCGCTGACGGGCGGGCCGTCTTCGTTGAGGACGTTGCCGCGCTGACGCGCACGGCGTTCATTCATTCGTTCCGTTCCGCCGGTTCATGCGGCGCCCGGATTCGCCGGGCGCCCGTCAAAGCACACCTCCTGTGCGTCGCCGTTGCAACGCAACAACGGCGGAACTTTGTACGCAAAGCCACTTAACGCCGGATTGTTTAGTTAAACAAACTGAAAATTCGGGAAACTTCTTGTAGTGAATAAACAGTCGTTGCGGCACTGTAAGCCCCTGGGAAGCCTGTGACGTTCCAGAAGGCAGGGCGGTGGAGGCGACGGTTGCGGCGGCAACGACCGTCGCCGGGTGTTCGCATCTGAAAGTCGGCGTGACGTCGTTTGGGGGGGTAGCCGACGCCACGCCGCGCGGCATCGATGTGCCGCGCCGGGCCGCAAGCCGGGCGGCGTGCCGGATGATCATCGGCGCCGGATCAATCGTTTTAATTAACGGTACTAAACGAAACAATGAAAAATCCACGACTCTTGCTCGTCGCCGCACTGGCTTGCGCGGCATTGGCCGCGTGCGGCGGCGACGACGTGAACAGTGTCCAGACGGCCAGCAACGGCGCAGGCGACACGCCGTCGACCGTCCCGCCGACGGCGGGGCCGTCGCAACCTTCCCGGCCGGATCAACCGGCCCCGCCGAAGCGCACCGACATGGCGTTGACGCAGTTCGTCAATCCGTTGATCGGCACGCAGGTCAACGCGGATTCCGGCTACGCGGGCAACGTGAGCCCGGGCGCGATGGTGCCGTTCGGGATGGTGAATTTCGGGCCGAACACGCCGCGCTACGACTTCAACGGCTCGGGCGGCTACCTGTCGTCGGGCGGGGCGGGCGGCACCATCGACTTCTTCAGCGTGACGCACCTGAGCGGCGTCGGGTGTCCGGGGCAGGGCGCGGTCGCGATGCTGCCGACCGACGCGGCGACGGCCGTGGCATCGGGCGGCCGGCCGATCGGCATCGGGTACCGCTACGCGGATGAAACGGCCGAACCCGGGTACTACAAGGTGCGTCTCGCGAACGGCATCGTGACGGAGCTGAGCGCGACCGCGCGCGCCGGCATCGCGCGCTTCACGTACACGAACAAGGACAAGGGCTTCTTCTCGATCGACGCGAAGCTGAACGGCAACAGCGATGCGGGCAGCACGAAGGTCACCGCGAACCACGTCGCGCTGGCGCTCGCGAGCGACGGCAAGTCGATGAGCGGGCAGGCCGTGGCCCCGGCGTTCTGCACGCCGTACGGCACGGTATGGAATGCGCCCGTGTATTTCTACGCGACCTTCGACAAGCCGCTGCGCAAGCAGGCGGGTACCTCCGCGGTGAATACCGCCAGCAACGGCGCGGCGACGCTGCAGTTCGACCTGACCGACGCGGACCGAACCGTCACCGTGAAAGTCGGGGTCTCGTCCGTCAGCGTCCAGAACGCGCAGGCGAACCTGAAAGCGGAAGGTGAGAAGGTCGCGTTCGACGACGCACGCAAGAACGCGTCCGGCCTGTGGAACGACCGGCTCAACACGATCCAGATCGACCAGGCCGCGACGCCCGCATCGCTGAATGCGACGCAGAAGGCGAACCTGATGAAGTTCTACACCGCGCTCTATCGCGTGTTCGGCACGCCGACGCTCTACAGCGACACGAACGGTGAATTCCGCAGCATGCGCCAGCCCAGGAACGCGGATGGCAGCTATCCGAAGTCGGTCGACCAGACCGGCACCATCCCGGCGCGTGCGACGGCGAAGGTCAGTGACTACGCATTCCGGCGTGCCGACGGATCGCAGGGCGGTGCGGGCAACCACTACACGGGCTTTTCGCTGTGGGACACGTACCGGTCGCAGGCGCAGCTGCTGGCGCTGCTCGCCCCGAAGGAATCGAGCGACATGATGCAGTCGCTCGTCGTCGACGGGTTGCAGTGCGGCGCGTTCCCGCACTGGGTCGACGGCAGCGACGACTCGACGCCGATGGCGGGCGACAACGCGCTGAACGTGATTGCCGGCGCGTACAAGTTCGGCGCGACCGATTTCGACCTGGTATCGGCTGCACGCCTGACGAAGCAGTCGGTGTTCGATCCGTCCAGCGCGTGCAACGATCGCACGAGCGCGGCGGGCCTGGCCAATTTCCTGACGGCCCACTACCTGTCGCAGAGCGATGACGGTCACTCGTCGTCGGCGACCATCGAGCGCGTGCTGAGCGACCGCTCCGCGGCCGCGTTCCTGCAGGCGCTGCCCGCCAGCGTGCTGAACGCGCCGTCGGTCGGCGTCACGCCGGACACCATCGGCACGCTGTACACGCGGGCCGGGTGGTGGCGCAACATCTTCGACTACACGAACAAGGTGATCGCCGCGCGCAACGCGCCGCCGGCCGGCTCGGCGCCCGGCACGCTGGGCACGCTGGTGCAGGGCGCGTTCCACGAATCGACGGAACCGAACTACTTCTGGACCTTCGCGCAGGACTGGAGCGCGCTGATCGATGCGATCGGCGGCAAGCAGGCGGCCGTCACGCGGCTGAACAACCTGTTCGCGATCACGACGCCGTTCTCGACCGTGCCGTCCTCCGGCAGCCTGAACGGCGGCGAATCGTCGAACACCCTGTACATCGGCAACGAACCGTCGTTCCAGTCGCCGTGGGGGTACAACTGGGCCGGGCAGCCGAGCGGCGCACAGTACGTTCTCCCGATCATCATGTCGAAGGCGTTCACGACGGCCCGCGACGGGCTGCCGGGCAACGACGACATGGGCGCGACGTCGAGCTGGTACGTGTGGGCGGCGCTCGGCATGTTCCCGGTCATTCCGTCGGAGGCGGGGCTCGCGCTGTCCACGCCGCAGTTCAGCGGGATCACGGTGTGGTTCGGCAACGGCAAGACGCTGCGGCTCGAAAGCGACAAGCAGGTCACGATGGACAGCGCGGGGCGCCCGTCGTTTGCGTATGTCCAGTCGCTGAAGGTCAATGGCGCGGACTACGCGGGGTCATGGCTGCCGCTGGGCAAGATCGCCAATGGCGGCACGATGCGCTACGCGCTGTCCGCGACGCCGACGCAATGGGCGGCCGCCGATAACCTGACGCCGCCGTCCGGGCCGAACGCGGACTACACGCAGATGACGGCCGGCGGGTCGGCAGCGGCGATGCGCATGCGCGAGGCCGGCGCGCGGTAAACCCAAGCGGGCACGACGCGCAGGGGCCACCCTGTGCGACCGTCGAGACGACGCCATCCGGGAGCACGACACCATGCAATCGAAATCGCGCCGGAAATTCCTGTCTTACAGCGCAGCACTCGCCGGTACGAGCTGGCTCGCCGGTTGCAACGGCGAAATCGATCCGGCAGCGGGCGCCGCCGGCACGCCGGGCGCCGACGGTCCCGCGACGGTCACACCGACCGTGCCGGGCGTGCCGACCGACCCGGCGCGCAGCCTGCTGGCCACGCAGGAACTCGCGACGAACTGGACGTTCGCATCGGCGAGCAGCCTGCCGGGCGTGAGCGGGGCGCAACTGTCGGGCGCGGCCGGCGTGACGGGCATGGCGCCGGCAACGGTGCCCGGCACCGTGCTGAACAGCATGATCGTCAACGGCAGGTATCCCGATCCGTTCTACGGCCGCATCGTCACCGACACCCTTCCCGATACGCTGAAAGACACCGACTACTGGTACCGGACGACCTTCGCGGCGCCGGCGCGGCAGCCGGGGCAGCGCCTGTGGCTGCGCTTCGGCGGCGTCAACTACTGCGCCGAGGTCTGGCTGAACGGCGCGCTCGTCGGCCGGCTGGAAGGCGCGTTCACGCAGCGCGCGTTCGACGTCTCGCGGCTCGTGCCGCAGGCGGGTGGCGCGGCCCATCTCGCGGTGCGCGTGGTCAAGCTGGAGTTCTCCGAAGGGCCGCTGCTGCCGAGCTACCAGAGCGGCGTCACGCGTGGCGGGCGCAACGGCGGCCCGACCGGCGTCACGCTGAAGAACGGGCCGACGTTCTTCTGCTCGGCGGGCTGGGACTGGCTGCCGACGATCCCCGATCGCGAGCTCGGCATCTGGCAGCCGGTGACCTGGTTCACGACCGGCGCGGTGCGCATCGCGGCGATCCACGTCGCGCATACGCTGTCCGCCGACCTGTCGCGCGCCGAGCTGCGGCTCGATCTCGAACTGGACAATGGCTCGGGCGCCGATCTCGTCGCGACGCTCGTCGGCACGATCGGCAACGGCGCGCCGTTCAGCCACGACATCGCGATTCCCGCGTCGGGCACGACGACGAAGGTGTCGCTCACGTCGTCGGAGATCGCGGCGTTGTCGATCAGGCAACCGCGCCTGTGGTGGCCGAACGGGTACGGCGAACCGACGCTTCATGCGGTGACGGTCGGCGTCAAGGTCGGGCGCCTGCTGTCGGACGAGCGCACGCTGAACATCGGCCTGCGCCGCATCGACTATGCGCGCGACATCGGCATGGGCAAGCAGTTGAGCATCACGGTCAACGGCCTGCCGATCCTTGTAATGGGCGGCAACTGGGGGCTCGACGAAGCGCTGAAACGCATTCCGCGCGCGCGGCTGTTCCACCAGGTTCGGCTCCATCGCGATGCGAACCTCAACCTGATTCGCAACTGGAACGGGCAGAGCACGAGCGACGATTTCTTCGACGCATGCGACCGCTACGGGATCCTCGTCTGGCAGGATTTCTTTTTCTCGACCGAAGGAGACGGGTCGGGCCCGGCCAACGTGCCGCGCGATCTCGACAATATCCGCGACTTGATCGCACGCCACCGTCATCGACCGTCGATCCTGCTCTGGTGCGGCGGCAACGAAGGTGCGCCGCCGCCGGCACTCGTCAAGGGGCTCGACGCGCTCGTCGCCGAGCTGGACCCGCAGCGCCTGTGCCTCACGAGTTCGGCCGGCGATACGGGCGCCGGCGCGGTGAACGGCTATTCGTCAGGCGGGCCGTACAACTGGGCCTCGCCGCAGGCCGCGTTCAGCCGCGGCTACGGCACGACGTCGGTCGCGTTTCACAACGAAGTCGGTTCGCATTCGATCCCGACGCTCGAATGTGTCGAAGCGATGCTGCCGCCCGCCTCGTACGAATGTCCCGACGACTTCTGGGCCGATCGCGACATGAACGGCAACGGCGCGTACTACCCGGCGGTCGGCAAGCAGGGCGGCGCCGGCTACATCGCGATGACGGCGCTGCGCTACGGCGCGATCCGGAATCTCGCGGATTTCGTGCGCAAGGCGCAGATGATGAACTACGAATGCATCCGCTCGATCTACGAGGCGAACGCGGCCGTGATGATCGGCCCGGTGGCCGGGAAGATCACGTCGCCGGCGACCGGCGTGATCATGTGGATGACGAACCCCGCGCAGCCGAGCTTCGTGTGGCAGATGTACAGCCACGATCTCGACGCGCACGCGTCGTTCTTCGCGGTGCGGCACGGGTGCCGTCGCGTCAATGCGATTCTCGATGCGAGCACGGCCGACGTGACGATCGCGAATCACACGGCGGCGGCCGTCACCGGCCGCGTCGAGATGCGCGTGTACAACCTCGATGGCACGCTGAGCAGCCGGACGAGCGCGGATGTCGGCGGCGTCGCGAAGGCGTCGTATCGCGTGGTGGCGAACCTCGCGTCGGCGCTGGCCGCCGCGAAGTCGGACGTGTGCATCGTCGCGCTCGCGCTGACCGATTCGGGCGGCACTATGCTGGCCGAGAACGTCTACTGGCGGCAGCGCGACGGGGGCGACGACGCATACACGTCGCTCGACACGATGCCGGGTGCGGCCGTGTCCGTCCACGCATCGTCGGCCGAGGCCGACGATGCGACGACGCGCATCACGGTCGACGTCGCGAACCTCGGCGCCGCCGTCGCGCTGATGACGCACCTGCAGGTATTCGATCCGTCGACCGGCGCGCGTGTGCTACCGGCGTTCTACAGCGACAACTACCTGAACCTGCTACCCGGCGGGAAGCGGCAGATCACGATCGACCTGCCGCATGCGGGCGGCGCGCCGGTGTCGCGCGTCGCGCTGCGCGTCGACGGGTGGCGGCTCGATCGCCCGAACTGCCGGCTGGGGCTCGGCGGCGTGCCGGTCGTGTTCAACGAGCGCGCGCTGGCGGTCGCGCCGGCGGTGCCGACGTTCGCGGCCTGCTGACGGGGGTGTGGGCTGCGTGAGGGCGCGCCAAGCGGGAGCGAGCCGGTGAGGCGCCGGGTTGAAAGCCCGCGGCGTTCGCTTCAGGCAGGCTTGCCGTGACGGATCGGGAAACGTGTCGAGCCCGCGCGCTTACGGGCGCAGCAGATCGAACCCGCCGAATACGACGACACCGCTCAATACGATCATCGCGACGGAGTGCTGGCCGAAGTAGAGAATCGCGGCGGCAAGCCACGTCGTGATGCAGAAGGCGCCGATGCGGGCCATCGTGTGTTCCTCGAATACGTGATGAAGTGCGTGCGCGCCGCATGGCGCTCGCCGCTCGACAGGGCGAGCGGGGCACCGGCGGACGAAAAAGGCGACCCGCGCAGCCGCGACCGCGGCGCCGGCACGTGCCGCGTGCCGCGCCCGGAAGGGCGGGAGTCGAGGCCGGCGGCGTTGCGCGCTGGTGCCCGGAGGCGATTGGCGCACGAATCCCGCTGGCGAAGCCGCGATTTTACCAGCGCCGCCGGGCCGTCAATCTGGCCCTTTCGTGGCTAAACCGGTCGATCTTCGGCTAAATCAGTCCGGCCCCGATACTCAAGTTTCGTGTGACGAATGCCGTAAACAATCTGGAAGGCGTTTCCTCCTCCGTCACGACGCCTCCCAACACACGGACCGACACCATGCAGATCGACTTCTCCACGACGACGCGATCCCCGCTGGCCGACAGCAGCGCGAGCGCAACCAAGCCCGCCGCGACGTCGTCCACCGGCGACGCCACGAGCACCACCGGCACCACCGGCACGGCCGACGCGACCGGCACCGCCGGCACGAAGGATTCGACCGGCGCCACCGGCCAGACGCTCGGCGCATCGGGCGCGTCGTCGGACCCGGCGGTCAGCCAGTTGAAGGCGCTGATCGAGCGGCTGCAGAAGCAGCTCGCGGCACTGGAGCAGCAGATCGCGAGCGCGAGCCAGCGCGCGAAGGACGACCCGGCCGCGGCGATCGAACAGCAGTCGCTGAGCGCGCAAGCCAGCGCGATCTCGGGGGCGCTTTCGACCGCGATCTCGCAACTCGCGGCGGCGATCCAGAAATCGGGCGGCTCGCAGGCGGGCGGGCTGGTGTCGACGCAGGCCTGACCGGTCGCGGCCGCGTCGGCCGCACGCATTACAATCGCGAGCACGTCTCCCTCGACAGGACGGCTGAACGATGCATGCGGAATTCAACGACGACGACCTCGCCCGCTTCGAATCGCAAGGTGGCACGCCGCTGCCGGCGGCCGATGAGCAAGGATGGCTGGAACACGACGGCGCGCGCATCTGGCACGCGTCGTTCGGCCATGGCCCGGCGGTCGTGCTGCTGCACGGCGGCCTCGGCCACGGCGGCAACTGGGGCAACCAGGTGCCGGCGCTGCTCGCGGCCGGCTACCGCGCGATCGTGATCGACAGCCGCGGCCACGGCCGCAGCACGCGCGACGCGCAACCCTATTCCTACGAACGCATGGCCTCGGACGTGCTGGCGGTCCTCGACGCGCTGCACGTCGACCGCGCGCGCTTCGTCGGCTGGAGCGACGGCGCGTGCATCGCGCTCGTGCTGGCCGACCGCGCGCCGGAACGGGCGGCCGGCGTGTTCTTCTTCGCGTGCAACATGGACCCGGGCGGGACGAAGGAGATCGTGCCGAGCCCGCTGCTCGACCGCTGCTTCGCGCGGCACCGCAAGGACTACGCAGCATTGTCCGCGACGCCGGACCAGTTCGACGCGTTCGTCGCGGCGGTCAGCGAAATGATGCGCACGCAACCGGATTACCGCGCGCAGGATCTCGCGGCGATTGCCGTGCCGGTGACGATCGTGCTGGGCGAGCACGACGAATTCATCCGGCCCGAGCACGCGGCGTACCTGGCGCGCACGATTCCTGGCGCGACGCTGACGACCCTGCCCGGCGTGAGCCATTTCGCGCCGCTGCAGCGGCCCGAGCGGTTCAACGCGGCGATGCTGGCGTTTCTCGACCGGCTGCCGGGGTAATGCGCGGGACGACCACGGGCTGACCGTCCGGTCGAGATTCGGACGGCGCGCGCGGCCCGGCCCCGGGCGCGCGCATTTGCCGCCCGGGGTTCAGACCATCGCGTTGTCGGCGCCGGGAATCTCGTGCGCCTTGATCTGCTTGCGCTGCATCTTGAACCGCAGCCTCGAGAGCATGCCGTCCTCGTAGCTGATGCGCGTGATGGTGCGCACGAACTCGTCGTCCGGTGCGATCGCCTGGGCGCCCATGATCCAGCGCACGCCTTCGCGATAGTCGTAGAGCGACTTGTCGCCGATGTCGGCGAGGCAGAACGACAGCGTGGCCATCGCGGCGGGATGGCCGGCTTCGGCATGCTGGCGCAGTTCGTCGAGATAGCGATGGCGCGACGCGTGATCCTCGATGTCGCTGATGAACATCAGCATGCTCTCGAGCGCGTCCGTATGCCCCATCTCGTGCGCCTTGCGCGCGGCCTCGACGGCCTCGACCTGCATGCGCGCGCGCTCGGCCCGATCCGTGCTGGTCTGGCCGATGTGGTGGTACGTGTATCCCAGTTTATAAGCGGCCACGTTGCCGCCGGCCTCCATCGACTCGCGGAAGAAGTGGGCGGCGCGGTACGGGTCGGCCTCGACATGCGTGCCGTCCCTGTAGAAGCAGCCGAGCAGGTAGCCGCATGAATTGCCGCCCGCCTCGTAGCCGAGCTGGCAGATTGCAAAGGCATCGGCCGGGCGCCGGTTTTCATCCTCCATCGCGGTGGCGAGCTGGTTCCACGCGAGCGAGCCGGGTTCGTTCAGGCGCGCGGCTTCCAGCCATGCAGCGCCGCGCGCGTCGTCCTGGGCGAAGCCGAACGTGCCGGTGCGATGCGCGTAGCCGCGCAGGATCATCGCCGCCGTGCAGGCGCGTGCGTCCGACGCACGCTCGATCGCGCCGGTCAGCCAGTCGCCATGCGGATCGAGGGCGAGCATCAGCCGCAAACCCATCGCCATCGCGCGGTTGTCGTCGATCGGTCCGTGGCGCTCGGCTTCCTGGAGCCGCACGTATGCCTGTTCGTCTTCGTTGCGCATGAAGTGACTGCGCGCGAGCCAGTGCAGTGTCTCCCAGCGGTGATACGGATGCAGCGCGGCGTTCGCGCGGGCGAGCGTCGCGGTCATCGCGCGGCGTACGGTGTCGTCGTCGTCATCCGAATCCAGCGTCTCGCCGTAGTACTCGTCGCGCCAGATCTCGTGGCGCAGCCGGTCCTTCTCGACCGCGTCGAGATGCGCGCACGCGTCGGAATCGACGAAGGCGCGGACGTGGTCGTGCGAGCCGCCCCAGCGCGGCTGCATGTACCAGATGAACGTGCGCATCGAGAAGTACTGGGTCGGGTGGATATGCAGCGTCGCCTCCATCCAGTACCACTTTTCCTTGCGCAGCTTCTTGCCCTGGACGGGGCCGGGCAGCGCGTCGGGAAATTCCACCGGGCAGGCGACCGGCTGGTCGGGATTCAATCCCGAGCGCGCGAGCATGCGCTGCAGTTCGGCGCGCGTGGCTTCGTCTTCGGCGCCGACGTTCAGGTGCAGTTCGGTGACGGGCCAGCGGCGCTCGCGCACGAGCTGCGTGAGCCACTCGGGCTCGCCGAACGACGACACGCTCGTGAAGATCACCTTCGGCGCGCTCCACATCGTCGGCGCGAGCACCAGCGCGCGCAGCGCCGCGACGATCGTCAGCGCCGCGCACGCATGCGCGCCGATCCAGCCGGCTTCGGTCACCGTCTCGGCCCAGCCGCCGCCGCGATACTCGTACGCCCAGTGGTGCCAGTAGTGCGCTTCGCACAGCCACGCATGCGCGGAGCGCGGATTCGCGGCCTGCCATGCGCGCAGGCGCGCGAGGCCTTCGGCGCCGGCTTCGATGCAGGGTTGCACGTCGGCCGGCAGTGCGTCGACGTACCGCGCTTCGGCGGTGCGGTCGCCGAAGCTGGCGGCGAGCGCGGCCTCGAGCTGCGTGTCGAGCGCGGCAAACTCGCCTGCGCGCAGCAGCGCGTCGACGTCGCAGACGAACCAGCGGGATTTCGCGGGCGGAATCAGGTCGGCGGAAACGGAGGACATGTCGGTGTCGGCGGTCATGACGAAACGGGTTGGGGATCGAAGATGCGGTAGCGCTTCCACGGCAGTGAAAGCCAGTTTCCGGACGGATTGCGCAGGTGCTCGCGCACTTCCTGGGTCGCACGCGACGACGCGGGGCCGTCCTGGCCGCTGCCGCGCAGCCAGTGCTGGCGCGCGCGTGCATATGCGAGCCCGAAGTCTTCCCAGCTGTCGAAGCTGTCCTGCGCGCGCTGGGCATTGAGCAGCAATACCACCCACGCATGCTGTTCGGACGCCCAGCCGAGCAATGCGATGCAGCGCACGAGAAACGCGGTGCGCGCGCAATCGAACGCCAGCGCATCGCGCACGCGGCCTTCGGCCGCGAGCTGTTCGTAGAAGCCTTCGTGCGAGCGGCCGACGCCGCGTATCCAGCCGGCGAGGATGGCCGGCACGCGCTGCACGACCTGCCACTCGGGCAGGTCGGCCGGCAGGTCGAGTTCGCGTCGCAGCTGGGCGGCGAGCTTGTTGCGCTGCGCGTCGGGCAGTGCGTACACGAGCGCGTCGCAATCGCAGCGCAACCCGTTGCGGATCAGCAGGATGTCGGCGAGTGCAAGCGACCAGCGGCGGCGGTTCGGCGGCGCCTGCTCGGCCAGCGATTGGGCGAGCTTGACGGCGGCGGTCTGCCGGACCGTGACCGCGGCGTCGGCGCCCGCGACCTGGTCGGCATCGACTTCGCGCACCATCCGCGCGGCGACCCGGACCGACCGCCACACGTACCACACGACCCACAGCACGGCTGCGCCGATCAGCCATTTCAGCATGGCGCGCTCCCGTCTGCCGGCGCAGGCAACGCGAACGTCGCGCACAGCGCGGGATCGATCGCGATGCCTTCGATCTCGAACGCGGTGGCTGCCGGCGGTGCGCCGCCGGGCGCTCGCGCGGCCGGCAGCGCATCGGCCGGCAATGCGTGGCGCGCGGCCGCTGCTACGGCCGGGTCGATTTGCCGAAGCTGGCCGAGCGCATGGGGCGCGTTGCGCAGCAGCAGCCATTGCAGCACGGCCGGCGGCTGCGGGAAGTGCTCGATCAGGTGGAAGTTCTCGCTCATCACGCTCAGCAGATGGTCGGGCGAGCGCACGTCGGTGACGAAGGTCCATTCGCCGGTGCCCGCGCCCGGCGTGTCCGGTTCGAACACGAGCCCCATGCCTTCGCAATCGGGATGCCGCTCGCCGCGCGGCGCGAGCGCGCGCAGGAACTGGCGGACGTCGTCGGCGTAGCGGCGCACCGGATGGCGATTCTGCTTGCCCTTGATCTGGTCGATGCGCAGGCCGTTGCCGGTCACCTGCAGGCTGATCGTCACGTGCGGCTGGTTGCCCGCGCCGCGCAGCGTGAACAGGCGCAGCCGGCCCTCCTGCGCGGCTTGCGCGTACTGTTCGCCGTAGCCGCCGCGCAGCCGGCGGCGATCCGCGAACTGGCCCAGGCAGTGCTGCATGTAGTACGACTCGTAGGCGAGTTCCTCGCGCAGCGCCGCATGATCGCCCGCGAATTCGAACACGATCCCGTTCGGCGTGCGCAGCACCTCACGCAGCGCGAGGCCGCTGCTCGGCACCCAGCCCTTGTCGCGACGCGCCTGCATGCGCTGGTGCTCGCGCTCCCACATGTCGAGCGCCATGGCGCACGTGATGCGCTGCAGCTTCTGCGCGAGCCGCGTGCCGGCGCGCGAGCGCAGGAATTCGACCAGCACGCGCTCGCGGTCGGTCAGCAGCATGTGCTCGGGATCGATGAAGTAGAGCGGCTTGGGCTCGACGGCCGGCAGCGGCGCCGAGTCGGCCGCCGCGCCGGACGCCGGTTGCGGACGGAACCGGCGCACGAGCCAGTCGGGCGCCGGCCGGTCGGCGCCGGCGAGCGCGCGGTAGTCGGCAATCGAATCGAGCGGCTGCGCCTGCTCGAACGCGCCGACGACCCAGCGGAAGAAGTGGTTGCCGAGCCACGCGCGGATGTCGGCCGGATCGCCGCGCTCGGCGCTGCGGCGGGCGATGGCTGCCTTGATGTCGGGCGCATTGACGACATCGCGCGGCCGATAGGCGGACGCGGCCACGGTTTCGGTCACGGGGTTGCTCTCCGGTCAGGCAGGGCGTGCGCGGGCCATGCGCGCGGGACCCTGGCGGTTCTTTAGGCTGGCGGGCGATGCGGCGAACGGGCGCGCAAGTGGCGCGCGGCGGCGTGGCGTGTACCCGCTGCGGAGCGGTCGATGCGTGAAAATCACGCGACCGGGCGACAACCCATGACGCGGGAGCAGGCGATCAGCGAATGGCGATTCATTGTTTCTCTCAGGATGGATCTTATTTTTTGCTTCCGCGAGTCTACTGCGATCCGCGCGGGCGAATCAATCGCGCGATGCGCCAGCGCATGGGGATCTGACAAGACTTATCTCTTTTTCACCGATTTTCGATGCGATGCGATTCGGCCGCCGGATTGCATGCTGTTAAAACCGACAGGTTTTTCCGGCAAAACGACGAGCGGTTCGGGAATGGCATCAGGTCAAAGCAGTCCTTCGCGTATCTCATAAGTTTTTCTTTCGGCTCGCGCAACATATCGTCGATTGTTGGCGGCGGATCGACAGCGGATAGTCCTGCTTCGGCAGGCCGGCCACTGCGACTACCGCACGGCATGGCCGGGTCCGTTGTCCACGCAACCATCAGAACTCGAAGGAACCGCAACCATGCGATTCAACGCGACACGCTTCGCCGCGACCCTGCTCGTCGCCGCGTGCGCCACCGCCACGGCCGGCCGCGCGGCCGCCGTCACCCAGGACGCGCTCCACGACACCGTCACCCGCCACATCGCGCCGTTGATGAAGCAGTACGCGATTCCCGGCATGGCGATCGGCGTCGTCGCCGACGGCAAGCCCTACGTGTTCGACTACGGCGTGATGTCGACGCAATCGGGCAAGCCCGTCACCGGCGATACGCTGTTCGAAATCGGCTCCGTCAGCAAGACGCTGACCGCGACACTCGCGGCCGACGCGCAGGAGGGCGGCGAACTGTCGCTGGCCGACCCGGTGGGCAAGTACCTGCCCGCGCTGCAGGGCAAGCCGTTCGGTGTCGTGACGCTGCGCGATCTCGGCACGCACACGTCCGGCGGCCTGCCCGTGCAGGTGCCGGACAGCATCCGCGACGACGCGGGCCTGATCCGCTATCTCGACGCGTGGCGGCCCGCGCACGCGCCGGGTACGTACCGTACGTATTCGAACGTGTCGGTCGGCATGCTCGGGTGGCTCACCGCGAAGGCGATGCACAAGGATTTCGCGGTGCTGATGGAGCAGCGGCTCTTTCCCGCGCTCGGCATGACGCACACGTACATCAACGTGCCCGAAGCGCGCCAGGCCGACTATGCGCAGGGCTATACGCAGGACGGCAAGCCGATCCGGATGACGGGCGGCATGCTGTGGCAGCCGGCCTACGGCGTGCGGACCACGGCGGCCGACCTGCTGCGCTTCGTGCAGGCGAACATGGGGCTGATCGAAACCGCGCCGCGCCTGCAGCGCGCGCTCGAACGCACGCACACCGGCTATTTCCGCGCGGGGCCGCTGACGCAGGACCTGATCTGGGAGCAGTACCCGTATCCGGTCGCGCTGCCGACGCTGCTCGAAGGCAACTCGATGAAGATGTTGCGCGACGGGTTGCCGGCCGCCGCGATCAAGCCGCCGCTGGCGCCGAGCGCGGATACGTGGATCAACAAGACGGGCTCGACCAACGGCTTCAGCACCTATGTCGCGTTCGTCCCGTCGAAGCGGATCGCGATCGTGATGCTCGCGAACCGCAGCTATCCGAACGAGGACCGCGTGAAGGCCGCGTACGGGATCCTCGGCGCGCTCGACGGCCGGCGGTAACGTTTCCGACGCCGGGGCCGGTGCGGCTCATTCCGTCGGCTGCGCTTCGTACGCGACGAAGATTTTCCGCGTGCGCTCGACGACTTCCCACGTGCCGCGAAAGCCCGGCGGAATGACGAAGCGATGGCCGGCACGCAGGGTTTTCGCGTTGCCGTCCTCATCGGTGATCACCGACGTGCCTGCCAGGATCTCGCAGTATTCCGCTTCGGTGTATGCGACCCGCCAGCGGCCAGGCGTGCTTTCCCAGATGCCGGTCGAGAAGCGGCCGCACGGGCTCGTGAAGCCGGGCGTGAGCGTCTGCAGCGGGTCGCCTGCCAGCAGCTTCTCGGGCGGCACGCGGTATTGCACGGGTTCGCCATTCGGGGCGAAGGCATCGGTGATGGTGGAAATGTCGAGCACGGCTGGCATCCTGAGTCGAAGTGAAATGAACGCGCCGACGGCGCGTTCGCATGATTCCATACTTGCGGGCGGGTTGGGCGGTTGCCGGCGCCGCCTCTCGTGTCGCGCGCGCACGGCCGTGGCGAACGCTTATGATGAGCGGACGACGCGCCGGCTGGATGCGCGAGAGGCGAAAGGAGAAAACGGTTGGGCATCACATGGGATGGAATCACGGGCGCCGATGTGCTCGACGACGCGCAGGTCGCGAGCCGGCACGCGTTGGCCGATGCGGCGCGCAACGGCGACTGGGCGACGATGCTCGACTGCATTGCAAAGGAGCACAAGCTTGTCAACGCGACACGGCTTGGCGGGACGTCGCTTTATACGCCGCTGCACCAGGCTGCCTACGGCGGCGCGCCGCAAGCGGTCGTCGTCGAACTGTTGCAGCTCGGCGCGTGGCGCATGCTGCGCGATGCAGACGGCGCGCGCCCGGTCGATATCGCCGCGCAGCGCGGGCATCGGCACCTGCTCGATCTGCTGACGCCGCAGCCGCGACGCTTCGTGCCCGCCGAAACGCTGCGCGACATCCAGCGCCACTTCCACGAGATGATGCTCGGCCGCATCGCACGCCTGCGCGTCGATGCGCTGCGCCTGCCCGAACTCGAACCGCTGCTTGAACTCGACACGCAAGCCGGACGCGTATGGTTCGCGGTGCCGGGCATGTATGGCGGCTTCGGCTATGCGCTGCACGCCGACGGCGCCGCGGCCGTGCTCGTATCCGAAAGCTGGAGCCGCGTGGTCGGCGGCTCGGGCCAGCGGCACGAGATCACGGCGCATGGCTGCACGCTGGTCGAAGAGGGCTTCGTGTGACGGCGTTGCGCCGTCACGTTACCGCTCAGGCGAGAACCGTGACCGCTGACTTGACGGCCGTCGCACCGTGCGCGGCCGACGCTCGCGCGGCCGCCGCGCCCGCCAGCCGCCGATAGCGCGCGAGCGCCCACAGCGGGAAGTACGCGGTATAGCCGTGATACTTCAGGTAGAAGATGCGCGGAAAGCCCGGCGCGTTGTGCGAGCGGTGCCACCAGAAGCCGTCTTCCTGCTGGACCGACAGCAGATACGCGATGCCGCGCTTCACCGAATCGGATTCGCAGTCGCCGAACGCCATCTGCGCGAGCAGCGCCCACGCGGTGAAGTTCGACGTGCTCTCGCCGCCATTGGTGCCGCCCAGCTTCGGGTCGATGTAGCTGTCGTTCGTCTCGCCCCAGCCGCCGTCCGCATGCTGTCGCGAGCGCAGCCATTCGATCGCGCGTGCGATATACGGCTGCGACTTGTCCTCGCCGGCGAGCGCGAGGCCGGCCAGCACGCTCCACGTCCCGTAGATGTAGTTCGTGCCCCAGCGGCCCCACCAGCTGCCGTCGGGCTGCTGCGTGCGCTTCACGTAGTCGATGCAGCGCGCGACCGACGCGCGTTCGTCCGCCCGTTTCGTCACGCCGAAGCACAGCAGCACGCGGCCCGACACGTCCTCGGTCGGCGGATCGAGCAGCGCGCCGTGGTCGGCGAACGGGATCGCGTTCAGGTACAGGCGGTCGCAGTCGGCGTCGAATGCCGCGAAGCCGCCGTTGCGCGACTGCAGCCCGCGCATCCAGTCGAGCGCGCGTGCGACGCGCGGCGCATACGGGTTCGTGCCGTCCGCGTTCGCATGCGTGCGGCCGCGGCGGTCGAGCATCGCGGTGACGACCGCCGTATCGTCGATGTCGGGGTAGTACGGGTTCGCGTACTGGAACGCCCATCCGCCCGGCTGGACCTCGGCCGGCGCGTTCTCGATCCAGTCGCCGCGCAGGTCGTTCACCTGGCGTTCGGCCAGCCAGTCGTACGCGCGTGCGATGCGTTCGTCGAGCGCGCGCCGTGCGTCGCCCGGCTCGCCGTCTTCCGCCGCCGCCACGCCGCGTGCCTGCTCGAGCGCCATCGTGCTCCACGCGGTATCCCACACCGGCGACAGGCACGGCTGGCAATACATGCTGCCGTCCGGCCGCGTGACCAGCAGCTTCTCCAGCGCGTTGTCGCAATCGCGCCGCAGCGGATGGTCGTCCGGGTAGCCGAGCACCTGCATCATCTGGTTGGCATACACGATCGGCGGGAAAATGCCGCCGAGCCCGTCCTCGCCGTTCATGCGCTCCGCGCACCACGCCTCGGCGTGGCGGATCGCGCGCTGCCGCAGGCCCTTCGGCATCAGCGGTTCGACATGGCGCACCGTGCGGTCGAGCGCGAGGAACAGCCGGCGCATGCCGCGCGCGGGCGGGAAGTACCGGCGTTCCTCGTCCGGCGGCGTGACGAACAGCTCGCGGATCGAGACGTTGCGCGGATTGCGCGCGCGCGCCTTCAGCGAGCACAGCACCAGCAGCGGCACCATCGTCGTGCGCGCCCAGTACGCGACCTTGTACATCGAGATCGGCACCCACTTCGGGAACAGCACGAATTCGATCGGCATGAACGGCGTCGCGCGCCACGGCACCTGGCCGAACGTCGCGAGCAGGATGCGCGTGAACACGTTCGCGCGGGCCGCGCCGCCGAGCTTCAGGATCGCGTCGCGCGCGCGGACCATGTGCGGCGCATGTTCGCTGTCGCCGGCCGCCTTCAGCGCGAAGTACGCCTTCACGCTGCACGACACGTCCGGATCGCCGTCGACGTACAGCGCCCAGCCGCCATGCGTGTCGAGCCGCTGGTTCGCGCGCAGGTAGCGCGCCATCTTCTCCTGGCGGATGTCGTCGATCTTGTCCATGAAATGCATCATCAGGATGTATTCCGCGGTGATCGTCGCGTCGGATTCGAGTTCGAAACACCAGCTGCCGTCAGGCTGCTGGAGACGCACCAGGGCGTCGCGTCCACGGGCGATGGCGGTGTCGAGCGCGGACCAGGGGGAGGAGGTCGGTGTAGTCATGCGGCGGATCATACCATCCGGCCGGAATGTTTATATCGAGACGCCGGGTGCTACCATCCGCACCATGAAAAAACACCTCGAACCCGCGCCGCACGATGCGTCCGCGCCCGTCGAACCGGCTGGAACGGCCGGTGCGCGGGCGCCTGAAGCCGCAGCGGCGCCGGCCGTCCCCACCGCCGGCGTGCGTCGTAAAAAAGCGCCGGATCAGGTGCGTGCGCAGCTGCTGGCGGCTGCATCGGAAATCGCGACACATCACGGCGTGGCCGCGTTGACGCTCGATGCGGTGGCCGAGCGTGCCGGCGTGACGAAAGGCGCGCTGCAGTATCACTTCGCGAACAAGCAGGGGCTGCTGGATGCGCTGTTCGGCCAGGCGACCGAGCGGTTCGCCGCGCAGATGGCCGCGCGGGTGGCGGCGGATGCCGAAGGCGCCGGCGCGGTGGCGCGGGCCTACATGCACGCGGTGCTCGACGAGTCGCATTCGGTCGCGAGCACCGATGTGCTGCGCGTGCTGGTCGCGTCGATGATTACCGACCAGGACACGCGCGCGCGCTGGTCGGTGCCGATGCGGGAATGGACGCGGCCGGACCCCGTGCCGCTCGAGCAGGCCGCGACGCTGATGATCTGCCGGCTCGCCGCCGACGGGCTGTGGATTTCGAAACTGCTCGACAGCCTCGAGATCTCCGCCGAATTGCGCGCGGAGATCGGTCGGCAGCTCGACGCGATGAGCCATGGCGTGTTCCCGAAGGGGCGCGACGGCGCCGCGTGACGCATGCGTCGCGGCGGCTGGCCGCCCGGGCGCCCTGGCGCCCGCGCGACTGCCGGCATCACCGCGCGCGTCGACGTCAGCGGCACGGGCCGGCCGACGCCTCGGCGGTGTCGCATCGCACCGCATCGGCCAATGCCTCGCCGATCGCGTGCTGAACGGCGGCCGGGTTTTCCAATAGATAGAAGTGCCCGCCGTCGAACGCGCGGAAGGTGACCGTGTGCCGTGATGCGCGCAACCAGTCGCGCTGCCCGGCGGGGCTCAGCAACGTGTCGTCGCGGCCCGAGAAGACCGTGACGGGGCAGGGCAGCGCCGTTGCGGACGGCAGCGGGAAGCATGCCTCGATCACGCGGAAATCCGCCTTGGCCAGCTTCAGCAGCATCGCCCGGAGCGCGTCGTGCTCGGCCACTTCGCGCGGCGTGCCGCCGAGCGACACGACATAGTCGACGATGTCCGCGTCGTTGCGCCGGTGCACCGGCGCGCCATCAAGCGGCGCGTGGCGATGCGGGTAGAACGGCGCATCGGTGCCGGACGCACCGAGCCAGACGGGCGGATGCCCCAGTTGCGCCATGTCGCGCGCGAAACAGTACGCGATCAGCGCCCCCATGCTGTGGCCGAACACCGCGTAGTCGCGCGGCAGCAGCGGCCGGAGCGCCCGCAGGAAGTCGATCAGTTCGGACAACGTATCGATCGCGCGCGTGCCCAGGCTTTTGCCGCGACCGGGCAGCTCGATCAGCCAGACCTCGATATCGTCCGGGAAGGACGCCGCCCACCGGTAGTAATTGGCCGCCGCGCCGCACGCGTGATGGAACACCAGCAGCCGGTGCCGAGCCGTCGGGCGCTCGCGCGGGATGGTGAGGGTACTGGGTAGCAAGGCCATGCGTCGGGACTCCGCTTTAAAAACGAACCATACAAAATATTCAAACAATTAAGCCGATTATCGATTTAATCGAAAGGACAGGTTGTTTGTCATCAATTCACATATTTATAAACAATGATCGTGATTATTGGCCGGCGCCGCTTATGATTTACTTTGTTTTTATTCAATAGAAATGTAATTGTTTTTGGATGGCTTATGGTAAAGTCTGCTCGCTTCGATTTCAAAGTGCTTGCATCGTTACCCGGCATGGCTGGGCGTGCTGTTTTTATGGAAATATCGAATCATGTTATGCGTGTGACACGCTTGATCGATTATTGAAACGAGAGAGACATGGAAGCCGAAATGCCGAACCACGACGCCATTTTCAAGGTGGTCGTCAATCACGAGGAACAATACGCGATCTGGCCGGACGACAAGCTCGTGCCGGACGGCTGGCGGGCGGCGGGCCCGTCGGGAACCCGGGACGCCTGTCTCGAATGGATCAACGCCAACTGGACCGACATGCGGCCATTGAGCGTCCGGGTCGCGCTGTCGGCCTGACGGTCGACGCGTCGCGCCACGCACGGCGCAATAAAAGATAAAGGAACGATGCGGCCTCTCGCGGCCCGATGACGGGGCGCGCGGGCGCATGCAGCGTTTCGCCGAGAGAATCCGAGGGTAAACACACCATGTCTGTCGATGATCGCCTGGGGGTCTTCCTCAATACAGGCATTCTGGCTTCGCGCGCGCATGACCTGGGCCGACTGATCGAGCAGCAGGACGCGCTCATGCAGCAATTCATGGCAGCGAAATTCGAGCCGGCCGCCTGCGCCGCGCTGTTGCGCGATGCGATTGCGCGCTATCCGTTCCTGGAGGAGCTGTTCGATCCGGATTCGGTGGCGGCCGGCGGCTGTATCGCGAGCCGCGCGCTGCTCTACGATCTGCATCAGCAGCGCGACCGCTGGACGCTCGCGCTCGCGCCGCGGCACGGCGAGCCGATCGTGCTCGACACTGCCGCCGGCGACGTGCCGCAACTCGCGAACGCGCTGCGCGACGCGCTGCAGCGCAACCACTGGCAGCCGCTGTCCGCGCTGTACGCGGATCCCCGCCTGCTCGGCTGCGAACGGCCCGCGGGCGACGCGGCGCTGGCATGGCCGGCGTTCGACGGCCCGGGCATCCAGCGGCTCGAACACGCGTCGCTGCTGATCGCCTCCGACACCACCCGCCTGTTGACCGACCCGATCAGCCTCGCGATCGGCGGCAACGTCGGCCTGCCCGATCTCGATCGCGCGCCGTCCAACCTGGGCCAGCGGATCGACGGCATGCTCGTCACGCATGGCCATCTCGACCACTGGCATGTCCCGACGATCCTGCGGCACGGCGGCGACGGATCGGTGCCCGTCATCGTGCCGCGCATCCCGGTCGCATCGCTGCTGGCGCAGGACGACATGCAGCAGTCGCTGCGTGACGTCGGGCAGACGGTGCTCGCGCCCGGCTGGGGCGAGACGGTGCGGATCGGCGACATCGAGATCGACATCCTGCCGTTCTACGGCGAGCAGCCGACCATCGGCGCGGCCGTGCCGCCGCACGACGTGCGCAACTGGGGCAATTGCTACCGGGTCACGACGCCGCAGTTCTCGGTGATCCTGCTCGTCGACAGCGGCGAGGATGCGAAGGGCTCGGTGATGGACGTGATCGACCAGTCGGTCGCCCGTCGCGGCCGGCCCGACCTGGTCCTGAGCTGCTGCCGCGAACTGCGCAAGGCGCCGTTCTGGCAGGGCCTGTTCACGTTCTGGATGGTGCTGCCGATGACCGAGCTGCAACGCCTGCCGCGCATCGCGGAGGCGGGCGACGGCCCGTCCATCACGCTCGGCCCGGACGGCATCGGCGAGCTCTGCGCACGCGCCGGCGCGCGCGCGTTCGCGCCGTATGCGAACGGGTTCTGCGGCATCGCCACCGAGATCGGCGACATCGGCTGGATCAACGGCGAGCCCGCGGAAGCCGACACGCTCGACCAGATCGACGCGCGCATCGGCGCACTCGGCGGCGCCACCCGCGTGATTCGCTGGCTGCCCGGAGACGTGCTGCGTCACCACGGCGACTGGCAGGTGTCCTGATTTTCTTCCCGTCGACAGGAGCCCCACGATGACTGGCAGCAAGATTGTGCCGATGCCGCGGATTCGCTACGACGGCAGCCGCAGCATGCGCGACGTTCTGGCCGGACTGAAGCATCCGGCCGTGCTGGAAGGCTTCATCGAAGCCTGGCCCGCGCGCACGCGCTGGACGCCGGATTTCTTCGTCGAGCGCTACGGCGAGCACGAGATCACGGTGGAGACCTCGCAGCTGTCGCCGACGCCGACGCAGCCGGACCTGTACCTGGGCGCGCGCCGCTACGAGACCGCACGCCTCGGCGCAACGATCCGGGCGATGCAGGCGCAGGGCAGCGCCCGCACGGCGTACATCACCTACGCGGCGATCTATTCGACGGCGCCGGCGTTGAAGGACGACATCGCGCCGCTGCACGAGCAGCACGGCTTTCCCGGCTGGATGCCGCACTGGCTGCGGCGCAGGCTGGTGTTGCGGCCGGGCTTCTGGCTCGGCCCCGCCGGGATCTCGTCGCCGATGCATTTCGACCGGCACGAGAACCTGAACGTGCAGGTGTACGGCCGCAAGCGCTGGGTGCTGTTCGCGCCGGGGCAGTCCGCCAACGTGTATTACCGGCAGCGCCGCGACCTGCCGGTGATCTTCAGCCCGGTGGACATGAGCGATCCGGACCCGGTGCGGTTTCCGCGCGTGCAGTCGGCGCCGCGCCACGACTTCGTGCTGGAGGCGGGCGAGGTGCTGTACCTGCCGCCCGGCTGGTGGCACTACGTGGAATCGCTGAGCGATTCGATCAACGTGAATTACTGGTGGTGGTCGCCCCGCGCCGTGCGGACCTTCTGCCGGGTCGAGCTCGCGAGCCTGTGGCAGGCGCTCGCGCGCCGGTGGGGCCGCGCGGCTGGCACGGCCGGCAAGCCGATGTCGATGCCGCGCTGACGCGCCGGCGCCACGCCGTTCGTTCTATCGGGCCGCCGCGCCGGCGGCCGTGTCTCTCCAGGAAGCCATGATGCAGAACGAGTTTGATTTCACCGTCATCGATGCGCTGTACGCGACCGGCTATCACGGGCCGCGCGCGCTCGACAAACCGGAGTTCTACTGGCGCTCGATGCTGGGCTCGATGGTCGCGTATCGCGACAGCTTCTTTCGCCCGCTCGGCGAGGAGATCGCGCCGGCCGACGCGCGCGACGGCATCGAGATCGAAGCCGCGCGCTGCGAGTACGAGGGCAGCCGGTTTCATCACGCGCTGCCGATGAACATCTCGTCGCTGCGGCAGTTCGCGAACCACTGGCATCTGGTGCTGCCGACCATCTCGACGCTGCGCGACGGGTATTGCCGCCTGCGCGGCCACGACGGCGCGGTGTCGATGCTCGACCTGTGGTTCATCAGCAAGCTGTGCCAGCTGCTGCCCGCGTACCTGATCCGCCGGCGCGAGCAGCCGGCCGACCCGGATGCCATTCCCGTCGTGCCGTCGATCATCTACCGGATCTCGCTCGGCATGCACCGGATCGTGCATATCTCGCTGATCAAGCGGATGGCGTCGGGCGGCGATCCGGCCGCGCCGTGCCTCGCCAGCGACGCGTATTACCTGGTCGCCGAGGCGGCGGGCCTGCTCGTCGGCCGCAACTCGGTATGCGCGGGGCCGCAGACGATGGTCGAGCAGGCCTATCGCGCGATGATCGAGCCGGCGCCGCTGGCGGGCGCCGAAGCGAGCGCGGCCGAGCCCGGCTTCTACCGCTACGCGGCGGCGTTCCTGAAGCTCGAAGCCGAAAAATACCTGTTCGCGGTGCGTGCGGCGCAGCAGTTGCGCGCGCTGATCGTCGCGCTCGACGCGGTGCCCGGGCACGCGCGCACGCACGCGTTCCGCGACGCGCTGGCGCGCTTCGAGGACTGGTCCACCGAACACACGAGCCCGCTCGCGCACGAAATCGCCCGCGAGGATCTGACGATGCTGCTGCAGGGCGACGAGGCCGAGATCGCGCGTGCGCGGCAATGGCCGGCGGGGACGGTGCTGCGCCAGATGACGGCCGGGCTGAACCAGCTCGTCGCCGCGGCGGACCGGATGTGCGTGGCCACGCTCGGCGCGCACGGGCCGGCGCTGCTGGCGGAGATCGACGCGATGCGCGATGCGCCGCGCGACGCTGGCGCATGGTCGGCCGACGCGTTCGCGGCGCACGGGCTCGACGCGGCGGCGGCGCGGGCGACGGCGGATGCGCTCAATACGTACCTGCACGACGAGCGCGCCGCGCAGCGGATCTTCACGCGGCTCCAGCAGGAAGTGGATCGCACGCTCGGCATCGACGACGCCATCGAGCCGTACTCGGCCGACGACATCGCCGCCGTGTTCGGGCCGCGGCTGCGCCACTGCATCGCCGAACACTTCGCGGCACCGGACGTCGCGGACCACGCGGTCCGTTGAGGCGCGGCGCGCCGGGCGCGACCCGCCGCGCCGTCCTCCATGTCCTTCACGTCCTTCATGCATCCAGACAGGGGCTACCATGCGTACCACTTCGCTTTCAGCCTATCAGTACCGCTTCTGGCTCGAGTGGCAGCTCAATCCGCACTCGTCGGCCTACACGACCGCGCTCGTCTACCGCCTGTCGGGTCCGCTGGATCGCGACGCGCTGCGGCGTGCACTGGATGCGTTCGTCCACGAGCATGACGAAGGATGCCGCAGCACGTTCCGGATGGGCGATGCCGGCGTGGTGCGGGACGTGCACGACCGCATGACGGTCGCGCTCGACTACCGCGACGCGCGGGCGGCGCCGGCGCTGGACGCCGCCGAGGCCGACGCATGGATCGCCGCGCGCGCGGCGCACGTGTTCGCGCTCGACGACGCGCCGCTGTTTCGCTTCGCGCTGTTGCGCGAGGAGGCCGACGTGCACCGGCTCGTGCTCAGCTTTCCGCACATCATCTCCGATGCGTTTTCGGCGGTGTACATCAACCAGCGGCTGACGGCGCTGTACAACCACGCGCTCGGCGTGGGCCCGGCGCCCGCCCGCACGTTGCGCGGTTTCGGCGAGCAGCTCGCGTTCGAAGCCGCGTACCGCGCGTCGCCGCGCTACGACGACGACCTCGCCTATTGGCTCGGTGCGCTGGCGCACGCGCCGCTCGGGTTCGAGTTCGAGGCGGCGGCAGCGGCATCGGCAGCGGCATCGGCCGCTCCGGGCGAGGGGCGCATCCACCGGCTGCGCTTCGACGCGGACATCACGCGCCGGCTGCGCGCGCGTGCCCGCGCGAGCCGCTCGACACCGTTTCTCGTGCTGTCGAGCCTGTTCGCGATCGCGCTGGCCCGCTGGCAGGACGTGCGCGAGCTGGTCGTGACCTATCCCGTCAACATGCGCTCGCCGGGTTTTCGCGATGCCAGCGGATGCTTCGTGAACAACCTGCCGATGATCTTTTCGCTGCGGCAGGGCGACACGTTCATCGACATCGTCGCGCGCACCACCGCCCAGCGTGCGGAGGCCAAGTGCCATCAGCAGCTGTCGCTGACCGACCTCGTCACGGCGCTGCGGCGCACGCGCTCGCTGGCCGATGCGCCCGTCTTCAACGTCGGCGTGACGGAAGCGTTCTTCGTGCAGGACGCCCCGCTCACCTTCCACGGCGTGCAAGCGGAATTGCTGCCGGCGGTCGCCGCCGAGCGGCCGTTCGACCTGAACTTCGCGTATCAGCTGACGCCCGACGGCCTGCACGTGAATCTCGAATACGACACGGGCCGCGTGCCGGCGGCGCGGATCGGCGAGTTCGCCGCGTCCTTCGGCCGGCTGCTGCGCGCGTACCTGGACGACGATGCGCAGCCCGCGCTCGCGGTCGACCTGCTGGCGCCGGAGCAGCGCGCGCGGCTCGCGCGCTACTGGCACGGGCCCGCGCGCCCGCTCGACGCGACGGACTGGCCGGCCCGCTTCGCCGCGCAGTGCGCCGCGACGCCGGATGCGCCGGCCGTCCAGTTCGGCGCGGAGCAGCTGACCTATCGCGAACTGGATGCGCTGTCGGCCCGGCTTGCGGGTTTTCTCGCGGCGCGCGGCGTGACGCCGGGGGCCCTCGTCGGGCTGTGCTGCGAGCGCTCGACGGAAATGGTGCTGGCGATCGTCGCGGTGCTGCGCGCGGGCGCGGCCTACGTGCCGCTCGATCCCGCCGCGCCGCCGGAGCGGCTGCGGCGCATCGTCGACGATGCCGGGCTCGCGCTGCTGCTCACGCAGCGGCACCTGCTGGCGCGCCTGCCCGCCGGGCCGGCCGCGCGGCAGGCGCTGGACGACCGGGCGGCGTGGCTCGCCGCCGAGCCGCTGCCGGCGCGGCGCCTGCACCCGGACGGGATCGCTTACGTGATCTACACGTCCGGCTCCACCGGCGCGCCGAAGGGCGTCGCCAACACGCATCGCGCGCTGGTCAACCGGCTCGACTGGCACGGCTCGCTGCTCGCCGACGCCGCGCCGGTGCGCGTGCTGCAGAAGACGCCGTACTTTTTCGACGTGTCGGTCTGGGAATTCCTGTGGACGCTGCAGAGCGGGCATGCGCTGGTGATCGCGCCGCCGGAGCTGCACAAGGACCCGGCCGGGCTGGCGGCGCTGCTGCGCCACGCGCGCATCGCGGTCGCGCACTTCGTGCCCTCGATGCTGAACGCGTTCCTGGACGCGGTGCCCGGGCAGCGCTTCCCGGATCTCGCGCTGGTCGTCTGCAGCGGCGAGGCGCTGCTCGCCGAGCAGGCCGAGCGCTTCCACCGGCTGTTGCCGGGCGTGCGGCTCGCCAACCTGTACGGGCCGACCGAGGCGGCGATCGACGTGAGCGTGTGGCATTGCGCGCCGGGCGAGGCCCACGCGCGCGCCGGCGTGCCGATCGGCCGGCCGATCGACAACGTGTCGCTGTACGTGCTGGACGCGGGCCTCGAGCCCTGCGCGCCCGGCCGCGCGGGCGAGCTGTACATCGGCGGCGCGGGGCTCGCGCAAGGGTATGTCGGCCGCCCGGATCTCACCGCGGCGAGCTTCGTGCCCGATCCGTACGCGGGCCGTGCGGGCGCGCGCATGTACCGCACCGGCGACATCGCGATGTTCGGCGAGCACGGTGAACTGCATTACCTCGGCCGGCGCGACGAGCAGGTCAAGCTCAACGGCAACCGGATCGAACTGCGCGAGATCGAGGCGTGCCTGCTGGCGCTGCCGGGCATCGCGCAGTGCGCGGTGGTGCCGGTGCGGGTGCACGGGCGCGTGCGGCTGCTGCATGCGTTCGTCGAGCCGGCCGCGGCGTGGGACAGCTGGCCGGTGGACGCGCTGCACACGGAGCTGGCCGCGCGGCTGCCCGAATCGATGCGTCCGGCGCGCATCGACGTGGTGGAGCGCATCGCGCTGCTGCCGGCCGGCAAGATCGACCGCAAGCGCCTGGCCCAGCTCGCCGACGCGGCGCTCGAGACGCGCGCGCGCGGCGCCGAGGTGCGTGCGAAGACACCGTTCCAGGCCGAGGTCGCCGCCGAGTGGTCGGCCGTGCTCGACGTCGCCGACATCGGGCCGGACGATCACTTCTTCATGCTCGGCGGCAGCTCCGTGCAGGCGATCCAGCTGATCGCGCGTCTCAATGGGCGCTACGGGCTGCTGCTGTCGCCGCCGCTGCTGTTCGGCGCACCGCAGCTCGACCGGTTCAGCGCCCAGGTGCTGGTCGCGCTCGGCCAGAAGGCCCAGCGGGAGGACCGCCTCGACGCGCTGCTCGATCGCCTCGCGCCGGACGACATGGACGAACTACTCACACTGTTTTCATCGTCGGGAGAGCTGGTTTGATGTCGCATAACGATTCCACCGAAAACAAGCGTCGCCAATTGCTCGAAGCGTTCGGCAGGCAGCGTGGCGCGGGCAGCCGCGACGCGATTACCCGCCAGGCGCGGCCGGCGGACCTGCCCGCGTCGGCGGAACAGGTGCGGATGTGGGTGCAGATGGCGATCAGCGGCGGCGCTGGCCATTTCCACGTGCCGCACGTGCTGGAGATCGCGGGCACGCTCGACGAAGCGGCGTTGCGGGCGGCGCTGTGCGACGTGGTCGCGCGGCACGAGGCGCTGCGCACGACGTTCGACGCGCGCGCCGGCGGCTTGTACCAGCGTGTGCACCCCGAGCTCGATCCGGCGCTGCCCGTCCATCGTCACGCGGCGGGCGCGACCGACGCGGACATCGCCCGCGCGATCACCGCCGAAATCGCGCAGCCGTTCGACCTGGCGCACGGGCCGCTGCTGCGCGTGTCGCTGCATCGTGTCGGCGACGCCCGGCAGATTCTCGTGCTGACCGCCCATCACCTGATCGTCGACGGGTGGTCGCTGGAACTGATGCTGGCCGACTGGTGGCGGGCCTACGCGGCGCGGCTGGCGGGCCGCGAGCTCGAGCCGCCGGCCGACGACGAGCCGCACTATGCGGACTATGCGCTGTGGCAGCAGGCGCGCGGCGCCGCGGACAGCGCGCCGAGCCTCGCCTACTGGCAGGGCCGGCTGGCCGGCGCGACGACGCTCGAATTGCCGTTCGCGCTGCCGCGCCCGCCGCGGCGCGCGCACGACGGCGAACTGGTGTTCTTCACGATTCCCGCCGCCGTGCGCGCGCGGGCCGAGGCGCTGGCGCGCCGGCAGGGCGGCACGCTGTTCACCGTGATGCTGGCCGCATGGCGGTGCCTGCTCGGCGACTACGCCGGCCAGGACGACTTCTGCATCGGCACGACCGCGTCGAACCGCGTGCATCCGGGCAGCGAGCGCATCGTCGGCTTCTTCGCGAACCTGCTCGCGTTGCGCACCGCGCGGCAAGGCTGCGGCACGTTCGCCGCGCTGGTCGAGCGCGAGCGCGACACCGTCGCCGACGCGCTGCGGCATCAGGCGGTGTCGTTCGACCAGGTGGTCGAGCAGGTCGGCGTCGCGCGCGATGCCGCGCGCAGCCCGCTGTTCCAGGTCAACTTCGTGCTGCAGGACACGAAAGGCGCGGTGCTCGGCGCCGCCGAGCCGGCGACGCCGGCCGGGATGCCGGCGATGACGGTGCGCGACGACCTGTACCGCTACGCGCAGTTCGACCTGACGCTGTTCGCCGAGCTGACGTCCGACGGCGTGCGCTGCTGCACGGTGTTCCGCACCGATCTGTTCGAGGCCGCCGATATCGAGCGGCTGTCGCGCACCTACGCGCAGTACCTCGACGCACTGACCGCGCAGCCGGACGCGCCGTTCGGCACGCTCGCGCGCGGCGACGCGGCCACGCTCGACGCGCTGCGCGGCTGGCAGAGCCGGCCGCTCGGCCAGCCGCTGCCCGACTCGATCGGCGCGGTGATCGACGCGCTCGCGCGGCAGCATCCGGGCCGCACGGCGATCCGCCACGGCGACGCGATGCTCGACTACCACGCACTGAACGTCCGCGCGAACCGGCTGGCGGATCACTTGCGCGATCTCGGCGTGTCGCCGGGCTCGACCGTCGGCCTGTGCCTCGAGCCGGGCGCGGAGCTGATCGTCGCGATGCTGGCGGTGCTCAACGCGGGCTGCGCGTATGTGCCGCTCGACAGCCGCTATCCGGCGGACCGGCTGCGATTCCTGATCGACGACAGCCAGGCGAGCGTGATCGTCACGCGCGAGAACGTGGTGGCGCGCACCGATGCACTGCGCGACGGCTATCTGAACCTGATCGTCCTCGAGGACCACGACGACGAGATCGCCGCGCGCGACGGCGCGTTCGTCGCGAGCGGGCTGCCGGCGCAGATGCCGGCGTACCTGATGTACACGTCGGGCACCACCGATCGTCCGAAGGGCGTCATCGTGCCGCAACAGGCGATCCTGCGGCTCGCCTACCGGCCGGCCTATCTCGACGTGACGCCGGACGACGTGTTCCTCCAGTTCGCGCCGACGGCATTCGACGCGTCGACGTTCGAGATCTGGACCGCGCTCCTGAACGGCGCGTCGCTCGTCGTGCCGGTCGGGCGCGACGCGTCGCTCGACCAGCTCGGGCCGTTGCTGGTCGACGCGGGCGTGACGATTCTGTGGCTGACGAGCGGCCTGTTCGCGGCGATGGTCGATCACGCGCCGGACGCGCTGCGGCAGCTGCGCTACCTCGTCTGCGGCGGCGACGTGTTGTCGCTGCCGCACGTGGCGCGCGCCCGCGCGCTGCTGGAACGCGGCCAGGTGGTCAACGGCTACGGGCCGACCGAGACCACGACCTTCGCCACCGCGTACCCGGTGCGCGGCGCGCTGGCGGCCGGGCGCACGGTGCCGATCGGCATGCCGATCCAGGGCACGTCGGTGTACGTGCTCGACGACGACCTGAATCCGCTGCCGGCCGGCGCGGCGGGTGACCTCTACATCGCGGGGCCCGGCGTCGCGCACGGCTACGCGAACCGGCCGGACCTGACCGCGGCCGCGTTCGTGCCCGATCCGCATGGCGGCGAGCCGGGCGCCCGCATGTACCGCAGCGGCGACGTCGGCTACTGGGCGCATGACGGCGCGCTGCATTACCTCGGCCGGCGCGACCGGCAGGTGAAGCTGCGCGGCTACCGGATCGAGCCGGCGGAAATCGAGGCGGCGCTGGCCGCGTGCCGCGGCGTGCAAGCCGCCGTCGTGACGGTCGATGCGACGCCGCAGGGCGACAAGCAGCTCGTCGCGTACTGGACCGCAAGCCCGGGCACGGGCGCGGACGTGCCGGACGAAGCCGGCCTGCGCGCGCAGTTGCGGGCGTCGCTGCCGGATCATCTGGTGCCGGCGCGCTTCCACGCGGTGCCGCACATTCCGCTGACGGCGAACGGCAAGGTGGACCGGGCCGCGCTCGCGCGGCTCACGCCGGCCGAAGCGCCCGCCGACGCGGCGCCCGAGACGCTGACGGACACGCAGCGCGTGCTGCGCACGCTGTGGGAAGACGTGCTCGGCCGCAGCGGGTTCGGCCTCGACGACGGCTTCTTCGATCTCGGCGGCGATTCGCTGCTGGCGATCCGGCTGAAGGCGCAGGCGCAGCGCCACGGGCTCGAATTCGAGATCCAGGACCTGTTCGTCCACCAGAGCGTGCGGACGCTGGGCGAGCACATCGAGCGGCAGCGCGGCGCGGGGGCAGGCGCCGTTGCAGTTGCGCCGGCCGAGGCCGCGGTCGCCCGGGCGCCGCTGACGAGCGAAGCGGACCGCGCGCGGCTGCCGGCCGGCGTCGTCGACGCGTATCCGCTCAGCCGCCTGCAACTGGGGATGCTCTATCACGGCCTGCGCCACGAGCGCTCGAGCGTGTACCACGACGTGATCGGCTACGAGGTCGCGTATGCGTACGACGAAGCGTGCCTTACCCATGCGCTCGACCGGCTGTCGGCCCGCCATCCGGCGTTGCGCACCGCGCTGCGGATGGAGGGGTTCAGCGTGCCGCTGCAGCTCGTGTTCGACACGGCGCGCATTCCGCTGACGGTCACCGACCTGACCGCGCTCGACGCGGCGGCGCAGGCCGCCCGGATCGCCGCGTTCATGGACGGCGAGCGGTTCGCCGCGTTCGACATCGCCGCCGCGCCGCTGTTTCGCTGCTTCGTGTTCAAGCTGGCGGCGCAGCGCTTCAAGCTGGTGTGGAGCTTCCATCACGCGATGCTCGACGGCTGGAGCGAGGCCGCGCTGACCGCCGAATTCATCCGGCTCTACACGGCGGGCCTGACGGGCGCGCGGAACCCGCGGGACGACGAGCCGGTGCAGGCCGGTTACCGGGATTTCATCGAACTGGAACAGGCCGCGCTCGCCGATCCGGCCCAGCGCGATTTCTGGCGCGGCCAGCTCGACGGCGCGCAGGCGCTGTCGCTGCGCCGCGCGCCGCTGCCAGGCGACGCGGCGGACGAACGGGTGGATTACCTGGAGGTCGGGGTCTCCGCCGAGCTGGAGGCGGCGCTGCGCGCGCTCGCGCGCGACGCGAACGTGCCGCTCAAGAGCGTGCTGCTCGCTGCCCACCTGCGCGCGCTGCAGGCGTTGAGCGGGCGGCGCGACGTGCTGACGTCGATGGTGACGCACGTGCGGCCCGAGACCGAGCATGCGGCGCGTGCGGTCGGGCTGTTCCTGAATTCGGTGCCGGTGCGCGCGGCGCTCGACGGCGCGGCATCGCCCGTCGCGCAGGTGCGGCAGGTGTTCGAGATCGAGTCGGGCATTTTCCGGCACCGCTTCTATCCGTCGCAGCAGATCCGGCAGGACAACGGCGGGATCGAGCTGGGTGAGGTGCTGTTCAATTTCACGAGCTTCCACGTGCTGCGCGAGCTGGACGACGCGGACGTGCGGATGCTCGCGGGCCGCGACGGCCATGCGGTCAACAGCTTTCCGGTGCAGGTCGATTTTTCCGTCTCCGCGAGCGACCAGCGGCTGCGTTGCATCGTCGGCTACCGGGCCGACAGCCTGCGGCGCGCCGACGCGGAAGACATCGCGCACGCGCAGCACGAAGCGCTGCGGCGGCTTGCCGGCGCACCCGCGGCGGCGTGGCTGCTGCCTGCCATGCTCGCGCGGCTCGACGACTGGGCGGCGCCGAAGCCGGGGCGGCCGGCCGGCGCGAGCGTCGGCGAGCGCCTCGCCGCGTGCGCGGCCGCCGCGCCGGACGCCGTCGCGCTGATCGACGACGCGGGCGAAACGACCTATGCGGCGCTGCTCGAACAGTGCGACCGGCACGCCGCCGCGCTCGTCGCGCTGGGCGTGCGGCAGGGCGACGTCGTGGCGGTGTGCGCGGGCCGCACGGCGGCGACGCTGCGGACCGTGCTCGCGCTGTTCCGGATCGGCGCCGTGTATCTGCCGCTCGATCCCGCGTTGCCGGAAGCGCGCCATCGCTTCATGGTGGATGACGCGCGTCCGGTGGCGATCGTCGGCGATGCCGCCGCGCCCGCCTGCCTGCGCGCGTGCGGCGTGCGCTTCGTCGAGCAGGCGGCGCTGGCGGAAGCGGGCCCGGCCGCGTTGGCCGCCGCGCCGCGCGTCAGCCCCGGCGACCCGGCCTACATCCTTTATACGTCCGGCTCGACCGGGACGCCGAAGGGCGTGCTGTGCCGCCAGGAGGGCATCCTCGCGCTGTTCGACGCGCTCGCCCGCACGTATCCGCTGGCCGCGGGCGACCGCGTGCTGTGGAAGACCGCGCAATCGTTCGACGTTTCGCTCACCGAAATGCTGTGGCCGTTGATGAAGGGCGCGGCGATCGTGATCGCGCGGCCGGACGGCCAGTACGATCCGCGCTACCTGCAGCGCGCGATCGAGCAGCATCGCGTGACGGTGGTCAATTTCGTGCCGTCGATGCTGCACCTGTTCCTGCAGTCGCTCGACGCCGGCGCGGCGAGCCCGCTGCGCGCGGTGTTCGCCGCCGGCGAGCCGCTGCTGCCGGCGACCGTCGAGCTGGCGGCGCGCGTGCTGCCGCATGCGCCGCTGTTCAACGCCTACGGCCCGACCGAGGCCAGCATCTACGCAACCGTATGGCGCTGCGCGAGCGGCCCCGTGTTGATCGGCCGCGCGGTGGGCGACGTCGGCACGCATATCCTCGCGCCCGATCTCGCACGGCTGCCGATCGGCGTGACCGGCGAGCTTTACCTGTCCGGGCGCGCGCTGGCGTCGGGCTACCTGAACCGGCCCGAGCTGAGCGCGGAGCGCTTCGTGCCGAATCCGTACGCGACCGGCGATGCGGATCGCGTGCTGTATCGCACCGGCGACCTGGCCCGCTTCGATCGGCACGGCGACCTCGAATTCGTGGGCCGCGACGATCAGCAGGTCAAGGTGCGCGGCTTCCGCATCGAGACGGGCGAAGTCGAATCGGTACTGGGCCGCCATCCGGGGGTCGCCAAGGTCGCGGTGCTCGCGCGTTCGGGGAGCGCGGGCGCCGTGCTCTGCGCGTTCGTGCAGGCGGCGGGCGCGCTGCCGGACGGCGCGCTGAAGGCGCATGCGCAACAGGCGCTGCCGCCGTACATGGTGCCCGACCGGATCGTCGTGCTCGACGCGATGCCGATGACCGGCAGCGGCAAGATCGATCGTCTCCGGCTGGCCAACTGGCCGCTCGACGCGGCGGGCGCCACCGATTCCGCCGGCCCCGCACCCCGCACGCCCGGCGATGCCGAGGGCGCGGTCGCGGCGATCTGGCGCGACGTGCTCGGCCTCGCCGAGATCGATCCGGACACCAACTTCTTCGACGCCGGCGGCCACTCGCTCGCGTTGATCCAGTGCCAGGCGCGGCTGCGTCGCGAATTCGGCCGCGATGTCGACATCGATCACCTGTTCCGCTACACGACGATTCGCACGCTGGCCGGCTGGCTGTCCGCGTCCGGCGCGTCGTCGGCCGATGCGGATGCCGACGGCGCGGCCGCCGCCGCGAGCGCATCGCCCGTCGACAGCCGCGACGTCGCGATCATCGGGATGAGCGCGGCCGTGTCGGGCGCGGACGACGTCGAGCAGTTCTGGCGCGTGCTGCTCGCGGGCGAGGACGGCATCACCCGGCTCGACGACGCGCGGCTGCGCGCGCTCGGCGTGCCGGACGACCTGCTCGCCAATCCGCGCTTCGTCGCCGCGCGCGGGTTGATTCGTGATCCGGACTGTTTCGACGCCGCGTTCTTCGGCTATACGCCGCGCGAAGCCGAGATCATGGATCCGCAGCAGCGCAAGCTGATGGAGGAAAGCTACCGCGCGCTCGAGGACGCCGGTTATGCCGGGCCCGGGCTCGCGCGCGACGTGGGCGTCTACGTCGGCGTGGGCGCGAGCCAGTACCTCGCGAACCACGTGCTCGGCAACCGCGACGCGGTCGACGCGCTCGGCTTGTACCAGATCAACGTGCTGAACCAGCCCGCGACGCAGATCGCCTACCGGCTGAACCTCACCGGCCCCGCGGTCACGCTGAACACCGCATGCTCGACGTCGCTGGTCGCGCTGCACATGGCCGCGCGCGCGGTCGCGCAGGGCGACTGCGAACTCGCGCTCGCGGGCGCGGCGTCGATCGGCGTCGACGGCGTGCCGGGCTACCTGCACCGCACCGGCGGGATCTTTTCCGCGGACGGCTATTGCCGCGCGTTCGACGCGGCCGCGAGCGGCACCGTCGAGGGCAGCGGCGCGGGTGCGGTGGTGCTGAAGCGGCTCGATCGTGCGCGCCGCGACGGCGATCACGTGTATGCGATCGTCAAGGGCTCCGCGATCAACAACGACGGCCACGACAAGGCCGGCTACACCGCGCCGAGCCCCGCGGGCCAGGCACGGGTGATCCGCGCCGCGCTGGCGGACGCGGGCGTGGACGCCGCGTCGGTCGGCTATGTCGAGACGCACGGCACCGGCACGCTGCTCGGCGATCCGATCGAAATGGCCGCGCTGAAGGCGACCTACGGCCAGCACCCGGCCCGCGCCCCGCGCCTGCTCGGCGCGGTCAAGACGAGCGTCGGGCACCTGGACAGCGCGGCGGGGCTCGCGGGCGTGATCAAGGCGGCGCTCGCGCTCGAACGCGGCACGGTGCCGGGCACGCTGCACTTCGACACGCCCAACCCGCTGCTCGAACTCGACGACGCGGCCTTCCGCCTCACGGCGGAAGCGGCCGACTGGCCGGACGGCGGCACGCCGCGCCGCGCGGCCGTCAGCTCGTTCGGCATCGGCGGGACCAATGCGCACGTGATCCTGGAAGCCGCGCCGCCCGAGGCGGATGCGCCGACGGCCGCCGCCGCGCATTGCCTGCGGCTGTCCGCCGCCACGCCGGACGGGCTGCGGCGCGCGGCGGACCGCCTCGCCGCCGCGTGGCGCCGCCACCCGGAATGGGCGCTGGCCGACGTCGCGCATACGCTGCAGGCCGCCCGACAGGATCACGCGTGCCGTGCGTTCGTGATTGCCGAGTCGCGCGACACGGCGCTCGACGCGCTGGCCGCGGGCGAGTGGCCGGCCACCGGCGACGCACCGCACGCGCGCCCGGTGATTTTCCTGTTCACCGGGCAGGGCGCGCAGGCCGCCGGGATGGCGCGCGACCTGCATCGCGAGCACCCGGTGTTCCGCGCCGCGCTCGACGAAGTGTGCGGGCGGTTCGCGGGGGCGGCCGGGCTGGCGCTCGAACCGTACCTGCTGGGCGACGCGAGCACCACCGACACGGCGCTGGTCCAGCCGCTGCTGTTCGCGTACGAGTACGCGCTGTATCAGGCGTGGGCTGCGCTGGGGGTGACGCCGGACTACCTGATCGGCCACAGCCTCGGCGAACTGGTCGCCGCGTGCTGCGCGGGCGTGTTCTCGCTCGACGACGCGGTCGGCCTCGTGGCGGCACGCGCGGCGGCGATGCAGGCGCAGCCGGCCGGCGCGATGCTGTCGGTATCGATCGCGGAGGACGAACTGGCCGCGCAGCTGCCGCCGACGCTCGCCATCGCGGCGGTCAACGGGCCGCTGCAGTGCGTGGTGTCCGGCCCGGTGGACGCGGTTGACGCGTTCGCGGCGCACCTGCACGACGCGGGGGTCGCGCATGCGCCGCTCGCGTCGTCGCATGCGTTCCATTCGCCGATGATGTCCGACGCGGCCGCGCGCGTGCACGCGCATGCCGCGACGATGACGCTGCGCGCGCCGCGCATCCCGATGATCTCCAACCTCGACGGCACGCTGCTGGATGCGCAGCGCGCCACCGATCCCGCGTACTGGGCCGCGCACGTGCTCGGCACCGTGCGTTTTTCGGCGGGCGTGCGGACGCTGGCGGCGCTGGGCGACGCGCTGTGGGTCGAGATCGGCCCGCGCGACGTGCTGGCGGCGCTGGTGCGCGCGCATCGCTGCGCGCCGGCCGACGCGGTGCTGGCCAGCTTCACGGAGCGCGCGCCGCGCACGATGGCGACCCTGCTCGCCGGCTACGGCCGGCTGTGGGCGAAGGGCGCGCGACTGACGCGCCGCGACGCGTACGCGGGCGAGCGCCGCAAGCGGCTGCCGTTGCCGGGCTATCCGTTCGAGCGCACGCGCCACTGGCTGCCGGCCCAGCAGGGCGGCCCCATCGAGCGCGCGCAGCCGCAGGCGCCGGCCGTTGCACCGGTTGCTGCACCGGTTGCGGTCGACACCCCGCGCGCCGCAGCGGTCGAAACCGACGACGTGCGGCATGCGCTGACGCGCATCTGGACGGAAGGCCTCGGCCATGAGCGGATCACGCCGACCGACGATTTCTTCGCGCTGGGCGGCGATTCGCTGCTGGCCGGGCGCGTGCTCGCGCGGATTCACGAGCGGCTGAATGCGGAGCTGACGCTCGAGGCGTTCTTCAGTGCGCCGACGATCGACGGGCTGGCGTGCGCGATTCGCATGCAGGCCGAACCCGCGCAGCCCGCCGAGCGGGCGGCAACGCCGGATGGCCCGCCGGCCGCCGGGCCGCGCCGCGCGCCGATGTCGTTCCAGCAGCGCCGGCTGTGGACGCTCGAACGGCTCGGCATGGGCGGTTCGGTCTTCCACCTGCCGCAATGCCTGCATCTGCACGGCGACGTCGACCGCGCCGCGCTGCACGCGGCGCTCGGCGGGCTGGTCGCGCGCCATCCGGTGCTGCGTACGTCGTTCCACGAGGGGCCGGACGGCGGCGGCGAGCAGCACGTGCACGCCGACGCGGCGGTCGCGCTGTCGATCCATGCGTACACCGGCGACACGGACGACACGGACGACGCGCTGCGCGCGTTCATCGCGCAGCATCGCGACGCGCTGCGGGCGGAGCCGTTCGATCTCGCGCGGCCGCCGCTGTTCCGCGCGCGGCTACTCGAACTCGGGCCGCGCCGCGCGTGCCTGTTGATGTCGTTCCATCACATCGTCGTCGATGGCTGGTCGTTCCGGCTGATCGCGCAGGATCTCGCGTCGCTGTACGGCGCGGCGAGCCAGGGGCGCGCGCCGGAGGCCGCGCCGCCCGCGTGGGACTACGCGGACTACAGCGAGGAGCAGGCGGCGCGGTTCGCCGCCGGGCACGACGCGGCGCACGAGGCGTTCTGGGCGCACCTGGACGGTGCGCCGGTGCTCGACCTCGGCGGCGACCGACGCCGCGCGCGCACGCCCGGGCGTCTCGCGCACAGCGGCCGCGTCGCGGTGGACGCCGGGCGCGCCGCGCAGGTCGACGCGCTGGCGCGGCGCTTGCGGACGACGCCGTACGTCGTGTTCCTGTCCGCGTTCCTGCTGATGCTGTCGCGGCGCACGGGGCAGCGCGACCTGGTGGTCGGCTCGCCGGTCGCCAACCGCGCGTCGAGCCGCACCGAAGAGCTCGTCGGCTTTTTCGTCAACCTGCTCGCATTGCGCGTGGCGTTCCCGGCGGCCAGCAGCACGCGGGCATGGATCGAACGGGTGCGCGACTGCGTGATGGCCGCGCACGCGCATCAGGACTATCCGTTCGAAAAGCTGGTCGAGCGTTTCGCCGGCCCGCGCGACGCGTCGCTGACGCCGCTGTTCCAGGTGGTGTTCTCGATGCAGGAGGCGCCGGTTCGCCATGTGCGGATCGGTGCGCTGGACGTCGCGTTCGAGGACACGCCGGAAACGGAAACCGAATACGACCTGACGATGAACCTGCATCGCGACGGCGCGGGCTACGGCGGCGTGCTGCTGACACGCGACGGCGCGCTGGAGCGGGGCGAGGCGGACGAGGTGGTCGAACAGTTCCACGCGGCGCTGGACCTGCTGCTGACGCTGCCGGACGATGCGCCGCTGGGCGACGCGGGCGTGCTGTCGGCCGCGCAGCGGCAGGCATGGCAGGCGGCGTCCGGGACCGTCGACGCGCCTGCGCGGGCGGCGTCCGACCTCGTGTCGCTGCTGTCGGGCACGCTGACGGCCGGCAACGCCGCGCCCGCGGTCGCCACCGCGCACGAGACGCTCAGCTACGGGGCGCTGCGGGCCCGGGTGGACCGGGTCGCGGGCGCGCTGCTCGCGCACGGCGTGCGCACCGGCGACCGCGTCGCGCTGTGCTTGCCGACGGGGCTCGACGCACTGGTGGCGCTGCTCGGCGTGCTGCGCGCCGGGGCGACCTACCTGCCGCTCGATCCCGCCGCGCCGGCCGCGCGGCAGCACGCGATCCTGTCGCAGGCGGCGCCGGTGCTGCTCGTGCACGACGCCACGGCGGCGGCGCCGGCATGGCCCGGATGCGCGGCGATCGCGTTCGCCGCGCTGGGCGACGCGCCCGCCGGCGCGCTGCCCGCGTGCATCGATCCGCGGCAGGCCGCCTATACGCTGTTCACGTCCGGCTCGACCGGCGTGCCGAAGGGCGTCGACGTCAGTCATCGGGCTGTCGCGCACAAGATCCAGGCGCTGTGCGCCGCGTACCGGATGACCGCCGACGACCGCGTCGTGCAGTTCTCGTCGCTCGTGTTCGACGTGTCGATCGAGGAGATTTTCACGACGCTGTCCGCCGGCGCCTGCCTGCTGTTGCTCGACCGCGCGGCATGGCCGACGCTCGGTGCGTTCAGCGACCTGCTCGATGCGCGGCGCGCGACCGTGCTCAACCTGCCCGCGTCGTTCTGGCGCGAATGGGTGCGTGCGATCCGGCTCGGCGAGGCCGCGCTGCCGGCGCGGCTGCGCCTGGTCGTGACGGGCAGCGAGACGGTGCCGCTCGCGGCGGTGCAGGCATGGCGCGCCGTGACGGGCGGCCGCGTGGCGCTCATGAACGCGTACGGGCTGACGGAAAGCGTGATCACGTCCGTCGTGCACGACGTGCCGGCCGCCGCGCGCCCGGACGAACGCGACGTGCCGATCGGCGCGCCGCTGCCGGGCACCACCGCCTATGTGCTCGACGCGCACCTGCAACCGGTGCCGCCGCTGTGCCGCGGCGAGCTCTACCTGGGCGGCAGTGCGCTCGCGAGCGGCTATCCGGGCCGGCCCGGGCAGACGGCCGCCGCCTTCCTGCCCGATCCGTTCGCCGGCCAGCCGGGCGCGCGCATGTATCGCACCGGCGACCTCGTGCGTCGCGACGCGGACGGCGCGCTGGTCTACCTCGGCCGCAGCGATCGCCAGATCAAGGTGCGCGGGATTCGCGTCGACCTGGCCGAGGTGGAGGCGCTGCTGCTCGACCAGGACGGCGTGCGCGAGGCGGCGGTGCGGCTGTCGAGCGGGCCCGATGCGCCGGCGCCGCGCGTGGAGGCGTTCATCGTCGTGGGTCCCGACGCGTCGGATGCGCCGGCCACGCCACGCGATGCGGCGCGCGCGCGGCTGCGTGCGTTGCGCCGCGTGGCGCCGGCGCACCTGGTGCCGCATGCGCTGGCCATCGTGCCGTCGCTGCCCAAGACGTCCGGTGACAAGATCGACCGCCAGTGGGTGTCGACGGCGGTGCTGCCCGACGAAGCCGCGGACGGCGACGAAGCGCCGCCGCTGCGCGCGCTGCTGGCGGTGCTGCGCGACGTGCTGCGGCTGGACCGGATCGGCCGGGACGACAACTACTTCGGGCTCGGCGGCGACTCCATCCTGGTGTTGCGCGCCGTCGCGCAACTGAACCGGGCGGGCTGGACGGTCGACCCTCAGGACTTCTTCTCGACCTCGACCCTCGCGGACCTGGCCGATTGCCTGCGACCGCTGGCGGTGCGGCCGGAGGCGGACGACGCGTCCGGGTTCCCGTTGACGCCGTATCAGCGGCGCGTGTTGCAGCGCCCGCACGCGCACCACTGGAACCGCTCGCTGCTCGTTCAGGCGGCGCAGCCGCTCGACGCCGACGCGCTGCGGGCCGCGTTCCGCTCGCTGCTCGACGCGCACCCGGGGCTGCGCTGCGTATTCGATGCCCACGCGCTGGCGGGCCGCATCGCGCCGGCGGACGCGGACGCCGTGCAGCGCTGCTTCAGCAGCCACGACCTCGGCACGGCGGACGACGCGGCCCGCTTCATCGCCGCGCACGGCGCGACGCTGCAGCAGGGCTTCGATCTCGCGCACGGGCCGCTGGTGCGGATCGCGCACTACCGGTGCGGCGCGGCCGGCGACCGGCTGCTGCTCGTCGTGCACGGGCTGGTGGCGGACAGCCATGGCTGGGCGGTGCTGCTGGACGACCTGGCCCACGCATATGCGGCGCATGCGAACGGCCGGGCGCCGGCACTGGCCGCGCCGACGCTCGCGTACCCGGCCTATCTGCGTGCGCTGGACGCGCGCATTGCCGCCGCGCGGGCGGCGGGCGAGACCGCCGCGTACTTCGCGTCGATGGCGGCCAACGTCGCGCTGCCGCGGGATCGGCACGCGGCACCCGGCGACAACGCGGAGGCCAGCCAGCAGGTCGTGCGCGACCGGCTGACGGGCGACGCGGCGCGACGGATGCTCACCGTCGTGCCGCAGCGCCTGCGCGTGAAAGCCGCCACCGTCGCCATCGCGGCGGCCGCGCGCGCGCTGACCGAGTGGGCGGGCGGCGCGGTGGTCGCGGATCTCGGCCGGCACGGCCGCGACTGGCTCGACGACGGGCCGGCGGTCGAGCGCGCGCTCGGCTGCTTCGTCTGCGACGTGCCGTTGCTGTTGCCGCAGCCCGCCGGCGCGCCGGGCGTCGCCGCGCTGCGCGCATGGGAGGCGGCGCTCGCCGCGCTGCCGCCGGCCGCGCTGGGCGGCGCGGACGTGCCGCCGCCCGCCGGCGTCGATGCCGACGCGTGGCGGCGCTGCGTGCAGCCGCAGGTCAGCGTCGATTTCGTCTCGGCGGCCGCCGCGCGCCCTTCCGCGTGGTTCTCCGCCGCGCCCGAGGCGGTGGGCGCGGACCGCGCGGCGACCGACCAACGTTCGCACCTGCTGAACCTCGTCTGCGTCGCGGGCGACGGCGAACTCACGTTCGAGTGCCGTTACAGCGACACCGTGCACACGCGCGCCACCGCCGAACGGTTGCTGCGCCGGTGGCGCGAGCACATGGAGGCTGCGCTCGCGCTCGTCGCCGACGCCGCCGTTCCCGTAGTCGAACACGATCATTCCTGACATGACCCCGATCTACCTGAAACCGAACGTCGTCTTCGAACCGCTGGTCAATCAGTGGTATGCGTGGACGTTCCTGCTGCAGCCGGCGACCTGCGCGCTGGTGATGAAGCAGGTGCACCTGCGCATCATGGAATCCTTCATCCGCGCACCCGAGCTGCACCGGCGTTCCGCCGCGAAGATGGCCGGCGGGCCGTTCCTCAACGGCGGCCGGGAGCTCGTGCCGGCGGTCGACGCGCTGATCCGCGACACCCGCACGCGCGCCGCGCCGCTGCTGGCGCTGGCGGACGCGCTGCGCGAGCTCGACGAGCTGCTCGCGCGGGAAGGGGGCGGCGACACGCTGTCGCCGCTGTATGCGCGGGTGCCCGAGCCGTTGAAGGGTGTCGTCGAGCTGGGCTACGACCTGCGCGGCCACGCGTCGTACCGGCTGTTCGAGCGGCTGCTGTACGACAGCGCCGGCTATCTCGACGCGCTGCAGAGCGTGAACGGCTTCCTCGCGACCAGCGACGACCGGAGCTTCATGCTCAGCACGCCGCGCTTTCCCGACGAGCACATGGTGCAGATCCGCCTGCCATTCCGCGACGTGCTGTACGACGAACTGTTCGCGGCCCGCCACGCGGGCGCCGCGCCGGACCTGATCGATCGCCTGCTGGTTCACGCGGAGGGCGGTGCCGAGCGGCGCGCGGCGCTCGAAACGTGGTTTACCGACGCGCCGCCGCCGCGCCCGCCGTCGGCGCCGGCGCGTGCGGGGCAGCCGGTGCGGGTGCGCTACTTCAACCATGCGACGGTGCTGGTCGAAACCGCGGAATTTTCGCTGCTGACCGATCCGATCGTCGGCTATCCGCTCGGCCAGGGCGACGATCCGTTCACGTTCGCGGATCTGCCCGAGCGCATCGACTACGTGCTGCTGACCCACAACCACCAGGATCACATCGTGCTCGAGAGCCTGCTGCAGCTGCGGCACCGGATCGGCACGCTGGTGGTGCCGCGCAGCCACGGCGGGTTCCTGCAGGACCCGTCGATCCGGCTCGCGCTCGAGGCGTGCGGGTTCGAGCGGGTGGTCGAGGTCGGCGAGCTGGACAGCGTGCCCGTGCCGGGCGGCGAGATCGTGGCTTTGCCGTTCCTCGGCGAGCACGGCGATCTGCATATCGCCGCGAAGATGGCGTTCGCGCTGAAGGTGGACGGCAAGAGCATGCTGTTCGCGGCCGACTCGAACAACCTGCAGCCGGAGCTGTACCAGCGTATCGCGCAGCGCATCGGCCGGATCGGCACGCTGTTCATCGGCATGGAATGCGAAGGCGCGCCGATGTCCTGGCTGTACGGCGCGCTGCTGAACGAGCCGCTCGGGCGGCAGTTCGACCAGAACCGCCGGTTGAACGGCTCCGACTGCGCGCGCGCGTGGCCGCTGGTCGAGTGCTTCGCGCCGCGCCAGGTGTTCGTCTATGCGATGGGCGCGGAGCCGTGGCTCAAGTTCATCTCCAGCATCGAATACGCGCCGACGTCGCTGCCGATCGTCGAATCGGACAAGCTGATCGCCCGCTGTCACGCGCACGACATCCAGTCCGAGCGGCTGTACCTGAAGAAGGAAATCATCCTCTGAGCGTGGGCGGCCGCGCGGCCGCCCGCATCGTTTCGTGTCGTCTCGTCTCGTCTCGTCTCGTCGAATCGTCGAACCAGGAACCCACTCCCATGCCGGATCGTCATCCGTCCCGTGTCGCTGCCGCCTTCAAGATGCTCGCCGCCACGGCCGTGCTGTTGCTGGTGATCGCCGCGGGCCTGCTGTATTGGGCGCTGCCCGCCGCCACCGGCTACGCGTCGCACTACCTGTGCGTGCGCGCGCTCGCCGGCGGCGACGGCGATGCACGTGCGCTGTTCGCGCGCGAAGTCAAGCCGATCAATCCGTTGTTCAACTTCGTCACGTACCGGATCGACCGTGCGCGACAGACCGTCGAGGCCGCCGGGCTCGGCGTGTTGCGTTCGACGGTCGCGCTGTACCGGCCGGGCCTCGGCTGCACGATCGCGCCGGCCGGCGCGATCGACGCATTGCGCGCGGATGGCCGCGGCCTCGCGCTGCCGCCCGCCGTGGCCGATGCCGGCTACGTCGACCACTACGGCAACGCCGACGATGTCGCGCCGGCCGATCCGCTGCCGGCGCTGAGCGCCGTGCTGGATCGCGCGATGGCGGAGCCGTCGCCCGCGTCGCTGCGCAACACGCTGGCCGTGGTCGTGCGGCAGGACGGCAAGCTCGTCGGCGAGCGGTACGCGCCGGGCGTCACGGCCGACACCCCGTTGCTCGGCTGGTCGATGACGAAAAGCGTCACCGCGTTGCTGGCGGGCGTGCTGGCCCGCGACGGCAAGCTGACGCTCACGCAGGATCACCTGCTGGACGACTGGGCGCAACCCGGCGATCCGCGCCAGGCGATCCAGTTGCGCAACCTGCTGCAATGGACGAGCGGGCTGGATTACCAGGAAGGCTATCTGCCCGGCTCGGACACGACGAAGATGCTGTACCAGTCGACCGACATGGCGCGCTTCGTCGCGAGCCGGCCGCTGAAGGTCGCGCCCGGCCGCGAGGTGGACTACCAGAGCGGCGGCAGCGTGCTGGTCGCGAAGATCGTCGCGCGCGCGATCTCGCCGCGGCCGCTCGACATCGTGCCGTTCGCGCGGGCGCGGCTGTTCGAGCCGCTCGGCATCCGCACCGCGATGATGGAGCCCGACGCGTCGGGCACGCTGGTCGGCGGCAGCTACATGCTGGCGTCGGCGCGGGACTGGTCGAAGCTCGGCCAGTTGATCCTGCAGCAAGGCGTGTGGCGCGGCACGCGCATCGTCGAGCCGGACTGGGTGCGCTTCATGGCGACGCCCCAGGCGGCGCGGCACGACGGCCGGCTCGGCGCGCATCTGTGGCTGAACGCCGGCGTCGGCGCCGCGCGCCGGTTTCCGTCGCTGCCGGCGGACCTGATGATGATGGACGGCTTCAATCACCAGCTGGTGGTGATCGTGCCGTCGTGCCGCGCGGTCATCACGCGGCTGGGCGCGACGGTGGACCACAGTTGGGATACCGAACGTTTCGTCGCCGACGTGATGGCGAGCCTGCCGGGCTGTACGGGCCCGGCAACCACGACTGCCGCGAGGTAAGCGCATCATGAAGATCATCGTACGTGACGCCGTGGCCGCCGATACGCGGGCCCTGTGCGAACTGTTCCTGCGCTCGCGCAGCGAGACCTTCGTCTGGCAGCCGGCCGGCGCGTTCCAGCTGGCCGATTTCGAGGCCCAGACGGAAGGCGAACGGCTGAGGGTCGCCGAGGACGACCGCGGGCGACTCGCCGGCTTCGTGTCGGTCTGGGAGCCCGACCATTTCATCCATCACCTGCACGTGCACCGGTCGCACCACCGGAGCGGCATCGGCCGGGCGCTGCTGCGCGCGTTGCCGGGCTGGCCGGCCACGCGTTACCGGCTCAAGTGCCTGCGCGCCAACGTGCCGGCGCTGGCGTTCTATGCCGCGTGCGGCTTCGTCGAGATCGGCGCCGGCAGCTCGGAAGACGGCGAGTACCTCCTGCTCGAGTCCGGCGGCAAGGACGGCCGATGACCGTCCACCTGCGGTACTGCCTGCAGCAGGCGGCGTTGTGGGGCACCTTCGGCCTCGTGCTGCCGGTCGTCACGTTGTTCCTGCTGCACAGCCATTTCACGCTGTTCGAGATCGGGCTTTACGCGGCGGTGTTCAGCCTGTCGACCATCGCGCTGGAACTGCCGTTCGGCGCGATGGCCGACCGCGTGGGCCGGATCCGGACCTATCGCGTCTCGCTGCTGATGAACAGCATCGGCTGCGCGCTGATGCTGTGCTTCAGCCAGAAGCCGGTGCTGTACCTCGCCGCGGCGAGCTTCGGCGTCGCGCGCGCGATGAGTTCCGGCACCGTCGACGCGTGGTATGTCGGCCTGCTGCGCGAGCACGGCGAGACGAACCGGATTCCTTATTTTCTCGGCCGCGCGGAGCTGGCCTCCGCGCTCGGGCTGGCGAGCATGTCGCTGGTCGGCGGCGTGCTCCCGGACCTGATCGGCAGCCGGCTGTTCGACAACCCGTACCGGATCGGCCTGGCGCTCGCAGGCGGCCTGTTCATCGTGCTGCTGGGCCTGACATCGTGGTTTTTCGCCGAGGCGGAGCAGGCGCCACCCGAGGCCGCGCCGGCCGGCCGGATGCGCGACGACCTGCGCGAACTGGTGCGCTTCGCGTGGCACGGCGGCGCGGTGCGGCCGCTGATCCTGCTCTGCATGCTGCTCGGCGGCGTCGTGTCGGTGCTGGAGAGCTACTGGCCGGTGGTGCTGAAGACGCTCGTGCCGATGCATGGCGCGACCTGGGCGTTCGGCCTGTTCCTCACGCTGATGCTGGTCGTCAAGGGCGCGGGCGGCTGGGTGTCGTATCGCGTGATGAAGCATTGCGCCGCACGGCCGGCGCTTGCCGTGTCGCTGCCGTTCGCCGGGCTCGCCGCGAGCCTCGTGCTGACGCGCTGGGCGAATCACGTGGTCGCGTTCGGCGCCGTGCTGAGCGGGGTCGCGCTGTTCCTCGGCATCGCCGGCGCCGTGGTCAACGCGGTGCTGCATCACCGGACGCCCGATGCGTTGCGATCGCGCGCCGTCTCGTTCTTTTCGCTGGTGTTCCAGCTCGGCAGCATGATCGCGTCGATCCTGCTCGGCTACCTGGTCAGCCAGTGGGGCGTGCAGGCGGTGTGGTGCGGCGTCGGCGTGCTGGTCGCGGCGGCCGCCGGGTACGGCGCGTCGATCGGCGGCTGGGCCGCCGACCCGATGGAGGAGGCGAAGACGACGGCGCGCGCGTAGGCCGGGCGCACCGTTTCGATTCATGTGTGATGCGTCATGCGGAAGCGGCAATTTTGTTGTTTGTCACCCCACGATAGCCAAGGAGATCGACTTTGAAACAGGAGATGCGCATCGCGATTCACGAGACGCTGGAGGCGCTCGTGTCGCAGTACGGGACAGCGGAGCTCGAACGCGTGATCGAGTTCGTCGACATCAACACGGGGCGGGTTCCGCTGCCCGCGTTGCCGAAACATCAGCGGCCGCTGTTGTTCTATTTCCCGGGGCTGGACGGCAAGCCGTGGTACGAGGCGTCCGATTATCCGGCGCTCGAGGCGTTCACGTCGACGCTCGAGGCGTCGGTCGACGTGCTGCGCGAGGAGTTTCTCGCCCAGGTGACCACGCCGATGCTGCTGCCGTACGAAGAGCAGGTGGCAGGGCGTTTCGAATCGATCCGGCGCAACGACTGGGGGTCGTTCTATTTCAGGCGCAAGGGCGAGCCCGAGGTCGAGGAGAATTGCCGCCGCTGCCCGCGCACCGCGGCGCTGATGCGGCAGGTGCAGGACTCCCTCAGCCCGAGCGGCGCCTTCATCTTTTCGGTGATCCAGGGCGGGACGCGGATTCCGCCGCATACGGACACGACGAATCTCAAGCTGACCTGCCAGCTTCCGCTGATCGTGCCGCGCGGCTCGCGGCTGCGCGTCGGCGACGAGATTCGCGAGTGGCCGGACGGGCGCGCGATCATTTTCGACGATACGTTCGAGCATGAGAGCTGGAACGACAGCAACGAGCCGCGGGTTTGCCTGCTCGTCGACATCTGGCATCCGGGCATCACGCGTATCGAGCGGGACGCGGTGGAGCGGCTCGACGCCGCGATCAGCCAGCATCTCGGGCTGGATTTCCGGCCGCCGTGGGCGGAAGCGGCCGCGGCGTAAGGCGGGGAGGGGCGACTGGTTGCGGGCGACCGGTCGCCTTTTGACGATCGACCGATGGCAGTGTGACAGGGGTGCCGACGCGGTTTTGCGCGGAGCCGTTGTCGAATCACGCGCCGCATCCGGCAATCGCTTCGACAGTCGTGCATTGGCCGGAGCGCTTGGAGGCCGTGCTCCCGCCGCGGCCTGGCGATCCGCAGGCGAGCCTGTCGGGTCGTCGATTCAGCCGCGCCGCCGCTCGCCACGGTTCCAGCCTGCCGGCCGCCACATCCTGAATGACCTGGCGAACCTGCACGGTTCGCGCATCGTCATCCGTTCCGTGGCGGCCATGGCAGCCGGCTTCCGCCGGGCTCCCTACGGCATCAGCCGGTCGAGCAGCGGCGACCGGAAGATCCGGTGCGGGTCGTAGCGTTCGAGGGTCGCGCGCGCCGTATCCCAGCTGCTCGACGCCGGCTGGCCTTCACGATGCAGGTTCGGAATCGTGGTGGTGAGCATCGTGTCGTCCTGCCAGGCGGCCGTGTCGGTATAGGCCCAGCCCTTCGACCATTCGGGGCGCACCGTCGCATACGAGCCGGTGTAGTTCGCGAGCATCCATTGCTCGATCTCGCGATAGAAGCGATCGGCGCCCGGCGTGCCCGGTAACGTCAGGATGTCGAACCACACGGCGGTATCCCATTCCGGCCGGTCGGGGCGCGGCTTGAGCGCGGACAACGCCGGCACGACCGCACCCGCGCCGGCATCGGCCGGCTTGTCGAGACCGGTGACGCGGATCTCGACGGGACCGTTCATCGGATACGCGTTGCGCGCCTTGTACGCGTCGACGCGGTTCTGATAGAACTGCACGAATTCGCTGATCACGCGCTGCACGTCGGCGCGCCGCGCCAGTACCGCGTAGCCGTTCGCGGTGACGCGCAGCGTCGTCGGCCGGATGTACTGCAGCACGGTGCGCGACCAGCCCCAGATATCCCCGCTGAGCGTGAGTGCGAGACCGGCCGTCGTGATGGCGAGCTGCGTCTGGCCGAACAGCGGCGTCAACGCGCCTTCGCCGCCGATCACGATCCGCTTGACGAGATCCGAGATGGTCTGCGAGATCGAATCGGAGAACGGGTAGTTGTACGGCTGCGTGACGGCGCGCGACAGGAGCGGCTTGCTGGGCGTCGGCGTCCAGACCTTGAGCCACGGATTGGTCGTGAACGGGAACCAGATGGCTTCCACCCGGCCCGAGCGATCGAGAAACGACGCGATCGTGCGGCCCGTCGAGCCGGCCGGCGCAAACAGTTCGGATGCCGGAATATCGACGTAGCTCTGGCAGCGCAGCCGCTGGTTCGGGCCGGCCGTCAGCGTGACTTCGACGACGAACGCCCGCCCGATGTGCGCGAGGAACGCGCCGATCTCGGGATCGCCGCGCTCGAACCGGCGCAGCACGTATTGCTGCCGGGCCGGATCGAATACGACCGCGGTGAGCGCGACCACGAGATTGCTCAGCGAGCCCCAGGTATGGCCCGGCTGCAGGGTTTCACCGGCCGTCGGCACGGCGGTGCCGTGTGCATCGATCGCGAGCGCGCCGCCGAGCGTGATGTCGCCCGGTGCCGGCGCGGCAATCACGCCGAGGCCATATTGCTCGAGCGTCGCGAGCAACGACTCCAGCGAGACGCCTGTCTGGGCGGTGACGCGCGCCGGACGTGCGGACGTGTCGACGGCGACGGCCGTCAGCGACTTCGTCGTATCGAGCAGCACGAGGTTCGCGGCGCCGGCGCCCGGGTCCAGCGTCAGCGGCGACCAGTTGTGCATGTAGCCGCGCGGGCGTATCCGGTAGCCGTTCGCGCGCGCCCAGTTGACGGTCGCGACGACGTCGTCGGCGGAGCGCGGCGCGGCGGTCCATACGTCCTGCACGGCGATCTCGCCGCTCCAGTTCTGGAACGCCTGCTTGTAAAGCGGGATGTCGGCCGGGAAGCCGGGCGGTGTGTCGCCGGCTGTCCGCGCATGCGCCGCGATCTGGTAGAGCGGTGTCCAGCCGGTGACGATGCCGGCCGCCGCGAGCTTCGCCATGTCGGCCAGGAAGGCGCGACGCGGCGCAGGTTCGTCTCGGAAGTCGTGACTCATGGTGTGCTCCAATTTTTCGGCATTGTTTTGAAGATTGGAAAGACGACAAATGACGCGTTGAGACTGGTGTGGCAATCGATGCAGGCGTGACGCTCGGGAAGCGTCGCGCTCGGGTCGGGCAGGATTGAAAAATAACGATGCGTTCGGCAATGCGCGGCCGCGCATCACCACGGGCGTCTAAAAGGAAATCGAAAAGCCGCCGGGAGATTGCTGCAATTGACCGTCGGCCTGTTCTGTCGACAAGCGGATAGGGAAATTCGACGGAATCGCGTGCGGCGAAGCGCTAGCCGTGGCGATCGATAAAAGATGACTTCACGTGAATATTAATCGCCATGTTTCGATTTTTTAAATAAACCCGGCCGCAATTCAAGGTTGATTGAAGGTGTGTCGTATATTTCGGTCGAAAGCGTAACAATTTATCTATCGGGTGACAAGCCGCGGAGTTGACGAATTTCGAGTCATTTAATATGGAAATTTTATGACGGAAAATGGCTTCGTCCTTTGTGGGTATTTTGCAACGCCGGTCTCGGAGGCCCGCAACCGTGGGCTTGGAGCGGAAATTATGCTTCGCCGCCGCGTATATTGAATCGATTGTTGAGCGAATCGAAATAACGTCCGGAAGATATGACTTGAAACCAGATCGATAAGCAGGGTACGGTTGAAATCCAACAATTCCTCTCTCGAATGGCGCTTCCGGATGAAAATTCGTGGTATGCGTCGCCGGGGCGATTATTACCAAAGTTCGTGGTAAACGGAGATTGATTTATTCGTGCGTTGATAATAGTGCCGATGAGTGGCTTGCGGATTGATCGATTTCCGGTTAGCGGGCGATGTGGTTTTAAAAAAATGGATGTCGGGTTAACTGCAAATGTCTTAAATCATCGCTATCATACGCGGCTGGGATATACATGGACCAAATTCAATGGAAAGAATCGTTTCGCTTTTTGATCGCGATTTTTCGTTGAATTCGCCGGGAGCGCGCCTGCGTCGAGCCGGCGCCGGGTTGTCCGATTCAGGTCTTCAGCACGTCCGGCGGCGGCGCGTTTTCGTCCCGCCACGCGCATCGACCGAAATGGACGTTTCGGCTGCTGGCAGCGTCGCCCGTCATGAACGTCCATCGATGCGACGCCCATCGCCGCGCGCGGTCCGATACGGTGGAAACATCGTGCCGGTTTCCCGTTCGTCATCGGTCGGTTCGATCGTCGGTGACGCGGCGGCGCTCGCCGTGCCTGACGATCGTTCGTACGCGCATGGCGTGTTCCGGATCGCGCGCCGGCGGCGCGCGTTGCCCGCCTGAGAACGCGTGCGACACAGCGCGACCCGACGCGCGCCGCGCCAACCGTGCCGGCTCGCGCGCGCCGGCGTGGCGCCAGGTCCTCAAGCACGCACAACAAGGAGAGTCAGATGTTCGCGAAGCTCGGGAAGGTGATTTCGAGCGCCGGCAGTGAGCGGTTCGCATCCGACATGCATGCATTGCTGGTCGAATCGATTCCGCTCGCGATCACCCGGATGACTGAATGGACGCTCGACGAGCCGGCGGGCGAAGTCGTCCACGTGCAATCGCTCGGCGCGTTCGGCGCGCCGGGCGGCGACGGGCGCGGCGCGCCGGCCGCGCACGGCGAGCGGGAACCGGCCGCGCATCCGCCGTTGAACCGGATCCTGGCGGCCTGCGACCGGCAGCTCATTCACATCAATCCGCTGTTGCGGCGTGGCAATGGCGGCGACGTCGCGCCGCCGCGCGGGCCGGGCGGCGGATTTCAGTGCCATCTCGTGTCGGGCAAGGCGAATCGGCGCTACGTGATCTCGCTGCATCGCACGGCATCGCATCGCGACTTCTCGTTGCAGGAGATGTCGTTCCTGAAGAATTTCGCCGATACGCTGCTGCCGCTCGTCGAGTGGCATGCGTCGACGCGTCGGCACGGCACGCTCGAATGCGTGACGGCGCCCGGTGCGACGGCAGGCTTGCCCGGCGTCGACGCGCTGCGCCATGAGTTCGAATCGCGGCTCGCGCGCGCGCGGGTCGTGCTGTCGGCGCGTGAAAACGAAGTGTGCCTCGGCCTGCTCGCGGGCAAGATGCTGCGCGAAATGGCCGGCGAGCTCGGCGTGAAGGAGAGCACGATCGAGACGTACATCAAGCGCGCCGCGGTGAAGCTCGGCATCAGCGGCCGGCACGGGCTCACGAAATGGATGATCGACGATTCCGTCCCGTGCGCGTCGGCGGCGTGACGCCGACATGCCGCCGACGTGCGACGCACGCCGCCGGCCGGCTGGCCGGGATCGCTGCCGCGCGGGCCTGCGTCGACGCGCGTCGGCGAGGGCGATGACGACGATGTCACCGGGGGCGGCAGCGCGGGTTGCGGCGTCGGCTAGATTGCCGACGTCCGATGCGAGATGGAAACCGGCGGCAGTCTTCCCATGGAGTTTCGCGCGTCGCCTGCGCCTGCGTCGGCGTCGCGCGCGCTGAAGTGCCTGGCGTGCCGCATCTGACGCACGCGGTGCCGCCGGATGAGCGTGTACGGGCCGCGTGCCCTCAGGTTCCGATGCGCGGCGACGCGTAGTCGCGCCGCACGCTTCGCATGCCGTTCCCGCCCGCTTCCGTCGCGGCCCCGGCCGTCTCGTCGAGCATCCAGCGCGTCAGGCCATGGCGCCCGCTGAAGCCCAGCTTGACGGCGGCCCGCTTCAGGTAGGTCTCGACGGTGCTTTCGCGCAGCGCGAAACGCATGGCGATGGCGGGCACCGTGTCGCCGGCCAACAGCGCCGTGCAGGCCTCGATCTCGCGCATCGAAAGCTTGACGCCGGCCTGCTGCAGACGCTCGGCGAATCGCCGCGCCACGCGCTCCCGGCCCGATTGCGTTGCCGGCGGCGCGGCGATCGTCACCTGGGCGGGCGGCGGCGTCGAATCGAGCGCCGCGACATGGCTCTCGACGATCGGAAACAGCACGTGCGAGAGTTCCTTGAGGAAGGTCCGCTCCTGCGGCGAGAAATCGTCGAACGTACAGGTGCGATACAACGAGATCACGTAACAGTGGCCCCGCTTGCGGGTCACGAGGTGGAATTGCGCGTAACGCGGCGACACGACCGCCGCCTGCATGACGATGAAGCGGTCGAGCTGCGCGTGGATCGGGCCGTGGCCGGCGAGCGTGTCGTCGACGTGCAGGGGGCTCGCGCCCGGGCGCGGCGGCATCTGCGGCCCGCAACAGGCGGCGGCTACGCCGGCTTTCGCGAGCGCCGCGCCGACCGCGCCGAGGCTGCGCACCGCGGGATGGCCGTCAGGTGAGTCGTCGACCGCCAGCTCCGCAATGCGGATCTCGTCGACGGGGACCGCCGCGGCGATCAGGTTGTACATCATTCGGGGGAAACGTCGGCTCCCGCTGCTCGAGATCGCTTCGCCGACGTGTGCGAACAATCTGCTGAACTCCATGAAAGGATTCCTGATGAGACGTTGAAGCTGCGCGTGCGCGCATGGATGCCGACGTGATTTAAACACCCGCGTGCGAATGCGTCTGTAACGGTTTGCCGGGACAGACGCATCGCCGGTCGTCGAATCCGGTACGGCGCACGGCGAGCGTTCCGCCCGTCTGCGACGGACGGCGCGCATCGCGTCCCCATCAGGATCGCGGCTCATCCGGCGGCTTCGGCCGGGACGGCGCACACGGCCGTATCGGAGAAGATGCGGCCGCTATCGAGGCGAATGACCCGGTCCGCCAGCTTGAAGTACTGATCGTCGTGGGTAATGATGACGACGCATTTCCCGCGGGATTTCAGGTCGGGAACCAGCACCTCATAGAAAAATCGCTTGAAGACCGGATCCTGATCGGCGGCCCATTCGTCCAGGATGTAAATCGGACGATCCTCGATGTACGCGCAAAGCAGCGCCAGGCGCTTGCGTTGCCCGGTCGAGAGCGCCCGGGTGGTCGAGTAGGTGCGGCCGGAAATCTCGATCTTGTCCGCCAGCTTCAGGGTGTCGAGGTACTTCCGGGCAAGCTCGATGCTGTCATTGCCCCGATCCGGCCCGATGATGCGATTGAACAAATGGAAATCGGTGAATACGGCGGAAAACAGGTTGCGGTAGCGTTCCCGGGCATCGTCGTCGATGACTTTTCCGTCGAGCGAAATGGTGCCGCCGGTCGGTGCATAGAGGCCGCTGAGGACCTTGCCCAACGTGCTCTTGCCGCTGCCGTTGCCGCCGATCACATAGACGAGTTCTCCGGCATGAATCGTCATGTTGATGGGGCCGAGCACGAAGTCGGCCGACGATTCATTGTCGCGGTAGTTCATCGTCACCTCGTTCAACTCGATGACCTTCCATGACTTCGGCGATGGGGATGCCACGGTGCCCGGAACGGGCGGCTCATTGCGTGCGTCCTGCGTGTCATCGATCAGGAAACCGAATTCCGCCAGCCGGGCGAGCGCGGTCTTGCCTTCGGCCACCACCGGCAGGATATTGATCAGCATGGTCAAGGGACCCATCATGTAGAGCACGGCCAGAATGCTCGCCGTGAGGACGGACGGATCCACGACGCCGAGCGAAGGCACGCCGAACAACAGGAAGCCGAGCAGGACCGCGACGGTGATCTGGCCGATGCTGTCGCCGCTCATGAACCAGAAGCGTTCGATGTAATTGAATCCCGCCACGCGCTTCGATGACAGTTCGATCGCGGCCCGGGTGAACCAGCGGCGTCTCGCCCGGTTGAGCTTGAGCTCCTTGATGCCGAACACGAGGCCATGCGTGTATTCGTTGAACTGGACGAATTCATCGCGAACCCGCTCCGTGAAATTGACCGCCTTCCGATAGAAGAACAGGTAAAGCACGAGGCCGACGAGGGTCAGGATCATCGTCGACGCGAAAACGATCCACGAGAGATAGGCGAGATAGACGATGCTGCAGATCAGCACGACGGATTGAACGATGATCGTCGGGATGGTGAGCAGCGTCTGGCTCAGTTGCGGAATGTCCTGCGTCAGCATGGTCAGCACATGGGGGGCGCCGCGTCGATCGATTTCATCGAGCGGGGTCGCCAGGATCCTTTTGCACAGGTTGACGCGCAATCTCGTCATGACCTTCATGCATGCATAGGACGGCATCACGGCCGCGCCGCTCCTGCAGACCACCGCGATGACGTTCACCGCAATGAACATCAGCAGCAGCGTCCGTCGATCGGACGGGTCGTGCAGCACGGTGCTGATCAACCCGACGCCCACGATCGACGCGATGCCGCTGACGAGGCCCGTCAGGACCGTGCCCAGCGTCAGCCAGGGATGACTGCGCCACATCAGGGTGACGGCGGAATGCCAGGGCGGCGATTTGCTTTGAGCGGAATCCATGAATGGCCCATAGGTCTCAGTTGATCAGGTGGCTGAGTTCGACATTGCTTGCCGCTGATCTCAACCTCGACGAGGTTTCGTGCTGGCCCAGGAACGTGATGCTTTCCACGATGCCCAGCGGCGAATCGGAAAACAGGATGCAGCACTTCAGCAGGCGCTGCGCACGCGCCCAGCCGACGCTGTCGGTTGAATCGGCCACGCTCCGCAACGCGGCCTCGACCGACGCGGCCGTCCAGTTTTCGTTCCGTGCCAGCCGCGACTCGACCTGCCGAAGAAATTGCAGGAGCGTGCGGGGATTGCTTTCGATGCTGTACATGAGGATGTAGTCGATCCGCAGTTTCTTCGTGATCAACGGAAAAATCAGGTCGATCACGCCGGCGGTCGATTCGCATTTCCCGTAAGCCAGTGAAATCGCGTCGCCGAGCTTGCAGTCCCGGTGAAGCGCATCCAGCGCGGCCTGTACGAACGCCGCTTCGAGGTCAACGGTGGTGGTTTGCATGAGGTTCAATGGCCTGTCGAGTGAGGGTTCGCGGCGAGCACGGGGCGGCAGGCGTCACCAGCCGTCCGGAATGGGCATCGAATAGGTCAGCGGCTTTTCCGGCATCACTTCGTCCATGATGTCGGAGTAGCCGGACTCCTGTCCGACCAGGTTCGGCTCGAAGCAGTAGCAATTGAACGTCTGCTGCAGCACGAGGTTGTTGCGGTCGTTGATCGCCGGCGGGTTTTCGTTGATCGCGATGAACGCGTCGTAAAGCGAGTCCCTGACGACGTACGCGTGCGCGGTGAGCGTCTCCACGGCCTTGACGATGTTCGGCGCGACGGGAATGGGCGGCGTGAAGTGATACGCGCCCAGGAACAGCATGTGCCAGTCGTCCGGCACTTGCGCGATGAACTCGGGGAAGCGCGCGGCGAACTCGGCGTCGAAGAACGCGTCGTCCTCGAAGATCAGGACTTCGCTCGCGCCGGCGGCCTTCGCCTGTTTCACCGCGGCGAGATGGCTCATCGTGCAGCCGTAGTCCTGCGGACGCATGTGGCTCAACGATTCCGGCACGCTCACCTGTTTTGCATCGACGGCGGACAGCCGTTCCACCGTGAGGATGTTCTGCTCTGCGAATTTTCGTTGCATCGCTTCCCAGCGGTCGGGACGCCGGTCCAGGTTGATGCAGACCTTGCGGGCGAAAGTGTTGTCGATCGTCGGCGTTGATTTCAGTTTCATGAGGGTTGTTTTTCCAGGAACGAATTGACATGGGCGGCGAGGGCGCCGGCATGCGGATCGAGCAGCATGGTCAGGTGGTCGCCGGGGACGTCCGTCACCGCGACGGGGAGCGTCGAGAAGCGGGACCATCCCCAGGCCGGGTCCAGGCGAAGCTGCGCGATCTCGGGCGACGGCGCGTAGTCGTCGGGATCGTGCTCGGTGCTGCGGAACAACGCGATCGGCACGGGCAGCGGCGTGGCGTGCGGCGCGTAGTGCGACTTGAAGTTGGCCTGATAGACGCGCAGGTACGCGCGCAGGCGGTCGGGCCCGGCGTCCGCGAACCAGCTGCCGCGGTCGCCGATCCGCGCGAGGATCAAGTCGGCCTGGCCGTCGGGATCGAGCGGGACGAGGTCGGCTCGCGTCACCTGGAGGTCGGCGCCGAGGAAGGTGCCGATTTCGTGGGCGATCGCGACCAGCCATTCGGTGTCGTCCCAGTCCTGCCAGTACATGGCGGCCGGGCTGTCGATGGGCGCGGACGCGTCGAGGATCGCCAGCAGCTTCACGTCGGCGCCCTTGGCGACCAGTTGCCGGCTCATCTCCAGCGCCACGTGCGCGCCGAACGAATGGCCCGCGAGGTAGTACGGACCCGCGCCCACCAGCGGCCAGATGCGTTCGACATGACGGGTCGCGATGTCTTCCACGCGGGTGAGCGGCTCGCACGCGCCGTCGAGGCCGAGCGCTTCCAGCCCGTGAATCGCGTGGGCGCCGCTCAGGTGGTGCGCGAGCGGATGGAAGTAGACCACGTTCCCGCCGGCGCCCGGCAGCAGGAAGAGCGGCGCGGCGGGGCCGCCGTCGCGAATCGGCACGAGTCCGCCGGCAGGCGCGGACGGTTCTTTCGCGGCGAGCGCCGCCGCCAGTTTCTCGATCGTCGGATTCTCGAAGAGACAGGAAATCGGCAGCCGGCGATCGAACGCCTTCTCGACATGGGCCATCAGCTGGATCGCGATGATCGAGTGGCCGCCGAGGTCGAAATAGTTGTCGGTGACCGCGATGTCGTCCCGTTTGAAGATCCGCTGCCAGATCTCCAGCAACGTGCGTTCGTCCGCGGTGGGCGCGACGGCGCGTGCCGTCGTGGCCGCACCGGCGGCGGCTTCGATCGTCGGCCCGGCTGCCCCGCGCGGCGCGCCCGGCTGGCCGTCGGCGGCCGGCGGATCGGCGAGCTGGCCGGTCAGCCGGGTCGGGTCGTCGGCGAATCGTTCCAGCAACGCGCGCAGGGTGTCGAGCATCTGCCGCACGACATCCGGCGCGACGCGGTGCGCATCGTGCGAAATATGGAAGCCGATGCGCGCGTCCGGGTGTACGGTGAGGGTCAGCGGGTAGTTCGATTCCGCGAACGCGCGGGTGTCGAGGATCTCGATGTCGTCCGGCCCGAGATCGGGGGCGGCGGCAACCGGGAAGTTCTCGAAAACCAGCAGGCTGTCGAACAGGCTGTCGCGGGCGGGCACTTCGCTCCACGACTGGATGTCGACCAGCGAGCTGTACGAATGCGGCTCCATCGCCGTTTGGGCCGCGTGAACCTCTGCCAGCCATTCGATGAAGGGCCGCTCCGGCGCGATACGCAGGCGCAGCGGCAGCGTGTTGATGAACAGCCCCACGATCGACTCGACGCCGTCGAGCAGCGGCGGCCGACCGGACACGGTGACGCCGAAGACGACGTCGTCCGTTCCGGCGTGGCGCCGCAGCACCAACGCCCAGACCGCGCGGATCAGCACGTTGAGGGTGACGCGATGCGTGCGCGTGAGCGCGTGCAGCCGCTCGGTCAGCGCCTCGTCCAGCAGGAATTGCTGGGTTCGGCGCTTGTCCTGCCGCGCGGCGTCGCCGGTCGTCTGCCGGGCCGGGCTGGCCGCGATCGGCGTGGCGGCACGGAAGCCGGCCAGCTCGGCGCGCCACCAGGCTTCGTCGGCGGCGCGCGGATGGCGCGCGAGCCAGTCGATGTACGCGCGGTATCCCGGCGCCGACGCCGCGACCGCAGGCGTGCCGGTGCGGGCGAGCGACAGGTAGTCGTCGAACACCTCCTTCATCAGGGTCGCGGTGCTCCAGCCGTCGAGGATGATGTGGTGCGCGCTCCAGCAGAAGCGATGGCGCGTGTCCGTTTCCTGGATCAGCGTGCAGCGGAACAGCGGCGCCCGCTGCAGATCGAAGCCGCGCTTGCGGTCGTCGGCGAGGAACGTATCGAAGTCCTGCGCACGGTGGGACGCATCGCGGTGCCGCCAGTCAAGCACTGTCCACGGCAGCTCGACCGTGTGCAGCACGGTCTGGACGGGCTGCTCGCGATCGGCCCACGCGAACGCGGTGCGCAGCACGGCATGGCGCGCGAGCGCATGGGCCCACGCCTGCCGGAGCGCCGGCACCTGGAGCGGGCCGCTGACGACGAAGCTGAACTGCTGGAAATAGGCGGCAGGATCCAGGTCGTACAGCGAATGGAACAGGATGCCCTGCTGCAGCGACGAGAGCGGGTAGCTGTCGTCGATGTCGTCGGCTGCGGTGTCGGGGACCGACGCCGCGAAGTCGAGCAACCGGTCCCTGAAGTGCGCGGCCAGGTTCTCGACCGTCTGCCGCCGGTGGAGCCGCTCGCCGTAGCGCCAGTCCACCTGAAGCTTGCCGTCGACCACGGCGGCGACGATCTCGAACGCGTGCGTGCGCTGCGACCGCCCGGCGCGCAGCGAACCGAGGTCTTCGGCCGCCGGGCGCCAGCCGTCGGATTGCTGCAACACGGTATCGAGCTGCCCGTGATAGTTGAAGAGGATATCGGCCTGCGGCAACGCGGCGAGATTGTCGCGCACGGCGGCGTCGGGGCTCAGGTAGCGGAGCAGCGCATAACCGAGACCGTCGGCCGGAATCCGGCGCAGCTGCTGCCGCGCGGCGCGCAGCGCTTGCTCCGGCGTGTGCATCGCGTCGGCGTCGAGCACGACGGGGTGGATGGACGTGAACCAGCCCACCGTCCGGGTGAGGTCGAGCGGCGCATCCGCCACGTGACGGCCGTGACTCTCGAGATCGATCCGCGTGCGGGCGTTGCCCGTGACCATGCTGCAGGCTTGCGCGAGCGCGATGAGCAGCACGTCGTTGATGCGGGTGTCATAGGCCCGTGGCAGCCGGCGCAGCAACGCGGTGGTGTCGGCTTCGTCCAGCTCGAATGAAACGGACGACGCGTCGCCGACCGCGTTGTTGGGCGCACCTGCGGCCGGATAGTCAAGCGGCATCGGCTCGACGGGCTGCGCGAGGAGCGCTTGCCACTGTCGCGCTTCGTCACCGATGGCGGGCGACCGGGCCCGTTGCTGCAGATGCAGCGCCCATTCGCGGAACGACGTCGTCTTCGCGGGCAACGGCTGGCCGTGGTAGGCGGCATGCAAGTCCTCGAGGAGCACGCGCCACGACACGCCGTCCACCGCCAGGTGATGGATCGACACGAACAGGCGGGCGAGCGGTTCGCCGGCCACGCAGAAGAGCCGGGCGGCCAGCAACGGGCCATGCGTGATGTCGATGCCGCGCTCCGCGTCAGCGGCGGCGGCGCGCATCGCCGCCAGGCGCTCGCCGGCGTCGCCGGCAATCACCTGTTTCGCAAAGAGCACCGGCATCTCGCCGCCGGCGACGACGTGCTGGGTCCAGCGGCCCGCATCGTGCAAGAAACGCAGTCGCAACGCGTCGTGATGTTCGTAGACTTGCCGGAACGCGTCGGCGAGCCGCGATGCGTCGAGATCCGCCGGCACCTGGATCAGGACCGTTTGATTGAAGTGCGACGGCGCGTCGATCTCCTGGTCGAAGAACCAGTGCTGCACCGGCGTGAGCGGCGCATCGCCCAGCGGGCTCAGGGTCGGCACGTAGGCTGCCCGCTCCTCGGGCGCGGCGGCCAGCTGCGCGATCGTCTGATGCTGGAACAGCTGCTTCGCCGTCACGCGCAGCCCCGCCTGATTGACGCGCGCGATCACCTGGATGCTCAGGATGGAGTCGCCGCCGAGTTCGAAGAAATTGTCGTGGATGCCGACGGCAGGCAGCTGCAGCACGTCTTGCCAGATCGACGCCAGCAGGATTTCCCGGGGCGTGACGGCGGGCGCGTGCGGCTGGGCCACGTTGACCATGTTGACCCCGTCGGCCGGCGCGGGCAGCGCCTTGCGGTTGATCTTGCCGTTGGGCAGCATCGGCAACGATGCAAGGACGACGAACTGCGACGGCACCATGTAGTCGGCGAGCTTGCCGCCCAGATACTCGCGCAGTCCGGCGATGTCCGGCGCGGCGGTCGCGACATAGGCGATCAGGAACGTTCGGGCTCCTGCGGTTTTCGCGATCACGACGCAGTCGTCGACCGACGGATGCGTGCGCAGCGCGGCCTCGATTTCACCGGGTTCGATGCGCAGGCCGCGCAGCTTGATCTGGTGATCGATGCGGCCGAGGAACTCGATGTTGCCGTCGGGCCGGTAGCGCGCGAGATCGCCGGTGCGGTAGAGGCGCGCGAGCGGGTCGGCGGAGAACGGGTCGGCGATGAACTTTTCGGCGCTCAGCTCGGGTTCGCCGTGGTAGCCGCGCCCGACCGGCGTGCCGCCGATCAGCAATTCTCCGGGCACACCGATCGGCGTGGGCTGCATCTGCGCATCGACGATGTAGAGGCGGGTGTTGGCGATCGGCCGGCCGATCGGGACGATGCGGTGCGGGTCGTCGCGGCGGCATTCCCACGCGGTCACGTCGACAGCGGCCTCGGTCGGGCCGTAGAGGTTGTACAGCTTGACGTCCAGGCGCTCGAGGCAACGCTGCTGCAGGTCGTGGGGCAACGCCTCGCCGCTGCACACGACGCGCCGCAGCGATGCGCAGTGCGCGTCGAGGTCCGGATGATCGAGGAAGGCGCGCAGCATCGACGGCACGAAATGGAGCGTGGTGATGCGTTCGCGCTCGATGAGCTCGACCAGGTAATCGGTCTCGCGCTGGCCGCCGGGGCGGGCGAACACGAGGCGCGCGCCGGTGACGAGCGGCCAAAAGAGTTCCCAGACCGAGACGTCGAAGCTGAAGGGGGTCTTCTGCAGCACCGCATCGTCAGCGTCGAGCGCGTAGGCGTGCTGCATCCAGAGGATGCGGTTGGTGATCGCGCGATGGGTGTTGAGCGCGCCCTTGGGCCGGCCGGTCGAGCCGGACGTGTAGATCATGTAGGCGAGGTTGTCGCCGTTGAGCGCGGGCGCGGGGTTGGACGTCGCCGCGGCATCGAGGTCGAGCGAGTCGGTATCGACGACGATCACGTGTGCGTCGGTCTCGGGCAGCGCGTCGCGCAGATGCTGCTGGGTGAGAAGCCAGCGCAACTGCGCGTGGTCGATCATGAAGCGCACGCGCTCGGCGGGGTAGTCGGGATCGACGGGGACGTAGGCACCGCCGGCCTTGAGGATCGCGAGCAGGGCGACGCTCATGTCGAGGGAGCGCTCCATCGCGACGCCGACGAGCGCATCGGGGCCGACGCCGAGCGCGATGAGGTGGTGGGCGAGGCGGTTGGCGCGCAGGTTGAGTTCGGCGTAGGTGAGCGTCTGGTCATCGAAGACGGCAGCGACGGCATCGGGCGTGCGCTCGACCTGCTGTTCGAACAGGCGATGCAGCGGTTGCGCGGCGGCGTCGCCGAAATCCGTGTCGGTGCGGTTCCACTCGACCGTCATCAGGTTCCGCTCCGCGTCGCTCGTCAACGGCAGCGCGCCGAGCGGCGCGTCCGGATCGGCGATCACGGCATCGACGAGCGTGCGGAAGTGCTCCGCCATGCGATCGATCGTGGCGGCGTCGAACAGGTCGAGGTTGTATTCGAGCGAGCCCGCGAGGCCGTCGTCGGCATCCTGCACATGCAGCGTGAGGTCGAACTTCGCGGTGTGGGTCTCGACCGACACCGGCGTGGCCACGAGACCGGGGAAGCTCACCGCCTCGGACGGCGCTTTCTCGTACGCGAACACGACCTGGAACACCGGTGTGCGGCTCAGGTTGCGTTCGAGCGCGAGCGAATCCACCACCTGCTCGAACGGAATCTCCTGGCGGCTGTAGCCGTCCAGCGCGACGCGCTTCACGCGCGCCAGCAGTTCGCCGAAGGTCGGATCGCCCGACAGGTCCACACGCAGCGCGAGCATGTTCGCGAAGAAGCCGATCAGCGGCTCGGTCATGCTGGAACGCCGGTTGGCGATCGGGGAGCCGATGACGAGGTCCTGCTGGTTGCTGTATCGCGACAGGAGCAGCGCATACGCGGCGAGCACGACCATGAACGTGCTGGTGCCGGACGCGCGGGCAATCGCGCGCAGGCCGTCGGCGCGTTCGCCGCTCAGCTGGAACGGCAGCACCGCGCCGCGGAACTGCTGGATGGCGGGCCGCGGGCGGTCGGTGGGCAGCTCGATCAGGTCCGGCGCATCGGCCAGCGCGGCGCTCAGGAGCGCCAGTTCCCGATGCGTGTCGGCGGACGCCAGGCGTTCGTGCTGCCACACCGCGTAGTCCGCGTACTGGACCGCCAGTTCCGGCAGCGACTCGCCGGCATAGAGCGCGGCCAGTTCTTCGATCAGGATACCTGACGACCACGCATCGGAAACGATGTGATGCATCACGATGCCGAAGACGTGCAGGCGCTCATGGACGCGATACAGCACGACGCGATAGAGCGGCCCGACGGCGAGATCGAACGGGCGGTCGGCTTCCTCCGCGAGCCGCGCGAGCGTGTCGGATTCGCTGGCGGCGTCGACGACGTCGAGCGTGACCGGCGCCGGCGGCGCGATGCGTTGAACCCCGCGGCCGTCAACGGCGGGAAACGTCGTGCGCAGGATCTCGTGACGCCGGCTGATCTCGGACACGGCGGCCTGCAGGCGCGCGATGTCCAGTTCGCCGTCGAAGCGCAGCGCGCTCGAGATGTTGTAGGTGGCAGACGGGCCTTCCAGTTGCGCGAGGAACCACAGCCGCTGCTGCGGAAAGGACAGCGGCAGGTCGTTCGCACGCGAGCGGGGCACGATGGCGCCGGCCGTCGAACCGGCGTGCGGCGACGACGCTTCGATCAGGTCGGACACCGCGCTGATGGTCTGGAGTTCGAAGATCGCGTCGATGCCGATCTCGACGGAGAAGCTGCTCCAGATCCGCGAGACCAGCTGCATGGCTTGCAGCGAATCGCCGCCGTAGTCGAAGAAGCGGCCGGTGAGATCGACGGCCGGATTGTCGAGCACGTCGCGCCAGATACGCACCAGCTCGAGCTGAATCGGCGTCCCTTCGAGCGGCGTGGCGTCGAGACGGGCGTCGTCGGGCGCGGCGTTGGGCTCCAGCGCCAGCAGCGCCGGGCGATCCAGCTTGCCGTTGGCGTTGAGCGGAAATTCGGCGATCGGGATGATGTCGGACGGGACCATGTAGTCCGGCAGCTTCCCGGCCAGATAGGCCCGCAGGTCCGGCACGTTCAGGCTCGGCGCGCCCTTGACGTAGGCCGCCAGCTTGCGCACCCCGTGGGCGGATTCGCGCAGCATGACCGCCGCGCCGACGACATCCTCGTGCGCGGCAATCGCGGCCTCGATCTCGCCGAGTTCCACACGGTGCCCGCGGATCTTGACCTGGTGGTCGATGCGTCCGTAGCACTGGATACGTCCGTCGGGCAGCCACCGGCCGATGTCGCCGGTGCGATAGAGGCGCGCTTCGCCGGGGAACGGATGCTCGACGAATTTCGCGGCGGTGACGTCGGGCCGCTGGTGATAGCCGCGCGCGAGGCCGGCGCCGGCGACGCAGATTTCCCCGGGCACGCCGAGCGGAACCGGCCGCAGCGCGTCGTCGAGCATGTACACGCGGGTGTCGGCGATGGGCCGGCCGATCAGCACCGTCGACGGCGCGTGCTCGACGCGCTCGACGATGCAGCCGACCGTCGCCTCGGTGGGGCCGTACTCGTTGTAGATCTCGATCGCGGGATCGATCTTGCGCAGCGTGGCGATGTGCTGGGGCGTCAGTTCCTCGCCGCCCACGATCACCTTGCGCACGCCGGAGCGTGCCAGGTTCATGTATTCCAGCAGGTGAATGTGGGTGGGCGTGAGCTTGAGGGTGTCGACGCCGCTGCCGGGCTGGAACATCCGGGCCAGGATGGTGTCGATGCTTTCCGACTGCGGGTAGATGCGCAGCGTCTTGCCGCGCACCAGCGGGCAGAAGATATTGGTGAGCGTGAAATCGAAGCAGAGCGAGCTGTACAGGCCGAAACTGCCGGTCGTGCCGTCCGGAAAGTAATACGCGGCGGCCCACGCGATGTAGTGGGCCAGGTTCCGGTGTTCGAGCAGGCAGCCTTTGGGTTTCCCGGTCGAGCCGGACGTGTAGAGCACGTAGGCGAGGTGCGCCGGTTCGGCACGGTACGGCGGGTTGTCGGGCAGCGGCGTCCAGCCGGGGAGTTCCTGGTCCAGCAGCAGCGTCACGCCGGAGAATTCATACCACTGCGCGAGCTGATTCGATTGGGTCACCAGCAGCGACAGGCCGGTGTCGCCGAGGATGTGATTGATCCGCTCGGCCGGATACGCCGGGTCCAGCGGAACGAATGCCGCGCCCGCCTTCAGGATGCCGAGAATCGCGACGATCATCCATTCGGAACGGTCGAGCATGATGCCGACCAGCGATTCCGGCCCGACGCCGTGGTGTTCGCGCAATTGATGGGCGAGGCTATTGGCCCGGGCATTCAGGTCGGCGTAGGTCATCAGCGCACTGTCGGTGACCAGGGCCGGCGCCGTCGGCGTGCGGGCGACCTGCGCTTCGAACATGGCGACGACCGTCGGGTGGCTGGGGCCGGTCGTCGCGGTTTCGTTGAAGGCGGCCAGCAGCGGGCCCTCTTCCGGCGGCGCCGATGCGATGTCGCCGACGGGCGTGTCGAGGTGTTCGAATGCCGCCAGCACCGCGCCGAGGCTGCCGGCGAAGCCGTCGATGATGAAAGGCTCGATGGCTGCGCTGTAACGAAGCTCGATTTCGCCGCGCGCGAGCCGCAGATGCAACTGCAGGTCGTCGTCCCGGCCGGCCGGTGCGTGGTGCACCCGGTCGTCCGACAGCGCGACTTTCGTGAGCTGCGCGAGCGCCATGTCCTTTTCGTTGCGCACGAGCGTTTCCAGCGGGAAGTGAGGCTCGGCGTAGCTGTCTTCCACGATCGCGGCCACGCGCGACAGGTAGTCCTCGACGCGCTCGTCGGGACGGACCTCGATGATCAGCGGCACGGTGGCGGCGCGGGCCGACGGATGCGCGGCCAGCGCCGGCGTGCCGAGCACCGTGACCGGAATCCGGAAGTATTTCCAGAGCAGGAACGCAATGCTCGCCGCCGTGACGGCGAATTCGGCAAGCTCGCCGTCGCCGATGCGCCGCAACAGGTCGAGCGACGCGGGCGTGAGCCGCACCGTGCGGGACAGCGGGCGACCCGGCTGCTGATTCGGGGCGTACGCCGCGATCCGGTAGACGCCGGCGACCCGGGAAAGGCTTTCGCGCCAGAAACGCGCGGTGGAGGCATAGCGATGGTCGGTGACCAGCACGTTATGGTCTTGCACAGGACACTCCTTGAAACGTTTTGTTCACCTGAAACAACCCGAAGCGGCGCGCACGGCGCGCGCCGCTCGAACTCCGGACGATCCGCATCACGTCTTCTCCTCGAGCGCGTCGTCGGCCGTGACCTCGGGCGCGCGCTTCAGGCGCAGGCCGACGCGGGCCCGTGGGCCGGCGGCGGGGGCCTCGCCGGAGAGCGGGATGCGATCGACCGGCGTGGCCGGGTCGCGGCGGAAGACGTCGTGGATCGCGAGCAGTCGATCGCGCATCGCGGCGATGGTCGACGGGCGGAACAGGTGGGTGTTGTAGGTGAACTGGATCAGGTGCCGGCCTTCGCTTTCCACGACCTGGAAGGACAGGTCGAACTTGGCCGTCGTGTCCGCCGGCGAGAGGTCCGTGATGCGCAGGCCGGGCTGCGGCGCCGGCATCGACACGTGGTTCACCTGAATGTCGAAGATCGGAAAATGGCCCGCCGGGGTGCGGATCTTCAGGTCTTCCAGCAACACGTCGAACGGATAGGACGCATGCTCCAGCGCTTGCGCGGAGGCGGTCGCCACGCCGTCGATCACCTCCGCGACGGTCGCGGAGGTCCGCACCGGCACGCGCAGCACGACGGTGTTGAGGTACACGCCGATCTGCGATTCGAGCGGCTCGCTGTCGCGCCCGGCCGACACGCTGCCGATGACGATGTCCTCGCGCCCCGTATAGCGGTGCATCAGCACGCAGAACGACGCCAGCAGCACCGCGTAAAGCGACGTATGGTGCGCGCGGGCCAGCGCGGCGAGTTCCGCCGCGTGCGGCGCCGGCAGTTCGACTTCGAGCGTCTGCCCGGCATGGCCGAGCCGCTCGGGACGCGGGAAGTCGGATGCCAGTTGCAGGCGGGGCAGCGGCGCCGCCAGTTGCGCGAGCCAGTACGCGCGATGCGCGGCGGCACGCGGACCCGCGAGGCTCGCGTTGTGCCACGCGGCGTAGTCGCGATACTGGATCGACAGCGGCGGCAGGTCGTGTCCGGCATACAGCGCATGCAGGTCGTCGGTTAGCACGCGGATCGACCACGCATCCGAGGTCACGTGGTGCATGTTCAGCAGCAGCAGATGCTTCACCGGCGAGAGCCGCACCAGCGTGACGCGAAACAGCGGCCCCGACGCGAGATCGAACGGCTGCTCGCCTGCCGCGCGAATCAGCGCATCGATCGCCTGCGGCCCGGCGTCGTCCGCGAGATCGCGCTGCTCGACCCGGAAACCGGAGGCTTCGCGAGTGAGGATGCGTTGCCGCAACTCGCCTTCGATCATCGCGAACACGGTGCGCAGGCTCTCGTGGCGATCGACCAGCAGGTCGAACGCACGGACGAGGCGCGCCGTGTCGACGGCGCCGTCCAGTTGCAGCGCGCCCGCCATGTTGTACGTGGACGGATCCGCACCGCGGCTGGCGAGCCAGATCCGCTTCTGTGCGCGGGACACCGCGTAGGACGGCTGCGCGGCCAGCGCCGGGATGAACGCGTCGTCGGCGGCGGCGCCGTCGGCCGGCGTGGCAGCCAGCTTCCGCGCGAGCGCGCGCGGCGTCGGCGCATGGAAGATGTCGGCGACCGTGACGTCCCGTTTCAGTTCGCGCCGGATCCGGCTGACCAACTGGATCGCCTTGAGGCTTTGGCCGCCCTGCTCGAAGAAATCGGCGTCGACGCCGTTCGGCCGGCGGCCGAGCACCTCGGCGAAGAGGCGCAGCAGCGCCGCTTCGACCGGCGTGCGCGGTTCGGCCGGCACGCCGTCGGGCACCGACGCGGCATCGGGGAGCGGCAGCGCGGCGCGGTTGACCTTGCCGTTCGGCATGACGGGCAGCGCCGGCAGCAGCATCACGGTGTCGGGCACCATATGCGCCGGCAGCGTGTCGCGCAGTGCGTCGCGCACGCGTGGGGGCGTCCAGCCGGTTCCCGACGCGTAGGCGCACAGGGTCATTTCGGCATCCGACGTTTCCCGGGCGACCACGACGGCGTGGGAGATGCCCGCGAGACCGGTCAGCGCGGCTTCGATTTCCCCGAGCTCGATGCGATAGCCACGGATCTTGACCTGGAAGTCGCGGCGGCCGAAGAAATGGAGCGTGCCATCCGCGTCGAAGCAGCCGACGTCGCCGGTGCGATACAGGCGCGCGCCCGGTTCCGGACTGAACGGATCGTCGCGGAACACCGCCCGGGTGCGGGCTTCGTCGAACAGGTAGCCGCGCCCGACGCCGACGCCGCCGATGCAGATCTCGCCCTTGACGCCGGCCGGGCACGGATTCAGGTCGGCGTCCACGACGTAGAGGCGCAGGTTCTCGATTGGCCGGCCGATCGGAATCGCCGGCCGATCCGGCGCGCGTGTCATGCCGTAATGCGCGACCGAGTCCGACGCTTCGGTCGGCCCGTACGCGTTGATGAGCCGGACCGACGGATTCAGGCGGAACCACGCTTGCGCGGTGGCGGGCTGCAGCGTTTCGCCGATCGTCAGCAGCGTGTCGAGGTGCGGGAAGGCCGGTGCCGCGTGCCGTTCCAGTTCGCCGAGGAAGGTCGCGAGATAGGACGGCACGAATTGCATCGCCGTGATGCGGTCGCGGTGCAGGCTGTCGATCAGGCGTGCGGGCTCGAGGATCACGGCATCGGGGTAGATCACCGTCGTGCCGCCCGATGCCAGCGCCGCGAAGCACTGCCAGACCGAAATATCGGAGCAGTGCGAAGCGGTCTGGGCGACCGCGCTCCGCGCGTCGAGCCCGACCCGGCGCGCCATCGCGAGCACGTGATTGAGCATGCCGCGATGTTCGACCATCGCGCCCTTCGGCTGGCCGGTCGAACCCGACGTGAAGATCACGTAGGCGAGGTCCGCGGGCCGGCAGCGCGGCGTCGGCGCTTCGGCATCCTGATGGGCGGGCAGACGGGCCGGATCGACCAGCGGGATCGACGCCAGCGCCGGCGGCGGCCGGCAGTCCGTGCCGACGATGATGGCCGGCCGGGCCAGCGTCAGCAGGGTCTCGACCCGCTGGGCCGGATAGGCCGGATCGACCGGAACGTACGCCGCGCCGCACTTCCAGATCGCCAGGATCGTTTCCAGCATCAGCGGCGAGCGCGGCATCCAGACGGCGATCCGGTCGTCCGTCTGCAGCGTCGCCATGTGCAGAAGCTGCGCGGCGATCCGGTTCGCGCCTTCGACGAGCGCCCGATAGGTGCGAACCTCCGGGCCGTAGCGCACCGCGATGCGCTCCGGGTGCGCGGCGGCGACGGCCTCGATCAGTTCGGGCAGCGTCCGGTCGGCCGGAACCGGCGCGAACGTGTCGTTCCAGCCGAGCAGGATCGCGTCCCGCTCGGCGCCCGTGAGCAGCGCAACGCTGCGGTTCGGCCGATCGTCCGCGCCGGCCAGGCCGGTGAGCAGGGTCTCGACATGGCGCAGCAGGCGGACGATCGTGTCGCGATCGAACCGGCCGTCGTCGTACAGCACCTGCAGCGACAGGCGCTTGCCCGGCGTCACGACCAGCGTCAGCGGGTAATTGTTCGGATCGGACACCTGGAAGGCGCCGATCCGCAGGCCGGGCAGCGCATCGGCCAGCGCTTCTTCCACCGGATAGTTCTGGAAGATCAGCAGGCTGTCGAAGAGCGGCACGCCGGGCGGCAGGCCGGCGAATTTCTGGATGTCGGCCAGCGGATAGTGCGCATAGTCTTCCTGCTGCGCGAGATCCAGCTGCAATTGCGCCAGCCACGCGGACGTCGGGCGCGCGTCGATGCGCACCCGCACCGGCAGCGTGTTGATGAACAGCCCGACCATTTCGTCCGACGCCGGCAGCGACGCCGGACGACCGGACACGATCGTGCCGAACACGACGTCCGATTCGTCGCTGTAGCGGCTCAGCAATTGCGCCCACGCGCCCTGCGCGAGTGTATTCAGGGTGAGGCGGCGGGTTTGCGCGAACGCGACGAGCCGTTGCGTGGCGCTTTCGGAGAGCAGCAGCGCCTCTTCCACGTACGCGCCCGGCGCGGCCGTGCCGTCGAGTTCGGGGCGGCCCAGCACGAGCGGCGTCGTCGCCGGGAAATCGGCGAGCTTCGTCTTCCAGAAACGTTCCGCGGCGGCGGCGTCCTGGCGCGCCAGCCAGCGCACGTAATCGGCGAAGGCGGGCGGCGTGTCCCGCTGCGGCGCGCCTTCGGCCGGCGGCGCCTGATAGGCGGCGGCCACTTCGCTCAGGAGGCGGGCGGAGCTCCATCCGTCGAGCAGGATGTGGTGATGGCTCCAGTGGAAGCGCCACGCGTGCTCGCCCACGCGGAACAGCGCGAGCCGCATCAGCGGCGCGCGGGCAAAGTCGAAGCCGCGCGCCCGGTCCTGCGCCACGTAGGCGTCCCAGCGCTGCTCGGCCTCCGCGGCGGACGCCGCGCGCAGATCCTCTTCATGCCACGGCAAGTCGACACGGCGATGCACGACCTGCACGGGGCTTTCGATGTCTTCCCAGTGAAACGCGGTGCGCAGGATGTCGTGCCGGTGCGCCACGGTATCCCACGCGCGGCGGAACCGTTCGACGTCGAGCGCCCCGTCGATCCGGAAATTCAGGCTGCTGAAGTACGCATCCGACGCGGGTTCGTACAGGCTGTGGAACAGCATGCCCTGCTGGGTCGGTGTCAGCGGGTAGACGTCGGCGACCTCGTCCGGCCGCACCGACGCCGGCGCCTGCGGCAAGCCGGTCGCGGGCCGGGACGAGGCGGACGGGACGGCATGGCCGGCGACCAGGGATTCGAGCGCCGCGATGTAGGCGTGCGCGACGCGCAGGATGGTGTCCGCGTCGTGGCAGGCCCGGCTGAATTCCCACGCCACGTGCAGGCGGTTGCCGGTCACGTACGCGTTGATGTCGAGCAGGTGCTCGCGCCGCTGGGTCGCGTGGCGGCCGTCCCCGCTCGGCTCCGCGGCCTGTTTCCAGTCGCGTGCGGCGGCGAACAGCTGGTCGGTCTGCCCCAGGTAGTTGAACTGCAGTCGCGGCTGCGGAAGCGGGCCGTCGAGCCGGTCTTGCAGCAGGCCGCAGGTGATGCCCGCATTCGGCACCGCGCGCAGTCGCGCCTTGACCGATGCGACCAGGCCGGCCGGATCGTGCGAACCGGCATCGACCGTCAGCACGACCGGGAACACGGACGTGAACCACCCCACCGTGCGCGAGATGTCGAGGTCGTCGATCAGTTCCTCGCGCCCGTGCGCTTCGAGATCCAGCAGGACGTCGGCGCATCCGCTCCAGTCGCTGACGGCCCGCGCGAGCGCGGCGAGCAGCACGTCGTTGATCTGTGCGTCGTACGCGCGGGGCGCGGCGCCCAGCAACGCCGTCGTCGCGGCTTCGCCGAGCTCGACCACGATCGTTTCGGCGGACGCCACGGTATTGGCGTCGGCAGGCGCATCGCGATCGAGCGGCAGGCCCGGCAGCGCGGAACGCGCCAGCGCCTGCCAGTGAGCGAGGTCGGCGTCGGCGGCGCCGGAATCGGCCCAGGTCGAGATCGCCCGGGTCCAGTCGGTCCAGGTGGCGCTGCCGCCCGCGAATTCGGGCGCCTTGCCGTGGCGCAGGCGGGTATAGGCGTCGTACACGGTTTCGAGCAGCGCGCCCCACGACACGCCGTCGACCACCAGATGATGGGCGACCAGCAGCAGGCGGAGCGAACGGCCTGCGTCCAGGCGGAACAGGTCGGCGCGCACGACGGGGCCGTCCGCGAGATTCAGGCTCGCATGCGCTTGCGCGACGTGCTGCGCGAGCTGATCGCGCGCGATGTCGGACACGACGACGGGGACTTCCGGATCGTCGACGACTTCCTGGCTCCAGCCGGACGCGCCTGCGCGAAAGCGCAGCCGCAGCGCGTCATGCCATTTGACCGCGTGCCGCAGCGCCTGGCGCAGCAGGACCGGATCGACATCCGCCGGCACGTCGAGCAGGACCGCCTGGTTGTACTGGTTCGGGTCGTCCTGGTGCTGCGCGAAGAAACGCTTCTGGATGGGCGTCAGCGGCAGCGGGCCGGACGACGCGACGAACGTCGCCGCGCCGACCGTGCCGCGTGTGGCCACGGCGGCGAGTTCGGCCACCGTCGGATGCTGGAAGATGAGCCGGGTGGTGAGCTTCAGGCCCGCCTTCGCGGCCAGCGACACGATGCGCATACTCAGGATCGAATCGCCGCCCAGCGCGAACAGGTTGTCGTGGATGCCGGGCGACGGAATGCCCAGCGCCTCGCCCCAGATGCGGCACAGCAGCGTCTCGGTAGGCGTGCGCGGCGGCGTCGGCGCGTGCGCGGTGGCGGCGAGTCGCGCGCGGTCCAGCGGCGGCAGCGCCTTGCGGTCGATCTTGCCGTTGCCGCTCAGCGGCAGCGCGTCGAGCACCACGTAGATGCCGGGCACCATGTAGTCCGGCAGCGTGGCGGACAGCGCGGCGGCGATCGCGGCGTCGCTCAGCGACGCGCCGTCGCGGAACGCGACATACGCGCACAGCGCGGCGCGGCCGGCCTCGTCGCGATAGTCGAGCGCGGCCGCCTGGCGGATTTCCGGAATGGCGGCCAGCGCGTTGTCGATCTCCCCGAGCTCGATGCGGTAGCCGCGGATCTTCAACTGGTGGTCCTGGCGGCCGTGGAGCACGATCGTTCCATCGGGCAGGTAGCAGCCGATGTCGCGGGTGCGGTACAGGCGGACCCCGCGCACCGGATGGAACGGATCCTCGACGAACGCGTCCCGCGTGGCGGCCTCGTCGTTCAGATAGCCGCGGCCGACGGCGACGCCGGACACGCACAGCTCGCCGGGAATCCCGATCGGGCACAGGTTCATCTGCGGGTCGACGACGTAGAGGCGCACGTTGCGGATCGGCTTGCCGACCGGTACGTAAGGCGTGACCGGCGCGCACGTCATGCGGTGCTGCGCGACGTCGTCGGACGCTTCGGCCGGGCCGTACGCGTTCACCAGCGGAATCGCCGGGAACACGTCGAACCACTGTTTCACCAGGGCCGGGCTGACCATCTCGCCGGTGACGAGCAGGTGTCGCAGGTGCCGCAGCAGCGCCGGCTGTTCCGATGCACGGTCGAGCACGGCGGACAGATAGGACGGCACCAGTTCGAGGATGCTGATCTGGGTGGTGTCCAGGTACGCGACGAAACGCGCGGGATCGCGAATGCATTCGTCGTCGACGATCACGGTCTTGCCGCCGACGAGCGGCGCCGTGAAAAATTGCCAGACCGAAATATCGAAGCAATGCGGCGCGGTTTGCGCGATCACCGAATGCGCCGAGATCGAGAACTCGTCGATCTCGGCGAGCATGTGATTCAGCATGCCGGCGTGCTCGACCATCGCCCCTTTGGGCTTGCCGGTGGAGCCGGACGTGTAGATCACGTACGCGAGGCTGTCGGGCGACACGGGGCGGCCGGGATTGGTGTCGTTGTCGATATCGGTGACGGCGTCGAGCGACACGACCGGCGCGATCGCGGCCAGCTCCGGAGGGAGGAGCCCGTCGCAGGTGATCACGAGGGCGGCGCCGGAATCCTCGAGGATGGTGCGGATGCGCGCCGCCGGATAGTCGGGGTCGATCGGAATATAGGCGGCGCCGCATTTCCAGACGGCGAGGATCGCCTCCATCAGCTGGGCGGACCGGTGCATGCAGATTGCGACCAGCGCGTCCGGCCCCAGCTCGGCCGCGGCCAGCAGGCGGTGCGCGATGCGGTTGGCGCGCGCGTTCAGTTCGCCCGCGCTCAGGACGCTATCGCGGTACTCGACCGCCGGCCGCTCGGGGTGGTCCGCGGCGGCCTGCTCCAGGCGATGCACCACGGTGAGCGCGGCGTCGAACGGCACGGCGGTGTCGTTGAAGGTCTCCAGCAACTGCCGGCGTTCGGCCTCGGGCAAGATCGGCACGCGGCCGAGCAGCCGGTTCGGCTCGGCCGCGAACGCGTCGAGCGTCGCCGCCACGTGGCCCAGCATCCGCTGCATCGTGTCTTCGTCGAAGCGCCGCGGGTCGAACGACAGTTCCATCTTCCAGTCGTCGCGCGCCGTCACCACGAATTCGAGCGGAATGTCGGCGCGGTTGTAGAGCTGCACCTCGTCGACCGCCAGCCCGTGCGCGCCATGCGTGAGCGACGCGTCGAGCGGGTAATTCATGAACGTGATGTTGCTCTCGAACAGCGGCGTCGACGGCGGCACTTCGCTGCAGCGCTGAATGTCGGGCAACGGGGTGTGCTCGAACGGCGCACGGGCGGCCACGCGCGCCTGGATCATCTTCAGCCACGGCACCAGCGGCTGCCTCGGGTCGACCCGCACCCGCACCGGCACCGTATTGATGAACAGGCCGAGCATGGTTTCGATCCCCGGCAGAGGGGCGCCGCGCCCGGACACGACGGCGCCGAACACCACGTCGGTCTCCCCGCTGTAACGCGACAGCACGAGCGCCCAGGCCGCTTGCGCGAGCGTATTGAGGGTGACGTGATGGCGGGCCGCGAATTGCCGCAGGCGCGCGCTCAGGTCGGCCGACAGGTCGGCCTGCACTTGCGCGAGGCCCTGGCCGAAGCGCTCGCCCGCGTCCGCGCGTGCGGCCGTGGGCAGCGGGGTCGGCGAGCGGAACCCTTCGAGATAGCGCGTCCAGTATTGCTGCGCGGCTTGCGGCTCGTGCTGCTGCAGCCACTGGATGTAGTCGCGATAGGGGCGCACCGGCGGGAGCGCCGGCGGCACGCCGCGCGCGAGCGCGCCGTACACCTGGAAAATCTCGTCGATGACGAGCGACAGGCACCAGCCATCGGCCAGGATGTGATGGTGGCTCCAGCTGAACAGGTAGGCGTCGGCGGCCACGCGCACCAGGCGACAGCGCACGAGCGGCGCGCGATCGAGCGCGAAGCCCTCGGCCAGGTCGCTTTCGAGGTGCGCTTGCCACCGCGTGCGCTGCTCGTGTTCCGGCAGGTCGCGCCAGTCGTCCTGCCCCCACGGCAGCGTGGCGTGCGCGTGCACGACCTGCATGGGCGTGTCGAACTCCTCCCAATGGAACGACGTACGCATCACCGGATGCCGATCGATGAGCTGCTGCCATGCGGCATGAAACCGCGCGGTGTCGAGGCTGCCGGTGATCCGGCAGCTAAGCTGGTTGAAGCTGCTTCTCGCGCCGGGCTCGTGCACGGCATGAAAGAGCATCCCCGCCTGCATCGGGGAGAGCGCGTAGATATCGGCAATGGTCGGGGATGTCACGATTTGATCCTTGAGACGAGGGCGTCCAGCGCTGCCTGGCTGATGCGCGCGGCCGGAAAATCCGACGGGCTCAGCGCGCGCGGGCCGTCGCCGCTGGCCGCGACGATCGACAGCAGACGGCTGCGGTAGCACTGCGTCAGCTGCTCGATGACATCGGGTGCGCAGGCCTCGCGGTTGTAGTGCCAGGTCAGGCGCAGGCGGCCGTCGAACACCATCCCGTCGATCTCGAACGGATGGCCGCGACGCGCGCGCGGGCTGTGCTCGGGGCTCTGGAAGTCGAGCACCGGCTTCCAGCCCGTGTCGTCGGCCAGCACGCGATCGACCTGGCCGAGATAGTTGAAGCGCACCGGCGCCGGCGGCTGCCGTTCCAGCGCGGCCGCGATGCCGGCGTCGCGGCCGAGGTAGCGGGCGATGCCGTAGCCGAGCCCGCGCATCGGGACCGCGCGCAGTTGCTCCTTGACGTGGCGCAGCGCGTCGACCGCCACGGTGGCGTCGCCGGCGTTGAGGAACACCGGATAGTGGGTGGTGAACCAGCCGATCGTGCGCGACGTATCGACGCCGTCGAAGAGGGCCTCGCGGCCGTGGCCTTCGAGATCGACGACCAGCGATGCGTTGCCGGTCCAGTCGCCGAACGCGAGCAGCAGGGCCGTCAGCAGCACTTCGTTGATCTGCGTGTTGAACGCGCGCGGCACGTCCTGCAACAGCGCGAGCGTCTGCTGGGCGTCGAACTCGACGACCGTCGAGCCGGCTTGGGCGCGGGTGCCGACCGGCATGTCGTCGAAGCACGCCGGCTCGCCGGTGTTCCCGTGGAGCCAGTAGTCGAGCCCCAGTCCGTCGAGCGCGGTCGCGCCGAGTTCGGACAGGCGCGTCGACCAGTCGCGCCACGCCGTCGTCCTGGCCGGGAGCTGCACCGCTTCGCCCGCTTCGAGCTGGCGGCACGCGGTGTACAGGTCTTCGAACAGGATGCGCCACGAGACGCCGTCGATCACCAGGTGATGCGCGACCACGAGCAGGCGCTGCGGCGCGTCGGGGCCGAACCGGAACAGGTGCGCGCGCAGCAGCGGCGGCGCCGACAGCGTGAAGCTTCCCTGTATGGCGGTGGCGGTCGCGAGCATCGCGGCCTCACGCGCGGCAGGCGCCGCGTCCGCCAGCGACGTGACGCCGAGCGGAACGGCCAGCGGCGGCGCCGCATGCGCTTGCTGCCACGCACCGGCGACGCGCTCGAAACTCAGCCGCAGCGCGTCGTGATGCGTCGTGACGGCCGCGAGCGCGCGCTCGATCGTGTCCGGCCGCAGCGACGCGGGCACCTCGATCATCGTCGACTGGTTGTAGTGGTGCGGATCGGCGACGTCCTGCGCGAAGAACCAGTGCTGGATCGGCGTCAGCGGGGCGGGGCCGACCACCGGCTCCTGCGCGATCCGCAGCGACGGCGCCTCCGTCGCGACCCGGGCAAGCTCGGCGATGGTCGGATGCGCGAAGAACTGGTCGGCGGTGAACTTGAGCCCGACCTGCTGGGCCAGCGACATCACCTGGATGATCAGGATCGAGTCGCCGCCCAGCTCGAAGAAATTGTCGTGCACGCCGATCGGCTCGCGGCCCAGCACGTCGGACCAGATCCTGCCCAGGCGCGCCTCGACGTCATTGGCCGGTGCGACGTACGCGGCTTCGCTCGGCACGGGCGCCAGTTCCAGCGCGGCGAGCGCGTTGCGGTCGGGCTTGCCGTTCGGCGTCAGCGGCAGGCGCTCGAGCGTCACGATCGACGCCGGCACCATGAACTCGGGCAGACGCTCCTTCAGGTGTTCCCGCAGGCTGGCGACGCTGGCCGCAGCCGTCGCGACGCAGGCCACCAGCTGCCTGTGCTGCGGCGCGTCCTCGCGCACGAACACGATCGCATCGGCGACGCCGGCGTGCTGCCTCAGCGCCGCCTCGATCTCGCCCGTTTCGATCCGGTAGCCGCGAATCTTCACCTGCGTGTCGCGCCGGCCGGTGACTTCCAGGTTGCCGTCGGGCAGCCAGACGCCGAGGTCGCCGGTGCGATAGAGGCGCGCGCCCGCCTTGAACGGATGGTCGACGAACGCGGCGGCCGTCAGGTCGTCCCGGCCGACATAGCCGCGCGCCAGTGCGATGCCGGACACGCAGATCTCGCCCGTGCAGCCCTCGGGGGCCAGCCCGCCGTGTTCGTCGAGCAGGTACAGGTGCGTATTGCGGATCGGGCGGCCCACCGGCAGGCGGGCCCCGTAGGCGACGGCCGGGTCGACCACGTAGTCCGCGATGCACACGGTTGCCTCGGTCGGGCCGTACGAGTTGTGGCACGTGCGGGTCCGGGCCAGCTCGCGCAGATCCGCCACGCGGGCGTTGTCGCCCGCGCTGATGACGCGGGTCACGGTGCCGAGCGCTTGCCAGTCGAGCGCGGCGAGATAGGCCGGCGTCGCGTTGATCGTGGTGACGCCCTGCTGCGCGAGGTAGTCGACGAAACGCGGGACGTCCCGGATCATGGCGGGCTTTGCCAGCACCAGGCGCGCGCCCGCGAGCAGCGTGACGAAGATCTCCATGATCGAGCCGTCGAAGCCCGGGGAGTAGAACTGCACGAAGCGGTCGGCCGCATCGAAACCGAATGCGTCCACATGGTACCGAGCCATGTTCAGGAGCCCTGCGTGTTCGAGCACGACGCCCTTGGGCACGCCCGTGGAGCCGGACGTGTAGATGATGTACGCCGCATCGTCCGGCCGGACCTCGACCGGCGCCGATGCCGACGCGGGTGCCAGCGTGTCGAGCTGGAAGTCGAGCGCGAACATCGGGATCGCCCAGAAGTCGGCGAGCAACGGCAGGTGTTCCGAGTGCGTCAGCAGCGCCTTGACCTTCGCATCCTCGATCATGAAGCGCAGCCGCTCCCGCGGAAATTCCGGGTCGAGCGGCAGATACACCGCGCCCGCCTTGAGCGCGCCGAGCAGGCCGACGATCCAGCGCTCGGAGCGATCGGCCACCACGCCCACCACGTCGCCGCGTTCGATCGCGTATTCCGCGAGCAGGAAGCTCGCCAGCCGGGACGCCTGGTCGTCGAGTTCGGCATAGGTCAGCGACGCGTCGGCGGTCACCACCGCGACGCTGTCCGGCGCGGCCGCGACCCGTTGCGCGAACTGTTCCAGGAAGGTGCCCTCTACCGCGACGGGCGCTGCCTGCGAACGCAGGCGCGCGCGCTCGTCGTCGTCGAGCAGCGAGACGGTGTCGAGCGGCGCGTCCAGTGCGCCGAAGCCGGCCACGACGTTGTGCAGGTGCCGCGCGAGATGCTGCAGATAATGCAGCGTGAACACCGTCGGCCGGCCCGTCAGCACGATCTCGTAGCGCTCGCGATGGCGGATCTCGATCGACAGGTCGTGGTCGGCCGACGCCCAGGCTTCGTGAAGGCCGTCGAAGCGCACGCCGACGTTGGTCGCGCGCCGTTCGCCATGCAGCTTGTGCGCGAGGGCGGCGATCGGGAAATCCTGGTACGAATAGCTGCGCTGCACCGCGTCGCGCAACTGGTTCAGGTACGCGCGAACCGAGGGGCCGGGCGCGCCGGCGTCGAGCAGCGGGACGGGCTCGGCGGCGCCGCTCGCGGGTCCGGCGATCAGGGGCGGCGACGTCACGAACAGGCCGGCCGCACCGTCGTAGCGCCCCAGCACGCGGAACAGCGCGGCCAGCAGCACGACGAACGCACCCAGCGCGTTGCCGGCTGCCAGCCTCTCCAGCACCGGCGCCGCGTCGCCGTCGAGCGCGAACGTCAGGGTCGGCTCGGGGCCGAGCGGCAGCGCATACGCCTGCCACGCCTGCTGAAGGCGGAAATCTTCGTCGAGGCGGCCGAGCGCGTCGGTCCAGAACGCCACGTGTTCCTGGTATTGCCCGCTCGTCGAGAGCGCGTTGAGATTCAGTTCTGACAAAGCACGATCTCCCTCTTCGCGTACAGGATTTCGGACGCGATGCCCTTGGCCCGGCAGTGCGCGACGAACTGGGTGGACTGGATGTGGCTGGGCGAGTTTTCGTCGAAGGTGTTGTCGAGGAGGTGGTTCAGCCACGGCTCCTGACCCATCGCATAGACATACGCCGCGTTGAACGCGAAATCGTCCACCAGCGCGGCGGCCTCGCCGAACTGGCAGCCCCGCGCCCGGCGCGACTGGTCGATGTCGCGCGGCAGCGCCTTCGGAAACAGCGGGCCATAGACCCACGACGGCGGCGCGCCCTCGGTTTCCATCCCGACGAACAGTGTGTCCGGCTTGCCGGCGAGGCGGAACACATGCTCGTAGAGGCGCGGGTCCAGGTTGCACGAATCGGCGATGCACAGCACCGAGCGCGAGCCGAAGCGGATCATGAAGCTCTGCTTGCTGTGGATCGCCAGGTCGTTGTGTTCGCCCATGAACGGAATGGCGGTGATGGCGCCGCCGGGCAGCTTGATTTCCTGCGCATCCCGAACTTCCAGCACGTCGTGGAAGCCGAGCTTGCGCAACGCCAGTTCCATCGACGGATCTTGCGGAAAGCCGTCGAGATTGCGGCCGACCACCACGGTCTTGACCTTGTGGCGAAGCTGCAGCAGCGTCTCGAGGACGATGTGATCGTGATGGCTGTGCGTGATCAGCACGTAGTCGATCTGGTCCGGCAGGTCGGCGAACGTGTAGCGCGGCAGCGCGGTGTCGTAGCCGTAGCTGATCACCGGATCGATCAGGATGCTCACGCCGCGGCTCTGGATCAGCACGCACGCGTGGCCGTAGTAGCGGATGCGGATGTCGTCGCCGTCGAACGAACGATCCGGTTTCGGCGCCGGCGCCTCCTCGGTGAAGAACGAGCGGAACAGCGGCTCGTCCTGCTCCGCCACGCGCATCAGGTCGACGATCTTCGCGTAGCTGCCGGGCGTGTCGCGCATGCGGAACAGCGTGTCGAGCGCGCGGTCGTCGAACGCCATGTTGCAGAACACCGTGCGATCGTCGCGGAGCCGGGGCGTGCTGAGGATGAACGGCCGCGGCGTGTGCTCCTCGATCGCCGACAGCGCGATGCTCTGCGCATCGCGCGCATAGAACGGGCTCGCGTACAGCAGGCTTTCGAACACCCGGAAGGACGGGTTGTGGTTCAGGTCGTAGTAGATCTCGACATAGCCCTTCAACACCTCCGGAATCTCGGGGTAGAGCGGGTCCGACGCCATCCCCGTGGCCTGTTCCAGCAGCAGCGTGGAGAACGCCTTGTAGGCCTTCGCCAGTTCCAGTTGCCGGGTCGCGCGCTGGGTGGTCTGCTCGATCAGCGCGCGGATTTCATCGACGCGCTGGCCGCCCAGGTCGAGGAACGGCCCGCCGCGCATCGCGGGGTCCTTGCAGGCCGCCGCATGCATCATCGGCGATGCGGCATAGGACTTCAGCAGCGGCAGGAACCGTTCGGCCACGTTGAGGGCGGCGGTCAACGGCGGCAGCGTGTGATACCACGCGTACCAGCTGTTGATCAGCGGTTCGAACTGGATGTTGTGTCGCAGGTAGACCTGCGTGCTCGACGAAATGGTCAACGAAGGCTCCTTAGAATGCGCTGAGTTCGACGGTGGGCTGGCGGGCGTCGGCGTGCAGCGCGCGTTGCCCCAGGGTCAGGTTCCGGATGCGAACGCCCGGATTGGCCAGTACTTCGCCGATGACGGACGTCAGCTCGTTGGCGAGGCCTTGCACCAGCGCTTCGCTGAACCGCCCCGCGTGATAGACGACGCGGATCGCGAGGCCCTCGGCGCGCGGCTCGGCCAGGAACCAGAAGTCCGTCGCGGCTTCGGTGTCCGCGCCCTGCGGGTCGTGATCCGGCAGCTCGGCGATATGCACTTGTCCCGCATAGCGATCGACGGGGCCGTGCCGCTGGTTCTGCAGCGTCAGGCCGATGTCGAAGAGCGGATTGCGTCCCGCCACGCGTTTGACGTGCAGCGCGTCGAGCAGGCGGTCCAGCGGATACAGCGGGTGCGAGAACGCTTCGAGGGTGGTGTCCCGCACGCGGGTGAGCAGCGTGTCGAACCGGTCGTCGCCCGCGACGCGATCGCGCAGCGCCAGCACGTTCAGGTAGGGGCCGACCTGCGACTCGAGTTCGGGCAGCTCGCGGCCCGCGACCGGCGTGCCGACGACGATGTCCTCCTGGCCGGAACGGCGGTAGAACAGCGCCTTGATCGCGGACAGCAGCGCGATGAACAAGGTCGCGCCGTGGCGCTTGCCGAGCGACTCCAGCGCCGTCGTCTCGGCGGCGGGCAGCTCGAATCGCCAGGATTTCCAGCTCGGCGCGGCCGGCTGCGCGACGTCGCCCGGCAGGTCCAGCGCGCGCAGGCCGCCGCCCAGCTTGGTCAGCCAGTAGTCCTTCATGCGCGCGCCGTCCGGCCCGGCGAGCAGGCGGTTCAGCCAGCCGGCGTAATCCTTGTACTGGATCGGGAGGGCGGGCAGCGGATCGCCGCGACGCTGGACGAATGCGTCGTAGAGCGCCGACAGGTCGTCAAGCAGGACCTCCGTGGACCAGCCGTCGCTCACGATGTGATGCATCGTGCAGATGCAGACGTGACGGACTTCGGAGAGCCTGAGCAGCTTGACGCGGAACAGCGGGCCGGCGGCGAGATCCATCGGCGCGAGCCGTTCGCTCGCCTGGATCGACGCGGCCTGGGCATCGCGGTCCTCGGCCTCCTGCAGATCCACGACCTCGACCGGGAACGCGGCTTCGCCGGGCGGCAGGACTTGCTGGACCGGCTGGTTGTCTTCCAGCACGAAACGCGTGCGCAGGATCTCGTGACGCTCGCTCAACGCGCGGAACGCCCGCACGAGCGCGTCCACGTCCAGCACGCCCTCGAACAGCAGCGACGTGGGCAGCGGGCCGCCGGCTTGCGCCGCATGGAGGCGATCCTGCACCCACAGCCGCGTCTGGGCCGGGGAGAGTGCGTAGCTTGCCTGCGCCGGCAGCGGCGTCACCGGCGCGTAATCGATCGGCTGTGTATCGGCGATGCGCTTCGCGAGGCTCGAGATGGTGGGGAGTGCGAACAGGCTGCGGATTTCCAGCTTCGCATGCAGGTCGCGACGGATGCGCGCGACGACCTTCGTCGCCAGCAGCGAATTGCCGCCCAGCTCGAAGAAATTGGCGGTCGTGCTGATCCGAACCTTGCCGAGCACTTCCTGCCAGATCGCCGTCAACTGCGCTTCGAGCGCGTTGACGGGCGCGACGTGGTCCAGGCCGTCGCCGGGTTCGGGCAGCCTGGCGCGATCGAGCTTGCCGTTGGGCAACTGCTCGAACGCGCTCACGACGACGAACGCGGCGGGCACCATGTAATCGGGCAGCCGCTGCCGCAGGTGGCCACGCACCGCGTCGACCAGTTCGGCTTCGGGGTGCGACGAGCACAGCCATGCGACCAGTCTCGCGCCGTCGTCCACGCCGCGCAGCGCCACGACGGCGGCATCGACCAGCGGGTGCGAAGTCAGCGCCGCCTCGATTTCACCGGGTTCGATGCGCAGGCCGCGCAGCTTGATCTGGTGATCGATGCGGCCGAGGAACTCGATGTTGCCGTCGGGCCGGTAGCGCGCGAGATCGCCGGTTCGGTAGAGGCGCGCGAGCGGGTCGGCGGAGAACGGGTCGGCGATGAACTTTTCGGCGCTCAGCTCGGGTTCGCCGTGATAGCCGCGCCCGACCGGCGTGCCGCCGATCAGCAATTCTCCGGGCACGCCGATCGGCGTGGGCTGCATCTGCGTGTCGACGATGTAGAGGCGGGTGTTGGCGATCGGCCGGCCGATCGGGACGATGCGGTGCGGATCGTCGCGGCGGCATTCCCACGCGGTCACGTCGACAGCGGCCTCGGTCGGGCCGTAGAGGTTGTACAGCCTGACGTCGAGGCGCTCGAGGCAACGTTGCTGCAGGTCATGGGGCAACGCCTCGCCGCTGCACACGACGCGGCGCAGCGATGCGCAGTGCGCGTCGAGGTCGGGATGGTCGAGGAACGCACGCAGCATCGACGGCACGAAATGGATCGTGGTGATGCGTTCGCGCTCGATGAGCTCGACCAGGTAATCGGTCTCGCGCTGGCCGCCGGGGCGGGCGAACACGAGGCGCGCGCCGGTGACGAGCGGCCAGAAGAGTTCCCAGACCGAGACGTCGAAGCTGAACGGGGTCTTCTGCAGCACCGTATCGTCAGCGTCGAGCGCGTAGGCGTGCTGCATCCACAGGATGCGGTTGGTGATCGCGCGATGGGTGTTGAGCGCGCCCTTGGGCCGGCCGGTCGAGCCGGACGTGTAGATCATGTAGGCGAGGTTGTCGCCGTCGAGCGCGGGCGCGGGGTTGGACGCAGCAGTGGCATCGAGGTCGAGCGAGTCGCTATCGACGACGATCACGTGTGCGTCGGTCTCGGGCAGCGCGTCGCGCAGATACTGCTGGGTGAGGAGCCAGCGCAACTGCGCGTGGTCGATCATGAAGCGCACGCGCTCGGCGGGGTAGTCGGGATCGACGGGGACGTAGGCGCCGCCGGCCTTGAGGATCGCGAGCAATGCGACGCTCATGTCGAGCGAGCGCTCCATGGCGACGCCGACGAGGGCATCGGGGCCGACGCCGAGCGCGATGAGGTGATGGGCGAGGCGGTTGGCGCGCAGGTTGAGTTCGGCGTAGGTGAGCGAAACGTCATCGAAGACGGCCGCGACGGCATCGGGCGTGCGCTCGACCTGCTGTTCGAACAACCGATGCAGCGGTTGCGCGGCGGCTTCACCGAAATCCGTGTCGGTGCGGTTCCACTCGACGGTCACCCGGTTCCGCTCCGCGTCGCTCGTCAACGGCAGCTTGGCAACGGCGGCCGACGCATCGTCCGCGAGATGCGTCAGCAGGGTCCGGTAGATGTCGAGGAAACGCTGCACCGTGCTCGCGTCGAACAGATCGGTGTTGTAGTCGCAATCGATCAGGAGGGCCTGCCCCGCGTCGAGCACGTTGACGTTCAGGTCGAACGCGGTATGGCGGATCAGCGGCGCCACGAGGCCGACCGTCAGGCCCGGCAGTTCGGGCAGCGCCGACACGGGTTCGAGGTTGAAGACCGCCGATACCAGCGGCGCGGCGTTGAGATCGCGCTGTGCGCCGATTTCGCGGACCAGTTCGGCGAACGGATAATCCTGGTGTTCGAGCGCATCGAGCAGGTTCTGCCGGGTGCCGGCCAGGAAGCTGCCCACGGTGGCCTGCTCCGGCAGCGTCGAGCGCAGCGGCAGCAGATGCGTGCAGTAGCCGGCGAGGCGGTCGCTGCCGGCCACGGAGCGGCCGGTCACCGGGATGCCGGTGACGATCGCTTGCTGGCCGGCGACGCGGTGCAGGAACAGATTGAAGCCCGCGAGCAGCACCATGTAGAGCGTGCAGCCGTTCTGACGGGCCGCGGTGCGCAGCGTCGCGGCCGCCGCCGCGTCCAGATGCAGCGACACGCGCCCGCCGTGAAACGTCTTCACCGCGGGCCGCGGGTAGTCCACCGGGAGATTCAGCGGGGCGGCCTGGTGCGCGCATTGCGCCAGCCAGTACGCGCGATTCGCCTTCATTTCGGGGCTGTGGCGCTGGCCGTCGAGCTGCTTCAGGTACGCGCGAAACTGCAGCGGCGCGTCGGCCGGCGCCGCACCGGCATACGCGCGGGCCAGGTCCTCGAGCAGGACCCCGAACGTCGAGCCGTCACAGATGATGTGATGGGCCGTCATCACCAGCAGGTGACGCTCGCTGCCCAGGCGCACGAGCGCGGCCCGAAAGAGCGGGCCGTTCACCAGATCGAACGGCTGGCGGCTTTCCTGCTCCCGCCATGCGTCCTGCTCCGTGTCGATCAGCGGGATCTCGAGTGTCAGCGACGGATGCACGATCTGGCCCGACCCGTCCGCCATCACCGTGGTGCGCAGCGCCTCGTGCCGATCGACCAGGCTCTGGACGGCCGCGCGCATCGCGGCTTCGTCGAGCCGGCCGTTCAGTTCGAGCGTGGTGTTGACGTTGTACGCGAGCGACCCTTCGGGATCGATTTCCGACAGCACCCACAGCTGGCGTTGCGCTTCGCTCAGCGCGGCCACCGTGCCGTGTTTCGAGTGCGGCCGGATGAAGCCGCCCCGGCGCAGGTCGGCGACGCTGTCCTTCACCGCCCGGATGAAGCGGTCGATATCCTCGTCCGTATGCGCGGTGGACAGGAAACAGGTGCGCCATTCCCAGATGTAGATGCCCTTTTCGAGCATGTGATAGAAGAACAGGTCGAGGTTCTCGGTGAATTCGAAGCGGAACATCGAGCCGAACCACGTGACCTTGATCGGCGCCTCGGCCTCTACGAAGAACGCATTCAACGTGTCGGCGATCCGCGCGGTGCGTTCGTTGAGCGCGGCCTGCAGCGCCGGGCCTTCCTGTTCGATCTTCTCCAGCACGGCCAGCGCGGCCGACATCGCGAGCGGGTACTGGCAGAAGGTGCCGCCGAACGCGGTGCGGTCCACGGCGGGGAACGAGTGGTCGCCGTAGGTCCACATGCCGCCGTCGATCGCATCCATGAAGCGGCTGGTGCCGGCGATCACGCCCAGCGGCAGGCCGCCGCCGATGATCTTGCCGTACGTCGCGAGATCGGCCCTGATCCCGAACATCGCTTGCGAGCCGCCCGGATGGACGCGGAAGCCGGTGATCATTTCGTCGAAGATCAGCGCGACGCCGGCCTCCTCGGTGATACGACGCAGTTCCTTCAGGAATGCGACGGGCTGCAGCGACGGGTTGCGGCTCTGCACCGGCTCCACCATCACGGCGGCGAGCGTCGACGCCATCCCGCGAATGGCGTCGAGCGCGGCGTCGCTACCGTAGTCGAGCAGGATCATGTTCTCGACCGAGCCGAACGGCACGCCGGGGGCGATGGTTTCCGTCACGCCGTCCGCGTTCGCCGCGGCGAGCGTGCCGTCGGCATGGCCGTGATACGAATGCGTGAACATCACGATCTTGTCGCGCCCGGTCACGGCGCGCGCGAGCCGCATCGCGGTCATGACGGCTTCGGTGCCGGTGTTCGAGAACGCCACGCGATCGAGGCCGGTCACGCGGGCAAAGCGCGCGGCCACTTCGCCGACGAGGCTGGAGCGCGCGCCCAGTTCGAGCGGGCGCTGCCATTCGCGGGTGACCTGGTGCTGGATGAAATCCGGCGTGTGGCCGAACAGATGCACGCCGAAGCCCATCGTGAAATCGATGTACTCGTTGCCGTCGATGTCCCACAGCCGCGAACCGGCCGCGCGATCGCCGACGATCGGATACAGCATCTCCTTGGTCGAAAAGCGGAAGCCGACCGTGGCGCGGCTGTCGGCCAGCACCGGGCGCGACGCCTGCACCGAGTCCTTCGATTTCCGGGTGCGCGTCGTGTAGCGCACGATCAGCGCTTCGAGATGCTCTTGCTGCGCGGCGGACAAGCCGCGCGCCCGCTGCTGGACTGGGCTGCCCCACGGCATCATCGGCTTGGGCGGCGCATTGTCGGCGGCGGGCGCCGCGGCAGTTGCCGGCGCGGGCTTCGCTGCAGCCGCGGCGGCCGGGGCCGCGATCGCCGCCTTGGGAGCGACGCTCGCCGTGCTCGCGACGGCTTGCGTGGCGACCGTCGCCGGCCGGACGCCGGCCTGCCCGGTCAGCGACGTGCGCAGCAGTTCCATCTGCTGGCTCATCACATGGGACAGCAGCTGATTCTGCTCCCGCAACACGCGCTCGACCGTCGAGCCGCCTTCGGCCGCCACCCATTCCACCGGGGCGGCGGCGAGCGGCGCAAGCGCCTGCGCGGACGGCGCGGCCGCGACCGCCGCCGCGGACGGTTCCGCCACAGCCTCGGAAGCGGCCACGGACTCGGCCGCGGTCGACGTAGCGGCCGCCGGCAGGTGGTCCGCGACGTACTCGGCGAGCGCCTGCACCGTCGCCAGGTCTTCGAAGAAGCGGCGCATGGCCAGCTTCACGCCGTACTCCGCCTCGATGTGCCGGATAGCCTCGATCAGCACGATCGAGTCGGCGCCCATCTCCAGGAAGGGCAGTTCGATGTTGATGGTGGCGGGATCGGCCTGGATCAATTCGCCGATCTTGCCGCGAAGCCATTCGAGCACCTCGCCGCTGCGATTGTGCGTCGGTGCGGTGGCGAGGGGTGATGCGCTTGTCTGAGTCATGGACGTGTCCGCTTTCTGGAACCAGGTACGGCTGCGTTGGAAGGGATAGGACGGCAATGCGATACGCGCGGGCGCGGGTGTTTCGGTCGGGGCCCAGTCGACATCGACGCCGCGGGCATACAGGCTCGACAGCGTTTCGATCAGCGCTTGCTGCTCGACTTGCGGCCGCTGCAGGGCAAGGAACTGGATCCCGGCATCCGGCGCACAGCACGCGCGGGCCAGGTTGACGAGCACCGGCTTGGGGCCGATTTCGACCAGCACGTTGAAACCGGCTTCGGCGAGGCGCTCGACGCTGCGCGCGAACTGCACCGGCTCCCGGCAGTGCCGGCGCCAGTACAGGTCGGTGGGCGCGTCGTCCATCACGGCGCCCGTGAGATTCGAATAGAACGGGATCGCCGGACGGGCGACGGGCACGGCTTTCGCCGCGGCCTGGAAGCGGTCCAGCATCGGCTCGAGCAGCGGCGAGTGAAACGCGTGCGACGTATTGAGCGGCACGGACCGGATGTCTTGCGCGGCGAACCCGTCGACCAGCATCGCGATGCGTTCGCGCTTGCCGGAGATCACGATGCTCGCCGGACCGTTGACGGCCGCCACCGCGACCTCGTGCGGGCACGCTTCGATCGCGCGCTCGACGGTGGCGAGGTCGGTGAAAATCGCCGCCATCTCGCCGTCGCGGGGCAACGCCTGCATCAGCCGGCCGCGTTCGGCGATCAGCCGCAGGCCGTCTTCCGGCGAGAAGACGCCGGCCGCGCACGCCGCCGCGTACTCGCCGACGCTGTGGCCCATCACGGCGTCGGGCACCACGCCGAACGACGCCAGCAACGTGGTGAGCGCGTACTGCAGCGAGAACAGGGCCGGCTGGCTGTAGCCGGTCTGGTGGATGTCCTCGCCCGCGGCCGACAGCACGTCGAGCAACGGCTTGTCGAGCAGCGGATCGGCCACCGCGCGGCAACGGTCGATGGCGTCGCGGAACACCGGATACGCGTCGTACAGGCGGCGGCCCATGCCGGCGTATTGCGAGCCCTGGCCGGTGAACAGGAAGGCCATCTTCACGCGGGGCGCGGGCTGCGTCGTACCGGCGGGTTCCTTCGCGTGGAAGGCGCGCAGCTTGTCGAGGGCGTCGTCGAGCGACGTCACCGGCCACGCCAGCCGATGCGCGAAATGCGAGCGGCCGGTCGCCGCCGAAAAGGCCACGGCCGCGATGTCGAGACCGGGTTCGGCTTCGAGCCGCCGCTGATAGCGCCCGGCAAGCTCGCGCAACGCCGCCGGGGTCTTGGCCGACAGCACCAGCGGATGCATCTTGTGCCTGGACGGTGTCACCGGCCGCGCCGACGCTGGCGCTTCTTCGAGTACTACGTGAGCATTGGTGCCGCTCGCGCCGAACGCGCTGACGCCGGCTCGCCGCGGCCGCTCGCCGCGCGGCCACGCGCTCGCCTCGGCGCAGATCTCGAGGGGCAGCGTGTCCCACTGCACCAGCGGGCTCGGCTGGCGGAAATGCAGGTGGGCGGGCAGGCGGTCGTGGTTCAGCGACAGCACGACCTTGATGACGCCCGCGATGCCGGCGGCGGACTCCGTGTGGCCGATGTTGGTTTTCACCGAGCCGACGCGCAGCCGCCGGTCCGCGTCGCGGCCCGCGCCGAACACCGTCGCCAGCGCCTGCAACTCGACCGGATCGCCAAGCGGGGTGCCGGTGCCGTGCGCTTCCACGTAATCGATGGACGCGGCGGGCAGCCCGCCCAGCGCCTGGCGGATCACGGCTTCCTGCGCCCGTCCGTTGGGCGCGGTAAAGCCGCTCGACGCGCCGTCGTGGTTGACGGCCGAACCCCGCAGCACGGCCAGCACGCGATCGCCCGCGGCGAGCGCATCGGACAGGCGCCTGAGCACCAGCGCGCCGCAGCCTTCGCTGCGCACGAAGCCGTCCGCGGACGCGTCGAAGGTCTTGCAGCGGCCGTCCGGCGCCAGCGCCCGCGTGCGCGAGACGGCGATGGAGTTGTCCGGCGACAGGATCAGGTTGACGCCGCCCGCGATGGCGAGATCGCACTCGCCGCTGCGCAGGTTCTGGCTGGCGGTATGGATCGCGGTGAGCGACGACGAGCACGCGGTGTCGATCGCCATGCTCGGCCCTTGCACGCCCAGTCCGTAGGAGATGCGGCCGGCCGCCGTGTTCAGCGGATTGCCGGTGAAGAAATAGCCGTCGATGCCGGCGCCGCCGCCGTTGCGAAGCTGCAGGTTCGCGTAATCGTTGGTGGTGATGCCGACGAACACGCCGGTGCGGGTGCCCTTGAGACTGTCGACCGGAATGCCGGCGTGCTCCAGCGCTTCGTGACTGACTTCGAGCAACAGGCGCTGCTGCGGGTCCATCGCGTTCGCTTCGCGCGGCGTGATGCGGAAGAACGCCGGATCGAACTGGTCGACGTCGTCGAGAAAACCGCCGAAGCGGCAATACATGCGCCCCGGCTTTTCAGGATCGGGATCGTAGTACGCGTCGACATCCCAGCGCTCGCGCGGCACTTCGGAGATCGCATCCACCCCGTCGTTCAGCAAGTTCCAGTAGGCGTCGAGATCGTGCGCGGCGCCCGGAAACCGGCAACTCATGCCGACGATCGCGATCGGCTCCGGCGTGCCGGCGTCGCGGGACTCGATGGCCGGCGCGATCGGTTGCGGCTGCTGCTGCGGTGGCACGGCCTGTGCCGGCGCCGGCGCCGCATGCGCGTCCGCCGCCGTGCCGGACGCCTGCTCCGCCAGGAAATCCGCGAGGGCGTTGACCGTCGGATGATCGAACAGCAGCGCGACCGACAACGGGATGCCCAGCGCATTTTCGAGCTGCGTGCGCACGTCGAGCGCCATCAGCGAATCCATGCCCATCTCGAAGAAGCCGAGATCACGATCCAGCGTCCCCGCGCCGTAGCCGAGCACCTGGGCCACCGCGCGATCGATGCTGTCCGCCAGCAGGCGCTTGCGCTCGCGCGGCGACGCGTCGCTCAACGCCGGCATCGACGGCGCGCCGGGCGCGCTTTGGGCCACTCGCACGCGGTCGAGGAACGGCCTGGGTCCGCGCGCCTCGTAGGAGCCCTGGAACAGCGCCAGGTCGATATCGACGACCGCGACCTGGGGCACGGCGGGGAGGCGATTCAGCACGTCGAGCGCGCGATCCGCCGCCAGCGACCGGATGCCGACCCGCCGCAGCAGCGCTTCCGCCTCGGGGAACGTCATGCCGCCATCCGCCCACGGCCCCCAGTTCACGCTCAGCGCCGGCAGGCCCTGGCTGCGACGATGATGCGCGAGCGCATCAAGGAAGCGGTTCGCGGCGCTGTAGTGCGCCTGCTCGCGCGAACCCCACGCGGACGCGATCGACGAAAACAGGATGAAGAAATCGAGCGGGAAGTGCCCGCTATGCTGATGGAGCAGCCACGCGCCGGCGACCTTCGGTTGCAGCACCGCGTCCAGTTCGTCGCGCCCGACCTGCGTGATCGGCTTGTAGCCGACGACGCCGGCCGCGTGCACGATGCCCCGCAGCGGCACGCCGTCGCGCCGGAGCGCGGCGAAGAAAGCAGCGACCGCCGCGGGGTCGGCGATATCGACGCGCTCGCAGCGCAACGATACGTTGCGCTCACTCAGCTCGGCGATCGCCCGCCGGCTCTCGTCGCTCGCGGCCCCTTGCCGGCCGACCAGGATCAGCGTGCGTGCGCCGCGCGCCGCCAGCCACCGGGCGGTGTGCAGCCCGAGCGCGCCGAACCCGCCGGTGATCAGGTAGGCCGCGTCCGGGTCGACCGGCAGCGCGGCGGTTTCGGCTGGCGCGAGCGGGCTCAGGCGCGCGGCATGGCGCGCGCCGTGCCGCAATGCCACCTGTTCCTCGCGGCTCTCGCCGAGTAGTTCCTGGAGCAGCGCCTGCGTCTCGTCTTCCGGCGCGGCCGGGTCGAGATCGATCGCGGTGCCGAACCATTCCGGATGCTCGATCATCGCCCCGCGTGCCAGGCCCGACAGCGCAGCCTGCGCGAGCCCGGATACCTGCGGCGCTGCGCCGGCCTCCACCGCGTCGCGCGTGACCACCGAGATCCTGGGCCGGGTCGATGGCGCCCACTCGCGCTCGCCGCCGACCATTGCATGCACGAGATGCAGCAGCGCCGTGGACATGCGCGTCTCGCCGACGGCTTCGTCCAGCGCCCACAGAAAGACGATGCGCTGGCCGGGGGCGGCGGTCTCGTTCAGCAGGCGGACGAAGTCGTCCGGCCGCTCGGGCGCGACCTGCCAGCCCGCTTCCGCGTCGGCGACAAAGGCGGGGCCGGGGCGCACCAGCGAGCAGGCTGCGCCGTGCGCGCGCAGCAGCGCCGCAAGTCGCTCGCCGGCACCGCTCGCGTCCGCGAAGATCAGCCACGGGGACGCGTCGGCGGCGACCGGTGCCGCCGGCAACGCGTCCTGCGGCTCCCACACCACGTGATAGAGCGGGCTTTCGTTCGACGCGGTGGTTTCGGCGGAGGCGAATGCCGTCCTGAGCAGGTCCGGCAGCGCGTTCAGCATGTCCTCGGGGTACTTGCCGGACGACTTGAGGTGCCGCACCGCGGCGTCGATGCTGCCCGCATCCATGCCGACGACGGGCGACGGGATCTTCTCCAGGCTGAAGCGCTGCCGCTCGAACGGGTAGTTCGGCAGCGTCGTGGCGGGCTGGGCGGGCGCCGGGAACAGCGCGCGCCAGTCGAACTGCGCGCCCTGCACGTACAGCGCCGCGAGTGCGTGTTCCAGTGCATCGCCCGCGCAGGGCGGCGGCAGCCAGTCGTCGGCGAGCCCTTCCGGCGGGTGCGGCGCGTCGGCTTGATCCGATGCGCCGGCCAGTTGCAACCAGTACTGCGGGTGTGTCACCTCGTCGGTCACTTCGGCACCGAGACAGCCGGAAATCAGGCGGACCGACGGCCGTGCAAGCGAGATGTCCTGAAGCACGGCGCGCAACGTTTCGGCATCCGAACGGGCGGCCACGACGCGCAGCGCGTCGGCGATGCTCACGACGCCCGCCACGCAGGCCGCGACAAATTCGCCGATGCCATGGCCCGACACGACGGCCGGGCGGATGCCCCAGCCCTTCCACAGTTCCGCCCACGCGAACTGGATCGCGAAGCGGCCCGCGTCGGTATCGATTGCCTCCAGCGGCAGTGCGCAACGCTCGAACGCATCGCGGAACAGCGGTTCCGACGCGTGGAGCGCGCGTGCGGCGCCGGTGTCCGCCGCACCGAACCCGAAGCCCACGCGCAACGCCTTGCCCGTGCGCGGCGCTGCTGCCGACGCTACCGTCACGCCCGACACATAGGCCGCGCGAAACGGATAGTGACTCCGTCCGGTGGCGGCGGCGCGGCAGATGGCGGCCAGCTCCTGCGGCGTCGCACCGGCGATCGCGCGCTCGTAGCGTTGCGCGAGCGCCGCCAGCGCCGCTTCGGATCGGGCCGACAGCAGCAGCAGCGCGCGCTGCGCGGCGTGCGCCGGCGCGACGGGCGGCTCCTCGACGATCGCGTGGGCATTGGTGCCGCTGAATCCGAACGCGCTCACCCCGGCGATGCGCCTGCGTTCCCCGCGCTGCCACGCGACCGGATCGGCGGCGACGCGGATCGGGATCTCCTGCCACGGCGTATGCGGATTGGGTCGGGTGAAATGCAGATGCGCCGGAATCCGGTCGTGCTCGAACGACAGCAGGACCTTGATCAGGCCGGCGATGCCGGAAGCCGACTCCAGATGCCCGATATTGGTCTTGACCGAACCGATCACGAGCGGCTCGTTCGCCGCGCGCCCGGCGCCGTAGACGCCGGCCAGCGCTTCGACCTCGATCGGGTCGCCGAGGGACGTCCCGGTACCGTGGGCTTCGACATACGAGACGTCGCCGGGCGCGAGGCCGGCCTGGTTCAGTGCGCGGCGGATCACCCGTTCCTGCGAATCGCGGCTCGGCACGGTCAGCCCGCCGCCCGCGCCGCCCTGGTCGACCGCCGTGCCGCGCACGATGCCGAGCACCCGGTCGCCGTCGGCGAGCGCGTCGGCGAGGCGCTTGAGCACCACCATGCCGCATCCTTCGCCGCGCACGTAGCCGTCCGCCGCCGCGTCGAAGGTCTTGCAGCGGCCGTCCGGCGACAGCATGCGCGCCTGCGAGAAACTGACCATGACCTCGGGCGACAGCATCAGGTTGACGCCGCCCGCGAGCGCCATGCCGGTTTCGCGTGAGCGCAGGCTTTCGCAGGCCAGGTGCAGGCACACCAGCGACGACGAGCAGGCGGTATCGATCGCCATGCTCGGGCCGGTGAGGCCCAGCACGAACGACAGCCGGCCCGCGGCCATGTTCAGCGCGCTGCCCGTGCCCGCGTAGCTGCTCGACGGCATCGCCGCATTGGACACCTGGATCGCGTGGTCGAAGCAGGTGATGCCGACGTACACGCCCGTGGCCGACTGGCGGAAGCGCTCGGGCGCGAGATGGGCGTTCTCGAGCGCCTCCCACGCCACTTCGAGCAGGAGCCGTTGTTGCGGATCGAGGTAGGTCGCTTCGCGCGGGGCGATCCCGAAGAAGGCCGCGTCGAATTGATCCACGCGTTCGAGAAAGGCGCCGTGGCGGGTCGCCATCTTGCCGGGCGCGGACGGATCGGGGTCGTAATAGCGATCGATGTCCCAGCGTTCGCCCGGCACTTCGGTGACGGCATCGCGCGCGCCGTCGAGCAGTTGCCAGAACGCGTCCGGCGTATCGCTGCGGCCGGGGAAGCGGCAAGCCATGCCGATGACGGCGATCGGCTCGTTGCGGTCCGAACGCAGCGCCGCGATTTCCGCGCGCCGCAGGCGCAATTCGTCGAGCGCGGCTTTCAGTGCATGCGTGGCCTTGGCGTTCATTGGGCGCCGATCTCCTGGGCGATCAGTTCGGAAAGGTCGTCCTCGTCGAGGTCGTCGGATGCTTCGTCGACGACCGGCGCGGGGAGCGACGGCGACAGTTCGTTGAGCACGTACTGGGCGAGCGCCCGCAGGTTCGGATAGGAAAAGAACAGCGTCGCGCGAAACGGCCGGCCGAACACCTTGGTGAGGCGATCGGTCAGTTCGAGCGCGACCAGCGAATCCAGGCCGAGATCGAGCAGCGATTGCTCGGGCGCGATGGCGTCGGGGCCGGACAGACGCAAGGTCTCGGCGAGCATCGCCGCGAGCGTGCCGGTGACGAGCTCGACCCGCTCGCGCGGCGCGCATGCATGCAGCTGGCGCAGCAACGCCGTGTCCTGCTGCACGGGCTGCGCGGCCGGTTGCGCCAGCTCGGAAAACAGCGCGGACCCGGCGGCCGGCGCATCGACCCGGAACAGGGTCGGCCAGTCGATTTGCGCGACCCCGGACTGGGCGACGCCGGACGCCATCAGCCGTTCCAGCGTCGCGATGGCCAGCTCGGGCGGCAGCGTGCCGACGCCGAGCGCGCCGAGTTGTTCGTGCGCGCGGCGTCCGTAGTCGGTGGCGGCGTGGCCGATCTCCGCCCACGGCCCCCAATTGACGCTGAGCCCCGGTTGCCCCTGTGCGCGCCGATGCTGGGCGAGGGCGTCGAGGAAGCTGTTCGCCGCCGCGTAGTTGCCCTGGCCCGGCATGGTGATCAGCGCGGCCATCGACGAGAACAGCACGAAATGGTCGAGCGGCAAGCCGGCCGTCAGCTCGTGCAGATACCAGGCGCCGTCGGCCTTGCCGCTGCCGGCGCGATGGAAGAGGTCGTCGTCCTGGCGTATCAGCAGCGCATCGTCGAGCGCGCCGGCGAGGTGAAAGACCCCTTTGAGCGGCGGCATCGACTGCGCGATTTCACCGAGCGCCTGCTCGACGTCCTCGCGACGCGACAGGTCGGCGCGAATGAACCGCGCGTCGAGCGTGCGCAGGATTTTCTCGTGCGCGGCGGAAGGCTCGCCGCGCCCCAGCAGCGCGATTTTCCCGGCGCCGTGGTCGGCGAGCCAGGACGCGAGCCGCAGGCCGAGCCCGCCGAGCCCGCCGGTCACGAGATACGTCGCGTCATCGTGGAACCGGATCGGCCGGTGGCTGACGAATTCGCGATTGTCGCGGGCGATGCGCGCGACGTAGCGCTGGTCGCGGCGAAACGCGATCATGTCTTCCCGGCTGCCCGCCTGTACCGCTTGCACGATGTGCGCCGCCGACGGCTGCGCGGGATCGAGGTCGACGAGCCCGCCCCACAGCGCCGCATGCTCGACCGCGATCGCCCGGCCCAATCCCCACAGCGGGGCCTGCGCCACCGCGATCGATTCGCCGTCCAGAACATTCATCGCGCCCGACGTCACCAGCCACAGACGCGCCTGCCGGGCCGACGGCGCGCGTGACGCAAGCGCCCTGACCAGGTGCAGCACGCTCGCGCTGGCACGCCGCCTCGCCGCGATGTCGGCGGGCGCGAGATCGAGACTCCACAGGTGGATGACGCCCTTCAGCGGGCGGTCGGGCGCGGGCAGGTCCGGCGTCGCGTCGGCGAAGCGCAGCGTGCACGTATCGCCGTTGGCTTCCAGCAGCGCCGACAGCTGTGCGCCCACGCCGCCGCGGTCCGCGAGAATCAGCCATTCGCCGTGCGCCGAACCGCTGGTGGCCGCGTCGACGTTCGACGGTCTCCAGACGCGTTGATAAAGCAGCGCGGCGAAGTCGTGCCGCTCGGCGGCGCGGCCCGCGCGCACCTGCTGCAACCGCAGCGCATCGATCTCGATCAGCAGTCGCCCGGCGAGGTCATGGACGCGGATATCACCCTCCAGCGCACCGTGCCCGACCGGCTTGCGCAGCGTGGCGTGACTCCATGCATCGGCCGACGACGGCGGCTGATGGACCCGTACCGCCCCGATCGAACTGGGCAGGTACAGGTCGCCGGCCTCCAGCGCGTCCGGATCGATGGCGGCGGCGAGCACGCGGCTGCACGCGTCGAGAAAGGCGGGGTGGATCTGATAGGGCGACGACGCCAGCGCGTCGGCCGGCAGGCTGATTTTCCCCAGCGCCTCGCCGGTCGTGCGCCAGATCTGCCGGATCGCGTCGAACACGCCGTCGATCTGCACGCCGTGCTGCCGGATTTCGCCGTTGAAGTCCGCGCCCGACGTCGTTTCCGGGCAGCGAGCCTGCACCTCGGCGGCATCGAATCGCATCGGCGCGGCGGCTTGCCTCGGAGCGCACAACTCCCGCAGTCGACGCAACTGCGGAAGATTGCCGAGGATCCGCTCGACCGGCGGACCGAAATCGAGCAGGCAGGCCACTTCGTCCACGCCGATCGACGCGAGATCCCGCACCAGGTCGACGCAGGTTTCCGGCGTGCCGATGAGCCCGCGCGATTGCGCGAAGCGTTCATAGAGAAACTCGACGAACTCGTCCAGTTCGCGTGCGCCCATCGCGCGCACGTCGACCGACTGGCCGCGACTCTGCGCCAGCCCGTTCAACAGCCCGATATTGCTGCGGATGTAGTTGCAGAACGGCACACGCGCCTGTTCGCGCGCCTGCGCCGCATCGTCGCCGACGAACGTGTGCAGCATCACGGACACGGTGCCGGCCGCCGGATCGAAGCCGTGCTTCGCGCGCGCGTCGCGGTAGAGGGCGATCTTGTGCGCGAGCTGGTCGCGATCCTGGTCGAGCACGTGGGTCAGCAGGTTGGCGCCGGTTTCGCCGGCGCGCACGAACGTCTGCGGATTGCTCGCGGCGGTCACCCACACGGGCAGCTCCGGCTGCACCGGCGTCGGATAGATGCGCAACTGCACCGGCTTGCCGACGCCGTTCGTCGCATCCAGCAGGCCGCCGCGCCACAGATGCTGGACCGTGCGTATCGTCGCCAGCATGTCGTCCTGCCGGCTCGCATATTTGTCCGGGGCGAACACGAAGTCGTCAGGATTCCATCCGGACGCGAACGACACGCCCACGCGGCCGTTCGACAGGTTGTCCACCATCGACCATTCTTCCGCGATCCGGATCGGGTTGTGCAGCGCGGCGACCACGCTGCCCGCGACCAGCTTCACGCGTTGGGTGGCCGCCGCGAGCGCGGCGTGCAGGACGGCGGGATTCGGGTACAGCGAGCCGAATTCGGTGAAATGGCGCTCCGGCACCCAGACGCTGGAAAACCCGTTCGCATCGGCGAAGCGCGCGCTTTCCATCACGAGCTGGTACTTGTTGCCGGACAGCGCCTCTTCACTGCTGGCGAAGAACATCAGGCCGAATTTCATGCGTGGCTCCGATCCGATTCGTGAATTTCGGCACTCGCGCACATCTGCCACGTCGCGGCGGCGCGGGTGTCGTCGATCCGGTGATAGACGGCAAACGAAAACGGTCCCCAGGACCGGCGGCTCAGCACGGTCTGCACGGTGCGCGATGCATGCGGATGCAGCGGCAACGGCGCATGCAGCGCGAGGTCCTTCAACGTCGTATGGCCGGCAGCGCCGATTTCCGACGTGGCCGACAGCGCCATTTCCACGAAGGCCGAATAAGGCAGGACGGGCGAGCCTTTGACGCGATGACCGTCGAGAAAGGTGGTGGCCGGCGCATCGAGACGCGATTGCCAGATCCACGTGGCCGGCGCATGCGCGTGCTGCTCCATGAGGCGCCCGAGCAACGGATGCCGCGGTGCACGTGGCGTGATCCAGAAGCCGCGACGCTCGAACGGGTAGGTCGGCAAGGCGAGCCGGCGGTGCGGTGCGCCCTGCTCCACGGCATCCCAGTCGATGGATGCGCCGCGTACATAGAGTGCGGCGAGCGTGTGCAGGATCGCGTCCCACGCGGCCGTGTGCGCGCCGATGTCGATCACGACGTGGTTTCCCGCCGCACCGCCGTCCGGCGTCTGCGGCACGTCCGCCCACGAGGCTGCGGCGCGATGCCCGTCGCCGGTGCTGCTGACGGCGTCCGGCGTGATGCCGAACGACATCCACAGTTGCGCGAGCGCGCGCTGGAACGCCGTGAACCCGGCTTCGGCGGGAGCGAGCCCGGGCGTCTCGGATTGCCGCTGCATCAGCGCACCGAAAGCGGGGCAGGCCGAGCGCAATTGTCGAACCGCGTCGGCGCTGCCGCCGTCGTCGGCGCAAAAGTGGAACGTCACCGCAGGCGGTGTTTCCGCAGGCTCGCCGGACGAAACGGCGTCAAGTTGCGAACGCAACGAATCGAGACTCGATGCGACGATGGCCGCGCGCCGCGTGAAGTGAGTGCGCCCGGTATTGGCCGTGAATGCGACATCCCGCACACGGGCCTCGGGATGGGCGTCGAGGTAGGCCGCATAGGACGCGGCCAGCGCGTGCAACGCTTCCGGCGTGCGCGCGGAGAGCGTCACGACGCGCGCCTCGGGCGTTGCCGGGTCGGCTTCGATCGCTGCGGGCCGGGGTGCTTCAGACAGGATCAGGTGCGCGTTGGTGCCGCCGAAGCCGAACGAACTGACGCCGGCCACGCGCGGCCCGTGTTCCGAATGCCACGGCGTGACCTGCTGCGGCATGCGGAAGGGCGAGCCGTCGAGCGCGATCTGCGGATTGATCGACCGGAAATGGAGGTTCGGCGGAATGGCGCGATGGTGTAGCGCAAGGGCGGTCTTGATCAGGCTGGCGATGCCCGCCGCCGATTCCAGGTGGCCGATGTTGGTCTTGACCGAGCCGATCCAGCAGTGCTCGTCCGGCCGGCGGGATTCGCCCAGGACGGCCGCCAGCGCGTTCAATTCGATCGGGTCGCCGAGCGGCGTGCCCGTCCCGTGCGCCTCGACGAAGCCGATGTCCTGCGCGCGTACGCCGGCATCGCGCAGCGCACTGTGAATCACGGCCTGCTGGGCCGGGCCGTTGGGCGCGGTCAGGCCATGGCTGCGTCCATCCTGGTTCACCGCGGAGCCGCGGATCACGGCGAACACGGTGTCGCCGTTCGCGAGCGCATCATCGAGCCGCTTGAGCAGCACCATGCCCACGCCTTCGCCGCGCACATAGCCGTTCGCTGTCGCATCGAACGCCTTGCATCGACCATCCGGCGACAGCATGCCAGCTTGCGTGAAAGAGGCGCTCAATTGCGGCGCCAGAATCAGGTTGACCCCGCCGGCCAGCGCCGCATCGGACTCGCCGCGCTGCAGCGCGCGGCACGCCTGATGCACGGCGACGAGCGACGACGAACACGCGGTATCGACCGCCCAGCTCGGGCCGCGCAAATCGAGCGCATAGGAAATGCGGTTGGCGGCGACGCTGAGCGCATTGCCCGTCGCGACATAAGGGCCGACGTCCGCGACTTCGTCCTGCGCCAGCCGGATGTAGTCCGAATTGCTGATGCCGACGATGACCGCGGTGCGCCCGCCAGCGAGACTGCCGGGTGCGATCCCCGCATGCTCGAGCGTCTCCCAGGCCACCTCCAGCAGCAGACGCTGTTGCGGATCCATCGATTCGGCTTCGCGGGCGCTGATGCCGAAGAATGCCGCATCGAACTGATCGACCTGTTCCAGCAGTCCGGCGGGCGGAAGGTCGGCGCCGCGCTGCGTCGACGCGCCGACCGCGTCCCGGCCCTCCAGCAGCAGCTGCCAGAATGCGTCGGGATTGCCGGCGCCGGGGAAACGGCATCCCATGCCGACGATCGCGATATCCGCGCGTGCCGCGGCCGGGCTGGGCGCCTGGTTCGGCATGGCGTTCCCGGTGCCGCTCAAATGGCGCGCCAGCAGTGAAATACTCGGAAAATCGTAGACGACGGTCGGGGAAACCGGCCGCCCGAGCCAGTCCTGCAACTCGCCCGAGAGCTGGATGGCGTCCTTCGAATCGAGCCCGTGGATGCTGAACGGCGCGTCGGGGTCGATCTTGCCGGCATCGATTCCCGACAGACGCGAGACACGCTCGACGCACCATTGCACCAGCGCTTGCGTGTCGCGTGGCGTGGCCGTCTGCGGGGCGGCCGGCGGCGCGGAGAACGCACGCCGCCACTCGCCCGCGATCGCGAGACCCTGTTCATCGAGGAATGCCTGCCTGATCCGGCTTCGCTGGATTTTTCCGCTGGACGTGCGCAGGATCGTGGCGGGCTTCAGCAGGACGGCCGCATACAGATCGACGTCGTGCGCTTCGGCGAGCATGCGCCGGATCTCCGCGGCGACGGCTTCCGCGTCCAGCGTATTGAGCGCTTCCCGGCGCACTTCGCAGGCGACGACGATTCGCTCCACGTTGTCGACGTTGATCGAGAAAGCCGCCGATGCATTGGGCGCCAGCGCGGGGTGGCTTCCCTCCGCGGTTTGTTCGAGATCCTGCGGGTAGTGATTGCGGCCGGCGACGATGATGAGGTCTTTCAACCGGCCGGTGACGAACAGATCCTCGCCATCGACGAAACCGAGATCGCCCGTGCGCAGGTAACGCGCGTCGTCACCATCCAGCTTCGCGCGAAAGGTGCGTTCCGTTTCCTCGATACGGTTCCAGTAGCCGACGCCGACGCTCGGGCCGGTCAGCCAGATTTCGCCGATTCGGCCGGGCGCGCAGCGCTCACCGGTATCCGGATTCACGATCCGCAGGCGGTGCTCCGCCCAGGTCCGACCGCAAGAGACCAGCGCGTGGCGCTTGCCGGCGTCGCTTCTCGTCGCCACGCCTTGTGCGAGGCCGTCGGCGTCGTAGTCCGCCACGCGCGGCAGCGAGCGTGCGGGCTGACCGGAGATGAACAAGGTGGCCTCGGCCATCCCGTAGACCGGGCGCATGGTGTGCGCGTGGAAGCCGCATGCGGCGAAGGCACGCGAAAAACGCGCCACCGACTCCGCGCGCACCGGCTCCGCGCCGTTGAATGCTACCCGCCAACTGCTCAGATCGAGCTGCGCGCGCGCGTCGTCGGAGACTTTGCGCGCGCACAGGTCATACGCGAAATCCGGCGCGGCGCAATGCGTGCCGCGATACTTCGTGATGGCCTGCAGCCAGCGGAGGGGCTTCTGCACGAACGCCGCGGGCGCCATCAGCACCGACAGCACGCCGAGATAGATCGGCAGCAGCACCTTCCCGAAGAACCCCATGTCGTGAAACACCGGGAGCCAGCTGACGAACACCGTCGACGCATCGGCATCGCTCGCCTCGGCGATGACCGCCATGTTGCTCAGGATGTTCGCGTGACTGATCATCACGCCTTTCGGCGTACCGGTGGAGCCTGACGTGTATTGCAGAAGCGCCAGCGTCTGCGGCGCGATGTCCGGTGCGCGCCAGTGTTCGGCCGGCGCGTCGAAGCGCTGGTCCGTCGCGAGGATCTTCAGTTCCAGCGTGTCGGAATAACCGTCCGCGTGATGCGCGATGCCGTCGAGCGTGGCGGCGTCGGTCAGCGCGACGACCGGCCCGGCATCGGCGACGATCGCCTTGAGACGATCGGCGGGGCGATGCCTGCGCGGCGGATAGGCGGGTACGCCGATCAGGCCGGCGTACAGGCAACCGACCCATGCGCAGATGAATTCCAACCCGGGCGGATAGACCAGCAGGACGCGATCGCCCGGTTGCGCGATGTCCTGCAGCCTGGCGGCGATGCCGCGCGCCCGCTTGTCGAGGTCGCCGAACGTGAGCCGGGTCAGTTCCGCTTCGCCGTTCTCGAGGAAAATGAATGCGGTCTTCTCCGGTTCGACCTTGCCGCGAAACAACAGAATTTCTGTAACAGTCCTGAATTTTGTATCGGGAAGCATGCTCAACCTTCGTTGTCTTCTAAACGTTGAATATCTCGGGACCGGTCGTGGCGATCCTGCCAAGCGATGCTTCATCGGACGGTATTGAAATTAGAGCATCGCTCTAATCCGACGTCTGCCCCGTAATCCAAGGACACGGCGTTTCGCGCACCGGATCAATACGGCTTGCTATTGAGGTGCCCGCTCGCGCTCGCTAACGATCGGCGCTTCCTTCGAGGTCGGGCGCGTACGGGTCCAGCAGCGACACGACGACCTTGCGCTCGCCTTCGAACGGGTTGCGGCCATGCGCGAAGCGCATGTTGTCGACCAGCAGGACGTCGCCGCGCTGCCATGGGAACGTGATCGCGCATTCGCGGAACGCGTGGCGGATCTGCTCGAGGTCGGCGAGATCGAACGGACTCCCGTCGCCATGGCTGGCATTGCGCGGAACGCGATCCTCGCCGAACAGGCTGACGATCGAGCGGGCGAGCGAGGCGTCCAGGTTCGACAGATGGAACAGATGAGCCTGATTGAAGAACACCCGGTCGCCGGTGACCGGATGGTAGGCCACGCCCTGGTTGATCTGGGCGGTGCGCAGCGTGTCGTCGTCGAGCCATTCGTGCTCGATGCCGTTGTCCGCGCAGAAGGCGGCAACCTGGCTGCGGTCGCGGGTCTGGAACACGGTTTCCCACGGAATGTCGACGTGCCGCCGGTAGTGCCTGACATAGCGGACCTGTTTCGCTTCGAAGTGATCCAGGAGGCGCGGCCCGATCCGGCGGCTCACCTCCCGCATGTCGGCAATCGGCGTTTCGCCGCCGCTCGCGGCCGGCGTCAGGCAACAGAATGCGACTCTCAGCGGCCAGCTTCGTTGATATGCGTTTTCGCAATGAAGGGCGATCGTCTCGCTCGGCGGATACTCGGTCGCGGTGAAGATGCCGTTGCCGATCGAGGTGCGCGGCGTGGAACGATAGACGTAGTCGGACTGACGGGCCGAAATCGCGTGAGCAAACGCTTCGAAGCCGCCCACGGATGAAACGTCGAAGCCGCGAAACAGCAGTGCACCATGTTCCAGGAGCCGGGATTCGAGTGCCGCCCGGTTGTCGTTCACCGCCTGCGCGAGATCACGCCCGTTCGACACGGGTTCCAGCAGCCACGGCGAGCTACCCTCGGCAAGCAGCTTGCGTTCCGTCATGCCCAGCATCGTCAATAGTCCTTTCCTGTACGTGGATCACGGCGAAGCCGAACGGGTCGGCCTGCGTGGTCGCGCCGCGGTGCGGCTATGCACGGCAGGCCGTTTCCACGGCATGCTCGAAGCGATTGAGGATTTCGTGGATATCCGCTTCCGAAACGATCAGCGGCGGCAGGAACCGGAGTACCGCGCCGTTGCGGCCGCCGGTTTCGACGATGAGCCCGTTTCGCAGGCAGTTCCGCTTGATGGCCTTGGCCCGTTCCGTGTGGGACGGGCCGGCTCGGCCATGGGTGCCGGGCACGACGACTTCGGCGCCGATCATCAGGCCGCGGCCGCGAATCTGGCCCAGGCACGGAAAGCGTTCGGCAAGCCCCTCGAGGCCGGCAACCAGCAGTTTGCCGACCCGGTCCGCGTGCGCCGACAGATTCTCCCGTTCGACGATGCGCATGGTCGACAAGCCGGCCACCATCGCAATCTGGTTGCCTCGAAAGGTGCCGGCATGCGCGCCGGGCGGCCAGGTGTCCAGGCGCTCGTCATAGACCACCACCGATAACGGATAGCCGCCGCCGAATGCCTTCGACAGCACCAGGACGTCCGGCCGGATGCCGGAATGCTCGATCGCGAACAGCGCGCCGGTTCGGCCGAGTCCGGTCTGCACTTCATCGACGATCAACGGGATTTCATGCCGCAGCGTCAGCTCACGCAACTCGATCAACCAGGTGTCGGGAGCGGGGATGCAGCCGCCTTCGCCTTGCACGACTTCGACGATGATCGCCGCCGGTTTGGTGATCCCGCTCTCGGGATCGGACAGGACGGTCCGGATGTAGTTGATGCTGAGTTGATCGGTCGCCGAGCCGTCGGTGCCGAACGGGCAGCGAAAGGCATAGGGATAGGGCAGGAAATGAACGTCGCGTCCGTTGCCGCCGGCCGACTTGGGCGTGAGGTTTCCCGACGCGGCGAGTGCGCCGGCCGTCATGCCGTGGTAGGCGCCGTGGAACGCCATGATCGTCGGGCGGCCCGTATGGTGCCGGGTCAGCTTGATCGCCGCTTCGACGCCATCCGCACCACTGGGGCTGCAAAACTGGATCTTGCCGGATTCGGCGATCTTCCCGGGCAGGAGCGAGAAGAGCTGCTCGACGAACGCATGCTTGGCCGGCGTCGCCAGGTCGAGTGCCTGTTGCATCTGGTCGGACGACAGAAACCGCATCACGGCTTCATTGACTTCCGGGTGATTGTGTCCGAGCGCGAGCGTGCCCGCATTCGACAGGCAGTCGATGTATTCCTGCCCGTCGGCGTCGCGTACGCGGATGCCCTTGGCATGGGTAAACAGCCGCGGGAAAGAGCTTGCGTAGGTTCGCGCGTTCGATTCGACCTGCTTAAGATACTCGAGTTTTTCCATGCGCGAAGATCCGGCTTGCGAGGCGGATTGATGGACACTGGCGCACGAGAATCGCTTCATCCTGGCCAATGGTGTTAACGGTACGACCGGATTGGAGCATGGTCTCCGTATCCCGTCTGTCACGTAAAAATGGGACATCGGCCAGGCGACGTCACCCCGTCATGCCATTGCCTTCCGATCGTCTAAGCGGGGCTTCCAGGCGCGACATCAGGCAGCGAGGGTCGAGCAGAAATAATCGATGGTCCGCCGCAGCCCCGTTTCGAGCCCGATCGTCGGCTCCCAGTCGAGGTGGGCGCGTGCGAGGCTGATGTCGGGGCAACGTTGGGTCGGATCATCCTTCGGCAGCGGACGGAACACGAGCCGCGACTTCGAGCCGGTCAGGCGCAGGATGATCTGCGCCAGTTCGCTGACCGCGATCTCGTGCGGATTGCCGAGGTTGATCGGGCCGGTGAGGTCCGCGGGCGTGGCCATCATCCGGATCAAACCGTCGACCATGTCGTCGACATAGCAGAAGGCCCGGGTCTGGCTGCCGTCGCCATACAGCGTGATGTCGTCGCCGCGCAGCGCCTGCACGATGAAGTTGGACACCACGCGGCCGTCGTTGGGATGCATGCGCGGCCCGTACGTGTTGAAGATGCGTACCACCTTGATTCGCACGTTCTGCTGGCGGTGATAGTCGAAGAACAGCGTCTCCGCGCAACGTTTGCCTTCGTCGTAGCAGGCGCGCGGCCCGAGCGGGTTGACGTTGCCGCGGTAACTTTCCGGTTGCGGGTGCACGTCGGGGTCGCCGTACACCTCGCTCGTCGAGGTTTGCAGAACGCGCGCATGCGTGCGCTTGGCGAGCCCCAGCATGTTGATCGCGCCCATCACGCTGGTCTTGGTGGTCTGCACGGGATCGAATTGATAGTGGATCGGCGAAGCCGGGCAGGCGAGGTTGTAGATTTCGTCCACCTCCACGTACAACGGAAAGGTCACGTCGTGGCGCAGCGCCTCGAAGCTCGGGTTGCCGAGCAGCGCCGCGACGTTCTGCTTCGTGCCGGTGAAATAGTTGTCGACGCACAAGACGTCGTGACCGAGTTCGACGAGACGCTCGCAAAGATGCGAACCGAGGAAACCCGCACCACCCGTTACGAGGATTCGCTTTCGATTACGTTGCACAATGGCACTCCAGGTATCGCGCGCAGGGAAGCGACGCGGCCTCCCCGCATGCGTGGCCGGCCCGCGGCGCCGGCAGGGGAGCGGATCAGGCGCGCGGGCGTTTTCATTCGACGATTACGGCACCGGCCGGCACGCCGATCGCGAGGATCGGCCCGTCATGCCCGCAGCGCGCTCGACGCGGCGTGCTCCGCACGCCGCATGCGCGCCGCGATGATGCCGGCCATCGTCCGCATTTCGTTTCTCAGAAAGAAATGATCTCCGTCGAAGACGTGAAAATCGAAGCGCCCGGTCGTCGCGGCGCCCCAACCTTCAACGGCATCGACGGGCACCTCTTTATCGGCCCGGCCCGCGAACGCGGTGATGTCCACTGCCAGCCGGGGCCCGGGCACGGGCCGGTGGTTTTCGATCAGCGTGAAATCCGCACGCAGCGCCGGCATCAGCAGCGCCATCAGTTCGCCGTTGTCCAGCACCGCTCTCGGTGTGCCGCCCATCCCGCGCAGCGCATCGATGAAGGCGCGATCGTCCAGCGCCTGCATGCGCCGATCGTGGCGCTCCTGGCCCGGTGCGGCACGCGCGCTCACGAACAGATGCCGCAGGTTCGGTCGTGCGTGGGCGGGAAGCCGCAGCGCCAGTTCGGCCGCAATGGCCGCGCCCATGCTGTGTCCGAGCAGCGCGAAGGGACGATCGAAGCAGTCGTCCAGGTCGCGCAGCAACGTGTCGACCAGCGTCGCCATGTCGCGGACGGCAGGCTCGGACAGGCGGCTGCCTCGGCCGGCAAGTTCATGACGGCACACTTCGATGCCGGGTAACGACGCTTGCAGCGCGCGATAGACGGCGGCCGAGCCGCCCGCATAGGGAAAACAGATCAGACGCATGCGGGTGGGGACTCGAGCGGCTCGTTGGCTGCCGGCGCACCGGCGATGGCGCTATTCAAATTCACGTGTTCGGCGTTTTTCACCATTCAGGTTCCAGTCGTTGTTGGCATGGCGATGCGTCGGCAAGCCTCACTTGGAGAGCAACGGGTGCGGCAGCGACGCACGTGTTGGCTTACACGTCGATAGCCGGTTCGTCGTCGCTGTGCACAAGCCGTGCGTCAAGCACGTCGGAAGTCATCGAAGCACTGATTGGCTTCATGGAAATTCAAGGTGTGCGTGCCGCCCGGGTTCGGAATGCGCCCGATCCGGCTCGGCATGAGTTAAACATGAGGCCGCGCGGATGTATGTCGTAGGAAGAGGGGACGCGCGTCGTCGGCCATGTCGAATCCGTCCCTATCTGAATGGATGGCGGCGTGAACACCGCGGAGCGCAGCGTCGCCCCCTTTGCCGACAGAAAGAGCGCGGCGCACAATACCCCCGGAAATCTCTTCGGAGGCTGCCCGACATGGCCAGGTTCCAGCCCGATGGATGGCACACCGTCACGCCCCGGATCGTCGTGCCGGATCCGCAAAACCTGATCGAATTCATCCGGACGGTATTTCACGCGCGGGGCGAGTACCGCCCGGGGTTGCCTGCGGAAATCAGGATCGGCGATTCCGTCGTGATGATCAGCGGGGAAGATGGCCTGCGTGAGCCGATGCCGGCATTCCTGTACGTGTATGTCGAGGATGCCGACCTGACCTATCGGCGGGCGCTTGCAGCGGGTGCGACCGCGCTCGAAGCCCCCGCCGACATGCCATACGGCGACAGGCGGGCGATGGTGCAGGATCCGTGGGGGAATCGATGGCAGATCGCAACGCATCAGCGCGACCTGTCGGTGGACGAGATTCGTTCGAGGCTGACGAACGGCGGCTAGATACCCGTCGGGGTGCGTCGAAGTGATCAGGATGCCTTTCTTCACTCCCAGGGGATCATCGGCACGGCTTCGTGCGCCCGTCGCGTACCGCTTCGCCGCTGCGCCTGTCGCAATCGTCAAGATTCACGTCGCGTATCGGTAAAACCTCCCCGTTCCCGCCGCCGTTAACCCGTTCGCAGCCCATGCGCCCCGTGTTGCGACACGGCGCGCGTCTTTCGTGATCCGGAATCCACATCCGCCGCTGGCCGCGCCCGGCCGGCGCAAGGGAACGTCATGCGAAAACAACTCACTATCCGTGGTGGCCTCGTCGCGACCATCGCCGGCTATACCGTGCTGCTCGTGCTGGTGGTCGGCGCGAGCATCGCGGCCCTCTATATGGGCAACGGTTCGCTCGAGGCGATGTACCGCGACGACACCGCGTCGCTGCTGCACCTGAAGACCAGCTCCGAGCGCATGCTCGTGCTGCGCGAACGCATGAGCGACGTCGCGCAGATCATCAGCGCCGGCCACTCGGGCAAGGAAGAGATCGCGAAACTCCGCACGCTTCTCAAGCAGAGCAACGACGAACTGGATGCCTATGCGGGGCTGCACGCGCGCAACGCCGACGAGCAGGCGCTGTTCGACACGCTGCAGAATCGCCGTCGGGCGTTGCTCGACGGCGTGTTCCTGAAGGCGCTCTCGCAACTCGACGGCGACGACGGCTTCGGCTTCCTCGACACGCAACGTACCGCGCCGCCCGAACTGTTCGCCGCCTACCAGGAGGCGATCGATGCGCTCGAGGCGTTCCAGGTCGCGCGCGAAAAGGCGCGTTATGACGCGGCCGGCGTGCAGTTCCACCGGATCGTGTGGGGGATGGCGGCGGTCGCGGCCTTCGCACTCGTCGTCGGCTTCCTTGCGCAGCGCGTGCTTGCGAAGGCGATCATCGAGCCGATCAAGCTCGCGGTCGGCCAGTTCGAGAAGATCTCGACAGGCGACCTGACCGGAACGGTCGTCGTGCCCGGCGAGAACGAGATGGCCTATCTGCTGCATGCGCTGAAGCGGATGCAGGACGGCCTCGTCGTCACCGTGAACCAGGTGCGCGCGAGCACGGAGACGATCGTCGGCGACGTCCGCACGATCGCGAGCGGCAACGTCGACCTGTCGGCGCGCACCGAGCAGCAGGCCGTTTCGCTGCAACAGGCGGCGGCGAGCGTCGAGCAGCTGACGGCGGCCGTGCGCCAGAACGCGGACAACGCGCGCGATGCGCGCACCTATGTCGAAGGCGCGGCCGGGATCGCGTCGCGCGGCGGCGAGGCGATGCAGCGCGTGGTCGAGACGATGTCGGCGATTTCGCTCAGTTCCACGCGGATCTCCGGGATCGTCGGCGTGATCGAAAGCATCGCATTCCAGACCAACATCCTTGCATTGAACGCTGCCGTCGAAGCCGCGCGCGCCGGCGAGCAGGGGCGCGGCTTCGCGGTCGTCGCGACGGAGGTGCGCGGGCTCGCGCAGCGCTGCGCGTCGGCGGCGAAGGAGATCCGCGAACTGATCGGCCATTCCGCGCAGCGTGTCGAGGACGGCAGCGGCCTCGTCGCGCTGGCCGGTTCGGCGATGGCCGAGCTCGTCGCGGCGGTCGAGCGCGTCAACATGATCATGAGCGAAACCGGCCAGGCGTTCGAGGAGCAGGCGTCGGGCATCGAGCAGGTGAACGCCGCGGTCATCCAGATGGAGCAGACGATGCAGCGCAATGCCGCGCTGGTCGAGGAGGCCGCGGCCGCGGCGCTGTCGCTCGACGAACAGGGCGCGCGGCTGAGTGCGGCGGTTGCGCAATTCCGTCTGCGTGACGAAGCCCTCGCCTGATGCACCGATACGGGCGACCGGGAGCGGGATCGACGGGCCGGCTTGCCGCGAACGCGGTGCACCGGCGTCGAAGCGGCACATTTCTGGTGCGGACTTCCTGACTGCCGGTGTCGACGCGATCCCTGCACCGGCGCGGTGAAGCACGACGATCGGCCGATCGCCGAACGCGATGCGACGCGGTCTGCGTTCAGGGGCCGCGAGGCAGCACGGCGTCGCCGCGATCCTTGCCGGTCAAGGCGGACGGGGAATTTCTTCAACGTTCTCCACAGGGTTATGCACGGAAATTGTGGATAACTCGAGGAGATGAACGACAGCCGAAAATTGCCGAGCGCGCATGCCGCAATGTGACATCACATCCGGCGAATTGCTTTGCTGGATTGATCGTTTAGTGGCGGTCGCGGAAGGGAATAGCATGAAGCTCCTCTCGATTGGCCGCCGTATGCGTGGCCAGTCATTGCGACCGTATCGGCCCGACATGACGACACTGAACGACTATCTCGAACAAAAGCGCGACGCGTGGCTCGCGAAAAAGGAAGCCGCCCGCAGCAATCCCGAACTCAAGGCGACCCCGCTGAAAGCGACCGTGCGCGCGCTGGGCCGCAGCGGCGTGCGGGAGATCCGCATTCGCGACTTCCAGGTGATCAGCGACAGCCCGCCCGATTTCGCGGGCTACAACCTCGGGCCGGCGTCGCCGGAGCTGCAGCTCGGCGTGCTCGGCAGTTGCCTGACGCACATCACGCTGATCCAGGCCGCGGAGCGCGGCCTGAAGATCGACTCGATCGAGGTCGAGGTGACCGGCGACCAGCATCCGCTCGCGCAGCAACCGGGGTTCGAGCATGTGCCGGTGTTCCCGCATAACCTTCGCTACACGCTCGATATCGTGTCGCCCGAACCGCCGGAGACGATTCGGGCACTGCATCAGGCGGTCGAGGCCATCTGCCCGATCTTCAACCTGCTGAGACTGCCGCAGACGATCGACGGCGAGTTGCGGCATACGCACGGTTGAAGTGCGCCCGGTGGGTTGCAGCATGTCACCTCGCTGAGCGGTGAGCAGGCGCGCGATACCTCGCGCACCCTGGCGGCGCTCCGATACGGCTGCGATTCCTGCAGCACCGGTATTCGATGACGGATGCGTCGCCCCCGGCGCTGAACGCGTGCCGAATCGTGGCCGGGCGACGCCCGTCGTGAATGGGCCGGCGCGAAGTCAGGCTTCGGAGGCCTGAAGGTCGCGCGTTCGGCGCGTCGTCTCGTCGGCACGATCCTGAAGCTGCTGGAATGCGTCCAGCAGCCGCGCGCGCAGCACGGCCAGCGTCGGGTCGCGCCGATCGCGCGGCCGGGCGACCCCGACGTGGATCTCGTCGTCGATGCGGCCCGGATTGGGCGCGAGCATCAGCACGCGATCGCCGAGATACAGCGCTTCGTCCAGATCGTGCGTGACGACGATCGCGGCCGTCCGGTGCCGCGCGACGACATCGAGCAGCAGCGTCTGCAGCCGCATCCGGGTGATCGCATCGACCGCGCTGAACGGTTCGTCGAGCAGCAGCAGGTCGGGCTCGCCGAACAGCCCGCGCGCGATCGCCGCGCGCTGCGCCATTCCCCCCGACAACGTGGCCGGCAGTTGCCGGGCGACCCCGGCCAGGCCGACTTCGTCGAGCAGCCGGGCGACGGCCGGCTCGCGCCCGCCGCGCGGGCCGGCCGCAAAGCCGACGTTGTCCGCGATCGATAGCCACGGCAGCAGCCGCGGCTCCTGGAAGATCACGCCGGCGCGCGGGGACGGGCCGTCGAGCGCGACGCCGCCCAGCTTCACGCTGCCGCGGTAATCGGTGTCGAGGCCGGCGACGATCCGCAGCAGCGTGCTCTTGCCGCAACCGCTCGGACCGACCACGCAGACGATCTCGCCGCGCGCGACCTGCAGCGGGACGTCGGCGAGGATCGTGCGATCGCTGTAAAGCTTGCGGGTGATGCGCACGTCGAGCAGCGGAGTCGCGGAGCGCGCCGCCGTGGGTACGGAAGAACGGGTGCTCATAGAGACCCCTTACGTGGCGTGGGGTCGAATGCGTCGCGCCAGCCGAGCCAGCGCGACTCGATGCGCGCCATCGCGCCGTCGGTCAGCTTGCCGAGCAGCGCCAGCAGCAGGATCGCCCCGAACACGAGATCCGGGCGGCCGGTTTCGCGGCCGTCGCTCAACAGGAAGCCGAGCCCGCGCGTGGCCGCGATCAGCTCCGCGGCGACCATGAACATCCACGCGAGGCTGAGGCCGGTGCGCAAGCCGGTGACGATCTGCGGCAGCGCGGCCGGCAGCAGGATGCGGCGGAACAGCGCGAACGGGCCGAGCCGGTACACCGCGCCGAGTTCGACGAGCTTGCGGTCGACGTCGCGAATGCCGGCGACCACCGCGAGATGGACCGGGAAGAACGCGCCGATGGCGATCAGCGTGATCTTCGGTGCTTCGTCGATGCCGAGCCACAGCAGCAACACCGGCACCCACGCGAGCGACGGAATCGCGCGCAGCGCCTGGAACGTCGGCTCGAACAGTGCGTCGATCCGGCGGCTCAGGCCCATCGCCGCGCCGACGACGAGCGCGAGTCCCGCGCCCGCCGCGAACCCCGCCGCGACCCGCAGCGTACTCGCGCCGACATGGCGCGCCACGCGTGTGACGCCGAGGCGGGCGAGCGTGTCGAGAATCTCGCTCGGTGCGGGGACAAGATGATTCGGCAGCCAGCCTTGCCGCACGACGACCTCCAGCAACGCGAGCGCCGCGAACGGCAGCGCGAGGCCCGCGATCCGCCACCGGCGGAGCGGATCGCGCCGGCGGGCGGTTGGCGAAGCGGGGCGGCGGGGCGCGAGCGTGTCGTCGCGGGCGGCGGTGTCGGTCATGGGCGGCAGCTCAGCGCGATGCGTCGACGAGCGGGCGCGCGAACGACGGATCGATCAGCGTATCGACGATCTTCGCGGGATCGACGCCGGGCTTGGTCAGCTGTTCGGCCGTCAACACCGGGGCGGCCGCCTTCAGCGCCGCGCGCTGGGTGTCGCCCGGAACGGGATCGCTGAAGTCGTTGCGCTGCAGCTGCAGTTTCGCCACCGGCAGCGACACCTTCGATTCGTCGGCGACGATCTGGGCGGTATCGGCCGGGTGCGCGATGATCCACTGTCGTGCGCGATCGTAGACTTTCAGCACGCGCGTGACCGCCTGCGGGTACTGGCTGGCGAACGCGTCGCGGACGTTCAGGAAACCATAGGTGTTGAACGTGACATTGCGATAGAGCAAGCGCGCGCCGTCGTCGAGCTGCGCCGCGGCCATGTGCGGATCGAGGCCGGCCCACGCATCGACCTGGCCGTTCGCAAGCGCGGTGCGCCCGTCCGGATGCTGCAGGTTGACGATCTCGACGTCGTCGCGGGTCAGGCCGACCGTGTGCAGCGCGCGTAGCGTGAACAGGAACGGATCGGTGCCGCGCGTCGCGGCGATCTTCTTGCCCTTCAGGTCCGCGAGCGAGCCGATCGGCGAATCCTTGCGGACCACCAGCGCGGTCCACTCGGGGCGGGAGAACACGTAGACCGTATGGATCGGGTTGCCGTTCGCGCGCGCGAGCACCGACGCGAGGCCCGCGGCGGATCCGAAATCGACCGCACCGCTGTTCAGGTATTCGAGCGCACGATTGCTGCCCAGGCTCAGCACCCAGCGAATCGACGTGCGGTCGGCCTTGAATTCGTCTTCGAGCCAGCCGAAGTGGCGGATCACCAGGCTCTCCGGCGAGTAGTACGCGTAGTCGACGCGGATCTCCGCGGGCGTCGCGGCGCGCGCATGCACCGAAACGAGGCTGGCGAACGCGGCAACGACGAGGGCCGCGGATTGCCACGCGCGGGACCAGGACAGCTTCATCGGGGATTCTCCGGAAGGGCGGCAAGGTGCCGCGAACAGGAAGGGTGACCGGACAATGTAACGAAGCAGCGGCGCGCCGTGAACGAAGCAATTCGCGATTGAACATGCACGCTGCTGCTAAGCGTGGATGACGAGCAACTTTATGACGCGGGCCGATTAATTTATCGATTTATATCGCTTGGGATAACGGAATCGGGAGAACAGAATGCGTGCTGCCGGAACGTAATGGCGTCGCGTGGTGGGAAGCGCTCGGCTGCCTGGGTTCTCTACCGGTCGCGATTGAATACGCCCGACTTCCGGCTCCATGCGGACATCGCCGATCATTCGGCGAAAAACTAAGGAATGCGATGAGTTCGATCGATCTGAACGCCGTGACACCGGTATCCTCGCCCATTCGCTCGGCAAGCGACGTCGCGCGGCTGATCAACACGGTGGACAGCTCGGTCAGCCATGCCCGGATGATCGTGCTGCTGGCGCTGGGCGGCGTGTTTCTCGATGCGTACGACCTGACGACGTTGTCCTACGGGATCGACGACGTGGCGCGCGAGTTCGGCCTGACACCGGCGCTGACCGGGCTGGTCGGGTCGGCGATCATGATCGGCACGATCTTCGGCAGCCTGATCGGCGGATGGCTGACCGACAAGATCGGCCGCTATCAGGTGTTCATGGCCGACATGCTGTTTTTCGTGGTCGCGGCAATCGCGGCTGGGCTCGCGCCGAACGTCTGGGTGCTGATCGGCGCGCGCTTCGTGATGGGGCTCGGGGTCGGCATCGACCTGCCCGTCGCGATGGCGTTTCTCGCGGAATTCTCGAAGTTCAACGGCCGCGGCAACAAGGCGTCGCGGCTCGCGGCGTGGTGCCCGATGTGGTACGTGGCGTCGTCGGCCTGCTTCCTGCTGATCTTCGGGCTGTATTTCCTGCTGCCCGCCGAGCATGCGGGATGGCTGTGGCGCGCGTCGTTGATCTTCGGTGCGGTGCCGGCGCTCGTCATCATTCTGTTCAGGAACCGGTTCATGAACGAATCGCCGCTGTGGGCCGCGAACCAGGGTGACCTGGCCAATGCCGCGCGGATCCTGCGCGAGTCGTACGGGATTCATGCACACGAAGCAGAGGACGCCCGACGCGCGCCGAGCCAGCCGCCCGTGCGCATTCGCGTGCTGTTCCAGCGACCGTACCTGGGGCGTACGATCGTCGCCAGCGTGATGAACCTGTGCATCCCGTTCGAATACACGGCGATCGCGTTCTTCCTGCCGTCGATCCTGTCGCAGTTTCTCGGCGCGGGCGTGTTCGAAACGATCGCGGCGTCGCTGGCGCTGAACGTGCTGTTTGCATTCACTGGCGGCTTGCTGGGCATGCGCCTTGCCCATCGCCATGCGTCGCGGCATGTCGCGATTGCGGGCTTCGCGCTGCAGTTCGTCGCGCTCGTGGCGCTCGCGCTGGCAGGGCATCCGCATGGCGCGCTCGCGATCGGCTTCGTGCTGTTGATGCTCGGCACCTGGCTGTTCGCAGAAGGGTTCGGGCCCGGCGCGCAGATGATGATCTATCCGACGCTGTCGTATCCGGCGGCGATCCGCGGCACCGGCGTCGGCTTCGGGCGTTCGCTGTGCGGCATCGGCCAGGCGCTCGCGCTGTTCGTGCTGCCGATCCTGCAGGCGCGGCTCGGCACGGACATGTTCTGGGTCGTCGCGATCAGCGCCGCCACGCCGATCGTGTTCCTGTTGATCGTGCGTTATGAGCCGACGGCGCGGGATATCGATGATGACGGCGGTGTTTGAACGCGGTCGAGGTTAGTCTTCCTCAGGGAAACGCGCGCACGGTGGGTGCGCGCGTCGTCGTGGGTTGCCGCAGCCGCACGTTTCGCCCGCTCGATGGACGAGCGCGGAAGCGCAGCCCGCATCGGGTGTCGAATGAGGGGAGAGGGGTGATCAGGTAGCGGCGTGTCGGGCGAGTCGTGGCCCGACGCACCGGTTGTTGCTCATCGTGAAGCCGGCCGGCCCGCACACAGCAGGACGACCAGCTGCCGAATGGTCGTCGCGCTCAGGCGGCCACCCGCTCGGCATCGCGCTTGACCTGCTCGATGTCGCGATACTGCGCGGCCGGATGCTCGTCCGGCAGCCGCGCCGACCCGCCGAACAGTTTCTCGCGCAGCGTGCCCGGCGCATAGCCGGTCGGATACACGCCGCGCCGCTGCAATTCGGGGACGAGATAACGCACGACATCCTCGAAGGTTTCGTGCGCCACCGCATACGCGAGGTTGAAGCCGTCCACGTCGGTGGCGGCGACCCATTCCTGCAGGATGTCCGCGACGGTTTCCGCCGAGCCGACGAACACCGGCCCCAGGCCGCCGATGCCGCCCCAGGCCGCCAGCTCCTCGATCGTCCACGCGGTGTCACCGCCCGCCAGGTGCTCGACCGCCGACACGATCGCATTCGTTTCGACGCGCCGGACGGGATCGTTCGGCGCGTACTGGCCGAAGTCGATGCCGGTCCAGCCGGACATGAACACCAGCGAGCCGTCGTACGACACGTACTTGCGGTATTCGTCGAACTTGGCCTGCGCCTTCTCGTCGGTCTCGTCGACGATCACGGTGACGAGGTTGTAGATCAGGACCTTGCTCGCGTCGCGCCCGGCGGCCGTGGCCTGCGCGCGCACATCGGCCACGTAGCGCGCGAGCTGCGGGCGGGTCGGCGCGGCGACGAACACGCATTCCGCGTGCTGCGCGGCGAACGCCTTGCCGGGGCCGGACGCGCCGGCCTGGAACAGCACCGGCGTGCGCTGCGGCGACGGCTCGCACAGGTGGTAGCCCGGCACGTCGAAGAAGCGGCCCTTGTGGCCGATCTCGTGCACCTTCTCCGGATGCGTGAACACGCGGCCGTCGCGATTGCGCACGACGGCGCCGTCTTCCCAGCTGCCCTCGAACAGCTTGTACAGCACCTCGACGTATTCGGCCGCGACCGCATAGCGGTCATCGTGCGTGCGCAGGCCGTGATCGCCGACGTTCTTCGCGCCGCTTTCGAGGTAGGACGTGACGATGTTCCACGCGAGCCGGCCCTTCGTGTGATGGTCGGCGGTCGACAGCCGGCGCGCGAACGTGTACGGGTGCTCGAACGTCGTCGATGCGGTGATGCCGATGCCGAGATGCTCGGTCGCCATCGCGATCGGCGCGGCGAGCTGCAGCGGATCGTTGACCGGGATCTGCGCGGCCTGGTGCAGCGCGTGGTAATTGCTGCCCTTGTAGACGTCGTAGTAGCCGATCACGTCCGCGATGAAGATCGCGTCGAAAATCCCGCGTTCGAGCACGCGCGCGAGGTCGGTCCAGTAGTCGAGATCCTTGTATTGCCACGACCGGTCGCGCGGATGGGCCCACAGCCCGGGCGACTGGTGGCCGACGCAGTTCATCTCGAACGCATTGAAGCGGATGGTCTTGCTCATTGGGCGGCTCCTGTCTCTGCATGGGTGCTCGTGTTTGAACTCGCACCCGGGCCGTTGCCGATCTGCCAGACGAACGGCGGCGTGCGCCCGTTGATGACCCAGTCGCCGACGATCCGCGCCTTGTAGACGAGCGGATTGTGCGACGACACGGTGCGCGCGTTGCGCCAGTGACGATCGAGCGCCGTCGTGCTGCGGGTCGCCGACGCGCCGAGCGCGTCGAACAGGCGTGTCGCCGCACGCAGCACGAGGTCCGACACGACGAGCTGGCTTTGCGCGGATTCGATCTCGGCCGCGACGTTCGCATCGTGCTCGGCCGCCTCGTCGCCGCCGAAGTGCGCTTCGTAGGCCCGTTGCAGTGGCTGCGCGGCGTGCAGCGCGAGCGCGTCGGCCGCATAGGCCCACGACGCGATTTCGCCGATCACCTGCTGCAGCTGCGCGTCGTCGGCCGCGCGCGGGGCGTTGCCGTGGCTGTACACGCGGGTGCGGCGGCGCACCAGGTCGCCCGCGTCGCGCACGATCGCGTGGCCGATGCCGGCCAGCGTCGCGACGTGGAAGAGCTGGTAGAACGCCGTCTGGTACTTGAAGCGTCGCGCGAAGTCGATCACGTCCCGCGCGTCGACCGTCGCGTCCTCGAAGCGCGTGGTGCCGCTGCCGGTCGTCGTCTGGCCGAAGCCGTCCCAGTCGTCTTCGCGGATCACGCCGGGCTGCGCGGTCGCGACGGCGACGATCACGTCGCGGCCGTCGTCCGCGCGCTGCGCGAACACGTCGATCCAGTCGGCGAACAGGCTGCCGGTGCTGTAGAACTTCCGGCCGTTCAGCACGAGCCGGCCATTTTTTTCGGATACCTTCGTGATGGTCTGGCCGAGCGCCACGTCGCCGGTTTCCGTCCATGCATTGCCGACGAGCTGGCCGCTCGCGAAGCGGTCGAACCAGATCTGGCGATCGGCGCCGAGCGGCGCGTTCAGCCAGTCCTCGACGAACGCGAAGTGCCCGCGCAATGCCTGCGGCAGATTGGAATCGGCGGTAGCGAGCTCGGTCAGCAGCCGGAACAGCTGCGGCAGTGACGCGCCGGCGCCGCTATCGCGCACCGGCAGCCGCACGGCGCCGAAGCCGGCGTCCTTCAGCCAGCCGATCGCCTCGTGGGGCAGTTCTCGACGCCGTTCGCGTTCCGCGGTGCCGGCCGCGATGCGTTCGAAGATCGGCCTGAAGCGGCTGGCAAGCGCGTCATAATCGGTGCCGGTGGAAAGTTCGGTTGCTGCGGGAGACGAAGTCATGCGGTGATCCTTGAAAGGCAGGGCCGTCGATGCCGGCAGGCCAGTATAGGAAGCACGCTGCTGACGATCCAATAACGGATTCGTACATCGTTATCGTCACCGGGCATTACGCAGGCGAGGCGGCGTGGCATCGATGCGGGGGCGTCGATATCGTCGCTGACGCGCGGTGCATTGCGGGCCGCGCACTGCATCGTTTGTCATGCGAAGGAATATCGTTGTGCGAATCGCTCGGTTTGCCGGCGTGCGCGGCGCTGCTAGATTGAACGTTTCCGTCAATCAGCAGGAGAGCCCGATGTCAGAGACGAGCGCCACGATCCAGGAACGGCCGGCCGATCCGCAACCGAAAGCGGCCCGCGTGATCGCCGACGACGCGCAGGCCATCGCGGCCGCGCATGCGCTTGCGCAGCGGCTCGCGGAAGGGGCGGCCGTGCGCGACCGGGAGCGCCGGCTGCCGCGTGACGAGATCGAATGGTTCTCGCAGTCGGGGCTGTGGGCCATCACCGTGCCGAAGGCTTACGGCGGCGCGGGCGTGTCGCACGTGACGCTGACCGAGGTGGTGAAGATCGTCGCGGCGGCCGATCCGTCGCTCGGGCAGTTGCCGCAGAATCATTTCGGGCTGGTCGACGTGATCGCGCTGACCGGCACCGACGCGCAGAAGCGCCACTTGTTCTCGGAAGTGCTGAGCGGCAAGCGGTTCGGCAACGGCTTTTCGGAGAAGGGCACGAAGCACGTGCTCGACCTGAAGACGCGCGTGCGGCGGGACGGCGACGATTACGTCGTCGACGGCACCAAGTTCTATTCGACCGGCGCGCTGTTCGCGCACTACGTGCCGGTGCTCGGCCTCGACGACACGGGCCACGCGTGGCTCGCGTACATTCGCCAGCCCGCGCCGGGACTGACCGTGATCGACGACTGGTCGGGGTTCGGGCAACGGACCACCGCGAGCGGCACCGTCGTGCTCGACAACGTGCGCGTGCCGGCGTCGCACGTGCTGCCGGCGCAGCGCGTGTCCGACCTGCCGACGCTGAACGGCCCGCTGTCGCAGATCATCCAGGCCGCGATCGACGCGGGCATCGCGAAGGCCGCGCTCGACGATACGCTGGCGTTCGTGCGCTCGCGCACGCGGCCGTGGGTCGACAGCGGCGTCGAGCGGGCGGCGGACGATCCGCTGACGATTCGCGAGGTCGGCCATCTGCACATCCAGCTGCATGCGGCGGAGGCGCTGCTCGAGCGCGCGGCGCGTACGCTCGACGAGATCGCGGCGCGCGGCGACGTGACCGAGGATGACGTCGCGCGCGCATCGGTGGCGGTGGGCGAGGCGAAGGTGCTGACGACGGAAATCGCGCTGCTCGCGGGCGAGAAGCTGTTCGAGCTGGCGGGCACGCAGTCGACGCTGGCCGAGCACAACCTCGACCGGCACTGGCGCAATGCACGCACGCATACGCTGCACGATCCGGTGCGCTGGAAATATCACCTCGTCGGCAACTACTACCTGAACGGCGTGCGACCGGCGCGCCATGCGTGGAATTGAACGCGTTGCGATCGTGGTGTCATGGCTCGGTGAAGGGGGAGTGCGTCGCCGCGGTCGAACGCATCCGCGTGTTCACGAGCGAAACCGGCAATGCGTTCGTCGAAGCGCAATTGCCGGGTACCGGGCAGCTGAATGCTGCATGGAGGGCGTCAATACCCTGGCGCGGCGACACTACGAAGCAGCCGTATCCGTTGCATGAGCCGGCTTACCGAGGCGATTCGGGCAACGTGTAGTCGAGGCGGTACGAATGCAGGCCGTTGTCGATGGTGATGGTCATCGAGCCGGCGAGCCCCAGCAATTCTCCGGTGCCCGAATCGGGCACGACGGTGATCGACTGCTGCGGCTGCCCGCGCGTCATGGTGGAGCTGTGCTGCAGGACGAAACTGCCGTGGCGGCCGCCCAGCGCGCCTTGCACGGTTTCCATTGCCACATAGCCGGCGGAGCCCGGGACACTGCTTCGAAACGCGAGCATCTCTCCCTGGCTGACGGCTTCCAGGTCGCCGTGATACTGCTTGTCCAGCGACATGCGGCCGAGCCCGGTCTGTTCCGCGACGGCACTCAGGGATTCCGGGTTCAGCTTCACTTCAAACGGACCATTGGCCAGCAGTGTCATTGCAGCGCTCCTCGTCGAATTGGCAACCCGCACTATAAGTCAACCGGGTGCCACCGGAGGTAACGGTTTGCCTGACAGGTCGGAATCACGGGCGGAACGGATGGCGGGTCGTATGCCGCGCGGCGCTTGCGGCGATAATCGGCATCCCGACCTCGACCGCTTTCCCCGATGACTCTCCCTGCGTTCGCACCCTTTCAGGATCTGGCCAACACCTTGCTGGCGCACTGGCGCGATGCCAATGGCGACGGCTCGCACGATACGTCGCATCTCCAACGCGTATGGAAGAGCGCGGCCGCGATCCAGGCGCAGGAGGGCGGCGACGCGGAGGTGCTGTTGGCGGCGACGCTGCTGCACGACTGCGTGGCGGTGGAGAAGGATTCGCCACTTCGCGCGCAGGCATCGCGGCTGTCGGCGGAGAAGGCCCGGCAGGTGCTGAAGTCGCTGGACTGGCCGGATGCGAAGGTCGACGCGGTTGCGCATGCGGTCGAGGCGCACAGTTTTTCGGCCGGTGTCGTGCCGAAGACGATTGAAGCCAAGGTGCTGCAGGATGCCGACCGGCTCGATGCGATCGGCATGGTGGGCGTCGCACGGTGTTTCTATGTCGCGGGCCGGCTGTGCAGCGCGTTGTATGACCCGGCCGATCCGCATGCATCTGCACGGGAACTCGACGACACGCGATTCGCGATCGATCACTTCCGCACGAAACTGCTGAGGCTTTCAACCGGTTTTCAGACCGTCACCGGCACGCGTATGGCGATCGTGCGCCGCGATCGATTGCAGCGCTTTCTCGACGAGTTCTCCGACGAGATCTGACTGTGCCGATGCGCCTTCAGATACCGACGGTGTCTGACGCGCACGGCTCGATGCGGATGACGGTCGCGTCGACGCGAGAGCATCGGCTCTGCCCGCGAACCTCCGTTGGATTGAAACGCGCGACGTCAAACTTGACGAAGACTCAACGGTTCCATTGTTTCGAATCGTCGTGTCCACGTCGTCGCGCAACGCGATGCTTCAATCGTCACCGGCCTGATATAGCGCCTGCACCTGCGCCAACTCGTCGATGAATTGATCCTTGAGCGCTTGCGGCCCGAGGATCTTCACGTGCGCGCCGAACCCCAGCAATTTCCGCGCGCCGTGCTCGATCGATTCGATCGGCATCAGGAACGCCGTCCATCCCGGCGGCACCTCCGTGTCGCCTTGTTCCTGCGCGACAGGCTCGGCCTTGATCCGCGCGTTGGCCAGCCAAGTTTCGCCGCGCGGCGACACGGCGATATGGGCGGTCAGCCGATTGAGGTCGGCTTCGTACCGGCTCATCGCGTCGCGCCAGTGCGTCGCGAGGTCGAATCGCGCGGGCCGCTTGAAGCGGCGGCGCGATGCATCGAGTTCGAGGATATTCGCGAGCCGGAACGTGAGTGCGCCGGGCTTGCCGGCCACCCTGGCAACCAGGTACCACGCGCCGCCCTTGAGCACCAGGCCGAGCGGTTCGAGTGCGCGGCGGGACGCGCCGCGCCAGCTCTGGTATTTCACGTCGATACGATATGAACCCCACACCGCATCGGCCACTTCACGCAGGAATGCCGGCGTTTCCTGCGCGCGGTACCAGTCGACGGTGTCGACGTGCAGCCGGCTGGCGACGCGATCGGCATGCTCGCGCGAGCCGGGCGGCAGGCTCGCGATCATCTTCAGCCGCGCGGAAGTCGCCATGCCGTCGAGGCCCAGTTCTCTCGCCGGCCCGGGCAGGCCCGCCAGAATCAGCGCGTGCGCTTCGTGCTCGGTGAGCCCGGTGAGATCGGTACGCCAGCCGTCGCTCAACTGAAAGCCGCCGTTGCGGCCGCGATCGCCCCAGATCGGCACGCCGGCCACGGAGAGCTGGTCGATGTCGCGCAGGATCGTGCGCTCGGATACTTCCAATGCTTCGGCGAGCGCCGGTGCGGTCATCCGGCCGCGCGCTTGCAGCATCATCATGATCGACAACAGGCGGCTCGCTTTCATGAGCGACACGTTACCTCAAATATCTGACATGAGGTGTCATGTTATCGGGCTTATGCTTTCGCGCATTCCCGATCCGTTTCATCGACGCGGGTGACGCAGCATGACATCACGAGGGATCAAACAATGAAGATCATTTCCGGGCCGCTGAGCATGTTTGGGGCGAAGGTCGAGATTGCCGCGCACGAGAAGGACATCGACTTCGAGCTGGTGATGGTGCCGTTCAGCCAGCGTCGCGGCTACGATCCCAGGCATCCGGACGTGTTGCGGATCAACCCGAAGCGGCAGGTGCCGGTGCTGATCGACGGCGATCTGGATCTCTTCGATTCCACGCAAATCTTCGAGTATCTCGAGGACCTGAAGCCCGATCCCGCGCTATGGCCGGCGCATCCGGCGGCGCGCGCGATCGCGCGTCAGCTCGAACATTGCAGCGACGAAATCTATTTTCCGCATGTCGTCAGGCTGATGGGGCTGGAGGAGACACCGGACGATCCGGCGGCACAGGCTGCACGCGCCGCGGCGGCGCAATACTATCGGCGCATGGAGCACGTGCTGGCGGATCGCGCGTTTCTGGCCGGAACGTATTCCTATGCCGACATCGCGTTCTACATGGCGCAGTTGTTCGGCGCGCGCAAGGGCGCACCGATGACGGACGAGACGCCCCGCCTGCTCGCGTGGCGTGAACGGATGACGGCACGCCCCGCCGTGCGCAAGGTCGCCGGCGCGATGGCCGGCTATCTTGCCTCGATCGATGAAGCGGTTCCCGATTTTCTTTGCGGGCTCGACTAGCGCCTTCCGGCCTCCGGCCTTGCGGAGTGGACGACCTTCAGTCTGCGATTCGAGCGGAAGAATTGCAGGCGTGCACACGCCGGGTGATGGGTGCGGTTGCGTAACCGACAAGAGGCGTCGACACCCGGCAAGGGCCGTCGCACGACCGCCAAATGATCCGGCGCCGGCACGGCGAGCGCCGGCCAGTCGCTCAAACGCAATCCGACGTGCCCCTCTACTCGGGGCCTTGACCTTAAAGTTGACTTAAATCTTAGAGTGCTTGCTGACGGCGGTGAGTCAGCGGGCATCGGGTGTTGCCTGCCACGGTCGATCATCGACGGGAGGCAACGAACATGGACAGGCGGTTTACACAGGTCGAATTCGGCCCACACAAGGTCGACGTGCCCGAAGGCGGGTACTACGACCGGTTCCGGATGAATCCTGACCTCGACGAAGTGGCGCGCGATCCCGCGGCGGGGAACATCGATTTTTTCCGTCGGATTCCGAAGCGTCAGGTTGCGTCGCGGGTCGGACCGACCTGGGCGCCGAATTTCTACTACCGTTCCAGCAGCATTCAGCTGCTGTTCCTTGCGCCGCTCGAACGCCTGCGGACCACGCTGCCGGTGCCGCTCGAGCCGCTGCGCGCGCTCCCCGGGTACGGGCTGGTCGCGCTGACCTTCTTCTCGTATTCGGTGTGCGACAACGATCCGTATGACGAAGTGTCGGTCGCGGTGGTGATCCGGCGGCCCGGCTCGACCGGATCGCACGCGCTCGAGCTGCTCGATTCGATGCGGCGCCGGAGCTTCTTCGCGCACGTGCTCGCGCTGCCGGTCACCACGGAAATCGCGCGGGTGCGCGGCGTGCACGGCTATCAGCTGCCCAAGTGGCTCGCCGATATCGACGTGAAACTCGACGCCACCGCCAGCGCCCGCATTGCCGGCCCCGGCGGCCGGCCGGACCTGAGCCTGAGCGTGCCGATGCCCGAGCTGACGAACGTCGCGTCGCAGTCGCACATGGGCACGTCGACGATGATCAACCGCATCGACGGCGAATGGCACCAGACATTCGTGCAGACGAATGCGCTATCGTTCGCTCAGCGCCTGCTGCCGCGCAACGTCGAGCTCGTGCGGCACGGCGGCCCGCTGAGCCAGTTGCTCGACGGGCTGGGCGCATCCACCATCCTGCGTCTGGACGTGGTGAAGGACGCGCAGCTGGTGCTGAACCTGCCGACCCCGTTGAAGGCCTTCGATGAACCCGGAAAACCACGCTGACGCCACGCTACTTCACGGCACGCCCGCGCCGAAGGAATCGCCCATGACCCGTCCGACCCACGATCTCGTCGTATTCGGCGCCACCAGTTTCGTCGGGCAGATCCTCGCCCGCTACCTGGCCGCGTACCTGTCAGGCAGCGGCGAAACGCTGCGCTGGGCCATCGCCGGCCGCTCCGAAGCGAAGCTCAGGCAGGTCAGGGATACGCTGGGCGCGGCCGGGCAGTCGGTGCCGATCATCGTCGCCGACGCGGCCGACGAAGCGCAGCTTCGCGCGCTCTGCGCGCAGACGCGGGTGGTCGTGTCCACCGTTGGCCCCTATGCGCTTTACGGGGAGCCGCTGGTCAGGGTCTGTGCGGAAACCGGCACCGACTACTGCGACCTCACGGGCGAGACGCAATGGATCAAGCGGATGATCGACAGGTACGAGCCTGCGGCGCGTCAGTCCGGCGCGCGCATCGTCCATTGCTGCGGCTTCGATTCGGTGCCGTCGGACATGGGCGTGTTCTTCCTGCAGCAGCAGGCGCGGCAGCAGTGGGGCGTGCCGGCCGCGCAGGTGAAGATGCGGGTGAAAACGCTGAAGGGCGGCGCGTCGGGCGGCACGGTGGCGAGCGTGATCAACGTCGTCCGGGAAGCGGCGGCCGATCCTGCGTTGCGCCGGGAACTGCTCGATCCGTATTCGCTGTGCCCGCCGGGGCATGGCTTCACGGCCCGCCAGCATGCGGTGCGATCCGCCGCATTCGATCGCGACTTCGACGCGTGGATCGCCCCGTTCGTGATGGCGGCGATCAACGAGCGTGTCGTGCATCGCTCCAATGCGCTCGCCGGCAACGCGTACGGCAGCCGCTTCACGTATGACGAAGCGGTGATGACGGGTACGGGCCTCAAGGGCCGACTGACCGCGGTGACGATGGTGGCCGGTCTCGGCGCGTTCATGGTGGGTGTCGTCATCAAGCCGGTGCGCGGCCTGATGGAGCGCTTCCTGCTGCCGAAACCCGGCGAGGGGCCGAGCGCCGCAGCGCAACTGGCCGGCCGCTACGATCTGCGCTTCTTCGGCCGTACCGACGACGGGAAGACCCTGCGCGTGAAAGTCACCGGCGATCGCGATCCCGGCTACGGCTCCACCGGCAAGATGCTCGGCCAGGCCGCGATCAGTCTCGCGCTGGATTGCGCCGGCGACGGCGTGAAGACCGGCCGCGGCGGCGGCTTCTGGACGCCCGCGACGATGTTCGACGCGCGCTATATCGAGCGTCTGGTGCGCCACGCGGGGTTGCGTTTTGAAGTGATTTGAGCGCGCGCCGTCAGGTCGCCATTCGACAGGAAGCCGATAAAGATCGGATTGCGAAACAACATCGGGAGACAAAAGACAGTCACGACGGGGCAGATGGCCGGACGCGATCCGGCCGGGGAGTATCGGAACATGAAGATCGGGGAACTGGCGGAACGCACCGGCCTGACCTCTTCGCGCATCCGCTTTTACGAACGCATCGGTCTGTTGACGCTCGTCGAGCGCGAAGCGAACGGCTATCGCACCTATCCGCAGGAAGCGGTGACGGTGCTCGACCTGATCACGGCCGCGCAGAAGGCGGATTTCAGTCTCGACGAGATTCGCACGCTGATGCCGGCCGACCTCGCGCAGTGGCCCTGCGCTTCGTTACTGGATGCGCTGTGCGGCAAGGTGCGGGACATCGAGGCGCTGGAGGCGCGGCTCGCGCAAAGCAAGGCGCAGATCGTGTCGCTGATCGCCGACATCGCCGCGAAACCGGAGTCGGTCGATTGTGCAACCCATGCGAAGCAATTGCTGTCGCGCGTCCCGCCGGGGCATGCGGCGGAGGGCAGTGACGGCGAGGCTGCGACTGCCGCCGCCGATCGCGATGAAGCGGTTGTGCGCCGCCGGTCGCCCCGCTCTTAGCGGCGTCGCGCCGGCGCATCCCATCACAGCAACGCGACGACCTGTTCCGCGGTCGCCTTCGCCGATTGCGGATTCTGGCCGGTCACGAGCCGGCCGTCGACGACGACGTACGACGTGAACGGCAGCAGCGCCTTCTCGTAGCGCGCGCCCCGCAGCTGCATCTGCTTCTCGACGTTGTACGGCACCTTCTTCGCGACGCCGGCCAGGATTTCCTCGACCCACGAATAGCCGGTGATCCGGCGTCCGGCCACCAGCAGCGAGCCGTCCGACAGCGTCGTGTTCAGCAATCCGCAGTAGCCGTGACAGACCGACGACACGACACCGCCGCGCTCGTAGATCTCGCGCGTGAGCCGCTGCAGCTCCGCGTCGTCCGGGTAGTCCCACATCACCGCATGGCCGCCGGTGAAGTAGATCGCATCGAAATCGGCCGGATCGATCTCGTCGGGGCGCGCGGTGGTGGCGAGCAGCGCTTCATTGGCCTTGTCGGCGCGCCACGCTTTCGCGGCGGCGTCGGCGTGCGGCCATTTGAGCGAGCGCGGCTCCAGCGGCGACACGCCGCCCTTGGGGCTCACCAGCCGCTGCTCATAGCCTTTCGCCGCGAAGATGTGATGGGCATGGGTCAGCTCGGACAGCCACAGGCCGGTCGGTTGCGACGGATCGGCGTAGTGCGCAACATTGCTGACCACGTGAAGGATGCGCTTGCTCATGATGCGGTTCCCTTTCATCGGCCACGGGCGGACGTCGTCGACGCGCCGCCGGATTGTCGGATGGCAGTACCCATACTCATGGCCTCGATACGCTGCCGACGCAAACCATAACCTTTAAGCGAAGTTGAAGGTCAAGGCCTTTTCGTCTTCGCGGACCGCGCGGGGCTGACGGGCAGCACGAGACCGTCCAGCAAGGTGGTCAGCGCATCTTCGATCGCGTGATCGCCGACCTTCTCGCGCACCAGCCGACCGTCGATCGCCAGCATCGTCAGGCCATGCAGATGCGCCCAGCAGGCGGTCGCCTGGCCGAGCGCCGGGCGCGGGCGGATCGTGCCGGCGCGCTGGCCGTGTTCCAGGATCTCGACGACCAGCAGGAACGGCGCCTGCACGCGCGGATCGAGATGGATGTCCGAGGGCTCGCCGGCATCCGCGGCAAACATCAGTCGATAGAGATCCGGGTTGCGCTGGCCGAACGCGAGATGGGCGTAAGCGAGCGCGCGCAGCACGTCCGGTGCATCCGCCGCGGGATCGACGGACGCGGCGAGGTCTGCGTTCAGCCGATCGAAGCCGATCAGCGCGAGCTCGTGCAGCAACGCGGCCTTGTCCGGGAAATGCCGGTACGGCGCCGAGTGGCTGACGTTCGCGCGCCGCGCGATTTCGCGCAGCGTGAACTGCCAGCCCTGTTGCTCCTGCAGCGTGTCGAGCGCCGTGTCGATGATCGCGCGCCGCAGATCCCCGTGGTGATAAGCCTTTTGCCCGGCGTCCGCAGCCTCATCCGACGACATCGCGTTGCTCCCATGTTGACAGGGAACACATTGTGAGCCTATGATCCGCCGCATGCAAGTTGACAGTGTCTACATCGACGCAACCTCGTGAGGTGCACCATGGCCGTTTCGGCAGAATCCAGCTCGAGTTTCGACCCGGCGGCGTTGCTGGCCCGCCAGCGCAACGCGTTCGTCAGCGAGGGGCCGCCGAGCGTGCAGCAGCGCAAGGCGCGGCTCGCGCGGCTGCGCGCGGTGGTGCTCGCGTATCGCAGCGAAGTGGAGGAGGCGGTCAGCGCCGATTTCGGGCACCGCTCGCGCCACGAAACCGCGATCATGGAACTGGTCGGCGTGATCCAGGCGATCGACTATCTGACGCGCAACCTGCGCCGCTTCACGAAGCCGCAGCGCCGGCACGTCGGGATCTTTTACCGGGCCGGGCACGCGCGCGTGGAGTACCAGCCGCTGGGTGTCATCGGCGTGATGGCGCCGTGGAATTACCCGTTCGCGCTCACGTTCATTCCGCTGGCCACCGCGCTGGCCGCGGGCAACCGCGCGATGCTCAAGCCGTCGGAACTGACGCCGCGCACCAGCGAGGTGATGCGCCGGATGCTCGCGGAAACCTTCCCGAGCGAGGAAGTCGCGGTCGTGCTCGGCGGCCCGGAAGTCGGCGCCGCCTTCAGCGGCTTGCCGTTCGATCATCTGCTGTTCACCGGCAGCACGCAGGTGGGCCGCAAGGTCATGAAGGCGGCCAGCGACAACCTGGTGCCGGTGACGCTCGAACTCGGCGGCAAGAGCCCGGCGATCGTCGCGAGAGGGCATGTCGACGGCCGGACGATGTCCAGCATCGTGTTCGGCAAGCTGTCGAATGGCGGGCAGACCTGCGTCGCGCCCGACTATGCGCTGGTGCATGAAGACGATCTCGACGCGTTCGTCGCGCAATACGATGCGGCCGTCGCGCGCTTCTATCCGGGCGGGCCGACCAGCCCGGACTACACGTCGATCGTCAGCGACCGGCATTTCGATCGCCTGAAAGGTCTCATCGACGAAGCGCGCAGCAAGGGCGCGCGCGTGATCGAGGCGGGCGTGAACCCGCAGCAGGCGGCCACCCGCAAGCGGACGCTCGCGCCCACGCTGATCGTCGGGGCCGGTGACGATACGAGCGTCATGCAGGAAGAGATCTTCGGGCCGATCCTGCCGGTGCGCACGTATCGCACGATCGACGAAGTCGTCGACTACGTGAATGCGCGTCCGCGGCCGCTCGCGCTGTACTACTTCGGCGCGCAGGACAGCGACTGCGAGTCGTTGCTCAAGCGCACCACGTCGGGCAATGTCGGCATCAACAACACGCTCCTGCATGTCGCGCAGGAAGACTTGCCGTTCGGCGGCGTCGGTCCGAGCGGGATGGGTGCATATCACGGCATCGAGGGATTCCGCGCGATGAGCCATGCGAAGGGCGTGTTCGTGCTGGGGCGCTGGAACCTGCCGAGCCTGCTGCGTGCGCCGTTCGGCAAGCTCGCTGATCTGTCGCTGGCGGCGCTGCTCGGGCGCGGCCGGGAACCGGCGGGTGTGCGGGCGGGATTGAGCGCGAAGCGCTGAGACCGCCGCCACACCGCGACCGGCGCGCGGCTGCTTCGCACGCGGCGCGCCATGATGGTCGAACGCGCATGCGTCGGTAAGTGCATGTGATCGAACCTCGGCCGTGACCGAACTGCACGCTAGGGCCGGTTGCGCACGCCGGCCCCGTTGCGAATGGCGGTTTCATCGACAAGCGTCGCAGCAAATTCGACGGCGGCCGGCATTCCCGCGTCATGCATCATCACGAATTCCATGTCCGGCAGCGCCGGCAAGCCTTCTGATACGCCCAGCTCGCGGAGCGTGTCGTCGATCGCGCTGCGCGGCACCGGCGCAATCGCGATGCCGGCGCGAGCGAACGTGCGGATGCCCGTGACGCTCGGGCTTTCGCATGCGATGAAATAGGGCATGCCGGCCAGCGCGAGCGCCTTGATGGCCGCGCCCCGGTACGGGCACGGATCGGGGAAGCACGCGAGCGGCACATCGCCTTCCGGCAGCGGCTCGTGGCGCGCAAACGCCCAGACGAGCGGCTCTCGCCACAACGTCGCGCCCTGGCCCGTGTGCGCGCACCGGCTGCCGATCACGAGATCGAATTCGCCGTCGGCGTGCCGTTGAAACAGGCTGTCGCCGATGTCGACCGTCAGATTCAGCCGCAAGCCGCGCCGCGCGGCGCCATGACGGCGCATCACGTCGGGCAGCCAGCCTCCCGCCACATCCTCCGATGCGCCGATGCGCAGCGTGACATCGACTGCGTTGCCGCTGCCTAGCTTCGTCTTCGCTTCCTCGCTCAGGTTGAGCATCGCGCGCGCGTAGCCGAGCAGCATCCGGCCATGCTCGGTGAGCGTGACGCTGCGCGTATTGCGGGCGAGCAGCGCCCGGCCGACCTGCTCCTCGAGACGAGCGATCTGCGCGCTGACCGCGGACTGGCTGAGATGCAGCCTGCGACCTGCGCCGGTAAAGCTCCGTACGTCGGCGATGGCGACGAACGTATGAAGCAGTGAGGTGTCGAGCGGCGTGTTCATTTATCACCAATTCGGGTTAATTCGATCAATTCATATCGTTTCCGGATTATAGGTCGATCCGATAGGCTGCGAAGCGCAGTGGGCGATCGCGCATCCCGCGCGTCGCCGTCACTTTCGGCAAGGACCGGTTTCATGACACGCGTGCTCTATATCGAAGGCTCACCCAACAAGGACTATTCGGCGTCCATCGACGTGTGCAATGCCTTTCTCGATGCTTACCGACACACGCATCCCGATCACGAAATACAGAAGCTCGACATCTGGAATCTGGTGATACCCGAATTCGACGAAGCCGCGCTGGCCGCGAAATATGCGGGACTGAGCGGCAACGCGTTGACGCCGGCTCAGGCGGCGGCATGGCAACGGATCGAGCAGCTCGCGGCGCCGTTCCACGAAGCGGACAAGCTCCTGTTCGGCGTGCCGCTGTGGAATTTCAGTATTCCGTACAAACTCAAGCACCTGATCGACGTGATCTCGCAGAAGGACGTGCTGTTCACGTTCGACGGCACAGGTTTCGCCGGCAAGCTGGCCGGGAGAAAGGCGGCGGTGGTCTACGCGCGCGGGCTCGGTTATCAGTCGCCGGGCTCATTTACCCCGGCGGCCGAATTCGATCTGCAGCGCCCGTACATGGAGACCTGGCTCAAGTTCGTGGGCGTGAAGGACGTCACCGGGATCGTCGTCGAGCGCACCTTGTTTGGTCCCGACGGAGCGGTCGATCGCAGTCGCGCGATCGACGAAGCCCGCACGATCGCGCGTACGTTCTAAAGCGACCGCGTGGCGCATCCGGCGCGCCGGCGAAGCGCGCCGGTCGGTTGCATCGACGGGTGGCGCGCCGTTTCGAATCAGCGCCCGCCGCGCGCGATGGCAAGCGCGACGCCGAAGCCCACGAGCAGGCAGCCGAAGGTACGGTCGATCCAGTGCCGTAGCGCCAGCAGGCGATCGCGGACGGCCGTCGCGGAGAAGCACAGGGCCACCAGGCTGAACCAGCCGGCATGCGCGACGGCGATGAACGCGCCGTAGCCGATCTGCACGATCAACGGCGTGTCGGGCCGCACGGCCTGCATGAACAGGCTGACGATGAACACCGTGGTCTTGGGGTTCAGCGCATTGGTCAGGAAGCCGGTGCGCAGCGCGGCCAGGTCGGACAGCGGTGCGGCCGGTGCATCCGTCTGCCCGTTGCCGGCCTTCGTCATGAGCATCTTCACGCCGAGGTAGATCAGGTAGATCGCGCCGACCAGCTTGACGGCATTGAAGAGCCACAGCGACTGGCGGATCAGCAGGCCGACGCCCAGCAGCGTGTAGCTCACGTGCACCGTCACGCCGAGCCCGATCCCCAGCGCGGTGAGCACGCCCGAGCGGCGCGACAGCATCAGGCTGTTGCGCGTGACCATCGCGAAGTCCGGCCCCGGGCTGATCACGGCCAGCAGCGTGATGGTGACTACAACTATCAGTTCGGTCATCGTCTTGTCCTTGCGATTGATGGCTTAATGGCGCAATCTTATGGGTCATGTTCCATCGGGAAAAGCGATGATTTCTGACCAGCATGGTGAGATTGACTCACAGTCCGTTCGCACGAACCTGCCATCGCTGATGGCGCTGCGTTGCTTCGAGGCGGCGGCGCGTCATGAGAATTTCAGTCGTGCGGCCGACGAGCTGTGCCTGACCCATGGCGCGGTCAGCCGCGCGGTGCGATTGCTCGAGGACGACCTGGGCGTCGCGCTGTTCCAGCGGCGCAGCCGTCGCGTGTTCCTGACCGATGCGGGCCGCAAGCTGGCGCAGGCCGTCCATGACGGGCTGGGGCTGATGCGTCACGCCGCGCAGGAATTGCGTACCGAGGCCGCCCGGGCGCGGCGCTGGGTGCTGTCGTGCGAACCGACGCTCCTGATGCGCTGGCTGATTCCGCGCTGGCCGGATTTTCAGGCGCGGCATGCGGGCGTCGACATTCACCTGGCTGCCGCAGGCGGTCCGTTCTCATTCGACAGCGGCATCGACATGGCGATTCGACGCAATGACTTTGCGTGGCCGGTGGGTTATCACGCGGAGCGGCTGTTCGCGGAGCAGGTGGGGCCGGTCTGCCGGCCGGATAAGGTCGATGCATGGTTTTCCGCGCGTCGTGGCAGTCGATCGTTGAAGGCGGATGTTCCGCGACTGCACACGCGGACACGGCCGGACGCGTGGAAGGAATGGGCGGTGGCGGCGAACCAGCCGGCCGCGGGCGGGCGCGGGCAGACGTTCGACCATTTCTATTTCAGTCTGCAGGCGGCGGTTGCGGGGCTCGGTGTCGCGATCGGCCCGTGGCACCTCGTTCGCGATGACATCGAAAGCGGTGTGCTCGTCGCGCCGATGGGGTTCGTCGAGGATGGTTCGGATTACTGCTTGTTGACGCCGGAACCGGTGGCGGCGGGGAGTGCGCAGGCGGAGGTGCTGGGGTGGTTGAGGGCGGTGGTTTGATGGCGCGTGTGTGTGCAGATAGGGTTGACGCCGCGCGCCCGCAGGAAGGGGCGTGGTGAGGCTCGGCGCAGGCATCGCGATCGATCCCATCGCCCGGTATCGCACGCCACGGCGATACGCAGTCGCTACTGCCTCGAATCCGGCGCGAAGGTCCTGCCCGTCACGTCAGCGATGAAGTCGATCGCCGCGCGAATCGACGGCGAATGCCGGAGATCGGCATGCACGACCAGCCAGATGTCGCGGTAGTACGGTTCTCCGTCGAACGGCAAGCGCTGCAACCCCGGATCGTCATCGCCCATGAACACGGGCAGGCCCGCTACGCCGATGCCCGTGCGGGCCGCGACCTGCTGCGTCGTGATATCGCTGACTTCGCACGCGATGCGGCGACCTCGAGCGATCGACTCGAGCCACTTCTGATGCGGCATTTCCGCGAATTGCGCGTCGTAGCAGATGAACGCCCAATCGTCAGGCGTCGACGCGTGCGCGTAGTCGCGACTCGCATAGAGCCCGAAAGCCATCTCGCCCAGCTTGCGCGTCACGTTTTGCGGCTCCTCGGGGCGGAACAGGCGCACGGCAATATCCGCTTCACGACGGGCGAGCGATACGCTTTGCGCCTGGCTGGCCATCGACAGCCGAATGCCCGGATGCATTTGCGCGAACGCATACAGATGATTCGCGTAGAAATTGTTGGCGAGCACGGGCGGCACGCTGATCGTCACGGTGCCGTGCATCGGCAGGTGTTCCGTGAGCGCGAGGCGCTCGATTGCAAACGCGTGCTCCTCCATTTTCCCGGCGAATTCGAGGATCTGCCGGCCGGCGGCAGTCGGCCGGCACGCGCGCGGCAACCTGTCGATCACGCGCATCTTCAATTCCGATTCGAGTGCGGCCAGGCGACGGCTGACTGTCGCGTGGTCGACGTTCAATCGCCGGGCGGCGGCGGAAAGACTCCCCGCTTGAGCGACGGCAACGAAGTAACGCAGGTTTTCCCAGTCGAACATCGGTGCATTTTCTCCAGGTTGCTGTGCTGTTTTGTGGAATATTCGCACAGAAGGCGATCCTCTACGCTTCAATCCTCCGAATGCGAAGGATTGCCGATGCAGACCTCATCCACCCCTCATCCGCGGCTGGTTCAAACCGCGGCGTGCCTCGGTTATGCGGTCGTCCTGATCGACGTCAGCGTCGTCAACGTTGCGCTCGATGCGTTGCGAACGTCCTTTGGCGCCGCCCTCACCGACCTGCAATGGGTCGTCAACGCGTATGCGCTCGTGTTCGCGGCGACCCTGCTGATGGCGGGCGCGCTCGGCGACCGGCTGGGGGCAAAGCGCGTGTTCATTGCCGGTTACGCGATCTTCGCGCTGTCGTCGATCGGGTGCGGCACCGCGCATGCCATCGGCGCGTTGATCGCCTGGCGTCTCGTTCAGGGGATCGGCGCTGCGCTGCTGGTGCCGAACTCGCTGGCCGTGCTGCGTCTCGCCTTCGACGACGCGGCAGCGCGTAGCCGCGCGATCGGCTGGTGGGGCGCCGGCGGCGGCATCGCGCTGGCTGCGGGGCCGCTGGCCGGCGGGTTGCTCATCGCCGCAGTCGGCTGGCGTAGCATTTTCCTGGTCAACGTGCCGGTCGGCATCGCCGGTATCTGGATGACGTGGCGGTTCGCGCCCGACACGCAAGCGCAGGGCGGCATGCGTCTCGATCTTCCCGCGCAACTGACCGGTGCGTTTGCGCTGGCGGCGCTCACGTTCGCGTCGACCGAGATCAGTGCGCTGGGATGGCGCAGTCCGGTCATCGTGAGTGCGTTCGCGTCGTGCGTTGCATTGGGCATCGCGTTCGTCCGGCTGGAAGCGCGCAATCCGGACGCGATGCTGCCGGCCGGGTTGTGGCAGGACCGGATCGTCCGCAGCTCGATCGTGATCGGTGCGATCGCGAACCTGGTTTTCTACGGCATCGTCTTTACGTTGAGCCTGCTGTTTCAGTCGGTCTGGCATATGACGCCCGTGCGCGCGGGTGTCGCGTTTCTGCCGATGATGGGAGTGCTGATGGTCATGAGCATCGTCGCCGGACGACTGACCGGCAGGCTGGGCGCGCGCACGCTGGCGACGGCCGGGTTGTCGATTTCAGCGTTCGGTTATCTGGCGATGTGGCCGGCGATCGCCGCGCAATCCAACGGGTTGCTCGCGATACCGATGCTGCTGGCAGGCAGCGGCATCGCGTTGACGATACCGACCATCACGGACGCGGCGCTCGCGGCGGTGAGCGGCGCGCAGTCGGGTGTGGCGTCGGGGTTGTTGAATACGGCGCGACAGGTGGGCGGCGTGATGGGCGTCGCGTTGTTTGGTTTCTTCGTTCGTGAGGCAGGGGGTGTGGCGTTCGTCCATGGGATGGAGCGGGCGTTGATCGTTTCGGTTCTGCTGCTGGGGGTGGGGGCGATGATGGCTTGGCGGAATCTGGGGCGGGTGGGAGAGCGCGGGATTCGGGCTCGCGGGGCGAGCCCTCAACGTCAGTGACCTACCCGATAAACGCGGCCGCTATGCACGCCTTCCACGCTGCGTCGATAGGCCATTGCCACACGTGACGCCGGCACACTCTCGCAGCCGGGGAAAAACGGACCGAACCGGTCCACGGATTCGGTCAGCATGGTCGGGCTCACGGCATTGATCCGGATGCCCCGTGGAAAATCGCACGCGGCAGCACGCACGAATCCTTCAATCCCGGCATTCGAGGTTGCGGCGTTGGCGCCTTGCGCGATCGGGTCATCGACCGCGATGCCCGAGGTCAGTGTGATCGACCCGTGATCGGACAGATAGTGCTGACCCACCAGCGCGACACGCACCTGACTCAGTAGCTTGTCCTGCAATCCCTTGTGGAACTCGGCCGCCGTCATTTTTTCGATCGGCGCCAGGATGACATTGCCCGCGGCAACGATGATCGCGTCGATTGGCCCGATCGTCCCGAACAGCGCACTCACGCTCTCGTCGCGGGTGATGTCGACCTGGTGGTCGCCGGAGGTGCGACCTACGCGAATGACGTCGTGTGTTTCGTTACGCGCCAGCTCATCCGCCACGGCACGACCGACGTCCCCGCCGGCGCCGATTACAACGATCTTCATGGAATGATTCCTTTTCGATTTCGGGTTGGAGCAGTCATTGTTCAGCGAACCAATATTGGGATAAATGTGCTCTAATTTCCGACACGCCTAATCACCAGTTCGGAATATGGACAAGCTGCGTTCAATGGAAACCTTCGTTGCCGTCGTGGAAGGCGGCAACTTCACCGAGGCGGCGCAGCGGCTTGGCATTTCGGCGGTCATGGTGGGCAAGTATGTGCGTGAACTTGAAGAGCGCCTCGGGGCGCGCATGCTGGAGCGCACCACGCGACGGCAGAGCCTGACGGATGCGGGGCGCGTGTTCTACGAAGATGCCAAGCGTGCGCTCGAACAAGTGCGGATCGCCGAGACGTCGGTCGAACGGTTGCGCGAGTCGCCGTCAGGCACGTTGCGTATCAGTGCGCCGATTACCTTTGGCGCGTGTGTCGTCGCGCCGTTGGCGGCGACGTTCCAGCAGATGTACCCGCTTGTGCGCATCGAACTGGCGTTGAGCAATCGTGTCGTCGACCTGATTGACGAGGGGTTCGATCTGGCCATTCGTATTGGTGAGCTGGGCGATGTCGATCTCATCGCGAAGCCGCTGGCCCTATACCGGATGGTGATCTGCGCTTCGCCGGGCTATCTCGCGCGGCATGGTCGTCCGGAGACGCCGCAGGACCTGGGCGCGCATCACTGTCTGTCTCATTCGGTGTGGAATGGTCGTAGCGGGTGGAAACTCGGTGGGTGGGATGGGCCGCAGGTTTTGACGGATCCGGTTTTCACGTGCGACGACGGGAACGGACTGCGCATGGCAGCCATCGCGGGCGCGGGGTTGTTGTTGCAGCCCGAAGTGCTGGTCGCGCACGATCTGGCGAGTGGGGCGCTGGTGCCGGTGTTGCAAGCGTACGTGCCCGAGCCGCACACGATTCATATCGTGTATCGGCAGGACCGGCGGCCGCTGCCGAAGCTGACTCGATTTGTCGAGTATTTGCTTGAGCAGGTGGGGGGAAGGGAGGGGGCTTAGGGGACTGTAGATGACCCGGAGCCACCGGTCGCTTTCATACAACTTTGATGTACGTTTGCGACCCTTCTCAGCCGTTCAACGCTCGGTCGTTGATTCGTCTCTTGCTACATATAAAGCCAGCACTTTCGCAACGCTTCGCGGGTCAGCTATCGCGCACCGATGCATGTCACGGTCCTGCGCGCCAGACAAGCGGGCCGACGACGTTTGTGCGGTCGGGCCGCGCTTTCGAATTTTGTCCAACGTTCCCGCCATTCCATAGAGCTCGCTTGTTCAACGAAAGACTGGCCGAGGTCGCGCGCGTGGCAGCGTCGAGCTCTTGCTGTGTTAACCGTGACCCGATCTTTCAACGATGCAATGCGCAACGTGACTATTGATAGGATCCACAGGCTTTAACGGTCATCCGAGCAAAGATGTCGTTGTCGAGTCCGTGAACGTTTGACAACCGGCGCTATGTCGTCGATCGTTTCACGTATTCAATGCGCTTGCGCTCAAGGGTGTCGAATTTCGTGTTATGCCGACGTAAAAAAGCGGCACGTTCGTCACACGGAGTCTCCAAGAGGTTGTTCAGAGGACCGAGCTTTGCGCAATCATGGTCTGTAAGTAAAATCGACTTGCGAAGGTTGCCGTTTGGTTCAAAGGTGATGAGATGTCGATCAAAAAGCGCGTCTATGTTGGCGGACAACAGCAGACCATTTTTAGCATTGACCTTTTCGTCATCGTCGGAATCTCGCCACCGCACGATATGCGAGGCGCGTAACGCTGGGGCTAGCGAGAGTTGCGTCACCGCGCAGGCGTTACGAAACTCCCTCAGCAGGTCCGCTCGATACTTACCTTGCCCGAGTCGGGCATCTATCTCGACTCTTTTGTGCTTGTCGGATTTTTTTGTGTCCGTCAGAATCTCATGCAAATCGCTTTCGAGATTAATATCATCTGCGTCATCGACCTGCGGGAGTAGTTCATGGTCGATCGATCGTGCCCAGGCCTGCATAAGCTTTAGCGCCGTGCCGATGTCTCGCACGAGAAGGTAAGACTTGTTTTCTCCCCGATCGACCCTGAGAAAGAGCGTCGCCGGATCGACGCCGTGCTCTTTTGCGAACGTATGGGTATCAAAGTCTTTTGGGGCATGAGCAACGGAAATACGAGACGCGTCGGGGAAACGATAGAGAATTGCGGTTGGTTTCCGAGCCCCCCACCAATTCGACCTCATCTGTCCAACGTAGATGCCGCGGTAAGTGACGCACAGGGTTCTCGATTTCGACTCGACCGGACTCCTTGGCGTGGACGCAATCCAGAAGCCGTTAGCCTCGAGCACGTCGAAGACGCGTCGGGCGAAGTCGTTCGGTGCGGCACCTGTGTAGATGGTCAGATCCGGCATGGGTATATGTGGTCGGGTATCAATGTCGGTGAGTGCACGACGGTAGATTGAAGTTAATAGTAAACGGTGCCTGAATTTTTTGTCGTAAAAGCATGAATTTCATCTTCGTTCATAAAGGAAATCTTGATGGTGTCCATTATGTCCAGGGATTCCATAATTTGGATCCGTTGAGGTGTCGTCACTTTTTTCGACAATAAAATATTGTCGAATATTTTGTACAAGTTTGCGAGCTTTTCGGCATCTTCTTTTCCGCTGAATTCAGACCCGATTATGAAGGGGGCGAGAGAAGTCAGCTTCTTCGCTGCTTCAGAACAAAAAGCAGATAGGGAAATTTCCCCGTTGTCGACGACCTGTTTGCTATGCAGTGAAAGTGCATATTCGATTCTTAGGAATTCTATCGCCATTCTCTGGCGTCGCTGGTCAAGAACAATATTCTTGAATTTTTCACAATTATCAACAAGATCGTTGTCTGCTGGAAGCGTAATCTCGACGCTCTCTTGATAACGCCAATTGGGTGACGTTAGCGGTAAGGCAGTTGTTGAGAATTTTTGCAGCCACGCGAACCTCGTTAATTTATCGGTCAACGAGGTGCGGAATAAGAAAAACGGAGCCGAAAAAAGCTCGGCATAAAGTAGCGTCTTCACCGGTAGAGAAAAGCTTTCTTCATTTTCGAACGACTCTTCGGTACCTTTTATTTGAATGAACGTCACCAGTCCTGTCGGTAGATCGCTGTCAAAATATTCTAGTTGCAGATCAATTCCATAATCTCGCTCGTCAAGGCTTCGAATAAGCCAGTTTTCGTCAAGTTGACTCATCACCAGGCGAACTGCCCGTGTGTCCACTTTGTGCGTCGGTCCCCGGGCTGGCAATTGAGTCAAAGTGGGTTGAGTGGGTTTCTTTACGTTATTTGCGCTCTTCGTTGGATTGGATTTGGTCATCGTCGGTGCGCGGTATCAAAAAAATATCTCTGAGTTGATTTTATGCCTTCAAAGATTTGCAGAAAAACTGGCGGCCGTCAATAAACCACTTGAAATCACACGCGCACCCGCTCCGCGGAACGTTGCTGTGTGATCGCATCGGCCAACGCATGCTCACATTGCGCTCTCGCGCGCGGGAGCCACGACATATGGCGGAGCACTTGCGAACTCGTAAGCAATTCGCAAAATCGATCGAGGTCGGACGGCGCGCGCTTGCAGAGCCGAATGGGGCATGAATTCATTGAGGTACTGGAAGCAGCCAAGCGCTCGTCTCGATAGGCCCCTCCGGCGGGCCTAACGACACGTTCGGAGAAGCCTGCATCCGACCGCTCGACTCCTCATGAGTCAGACGAAGCCTCGGCATTCGCACGCACGTCGCGCGAGCGGGGCGCATCTCGAGTGGTAACGGATGGGGCTCCCCGCGATGCCAACCAGAATACCGGCCTCTCGCGCCACTTTAGATGCGGCTCAACGTCAGGGTTGAAATCGGCTGCAGCTACCACGAGGCGCTCCCGTTCGATACCCGATTTTTTGCCTGATCGTGTATCAATCGGAGTAGCGGCGCGTATCTCGCTAGCGCCTTGACTTGGTGCCGGTTTCTATTAGGGAAATCCCGGTAAAGCTAAGGGTTATCAAACGCGATTAACTTATATCAAACAAATTTTGACGACGATTTATGTTCCTGATATGGTTTTTCGCACCTGCAAAGCGCGTCCCGGTTGCGTTGGCGCTCGGCGAAAAGTTCGCGTGCTTCGCCAGCGGCTGAACCGGACGCTCGATCAGCCTGCGACGGCGGTCGGCATTCCCAACCCGCTTGTTGTCGCGGGTGGAGCGTGGCCCGGTTTCGTCTTCGCCGACCTCGCTCGTGGGGATGGCGCGAGTGTGGCACGTGACGATGCAGCGTTTCTTCGAATTGCCATCGAAGAAACCTTCGGTTCCGCGCGGTGATCCGCTCGAGTTTTTCGGCTTCGCGGATTCGGCACGTCTGTTCGTCCGGATGGCGAATTCGATAGCAGCTGGAGCGGCAACGGAAGCAAGGCAGCGGCTTTCGTCCAGGCGGGACGCCGCGATGGTTCCAATCGAGGGCATGCCGGACAGGTCGAGATGCGAGGCGCCTTCCTGCATGAAATTTTGAGGATAACGAAATGATCGAGTCGAATATGCCGATCTGGAGAACATGAAGCCGGCTGTTGCAACCTGAGACGACGCGCGGGCCGTGCGCCGTCATCTGCATTCGAATACAACAAAACCCGTTTCAAACAATCCCGCAACCACTCCTGACAGTGAAATACAGATGAACAACAAGAAAATCAAGGTCAGCGTTATCGCTGTTGCCGCCTTCGCAGCGTCGTCGGCAGCAATGGCGCAGTCGTCGATCACCCTGTACGGCATGCTCGATGCAGGTATCGGCTACACGTCGAACATCAATGGCCACAAGCGGTTCGGCCTCGATGGTGGTGCCGCAGGTTCGAACAAGTGGGGCCTCAGGGGGACGGAAGATCTCGGTGGCGGCCTCAAGGCGATCTTCAAGATCGAAAACGGCTTCAACATTGGTACGGGCGGCATAGGCGGCCAGGGGCCCATCGGCTCCACGCGTTCGTTGTTCAACCGCCAGGCCTACGTGGGCCTCTCTTCCGATCAGTACGGTACCGTGCGGTTGGGGCGCCAGCTCGACGCCGTGACGGAAATGGTTCAGGTCCTGACGGGCGACGCCATTTCGGCGTCGACGTTCTCGACCCCGGGCGACGTGGACAACAACGACAACACGACGAACCAGAACAGCGCCGTGAAGTACATTTCACCGCTTTACCACGGCTTCCAGGCTGAAGGCGCGTACTCGTTCGGCGGCGTGGCCGGTTCGACGGGTTCGGGTCAGTCGTGGTCGGTGGCCGCGAACTACGCTCAAGGTGGTCTGACGGTCGCCGGCGGCTACTTCCGTGCTGTCAACCAGGGTGCGAACGGGTGGACGAACGCCACGGCGCAACCCAGTTTCGGCGGTGCGCTGGGCTATCCGAGTTCGGGTTACAACGGCGGCAATGCATTCAAGAGCGCGGGCATCGCGCAAGTCGCGACTCAGTACCAGATTGGTCCTTACACGGCGGGCTTGCGCTACTCGAACGCCCAGTACCAGGGCAACGCCGGCCAACCGTCGATCCACTTCAACGTGCTGGGTGCCCTTCTGCAGTACCAGGTCAACCCGGCGCTGTCGCTGGCGACCGGATACACGTATGTGTACGGCTCCGCGGCCACGCCTGCGCTGGCTGCCGAAGGCCGCACGATGGCGTCGATCAACCAGGTGTCGCTGGGTGCGACGTACTCGCTGTCGAAGAGCACCGCGCTGTACGCGATGGGCGGGTACGTTCATGCCAAGGGCGCTCAGGCTTCCGTTGCGGACTTTGGCAACACCGCATCGGGCGGCAACCAGGTTCAAGTCAACATCGGTATGTACCACGGCTTCTGATCGTCGGCGTGGAAGTCCGGAGTAGTGGCTGCACTACTCCGGCAAAGCAGCATTCCTTTGGCAGCGCCTCCCCTCGAGCGGGTGTCGGGAGCTGAAAATTCCCCTTGTCGGTAGGTCGTTCTGCAGACAGTGACGAAGTCGCTGCATGGCGGGACGATGATCCCGCATCCGCATCCGCATCCGCATCCGCATCCGCATTGCGGTCACCGGCGAATAGCGGTTGCTGGCGTTTCCAATGATCGAGGACCCGCTTCCGGCGGACATCAACCGCCAGGTTGCGCTCAGATTCCCATCCGCTCCGCGACACCGTCCCGATCGACGAACTTGTGTTTCAGCCCGGCCGCGACGTGCATGACCAGCAGCAAGCCCAGCGTCAGCACCAGCGCGCGATGCAGCGAATCGGTCAGGAGTCGCAGCGGTTCGTCGCGGCCAACCAGCACCGGCAATTCCGTGATGCCGAAGAAACTGACCGGATGGGCGCCAGCGAGGCGGTGCACGTAGCCGGTCAGCGGCACGAGACACAGCAGCAGGTACAGCACGCCGTGCAGTGCACCGGCGATCCGGGCCTGCCATGCCGGAACACTGGCCGGCAGCGGCGGCGGCGTATGTGTCGCACGCCACGCGAGGCGCGGCACGGTCAGCATGAAGATCAGGCTGCCGATCGATGCGTGATAGAACAGGATGCCGTTGAACTGAGACGAGTTGTGCGGAAAGGTATCCATGTAGATCCCGATCATCAGGTTCAACAGGATCAAGATGGCGATCGACCAGTGCATGGCGATCGCGAAGCGTGTGTAGGCGGCGTGGTTGGGGTGTGACATTGCGGTCTCTCCGTTTCGGTTGGGCGTCGTGCACCGGCTCGTTCGGCGTGGTGAGCGGCCTGACGCCCCGATATACCGGAGCCGGCATGGTTTTATTCCCGCGGCACGGATCGATCGCGATGCTTTTCGTGTGGAAGGCAATCGAAATGTCTTGAAAGGTATCGGGTGTCCTTGGCGGCATTGCACCGGCCGCAATACCCGAAACGCATGAGGGGCGGTTTGTTTCGGCGCGACCATCACCGATGTTCGACGGCCATGCCAACGGTCGCTTTCCGTCACGGCGCCCATCCTGCCGCGAGCGTGCGCGCGATCGTTGCGATGGATCCGCCGACATCGATGCCGAAACGGTAAATCGTCAGCCTGTAACGTCCGCTCCAGACATGCCGAACAGCCGCGCGACGACCGAACGCAGCCAGCGATTGCCGGCCTCCTGGTGGTAGCGCGCGTGCCAGTGTTGCCGAACGGCAAAGCTCTCGACGGGAATGGGGCAGGGATGTACCGAAAGATCGCTGGCCTGGGCCAGCGTCTCGCCGATATGGCGCGGCAAGGTCGTGATCAGATCGGTGGTCTGCACAATGGCGCCGAGCCCCAGAAAACCGGGCAATTCAAGCACCACCTGCCGTTCAATGCGTTCCCGCACGAGCGCCTGCTCGAGCAGCGCCGTGCCCGTTCCCCCCGTGATCGCCACATGGCCTTCGGTGCGATAGGCCTTGACGCCGAGCCGCTTGTGAATACGCGGATGATGGCGATTCGCCAGGCACACCCAATCCTGCTCGTATAGCTGTTGCTGATAGATGCCGCCGCTCAGCCACGGCACGTATCCGATCGCAAGATCGGCCTCGCCCGATTCGAGCGCGCGTTCCGTGTGGCCGTCGATCCGCGCGGCTTCCAGGCGCACGCGAGGCGCTTGCGCGCGGACATAGGCGAGCAGACGCGGCAGCAGCGTCACGTGACTCGCATCGGTCATGCAGATGCGAAAACGTCTCTGCGCGGTCGCCGGATCGAAGGCGATTTCCCAGGCCGAGAAGCGCCGCAACGATTCGAGAATCTCCCGACATGGGCCGATCAGCGCATCCGCTTGCGGTGTGGGCGCCATGCCGCCGGGCGTCCGGATAAAAAGGGGATCGTGCAAATGCTCGCGCAACCGCGCGAGCCAGATGCTGACGGTCGGCTGGCTCTGACCGAGTTGCTCGGCCACGCGCGTGACGCTGCGCGTGTCGTAGAGCAGGTCGAACAACTGCAGCAGCTTGAGGTCGGGCAGATCGGTCGGGATCATCGCAGGTCTATGTTATTGCGTGATGCAATGATGTCATTGTATCCATTGTATTGCGACATGATGCGGCGGCTCCTATCGTGACGTCACACGTTAAGGAGACGCACTTGAAAATTGCCATTCTGGGTGCCGGCGCGCTGGGCTGCGCGATTGGCGCGACGCTCACCGAAGGCGGCCACGAGACCTGGCTGATCGACCGCTCGCCCGAGCATGTCGATGCGATGCGGGCCCACGGCCTGCGCGTCGATGACGCAAGCGGCACGCGCCAGGTGCAAGTCCGCGCGACCACCCGGCCGGACGAAGCAGGGGTGGCCGAGGTCGTGATCGTGCTCGTCAAATCGTTCCACACCGATGCGGCGATTCGCGGCGCGCATGCGCTGGTGGGACCTGAAACGCTGGTGCTGTCGCTGCAAAACGGCCTCGGTCACGAAGACATTCTTGCCGACGCCGTGGGCCGCGAACGCGTGCTCGCGGGCAAGACCTATGTGGGCGGCGTACTGCGCGGCATCGGGCATATCGAGTCGGGCGTCGTGGGCAAGCACACCATCATCGGCGAACTGGACGGGCGCGTGACGGATCGCGTTCGACGTATTGCCGACGCATTCAGCCACGCGGGCCTCGACACGCAGGTCAGCGACAACATCGTCGGCACCATGTGGGACAAGCTGCTCGTGAACGTCGCGACGGGCGCGCTGACCGGCATCACGTCGCTGACTTACGGCCAGCTTTATGACGAGCCGCTGCTCAAGGCCACTTCGCTGGCGGCCGTCGCGGAAGCAATCGCGGCCGCGAAGGCGGCAGGCGTCACCCTGTCGATGACCGATCCGGAGCAGGCGTGGTCGCTTGCCGCCGAGGGCTTGCCCGCTGCGTTCAAGACGTCGATGCTGCAAAGCCTCGAAAAAGGGTCCATGACCGAAATCGACTTCATCAACGGCTCGGTCGTGCGCTGGGGCGCGCGTTACGGTGTGCCGACGCCGGTCAACGCCACGCTGGTTGCGTGCATCAAGGGCATCGAGCGCGCGATGGTCGACCGCCGGAAAGCGGAGGCGCAAGCATGAGCCAACCGAAAGCCTATCTCGAACACGTCGCCATCTTCGTGCGCGACATCCACTGGCACATCCGTTTTTTCGAGGAGGTGTTCGGCATGACGATGCGCGAGGTCGACGGCACGACCGAAGCGCCGCGTCAGTACTGGACCCTCGGCGGCATGCAGTTCATCCACCAGCCGGATTTTTCGGGCCCCGAAGGAAGGCTTGGCCATCTCGGCATCATGTGCGAGGACGTCGAAGCGTCGCTCGCCGCCGCCCGCCGCCACGACGTGCAGCCCATGCCGCAAGGTGCGAACTGGCTGCGTTTGCCCGATGGTCTCGCCATCGAATTCATTCAGGCGAAACCCGCGCACTGCGTGGAGCAGGCGCTCGCCATCGATCCGCGCGCGGAGGCATGACATGACCATCGTCGAAAAATACTGGGACGACGCACGCGAAGGCGACGAATGCGTGAGCCCGAACTACATCGTCACGAAGGAACGTATTCTCGCGTATGCCGATCTCACCGGCGATCACACTCCTGTGCACGTCGATGAAGCGTATGCGAACGCGAGCCACTTTGGCTGCCTCGTCGCGCATGGATTGTTTGGTCTTTCGATTGCCGATGGTCTGAAGACCCGCAGCGATTATCGCTTTGTGCCGGGCATGTCGCTGGGCTGGAGCTGGGACTTCGTTCTGCCGATCAAGGTCGATGACGTGTTGCATGTGAAGTTTCGCATCGGCGCGATGCGCCCGAGCAAGAGCCGCCCGGATTGGGGCATCGTGACGCTTCCTTCGGAGCTGATCAATCAGCACGGCGAAGTCGTGCAGCGAGGCGAGCATCGTCTGATGGTGCCGCGCCGGCCGGGAGCCGAACGATGAAACAGGCGCGTCCACTGGAAGGGATTCGTGTCGTCGACTACAGCCACTTTCTCGCGGGTCCGTATGTGGGGCGTTGCCTCGCGGCGCTGGGTGCGGAAGTGATCAAGGTCGAGCGACCCGGCAGCGGCGACGCGGGACGCCAGCACGCGACCGTGCTTGACGATCGCTCGAGCGGCTATTTTCTGCAGCTCAATATGGGCAAGCGCGGTGTCAGCGTGAACATGAAGGACCCGCGCGGAAAGGCCTTCATGGAGCGGCTTTGCGATTCGGCCGACGTATTCGTGGAGAATTATCGGCCCGGCGCGCTCGACAAACTCGGGCTCGGCTACGAAGCGCTTTCCGTGCGCAATCCGGGGCTGGTCTACTGCTCCATTTCCGCGTATGGCCACACCGGGCCGGATGCGCATCGCGCGGGTTTCGGCCTGATCGCCGAGGCCAAGAGCGGCATCATGCAGATGGTCGGCACGCCGGGCGATCGCCCACCGCTGCTGCGTATTTCGCTCGGGGACATGTACACGGGCATTCATGCGGTCGCGGCCATCAATGCGGCGCTGCTCGGCCGCGTGAAAAGCGGGCGAGGGCAGCACATCGACATGGCGCTTTACGACACGCTCGTCTCGATGCACGAATATGCGGTCCAGTGCTACACGCTCGCCGATGTGCTGCCCGAGCAGACCGGGCACGACATGCCCGGCTCGACGCTGTATGGTGTGTTTCGCGCGACCGATGGCGATCTGGTGATCGCCGCGCAGGTGGACGATGCGTGGAAGCGCTTCGCGTCGCTGATCGAAGCGAGCGGCGGGCCGCGCGGCTTCGGCAGCGACGAGCGGTTTCACCATAGCGTGGGTCGTAATACTCATCGGCTGGACATTCTCGGCGTGGTCGAGCCGTGGGTCGCCGCGCGCACGGTGACGCAGATTCTCGAACTGCTCGACGGCATCGATGTGCCTTGCGCGAAGGTGCAACGTATCGACGAAGTGATCGCCGATCCGCAAATCCAGGCACGCGGCATGATCGTCGAGCAGGAGCATCCGCGTTACGGCACGCTGCGCCTGCCGAATCTGCCGTTCCGGTTTTCCGCGTGCGATACCACGATCCGTGAGGTTGCCCCCGATCTGGGGCAGCACAATAGCGAAGTCGCGCAATCGTTGGGTTTCACGCCCGCCGAGATCGATGCGATGCAAACCGACGGCGTGCTGTTCGACAAGTGAGGCGACGATGAGCGATACCTATGCGGTGATCGGCAATCCGATCGGCCATACGAAATCCCCGCTGATTCATGGTCTTTTCGCCGAAGCGACGCAACAGGCGATGCACTACACGGCTATCGAGGGGCCGTGCGAACCGGATGACGCGTTCGCGGCAACGGTGCGGACATTTATCGCGGCCGGCGGCAAGGGCATGAACATCACGGCGCCGTTCAAGCTTGCGGCATTCGACATGGCCGATGAGCGCAGCGAGCGCGCGACGCTTGCAGGCGCGGCGAATGCGTTCAAGTTCGAGGGCGGCCGGATTCTCGCAGACAACTTCGACGGCATCGGTCTGCTGCGTGATATCGAGGTGAATCTTCACACGCCGTTCGCGGGCAAGCGTGTGTTGCTGCTGGGCGCCGGCGGCGCGGCCCGCGGCGCGTTGCTTCCCTTCCTGGGCGCGCGCCCCGCACAACTGGTGGTGGCTAATCGTCATGTCGAGAAAGCGCAAGCGCTGGCATCGCAATTGGCTTCGTATGGGCCGATCACGGCGTGCGCTTACGGGGAACTCGATCGCATGGGGCGCTTCGATCTGGTGGTCAACGCGACGTCCGCGAGTCTTACCGGCGATTTGCCGCCCGTGCCGCCCGGCGTATTCAGCCCGCGTGGTACAGCCTATGAACTGGCCTATGGCAAGCACCTCACACCGTTCTTGCGACTGGCGCGCAATGCCGGGGTCGCCGGTGTAGCCGATGGTGTTGGCATGCTGGTGGAGCAGGCGGCGGAAGCCTTTGCGTGGTGGCGCGGCGTGCGCCCCGAGACGCAAGCGGTGATCGACCTGCTTACCGTTCCGCTGGATCGCGTGTGAACGTCCGCGAGCGATACGGGACTTCGATACATCTGCTGAGCGCGTTCATCAATTCGATGTGTCGACGGGTTGAATCCACGGCCGATTTCAGGCATGTGGAACGCTATGATGCTGTTTCCGATGAAACGAGTCAGCGTCAATGGTGATCGTTAGACGGAGGTGAAAGTCTGCGTCACTCAACGCACGATTCTTTCCTCGACGATCATCGACGAGGCCACCCCATGCAACTTCAAACCGGCAATCTTTTCACCACCGATGGCCAGCGCGGCAACGATGAACAAATCGACCGCCTCGTCACCGGGCAGCGTCTGAACGTAGAGCGAATCGTGTCGATGGGGCACACGAGCCCCGATGGCTTTTGGTATGACGACTCACGCGCCGAATGGGTCGTATTGCTGTCGGGCGCAGCCGTACTCGAATTCGAAGAAGGCCCGACGCGCCATGAAATGCATCCCGGCGACTACGTGCTGATCGAGCCGCATTGCCGACATCGCGTTGCATGGACGCACGAAACAACGCAATCCGTCTGGCTTGCGATTTATTACGAACCTTGAATCAGGAAAGTTTGGGCGACACGAAATCCGGCGCGTAGCGTGCAACCACGCGCCGGATGGCGCAAATCTTCACCACACCGGAACGGCTTTTAAATACCGCCGGTATCGATGCCCAAATAGCAGGACGGCGCGCTCGTGCGCGCGCCGGTGCGCGTCGAGAATCTTATTCCTGGATCAGGAATCGATTGCGATTCTTCGCGTCCTTGATCCATGCGGGCGCGCGACCGCGGCCCGACCAGGTTGCCCCGGTCTTCGGGTCGCGATACTTTGCCTGCACGGGGGCGGCCGCTTGCTTGGCCGGTCGACCACGACGCGTACCGAAAATGTCTTTCTCGGTAATGCCGAATTCCGCAACTTTGGTGCGGATGTCGTCGACGATCGCCTGGAATTCCGCGGCACGTGCAGCTTCGGCTTTCTCGGCCAAAGCTTCCATTTGGGCTTTCAGTTCCTTGTACGTTGCCATGTATCACTCTTCAGGTTGAGTACACATATGATAGCGGTTTCAGCGGAAAGTTTTGAGGAAATTCTCTTCGACTACGAGATTTGTCATCGATAAAGCAATGCAGGACTGCTTCGAACACCTGAAAAGTGTGTCATGTATGAGAAAGCGTAGAGGATTACCCGGAAACTTTTAACGGCGGTGGCACGTCGCTTTGATCGGACGCGGCGGGATTTTTTCGTCGAGACAAGCGGACGAGACTTAATTATTCTTTACATTTTTCTGAAGTATCGGGGAATTCACCAATGAACAGAGACGATAAGCTGATGCAGGTCGCGGCCGAATTCGGCTTCAATCCGGACGAGGAAATCAGGATCGGCGGAAAGTACACGCCCATTCTGGTGGACGGGAACACGGCCTACATTGCCGGCCAGATTCCGCGGATCGGCGACGTGGTGCATTTCGTGGGCGTAGTGGGGGAATCCGTTTCGCTCGACGAAGGTCGCCGGGCCGCCGGCGTATCGGTGCTGCGTGCGCTGTCGCTGATCAGGAAGCACCGCGGCACGCTCGACGCGATAGCAACCGTGCCGCGCATCACCGTGTATGTGCGAAGCGCACCCGGCTTCACGATGCAAAGCGAAGTCGCCGACGGCGCATCCGACATGCTGTACGCGGTGCTTGGCGAAGCAGGCGTTCATACGCGTACGTCGGTCGGCGTGCTGCAATTGCCCAAAGGGGCGTCGGTGGAAGTCGATTTCGTTTTCGGGCTGAAGCAGGGCGATGTCGGTATCTGACTTCAGCGGACCCTGTCTCGTGAGTGTGTAGTTGCGCGAAACATTCCCATACTCGACGCACGACGCGCCTGCCGGTGAAAGCACGCGCCGGCGATACGGAAAGCAAAGCAAGCAATTGCCGCCAAGGGACTTCGACAGGCTGCTCGTCGAGGAGGATCTCGCGAAGCTTCAGGCGGCAACCGCATGCCTTCCGCGCACCGCCCGACGACCTGACAATTCCGGAAAATACCGCCCGGCCAATATCGCCCCGCATCCCCACTTTGGGAGATGTCATCGGCCAACAGTCAGCCTACGATTGACCACAGGGCATCGGGGCCGGAAGTCGTCGGAACAATCGGACAGGCTCCCCATTCCGTATCGAAATCAGCAAATGCCCATGCGGTTTACTGACACAGCGCCTGCGTACGATGGCGACAGACGTGTGCGGTGAATGCTTTACACCGCAACACGATGGCGCGTTGATGACGGAAGGCCTGCTGTCGTATTTCGGGGAATTTCAATCAATATGCTGGCACGAGACTATGCGGAACGAGAGCTTTCTCACATTCAGAGAATGGTGGCTCTCCTGGACAGCGAGACGAACGCTGACGATGTGTCGATGTCGGGTGCGGGGCGCGTGCGGCATCCAAGCTACTGGCGCGGGCGAATCGAGGAGCTGCTGTCGGCGCCCGATGTGCCGCGCCACGTCAGAAAGCTCAGCGAAGCGGTGCTCGCGAAGATCCACACGATGGAAATGCGGTTCGCGACGATGAAGTAAGCACATCATCGGATACGGCACACGCATGTGCTTCATCGCGTCGTCGACCGGATGGCCGGTAGCTTATTCGAGCGCGATCACGTCGAGCAGCGCCGCACGAAACGCGGCCATCTCCGCGCCGGTGCCGATCGACACGCGAAGATACGCCGGCGGGCCGGACTCCCGAATCAGGACCCCGTGACGCAGGAGGCCGCTCCAGATCCGGTGCCGATCCGCAAACTCGCCGAACATCACGAAGTTGGCATCGGAATCGGCCACCGTGAGGCCCAGGCCACGCAGCCAGTCGACGGTCGAATCGCGCTCGGCCTTGATCGCCTCGACTTGCGACAGCATCTCGTCGCGCGCGACCAGCGCCGCACAGGCCGCCGCCTGGGTGAACGCGGACAGGTGGTAGGGCAATCGAACCCGCTTCAGACCTTCGACGATCGCAGGCGCACACGCGCAATACCCGACGCGGCCGCCCGCGAACTTGAACGCCTTGCTCAGCGTGCGGGTGACGATGAGCCGGGGATGCTCCGGCAGCAGCGTCACCGCGCTGGGGACGCCGTGACGCCGGAATTCCGCATAGGCCTCGTCGACGACCACCACGCCCGGCGCGACGTCGAGTATCGCGCGGATATCGTCGACCGGCAGCGCGGTGCCGGTTGGGTTGTTCGGCGACGTCAGCAGGATGACGCTCGGCTGGTGCTCGCGGATGCTGTCGAGGGCCTGATCCAGATCCAGCGCGAAATCCCGGGTGCGCGGCAATGTATGCAGGCGCGTGAAAGTCGTGCGGCAGTATTCGTCATACATGGGATACGCGGGCGTAAAGGCCAGCGCCGATCGCCCGGGGCCGCCGAATGCCTGCAGGATCTGCTGGATCACTTCATTCGAGCCGTTGGCCGCCCAGACGCTCGATGCGTCGACCGCCACGCCGGTGTCGTGCATCAGATACGCCGCCAGATGCGCGCGCAGCTCGGCAAAGTCGCGGTCGGGATAGCGGTTCGCCGCGCGCGCGGCGTCGGCCACCGCGGTCGCGATGCGCTCGACGAGCGCGGGCGACGGCGGATAGGGGTTCTCGTTGACGTTCAGGCAGACCGGCACATCGAGTTGCGGCGCCCCGTACGCGTGCCGCAACTTGAGATCCTCGCGAAGCGGTAAATCCGACAAGGCGATGTCTTTCCAGGGCTGTTGCATTGAAAACACTCCATACGGGTTCGATTGATCGGCGCAGTCCGCTTTCAAGGCGGCAAAAAACAAAAAAGGCGCCGGAGGCGCCTTGGTTGTCGTCTTGATCGGGCATTCACCCGATGCAATTGCTAGATGCGAAACGAGCCACGGCGCAACAGCGTGCGTCCGTGGTGATGGTGCAGCGAGAGCGTGGTGTTTCGAATCATCATGCGCTGCATCATGGCATACCGTGATCCGGATGAAAAGCGGGCGGCACCGTGCGGGCCGGAATAACGGCCAATACGTCTGACGATAAGCGGTAACAAACGTGGTATTTCGATCAAACGCGAACGAGTGATTTAAACGCGGGCGCCGATTGACTAAGATGCGCAGGAGACGTTCGACAAAAACGCACGGCGCGGGGTGGCCAGATGCCAATGAACGGGTTGATTCCATCCGCATGGATCGATGACGTCTACGCTGCGGCGCTGGGCGATCAACGATGGGAAACGGTGCTGGACGGGCTGCGATCGTGGGTCGGCGTGCGCATGGTCACGCTGCTGTCTTTCGACGACGCGGCGCGGGTGCCGGCGATCGAGCAGGCGGCGGGTGACGACGCGTCATGGGTCGCCGCGTGTCATCACACCTACAACACCGAGTTCTATCGGTACGACCCGGTCGTGCCGGTCGCCGCCGACTGGCCGGCGGGCCGCTGGTTCGAGGACGTCAAGCACCTTTCCGCGCACCAGCGCGCGCACAGCGCGTTCTATCAGGAATTCCTTCACCCTTTCGGGCTCGGCAGCATCTCGGGCCTGTACATCCATCGCGGCGAGGGCTCGGGGGCATTCCTCAGCGTCCAGGGCGGCCTCGAATCGCAGGGGCTGTCCGACGATCAGCGCCACGCGATCGAAAACATGGGCATGCACATCAGCCGTGCGCTGCAGATCCAGGCGCGGATCGGCGAGCTCGAGGCGCGCGTGGCCGCTGCCGAATCGGCGCTGGATGCGATTCCGGTGCCGGTCTTCCTGCTCGGCGCGCAGCGTGAGCTGCGCTATACGAATCGCGCGGCCGATCAGCTGATCGCGGCGGAACCGGCGCTGCGGGTCGTGAACGGGCGATTCGCGCCGGAAGGCTGTGTCGACGACGCGCAATGGCGGCACGCGTACGCGCGCGGCGGGCTGCTGTTACGGCGTACAACGGGCGAACCGTTGCCGCTGGCGCTGATGCCGGTGCCCGAGCAGTCGCGCCTGATGCGCGAGCGGCCGGGCGTCGCGACGCTGATGACGGCCGCCGATCTGCGTTCGCCGTCGGCCCGCGCGCAGCGGCTGCGCGTGTTTTACGGGCTGTCGTCGGCCGAGGCTGATCTTGCGGTGCTGCTGTGTTGCGACGGGTTGTCGCCGCAGGAATGCGCCGGGTTGCGCGGCGTGTCGATCGGCACGATCCGCACGCAGATCAAGTCGATCTATGCGAAGACGGCGGTGGGGCGGGCGGCGCAGTTGACGTCGCTGGTTATGCAGACGTGAGGGGGCGGGGTGGGGCAAGCGTGGGCGTAGGGGGCCAGGGTATCGGCAACGGCGTGCGCAGAAAATCGGCGACTTACGTCTAGTCGCGCCACCGGTGCTGGGGCGGTGCGTCGGAGGTCGTGCGATTGGCTTACTGCGGCGCCAACGTAGTGGCATTTCGTTGTACTCAGGTGACTGCAGCTGACCCAAAGCGGACGTCCATTCGGCAACGCTGACAGGCTATTCGCTCAGCGCTAAAAACCCTGGGCATTCAGCTATGCTCTGCACACCATGCCTCAGAAGGCGCACCGTATCTTCCGCGCTAAGGGCGGCAATCTCGCCAACCCTTTCCCCTTCGGGGGCAAACAATACGGCCCAAAAACAAAGTTGACGTAGCAACGTGACGAAACCGAGTTCGAGCGGGACGAATGCCGCTTCGTCGTGGTGTGTCTGGCTCCAAGATGCGTAACTGCTCAAGGCAGCGCCGGTCATCCAGGCATACTCCAGGCTTGCAGACCTTTCACTTGCTGGCAACCGGCTCCGAATGAAGTCGGTGACTGGATAAATATGAAATTCGACGCCATCAAGGCCTGGAAATGCATAGCGATTGGGTGCGTCAACCTCCACGACCTCATCGCCCCAGGATCTTGTCTCGGGAGGCAATTGTCGTAGCGTCGATTCCCGTTCGCTTTTATGAAGAACAATACCTAGATTTGCGTTCATGACGTGTCAGGTTTAGCCCATGGAAGTTGTGCAGGATAGGTCTTTCCGCTCCCCTGCGACCTCCGTGGTGTCGACGACCGCTCTTGGCCCACAAGTGCCCGCTCGTCGGGCCGCTACACACCAAAGAGCGCCAGCCCTGCCAGTACGACGCCGATCGCGGCAGCACCCATCGACAGGTGTTGCATCCATTTCCGCCGCGTGAGGATCGTGATCGCAGCAAGTGCGATCGAGATCTGGATGATGGTAGTGGCCTGCGCCCAACGATGATGCCGGTGTAGCCGCTCCTCGCTTGCAGCATTGCTCTTCACAACCTCTTGCTCGAGCGCTTCGGCGCGCTTGCGGATCGGCTCCTTCTCTTCGCGATACCGCGCCGCGTCTGCTTCGAAACGCTTTCTTTGCGGCAATGCTTCCTGGCTCAACGCTGCACCGAGCTCGGCTAGATTCTGCTTCTCGCCCTTTGCCTGGTAATAGGCCCACAGGTTAGCCGCCTCGGTTTTCTGGATCGCGGCCTCGTTCTTGTGCAGCAACGCGAAATTCTCTTCCGCACCGCTCTGGTATGCGGAAATCGCGCCGACGCAGGCGAGGACAGCAGTCATCACGGCGATGCGCGCCGCTCCATGGCTTTCTTCATGCGCCGCAGGGTGCTCTACTGCATGATCGTGCGGGCCGTGAACTTCGAAATCTTCTGGCATGACAAGAACGTTCACATGAGTTGAAGGGCTTGTACGCGGTTCCCACGCACGTGAGGAGCGTGTAGCAAAAGTGGTAGCGCTATCGCTGGGTCGCAGCTCAGTTGGGGCAGTCCGTCCGTGCGAAAGTGTGAACGAACGCACCATGGTGTGCGGACCTCACGCTGTTTGAACGCCGACTCCCACCAAAGGGGCGACGGTTCGACATTGTGCATGAATTGCCACTTCCGCAGTATGAGTCGACAGCAGTCGCCCCGCAGCGGACAATTCCACCGCCCAACTTCGGTCACTCCGACACCAAGAAATTTTGCTGCATCCGGAGAGGCAAGCCATCTGATTGTTGATCTACCTAAAGGCTCAACTCGAGTGCTTCATCATTTTTGGCCGCCAGGAAAAGGAAGTCACGGACTGCTTCCAACTGCGAGATAAGGGTCGCTCGGCGCGTCTCCAGAACATGGACGTCCCCTTGTGGGGTCCATCTGTAGACGAAGCTAATAGTCTCGTCTTCCCGCTCCACAAGTTCGCAAATTTGATGTGCCAGCTCACATGCGATTTGGCCAAGTATCGCGGGCTCGGCCACTTCCTCTTCGAACTGATCGAACATTGTCCCGAGCAAGGTGTTTGCCTTTTGCCAGAATTTTGAAACGAACAACCATTCCGAAGCGACCCCATCCAGGACAAAAACAGGCTCCTCAATACAACCAGCGACAAAGAAGCGGGAACTCCTGGCGTTCATAGCAACGTTTGAGTGGACTATCGACATCCAATTGTCGGTGATCTGGGCTGCAGCGTCGAGCGACTGCTCGTGGCCCGGAGCCGCCGTTGGAGTTCCGAGCCAAGCCGGTTACATCGACTTGGTCGAAAGTCCGACAAGCATGGTGCCAGCCGTGCGCCCTACGCGAACATGCGACTTATGCGGTATGAGTCCGGGCGGCGACATCACGGGGTGTTGTCGGCAATGCGTAGAGCGGTCGCAGTTACTTGGTCACGCTGAGTCGCAACACCGTGGCGCCAGTCGCACGTACTCTGGCGCCCTACGGCGGGGTAGGCGTAGGCGCCAGCCGGTACCCGGATTCTGTGTGTTCCTTCCTGGTCGTGACGTGCGCGGCGGTGCATGGCCGGCATGCGCTCCTCACATCGTGCCGACCGGTCGCAATTGTGATCAGTCATCCTACGACAATTGAAAACGAAGCGAAAGTTTGTTTTCCGGTTCCGATGGAAGTGGCCGGTCGGTCGCCCGGCTTGAACACAAACCCCTTCCCAGAAAACGTTTCGCCCAAACTCGCCTAAACAGAGAAAACGATTCCCTGAAATGCACCCAAACCCCGCCACAGCAGCCGCTCTACGGGTATGCACCAAGTGAGTTAAACGATTAACCGACGTACATTCGCGTCAACACGTCATACGACGTATGACTCAGCGGTCAGCGAGCACGGCGCCAAAGAATGCGCATGCCGACGGATCGCCGCGCAACAACGAGCACAACCATCAAGGAGACTGACGATGAAGCACCGATTCAACCGCTCCCGTATCGCCCTGGCCGTCGCGCTGATGGCCGGCTTCGCGATGTCCGCCCAGGCGCGCGTGTTCCGCTCGGCGGACGTGCACGGCGACAACTTCCCGACCAACATGGCCGTGAAGTTCATGGGTGACGAGCTGTCGAAGCAGACGGGCGGCAAGGATTCGATCAAGGTGTTCGGCAACAGCGCGCTCGGCTCGGAGAAGGACACGGTCGACCAGGTGCGGATCGGCGCGATCGACATGGCGCGCGTGAACGGCGCGTCGTTCAACGAGATCGTGCCGGAATCGCTGATCCCGTCGTTCCCGTTCCTGTTCCGCGACGTCGATCATTTCCGCAAGGCGATGTACGGCCCGGCCGGCCAGAAGATCCTCGACGCGTTCACCGCGAAGGGGATGATCGCGCTGACGTTCTACGAGAGCGGCGCGCGCTCGATCTACGCGAAGCGCCCGGTGCGCTCGCCGGCCGACATGAAGGGGCTGAAGGTGCGCGTGCAACCGTCGGATCTGATGGTCGACGAGATCAAGGCGATGGGCGGCACGCCGACGCCGATGCCGTTCGCCGAGGTGTACACGGGCCTGAAGACGGGCCTCGTCGACGCAGCCGAAAACAACCTGCCGTCGTACGAGGAAACCAAGCACTACGAAGTGGCGCCCGACTACTCGGAGACGCAGCACGCGATGACGCCGGAAGTGCTGGTGTTCTCGAAGAAGGTCTGGGACACGCTGTCGCCGCAGGAGCAGGCGGCGATCAGGAAGGCGGCGGCCGATTCGGTGCCGTATTACCAGAAGCTTTGGACGGCACGCGAAGCGTCCGCGCAGCAGCTGGTGACGAAGGGCGGCGCGAAGATCCTGCCGGCCGCGCAGATCGACCGCGCGGCGTTCGTGAAGGCGATGCAGCCGCTGTGGACGAAGTATGAAAAGACGCCGCAGATGAAGCAGATCGTCGACGAGATCGAGGCCACCAAGTGACACGTCGCACTTCCCTGAACGGCGCAACCGCCTCGGGCGGCGGGGCCGCCGCCCCGGACGGCGCAACAGCGCCACGCCCGCATGCCGCGCCGCTGTTGCGCTGCGTGAACGACGTGCTGTTCCGCGTGCTGGCCGTGATCGCGTCGGCGTGTCTCGCGGTGCTGACGGTGCTGGTGTTCTACGCGGTCGTGATGCGCTACGTGTTCGAGAACGCGCCCGATTTCGTGGAGCCGATCGCGCTGCTGCTCGTGATCGTGATCGCGATGTTCGGGGCGGCGATGAAGGTGCGCGACGGTGGCCATATCGGCCTCGATTCGCTCGTGCGCCGGCTGTCGCCGAAGGCGCGCATGGTCGTCATCGCGATCCAGCACCTGAGCCTGATCGCGTTCGCGATCATGATCATGATCGGCTGCGGCAGCATGGCCGCCGAGACGATGGGCGACCGCATCCCGATCATCGGGCTGCCCGAAGGCGTGCGCTACCTGATCGCGATGCCCGCGGCGATCGCCATCATCCTCTTCTCGCTCGAGCACCTGCTCGCGCTTCGTCGTTCTACGCCGGGACAATAACGCCATGGAACTCGCGATCCTGTCCGTCAGCTTTCTGATTTTCCTCGTGCTGGGCGTGCCCGTGTCGTTCGCGCTCGGCATCGCCTGCGTGCTGACCTATCTGGTCGAAGGCTTGCCGATCGCGACCGCGATGCAGGCCATGATCTCGGGAATGAATGCGTTCTCGTTTCTCGCGGTGCCGTTCTTCATCTTCTCTGGCGAACTGATGCTGCATGGCGGCATCGCGGACCGGATCCTGCGCTTCGCGCAGGCGACGGTCGGCCACTTCCGCGGCGGCCTCGGGATGGCGAACGTCGTCGCCTGTACGCTGTTCGGCGGCGTCTCGGGCTCGCCGACCGCCGATACGTCGGCGATGGGCGGCGTGGTGATTCCGCTGATGAAGCGCGAAGGCTACAGCGCCGCGTACGCGGTCAACGTGACGACGCATGCGTCGCTCGCCGGCGCGCTGATGCCGACGTCGACCAACATGATCATCTACGCGTTCGCCGCGCAGGGCATCACCGGGATGCTGCACGGCCAGCCGGTGAGCGGCGTGTCGATCGGCGACCTGCTGTTCTCGGGGCTGCTGCCGGTGTTGTGGGTGATGGGCTTCGTGCTGGCCGCCGCATACTGGCAGGCCGTGCGTCACGGCTATCCGCGCCGTGAAGACGGTTCGTCCGCGCTGCCCGCGTTCCCCGGCTGGTATGCGGTGCTGCGCAGCTTCGTCGGCGCGGTGCCCGGGCTGATGGTGATCGCGATCATCCTCGTGTGCGTCGCGAAGGGGATTGCCACCGCGACCGAAGCGGCCGCGATCGCCGTCGTGTACTCGCTCGTGCTGACCGCGGTGGTCTACCGGACGCTGACGGCGGAGAAGCTGCGTCGCGCGCTGTCGCATGCGGCGCGCACGACGGGCGTCGTGCTGCTGCTGATCGCGGTGTCCAACATGCTGCGCTTCCAGATGTCGTACCTGGAGATCCCGGATGCGATCGAAGGGCTGCTGAAGCAGTCGACCGCCGCGCCGTGGCTGATGCTGCTGTACATCAACATCATCCAGGTGTTCCTCGGCACGTTCGTCGACATGGCCGCGCACATCCTGATCACGACGCCGCTGTTCCTGCCGATCGCGATGGCGTGCGGCGTCGGGCCGGTGCAGTTCGGGATCATGCTGCTGCTGAACTGCTCGCTCGGCCTCGTGCATCCGCCGATCGGCTCGGTGCAGTTCGTCGGCTGCGCGATCGGCAACGTGTCGATCGGCGAGACCACGAAGATGGCGTGGCCGTACTACCTCGCGATCTTCAGTGCGATCAACATCGTCACGTACCTGCCGTTCTTCTCGACGTGGCTGCCGAGCCTGATCAGCGGGCACGCGGTGTTCTGATTTTCGAATCGCGTGCTTCGCCCGACGCGGCGCCGGACGACCGAGGTTGTCCGGCGCCGCGGTCGTTTCTGCGGTGGCCTTTCAAGGCACCGGAACGCACATCGACGCTCAATCCTGCCGCGCCTCCGGCTCGCCGTTGCCGCCTGCCGACCGGTCGTCGCGCCAATCCGCCAGCTCGCGCCACAGCGCCGGGCGCGCATGATCGCGCGGCGGCAGCTGGATCACGTACGCCACCCCTCGCACGTTGACCACGACCCCCGAGTCAGGCAGCGTGGCCGGGATGCCGGCGAACGTCGGTTCGTCATCCGGTTCGGAATCGGTACCCGGGCCGGGCGGGTGTCGAAGGATCATGCGAATTCTCCGTGGCGCCGCTTGACGGCGCATCAATAGCGGACACGCCCGATCAGACCCAGCGGGTCGACGGCGTGCTGGATGGCGGCTGCGACTTGCCGTTGAGCGGCCGGCACATGCTTGCGGTAGTACGCGACGTTGACCGGCCCTACGCCATGCTCGGCGCTGAAGCAGCCGCCGGCCCGCACGACGCGGTCGTACAGCGCGCCGCGCAGCGCCACCTGCTGCAGCGGCCCGTAGCGCTCCGCGCAGGCGTGCGGGATCGACACGACGAGATGGCAGCCGCCGTCGCCGAAATGCCCGAACGTGTGACAGCGCAGCGACGGGTGCGCGGTCGCGATCCACTGCTCGGCGTCGGCAACGAACGCGGCCAGCGCACCGCGCGGAAACGACACGTCGAACGACAGCGGCATGCCGTCCTGCGCCACCGCGGCAGGCAGTGCGTCGCGGATCCGCCAGAACCGTTCGGCCGGCGCGCAGGCCGCGTCGAGCACCACGTGTTCGCCCGCGAGCGTGTCGAGCGTCGCGATCGTGCGTTCCTCGAGCAGCGCATCGAGCCCCGGCATGCCGGTCGCGATCTCGACGAGCGCATAGCACGCGGCAGCGTCGGCTTCGAACGGAATGCGTGCCGCCGGAAACGCGGTAGCGACACAGCCGACGGCGGCAGCCGACATGAATTCGAATGCCGACAGCATCTCGCCGAATGCACGCTCGAACGCGAGCAGGCCGGCGAGCGCCGCGTCGTACGACGCGAACGCGACGAACGCCGCGCACGACGATCGTTCGAGCGGCGCAAGCGCGAACGACACGGCCGTCACGAGCCCGTTGGCGCCGTTCGCGCCGATGAAGCACTGCGTGACGTCGAAGCCCGCGTTGCGCTTGCGTAGCGGCGCGAGCGCGTCGATCACGGTGCCCGCCGCGTCGGCGAGCACGACTTCGACGCCGAGTACGTTGCGGCGCACGTCGCCGTACTTGATCAGGCGGCTGCCGCCCGCGTTCGCGCCGACGAGGCCGCCGGCCGTGGGATCGCTGCCGAGGTCGATCGGCAGGCAGAGGCCGGCTTCGGCCGCCAAGCGGTTGATGTCGGACAACCGCACGCCGGCCTCGACCGTGATGCTGCGATTCGCCGCGTCGAACGCGCGCACCGCGCGCATCCGGTCGAACGACACCACGCATTGCGTGCTGCTGCGATCGGGCACGGCCGCTCCGACGAGCCCGGTGCGCGCGCCCTGCGCAACCAGCGCGATGCGGTGCGCGACGGCAACCCGCGCGAGCGCGCTCGTGTCGGCGGTCGAGCCCGGCCGAGCGACGCCGAGCGCGATGCCGCCGTGGAGCGTCACGTCCGTTACATACGATGAACACTCGTCGGAAGATGCCCCGTCGAGCCAGCCGTCACCGAGCGTCGCGGCGAGCGCGTGCCGCTGCGCGGCGCGGTCGGGCAGCGCGCTCATCGTCAGCCGGCCCGCACGAGCTGCTTGCGCAGCCGGCCGCGCACGACGACCAGCGCGATCAGCGGCACGACGCCGCCCCACAGCGGGCTGTGGCGCATCGCGATCGACACCGCGAGCGCGACGACGGTGACCGCGAGCAGCACGATCGACAGCGAGCGTGCGCGCGCATGGTCGACGAACGTGCCGTCGACGAACCCGCCGTCCGACCACGCGGTATGCACGATGCCGACCACCAGCACGCAGACGAGCATCGCGGCCGGCCCGAGTTCCTCGCCCCACAAACGGCTACCTGTCGGTGACACGAGCGCCAGCACCGCGCCGATCACGAGGAACAGGTCGACGCCGATCGCGATGCTGTTGCGGTCCGCGCGGCGGATCAGCCATGCGCCGTGCACGAGCGCGAGCACGCCGCCGATCAGGAACGCGTGCGTCCAGCGCACGTCCGGCTGTTCGGGGCCGAGCCGGCCGTAGAACAGGAACACGATCGCCGGCAGGAAGTTGCTCGCATGCAGCAGGTAGTCGGTGATGGGATTGCTCGATTTCATCGGGGGATTCTCCTTCGTCGAAACTTCGAAACAGTGAAACAGCGGGCGACGCGTCAAGCGTCGTGCCAGCGGAACAGCCGCGCGGCGGCGAACAGGAACAGCGCCGTGCTCGCGGTCATGCCGAGCAGTTGCGGCGCGAGCTGCGCATACGGGGCGCCGTCGACCAGCGCGCCGCGCAGCGCGACCGCGAACTGGTTGGTCGGCAGGAACGCGAGCACCGCCTTCAGCCAGGCCGGCGCGTCGTGCATCGGGATCGTCAGGTCGCTGAAGAACAGCAGCGGATAGTAGGTGACGTTGCACGCGAGTTCGGCGGCGGCGAGCGACTTGGCGCGGCTCGCGAGCAGCACGCCGATGCTGAGCACCATCGCCGCGCCGAGCAGCACGATCGGCAGCGCGCGCAGCCCGTCGGGCGTCGCGATCGGCAGCGCGATGCCGAACGCGACGCGCGCGACGGTCAGCAGCACGAGCGCCGACAGCGCCATCATGATCATCCGCGCGACGATCAGCGCGGCGAGGAACACGCCACGCGAGACCGGGAAGCACACGTACAGCTTGAACGTATTGCGTTCGCGCAGCGACGCGATCGCGGTCGTCGTCGAGTTGAGGCCGATCGCCATGAACGCCATCACGAGAATGCCGGTCGCGAAGAACGCGCCATAGTCGAACGGGCGGCGCGCGGGTGCCGCGTTCTCGAAGCGTGCCTGCGCGGCCGGCAGCCCGAGCCGCTGCGCGGCGCAGCGCGCGAGCGCGATCTCGACGACGCGCGATGCGGCCTTGACCGCGAGCGAGCCGTTGAAGTCGTAGCGGATCGTCGCCGGTGTGCGCTCGTCGGTGCCGAGCACGACGGTCACGCGGTCGGCCGCCGCGCCGCGGCCGTCGAAGGTCGCCTTCACCGTGTCGCTGTGCGTGAGGCTCTCGACGATCTGCGCTTCGCAGGCGCGGCTGTACGGGGTCGCGCCGCCGGGGACGACGAACGCGATGTCCGCGGTGCCGAGCGAACCCGAGCCGCCGAACGCGAACAGCATCACGCTCAGCAGGAACACCGGGAACACGAGTGTCCAGAACAGCGACGAGCGGCTGCGCAGATAGCCGAGCAGCTCGTTGCGCACGAGAATCAGGAACACCTTAGTCATGGATGGGGCCCTCGGTACAGAGGCGCAGCAGGTCGCCCGGCGTGCTCGGCGCGAGCGCGAGGTGCTGGATGCCCTGTTCGCCGACGATGCGGTGCACGTTCGGATGCAGCGTCGCATCGCCGAACACCTCGACGACATGCGCGGCCGACACGCGCACGCCGGTCACGCCCGGCAGCGCCGCGAGCCGCTTGCGCAGCGCGCGTGCGTCGACTTCGTCGCGGCAGTGCAGGACCGCGCGCGCCTCGCCGACGAGCTCGGCGCGCAGCGTGTCCTTGTCGCCCTGGTAGCGCACGCCGCCGTCGCGCACCCACACGAGATCGTCGACGACGGCCAGCTCTTCCTCGGCGTGGCAGATCATCGCGACGCTCGTGCCGCGTGCACGGTGGCGCAGCAGGTCGATCACGACGCCCGCGTAACGACGGTCGAGGCCCGTGAACGGCTCGTCGAGCACGGCCAGCTCGGGCCGGTGCGCGAGCGCGACGTAGAGGTCGATGCGCTGGCGCTGCCCCTTCGACAGTGCGCGGCACGGCTTGTCGAGGAGTTCGGCGATGCCGAGCGCATCCGTGACCGCGGCGTCCGCACGCACGTACATCGCGCGGTGTAGCGCGACGATCTCCGACACGCGTAGATGGTCGGGATACTCGACCTTCTGCAATTGCGCGCCGATGCGCCGCAACGACGGCGTATCGCGCATGAAGCGCGCGGCCGGCACGTCGAGCACGCGCACGTCGGTGCCGCCGCGCCGGAAGCCGAGCAGCGTTTCGAGCAGCGTGGTCTTGCCGGAGCCGTTCGGCCCGACGATCGCGGTGACGGCGCCGAGCCGGAACCGCACATGCCGCGCGGAGAAATGAAAATCGCCGGCCGCGACGTCGATCGCGCGCGCGCCGAGCGCAGCACCCGGCGAGTGCGCATCGGGCAGCGGCTGCGTGCCGGCACGCAGCGGCCGGTCGAACGCGGTGTGCGGGCCGAACAGCGCGCGCACGGAGGCGAGGAACGAATCGCTCATCGTCGGCTTCCTGTCAGTCGAACAGCATGACCTGCGTGTCGCGCGCGCCCCGGTACGGGTTGCGGCCGTGCGCGACCAGCATGTTGTCGACGACGAGCACGTCGCCGGCCTGCCACGGGAACGCGCGCTCCTCGTCGTCGAACGCGTCGTAGATCGCGACGAGATCGTCGAACGGCATCGGCGACCCGTCGCCATAGCGGATCTCGTACGGGAACGCCGCGCGCCCGGCGTACATGCGCTGCAGGTAGCGGTAGCTGAGCTCGCCCATCGAGCGCGGGTTCGGGTGCTGTGCGCTCGCCTGGTTGAACCACACGGTTTCGCCGGTGCGCGGATGCGTGCGCAGCGCGCTGCCGACGTGCGACACCGTCACGCTGCCGTCGTCGAGCCAGCGGCAGCCGACGCCGCGCTCCGCGCACAGCCGCTCGACCTCGTCGCGCTCGGTCGTGCCGAACGCGTCGTCCCACGGCCGGTGGTATTCGGCGAACGGCATGCCCGGATGGGCGGCGAGGCTGTCCGCGCGCGCGCCGGGCGCCGCGAAATTGCGCAGGTACATCACGCCGCGCTCGGCGAACCGTTCGCGCAGCGCGGCCGGCACGCGCGCTGTCACGCGGCGCATGTCGCAGATCGGCGTCTCGCCGCCCGCGTCGGCCGGCTGCCGGCAATAGAACGCGACGAGGCGCGGGAACGCGGGCATGTAGGCCATCTCCTGGTGCAGCCCGATCTTGAACGGCGGCGGCATGCGGGTCGACTCGTACACCTGGCCGTCGATCTGCTTGCGCGGCGCGGCGCCGGCCGTATAGCCGTTCGCGTGCGGTGGATACAGCGCACCGAGCTGGCCGAACGCGGCGGTGTCGGGCACCGCGAAGCCGCGCCACAGCAGCGCGCCGCACGCGTCGAGCAGCGTGTCGATCGTGTCGAGCCGCGAGCGGTACCACGCGACGAACATCTCCGGCGAGGTCGCGAGTTCGGCGCTGCGCGGCGTCACGCACAGCGGCAGCGTCGCGCCGGGCGCGACCGCCGCGCAGTGCACGTCGTCGGCACCGAGCCGCACGGCGGCGTGCGCGGCGAGGAAGGCGAGGTCGGTCATCACTCAGGCCAGCGCCGGTTTCTTCAGCAGGATCTCGAAGCCGAGCGCGCCGAGCCCGGCGCTCGGGCTGTAGATCGACGCGACTGCCGCGAGACCGGCTTCGGCGACGAGCGCATGCGCTTCGTCGAGCGTGATCTTTTCCTCGACGTGGGTCGGCGGATAGTCGGCGGCGGCGCGCATCTCGGTGAAGCGGTCGAGCAGGTGCTGCGGCGCGTCGCGGCGCATGTCGTGCACGAGCGCGATGCCGCCCGGTTCCAGCACGCGATACATCTCGGTGAGGCTCAATGCCTTGTCCGGCAGGTGGTGCAGCGTCGCGCGGCCGACGGCCATCGTCAGCGTGCCGTCGTCGAACGGCAGTGCCAGCGCATCGCCGACGCGCATCTCGATCGTGTCGTCGAGATCGAGTTCGTGGATGCGCGGGCGGCCTTCGTCGAGCATCGCCGGATCGAGGTCGATGCCGACATAGCGCCAGCCGCGCATCGCCGGGTCGGTCGCGAGGCGCACCGGCACGACGCCGGTGGCCGTGCCGATGTCGGCGATCACGCCGGGCGTCATCCCGCGTGCGAGCTGGCGGATGCGGCTGATGAACAGCAGGTCCCACGGTTCGAGCGTTTCGGTGGCGAAGCGATCGTAGTCGTTCGCCGGGCGCAGGTTCTTGAGCAGCATGACGGTCCTTTTGCGGAGTGCGGAGGGATGAGGGTTCACAGCCAGCCGACCGGCACGGCGGCCAGCAGCCGTCGCGCGGTCGCGCTGTTGACGCCGAAAGCCGGGCGGCGGCGCCGCTCGACCGCATGCGCGGCCATCGCCGCGATGCGTGCGCCGAGCCCGACGCCGACGCCCCACGACGGCGCGGCGACACCGAGTTCGAGCAGCGTCGCGGCCGTCAGGAAATCGATGTTCGGGCGAAGCGAGCGGCGGGCATCGGCCTGTGCGCAGCACGCGTCGAACAGCGTCACGTACGCGCCGTCGAAGCGTTGTGCCGCGAACCGCGCGCGCATGTGCGGCGGACGCGGGTCGGCGACGAACAGCGGATGGCCGAAGCCGTACAGCGTGCGTTTCGCATCGAGCGTGGCATCGATTGCCGCACGCCCGGCTGCGTCGAGCGCGGCAGGCGGTGCGCCGGTGTCGCCCGGGACCGACTGCGCGAGCGCGGCGAGCCACTGCATCGCTTCGAGCGCCGCACCGACGTGCGACGGCCCGCTTGCGAGGAAACCGGACGCGATCGCCTGCGTGAGCGTGACGCCGGTGCCGATCGCGACCCGCGGCGCGAGCACGGTCGGCGTGATGTAGCCGAAGCCGGCGTGCCACGCGACGAGCAGCATGTCCATCGCGGCTCGCGCCGGCGCATCGGTGCGCGTCGCGCCGGTCAGTACGAGCATGCGTTGCGCCTGGTTCGACGTGCCGGCGAGCGAGGCGCCGGTCGAGTCGTGGCGTGCGGCGAACGGGCGGCCTTCGATCGCCGCGTTCAGCAGGAACGGTGCCGCGGCCGCGCACAGCAGCATCGTGTCGAGATCGGCGTCGTCCGGTGCGTCGCCATGCGTGCGGGCCGTCACGTCGTCGAAGCCGCGCAGCAGGCCGGACGCCGCCGCGAACACCGGCGCGACACCCGCCGCGCCGAGATCCGCGGCGACGGATTGCGCGGCACTCCCGGGCGCCAGCGCATCGGCGAACGCCGCGAGCCGCGCGCCGATGGCCGCTTCGTGTGCGCGATGCGCGGCGCTGCCGGGCGCGACGTCGAACCACAGGTGCGCGAGCGCGCCTTCGAACGTCGTTGCGCCAATCAGCGCGTTGAGGTCGAGATCGCGCACGCGCAGCGCTTCGGGTTCGAGCGTCGCGCCGTCGATGTCGGTGCCGCGATGGCGCGTCGCCGGGCGGCCGAGCAGGTTGCGCGGCGCGTCGCCGGCTGACGCGGGCGGGGCCGTCGTGGTGGACGTACCGGAATCGAGCGTCGTCTCCATGTCATTCCACCTGCGCGAGTTCGTCGCTGCTGACGCTGATCGCCGCATGCGCCATCGCGGCGATCACGGCCGCGTGCTGGTCCACCACGGGCAGCACGTTCGCGAAGTAGTAGCGCGCGCTTTTCAGCTTGCCGCGATAGAACGCGAGTTCGGCCGGCGTGTCGGCGGTGTCCGGCGCGTCGAGCCGGCGCGCGGCGATCGTCGCCGATTCGAGCAGCACCCACGCCGACGTGACGACGCCGAACATCTCGAGAAAGCGCGTGTAGAACTGGCTGCTGCGGTGCGTGTGACCGTCCTGCACGTCGCGCGCGATGTCGTCGAGCGCGGCGGCGATCCGGTCGGCGCCGGTGCGCAGCGCGTCGAACAGCGGGCGCAGCTCCGCATGCGTGCCGGTGTGATGCTGGCGCGCGAGGAACACGTCGAGTTCGTCGCGGTAGTACTGGATCAGCCGCGAATGGCGGCCGAAGCCGAGCTTGTCGCGCACGAGGTCTTGGGCCTGGATGTAGTTCGTGCCTTCCCAGATCGACAGGATCTTCACGTCGCGCGCGTTCTGCTCGACGGGGCTTGCATCGGTATAGCCGAGCCCGCCGTGCACCTGGATCGCGGTTTCGCAGATCCGCCACGCCTGGTCGGAGATGAACGCCTTGCAGATCGGCGTCAGCAGCAGCTGGAGCTTGCGGTGGCGCTCGATCTCGGCCGGGTCGGCGTCGGGCGTCGCTTCGAGCATCGCCGCGCGCGTGGCAGTGGCGGCGAGCTTGCCGAGCAGGCCGCGGCAGCCGTCGACGCGGCTCTTCATGTCGACCAGCATGCGCTGCACGTCCGCGTGCTCGACGATCGCGACGCGGGCCGCGTGGGTGTTCGACGCGCGTTCGATCGGCCGGCCCTGCAGCCGGCGGCCCGCATACTCGACCGCATGCAGGTATGCGCTCGACGCGACGCCGACGCCGAACATCCCGGTGCTCATCCGCGCCTGGTTCATCAGCGGCATCAGCTGCAGCAGGCCGACGTTGCGCCGGCCGCCGAGCAGCCAGCCCCTGGTCGTGCCGTTCGAACCGAACACGAGATGCGTGTTCGCGCAGCCCTTGAGCCCCATCTTGCGCGGCAGGCCGATGCAGTCGACATGATTCGATTGCAGCTCGCCCGTTTCCTCGTCTGGCCAGAAGCGCGGCACGACGAGGCACGACAGCGAGAACGAGTCCGGCGACGCGGTGTCGATGCGGCCGAGCACGAAATACAGCGTGTTCTCGGTCAGCTCGTGCATGCCGGCCGAGATGTAGACCTTCTCGCCGTCGATCGCGTAGATGTCGCGTTCGAGCGGTGTCGCGCGCAGCGCGACCGCGGTGAGGTCGGTGCCGGCCTGCGGTTCGGTCGCGCAGAAGCAGGCATCCCAGCGGTACGCCTCGAGCGGCGCGATCAGCGCCTTCTGGTGCGGCGTGCCGTGCATCTGCAGGAGCTTGATCGCGGGGCGCGTGAAGCCGCCGTACGTCATGAACGACGGGTTCGCGCCCATGAACATCTCGTAGATCATCTGCGTGACGATCGGCGGCAGCCCGTGCGCGGTGCCGAACAGCGTGTTCGACCATTCGTCGCGAAAGCGCGCCCACAGCGCGTGGAAATGCGACGGAATGCGCACCTGGCCGTCGTCGAGCAGCGTGCAGCCCTCGACGTCCGCCTGCTGATAGCTGCGCCCGAGGTCGAGCGCGAAATCGCGTGCGCGTTCGAGCAGCGCGTCGATCGATGCGCGGTCATGCGTGCCGTACAGGCCGTGTTCCGCCAGAAACCGCTTGTCGGCTTCGAACAGTTCCCACAGAAAGAAGCGCAGTTCGCGCAGGCTCACCTTGTAGGCGCTCATCACGCGTCCCCTTCGATATCGAGCGCGGCATCGAGGCCGCCGGCGAGGTCGACGACGGCCGCCGCCGCCGCGCCATGCAGTGCCGCATCCCACACGAGCACCGTGCGGCGTTCGCCTTCGTCGAGTGCGCCGGCGAGCCGGATCAGCGCGGCCGCCGATTCAGCCGACGACAGGTGGCCGGCGGCTTCATGCTGGATGCGGGCGGCGACCGGGATCGACGCGGCGTCGGCCACGCGCGCCGCGAAGCCGGGATCGAAGCCGGGCGGCACGCACCAGTCGATCTCACCGGCGCGCAACCCGGCCAGGTCGAGCGCGCGGCGGATCGCACGCGCGGCGACCGGCGCGAGCGTGTCGCGCAATGTGCCGGGCGCGTCGGCCCATGGATCGGCGATCGACGGCCCGAATTCCATCGCCACGGACCGCACGCCGCCCCAGTCGGCCGGCTCGGGTGTCGGGCCGGCGCGCGACACGAGCAGCGCGGCGGCCGCGTCGCCGTAACCGACCAGGTCGCCGAACTGGCGGAAGAACGGGTAGAGCCACTTGTCGCTGAGGATCACGAGCGCCTGGTCGCCTTCGTCGAGCAGCCCGTCGAGCAGCATCAGCGCCGAATACCAGCCGAGCGTGCCGTTCTGGCCGAGCGCGAACGGCGTCACGCGCTGCAGGCCCAGCTCGTACTGCATGCGGCCGACGACCGAATCGCCGATCCCTTCGTTGAGCGCGCAGCTCGCGACGATCACGTGGGTCGTGCGGGCCAGTTGCCCGGAGCCGAGCTGGTCGCGCAGGTCGAGGGCCGCGTCGGCCGCGAGATCGGCGAGGCTGCGCCCGGGCGGCGCGACCCGCAGCGTGGGCCGGCCGCCCGGCGCGAGGCGCGTGCCTTCTTCGGGCGTCAGTGCGCCCATTCCGCGCGGCCGCGCAAAGCGCGCCTGCGGCAGCAGCAGGTGCCGGTAGCCGGGATGGCGTTCCTGCGCCTGGATCGCGCTGAACACGACGGCGGGCGGCAGCACCACGACGCCGCCCGACAGGGCCAGCGTGCCGGGTTCGGCGATGCGGCGCGCGCCGAGGCAGGTTTCATCGAGCGTCGACAGGGTCATGCGGCGGTCTCCTCGTTCGTGGGCGCGAACGCGTCGCGATACTGGTTTTTCAGCGCGGGGCGGTCGATCTTGCCGTTCGGGTTGCGCGGCAACGCCGGCAGCGGCTCGACGACGAGCGGGCTCATGTAGGTCGGCAATGCGTCGCGGCAGGCGCGCGCGATGTCGGCGCGGCATGCGTCGGCGTCGAGCGTCGATACGACACACGCGGCGATCGCCTCGCCGAGCGATGCGTGCGGCACGCCGAACACCGCGGCCTCGCGGATGTGGGGCAGCGCGAACAGCACGTCCTCGACCTCGGTCGGGCTGACGCGATAGCCGGACGTCTTGATCATGTCGTCGCCGCGCGCGACGAAATACAGGTAGCCGTCCGCGTCGCGCCGCACGATGTCGCCGGACCACACGGCGACGTCGGGGCGCGGGATCTCGCCGTGCCGGCGCGGCAGCGGGCGAAAGCGCTGCGCGGTCAGCTCGGGCCGGTTCCAGTAGCCGAGCGTGACGAACGCGCCGCGATGCACGAGTTCGCCGGGTTCGTCGGCCGCGCATTCGCTGCCGTCGGCGCGCAGCACGAGGATCTCGGCGTTCGGCACGGCCTTGCCGATCGACGTCGGGCGCAGTGCTGCGTCGGCCGGCGGCAGGTAGGTCGAGCGGAACGCTTCGGTCAATCCGTACATCAGGTACGGCGCGGCGTTCGTGAACACTGCCTCCAGGCGGTGCAGCAGCGGCGTCGCGAGATGGCCGCCGGTGTTCGCGAAGCGGCGGATCCGCGTGCGCGCCGTGTCGCTCCAGCCGGCGGACGCGAGCTGCATCCACAACGGCGGCACGCCGGTGATCGACGTCACGCCGAACGCGTCGCAATGGCGCGGCACTTCAGCCGGCTGCAGGAAGTCGAGCGGCGCATAGCACGCGCCGGCGGCCAGCGCGGTCGTGAGCTGGCTCAGGCCCGCGTCGAAGCTGAGCGGCAGCACGCCGAGCACGACGTCGTCATCGGCCAGCCCCTGGTACGCGGCGACGCTGAATGCGCCCGACACGAGATTGCGATGCGACACGACCACGCCTTTCGGCTTGCCGGTCGAGCCGGACGTGTAGAGCAGCGCGGCGGGATCGTCGTCCACCGGCCGGCCGGCGGGAAGCGGTGCCGGTGTGTCGGCGCCGGGCGCGTGGATCGCGTCGGCCAGTTCCTCGATCAGCATCGCGCGTTCGCCGACGAGCGCGGCGAGGGCCGGCAGGCGCTTCAACCGCTGCGCGCCGGTCATGAACAGCGCCGCGCCGCTGTCGGCGACGATGTGTTCGATCTGGGCTTCCTTCAACTGCGGATTGACCGGCACGAAGATCGCGCCGAGCGCGTTGGCCGCGAGCATCGCGACCACGGTTTCGATGCGCTTCGGCGCGTAGATGGCGACGCGCTCGCCGGGCTGCACGTCGCGCGACGCGAGTGCGGCAGCCGCGCGGCGGACCGCGCGGGCGAGCTGTTCGTAGGTCATCGTGCCGCCGCCGTCGGCATACGCGGGATGCCGCGGCCAGCGCGCGGCGCCGTGTTCGAGCAGGTCGGCGACGCTGATCAGGGCGTTCATGATCGGCTCCTCTCTCAGGTGGGTCTAGGCAGGCCGCACGTACACGTGCGCGGCTTCGTGGGACAGGAAATGCGCCATCGAGTACGTGCGGTGATACGCGCCGCAGCGCGCGAACACGGCGATGTCGCCGACCTGCGGCGGGGCGCCCGTGTCGTCGCGGCCGATCACGTCCGCGCGGCTGCAGGTGCTGCCGACGTAGATCGTCGGCACGCCGCGTACCGGCGGCTCCGCAGTGCGGCGCACGAGCGACGGCGCGGCCAGCCGGCGCATCACCGATTCGGTCTGCGCCAGCAGGAACGCATGCGACAGCCCGCCGTCGCAGACGGCGATCGTGCGGTCCTGCCACGTCTTGACCGCGACGACGCGCGTCGCGAACACGCCCGCATCGGCGAAGATCGCGCGGCCCGATTCATGCGCGAGCGAGTACTGGCCGGCCAGCGGCGCGAGCGCAGTCGCATAGCGCTCGAACGCGGCATCGCCCGGGTGATCGTCGGCAAAACCGCCGCCGAGGCTCAGCGACGCGAGCGGCGCGCCGTTGGCGGGCGCGAGATCGCGGGCGAGCGCCGCGAGCCGCTCGGGCAGCACGAGCGTGTCGGGCTGCGTCGCGTCCTGGCGGACGAACGAATGCGGGCCGGAGAACACGTGCAGCCCGGCCACCGGCAAACCGGCGGCGGCGAGCGTGCGTACCGCGTCGTGCGCCTCGTTCGGCGTCATCCCGAAGTGGTCGTGCCACAGTGCGCGTGCATCGTCGCCAGCCAGCGCGCCGGCATTCACGCGCAGCAGCACGGCGCCCGGCGTGCTGCCGCCGGCCGCCGCCTCGCGCGCCAGCGGCACGAAGCGCGCGACCGCGTCCGGGTTGTCGAGCACGAAATGGCAGCGCGACGCGAGCCCGGCGCGCATGAACATCTCGTCCATCGACGGGTTGTTCAGGTAGCGCGGCGTCTTGATCCGGCCGATCACCGCATCGAGTTCGCCGCGGCTCGCGAGTTCGACGCCATCCTCGTACGCATGCGCGCAGCGCGCGAGCATGTCCTGGTTCGGGTTCGCCTTCAGCGACACGATCAGCCGCGTGCCGAGCCGCGCCTTCAGCGACCGGTAGCGCGCGATCGCGACCACCGGCTCGTACACGTAGCACGGCGTGCGCAGGTCGGCGATCCACGCGTGGTCGCCGGCGGGCGGAAGCGGGCGCTCAGGCGTCATGGCGGCCCACCGGATGGAGCGTGGCGGCCGCGTACGCGCCGCAGTTCGACTGCATCACGCCGAGCACGCGCTGGCCGCGCGCGACCGCGTCGAGCCCGACGTCGGCCAGGTTGATCGGAAAGTCCGAACAGCACGCATGGCCGCGCGCATGGATGTTTTCCGCATAGAGCCGCTCGGCCGGCACGCGCATCGCGCGGCACAGCGCGTTCCAGCCGGGCAGGTCGGCGTTGTGCGGCAGCACGAGCTCGTACGCGTCGAGCGCGTACGGCTCGAGCGCGACCGCCGCGTCGATCGCCTTGCGGGTGTACGGCCACTCCATCATGATCAGGTCGGCCTCGTTCGCGGCGACGGTGTCCGAGCCGCGATGCCATTTCGCATGCGTCTCGATCGCGATGCCGCCGAGCCGGTTCTTCGTGCTGTTGCGCGCGATCAGCATCGCGGCCGCGCCGTCGCACTGCACACCCGTCATCTGCCGCATCCGGTAATCCTCGCCGTACACGCGATCGGACGACACGACGAGCGCCGCGTCGAGCTGCGGATAGCGGCGCATCAGCGCGCGCACCGTCTCGATGCCGGCCGCGACCGACACGCAGTTCAGCTGTGCGACCGAGCCGAGCCACAGCGGCTCGATGCCGAGCTGCGCGGCCAGCTCGTGCGGCAGGCTGCGCGGCGCGGGCGGCACGCTGAACTGCTGCGTGTGCACGTGCACGATCGCGCCGATGTCGGACGGATGCACGCGCGCGGTGTCGAGCAGGCGGCCGGCCGCCGCGATCGCGAGGTCGGTCTCGCTCGTGTCGAGCGCCATGTGGAAATAGCGGCTGCCCGACCGCGCGATCGCCGCGGCCCGCTGCGCCGGGTAGTCGCGCTCGGCGGCCCAGGCCTCGATGTCGACGGGCAGGCCCGGCAGCTCGTAGGCCACCGCGTCGATGCCGATCCAGAAATCGCGTGACGCTTGGGAGGAGGTCGTCGTCATGGTTCAGTTGAGCGGCATCGCCGCGTAGTCGAGGACGTCGAGTTTTTCGAAGGTCGCCTGCACGGTCGGCGTGAGCAGGCCCATCTCGCGGATCGTCGGCACCAGGCGCCGGAAGATCGAGCGGCGGATCGAGCTGGAGACCGGCGACTCGCGCACCATCGCGCTGCATTCGCGCTTCGACAGCCCCATCGGTTCCCAGATGTCGTCCGCGCACAGATGCTCGTACAGTACGGCCGCGCCTTCGCAGACGAACTCCTCGCGCTCGCGCAGCTCGACCGCGCTCATCTCCGCATACACGCGGCACAGCGTGATCCGGCCGACCGCGAAGTGGCGCGACTCGTCGCGCTGGATCCGCACGAACAGGTCCTTGATGAACGGATCGGTGCTGTACGCGACCACACTCTGGAAGATCGACAGCGCGATGCCCTCGACGAGCACCTGCATCCCGAGGTTCGTCATGTCGAGCGCGCTGCTCGTGATCGTGTCGTGCAAGAGCCCCTTCAGCGAGCGGCTCATCGGGTAGCTGACGTCGAGCTTCTCGTTCACGAGCTTCGCGTAGGCTTCGACGTGGCGCGCTTCGTCCATCATCTGCGCGGCCGCGCACAGCCGCGCGCTCAGGCCGTTCTCGGCCGACGCGAGCTTCGATGCGCAGATCAGCGCGGCCTGCTCGCCGTGCAGGATCTGCGACAGCAGCCAGCCCTGCGCGTGATGGCGCACCTCGCGCTTGTCGGTGTCCGACAGCTTGCCCCACAGCTCGGTGCCATAGATCAGCAGCGTCGGGTCGGGCATGCCGAGCGGGTTCGCCGGATCGAGATCGTGGCTCCAGTCGACGTCGGTCGCGACGTCCCACTGCGCGGCCTTCGCCTTTTCGTACAACCGGTTCAGCGCCTCTTCGCGCAGGGCGTAGTCGTTCGACATCAGGGCGTCGACGGGCATCGACCAGCGGATGTCGGCCGTGTCCTGCATTACGGTGAGCGTGTCAGTCATTTCAAGGTCTCCCCGGCCGCGCGGCGGCGCCGGAATGATGGGCGGAATCGGTAAGCGTCATGGCGGCGGCGCGCGGCGCGGCCGGGTGCGGGTCGAGGCGGATCGCATACGCCGGCCACGGGCCGCGCAGCTGCGCGTCGAACGCGTCGGCGAGCCGCGCCGGCCAGATTGCGCAGCACACGCGGTTGTCGCCGGCGAACTCCGCGTCGCGCAGGATCCGGTCGCCGATCCACACGACGGGTGCGCCGCGCGCGGCGTCGCGCAACGCTTCGTCGTACAGGTGCACGCCGAGCAGCACGTGCGGCGCGAGCAGTTCGGCCGGCAGCGCGCCGAAGTACGGCGCGCAGACTTCGATGAATACGCGTGCGTCCGGATGCACGGCGTCGCGGATGCGTGCCGTGATTTCGGCAAGGAATGCGAAGTACTGGACGTGGTCGAGCAGCACGCGGCGCTCGCCGCCGAGTGCATCGCCCGCGTCATAGACGTCGCCGGCCGATTCCGCGAGCGCGGCGCGCGCGTAGTCGGCCGGCGTGTCGAGCGGCATCCGGTACGCGCTCGCGGCGACCGCGACCGGCTGCCGCGCGTCGCGCTCGATCCGGTAGGTGAAATGAACGGGTCGCACCATGTCACGCCTCGTCGTCGAGAGAAAACGTTGCGTCCGGCGCGAACGCAACGTCGGCGATCGCGTAATAGCCGTTCAGCGCGAGCGAGCAGACGGCCGCGCGGCGCGGCGTGTCGCCGTCGCGATGCGCGAGCAGCACCGACAGCCACGGATCGCTGCCGAACGCATGACCGAACTGCTCATGGCCGTCCGGCAGCAGCGGCGTCTTGCCGACCGACGCGAGCAACGCGCGGCGCGACGTCGCCGGAAAGAACGGCAGCGCCGCGTGCAAGCCGGGGCGGGCCGCGCAGAAGGTGCGGATGTCGCGGCCCAGCCGCACGACTGCGCTGGCCGGCGGCGCGGCCTCAGCCAACACCGACGGCGCCGACGATGCCGCTTCGCGGCCGACATCGACGAGCAGCGAGCACACGCCGAAGCCCGAGCGGCCCCACGCAGGGTTGCCGTGCCAGTACGTGAAGCCGTGCACGTCGATGTCGACGATCTGCAGCAGCAGCGTGCGCGGCCCGGTCTCGGCCGCGGTGGCGAGCGAGCGGCGCAATACGTAGCCCCAGCCCGCGCATTCGTACGAGCAGGTCATCCAGTCGGGCGTGTAGTCGTTCGCGCCGGCCAGTGCCTGTGCGAACACGCGATGCTGCGGCGAATCGTTCATCAGCAGCATCGACAGGATCGTCGAGCTGACCACGTAGTCGTCCGCGCCGACCGCGCCGCACAGCCGCTCGCGTTCGGCGCACGCGAGCGTGCCGATCGCGCGGGCCGTGTCGTCGAGCGGCACGGCCGCGCCGTCGCGCGACGGCGCGACGCGCTGGTACGCGAGCGCCTGCACGGTCAGCGCGGTGGCCGGGGCCGGCTGGGCGGCGGGGGCCGCCACGGTCGCAAGGGGCGCGAGCATCGTCGTGTCAGGCAGCGTGCTGCTGGCGGCGCAGTTGCGCGTCGAGCTGCTGCAGCGTCGTGTACTGCGTGATGTTCAGCGCTTCCGGGTCGATCGAACCGTAGAGCTGTTCGCAGAACACGATCAGCTCGACGATGTTCAGCGAATCGATGCCGAGTTCGCCGATGCCGGCGTCGGTGTCGACGGTCTCGACGTTGAGGATCTTCGCGACTTCGCGGGACAGGATGTCGAGCGCGTCGGCCGGAACGTTCTGGGTCGTCATGAGAGGAGCTCCTGAAAATGAAGTGGGTTGATCGGGATCGATCGGCCTGTCGCGTGGGTCAACTGCCGGCTTCGCAGCGCAGGCTCTTGCGAAGCTCGTGATAACAACGGTACGAACTGCCTTCCATCTTCGAAAACGCCAGCAGGTCGCGCTGGTCGTCGAAGGTCGCCACCCTGCCGTCGCGCACGAGCGCGGTCAGGAACTCGTTCGACAGCAGCTTGATCGCGAGCACGCGCTGCACCTTGCCGAAGCTGTAGTGCGCGTCGTCGGTCTGGCTGCGCGCGGCGTGGGCGATGAACTGGTGGACGGCGCGGGCGTCGGCGTCGAGTTCGACGCGGCCCGTTTGCGCGAGCCAGCCGACGTGCGCCATCAGCGCGCGGACGAAGTAGGGGCGCACGACGGTCAGGTACTTGTTGAACACGGTCGGGCCGCCGATGCGCAGGCGATCCTCGGCATGGGCGCGCACCTGGCCGCCGACGTTCGCGAGCTGCAGGTTGCCGGCGAGGAACGGCGCGCCGCAGGTCGTGCGCTTCAGCTTCCGGTACTCGTCGGGCCACACGAGGTAGGCGGCCGGGAACATCACGCCCGGCAACCGCGCGGCGACCACCGCCATGCAGTCGCGATGCGCTTCGATGCCCCATACCTTGTCGACGGTGAGCGCGAGGCCGTTGTCGTCGCTGCGCACGACCGTGCGCCATGCGGCGAGCGTCGGGCCGCCGCCGTCGCTCATCAGGAACGCGAAGTTGTGGCCGCTGTCGATGCAGTCGCACGCGCGACGGTTCTGGTCGTCGGAGAAGAACAGCCCGAACATGATGCGGATGAACGCGCGCATGAACGGCTTGAACAGGTGATGAAACCCTTCGCGGCCGATCTGTTCGAGCAGTGCTTCGGTGAGCGGCGCTTCGTCGTGCCGCAGCGGCGTCGATGCGGACGAATCGGGCAGCACGTCCGGCGTGGCCGCATGTAGCGCGATCACCATCTCGCTGTCGAGCAGCCGGACGGCAGCCGCTTCGACGAGCCGGGCCGCCGCGCGCGGCGGCGTGCCGAGCGACGCGATCGTGTCGAAGTGGCGCAGCACCGGATACGCGGCCTGGTCGGCCACGCGCAGCAGCAGCGGCGTGGGCGCGAGCGGGGCGGCGGACGAAGCGGGAGCGGAAAGCGTGGACATGGGGCTGGGTTCCTGTCAGAAGCGCACGCGCACGGCGGCGTCGATACGGGTGCCGAGACCGACCATCCGGTACTCGGAGTTGCTGTCGGAGAACGCGCGGGTGACCGCGACATCGACGCTCACGCGCTTGTTCACGTCGGCGACGACCTGCGCGATCGCGAGCAGGCCCTTGTCCTGCGGCGAATAGACGCCGCGCAGCGAATACTCGACGCGGCCGATCTTCTTGCCGAGCCGGGCGAACAGGTAGTCGCGTAGGTTACCGTCGACGCTTACAAAATCGGCCGTGCCGCCGAGGCCGCCCAGCGCCGCGTCGGGCGCGACGGGCAGCAGCGCGTTGTTCACGCGGACCGCGCCAACCATCTGGCGCCACTGGTTCGCGTCGTAGCGCGCCTCGTCGTGCGACCACTCGACGATCAGCGAGAAGTTGCCGGGCAGCGCGCTCTGCATGCCCACCGCGCTGCGCCACATGATCTGGCGATCGTTGCGGCGATCGACCGCGTCGTACGCGGCCGGCGAATCGAGCGGCGTGCCGTTCGCGATGAACGCTGGCAATGGCCGTGTCGTGCCGCGCTCGAGCCACGCGCTCGCATAGACGGTGTTCGAGCGCGCTACGTCGAACGACAGCGTCGCGCCGGCGCCCCCGTGGCCTGCGTGCCGGCCCGCGAGCAACGCGGCCGAGCCGCCCGACCAGTTGTACGCGCCGCGCACGAGCTGCGTCGCGCCCTGCACGTCGCGGTTGTCGACGTCGCTGCGCAGCGTGCGGTTTTCCCCGGCGATGAACTGCAGCGTGGTCTGTTCGCCGGCCCATTTCGCTTCGACGAGCGGCGTGCCCTCGACATCGCCGTAGCGATCGTAGATGTCGGCCGTCGCGGCCCGCTTCTGGAAGAAGCCGAGCGGAAAGAACGCCTGCGACGTATCGAGCGGGTCGATCCGCTTGCCGGCGGTGAGCGTGATGCCGTTGTCGAATGCGTAGCGCACACCGGCCTCGTTGAAGCGGGTGGCCTGCGCGCCGAGCGAGTGGTTGCTGGCCACGGCACGCGCGTTCATGAACAGGTTCTCGCCGTCGATGCGCGCGAGCAGGCCCGCCTCCTGCAGGTTGCGCGGCTGATCGCCGATCAGGTTGCCCAGCAGCGCGTGCCCGTCCATGCTGTCGACCGACCTTGCATACGCGATGCCGTTCAGTGTGCTCAACTGTTCCATCAGCGATTCTCCGTGCGCGAGCGTGCAGCCCAGCGCAAGCGGGAAGGCGAGCGCGGCGGCGGGCCAGAGTCGGCCGGATGATGGAAGGCGGCGGTCACGATGGGCGTCGACATGGGCGTGGTTGTCACTGGCCATCGGCAAGCGTGTCGGGGTTGAACCAGCCCGACGGAATCTTGCGCGGCTGGCCGTCGAGGATGTCGACGACGCTCGCGCGCTGCTTTTCGATCTCGTTGCGATACGTGATCTTGCGGATCACCTTGCGCCCGTTCGCGTCGACCGGCGCGGAGAAATCGGCGCTGCGGAACAGCAGGCCGCTCGCGAGGAAGAACTGCGCACGCACCGGCACGTCGGTGTCGGGCGTGACCCACAGCTTGATCGTCGGGTAGACGTTGTCGGGATCGGTCGCGGTCAGATCGAGCTCGGTGGCCGGCTTGCCGGCGATCGTCGTCGCGCCCGGCGCGGCCGATGCGCGATAGCTGTCCGCCCAGTGCGTGCGCGTGATGTCGCTGATCACGACCTCGCCCTGCAGCCGCTGCATCCCGTTGATGCGCACCGCGCTGCGCGTGTTAGGCACGTAGAACCAGTGGCCGCGCGTCGTCGCGAGGTATTTCTGGCCGTCGTTCTCGCCGCTGCGCGTCAGCGCGAGCGTGTCGCCGTTGCCGCGCGTATAGACGAGGTAGCGCGTCGCGTCGCCGGACTGGCCGCCCACTTCGTTCGTGATCTGGATGTTCGTCTGCGTATCGGCGGCCGTGCTGCGGTACGCGTCGGCACGGGCGAGCATGGTCTGGGCCGTCGGGGCGTCGGCGGCATGCACGATCGGCGCGCACACGACGAGCGCGGCGGCCAGGTGGCGAATGCGAATCATGGGGCGAGTCCTTCGAGGATGTTGCGTTTGGCGAGGCCGAGCGTCGCGAGTAGCGCGGCGGCCACCCCGAGCACGACGAACGCGCCTTCGACGGCGGCCACGGCGGCCGGCGAGACCGTGAATTCGAGCAGGATCGACTTCACGCGGCCCGGCGGCGGCGGCAGGTGGATCTGCGCGTGATTGAGCGCGACCATCGTCAGCAGCGCCACCGCGATGCCGGCGGCCGCGCCCAGCAGGCCGAGGAAGGCGGTCTCCTGGATCAGCACGCCGCGCACCGTCGCGGCCGGCACGCCGAGCGCACGCAGCGTCGAGATCTCGCGGCGACGCTCGACGATGCTCATCAGGATCCAGTTGCTCATCGACAGCAGGATCGTCAGGCAGAGAATCGCGCCGAACACCGAGAACTGGTTCTTGTACAGCGCGACGACCTGGTGATAGAGCGACACGAGCTGGTCCCAGGTCTTCACGTCGAGCGTCGGCAGCGCGGCGCGCAGCGTCGCGGCGGCGGCCGGCGTAAGCGCGGTGTCCGACAGGAACACCGCGATGCGCGACGCGCGGTCGGTGCGCAGCAGCGCCTGCGCGGCCGTGAACGTCACGTTGACGATCCGCTCGTCGACGTCCTTGTTGCCGGTGCTCATCACGCCGACGATCTGCGCATCGGTCGCGTTGATGCCGCCGTGCGCGGTCGACGCCATCAACTGCACGACCGAGCCGACGTGCACGCCGAGCTTGCGCGCGAGTTCCGCGCCGACGACGACTTCGGTGCCGGGATTCGTCGGCGACAGGTAGCGGCCCGACAGCACCGTGTGATAGTCGAAGAAGCCGGGCGGCTCGCGGTTCGGCTCGATGCCTTCGCCGACGAAGCCGTAACTGAGATCGCCGTTCGAGATCAGCCCGTCGAAGTCGATGCCGCGCGCGGTGGTCGCGACGCCGGGCAGTGCCGCGATCGCATGCGTGGCGGTGGCCTGTTCGTCGGCGGTGAGCCCGTACTGCAGCGGACGCTCGCCGATCAGGTCGAGATAGCCGTGGTGCAGCACCTGCACGTGGCCGACGCCGCTGTCGATCGACCCTTCGCGCACCGCGTCGAAGGTCGCGATCACGTAGCCGAGCGCGAGGCTCGACGCGAACGCGGCGACGCCGATCATCGCCATCGTCAGCACGGTGCGGCGCTTGTTGCGCCAGAGGTTACGCCACGCAAACGTCGACCAGTTCACGATTCACTCCCGGTACGCCGTCGCGCATCTCGATGCGGCGCGGCAGGTGCGCGCACAGACGATCGTCGTGCGACGCAATCAGAAAGGCGGTGCCCAGCGTGCGGTTGGTGTCGAGGATCAGCTCGGCCACCGCCCGTGCGTTGGTGCTGTCGAGGCTGGCGGTCGGCTCGTCCGCGATCACGATCGCCGGCTCCTTGGCGAGCGCGCGGGCCAGCGCGACCCGCTGCTGCTCGCCGCCGGACAGCTCGCCGGGGCGATGGCGTTCGCGCGCGGCGAGCCCTACCGCGTCGAGCATCGCGCGGGCGCGCTCGCGCCGTGTGCGAGGCGTGCCCCATGCGAAGCAGCCGAGCTCGACGTTCTCGAGCGCGGACATCACCGGAATCAGGTTGAACTGCTGGAACACGAAGCCGATGCGCTCGCGGCGAATCCGTTCGAGCGTGTCCGGCGCATCGTCGATCCGGCGGCCTTCGAGCCAGCGTTCGCCGCTGCTCGGCACGTCGAGAAAGCCGGCGAGGTTGAGCAGCGTGCTCTTGCCGCTGCCCGACGGCCCGACGAGCGCGACGACGTCGCGCCGGCCGATCGAGATCGTCGCGCCGCGTACCGCGACGACGCGGCCCGCGCCCTCGTACACGCGCGAGACGTCGCGCAGTTCGAGCACCGGCGTGAGCGTGGCGGTCGTCATGCGTACGCTCCCTGGCCGGCTTCGGCGGCGGCCGTCGCGTGGATCACGGACAGCGCGCCGCTCGCATAGAGGTCGCGGCACTTCAGGCGCTGCAGCTTGCCGCTCGTCGTGCGCGGCAGCGAGCCCGGTTCGACGAAGCACAGATCCTGCGCGGCGAAGCCGATCCGGGAGGCGAGCAGCTGCTGGCACTCGGCGCGCGTCTGCGGCGTTGCATCGACGGGCCGCGCCTCGATCGCGACGACCAGCCGCTCGGTGCCCGTCTCCGGATCGGGCAGCCCGAACGCGATGCAGGTGCTCTTGCGCAGCGTGCGATGGGCGGCCAACGCCTCCTCGATTTCATGCGGGAAGTAGTTGCTGCCGCGAATGATGATGACTTCCTTCTTGCGCCCGAGGATATGCAGCTGGCCATCCGCGACGTAGCCGATGTCGCCGGTGCGGAACCAGCCGTCGGCCGTCAGCGGCGCAGCGATCGAGCCGTCGTCGGGGTTCAGGTAGCCGAGCATCACCGACGTGCCGCGGATCGCGACTTCGCCGACCGCGCGGTTCGCCAGCGCGTGGTCGCCGTCGTCGAGGATCCGGAACGCCATGCCCTCGATCGGCGTGCCCATCGCGAGCACGGTTTCGGTGTCGGTGTCGGCGCCGTCGTTCGCGGCGGCCGGTTGCGCATCGCGGCGCTCGATCAGCGCGCGACGGTCGAGCGTGTCGGCGATCACGTACGGCGCGCCGTCAACGGCGCCGTCGTGCCACGCACGATGCATCGATACCGCGAGCGTCGATTCGGCCATCCCGTAGCACGGCTGCAGCGCCGATGCCGCGAGACCGTACGGCGCGAACGTCGCGGCGAAGTCGCGCAGCGTCGCGTCGTCCACGCGTTCGCCGCCGATGAAGATGTTGCGGCACGCGGAAAGATCGACGCCTTCCATCGCGGCGGCATTGAAACGGCGCACGCAGTAGCGCAATGCGAAGGTCGGCACCGATGTCGTCGTCGCGCGCGCCGACGCGATGCGCTTCAACCAGCCGAGCGGATTACGAATGAAGCTGTTCGGCTGCATCATCAGCAGCGGCGCACGGTAATGCAGGTTCGACAGCAGCGTGAGCAGCCCCATGTCGTGATAGAGCGGCAGCCACGACGCGGTGCCGTCGCCGGCCGCAATGTCGAAACGCACCGACCCACCGATGCCGAGCACGTTCGCGATCACGTTCTCGTGGCTGAGCACCGCGGCCTTCGGATGCGATGTCGAGCCGGACGTGAGCTGGACATGATGCGGATCGCGGCCATGCTTCGCGCTGATCAGCGCGCGCGCACCGGCATCCGCGACGAGCGACAGCGTGTCGAGATCGACGACGCGCGTGGACGAAGCGGGAAACGCATCGTCGCGCCATGCGGCGGCCTGCGCATCCGCGGCGATGACGAGGCGCGGCCGGTACAGCTCGCATGCCACGTCGATCACCTGGCGCCCGGTGGTGGCGCGGCGCGCGGGAACGGGCACGGTGCAGGGCAGTGCGCCCGTCATCACGCAGGCCATCATCGCGACCGCATGCTCGACCGACGCGGGCAAGGCCAGCATCACCATGTCGTTCTCGCGCACGTCGAGTTCGCGCAGCGCGCCGGCCTGGCGAAACACTTCTTCCGCGAAGCGCCGGTACGTGATGCTCGCCTCGTTGCCGGCGTCGTCGACGAACGTCATGCGATGCATGGCGCCCGGGACGTCCTCGAGCGATTCGATGAGGCGATGAATGGTGGATGCGCACTTCGTCACGAGGATTCTCCCCTTGAGGAACACGGCCGCTCGCGCCACGGTGCCGGCGGCGCCGTTCGTCGAGTGAGGGGGATTCTTGCCGGATCGACATGGCACGACAAACGGAATATTTGCAGGCTATGCATGAGCGGCACGCATCCACTCGGCACTGCCATGTGTGTATACGTGCGAGCCCGTGCGAGGTGAATGGTCGGTACGCATTCGACCGGTCGTCTAGTTCACGATGTGGTGCGCTCATGCGCGGGCGTCATGCAATGCGTTCGGAAAATTCGTTTGTCCGAAGCATCGACACACAGAAGAATTGCAACCCGGCAGCGCGCCAGTGTCGCCGCGTCATCGTGCCGGGCAGGGTCCGGCCAAGGAGAGCATTTTGTCCGTCACCTCATCGCTTCTCGCCCGTCAGAAACCGGTTGCAGACATGAAGAGCCGCCCGAGCGGCGTCGTCTTCTCGCTGAAGCTCGCGGTCTACGTCGCACTCATCGCGCACGGCATGCTGTTCGCGTTGTCGACGGTCGTGGTCCTGAAGATCGTCGGCATCCTGCTGATCGGGGCGATGTACGCGCACGGGGTCGAGCTGCAGCACCAGGCGCTGCATTACCAGGGATTCAGGAGCAAGCGGCTCAACATGGTGTTCGGCGTGCTGCTCGGCATGCCGATGCTCGTGTCGTTTCATGCGTACCAGGACAGCCACCTGCGCCATCACCGGCTGCTCGGCACGCCCGAGAACAAGGAGTTCTTCGACTACGGCGACCAGTACGGCGCGCGCCCCGTCGTGAATCTCGGCCTGTGGGCGTGGCGGCTGTCGATGGCCGCGCACTATATCCAGTTCGCGAAGAACGTCGCGAAGCTCGTCTTGCCGGGCGCACGCTTCGGCGACAACCCGCTCGTGTCGCGCGCGATCCGCCGCGATCACCTGCTGATGGTCGCGGCGATCGCGCTGCTGGCCGGCGTGTCGATCGCGCTGCACACGTGGTTCGTCGTGTGGGTGTGGGTCGTGCCGCTCGTGTTCGTGGCCGCGCCCGTGCATGCGCTGGTCGAGATGCCCGAGCATTACCGCTGCGACCTGACGAGCACCGATCCGTTCCGCAACACGCGGACGATCGAGAGCAATGCATTCATGACGTGGTTCACGAACGGCAACAACTATCACGTCGAGCACCACATGATGCCGAACCTGCCGATCGAGCGGCTGCACGATCTGCATGGCGCGATCGGGCCGCGCATCCGCTATTACCACCGCACCTACCGGCAGTTCTATTACGCGTTGCTGCGCGGCAGGCTGTCGCCGCGCACAGTGGACGACGATGCGGACGACCGCGCACCCGACGCCGAAGCGACGGCGCCGGCGTCCACGCAATCGGCATGACCGGGCCGGTGCCGGGCCCGAATGCCTTTCAACGACGGTGACGACGATGCTCTATCCGGAACTTTTCAGGTCGCTGGAAGCGGTGCGCTGGGACATGGAGAAGGACATTGCGTGGGACCGCTTCGACGCGTCGCTGCTCACCGACGAGCAGGCCGAGACGATCAGGATGAACGCGATCACCGAATGGTCGGCGCTCCCCGCGACGGAAATGTTCCTGCGCGACAACCGGCACGACAGCGACTTTTCCGCGTTCATGAGCGTGTGGTTCTTCGAGGAACAGAAGCATTCGCTCGTGCTGATGGAATACCTGCGCCGCTTCAAGCCGGAAATGGTGCCGACCGAAGCGGAACTGCACGCGGTGCGCTTCGAATTCGACCCGGCGCCGCCGCTCGAGACGCTGATGCTGCACTTCTGCGGCGAGATCCGCCTGAATCACTGGTACCGTTGCGCGGCCGACTGGCACACCGAGCCGGTCATCAAGCAGATCTACGAAACGATCTCGCGCGACGAAGCACGCCATGGCGGCGCGTACTTGCGCTATATGAAGAAGGCGCTGAACGACTGCGGCGACGTCGCGCGTGCCGCGTTCGCGAAGATCGGCGTGCTGATGGCGTCAGCGCGCCGTACCGAGAAGCCGCTGCACCCGACCAACCTGCACGTGAACCAGGCGCTGTTCCCGCGCGACACCGTGCAGTCGCGCCTGCCCGATCCGGAATGGCTCGAGCGCTGGCTCGACGAGCAGATCCGCTTCGACGGCGAATGGGAAAAGAAGGTGGTCGAGCGGATCCTGCACAACCTGTCGATCCTGTTCGAGCGTCCGTTCGCGACCGCGCAGGAGCTGAACCGCTATCGCCGCGAAGTGACCGCGCGAACGCCCCGTGTGACGGACGGCGTGGTGGACGCGGTATAGCGGCGCGCATCCAGTCCGGTAAAGGGCGGAACCGATTCCGGACGACGGGGTGGCGTCATGCACGCGGGTTGCCGTTTCCGGTCCGCGGAATATTCATTACCGGACATAATTGGTTCATCAATTTACGGGAATTGCACGGCGCAATTCAATTTCATGCGTTTAGTATGTTTTTATAAACATGAAATCATGGATTTAAATGGTATTCGGCGTGTATGTTGGAGTGCGTTTTCTTTTCGCAATACGGTAAATGAATAAAATCGTTTGGTGACTGAAATTGAATTGTAGGTATGCGGATGCACGTCTGCCGAAACGTCCGTATCGCTGTCGTGACGTCGATTTTTGCCCGTAATGTGCTGTTTTTGCGCGACTTTGTCTGTCATCATTCGCGCCATTCTGGTCGCTTATTGATTTACAAAATCACTACTTGATAATGGTAATGTAAGATTATCTGGCCGATGAAAATCGATAGATAAATACGAGTGTCACGATTGAAAATAAGAATGATCCGCATCCATGCTTCAATATAAAATCGTTTCCGAATCCAAAAAGGAGAAACGAGTCAGGGAGACGAACGGCGACTTGCCTGTCGGTGGGTGCAACTTTGAGGCGGCGGTATGGCTAATGTGAGATTGGCAAAGCGATTGAGAAGTATGCCTTCCCTGGATTTCCTGAGAGGCTTCGAATGCGCGGCGCGTCATTTGAGCTTTACGCGTGCCGGGCAGGAACTGAACGTCACGCAATCCGCCGTGAGCCGGCAGGTCAAGGCGCTCGAGGAGCAGCTCCGGATCGAGCTCTTTCACCGGCACATTCGTTCCCTGACGCTGACCGACAAGGGGCGCGAGCTGTACGACGCGATCTCGTTCGCGTTGTCCGACCTGGAATCGGTGATCGGCAAGCTGTCGTCGAGCGTGGGCCAGCGCGCGATCTCGTTGTCGACCACCGTTTCGTTCGCGGCGCTGTGGCTGATTCCGCGCCTCGGTTCGTTCCGCGCCAGCTACCCCGACATCGACGTACGCGTGTCCGCCACGAGCGAAATTGAAGATCTTAAACGCAAACGTTTGCACCTGGCCGTGCGATATGCTGGGCCGTATACGTCGACGGACGAGACGGACGTGCTGTTTCGCGAGCGCGTCGTGGCGGTCTGCAGCCCGAGCCTGATGCCGGCGGCGGGCGACGTCGCGTCGATGAAGCCGGAGGATCTCGACCGGCACGTGCTGCTGCATCTCGACGATCCGCGCGGCGAGTGGCCGTGGCACGGATGGAGCCATCTGCTGAAGGAGCTGGGCGTGCCGCGCCTGCGGCCCGCCGGCGCGCTGCATTTCAGCCAGTACGACCAGCTGGTGCAGGCCGCGGTCGACGGGCACGGCATCGCGATCGGGCGGCGGCCGCTGGTCGACGGGCTGCTGAAGCAGGGCCGGCTCGTCGAGCTGTTCCCGCATTGCACGGTCGCATCGGGCAGCTACGTGCTGGTGCAGAACCCGGATGCATGCAACGAGTTCGATATCGCGGTGCTGACCAACTGGCTGCTCGAACAGGCGAGTCATCCGCTCGCGTCGGACCCGGAAACGGCCGGCAGCAACGTGGTGCCGATGTATCGCGTCGGATAGTGCGGTCGCGCTACGTCGTCGCGCGTGCGTGTCGAAGGGGCATGCGGCAGGGTCGACGCGCACGCAGGTGCGAACCGTCATGCGCCGCGCCTGCAACCTGTGCGATGATGCGCCGCTTCGCCTTCGTTGCAGCACGCCGCCGAGCGCGGCGCCCGGTTCCGGGCCGCTGCCGATCGCACCGACACCGGAGACGACATGCCCGCAGTGAACATTCATGGCAGCACCCTGCATTACCAGGATCACGGCACCGGGTTCCCGGTGCTGCTCGGGCACAGCTATCTGTGGGATGCGGCGATGTGGGCGCCGCAGATCGACGCGCTGTCGCGCCGGTATCGTGTCATCGTGCCGGACCTGTGGGGGCACGGTGCATCGGGCGTACTGCCGGAAGGCACGCAGACGCTCGACGATCTCGCCGCGCAGGCGAGTGCGCTGCTCGACGCGCTGGCGATCGAACAGTGCGCGCTCGTCGGGCTCAGTGTCGGCGGCATGTGGGGTGCGCGGCTCGCGTTGCGCGAACCGCAGCGCGTGCGCTCGCTCGTGCTGATGGATGCGTCGCTCGAGGCCGAGCCGGAGGCGACGCGGCTGCGCTACTTCGGAATGCTTGACGCCATCGCCGCCGCGGGCCGTATCGCGCCGCCGCTGCTCGATGCGATCGTGCCGCTGTTCTTCCGGCCGGATGTCAATCTGGCGGGCCCGGTGCCGTCCGCGTTTCGCGACGCGCTCGCGAACCTGCCGGCCGACCGGTTGCGGCAATCGATCGTTCCGCTCGGCCGACTGATCTTTGGTCGGCCCGACACGCTGCCGGCGCTCGCCGAACTGGACGCCGAACGCACGCTGCTGATGTGCGGCGCGGGCGACATGGCGCGCCCGCCGTCGGAAACCGTGAAGATGGCGAGCGTGATCGGCTGCACCCACGCGCTGGTGCCGGACGCCGGCCACATCTCGAATCTGGAAAATCCCGCGTTCGTCACGCGCATGCTGTTCGACTGGTTCGACGCGCAGCGGCTGTCGGCAGGCTGACGCGGTGCGCGCGACGCGGCGCATGTCGCGCGGCGTCGCGCCACCTCATGAGCGCCAGCGCCACCCGCGCCCGCATCACGCGCGTTCGCTGACCGGCGTGAGCTTCCTGTCCTGCCCGCGCGCTTCGTCGGCCGGGCCGCGAACGAGGCTCAGCGCCTCCGCGCGGCTCGCGACGCACGGCGCGGAGCCGGGCAGCGGCTGGCGTGCCGTTTCGCGCAGCGCGAGCACCGACACGATGCCGATGAACGATGCGCCCATCAGGTAGTACGCGGGCATCATCAGGTCGCCGGTGCGATCGACGAGCCACGCGGTGACGAGCGGCGTCGTGCCGCCGAACAGCGACACCGATACGTTGAAGCCGATCGCGAGCGCGCCGTAGCGGATGCGCGTGGGGAACAGCGCGGGCAGCGCCGACGGCATCACGCCGGTGAACGTCGACAGCAGCACGCCATAGATCAGCATCCCGCCGAACACGGGCAGCATGCCGCCGGTGCGGATCAGCATCAGCGCCGGCACGGCCAGCACGAGCAGGCCCACGCAGCCGGCCATCATCACCGGCTTGCGGCCGACCTTGTCCGACAGGTGCCCGGCGTAGAGCGTCATCGGCATCATCAGCACCATCACGAGCAGCACCAGGAACAGGCCGTGCGATTCGCGGAAGTGCAGCGTCGCCGACAGGTAGCTCGGCAGGTACGACAGCGCCATGTAGTCGGTCACGTTGAAGATCAGCACGAGGCCGACGCATTGCAGCAGCGGCTTCCACTGTTCGACGAGCAGCGTCGCGAAGCGCTGCTTCGGCCGCGTGCGTTCGTCCGCTTCGCGTGCTTCGGCCTCCTTCTTGAACGCGGGCGTTTCCTCGAGTTTCAGCCGGATATAGAGTCCCACGAGGCCGAGCGGGCCGGCGATGAAGAACGGCACGCGCCAGCCCCACGACAGCAGCGCTTCCTGCGACAGCGACGCGGTGAGCAGCGCGACCGTCGCCGCGCCGAGCGTATAGCCGATCAGCGTGCCGAACTCGAGGAAGCTGCCCATGAAGCCGCGGCGCTTGTCGGTGGAGAATTCGGCGATGAAGGTGGCGGCGCCGCCGTACTCGCCGCCGGTCGAGAAGCCCTGCACGAGGCGGGCGACGAGCAGCAGCACGGGCGCCATGATGCCGATCGACGCGTAGCTGGGGATCAGGCCGATCGCGAAGGTGCCGACGGCCATCATGATCATCGTGGCGGCGAGCACGCGCTGGCGGCCGATGCGGTCGCCGAGCGGGCCGAACACCATGCCGCCGAGCGGGCGCACGAGGAACGCGGCCGCGAACGTGCCGAAGGTCGCGAGCAGCTGCGCGGACGGGCTGCTGGATGGGAAGAACACCTTGCCGAGCGTGACGGCGATATAGCTGTAGACGCCGAAGTCGAACCATTCCATCGCGTTGCCGAACGCCATGGCGCCGACCGCGCGCTTGAGGACGGCGGGGTCGACGATCGTGATGTCATCCAGCTTGACGGACTGGCGCGAAGATCGGGTTTTCGCGGGGCGCGCTTGCGACGGGCTCAATGAACTCTCCTGGAATGGCCTTGGCGGCGCGGCCGGCGGGAATGCAGCGGGGGTGTGCGGGCCGACGGACAGCGAAGGCGGATGTCTCGGGGATGCGTCGATGCCGGTGGCGTGCCGCGCGTAGCGGACGACACCGGGCAGGTGTGTTGTGCGAACCAGTTTAGGGAAACGGGCGCGAGCGGCTATCGGTCATGCGCCCGGAACCCGGTGGTAAACGACATCGGGTTCGTGTGGGGCCGGCTGCGTCGAAGCGGGTGTCCGGGCGATGTGCGCAGTCATGTCCCCATGCGCCGGCGTGCGCTGCGGAGCAACGCCACGAACGCCGCTTCATCCGCGCGCAAGCCGCGCGGCGTCCGCCGGACCGCAAGCGCGGCGAGCGTGCCTGCCTCGAACGCGTCGAGCACGGCCGGATGGATGTAGCAGCGCCGGCACACGGCCGGTGTGTTGCGCAGTAGCTCGGCCACCGCGCGCACGGTCTCGACGATCTGCTTGCGCGCGTGCGTGACGCCGCGATGCTCGGTGCGCCGCAACAACCCGAGCGCATGCACGCTGCCGGCCCAGGTCCGGTAATCCTTCGCGGTGAAATCCGCGCCGCCGGCCTCGCGCAGGTAGTCGTTCACGTCGGACGACCCGACCGGATGGCGTACGCCGTCGTCGTCCACATACTGGAACAACTCGTGCCCGGGCAGCTCGGCGCAGCGCCGTACGATCCGCGCGACCCGCGCGTCGTCGACCGTCACGTCGTGTTCGATCCCGCTCTTGCCGGCGAAGCGCAACTGCACCTGGCCGGGCCGAATTTTCAAATGACGCTTGCGCAGCGTCGTCAGCCCGTACGAGCCGTTTTCGCGCGCGTATTCCGCGTTGCCGATCCGCGCGAGCGTCGTGTCGAGCAAGCGGACGATCGTCGCCACGACCTTGTCGCGCGGCATGCCCGTCAGCGCCAGATCGCGCGTGACGCGCGCGCGGATGCGCGGCAGCGCACGCGCGAACGCGGCCATCCGCGCGTACTTGTTCGCATCTCGCGTCTCGCGCCACAGCGGGTGATAGCGATACTGCTTGCGCCCGCGTGCATCGCGGCCGGTTGCCTGAAGATGACCGCGCGGGTCCATGCAGATCCACACGTCGGTGTACGCGGGGGGAATCGCCAGCGCGTTGATACGGGCAATTTCGTCGGCATCGCGCACTCGCACACCGTCCGGCCCGTAATACGCGAAGCCGTTGCGGAGCGGCCGGCGCGTATAGCCGGGGCGGCGGTCGTCGACATGACGCAGCGGCCCGGCGGGCATGCGTGCATTCGGCTGCGACGGGGCGCGCTGCTTCATGCTGCGGCGCGGCGATCGACGTCGGGGCCGATCCGCGTATCGTCGGGCTGCGTTCCGGGTGGACATCCTGCGCGCACGGTTTTCTCCTGTTTATGCGTACGTTCGGGCGTCGCGCAGCAAGAACCGTGCGCCGTTCCAGGCGCGCCCGAGGAGACCCGGCGCAAGTGCGCGCCGGGCGGGCGTTCGGGTGTTTGTTACCGCTGCACCGACGAAATCACGCAACGGCTTCGCCCGGCCAAGATGACTGCGGCCCGGTGCCGGCATCGGGCGGATCGTGTCGATGCCGTGTCGCGTTCAACGAACCTCGACGCTCCCAAGCAGATCGTCGATGTCGGCTGGAACGAGCGTTTGACGATGCCGCGAGGCCACGCGCCAGTGGTGCGCGTGGCGCGTGCAAAGGCCGCGCAAAACGCGGCCAAGGCCGGCTAGAACGGGCCTGCCCACATGCTTAGGTGTTTATACGTATGCCGAATCCGATATCGCCCCAATCCAATATTTCATTAGAAGGTTATCGGACTTGTTTCTAGACTGATGCGGGGCATGCAGACCGGGCCGGCGCGACGCCCCCGGCCGGCGCACCGCCCCGACCCGTGCCTGCGCCACGCAGAAACAGAACAGCGCAACGGCAGACAACGACATCATCGGAGACGAACCATGACATTCATCAGGAAGCTGGCGGCGGGCGCGATCGTTGCCGCGGCGACGGCGCTGGCCGGCGGCGCGCACGCGCAGCAGAAGCCGATCACGCTCGGTTTCTCGCAGGTCGGCGCGGAAAGCGCGTGGCGCACCGCGAACACCGTGTCGGTGAAGGGCGCGGCAAAGGACGCCGGCATCAACCTGAAATTCTCCGACGCGCAGCAGAAGCAGGAGAACCAGATTCGCGCGATCCGCTCGTTCATCGCGCAGAAGGTCGACGTGATCGCGTTCTCGCCGGTCGTCGAATCGGGCTGGGAGCCCGTGCTGACCGAAGCGAAAGCCGCACACATCCCGGTGATCCTGACCGATCGCGGGGTCGACGTGAAGGACCCGTCGCTGTACGTGACGATGATCGGCTCGGACTTCCTCGAGGAAGGGCGGCGCGCCGGCCACTGGATGGAAGAGCGCTACAAGAACGACCCCGGTCCGATCAATATCGTCGAGCTGCAGGGCACGGTCGGCTCGGCGCCGGCCAACGACCGGCGGGCCGGCCTGCTCGAAGTGATCAAGAGCAATCCTAAGTTCAAGGTGATCGCGTCGCAGAGCGGCGACTTCACGCTGGCGGGCGGCAAGCAGGTGATGGAAGCGTTCGCGAAGACCTACGGCAAGCAGATCAACGTCGTCTACGCGCACAACGACGACATGGCGCTCGGCGCGATCCAGGCGATGGAAGAGGCGGGGATCAAGCCCGGCAAGGACGTGAGCGTCGTGTCGTTCGACGCGACGAAGGGCGGCTTCCAGGCGATGGTCGCGGGCAAGATCAACGTCGACGTCGAATGCAGCCCGCTGCTCGGCCCGCAGTTGATGACCGCGGTGAAGGACGTGGTCGCCGGCAAGCAACTGCCCAAGCGCATCGTGACGAACGAGACCGTGTTCCCGATGAACGTCGCGGCCCAGGTGTTGCCGACCCGCAAGTACTGAGCCACATACGACGATCCGGCGCGGGCGGCGGCGTGGCGGCCGCCCGGGCGCCAACCGCTTCGAGGGAGGATGCATGGAGAGTGCGCCGGTGGTCGAGATGATCGGCATCGACAAGTCGTTTCCGGGCGTGAACGCGCTGCAGCGCGTGAACTTCCGGCTGTTTCCGGGCGAGATCCACGCGCTGATGGGCCAGAACGGCGCGGGCAAGTCGACGCTGATCAACGTGCTCACCGGCGTGCATGCGCACGACGCGGGCGAGATTCGCGTCGGCGGCCGGGTCGTGCATTTCGCCGCGCCGCGCGAAGCCGAGGCGGCCGGCATCCAGACGCTCTACCAGGAAGTGAACCTGTGCGCGAACCTGTCGGTCGCGGAGAACATCTTCGCGGGCCGGCAGCCGATGCGGCGCGGCGCGATCGACTGGAACACGATTCATGCACGCTCGCGCGCGGCGCTGGCCGAACTCGACCTGGCGCTCGACGTCACGCGTTCGCTCGACGCGTATCCGATCGCCGTGCAGCAGATGGTCGCGATCGCACGGGCCGTGTCGGTCGACGCGCGCGTGCTGATTCTCGACGAGCCGACGTCGAGCCTCGACGACGGCGAGGTCGCGCGGCTGTTCGACGTGCTGCGCCGGCTGAAGGCGTCGGGCATCGCGATCCTGTTCGTCACGCACTTTCTCGAGCAGACCTATGCGGTGTCCGACCGGATCACCGTGATGCGCAACGGCGAGCGCGAAGGCGAGTATCTCGCGCGCGACCTGCCGGTCGACGTGCTGGTCGCGAAGATGACCGGCCGCGAACGGATGTCCGACACGCTGCAGGCGGGGGCGGCGGCGGTCGAACGCACCACGGGCGACGCGGAACCGTTCCTGTCGATGCAGCAGGTCGGCCGGCGCGGAATGATGAGCCCGCTCGATCTCGACGTGCGGCCCGGCGAGATCGTCGGGCTGGCCGGGCTGCTCGGCTCGGGGCGCACCGAAACCGCGCAGCTGGCATTCGCCGCGGAGCGCGCCGACACCGGCGCGATCGAGATCGACGGCGCGCGCACGCGGCTCGCGTCGCCGCACGACGCGGTCCGCAACGGCATCGCGTATTGCCCGGAGGATCGCAAGAAGGAGGGGATCGTCGCCGCGCTGTCGATCCGCGAGAACATCATTCTCGCGCTGCAGGCGCGGCGCGGCTGGTGGCGGCTGATCGGGCGCGCGCGGCAGCGCGAGCTCGCCGATACGTACATCGCGCGGCTCGGCATCAAGGCGCGCGACGCGGAGCAGCCGATCGGGCTGCTGTCGGGCGGCAACCAGCAGAAGGTGCTGCTCGCGCGCTGGCTCGCGACGGAACCGAAGCTGCTGATCCTCGACGAGCCGACGCGCGGCATCGACGTCGCCGCGAAGTTCGACATCATGGAGCGCGTGCTCGCGCTGTGCGCGCAAGGGCTCGCGATCCTGTTCATCTCGTCGGAGATCAGCGAGGTCGTGCGCGTGAGCCACCGGATCGCGGTGCTGCGCGACCGGCGCAAGGTCGCCGAACTGACCGGCGCCGACGCATCCGAGGAGCAGGTGTACCGGCTGATCGCGGGAGGCCAGTCATGACGCGGCTGCGCACGTTGTTCCGTCATTCGCTCGTGTGGCCGGTGCTGACGCTCGCGCTGCTGTTCGCGCTCGACGTCGCGTATCGCCCGGGCTTCCTGTCGATCACGCTGCTCGACGCTCACCTGTTCGGCGCGCCGATCGATATCCTGAACCGCGCGGCGCCGCTCGTGATCGTGTCGCTCGGGATGACGCTCGTGATCGCGACCCGCGGGATCGACATCTCGGTCGGCGCGATCGTCGCGATCGCAGGGGCGGCCGCGGCGATCGTGCTCGACGCGGACCCGTCGCGAATCGGCGTGGCGCTGGCCGCCGCGCTCGGCGTCGGGCTGCTGGCCGGCGCATGGAACGGGCTGCTGGTGGCGTTCGTCGGGATGCAGCCGATCATCGCGACGCTGATCCTGATGGTGGCCGGCCGCGGCGTCGCGCAACTGCTGACGGGCGGCCAGATCATCCCGATCGGCGCGCCCGGCTACCTCGCGCTCGGCGGCGGCTATCTCGCGGCCGTGCCGTGCGCGGTGTGGATCGCGCTGGCGACGATCGCCGCGACCGCGCTGCTGGTGAACCGCACCGCGCTCGGGCTGTTCATCCGCGCAATCGGCGTGAACCCGGTCGCGACACGGCTCGTCGGGCTGCGCTCGGGGGCGATCGTGTTCGGCGTGTATCTGTTTTCAGGCGTGATGTCGGCGCTCGCGGGCATCCTGGCCAGCTCGAACGTGCGCAGCGCCGACGGCAACAACGCGGGGCTGCTGCTCGAACTCGACGCGATCCTCGCGGTGACGCTCGGCGGCACGTCGCTGCTCGGCGGCCGCTTCAGCCTCGCCGGCTCGGTGCTCGGTGCGCTGATCATCCAGACGCTCACCTACACGACCTACTCGATCGGCGTGCCGCCGGAGGCGACGCTCGTCGTCAAGGCGGTCGTCGTGATCGTCGTGACGCTGATCCAGTCGGAGGCCGCCCGTGCGTCGGTCGTCCGGCACGCGTCGCGGCTGCTGCCTTCCGCGCGTTCGCGCGCCACTTCCGGAGCCACGCCGCGATGAACCGATTCCTTGGCCGGCTCGCCGACCCGCGCACGCTGCCGATCGTCGTGACGATCGTGCTGTTCGCCGCGCTGTTCGGCTTCGGGTCCGTGACCTACACGGGCTTCTTCTCGATGCAGGTGCTGACCGGGCTGCTCGTCGACAATGCGTTCCTGTTGATCGTCGCGCTCGGGATGACGTTCGTGATCGTGTCGGGCGGCATCGACCTGTCGGTCGGCTCGGTCGTCGCGCTGACGACGATCTTCTGCGCGGTCGGCGCCGAGCGGCTGCACTGGCCCGTGTGGGTGATCGTGCCGCTGGTGCTCGCGTTCGGCGCGCTGTACGGCGCGGCGATGGGGGCGCTGATCCATTATTTCCGGCTGCAGCCGTTCATCGTCACGCTCGCCGGGATGTTTCTCGCGCGCGGCGCGTGCTTCCTGATCACGACGCAGTCGATCACGATCAACGAGCCGGTGTTTCATGCAATCGCGGGCTTCAGCGTGCCGGTGGGCGGCGGCACGCTGAGCGCGGGCGCGTTGATCGCGCTCGCGACGCTGGCCGGCGCGATCTACGTCGCGCATTTCACGCGCTTCGGCCGTAACGTCTACGCGATCGGCGGCAACGAGCGTTCGGCGCTGCTGATGGGGCTGCCGGTCGCGCGCACGAAGGTCGGCGTGTACGCGCTGAGCGGCTTCTGTTCGGCGCTCGGCGGCGTCGTGTTCACGCTGTACGTGCTGTCGGGTTACGGGTTGCAGGCCCAGGGCATGGAACTCGACGCGATCGCCGCGACCGTGATCGGCGGCACGCTGCTCACCGGCGGGGTGGGCTATGTGCTCGGCTCGGTATTCGGTGTCGGCATCCTCGGCACGATCCAGGTGCTGATCACGTTCGACGGCACGTTGAGTTCGTGGTGGACGCGGATCGTGATCGGCGCGCTGCTGTGCGTGTTCTGCGTGCTGCAACGGGTGATCGAACGGCACGCCGCGCGGCGGCGCACGGGCGGCACGGGGCTTGGGGCGCCGAGGCCGAAACGCAGCCCCGCACAGGCGCGGCCAGCATCGCCCGACGAGGATGCCGCGCTGGTTTCGACGATGCGGCGGCTGTAGCGCACGCATCGGCCGGCGGGGGCGGCCGCGGCACGAAGCAACCTGACCCGACGGTGGCCGGTGCCGGTGCGCGGGCGGTCGCATCCGGCGGCCGGCCGGTACCACGATCGGCGCGTGCGCGCCACGGCGGCCCGTGCCGTCAGGCCGGCCCGGCCGCGTCGGTTTCGGCGTCGAACGCCGTCGCGGCGCGGCGCGCCTGTTTCAGCGAGCCGGCCAGTTTCCCGATCGCGTCCAGGTCCAGTGCATCGAGGTGGTCGCGCACGTCCCGCACGAAGGCCGCGTAATCCGGCTCGTCAGCATACGGGCCGAGCCATGCCTCGATATCGGTCAGCTGCCCGTTGTCGGCCAGCTGGATCAGCTGGTCGAGCGCATCGTCGGGCGGGCACGGCATCGTGGGCGCGGGGACGTCCGGCTCGGCCTCGCCGTCCGGATGAAACCGCCGGACGAGCTCCGACACCGGCACGAGCGCGTGCCCGACGGCCGGCGCGACGATCGCGAACGAGAATGCCGTGCCGACGCCCGGCTGGCTGGCGACGGCCAGCTCGCCCGCCATCGCGCCGACGATGCGCTGCGCGATGAACAGGCCGAGCCCGGTGCCGCCGTTCACGGCCTGCACTTGCTGGTACGCGCGGAAGATGTCGCGGTTGCCGCTGATGTCGATCCCGATGCCCGTATCGGCCACTTCGAACAGCAGCCGCCAGGTGTCGCCCTCGCGCGCGGCATGAATCGACAGCGTGACCGTGCCGTCGCGCGTGAACTTCGATGCGTTGGACAGCAGGTTGAGCAGCACCTGCTGCAGCCGCATGCCGTCGATCGACACCGTGCGCGGCAGCGGCGTGGCCGGCCGGTAGACGAACCGGTTGTCCTGCTGCGCGCACAGCGCGAGCGCATAGTGGCCGATGTCGTCGAGCAGGCCGGGCAGGTCGGTCGTGTCCGGCGTCACGCCGAGCGGCTGCAGCTCGGCCTTCGTGAACGCGAGCAGCTCATCGATCAGCGTGAGCTGATAGCGGATGCTGCGGTCGATCGACCGGATCAGCCGCGCCTGGCCGCGCGTCGCGCCTTGCAGCAGCAGCTTCGCATAGCCGTTGATCGTGGACAGCGGCGCGCGCAGGTCGTGGCTGACGTAGCCGAGCGTCTCGATCTTCTGCTGCATGTGGGTCGTCACCTGTTGCAGCGCGTCGTTGAGCGCGAGCGTGCGGCGTGCGACTTCGTCGCGCAGGCGATCCTGTTCGGTGAGCTGCCAGTGCTCGAGCCGTTTCCTCGCCTCGGTACGCTGGCGGCCGACGTGATGAATCCATGCGGCCAGCACCAGCAGGTGCGTGGCGAGCCCGACGACCGCGATGACGGGGTTCGGGAAGATGTCGGATTTCAGCCACGCGAGCGCCGGCGGCAGCGTGTTCCTGCCGTCGAGCACGCGGATCAGCATGTTGAAGCTGGCGATCGCAATGGCGATCAGCATCACGCGGCCGGTGGGCGTCCGGCGGATCGCGAGCAGCAGCGCGAGGCTGATGTTGACGATCGCGGTCAACGCGTTCAGCCGCAGGCAGAACCACGTGAACGTCAGCAGGTCGCCGCAGGCGGCGCCGACCATGCCGACGCCTTCGAGCGCGATGAATGCCATGTAGATCGCGCGCATCGGCAGCTTCGCCTGCTCGCGCCGGGCGACCATCAGGATGAAGAGGAAGAAGCAGGAAACCGCCAGGTACGCGAAGATGACTTCGCCACGCGCCGACCATTCACGCAGCGCGGGCGGCAACGCCATCGCCAGGTAGCCGCGGTAAGCCGCTTCGAACAGCGTCGTGCCGAGCGCCACCGCGGCCAGCACGTGAAACACGCCGCTGCGCGAAAAGAACCCGATCAGCAGCGCGCACCACATCAGCGCGAGCAGCCCGCCGAAGAAGCCGAAGTCCCACATCGTCGCGCGCCGCTCCAGCGCATCCCACGCCGCACGCGTGAACGCGGCCGGCGCGAGCCGCATTTCCTTGCGCGACGTGACGCGGATCAGCACGGGGACGCTTTCGCCGGCACGCAACGTGACGTCGAGCGCCGGGTAGCGCGATGACGGCCGGGCGTCACTACCGGCGCCGGCGGCCGGGAAGCGGTTGTCGAGCAGCCACCCGCCGTTCCGGCCGAGATAGAAGTCCGCCTGGTCGACGCGGGCGTCGCGAATCACCAGCACCAGCGGGCGCGCGGCGCTGTCGCGGTTGGTGAGCGTGGCGCGGATCCACCACGCCGATCGCGAGAACTCGACGTTGAACGACGACGTGCCGGCCACCGGCATGCCATGCGCGGGATCAGCGAGCCGTGCGGCGACCTGAGCGGCGGACATCGTCGCGCTCGCGTCCTCGAAGACCGACACGGCGTCCAGTTGCGCGGGGGTCGGCGTCGACGCGGCACGCGCCGTCGCGCAGGTGACGGCCATCGCGAGCAGGAGCAGCAGCACCGCGCGACATCCTGCTGCCCATGCCGCGTGGCGCCTACCCATCGTGATGGTGCGCCCCGGGTGCGGCGGGCGGGGCATTGACCGCGTGGCGCTGGCGCCGCCAGTCGGACGGCGTGATGCCGAAGCGTTCGCGGAAGGCGGTGGCGAAGTTGCCGGGCGTGGAAAAGCCGATTTCCTCGGCGATGTCGCCGATTCCCATCGACGTCTCCGCGAGAAAGTGCATCGCGGCGCGCAGGCGCGTGTCGCGCAGATATTCGAACACGGTCTGGCCGAGATGGTCGCGGAACACGCGGGACAAACGCTTCTCGTGCGTGCCGACCTGTCTGGCGAGATCCTCGAGCGCCGGCGGATGGCGCAGGTCGCGCAGCAGGACCTCGGACGCCGCGCGCACGAGGGCGGCATCCGGGTTGTCGGGCAGCTCGGGCAGATGCGCGAACGGCTGGCTGCGCCGCGCGCGTTTCAGGTGATTGCGGATCCGGGCCAGCACTTCGGTCGGCTCGAACGGCTTGATGATGTAGTCGATCGCGCCGGTTTCGAGCCCCGCGATGCGATCCTCGAGATCGCCCGCGGCCGTCAGGATGATGACCGGGATCGATTGCGTCGACGGCGTCGACGCCAGCAGCCGGCACGCGGCGAAGCCGTCCATGCGCGGCATGCGGACGTCCATCAGGATCAGGTCGGGCGCGATCGCCTGGGCACGGTGATACGCCTGCAGCCCGTCGAACGCGACGCTGATCCGGCACCGTGCGGCCCGCAGGATTTCGGTGAGGAGCCGCAGGTCGTTCGGGCGATCGTCGACGACAAGAATATGTGCGTCAGCAAGATCCGGCGTGGGACGAGGCGACGCCGAACTGGACGAGCGGGATGACATGGTTGCGGAAGCAGTGGAAGGGTGGCCGGTCAGATGACGTGCATCGCGGTCTGCACGATTGTTGCGAAAAATTATATGCCGACAACAGGTCACATAGTGAGGATTCCGTGTGGCATGTGGGGGCTTGTGCGGCGGGGTGCTGCGTGTTGGCCGCCGCGGCGTCCGGCCGGAAGAAAAGGAAGTGGAAAAACATGCCGAATTGGCTTTTAATAATCGGTCTTAATTTCCGGATCAATTCGGAATAATTGGAATGGAATGGGGCGGGTGAATCAGTTTGACATGCGTTACGAAGTCGATGCCTTCTATGTGAAAAGAATGAAGAAATTGTGGGTTGCATGATTAATTTTTTTCTGATGGCGGGTCGGAATCGTGTTAGTCGTGAAATCGCATTTTGCGTTGGAATGTATGAATGTAAATGCTGTCTGCTCGGGAAAAGGATTTTTCCGCTCTGGAAAAGGTTCGTTCCGACGGATGCCGGCAAACTAGCCCCGGCGCGGCTGGAATCGGTTCTTTCAAACGGTCGTGATCGCGCGGATCGCACGCCGAAATTCTATTCCGAGGCATGCGATACCAATGAGACATTGATCGATGTCAGATCCCATGATGTGGGGCTGCATCGGCGAACGAATAACTGGCACGAGGGTAATGCAGATTCCGTCCTTCACCGAATACGTTGCTATATAAGAGAAATCGGTGAGTTCTGGAATGCGGTTGGGAATGACGCACCGGTCGAGACGAAATCGTCAAGGAAATTCGATCGATTAATTCGGTGCAGGGGTCGTCCGGCAAGTCGTCGATGCCGTTCCGGGATTCCGGAAATGCGTTTGAATGCGGGACGAAAAAGGGTGAGTGGCTGCGCGTGGGCCGTCCGAGGGTTCGATCCATCGGGGGACGGTCGCGCGCGGCGCGCTCTCGAACCAGGCGGGTACGAAAACGATGAACACAACAGGCATGACAGGCCAACGCACCGGTTCGCACGAACCGGTGGCGCATGCTTCAGTCCCGGGGATCGCACGGCGTCATCCTCCTCCTGAATGAAACAGGGCGGGCCGCCCCGGAGTGCGGGCCGGCTTCCGCCCATCCGGCGTCTGAATGACGCTTTCCCATGAGATATGAGGTCGTCGCGGGTTCGGCGCGATGGCGCGCGCGTGCGCGGATGAACCGCACGCCCCGCGTCGAGCCGCCGGGCTGGCCGTGTCGGCTTCCATGATTCGATAACCGGCGATCGTCGCCTCGCCTCGTGTCGACCGGCACGGGCGGCGCGCGATTGCGTGATCGCGATATCCATCGCGCGTGTCGTGCAGCATTACCCGGCTGTTTAGTTAGTGATCCAAAGTGAGTGGCGGGCGTCGCGAGGCGGACGGGAACGTGCAGAGGACGTTCTCGCCGGCTGTCGTGTTCGCCGTTGCGTCATCCAGCACATGAGAACCGAGGGAAGACAAGATGAACAAGTCGTTCAAGTCGATCTGGAACGAAGCATTGGGAGCCTGGGTTGCGGCTTCGGAGCTTGATCGCGCGCGCGGCAAGCGCGTTGCGTCGTCGCGTGGCACGCCGGAGCGTGACGTCGCAGGAGCGGCCGCGGTTCGCGCAGGCGCGACCTCGGCCCCGTCGCTCAGGCGGCTCGCCATGCTGATGGCGTCCGCGTATCTCGCGCTGTGCCATGCCGGCGCGCATGCGCAGTACAACCCGGATGGCGGTACCGCCACCGGCGGCGTCTCGTCGATCGCGATCGGCGTCGGGTCGAGCGCCGCGCAGACGAATTCCACCGCGTTGGGCAACCTGTCGACGGCGCAGGGCGTGTCGGCCACGGCCCTTGGCCCGGGGGCGCATGCGATGGGCGACGCTTCGACGGCCGTCGGCATCAACGCGCAGGCGACCGGCGTCAACAGCACGTCGATGGGCGTGCAGGCGATCGGTTCGGGCGCATTTTCGGTTGCCGTCGGCAACCAGGCGCAAGCGACGCAATCCGGTGGGGTAGCGATGGGCAGTGGCGCGACCGCGACCGGCGTTTCTGCCATCGGGCTCGGCAACAATGCCACGGCCTCCGGACAGGATGCCGCCGCGCTGGGTCTCGGCGCGGTTTCGTCGGGCCTCGCCAGCGTTGCGCTCGGCTTTTCAGCTCAGGCGACCAACCAGGGCGCGATTGCACTTGGCAACCAGTCCACCAGTTCCGGCGCGGCCGGTGTAGCGGTGGGTAGCGGCTCGCTGGCTTCCGGCAATTCTGCGCTCGCGCTGGGTGTCAACAGCGGCGGGAAGGGCACGACGTCGATCGCGATCGGCTGGGGCGGCGTCGCCGGGGTGGCCGGCTCGGGCACGCAGTCGCTTGGCACCAGCTCGATCGCGCTGGGCTCGAATACGACGGCTGGCGCCGATACCTCGATGGCGCTCGGCACGAGCACGAAGGCGACGGGTATCAGTTCGATTGCGATGGGCGTCCAGTCGAGCGCGACGCAGCAGTTCGCGACCGCGCTCGGTAATACCGCGGTGGCGACCGGCGTGTCGGCGAGCGCACTGGGGGCCGGCGCGACGGCGTCGGCTACGAATGCGACGGCCATCGGCATCAACAGCGTCGCGGCGGCGGGGTCGACCGTGGCGATCGGCGATTCGAATTCGGTCGCGGCCGCGGCGGGGGCGGGCTCGATTGCCGGCGGCAACAACTCGAAGGTGCTGGGCGGCATCGGCGCGGTCGCGCTGGGCCTGGGGCAGACGGTCAGCGGCAACGGTGCGGTGGCGATCGGCGACCCGAGCACCGCGATCGGCACCGGCGCGGTCACGGCCGGGTCGAACAACACGGCGAACGGCGACGGCGCGGTCGCGATCGGCAATTCGAACAGCGCGCAGGGCACCGGTTCGCTCGCACTCGGCAACACGTCGACGGCCGCGGCGGCCGGTGCGCTGGCGTTCGGTGCGTCGGCCGTGGCGAACAATGCCGGCGACGTCGCGCTCGGCTCGGGCTCGACGACGGCGGCGCCGAATCCCACCGCAAGCGCGACGATCGGCGGCGTGACGTACACGTTCAAGGGCACGAATCCGACCAGTGTCGTCAGTGTCGGTGCCGCGGGTACCGAGCGCCAGATCACCAATGTCGCGGCCGGGCGCATCAGTTCGGCGAGCACGGATGCGATCAACGGGTCGCAGCTCGATGCGACGAATCAGGCGGTGAATTCGCTGTCGACTTCCACGGCGTCGAGTGTCGGTTCGTTGTCGACGGGGGTGTCGTCGCTGTCGACCGGGTTGTCGTCTGCCAACGGCGCGATCACGTCGCTTTCCACGTCGACTTCGACCGGGATCAGCTCGCTGTCGACGGGGTTGAGTTCGACCAACAGCTCGGTGACGTCGTTGTCGACCTCGACGTCGACGGGCATCGGCTCGCTGTCGACGGGGTTGAGCTCGACCAACAGCTCGGTGACGTCGCTGTCGACATCCACGTCGACCGGTCTGTCGTCGGCCAATAGCGCGATCACGTCGCTTTCCACGTCGACGTCGACGGGCATCAGTTCGCTGTCGACGGGCCTGAGTTCGACCAACAGCTCGGTGACGTCGCTGTCGACATCCACGTCGACCGGTCTGTCGTCGGCCAATAGCGCGATCACGTCGTTGTCGACTTCGACCTCGACGGGCATCAGCTCACTGTCGACGGGCCTGAGCTCGACCGACAGCGCAGTGACTTCGCTGTCGACATCCACGTCGACCGGTCTGTCGTCGGCCAATAGCGCGATCACGTCGTTGTCGACTTCGACCTCGACGGGCATCAGCTCACTGTCGACGGGCCTGAGTTCGACCAACAGCGCCGTGACGTCGCTGTCGACATCCACGTCGACCGGCCTGTCGTCGGCCAATAGCGCGATCACGTCGCTGTCCACGTCGACTTCGACCGGCCTGAGTTCGACCAATAGCTCGGTGACGTCGCTGTCGACTTCGACGTCGACGGGCATCAGCTCGCTGTCCACTGGCTTGAGTTCGACGAACAGCTCAGTGACATCGTTGTCCACGTCCACGTCGACGGGCATCAGTTCGCTGTCCACGGGCCTGAGTTCGACGAACAGCTCTGTCACGTCGCTGTCGACGTCCACGTCGACGGGCATCAACTCGCTGTCCACCGGCTTGAGTTCGACGAACAGCTCGATCACGTCGCTGTCGACGTCCACCTCGACGGTGGTCGGTTCGCTGTCTACCGGCCTGAGCACGACGAACAGCACCGTCACGTCGCTGTCGACCGCGACCTCGACGAGCATCGGTTCGCTGTCGACCGGGCTCAGTTCGACGACGAGCTCGATCGCGTCGCTGTCGACGTCGACCTCGACGACCGTCGGCTCGCTGTCCACCGGGCTGTCGAGCACGAACAGCAACCTGACGTCGCTGTCCACCGCGACGTCGACGGGCCTCGGCTCGCTGTCCACCGGCCTCAGCTCGATCGCCAACAACAACACCAACCTCGGCAACAGCACGGCGGGCGCGATCGGCGGCGGGGCCACCTACGATCCGACGACCGGCACGATTTCGGCCCCGTCGTACGTGACGTACAACAGCGACGGTTCGACGACGATCAACAACAACGTCGGCTCGGCGATCGACAACATCAACGCGCACGGCATCAAGTATTTCCACGCGAACTCGACCGCGCCGGACAGCCAGGCGATCGGGCTCGACAGTGTCGCGATCGGCCCGAATGCGGTCTCGAAGGTGGACGGCAGCATCGCGCTCGGTGCGGGGTCGGTATCCGACCGCGCGACGACGCCGGCGTCGGGCATCCTCCGCAACGGCACCGCATCGATCCCGTTCAACACGACGGACCAGACGCTGCTCGGCGCGGTATCGGTCGGCGACGCGACCAGCAAGACGTATCGCCAGATCACCAACGTCGCGGACGGCACCGGGCAGCAGGATGCGGTGACCGTGCGGCAGCTGGCCGGTGCGTTGCAGTCGTTCGCGGTTACGGGCCAGAAGTATTTCCACGCGAATTCGACGGCGGCCGACTCGCTCGCCGTCGGCGCGGAATCGGTCGCGGTGGGGCCGACGACGGTCGTCAACGGCGACAACGGCGTGGGCATCGGCAACGGCGCGATCGTCGACCAGACCGCGCCTGGCGGCATCGCGATCGGGCAGGCGGCGAGTGCCGCGCAGGCCGACGCGCTCGCGCTCGGCAGCGGCGCGACGGCACTGGGCGCGCAGTCGGTCGCGCAAGGCGCGAATGCGAAGGCGGTCAGCGTGGGCAGCGTCGCGCTGGGCTCCGGCGCGCTCGGCAACGCAACCGATGCGCTCGCGCTGGGCGCCGGTGCGTCCGCGACGTTCGCGAACAGCGTGGCATTGGGCGCCGGTTCGCTGACGACGGTCGGCGCGCTGACGAATTACGTCGCGTACGGCCTGAGCAGCCCGCAATCGTCGGCCGGCGAAGTGAACATCGGCAACCGGCAGATCACGGGCCTCGCGGCCGGCAAGAACGGCACGGACGCGGTGAACGTGTCGCAGCTCGACTCGGTCGCGAACCAGTTGACGACGCTGATCGACCAGCGCACGACCAACCTCGGCGGCCAGTACACGACGAACCCGAACGGCGCGAACGTGCCGCCGGGCTCGACCGGCCCGAACTCGTCGGCGGGTGGGTCGGGCGCGGTGGCATCGGGCTCGAACAGCACGGCGGTCGGCAACAATGCGCTTGCATCGGGCAACGGCTCCACCGCCATCGGCGTGGGCTCGACGGCATCGGGCAGCAATTCGGCCGCGATCGGCACGGGCAGCAACGACGGCGGGCGCTCGAACGTCGTCGCGGTCGGTTCGGCGGAATCGGCGCGCCAGGTGGTCAACGTCGCGGCCGGTACGCAGGGCACGGATGCGGTGAACGTGAACCAGCTGAATGCGGTGTCGAACCAGTTCACGCAGTCGCTGAACACGGTCAACAATCAGCTCACGCAGATGCAGCAGCAGATCCAGCAGACCGATTCGATGGCACGCGAGGGGATCGCGGCCACCGCGGCGATGGCGTCGATCCCGCACATGGACCGCGACTCGAACTTCGCGATGGGGGTCGGTACGGCGACGTTCCAGGGGCAGAAGGCGATGGCGGTCGGCGTGCAGGCGCGCGTCACGGAAAACCTGAAGGCGACGCTGAACGGCGGCTTCGCCGGCAGCCAGCGCGTCGTCGGCGCGGGCATGCTGTATCAGTGGAAGTAATCGCGCGCTGCGGTTCGCGCCGGCACGCACTGCCGGGGCGGACCGCGTCGAACGCAAACGCACGCGGATGCGGCTGCGCCATTGCGCCGCCCGCGCTGCGCCCCTCGCATTTTCGGAGTCCTCACGTGAAAAACATTCATCTTGCACTGCTGGCGTCCGTCGTTTCCCTCGCGGCCTGTTCGAGCGCATCGGGACCGACGTACAACGCATACGAACTTCAGCCGCGCGACGGCATCCGGACGTTCCGTGTCGACTGTCACGGCATCCTGTCGAGCGCCAATACCTGCATGAAGGTCGCGACGCGCATGTGCGGCAACGAGACCGTGCGCAAGGTCGATTCCACGACGCCGTACCGCGACGGCGCCGATCCGCACTCGATCGTGTTCCAGTGCGGCGCGGCACCCGCGCCGGTGGCCGCGGCGGCCGCACCGGCGCCCGCCGCGGTCGAGAAGGTGAGCCTGACCGGCGATGCGTACTTCGCGACCGACTCCGCCGTGCTGACGCCCGCCGCCACCGCCGCGCTCGACAGTTTGCTGAACCAGCAGGGCGACCGGCATTTCTCGCGTGTGGAAGTGGACGGTTATACCGACGCGACCGGCTCGGATGCACACAACCAGGCCCTGTCGAAGCGCCGGGCCGATGCCGTCGCGGGGTATCTGCGCGAACACGGGCTGAAGGCGGATTCGGTCGCGGCGACGGGGCATGGAGAAACCAACCCGGCGGCGTCGAACGAGACCGCCGAAGGGCGGGCGCGCAATCGCCGGGTGGAAATCTCGCTGCAGAAGTAAGACGTAGCCACTGGCTTGCCGCAGGCGTGGCCGTCGAGAAAGGACAGCTCGCCTGCGACAGCGGTGCCGCCCGCGCCGCAGGCAGCCGAGTCGGGCAACGCGTCACGACCGGCGTGTGCGGTGCCGACGTCGCCTGGAAGACGATGCGGCACGACGGCCCGCGGGCGCCGATGTCGTAGGTTCATCGGCGTCTGCCAACGCGTTGCCGCGCGGGGCGCAAGCAATGCCCGTGCTGCCGCGTGAAAAGGGATGGGGGGGACTGCGGCCGGGTGCGGGGCTGCAATAGTCGCGTGGCTGAAACGGGTTCGTCTTCAGCAAGGGTCGACAAGCACGAAGGCGCGGAAAGCGACCCGTTGCGGGAGCCATGCGTTTTGTTCATGTTCCAGATGCAAAACTAGTCTCGCATCTTCGCGTCCGCCCATTTCCACTCCCGCGCAGCCTTGACAAACGCCGCAAGATAATCGACGTCGTCATCCGTCTTGCGCGTGCCGAGGAAAATCTGCTTCGCAATCCCCTTCTTTCCAAGTTGCACGGGTGTAAGCGGCATCCAGCCCGCATATTCTTCCGCGAGCCAGCGAGGCAATGCCGCCACGCCACGGCCGCTCGCCACCATCTGCAGCATGATGTCGGTCGTCTCGATCACCTTGTGGCGCTTCGGCACCCGGTTCGCGGGCGTGAGGAACTGCGTGTAGATATCGAGCCGGTCCGTTTCGACGGGATACGTGATCAGCACCTCGTGCGTCAGCTGTTCCGGCGTGACATACGCCTCTTCGGCCAGCGGGTGATCGTCGGCAACCACCAGCACCTGCTCGTAATCGAACACCGGCTCAAAATGCAGTTCGGGCTTCTTGAGCGGGTCGGGCGTGACGAGCACGTCGATTTCATAGCCGATCAACGCACCGATGCCGCCGAACTGGAAGCGCTGCTTCACGTCGACATCGACATCCGGCCAGTGCGCGAGATACGGCGACACCACCTTCAGCAGCCATTGATAGCACGGCGCGCATTCCATGCCGATCCGCAACGTGCCGCGCTCGCCCTGCGCGTACTGCCTCATGCGCTCCTCGGCGAGTTCGAATTGCGGCAGCAACCGGTTCGCGAGGCTCAGCAGGTACTGTCCGGCCTGCGTGAGCCGCATGGTCCGTCCTTCGCGCGCCCACACGGGCGTACCGAGCTGCTGCTCCAGCTTCTTCACCGCATGGCTGAGCGCCGACTGCGTGAGATTGAGCGTATCGGCGGCGGCCGTGAGCGAGCCCTGCCGCTCCACTTCCCGCACGACCATCAGATGATTGCGATCCAGCATCGGCTACTCCATGAACGAATTTAATGTTTGCATGAAATAAATCCATTTTTATTCATGCAACGGAAACTATATCATCGCTGCCAGTTACTTTTCTTCCGATGTGAACCCGACACACCGCACCGTGAGCATGGCTCATGGTTGGATGAAATCGATTCATATCCAGTCGACCATGGGCCAACGTCACATTCGTTCATCGGAACAGAAAAGCGAGCCGCATCGAAAGGCATGGAGCAGATGCAGTTTCATTTCGGAATCCGGGGCGCAAGATCATGACGAGTCAAGAGTTTACATTTGCTATTAAAAGCGTCTGTTTCGATGAGGACTATCAGCCTTCCGACCATACGCGCATCACAACCAATTTTGCGAACCTCGCCAGAGGAAAGCGTCGTCAGGAGAATTTGCGCAATACCTTCAGGATGATTGACAATCGCTTCAATGCGCTGGCGCATTGGGACAATCCTAAAGGCGATCGCTATGCCGTCAAGCTTGAAATAATTTCAGTCGAAATGAATATCGGCGGTGAAAGGAGCAGCGCCGCGCTGCCCTTGATCGAAATACTGAAGACGAATATTTTCGATCGAAAAAACAACAAGCACATTGACGGCATCGCGGGAAATAATTTTTCCTCTTATGTGCGAGATTACGATTTCAGTGTGGTATTGCTGGAGCACAACAGGGATCGGCCCGGCTTCAGCACGCCGGATAACTTTGGCGACCTGCACGGGAATCTGTTCAAGTCCTTCGTGAAGTCGAGCGCCTACAAGGATCATTTCTCGAAACCGCCCGTTATATGCCTGAGCGTTTCGACTAGCAAGACCTATCATCAGACGGCAAATCGGCACCCCGTGTTGGGTATCGAATACCGGCAGGACGAGTATTCCTTGACTGACGAGTATTTCGAAAAAATGGGGATGAAGGTGCGCTATTTCATGCCCCCGAATAGTGTCGCGCCGCTGGCTTTTTATTTTACCGGTGATTTGCTGGATGATTACACCGATCTGGAGCTCATCGGCACCATCAGCACGATGGATACTTTCCAGAAAATTTACCGCCCCGAAATTTACAATGCGAATTCGCCGGCGGGAAAATCCTACCAGCCGAGTTTGAAGCATCAGGATTTTTCGCTCACCCGAATTGTTTACGATCGGGACGAGCGTAGCCGGCTGGCTATCGAACAGGGCAGGTTCGTGGAAGAGCAATTTATCAAGCCATACCAGGCCATTCTTGAGCAGTGGTCCGTGAACTACGCTCTTTGACTAAAAAAATCGCAAGGTCGTCTACCGTGAAAAAAATTCTACCCACTTCAACCGCCGGCAGTTTGCCTAAGCCTTCGTGGCTCGCCCAACCGGAGACACTTTGGTCGCCGTGGAAACTGCAAGACGACGGGTTGATCGAGGGCAAGCAGGATGCGTTGCGCCTGTCGTTGCAAGAGCAACAACATGCGGGCATCGATATCGTCAGTGACGGCGAGCAAACGCGCCAGCATTTCGTGACCACGTTCATCGAGCACCTCAGCGGCGTTGATTTCGAGAACCGCAAGACCGTTCGAATTCGCGATCGCTATGACGCCAGCGTGCCGACGGTCGTGGATGCGGTGGCGAGACAGAACCCGGTTTTCGTTGAAGATGCCAGGTTCCTGCGCCAGCAAACCAGCCAGCCCATCAAATGGGCATTGCCGGGGCCGATGACGATGATCGATACGCTGTACGACGATCATTACAAGAGTCGCGAAAAACTGGCCTGGGAGTTCGCGAAGATCCTGAACGAGGAAGCCAGGGAACTGGAGGCTGCCGGCGTCGATATCATTCAATTTGACGAGCCCGCATTCAATGTCTTCTTCGACGAGGTGAACGATTGGGGCGTCGCGACCCTGGAAAGAGCCATCGAAGGTCTCAAGTGTGAAACCGCCGTGCATATTTGCTATGGCTATGGCATCAAGGCCAACACGGACTGGAAGAAGACGCTGGGGTCGGAGTGGCGACAATACGAGGAAGCCTTCCCCAAGCTGCAAAAATCCAGTATCGACATGGTCTCGCTGGAATGTCACAACTCGCGCGTTCCCATGGATCTGATCGAACTCATTCGGGGCAAGAAGGTGATGGTGGGGGCCATCGATGTGGCGACCGATATCATCGAAACCCCCGAGGAAGTCGCCGCTACGTTGCGAAAGGCGCTTCAGTTCGTGGACGCCGACAAGCTCTATCCTTGCACCAACTGCGGCATGGCGCCCTTGTCGCGTGCAGTCGCGCGAGGCAAGCTGAGTGCTTTGAGCGCGGGTGCGGAAATCGTCCGCAAGGAATGCTCGAACTAGTTCCAGGCTGACGTTGGAGGGTGTGATCGGGGAATTGAAGGCCGTGTAGATTTCAGGGAGTGCGTTGAAACGGCTCCCTGAATCTGTCGGAACGCACCGCCTTGGTATTTCCGAACCGCACCCGGTATTCGGTATCCACCATGTCATTTTCCAGCATGGCCATCGAGCCTTTGAGCTTTCGTGAGGCGCTCGGCCACTATGCATCCGGTATCACGGTGATTGCATCACGCGTCGATGGCGAGCCGGTCGGCTTCACGTGCCGGTCTTTCACTCAGCCACCGCCGACGATCTGCTTAAGGTCAACTTCGTTCAGGGTTTCTCATTCCCTTGCCTGGAGCCGATGGCCGCGGCAATGCGGCTTTGCGCGGCGACGAGTTGGTCATCCGTGGTCGCCACCAGCCACAGACGTGCCTGCGCCTCGATTTGGCGGTTGTGATCCTTCAACGGGCCCATCGCGGCAGCGGCCTTCCAGACGACCGGCGCGATTCGGCTTTTCCTGCCTGACGGCGCGCCTACCAGCAGACAGTAAGGACCCAGCGGGAGCGATACAAACGGAAGTGCGGGACTGGCACGCACGCGCCAGTCGATGAAGGGCGTGTCGCCGATGAGCAGCGGCGTGGGCAAGCCGTGGAGCACACTGAAATCGTACAGCGCCAGTTGCTCCCGCATGCCGACGTAAATACGCCGGATGTCGTCGACAACCGCCGCGCGGATCTCGTCATCGAACATGGGTTCCTGCGCGTATCGGGCAAACGCCTTTCGGGCCTCCCATTGATATGCGCTGAACAGGCCAATCTCCACGCAGTCCTGCACTGCGCGCTGGACATCCGCTGCAGAACCGGCTTCCTCCGGCGTACCCAACTGCGCGGCCCGCAAAAACCGGGCGAGTCCAGCCTCATGGATCGCAGGACCCTCCGCAGATGCATCGTCTTCGGCGCCCTTGCCGAGGGGCACATAGATATATTTCTCGGCCGCGAAATGCGACTTCTTGCCCTCGTCAAACCTGATTTCGCCATCTACGCAGTGGAGATAGCGAGTCCCGATTCGACCATGCTCCCAAACCCAATTTTTCAGGAGCGGACGGAGTGGATGCAGTCTGTCGTGATCGGTCATGGAAGCCTCCAGGTTGCCCAGTATAGTTCCAGGTTGTCGATTGTTTCGTGGAGGACATGGCGATCAATCGATCCACTACCGCCGTTGAAGCTCGCGCAGCCTCGGCGACTGTTCAACCGGATATCAGTGGCCCCGTGCCTATAGGCTGAGCGGCAAGTGCCCGGCGGTTGCAGGCGTTCACGTGTTGGCCGCGGCAGGTCGACTTGACGCTACCTTGCGGACGTTCGGCTGAGGATCTGTATTGAACGTCTGGTGTCGGGTTCAGTGAATAGGCATTTTCGACCCACAAGGGACTCCCGGCTTTCTCGAAACTGGCCATTCGTATCGCGCCTGGCGTAAGCGAGTTCCCGGTCCCGTCGGTAACTAACCGTTAAGTTTGGCCATCCGGAGTGCCAGCATGCCCACCGCCCCCCGTCGATCATGTGTATAAGATCGAGTGCGGCGATGCACGACTGCACGTGAGCGGCGGCATTCCCGCCGGAACCCTGATCGAGATCGTGCGGAGGCTGTCGCGGTGAACGTGCTGATGTTGCCGACTGCCGTTGGCAAGCCTCGGCGGTTCGACTCATGCATCTGAAGCCGCGACCGATAAACAAACAATCCTCCGCCTTACGTTTACTTGCACGTCACCGTCATTCCAAATGCATCTTGAATTGTCGGAAAACTGTACTAAGCTCACTTTTACTTAGAATAATATTCAAGAAAAAATTGGCTAGGGGATCAACATGATGGCGGTACGCATACGGCGCAGTTTCTCGAATTTAACAGTTATCTGCCCATTGCTTTCTGTATTTCTTTGGGGATGTGGAACTACCGTAACTGCCGTTCGACTTGACAAGGTTCAAGACGTTCAGACCGACATAAAGCGTCAGGTTGGCGTCTATTTGGTTCAAAAAAATAAAGCTCAGATAGCGACGACTGCAGCTGCAGACGGGTACTGGTGTGGGAACGGTTCCGTGGATTTTGATATTTCCAGAGTAAAAGTCACTCTGCTTACGGTCGCGGACACAACCACATCGGGAAACGCAAGCGGGAAAACCAGTCCAATCCTGACAATCAAGCCATCGCTTTCACTAGAAAACGTTTCAACCAGCACGCTTGTCTTTAGTGAGTGGCTTGAGCCAGATGGATACTACTCAAACATATATACCAATCCCTCTCTGAATAAATCGAGCATTGACGATGCTCCTATAGCTCAAGCACTCTTGACACTCAGACAAGGACTGATAGCTGCCGCACAGAGAGATCAAGTCAACGACAGTCAATTACCATGTTTTTCTGCGGTGGATCGATTGGCGAATGCCGGCACTGATCCCGGCGACACTTTCACAATAGACATCAAGTACCTTGTCGACGCAAATGGGCAAGTGTCATTGGGAATTGGCCCGTTCACCGTAGGCGGCGGCGTAGAGTCGAAAATTACAAATCAAAATACGATCCAAGTTAGTTTTGTGCCGAGTGGAGCGCAAAGCATACCCATGGGGAAAAAAATCTCGTTGGACTCTAAACCTGCCGTGCCGCCAAATACTTTTTCGGCAACCCAAGCGAACCGCGTATTGCGTACCGATCCCATCGGGTTCGTCACCTCATCTGAACATATCCGAAATTTGGTGGAGGTGGTGAACGTCACATCTCCCTCAGCGGCATCGGCTGCTGACTCGGGAATCACTCGGGCAGCGAATGATGCTTCGGCTATTTCGGTTGCGCAGACATCCAATTCCAATATCCCTTCATTCAAATGTCGCGATCCTGATAGTCCAAATTTAATTGTCTGGTGCGATTCAAATGGAAACGTGATCCCCGGAAGCAATCTCAAAAAAGGTGTCATGAGGGTAGCCCCTCCAAACGAGTGAATCGTGAAGCGAGAAATCGGCACGGACGCGATCCAAGTCCCCCCAAATGGTGTGCTTTAGGACCGCCACCCTGCAAACAGATGCCAAGGTGCCACAAAGTCACTTGGTCAGCACCTGACGATTGCCGCTCAATATCAACGCAATCAGGAAACGCACAAGCCCCTTCATTGCCCGACCGGAGTTTCACCCAAACTGGTTCCGTATACGTCAATCAGGACGCGAATGGCTGGATTTTCCAACCTACCATTACGTTTTCTCCAACAGTTTTGTGGCCAACCGAGAGTCTCCCTCTCCGAACCTTGACACGACTGCTGCGCGTCGGCATTGAATGTACGCAACGTCAGGTGCAGGTCAACGGGTGGTGGCTAGCGCGCATCCCCCCAATTGTCGTCGAATCTGCGGTTGGTCTCGAACGTCTCAAGCTGGCCGAATGCCGCCCGACGTGAAGGGCGGCACCCCATGCCAGGCCGCAAGCGCAGCCCGCCGGACAACGGTCCCGAAATCTCGCGAAACTTTCATCGATATTGACCCATGGCAATCGCGTGCTCAAGGTTGACGGCGAATTTCAGGCACTCGCCCCTATAGTCGGGTGCCTGAAATTCACCGCCACTCGCCTGTCGTCCCCACACGTTTGATCCGCCGCAAGCGCGCCGTAATCGCTGCTCACGGGCTTGCAATGGCGAGTACACTGAAAATGCCCTAGAAACAGGAGAAAGCGATGATCGACGCTGGCCCCCAAAGCACCTTCCGAGGGCTGCCGCTGACCGTGGAGCAGGACGCGGAAGTGAGGCACTACATCAAGGATCGGACGCGGCGTGGGCTGCCGTGGGACACGCCGGAGCTAAGCGCGATGCTCAAGGACATGCTGCATCCCCCGGGCGACGGTGATGGCGATGGCGATCGCGAAGGCGACGGTGATTTTGCCTCCCCGGCAGACGAAGCCAGAGCCGCCGCCGAGCGCGCGACGGCCTCGGTCGACGAAGCGATGGACCCCATCGAGGCGAATGAGGAGTGGCATGCGGCCATGGAGTCGGAGGGCATGAAAGGGCCGAGGCGATAACAGCGGAGCAGCGACGCTCCGAATTCCCGCAGCGCCGCATACGAGGCGTGCGCGCCGGATGCCAGGCGTTTCAGGGAGGGCGCGTAGCGTCGGAGCGTACGCACCGGAGCTGCCGACGCGCGCGGCGATCCCCTCCTGAGCACCCCGGCACGCCATCCATGCGGTGCCAGGTCATTCCGGGCACAGCCCATCGCGCCACCCCTATCGCGTGGCGCCAGCGGAACTGCGAGCCGCATCTCGTCGCCGGGCGCCCGGCAGCGGGCGCCCTGTCAGTGCCTGATTACACAGACGGCGACGATTTCGTATCCGGGGTCGGCATGCACGTGTGCCGCCTTTTCCGCTTCCTCATACGAACCAAACGACGTGGCATCCTCAACCGCCGGCGCCATGCCGATATCGCCATCCTCGGCGGTGCAAAGGAACTGCTCGCCGGTCTTCACGACGTAGACGGACAACATGATTCCCTCCATCGTGTGCAGGGGGAATTCCAGTCTAGCAGGCGAGAAAAGGGGCGCAGGTGGTTCGCCGAGTCCTTTTCGCGAGGTCGGCGACAGGACCGAAAAGCCGTGCACAATACCCGCATGCAAAATCCAGACCTCGAACAGCTCGTCACCGTCACCATGCCCTTCGGGAAATACAAAGGCCGGCTGATTGCCGACCTGCCCGGGCCTTACCTCAACTGGCTGGCGCGCGAAGGGTTTCCGCGCGGCGAAATCGGACGGCAGCTCGCGCTGATGCACGAGATCGACCACAACGGCCTGCGGGACTTGCTGGCGCCGTTGCGCAAACGCGTTTAGCGCCCATCGGGGGCGAACGTCCCGGGCCCCCCGGATCGATCGACCGCGAACATCGCCGCGCTTCAACCCCACTTGCCACGCGTGCCGAATGCTCGCATGCGACCCCGTCCGCGGCTCGCATGCACCTGGCACGTTGCCGATGCTGACATAGAATATAAAGCAGTCCCTTGGACGCGTTGATGGCAAGAAAAGGGGTGCCAACATGAGACGCCTTTATTTCCTCGTACCCGATACCCAGATGGCGAAGGCCATCGTCGACGATCTATTGCGCGCGCGTATCGTCTGGCGCCATATCCACGTTCTCGCCGACCATAGCGTCACACTCGATCAGTTACCCGAAGCATCGTTGCTGCAAAGCAGCGACGTCGTGCATGCACTCGAGCGCGGCGTCGCGCTCGGCGGCGCGGCCGGTGCGCTGATCGGCCTCGTCGCGCTCGTCTTTCCGCCGGCGGAGCTCGTGATCGCGGGCGGCGCCGTCGTCGGCTTGACGCTGGCCGGCGCGGGTTTCGGGGCGTGGACCGCCGCGATGATCGGCATCGCCGAGCCGAACGCGCGACTCCAGCGATTTCGCGAGGCGATCCAGGCAGGCCAGATCCTGATCATGGCCGACGTGCCGGCATTGCGAGAGCAGGAAATCGAAGAGATGGTCGCTCAGCATTTTCCGAAGGCGGACCTGGAGGGCGCCGAACCGACGTCACCGATCTTCCCCTGACAGGCGACAGCCAATCGGCTTGCCCGACAACCGCGTCGATCGACGCGGTTCGCCGGGCGCACGGCCGCGGCCGCGGGCCGCACGGGGAGCGGGGCGTGCGCTCGTTGCGCAGGCAACCCCTGTCCGCCATGCCGAAGCGCGCAAGAGACGCGGGGCCGACGCGCGTAATGCCTGGGGGAATCGAAGTGCCAACGTCGAACCGTCGGCAAGGAGGCCGTATGGAACTGCACATTCAATCGCACCATTGGGCGCGTCGTACGCCCGACTGGGTCGCCGCTGCCGTGGCCGGTCTCGCGGGCGGCGCGCTGGTGATCGCGCTGGAATTCGTCTGGTCGACGTTGGTGCTCGGCTCGAGCCCGTGGCAACCGACCCACAAGATCGCCGCGATGGTGATGGGCCGCAGCGCGCTCGGCCAGATGACGCAATTCAACCTCGAAATCGTGGCGATGGCGCTGCTGTTGCACTACGTGCTCGGCGCGATCATGGGGATGATGCTCGCCGCGATCATGGCGCCTTTCCGCTTCGATTCGAGCGTGGGCATGGAAGCCGTCATCGGGCTGGCGTTCGGGATCGTTGCGTATGGATGGAACTTCTACGTGATGACGGCCGTGTTCCCGTGGTTCGTCTCCGAGCGCGGTTCAGGGCCCTTGCTGGCCAACCTGTTGTTCGGCGTGGTGGCGGCCATCACCTACGGCAGGCTGGAGCGATTGCGCAAGCAGAACGTGGACGACTGACCCATCGCGTCTCCCGCCGCGCCGCGCTTGAACACGCGGCGCCCACGGGCGACACGGAACCGGGTGCCGGCGGCGCCGGCGAGTGAGATGCAGCGAGGCGGCCTATGGCCCTTGCGATTGCCCTGGTCCTGATCATCCTGTTGGCGGTGGGGTTTCACTTTGCCAGTCCGTGGTGGATCACGCCGATCGCGTCGAACTGGGTGCGCATGGACGACATGCTGACGATCACGCTCGTCATCACCGGCGCATTCTTCATCGCCATCAACCTGTTCATCGTGGTCGCCCTGGTGCGCTATCGCCACCGCAGCGGGCATCGTGCGGCCTACGAACCGCACAACCGGAAACTGGAATGGTGGCTGATCGGCCTGACCATCGTCGGCGTGGCGGCGTTGCTGGCGCCGGGCCTGTTCGTCTACGCGGACTACATCCGGCCGCCGCGCAACGCGCTGCAGATGGAGGTGCTCGGCCAGCAATGGCAATGGCGCTTTCGCTTCGCCGGGCCTGGCGGCAAGCTGGGCACGACCGACGTGCGCTACATCAGCAACGACAACCCGTTCGGCCTGAACCCCGCCGACCCGAACGGCCGTGACAACTACCTGATCGACGGTCCCGAGGTGCACCTGCCGCTCAACCGGCCGGTCCAGGTCCTGGCCCGGTCGCGCGACGTGCTGCACGACTTCTACGTTCCGCCGTTCCGGGCGCGGATGAACATGGTGCCGGGCATGGTGACCACCTTCTGGTTCACGCCGACCCAGGCAGGGCGCTACGACATCCTGTGCGCGCAGCTCTGCGGGATCGGGCATTCCGGCATGCGCGGCGTGGTGGTGGTGGAAGACGAAGCCGCGTTCTCGCGCTGGCTGGCGCAGCAGGCCACGTTCGCGCAGCAGCAGATGGCCCACGTGCAGGCCGCACCCGCCGCCGCGGGCGGCAGCGCGCAGGCGCTGGCCAACCTGGGCAAGACGCTCGCGGCAGCCAAGGGCTGCGTCGCCTGCCATACCGTGGACGGCAGCCCGCTCGTCGGCCCGACCTGGAAGGGCCTGTACGGCAAGACCGAAACGATGGCCGACGGCAGCACCGCGAAGGTGGACGAAGCCTATTTGCGCGCGTTCATCCGCAATCCGACGGCTCGCGTCGTGAAGGGCTTCTCGCCGATCATGCCGCACTTCGACCTGAGCGAGCAGGAACTGAGCGCGCTGGTGGCCTATATCGAGGCGCAAGGCGGGACGCCCGCCGGCACCGCCGCCCAGCCCTAGCGGAACGGACGAAGCAGACGGAGCAGACGCCATGACCTACGCGCATACCGACCCCATCCCGCATAGCTTCTGGACCCGCTATGTGTGGAGCCAGGACCACAAGGTCATCGCCGTGCAGTACGCGATGACGGCCATCGCGATTGGCCTGGTCGGCCTCGTCCTGTCGGACCTGATGCGGCTGCAGCTCGGCTTTCCGGGCAAGTTCGCGTTCATCGACGCGAACCACTACTACCAGTTCGTCACCATGCACGGGATGATCATGGTGATCTACCTGCTGACGGCGCTGTTCCTGGGCGGCTTCGGCAACTACCTGATCCCGCTGATGCTCGGCGCGCGCGACATGGTGTTCCCGTTTCTCAACATGCTGAGCTACTGGGTCTACCTGCTGGCCGTGCTGGTGCTGGTGGCGAGCTTCTTCGTGCCGGGCGGGCCGACCGGTGCGGGCTGGACGCTGTATCCGCCGCAGGCGATCCTGCCGGGCACGCCGGGCGTGGAATGGGGCATCGTGCTGATGCTCGTGTCGCTGGCGATCTTCATCGTCGCGGCCACGATGGGCGGCCTGAACTACGTGACCACCACGCTGCAGGCACGCACGCGCGGCATGACGCTGATGCGCATGCCGCTCACGGTGTGGGGCATCTTCATCGCGACCATCATGGCGCTGCTGGCGTTTCCGGCGCTGTTCGTGTCGGCGGTGATGATGCTGTTCGACCGGACGCTCGGCACCAGTTTCTTCGTCCCGGCCGTGGTGTCGATGGGGCAGACGCTCAAGCACGCCGGCGGCAGCCCGCTGCTGTTCCAGCACCTGTTCTGGTTCTTCGGGCATCCGGAGGTCTACATCGTCGCGCTGCCGGCCTTCGGCATCGCGTCGGATCTCATCAGCACGCACGCGCGCAAGAGCATCTTCGGCTACCGGATGATGGTGTGGGCCATCGTGATCATCGGCGCGCTGAGCTTCGTGGTCTGGGCGCACCACATGTTCATCGCGGGCATGAATCCGTACTTCGGCTTCTTCTTCGCCACCACGACGCTCATCATCGCCGTCCCGACCGCCCTCAAGGTCTACAACTGGGTGCTGACACTGTGGCGCGGCGATATCCACCTGACCGTGCCGATGCTGTTCGCGATCGGCTTCATCAGCACCTTCGTGCTGGGCGGGCTCACCGGGCTATACCTCGGCAACGTGAGCGTGGACATCCCGCTGTCGAACACGTATTTCGTGGTCGCGCACTTCCATATGGTGATGGCCGTGTCGCCGATCCTCGTGGTGTTCGGCGGCCTGTATCACTGGTACCCGAAGGTGACGGGCCGCCTGCTCGACGACACGCTCGGGCGCGCGCACTTCTGGATCACCTTCGTCGGCACCTACGCGATCTACTTCCCGATGCACTATCTCGGCATCCTCGGCATGCCGCGGCGGTATTACGCGTATCAGGGCTACAGCTTCATTCCGCATTCGGCGCAGACGCTCAACACGTTCATCACGATCGTCGCGCTGATCGTCGCGGCGGCACAGCTGCTGTTCCTGTTCAACCTCGCGTGGAGCCTTCGCCACGGGCGGCGTGCGGACGGCAACCCGTGGCGCGCCACCACGCTCGAATGGCAGACGCCGCAAACGCCGCCCGTACACGGCAACTGGGGGCCGACGCTTCCCGTCGTCTACCGCTGGGCATACGAATACAGTCCGCCGGGGCAGGAGGAAGACTTCGTGCCGCAAAACCAGCCGCCGGCGACGGCGCCTCAATCCAAAGCGGCCCATCCGACGCTGCACCCGGGCGAGGCACACGAATGACCACGCTGCCGCGCCCCTTCGTTCCCGATGCGCCACCCGGCTTGCCGAATGCGGGCCGCACTGGCCTGACCGTGTTCATGGCGGTGGCGACGACGTTGTTCTCGCTGCTGCTGTTCGCCTATGCGATGCGCATGCGTGAACCCGACTGGCAGCCGATCCCGCATCCGGCGCTGCTGGGGTGGAACACCGGCGCGCTGGCGCTGGCCAGCATCGCGATGCAGCGCGCCCGGCGGATCGGCCCGTCCCGCACGGTGTGGCTGGCAGCCGGCGGCGTGCTGGCGGCCGTGTTCGTGATCGGGCAGCTGGTTGCGTGGCAGACGCTGTCGGCAGCCGGAGAGACGGTCACCGTCAATCCGTCCAACAGCTTCCTCTACCTGCTCACCGGCCTGCACGGGGTGCATGTGCTGGGCGGGCTGGCGGCGTGGGCCGTGACGATCGCGCAACTCCGGCGCGCGGACCCGTTCCGGGCCCAACGGGCCATCGCGCTGTGCGCGCGCTACTGGCATTTCCTGCTCGCGGTCTGGCTCGTGCTGCTGGCGGCGATGCAGTGGTTGACCCCCGGGATCGTCGCCGCCGTCTGCGGGCCGCTATACGGAGCCGCGCCATGACCGCGCCCACGGCTCACACCGAATCCACAGCCGAATCGTCCGCGCTGCCGCCCGCCGACGCGCGGCCCGACGGCTGGCGCGGCATCGTCACCGACTGGTCGTCCGACCGCGAAGCCTTCAGGGTGCCGTGGGGCAAGGCGATGATGTGGATCTTCCTGCTGTCGGACACCTTCGTCTTCAGCAGCTTCCTGATCGGCTACATGACGGTGCGCATGTCGACCACGGCGCCATGGCCCGATACCGCGAAAGTGTTCGGGCTCAGCGTGGGCGGCGTGGAAGTGCCGTTGCTGCTGATTGCGATCATGACGTTCACGCTGATCAGCAGCAGCGGCACGATGGCGATGGCCGTCAACTTCGGCTACCGGCGCAACGCACGGCCCGCCGCCGCGTTGTTGCTGGCGACCGCGCTGCTGGGCGCGACCTTCGTGTCGCTGCAGGCGTTCGAATGGAGCAACCTGATCTTCCGTGAAGGCATCCGCCCGTGGGGCAATCCGCTCGGCGCGGCGCAGTTCGGCGCGTGCTTCTTCACGATCACCGGGTTCCACGGCTTTCACGTGACCTGCGGCGTGATCTACCTGCTGCTGATCGCGCGCAAGATCCTGCAGCCCGGATTCACCGAGCACGGCAACTTCCAGATCGTCGAGATCGCCGGGCTGTACTGGCACTTCGTCGACCTGGTGTGGGTGTTCATCTTCGCGCTGTTCTATTTGTGGTGAGGCAGCCATGGAGCATACCGATCCCGCCGATCGACCCGACGCCGCGCACGGCCAGCAGCATCCGATCGGCCTCTACCTGAAGATCTGGGGCCTGCTGTTCGTGCTGAGCACGTTGTCGTACCTGGTCGACTACTTCAACGTGCAGGGCCTGATGCGCTGGGTGCTGATCGTCGTGCTGATGATCGCGAAGGCCGGGCTGATCGTGTCGATCTTCATGCACATGATGTGGGAGCGGCTGGCGCTCGTGTACGCGATCCTGATCCCGCCGCTGAGCCTGCTGGTGCTCATGGTGCTGATGGCGGCGGAAGCGCATCACACGTTCGGGATGCGGGCGTTGTTCTTTCGCTGATTCCGTCGTCGAGCGTGCGTCGGCGTGATGGGCGCGATGCCTGCGCGATCGACGGGCGCCGTCTAGGAGCGGGCGGCGTTTCGTCATCGGGGAACGGCGCATTCCGGACATCCGTTCACGCGAACCTGAAGGGGGAACCATGAAATTTTCACGCCGACGTTTCGTTGCAGTCACCACCGTGCTCGCTTCCGCGCTCGCCGTTGGACGCCGCGCGACGGCGGCGGATGCCGGGGCCGGTGTCGTGCAGGAAGCCGATGCCAATGCCCAGGCGCTCGGCTACAAGGCGGATGCCGGACGGGTCGATCATGCGAAGTACCCGAAATTCCAGGCAGGCGAGGCCTGTGCGAATTGTCGGTTCTTCCAGGGCAAGGCCGGCGCCACGACGGGGGCGTGCGCGATTTTCGGCGGCAAGCAGGTGAGTGCGAAAGGCTGGTGCAACAGTTATACGAAGAAGGCTTAGCCAGGCAGGGATGGGCTGGCGGCCGTGCAACTGAAATGCCGTCGCCGCCGGGGTTGTCGCCCGCGCATATCGTCGCCGTCGGCGAGCCCGCAGAACGGCGACGTCCAGATCGGCCACGGGCGCCATGGCAAACGCCGACGCGATGCGCCGGATCGAGCACATACAATGTGAGCGTCCGCCGGCCTGCGCGTCCCCCCGACTTCGGTGACGCGCAGGCCGATCCCACCGCGATCCTCCAAGGCCGATATGGAAATCAAATGGATCGAGGATTTCCTCGCCCTCGCTCAATATCAAAGCTTTTCCCGGGCAGCGGAGTTCCGCAACGTCACGCAGTCGGGTTTCAGCCGTCGCATCCAGTCGCTCGAACAGTGGATCGGGGCCGAACTGATCGACCGCAGCAGCTTTCCGCCGGTGCTGACGCCGGCGGGCCGCCTGTTTCGCGAGACGGCCGAAGATGTGCTCAGCCGCCTGTTCGACACGCGCGCGATCATCCGCACCGAGCAGCGGATCGCCGGCAAGAGCCTGCAGATCGCCGCGGGCCACACGATCGCGCTGAGTTTCCTGCCGGCGTGGCTCAAGGCGCTCGCGCCGCATTTCGGCGAAGTGCGGGCGCGCGTGATTCCGACCAATGTCCACGATTCGATCCTGATGCTCGTCAACAGCAATTGCGAGCTCATGTTTGCGTATCACCACCCGGAACTGCCGCTCCATCTCGATCCGGTGAAATACGAACACCTGACCGTGGGCCTCGACACGCTGATGCCGGCATGCAGGCCCAACCGTCGATCCGCGCCGGCCTTTCGTCTTCCCGGGACGAAGCAGCATCCGCTGCCGCTGATTTCCTATACGGAAACCAGTTACTTCGGGCGGTGCCTCGCGCTGCTGCTCGGTCGCGCACCGGATGCGCCGGCCTTGCAACTGCACTACGAATCCGACATGGCCGAGGTGCTGAAGAAACTCGTGATGGAAGGCGAGGGTGTCGCGTGGCTGCCCCGGAGCGCGATCACGGCGGAACTGGCGGCCGGCGAACTCGTGCCGGCCGGGCCGGCGGCGTGGAACCTCGACGTCGAACTGCGCGTGTATCGCGACGTGTCCAATCGGAGTGAATTCCTGGACACGCTCTGGCAGCACCTGCGCGCGGCGCCTTCGCGGCTCGGCTGAGTCAGGGTTTTCCCGCCTTATGCGGCGCTCGCATACCGCCATGTCGCACCGGCATCACGGTTTTATCGACGATCCCTACCATTCGTTCCAACGGCAGATGTGATGCGTGACCCGCGTCGCGCTGCCTGCATCGCAGCGGCGGCCCGCCTTCCGGCGGCCGGGTGCCACCACGGACGGATGGACATGAAAAATCGCCTTACCTTAAGCATCGCAGTCGGCATGATTCTCGGTGTCGTCGCCGGCTATCTCTGCCACACCCACATCGCGGACCCGGGCGCGCTCAAGACGACTGCCGGCTATTTCTCGATCGTCACCGACATCTTCCTGCGCCTGATCAAGATGATCATCGCGCCGCTGGTGTTCGTGACGCTCGTGTCGGGCCTGGCCGGCATGGACAGTGGCGAGGACGTCGGGCGCATCGGCCTGCGCTCGATCGGGTGGTTCATCTGCGCGTCGCTGATTTCGCTGAGCCTGGGCCTCGTCATGGCCAATGCGCTGCAGCCGGGCGCCGGCCTGAATCTCACGGCAACCGCCGGCGAGGCCAATACCGGCTTGAATACGGCCGCGCTGAACGCCCGGGACGTGATCACGCATGCGTTCCCGACCAGCCTGCTCGACGCGATGGCGCGCAACGACATCCTGCAGATCCTGGTGTTCTCGGTCTTTCTCGGCGTCGCGCTGAGTGCGCTCAAACACGACAAGCGCGTCGGCGTCGTGATCCAGTCGATCGACGGGATGGTGCCGGTGATGCTGCGCCTGACGAACTACGTGATGCGCGCGGCGCCGCTCGGCGTATTCGGTGCGATCGCGTCGTCGGTCACGCTGCGCGGGCTCGACGTGATCTACACGTATGGAAAGCTGATCGGCGCGTTCTATCTCGGCTTGATCGTCCTCTGGATGCTGCTGATCGGCGCCGGCTATGCGTTTCTCGGTCGGCGCGTCGTGAGCCTGCTGAAGGCCGTGCGCGAACCGGCGCTGATCGCCTTCTCGACCGCGAGCAGCGAGGCCGCCTATCCGCGCCTGACCGAGCAGCTCGAGCGGTTCGGCGTCGACAAGAAGGTGGTGGGTTTCACGTTGCCGCTGGGTTACGCATTCAACCTCGACGGTTCGATGATGTACCAGGCGTTTGCCGCCATCTTCATCGCCCAGGCGTTCGGCGTGCACATGCCGCTGTCGGAGCAGGTGTTCATGCTGCTGGTGCTGATGTTGAGCAGCAAGGGCATGGCGAGCGTGCCGCGCGGCTCGGTGGTCGTGGTCGCGGCGGTCGCGCCGATGTTCCATCTGCCGGTGGCCGGCGTCGCGATGGTCCTCGCGATCGACCAGATCCTCGACATGGGGCGCACGATGACGAACGTGATCGGCAACAGCGTGGCGACAGCCGTGATCGCGAAGTGGGAGGGCCGGCGAGCCGTGAAGTCGAACGGCGCCGTATTCGACGAGCCGGAGCTGAATGCATGATGGGCACGGCCAGCATGAACACCCGAAGAAAATTCGGCGTGGTCGGCGGCCTCGGGCCGCTGGGGAGTGCCGACGTGTTCTTCAAGATGGTGAAGGCGACGCCGGCGTCGTCCGACGATGAGCATGTCGAAGCGATTTTCGAGCAATACCCGTTCAATGGCGCGGGGTCGGGCAGTGCCGCGACCATCGAACGCAAGCTGTACGTGTTCGACATGATCCGGGCGTTCGAGGCGCGCGGCGTGACGACGGTCGTGCTCCCGTGTTTCCTGAGCCACACGTTCATCGACGAGCTGAAAGCGAATACGAAGCTGCCGATCGTGGATATCGTCGAAGCCGTTCGCAGCCATGTGCAACGCAAGTATCCCGACGCGACACGCATCGGCGTGCTCGCTTCCGATTACGTGCGGGACAAGCGGCTCTTCGATGCGTATTTCCCGTCGCCGCCATTCGACATCGTCCATCCGCGTTCGTACGACGGCGTCGATCTCGTGACGGAAGCCGTCTACGGTGCCGACGGCATCAAGCGCGGCACGCTTCGAGGGCGGCCGGTCGAGCTGTTGCGCCGCGCCTGCGAGGACCTGGTCGATCAGGGCGTGCAGGTCATCGTCCCGGGGCTGACCGAGATTGCGCTGGTCGCGGATGAAATCGGCCCGTTGCCGGTGCCGTTGATCGATTCGAATCTCGCCTACGCGCAGTACGCGGTATCGGCGCCGCACGGCTCCCGTGCATCGACGTTCAAGATCGGCGTGGTCGGCGGCGTGGGTCCGGCCGCAACGGTCGATTTCCTGGACAAGATCGTTCGAAACACACCGGCGTCGCGCGATCAGGACCATATCAAGCTGCTGGTCGAACAGAATCCGCAAATCCCCGATCGAACCGAGAATCTTTTAGGTGTCGGCGTGGACCCGACGATCGCCTTGTACGCGACCTGCAAGAAGCTCGAGGACGGCGATGCGGACGTCATCGCGATTCCGTGCAATACCGCGCATGCATTCGTCGAGCGGATCCAGCCGTATCTCGACATCCCGATCGTCAACATGCTGACCGTCACCGTCGCTCACTTACGCGACACCTACCCGGCGCTAAGCGACGTCGGTGTACTGGCGACATCCGGCACGATCGAAAGCGGGGTGTATGAAAAGGCGCTGGCGCAGCAAGGACTCCGGCAAGTCGCGCCCGCCCCGGCGTTGCAGGCGCGCGTGATGGAAGCGATCTACGGAAAGGCGGGTGTCAAGGCGGGCTTTACGGCCGGACAGTGCAAGGACGATATCGACGCTGCCGTCGACGCGCTGATTGCCGAAGGCGTGAACGTGATCGTGCTCGGGTGTACCGAGCTGCCGATCCTGCTGCCCGGCGGCGAATACGTGACGCGAAACGGCAGTCGGGCAACGCTGGTCGACCCGACCGACGTGCTGGCCCGGACGTGCGTTGCCCACGCGATGGCGGCGGCCGGCTGAGCCGGTTTCCGTGTGACGCATCGCGACCGGATTCGTGGACGCGGATCATCCCGCGCGAAGCGGCTCGCGTGACCGTACATCGCGAGCCCGACGCCGCCGGCCGTCCCGCTCCGCGCGACCGTCAAGCCTCGTGATCCTGGGCGTTTTCCGCTTCCTTCCGGCGGGCTTCGGCGTTCGTGGGCATGACGGCCGCCGTGCCTTCCACGACGACGAGCCCGTTCACTTCGAAGCAGGTTTCCAGCACGACCCGACGCCGGTTCGCGAGGATCTCCTTGACCGTCACGGTCGCGCGAACCGCCTTCATCGGTGGCTGCATGGAGATACCGTATCGTGTCAGCCGAAATCGAGCCGTATCTGTGGCGATCGCTTGCCCGCGCGTTCATCCGGTACGTCACCTCCACCGCACGTCGACTCGAGTCAGTGATGAAGCAGCGGGAACGCCACGAGCCCGATGACGGCGGCAGCGATCACGATCACCGGTTCCTGCAATTTCTTGAAGCGCCACAGCAAAAGCACGGTGGCGACGGCGAGCAGCGCAGTCGGGATATCGACGATCGATCGCTTCGCGATCACGAGAACGGAGCCCGTGATCGCCCCGACGGCCGCCGCCGTGATGCCGTTCACGAACGCCTTGACGCCCGGCCGGTGCCCGTATTTCTTCACGTAAGGCGCCGGAATGACCGTGAACAGATAGCAAGGCAGGAACGTGCCGAGCGAAGCGACGAGTGCGCCCGGGAATCCCGCGACCAGATACCCGATGAAGCCGACGGTGATCACGACCGGGCCGGGCGTGATCATCGCGACCGCGACGGCGTCGACGAACTGCCTGTCGTTCAACCAGTGATGCTCGGTGACGACGCCGCCATAGAGGAACGGCACGATCGCGAGTCCGGAGCCGAACACGAACGCACCCGCCTTCATGAAGAAAGCACCGAGCTGAACGAGCTGCGGTAAATCGATGCCGCTCAGCCACCCGCTGACTGCGGGTAGTTGGGCAGCGGCAACGGCATTCGGGCCGCCCTTGTGCAGCCACTTCGGTGGAGCACGCCACAGCCAGCCGATCAGGCCGGCAGCGACGAACAGCCACGCGATTTCCGATTCCGTGATGAAGGTCACCGCGGCCAAGGTCAGGAAGATCGCCCAGAGAAGCTTGTCGTCGCCGACGGTCTTGGTCGTGAGCTTGTACGCGCTCATCGCGATGATGCCGACCACCGCCGCGCCGACGCCGTAGAAGACGGCCTGCATCCACGACAGCCCGCCGAAATGCGCGTACGCGAACCCGAGCGCGACCACCATCAGGAACGATGGCAGCACGAACGCGAAACCGACCAGCGTCGCGCCGAGGAGGCGGTAGTGGACGAAGCCGAGATAGATCGCCAACTGGGCCGCCATCGGCCCCGGTGCGAGCTGGGCCAGCGTGAGGCCTTCCTTGTAGTCGGCCTCCGTGATCCAGCCGCGACGCTCGACCAGGTCGCGACGCATGTAGCCCGCGAGCGCGACCGGCCCGCCGAAACCGAATGTGCCGAGACGCAGCATGTAGGCGACCAGCTCGCCCAGCGAGTAGGTCGGTTCGGTGGTGGCGACGGTAGGAGTCATGATCTGGCCGTGGTTGGGTTTTTGCCGTTCGACGTGAAGTGCGCGTACAGGGCGTCGAGCACGGCGCCCATCTGCTCGAGCAACTGATCGTCGTTCTCCGTGCGCTGGCGCGTGCCGGCCATCACGGCCTCGAAGCCCACCGCTTCGGGCGCGGCGGGGCCGCCTACGTCGAGCGCGTGCACGATCTCGCCGAGCCGCATCAGCGCGGCGTCGTCTTCGAGTCCGAAACTGGCGAGTAGCACCTCGAATGTCACGCGCTCGCCGACGTGCGTGAACGTCGCACCGTCGAAATCGAAGCCGAGCGCATCGACCGGGCAATCCGCCGGCGCCGCCAGCCAGAGGAAGCGGGCGCGCGCGTCGATGAATCGACGGATCAGCCACGCGCTCGCGACGCGATCGACCCACATCCGTTGCCGTGTCGCCCAGGTTCGGCCTTGATATTCGTTGGTCGCCAGCGGACGGATCGGGCGGTCGGCGGCGTGCGGCTCGCCCGGCGACAGCACGGTGTCGACCAGCGCGACGAAATCCTGCAGCGCGACTTCGGCACGGGTGGCCGAATCGCCCGGGAAATAGTCGATCGCCCGGATGGCGTCGAAATCCTTGCGCAGGCGACGCAGCAGGCGGGTGAGCTCCGTGGGGGACTGCCCGGCCAGTGTCTTGCGCGCGTCGATGAGGGTTCGCGTGAAGGTCGCGTAGTCGGCGTCGCGATCGAACAGCGCGCGGAATTCCTGTTCCTGTGACGCGTCGAGACTGGGCGCGCGCAACAGGTGGGCCGTGCCGCCGCTGTCGGCGATCGCCGCCGCGAGCTCGCGCAGGGTCGCCTCATGCTCTGCGGTGTACGGCAGCAGGTAGATGCCGTCGCGCAGCACCGCGCACCCCTTCGCCTTCAGCGCACGCCAGAACCGCATGCGGGCCGTCGCGTTTTCTGTCGGAAGGGTCAGAACGAGGAGCGACCAGATCGATAAAGTATTCATGTAGCAAATGCTACTAATGCGTCACAACTTCTACAAGTTAACTTTTCGATCGTTACACGCGGGGAGGGCTGCACCCGTCGTCAGCCGGAGACGGGGGATTCGAATGGTTGGCGGGATGCGCCCATGACCGCTGCGAACCGGCACGCAGCGGGTGGCCTGTTCGGCAGGCATCTCGCTCCCTCGCCGCCCGCCTGCCCATGACGGCGCCAGGGTCGTCATGGAAAACTGTATGAATATACAGTATAGTGTCCGTCGCAATCGAGCCGCACACGTGTAACCGTGGCGGCCCGTGCGCCGCGCCTGCGGGCATCCGCCGCAGCGTTCCGGCACCGAGCACTCTGGCTAACTCATTCAGACGGGCAGGCAAATTGTCATCCAGCAATCTGATCCGCATTCGCGGAGCACGTCAGCACAACCTCAAGAATCTCGATCTCGACCTGCGCACCGGCGAGATGACGGTCGTCACCGGCCCGTCGGGCTCCGGCAAGTCCAGCCTCGTGTTCGACACGCTGTACGCGGAAGGCCAGCGGCGCTACGTCGAGACGTTCAGCGCGTACGCGCGGCAGTTCCTCGACCGGATGGATCGCCCGCAGGTCGAACGTGTCGACGGCGTGCCGCCGGCCATCGCGATCGACCAGACCAACCCGGTGCGCAGCTCGCGCTCGACCGTCGGCACGATGACCGAGCTGAACGATCACCTGAAGCTGCTGTACGCGCGCGCGGCCGAGCTGTTCGACCGCAAGACCGCGCGGCAGGTGCGGCACGACACGCCGGAGACGATCTACGCGGAGCTCGTCGCGCGCACGCAGGCGGACGATCCGCGCGTCGTCGTCACGTTCCCGGTCGAGCTGCCGGAAGCGGTGTCCGATGAAGAAATCGCGCAGTGGCTGTCGGCGAGCGGCTATACGCGCGTGCAGGCGCAGCGCGAGGTCGCGTCGCCCACCGGGCCGCGCAAGGTGCTCGACGTGGTGGCCGACCGCTTCCGCGTGCAGGGCGCCGACAAGGTACGCGTGGTCGAGGCGATCGAGGCGTCGCTGAAGCGCGGCGGCGGGCGCGTGAATGTCTATGTGCTGCCGGCCGACGCAGAGAACGCGGTTGCCGAGCCGCAGGTATGGCGCTTCTCCACCGGGCTCCACGATCCCGACAGCGACCTGCGCTACGCGGAGCCGCAGGCGGCGCTGTTCTCGTTCAATTCGGCATATGGCGCATGCGAAACCTGCCGCGGCTTCGGCCGCGTGATCGGCGTCGATCTCGGCCTCGTGATCCCCGACGCGCGCAAGACGCTGCGCGGCGGCGCGATCAAGCCGATGCAGACCCCTGCCTGGAAGGAATGCCAGGACGACCTGATGCGCTACGCGGCGAAAGCCGGCGTCCCGCGCGACACGCCGTGGTCCGAGCTGTCGGACGCCGAGCGCGACTGGGTCGTCAACGGGTCGCCGGACTGGAACGGCAAGTGGCAGAGCCAGTGGTACGGCGTGAAGCGCTTCTTCGGCTATCTCGAGTCGAAAGCGTACAAGATGCATATCCGCGTGCTGCTGTCGAAATACCGCAGCTACACGCCGTGCGACGTGTGCGGCGGCGCGCGCCTGAAGACGGAGTCGCTGCAATGGCGGCTCGGCTCGAAGGAAAACGCCGACGGCGTGCTCGCGCCGGCCGGCCGCTTCATGCCGCGCGGCGTCGACTGGAGTCGCGCGCAGCTCGAAGCGCTGCCGGGCCTGACCGTGCACGACCTGATGCTGCTGCCGATCGAGCGCATTCGCCGCTTCTTCGACGACATCACGCTGCCGAGCGCGCTGCTCGACGATGCGCTGAAGCTGCTGCTCGCCGAGGTGCGCACGCGCCTGAAATACCTGTGCGACGTGGGGCTCGGCTACCTGACGCTCGACCGGCAGAGCCGCACGCTGTCGGGCGGCGAGGTGCAGCGGATCAACCTGACGACGGCGCTCGGCACGTCGCTCACGAAAACCCTGTTCGTGCTCGACGAACCGAGTATCGGCCTGCATCCGCGCGATCTCACGCGGATCGTCGAGGCGATGCAGCGGCTGCGCGACGCGGGCAATACGCTGGTCGTGGTCGAACACGATCCGTCGGTGATGCTCGCGGCCGACCGGTTGATTGACATGGGGCCCGGCCCGGGCGAGCGCGGCGGCACGATCGTCTACGACGGCACGCCCGCCGACATCCGCTCCGCGCACACGCTGACGGGCGAGTATCTCGGCGGCCGCAAGCATGTCGCGCATGCGTCGAACTGGGCGCGCCGGGTGGTCGACGCGAACACGCCGCGCATCGTGCTCGAAGGCGCGAGCGAACATAACCTGCGCGACGTGACCGTCGAGATCCCGTTGCAGCGGCTCGTCTGCGTGACGGGCGTGTCGGGGTCCGGCAAGTCCACGCTCCTTCAGGACGTGCTCTATCCGGCGATGGCGCGGCACCACGGCAAGGCGACCGAGTCGCCGGGCGCGTACCGCAGCCTCAGGGGCGCCGACCAGGTCGGCGACGTCGTGTTCGTCGACCAGTCGCCGATCGGCAAGACCACGCGGTCGAACCCGGCGAGCTACGTCGGCGCGTTCGACGAGATCCGCAAGTTGTTCGCGAAGGCGCCGCTCGCGCTGCAACGCGGCTATGGCGCCGGCACGTTCAGCTTCAACTCGGGCGATGGCCGGTGCCCGACCTGCGGCGGCTCGGGCTTCGAGCACATCGAGATGCAGTTCCTGAGCGACGTCTACCTGCGCTGCCCGGATTGCGACGGCAGCCGCTACCGCGCCGAGATCCTCGAAGTGCGCATCGAGCGCAACGGCCGCGCGCTGAGCATCGCCGACGTGCTCGATCTCACCGTCAGCGAAGCGGCCGCGTTCTTCGCGACCGACGCCGAGGTGCTGCGCGTGCTGCAGCCGATCGTCGACGTCGGCCTCGAATACGTGAAGCTCGGCCAGCCGGTGCCGACGCTGTCGGGCGGCGAAGCGCAGCGGCTGAAGCTGGCCGGCTTCCTCGCCGAATCGGCGGCGGCCGTCAATGGGCGCCGGGTCGTCACGGAAGAAGCGCGCATCGCGCGCGCGAAGCTGTTCATGTTCGACGAGCCGACCACCGGGCTGCACTTCGACGACATCGCGAAGCTGATGCAGGCGTTCGGCAAGCTGCTCGCGGCCGGCCATTCGCTGATCGTGATCGAGCACAACCTCGACGTGATCCGTGCGGCCGACTGGCTGATCGATCTCGGCCCGGAAGGCGGCGACGGCGGCGGCCTCGTGCTGTGCGCGGGTACGCCCGACGACGTGAAGGCCTGCGCCGAATCGCATACCGGCGTGGCGCTGCTGCAGTACGACCGCGCAATGGACGCCGAGCTGGCGCTCGCCGACGAAGGCAAGCCGCTGCAGGCCGTGCTGAACGCGGCGCGCGAGCGGCGTGCGATCGAAGGCGAAGACGTCGTGCGGATCGTCAATGCGCGCGAACACAACCTGAAGGCGCTCGACGTCGACATCCCGCACGGCAAGTTCAACGTGATCACCGGGGTATCGGGTTCCGGCAAGTCGACGCTCGCGTTCGACATCCTGTTCCATGAAGGGCAGCGCCGTTACCTCGAATCGCTGAACGCGTATGCACGCTCGATCGTGCAGCCGGCCGGCCGCCCCGAAGTCGATGCGGTGTACGGCATTCCGCCGACCGTCGCGATCGAGCAGCGGCTGTCGCGCGGCGGGCGCAAGAGCACGGTCGCGACCACGTCCGAGGTCTGGCACTTCCTGCGGCTGCTGTATGTGAAGCTTGGCCTGCAGCATTGCATCCACGACGGCACGCCGGTCACGTCGCAGTCGGTCGAATCGATCGCCGCGCAATTGCTGCGCGATCATCGCGGCGAGCACGTCGGGCTGCTCGCGCCGCTCGTCGTCAACCGCAAGGGCGTGTATACGGATCTCGCGAAGTGGGCGAAGGCGCGCGGCAGCACGCATCTGCGCGTCGACGGCGAGTTCGTGCCGGTCGATCCGTGGCCGAAGCTCGACCGCTTCCGCGAGCACACGATCGAGCTGCCGGTCGCCGACATCGTCGTGTCGCCGGACAACGAGGCCGAATTGCGGCGCGTGCTCGACGAGACGCTCGAGCTCGGCAAGGGCGTGATGCATCTGCTCGCGCCGCTCGACGGGCTGCACGATGCGATGCAGAACGATCATTCGACCGCGCGGGTCGGCACGGTCAAGGTGCTGTCGGTCAAGCGCGCGTGCCCGGTGTGCGGCACGAGCTACCCGGAGCTGGACCCGCGGATGTTCTCGTACAACAGCAAGCACGGCTGGTGCACGACCTGCGTCGGCACCGGCGTCACGCTCACGCGCGAACAGCGCGCCGCGTATGACGACACGGTGCTCGCCGGCGATGATCGTGGCCGCGAGCAGACGCTGCCGTCCGACGAGCAGGAACCGGAAGGCGTGGGCAACGAGCCGTGCCCGGATTGCCATGGCACGCGGCTGAACCCGTCCGCGCGCGCGGTCACGTTCGACGCGCATCCGATCGTCGAGGTCGCGCAATGGACGGTGTCCGACACGCGCCGCTGGATCGACGGGCTGGAACTGACGGGGCGCGACGCACAGATCGCACGCGACATCGTCAGCGAGATCGGCAGCCGCCTCGCGTTTCTCGAGGAAGTCGGGCTTGGTTACCTGAGCCTCGATCGCGCGGCGCCGAGCCTGTCGGGCGGCGAAGCGCAGCGCATCCGGCTCGCGGCGCAGCTCGGCAGCAACCTGCAGGGCGTCTGCTACGTGCTCGACGAACCGACGATCGGCCTGCATCCGCGCGACAACCAGATCCTGCTGGACGCGCTGCGCAAGCTCGGCGACAAGGGCAATACGCTCGTCGTCGTCGAGCATGACGAGGACACGATCCGCCGCGCCGATCACATCATCGACGTGGGCCCGGGCGCCGGCAAGCGCGGCGGCACGCTGGTCGCGCAGGGCGCGGTCGCGGATCTGGCCGCGCAGTCCGATTCGGTCACGGGGCGCCTGCTCGCGCGGCCGATGACGCACCCGCTGCAGCCGCGCCGCAGCGTGAGCCTGCCGGGCAAGCAAGGCGGCGCCGCCGTGCCGGAGGCCTGGCTGACCGTGCATGGCGCGCGGCTGCACAACCTGCGTGACGTCACGGTCGGCATTCCGCTCGCGCGGCTCGTCGCGGTGACGGGCGTGAGCGGCTCGGGCAAGTCGACGCTCGCGCGCGACGTGCTGATGACGAACCTGCTCGACGCGGTGGGCCGCTCGGTGCTGTCGTCGCCGGCCACGCGCCGCGCACGCAAGGCCGCGCAGCAGGACGCGCCGGCCGCCAACCGTCGTTCGAGCGTGCTGGCGCGCAGCGCGCCGCGGCCGTCGCTGAACGTCACGCATGCGTGGCAGGGCTGCGATTCGCTGAGCGGCTGGGAGCAGATCGATCGCGTGCTGGAAGTCGACCAGACGCCGATCGGCAAGACGCCGCGCTCGTGCCCGGCCACCTATATCGGCGTGTGGGACACGATCCGCAAGCTGTTCGCCGATACGCTCGAAGCGCGGGCGCGCGGCTACACGGCATCGCGCTTCTCGTTCAATACCGGCGACGGGCGCTGCCCCGCATGCGAAGGGCAAGGCGTGCGCACGATCGGGATGAGCTTCCTGCCCGACGTGAAGGTGCCGTGCGACGTGTGCCACGGGCAGCGCTTCAACCCGGAGACGCTCGCCGTCACATGGCGCGGCCGGAACATCGGCGACGTGCTGACGATGGAGATCGACGAGGCGGTGGAATTCTTCGCGCCGATCTCGAACATCGCGCATCCGCTGCAGCTGATGAAGGATGTCGGGCTCGGCTACCTGACGCTCGGCCAGCCGTCGCCGACGCTGTCGGGCGGCGAGGCGCAGCGCATCAAGCTCGTCACCGAGCTGACGAAGGTGCGCGATGACATCACGCGGCGCGGCCAGAAGGCGCCGCACACGCTGTACGTACTCGACGAACCGACGGTCGGCCTGCACATGGCCGACGTCGCGAAGCTGATTCGCGTGCTGCACCGGCTCGTCGATGCGGGGCACAGCGTCGTCGTGATCGAGCATGACCTCGACGTGATTGCCGAGGCCGACTGGATCATCGATCTCGGGCCGGAGGGCGGTGTGGGCGGCGGCACGATCGTCGCGGCGGCGCCGCCGGAAGCGCTCGCGCGGGTGAGCGCAAGCCACACCGGGCAGGCGCTCAAGCCGGTGCTGGCGCGAACGGGGTCGGACGAAGGGGAAGCCGAGCGCGAGGGCGAAGCGCGGGTAGGGTGAGCGCGACGCTGCGTCTCGACGGCCCCGGCGCCGGGCAGTGATTTCCCCCAGCTGACTTGCCATCGGCCGGGGGCGCACCGCGATCCGGCTCATGCACCCCTCGTCGAGGGGTGTTTTCTTTTGGTGCCGCGACACGCGCCCGGCCGACCGGGTGCGTCCATTGTTAATCCGGCTCGAATAGAGAGTTGGAAGCAGGGGGCTAAGAGAACGCGCGCCCGATGGTTAGGATGAGTGCCGTTGTCCGGCGGACGATCTCCGGATCGTCCCATCATTCTCGAACGCATCAGGAGTGCAATCTTGGCGACCTATATCGTCTTCACGCATGAAAGCACGCAGGATCAGCAGGAACTCGATCTCTACCAGGACAAGGTCGGCGCGACGACCGCCGGCCATCCGTTGAAGGTGCTGGCCGCCTATGGCCCGCAGGAAACGCTCGAGGGCGACGGCCCGGAAGGGGTGGTGATCGTCGAGTTCCCGTCCAGGGACGCCGCGCACGCGTGGTATGGCAGCCCGGCATACCAGGCCATCGTTCCGCATCGCTTCAAGGGCGCCCGCTTTCGGGCCGTGCTGGTCGAAGGCGTCTGACCGGGGCGCGAGCCGCTTGTCGATCGTCGCGGCGACTCCACCTTCGGCGGGACCGTCGTGTCGCTGTTCAAGGGCGAGCTGGGCTTTCCGCCCGACGGCTTCCCGGCAGCGCTGTCACGCAAAGGTGTCGAAGTGCGAGGCGTCGGCGCCGGATCTCGTCGGCACCTCGGACGAAATCCTGGAGCGGCTGCTGGCCGATCCGGTGGTCGGCCAGATGCGGGAGTTGCGCGTCGAACTGCCCTACAACCTGCCGTTCGAGAATTATCTGCAGCTTCTCGACGATGTCATCACGCATATCGCGCCGGCACGCGGGTGGCGGCCCGCCGATCGGCGCGAACCGGTTGCGGCCTGAGCGGCGGCGCGGATGCGGGCCGATGGAGCGCGCCGCGTAGTCGCGATCGATTATTTCCGCGTACCGGCGATGATCGCCTCGGCCGCCCGGATCACCGGAAGATCGACCATTCGGCCGTCCAGGCTGAACGCGGCGCCGCCGTGTTTCGTGGCTGCGTCGATCACGCGGCGCGCCCACGCCTGCTCGTCTTCCGAATAACCCATCGCATCGTTCACGCCGGCGACCTGCGCCGGGTGGATGCACAGCTTGCCGCCGAAACCGAACGCGCGCGCACGCCGCGCATCGGCCGTCAGGCGCTCGGCATCGTCGGTGCGCGTGGTCACGCCGTCGATCGGCGCGGGCAACTGCGCGCGACGCGACGCGGCCACGATCGCATTGCGCGCAAAGGCCAGCTCCGGCTCGTCGGGCGTCGCGCGCATGCCGACGTCGAGCTGGAAATCCAGATGCCCGAACGCGACGCGCACGACCTGTGGGTCGCGCGCCAGCGCATCGGCCGCGTCGAGCCCGGCCAGCGATTCGATCAGCGCGACGAGTTGCGCGTGCTCGCCGAGCTGCGCCGCCACCGAGCGCAGCGCGCCCGCATCCTCGGACTTCGGCAGCATCACGACCACGCCGTCCGCGACCCAGTCGCTCAGCAGCGCGAGGTCCGCGTCGTGCCACGGCGTGCCGACCGCGTTCACGCGCACGACGGTGCGCGCACGCTGCTCGGCCGTCAGCAGCGGCAGGTGCTGCGCAAGCTGCGCGCGTGCGTCGTCCTTGCTGTCGGGGCTGACGGCATCCTCGAGGTCGACGATGATGCAGTCGGCGCCCGAGTCGAGCGCCTTCGCAAAGCGCTCGGGGCGGGTGGCCGGCACGAACAGCAGGCTGCGCGCGTGATGGACGGGGGAGAGGGGCTTGGACATGGCTCATATCACGCCGGCGGCGCGCAGTTGTTCGATATCGGCGTCGGTGCGCCCGAGTTCGTGCAGGATGGCCGCGCTGTGCTCGCCCAGCGCGGGCACCGCATCCATGCGCACGTCGAAGCTGTCGATCGTGGCGGGCGGCAGCAGCGCCTGCAGTTCGCCGGCCGGCGAGTCGATCGTGCGAAAGCGCTGGCGCGCGTGCAGTTGCGGATGCGTCCAGAGATCGCCGATCCGGTTCACGGCGGCGTTCGCGATCTGCGCTTCGTCGAGCCGCGCGATCACGTCCTGCGCGGTGAGTGCGGAAAACGCCTGTTCGATCACGGCCTTCAGTTCCGCACGGTGTTCCGAGCGGTGCACGTTGGCGTCGAAGCGCGGATCGGTCGCGAGCGCCGGGTCGCGCAGCACGACATCGCAGAACGCTTTCCATTCGCGCTCGTTCTGCAGGCCGAGCATCACGACGCGGCCGTCGCCGGCCTTGAACGGGCCGTACGGGTAGATGGTCGCGTGCGCGGCGCCGTTGCGGCCCGGCTGTTGCTGGCCGTCGTAGGCGTAGTACATCGGGAAGCCCATCCACTCGGCCAGCGCCTCGAGCATCGAAATTTCCACGTGCGAGCCGATGCCCGTGACGCCGCGCTGCAGGAGCGCGCTGAGGATGCCCGTGTACGCATACATGCCCGCCGCGATGTCGGCGATTGAAATGCCGGCCTTGCAGGGCTCGTCGGCCGTGCCCGTGATCGACAGGAACGCCGCCTCGCTCTGGATCAGCAGGTCGTACGCTTTCTTGTCGCGGTAGGGGCCATCGGCGCCATAGCCCGAGATGTCGCAGACGATCAGCCGCGGGTGCTTCGCGTGCAGCGCATCGAACGACAGGCCCATGCGCGCGGCCGCGCCGGGCGCGAGGTTCTGCACCAGCACGTCGGCCTGGGCCACGAGTTCGCCCAGCACCGCCTGCGCGGCCGGTTGCTTCAGGTCCAGCGTGAGGCTTTCCTTCGACCGGTTGGTCCACACGAAATGCGACGCGAGACCGCGGGTGCGGTGATCGTACGCCCGCGCGAAATCGCCCACGCCGGGGCGCTCCACCTTGATGACGCGGGCGCCGAGGTCGGCGAGCTGGCGCGTGCAGAACGGCGCGGCAATCGCGTGTTCGAGCGTGACGACGGTCATCCCGCTGAGCGGGCCGGGTTGAGCTTTGCGAGCTTGCATGGTCGGATCGTTATTCCAGTTCGGCGCTGGCCTGCATGGCCAGCTGCCCTTGCGGGCCGCGCGCCCACAGGCGGGCGGCATGTCCTTCGAGCTTGCCGTTTACCGTGAACGGCGCGGTGTCGAACAGCGGGCTCACAGCCTTGAACTCGAAGCGGCGAATAATCTTGCAGGGATGCGTGCGGCGCAGTTCCTCCAGCAGCAGCATCGCGATCAGCGGGCCGTGCACCACGAGGCCCGGATAGCCTTCTTCCTGCATCGCGTAAGGCCGGTCGTAGTGAATCCGGTGGCCGTTGAAGGTGAGCGCGGAGAAGCGCATCAGCAGCACCGGATCGGGCGTGACGATGCGCGAATACTGTTCGTCCGTCGGCGCGGGTGCCGGCTGCGGTGCCGGTGCCGGTGCCGGTGCGCCGGCAGCGGCGGGAGGCGGCGCGTCGCGATACACGATGTCCTGTTCTGCGCGGATCGCCACGCCTTGCGCGTCGCCGATCTCATGCAGCACAGTCACGAACACTAGCCGGCCGCTGCGGCCGGACTTGCTCTGCACGCTCAGGATCGTCGACCGGCGCTGCACGGGCGCATCGACGGCCAGCGGCCGCAGGAACTGCAGCCGTCCGCCGGCCCACATGCGGCGTGGCAGCGTGACGGGCGGCAGTAAGCCGCCGCGCCGCGGGTGACCGTCGACGCTGATGTTCGACTGACGCTCGCCCGGCAGGAAGTACAGCCAGTGCCACAGCGGCGGCAGTGTCGCGGGGAGTTCGGATGGGTTCGCGTAGTCCAGTGCCGCCTGCAGCAGGCGGATGGGTGCCTGGGTAATCCGGTCCGCGCTGTCTTCACTGCGGCCGACCCACGCGTCGAAGGATTCGGAAGGCGCGACACTCATGGTGTTTCGTGCTCGATGATGGAAGTGTCCGGCAGGCAGCCGGCGCCTGTATTTCCGGTGCCGGCTCCCCTGGCCGTCACCATGCGTTGACTCGTTCGGGCACGGCCGCGAACAGATCGACTTCGAGGCTGCAGTCGATCACGATAAAGATATGTGATTCGGAATCCTTGTTGATCGCGACGATTACCGTCGATTCCTTCACGCCGGCCAAATGCTGGATCGCCACCGAGATACCGACCGCGACGTACCGCTGCGGCGCGACGATCTTGCCGTTCTGGCCGATCGGGGACGAGCATCTTCATGGAGAGGAATCCTTCCGGAATCAGTAGGAACGGGGCAGCTGCAGCACATGCTCGGCTACGTGCCCGAGGATCATGTTGGTGGAAATCGGCGCAACTTGGTAAAGGCGCGTTTCGCGGAACTTGCGCTCCACGTCGTATTCGCAGGCGAAACCGAAGCCGCCGTGCGTCTGCAGGCACGCATTGGCCGCTTCCCAGCTTGCCTTGGCCGCCAGGTACTTGGCCATGTTGGCCTCGACCCCGGCGTTCTGGCGCGCGTCGATCTTCTCGCAGGCGCGCCAGCGCATCAGGTTCGCGGCCTCCAGCTCGATGAACGATTCCGCGAGCGGAAACTGGATGCCCTGGTTCTGCCCGATCGGGCGGCCGAACACCTTGCGCTCGCTCGCGTAGTCGCGCGCTTTCTCGAGAAACCAGTAGCCGTCGCCGATGCACTCGGCCGCGATCAGCGTGCGCTCGGCGTTCAGGCCGTCGAAGATCACCTTCAGCCCCTTGCCTTCGGTGCCGAGCAGCGCGTCTTCCGGCAGCTCCAGGTTGTCGAAGAACAGCTCGTTGGTCTCGTGATTGACCATGTTGAGGATGGGGCGCACCGTGAGGCCGTTGCCGATCGCCTTGTCCAGCTCGACGATGAAGCACGACAGCCCGTCGCTCTTTTTCTGCACCTGGTCGAGCGGCGTGGTGCGTGCGAGCAGGATCAGCAGGTCGCTGTGCTGAACCCGCGAGATCCACACCTTCTGGCCGTTGACGACCCAGCGACCGTCCTTCTTCACGGCCGTGGTCTTGAGCTTGGTGGTGTCGCTGCCGGTGGTCGGCTCGGTCACGCCCATCGACTGCACGCGCAGTTCGCCCGCTGCGATACGCGGCAGGTAGCGCTGCTTCTGCGCGTCGGTGCCGCTGAACACGATGGTGTTCATCACGTACATCTGGCCGTGGCACGCGCCCGAATTGCCGCCGGAGCGGTTGATCTCTTCCATGATGACCGACGCCTCGGCCATCGACAGCCCCGGGCCGCCGTATTCCTGCGGAATCAGCGCGGCCAGCCAGCCGGCCTGCGTGAGGGCGGTGACGAACGCGTCGGGATAGCCGCGCGCCTCGTCGATCTTGCGGTGGTAGTCGGCCGGAAACTGATTGCACAGGCTGCGTATCGCGTCGCGGATTGCCTGGTACTGGTCGGGGGCGGAGAAAACGGAGGCGCTCATGAATCGTGTCTCGTCATTGGCATGGGTCGAGTCCATAATAAGTTTTGATGGATTTCTTAAACAATAGAATTTCCTGATCGTCGAATCAGTTTTTGGTATCGAGGTATCCGCGATGGATCTCAAGCAATTGCGTGCGTTCGTCACCGTGGCCGAAACGGGCAACGTCACCCGGGCATCGGGCCTGTTGAATCTCGTGCAGCCGGCCGTGTCGCGCCAGCTGCGCCTGCTCGAGGAGGACATGGGGACGGAATTGTTCGACCGCAGCCGTCACGGGATGCAACTCACGTCGTCGGGCAAGACGATGCTCGAATACGCGCGCCGCATCCTCAACGAGGTGGCGCGCGCCAAGGCCGAGATCCAGCCGACCGACGGGCCGGTGGCGGGCATCGTGAGCATCGGGCTGCTGGCCAGCACGTCGGATCTCCTGGCCACGCGGCTGGCGGGCGAGGTGGCACGGCGCTACCCGCACATCCGGCTGCGGCTCACGATCGGCTATGCGGGCCACCTGCAGGACTGGCTCGAAGCGGGGGATGTCGATGCGGCGCTGCTGTACGGGCAGAAGGAGACGCCCGCGCTGCACGTCAAGGCGTTGATCGACGAGAGTCTGTGGGCCGTCGCGGCGCCGTCGGCCAAGCTGTCGCACAAGCGGCCGGTGTCGCTGGATCGGGTCGCACGCGAGCCGTTCATCCTGCCCTCCGCGCCGCAGGGCCTGCGGGCGGCGATCGAGCACGCGGCGGCCGAGGCGGGCGTGACGTTGCAGGTGTTCGCCGAAACCAATGCGCTGAGCGTGCAGAAGGAACTGGTCGCGCAAGGCCACGGCTGGACGATCCTGCCGGCCGTCGGCGTGACGCAGGAGGTCGAGCGCGGGATCCTGAGCGCGGCACCGCTCGCGTCGCCGGGCGTCCGGCGCACGATCGTGCTCGCGGCGCCCAGCAGCCGGCAGGCGACCGCACCCGTTCGCTGCGTGGTCGGTGTGCTGCTCGATTGCGTGAAGGCGACGTTCGACCAGGGCGACTGGCCCGATGCGCGCTGGCTGGGCTAGGGCGAGTTCGTTGTGGGGTGAGCCCCCTCGGATGCGGTCTTACCCCGGCGGGACAGGCCGGCGCGCCGAAGCGGCCGGCCACCCGTGCACCGGGTGTGCCGGGCCGGGAGAGCGGGGGGGAAAGGCCCGTTTGACGGGCCCGGATGCAGTCGAGCGTGCGCTCTTAGCGAGTCGGATTCCGTCGATCGAGATGGGTGCTCAATGTTGCCTGAACGCGTTCTCGCGCCTGGGTGTTGATCCTGGCATCCAGCAGCATGATCACGGCGGCAACCAGGAAAATCACCAGGCTGACCGTCACGACGATACCGGCCAGCCACGGTGCGGGTAGATTGGCGAGGGTTGCGGTCGCGTCGCTGCCTCGTTCGAAACTGGCTGCTGCCATGCCGCAATAGTGCATCCCGCACACGGCCACGCCCATGACGATGGCCGAACCGATCTGGCGTGTCCTGCCGAAGGTGCTCGGCCTGCGCAGGTCGAAGGCCAGCAACAAGGCGGCGCCGCTTGCCAGGATCGCGATGATGACGGACAGCACGACCAACCAGGGCTGGTATCGAATACCGGAGCAGATGCTCATTGCCTGCATGCCGAGATAGTGCATGCCGGCGACGCCCAGCCCCATGACGATTGCGCTGACAATGAGTTGCGGCCAGTGCAGGGCGAAGCGGGCGAGCGGGGCGAAGCCGACTGTCGAAGCAGCAATCGCGATGAGCAAGGAAGCGACGGTGGTGGGAATATCGTATCCGACAGCGACCGGCAGGTGAAATGCCAGCATGGCGACGAAATGCATCGACCAGATGCCGAGCCCCATGATGCACCCGCCGAACGCGATCCAGGGCCAGATCGAACGATTCCCGATGAGATTCAGGCGATCGGAGATATTGAGTGCCGTGAACGATGCGAGGATCGAAAGCAGGCAGGAAAGTACGACGAGCGTAAGGTCGTAGGTGCCGGACATGATCGTTGTTCTCGGTTATAGGCTTTTTGGTCGTTTGAGGGCGCCCTATTTTTGCGAGTGCGCCATCCCCTCGTGTGTCCCGCAAATATACCGAAACCCGCAATCGAATCAAGGGCGCCGCCGGCCACTTAGGGTGGTGCGTCGGTGCGGCGGACTTCCCCGGAGCGTGCCGGGTTTTCGGTCCCGGGGGGACCGGATCGAATGCGCCGCGCGCGCATGGGGGGCGCCGAGGTAGTCCGGCTGACCGACGTCCGCGCCGGCCTCATCACGACGTCGCCGATCTGCGATAATGTCGCCCGCCCTGGCGGACGGCAGCGTACGATCGCGTTGCCCGCCCGCCGTGAATTCGTATCAGGAGAGTCCCGTGCGCGACATCATCGACGGCTTCCTGCGCTTTCAGCGCGAGGTCTATCCGCAACGTGTCGAGCTGTTCAAGCAGCTCGCCACCGCCCAAAATCCCAAGGCGCTGTTCGTGACGTGCTCGGACAGCCGCGTGGTGCCCGAGCTGCTGACGCAGCGCGAGCCGGGCGAACTGTTCGTGATTCGCAACGCGGGCAACATCGTCCCGTCGTATGGACCGGAACCGGGCGGCGTGTCGGCCACGGTCGAGTATGCGGTCGCCGTGCTCGGCGTGCGGGATATCGTCATTTGCGGGCACTCGGATTGCGGCGCGATGGGCGCGATCTCACGGTGTACGTGTCTCGACCATATGCCGGCTGTTGCGAACTGGTTGCGCCATTCCGATGCCGCGAAAGCCATCAATGCCGCGCATCAGTTCGACTCCCCTCGGGACAAGCTCGACGGTCTGGTGCGCGAGAACGTGATCGCGCAGCTCGCCAACCTGCGCACGCATCCGTCGGTTGCGCTTGCGCTCGAACAAGGACGCATGAACCTGCACGGTTGGGTCTACGACATCGAGATGGGGCGCATCGACGCACTCGACGGCGCGACGCGCCAATTTGTCCCGTTGAGCGAGTCGCCGGCCACGGTGGCGGTCAAGTCGTACTGAGCGCCGGCGCTTCCCGGCCGGTCGTATCCACCCGGCCGAGTCGGACAATCGGAAGCGCCGATCTGCGGTCCGATCTGTATCGGCAGTCGCGAAGGTCGGTTCCGCCCATGCCCGACGTCTTCATCTCGATCACGGCTTCCTGCACCCGACGCGGCCGCGCGGAGTCGGGCGGCCGCAAAGCGGGGCGATCGCCGCTGTAGATCGCTGCGTGACGCCCCGTGCCGTCACGCTTGCGGCGCGACGGATGCGCCCGAGATGCCATGCCGCCGCAGCGAATCCGCGACGAAGCCCGACGCCTTCATTTCCTCGACGAACGCATTCAATGCCGCCGCGGCCGCTTCGCCGCGGCTCTTCGGCACGCCCATGGCCTGCCGGATCACCATGAACCGCTCGTCGAGCAGGCGCAGGCCAGGCGTTTTAGCGGCGTCTGTCTCGAGCTGCTGCTTCACGCCTGCGGCCACTTCCAGTTGCTGCTCGACGAAGGTTTGCACGACCGCTTGCGACGTCGGCGCGCGCACGATCTGCGCGGCTTTCAGTTCGCGCGTGAGGAACAGGTCGTAGGCGCTGCCCTTGCCGACGGTCACGCGGTGGTCGGGCTGGTCGACGTCCGCGTTCGTGCGGATCGGCGACGCGTCGCGCACGAGATAGAACCCCTCGATCAGCACGTACGGCGCCGTGAACGCGACCGTTTCGCCGCGCAGCGGATCGACCGCGAAGAAGCCGAAGTCGGCGCGCTCGTCGGTCAGCGCCTGCACCGATTTGCCGGCAGTGTCGAACACGACCAGTTCCAGCTCGGCCGACAGGCGCTCGGCGAACGCGCGCGCAAGGTCGATCGACACGCCGAACGGTTCGCCCGTCGCCGGGTCGCGGTTCGCGAGGATCGGGTTGCCGAGGTTGATCGACGCGCGCAGCTTGCCGGTCGGCGTGAACGCGGAGAGGACGGAAGGGGCGAGGGGCATGGCAGGCTCGTGGCGGTCGTAGGGGCAGGGTGTGGCGCGCGTCGATGTGCGATCGCGCGTCGGCATCGAGCTTATCACCTGGCTTTCGTCATCGAGCGGCGTCGAGCGGCGCAAGCCTGCCTTCGGCGCCAATCGGGAGGCGCGAGACAGGTGCGTTCCCCTCATCTTGTGCCCCCACCAGCGATGGACGGGCCAAGGGATTGCGTGGCTGCGAGAGACGATTTGATGCGGGAAGAGGGAGTTGATTTGCTTGCTTCGCGCCAGCGGCGGCTGTCGGTTGGCCGTGGCGTCGCTCCCCGTCGGCGCCGCCCAGACGGCGTTGTGGGCCTTGATCCGCCCGGCAACCGCTAGAATTGCGGTTTTAGTCCGGAATACGTCCATGTCTTTTGCCTCGCTCGGCCTGATAGATCCCTTGCTGCGTAACCTGCAGGACCTCAATTACCAGGCCCCCACGCCGGTGCAGGCCAAGGCGATTCCTGCCGTGCTCGGTGGCAAGGACGTGATGGCGGGCGCCCAGACCGGCACGGGCAAGACGGCGGGTTTTGCGCTGCCGCTGTTGCAGCGGCTGGTGCAACACGGCCCGGCGGTGTCCAGCAACCGCGCACGTGTGCTGGTGCTGGTGCCCACGCGTGAACTGGCTGAACAGGTGCTGCAAAGCTTCATCGCTTACGGCAAGGGCCTCGATTTGCGGTTTCTGGCCGCTTACGGCGGCGTGAGCATCAATCCGCAGATGATGAAGTTGCGCAAGGGCGTGGATGTGCTCGTGGCCACGCCGGGCCGTTTGCTGGACCTCAATCGCCAGAACGCGGTGCAGTTCGATCAGGTGCAGACGCTGGTGCTGGACGAAGCCGACCGCATGCTGGATCTCGGCTTTGCACGCGAGCTCAACGCCGTCTTTGCCGCGCTGCCCGTGCAGCGCCAGACGCTGCTGTTCTCGGCCACGTTTAGCGACGATATCCGCGCGATGGCGGCGACCATTCTGCGCAGTCCGGTCAACATCAGCGTCAGCCCGCCCAATGCCACGGCCAGCAAGATCAAGCAGTGGGTGGTGACGGTGGACAAGCGGAACAAGCCCGATCTTTTCATGCACCTCGTGGCCGAGAACAAGTGGGAGCATGCGCTGGTGTTCGTCAAGACGCGCAATGGCGTGGATTACCTGGCGGCGATGCTGGACGAAGCGGGCTATGCCGTCGACACCATCCACGGCGACAAGCCTCAACCGGCGCGCCTGCGTGCGCTGGAGCGCTTCAAGACGGGCGAAGTCCAGATGCTGGTGGCCACCGATGTCGCGGCGCGCGGGCTGGATATCGACGACCTGCCGCTGGTGATCAACGTCGACCTGCCGATCGTGGCGCAAGACTACGTGCACCGCATCGGCCGTACCGGCCGCGCGGGCGCCAGCGGCGTGGCGGTGTCCCTGGTGTGCGCGGATGAGGCGCCGCAACTGGCCGCGATCGAAGCGCTGATCAAGCAAACGCTGCGCCGTGAAGAAGAGCCGGGTTTCGAGGCCGAACATCGCGTGCCGGAAACCAGCGCGACGGGCGAGATCATCAAGAAACCCAAAAAGCCCAAGAAGCCGAAAGTGCCGCACGCTGCGTCGGCTGCCGTGCCGGTGGCGGGTAAAAAGCCGCGTCCGCAAGGTGGTGAGAACAAGCGCAAGGCTGCCGCGCCGCACGGGAAGCCGGCCGGTAACGGACCGGACTACACCATCGGCAGTCCGTTCAGCGCGCAGAAGCCGCGTGGCAAATCTGCCGGCAAGCCGGCGGCGGGCGCACGCAAGCCGGCGGGCAAACCCGCTGGCCCCCGTGGGAAACGTCCGTCCTGATGCGTGGGGATGCGGCTCGCCAGCCATTGAATATGGCTGGCGGTTTGGCGGCTGAAGGCAACTTCGAGTGCGTGGCGTCGTCGGGTTGAATCTGCAGCCCATTGCGATCCGTCGACGCACATTTCAGGACCGCCGTTTCAGGCTGAAACGGGAGGTTCAGGAAAGTCCGCCGGGACAAGCGCCCGTTGCTGATGCCAGGACGGCGGCGAGGATTAGCGCTGCAAAGGCAGATCGAGCGACTGGACGGATGGCCGGGAAACCTGTTCGACTGTTTGCTGCGGCACCAGCAGGTGCGAGCATCGCCGGCGAAGGCGGAACCTGCAATCCGCCTGCACAGCCTTGCGGAATGCTGTCCCGCTATCGGTGCGGCCTTACTGCCATTCACCGGGATGACAGATCACCCAACCCGGAAGGTAGCTATCCATGTCCGTGTGACCCCAGCACCAGTTGTGCTGGTGAAGGGTCTTCATCAGTTGTTCGCGTTGTGCGCACGCGCTTCCCGGCGCATATTGCCCGTCAGGCAACAACTTCGGTGCCGGACCGTTCCGGCATTGGTCATTGGCGACTTCTTCCTGATGCATCAATGCCTGGACGGCAGAGGGAATGGTGCGGGCCAACGTCGCCTTGTATTCGATGCAGGCGGGCGCCTTGGGATCGTTGGACTTGCGGGCACATTGGGACTGAAGCTTGTCGATGTTTCTCGATACTTCGGGTGGATACGTCTCGGCGTGCGCCGCAGCAAGACATCCAGCCATCAACAGACAGGCGGCAAGTGATCTGATCAAAATCATTTCGCGTATGACACGATGCATCCGGTAGCTCGGGAACGGGCGAATTATGGCATGTGCGCGCGGTTCGTATTCGAGGGGCCGGCCCGGGTGCGGCCCGTGCGATGATGTGCGATGAACGACATGAGAGATGAAATGACGACACCATTCGACGAGGCGACAACGGCGGCGATCGCCGCGTTTGCCCAATTGGATCTTTACACGGCTTTGCAGGCGATGCGCGCCGAGGCGGACTACGACCACGAACGGGACCAGTGGATCTCGCGCTATATCGACGAGCACGGCGGCGGCGCGGACGATGCCGAATATGACGCCTTGCACGCGCGGGCGCAGGCAACTCCGGAATACGCGCAGTTCATCGATGCGGCTCGCCGGGAAATCCTGGAATATTTCGGCGTGACCGACGATCAACTGGACTGGATGGTCGTGCTGCGCAACGACGACAGCGATGAGCTTTGGGCGGAAGTCAACCGGCAGCGGAGCGCGCTGGGAACCGGTGAAGTGCGCGGAGATCTCTGATCGTTGCTTGCCATTGGGGGCGCAAGTCGTGCTGCGTGCGGGGCTGGAGTCAGGTCAATCGCGAGATGCGCCGGGCTTTCAGTTGCTGAAGCCGATCCGTCGAGGGAGGGCAAGCTTTCGGAGCTTCGGAACGCGTGGCCGTTGTGCTCTGACACTTGCCGTCGAGATGCAACGGCTCGATCTGCAGCAACGGGGCGTATTTGGGCGGCCGCATTGGATAGCGGCCGGTCACGAACGGTCAGTCGACACTTGGGTTGAAGTTGCCGACAATTGGCACGTCCGACAGTATTTCCCAAAAGGGATCGACCTCTCGGCCTATTCACAGGCCACAGCTCAACGCTGTTGCCAGGCGGCTCAATGAGCGTCCTCGAAAGACGCTAGACTTCGATACACCGGCTGAGCGCTTTCACCAATTCGTTGCATCGACGGGTTGAATCCGCAGCCAGAAGTGGTCGTTCGACATCGTTGGGGAGATCGCAGAAAATCTAACAACTATGAGGTCGATCCAAACGAGGATCAGATGCGCTGGGGTCGAGCCCACACAAGGCCCGGCTGCGATACGACAGGAAGCTCAATGCCAAATTTCTCGTGGGAACCGTTGGATTTTCTTGAAGCACTTGAAGTCGTTCCGGTGGTGGGCGAGTATGGAATTTACTATCAGTATCTCGTTTCGAGAGCGCCTCTTTCCGTGAGTCTAACGATATGGCCGCTCGATTGCGACGTCGAGGTTTTGTTCAAGAATGAAGGGTTTGCAGAGCCATTTGTTCGGCTTAACCTGCTCAATTGTCCGGGGGCGCGTGTCATTCGAGATGATCAACGCACGCATATCGAATTTTCTGCTGCACGGCTGTTCGGAGGGCGTTTCGACCACGCACATACGCCCCCCTACGGATTTCAATTGCAGATTCAACCGTTTATCCAGATTTCGACGTTTTCATATCCTGTCTAATGAAATTTGAACGTCGTCGACAAGGACTGTTGTGGTCAATTACCTCGGGCAGTACCTGGCCCGCTCCAGTGATTCGGGGCATTCAAACTGACCATTTCGGATCGGCATCCGCCTTCGGCGTCCAAGGACTCCGTCGACGCAACGCGACCTTCGTCGCGGGGCCGGGTTCGGCCAGCTTGAGACATTCGACGCAGCCACATAAATCGCGGACAATAGGTAGTCAAAGCGCCCTGATGCACCAACTACGTATACTGATTCGAATCACATATGTGGCCTTTCAAAAAGCGTGTTACGGCTTCGGCTACACGTCCCGCCTCGTCCTTAGACAAGATCATAGAAGCAACCGCCGCTCCAGGCGGTCCGGTTTACTGCTATGTTGAGTTCGAATCGAATGGCGAGAAGGCCTTACAGCGACTGACGGAATTCTTTGACCTCGTGAAGGCTGCAAAAGATAGCGATGAGCCCGCCGACGAGTCGCAACTATCAGCCTATCTGACCGAGGCTGAACGCGCCTACTTCCCGAGCCTGACCGCGGAGGAAATGGCTGAGTGGAACGAATATTGGTTTTCCACTCCGCTGCCGAAGCGACATTCTCCTGAGATGCCGACGCCTGGATGGGACCTAGCGTCCATGCTTGATGCATTCTGGAATGGAGACTACGACCTCATTGCAATCCGACCGCGAGCAACACAGCATGTGTTGGAGTTCAACCCGCATGGTTATCCATATGGCGGCACCGGCAGCCTTGTTGCGATGGTTGAGTGTTTCGGCCATCAGGTCGTCGGCGTCGATGACGGAACGGGGTATGAGAAATACGTGCCACGTACGAACATCTGGAAGCCACGTGCTCGCCGTGTTGTCTGACCAAGTATTGCGGCCGCGTCGCATGACTGCTTCGGAGCGGGGCCGATGACCGCAACGGATCGATGCCGGCCCGCGACTTCGCACACAAGCACCTCGTTCGACACGCATCACGGACGGGGCCGCCCCGATAGACTCGAGCGTTGAAATTTCGGTCTCGATCGAAACAGCGGCCGTCTAATCGTGGAGTAGTATTCCTCCATGTCCGGCATTGCCAAATCTCTACGGCACACAGCCGACTGATCCGTGACGACGGCGGCGAGCTCGCTACAGCGTTCGGGAACTGTTTCAACGATACGTATGGCGGCTCCGGCCGTGGCGACGGCATGGATGGGAATGCATCATGTCAACCGAGTGGAATCACCGCGTCAGACTGTTTGTCCAGCGTTTCTGGCAGCCGACCAGTGCGTGCATGACGTGCATGCCGGGGAGCTGGGGAAATATCATGAGCCTCGCCCACTGGACTATCGCATTTCATACGGGTCTGCTGACCGGACTCCTGGCTGTACTGCTGACGTTCACGCCTGTGGCAAAACTCTACGCGAATCGATACGGCAATGCGCTGGTCGTTGGCGTTCTGACCACGTTGGGCGACGCCTACTCGCACACGAGTCACTACCGCATCCCCTATGTCGAGCACATCGTGACGGGTGCAATTTCAGGTGTCTTGACGCTTGCGGCGTCATATCTCTTCGAAGACCGCGCGCGACGCGTTCGGGCGATGTGGGCTCGGATTGTCGGACAGCCCGTCCGCTGACTTTCCGAACCCACCGGGCCAAACGGAAAGCGATTCCCCGGTGAAGCTACGCTTCATGAACTGCCGGCCCGGAAAGCCGCGCCGATGCGAGAACGCGACGTGCACCTTCCGACCCCGCCCCCGTGGCCGAAACAGCAACCATCAGTTTTCGTCAACGTCAATCCGTCCATCGCGCCGATCTGGCAATATGCATCGACAGACCTCAGCCAGGGCACCTCATGCACATCGCGATTCTGACCTTCCAGGGCTTCAACGAACTCGATTCCCTCATCGCGCTGGGCGTACTCAACCGAATCAAGAAGCCCGACTGGCGGGTGACGCTGTCATGCCCGGAGCATTTCGTCACATCGATGAACGGGGTGACCGTTCAGGCGCAGTCGACGTTGGCGGACGCACGCGCGGCGGATGCCGTCATCGTCGGGAGCGGTATTCAAACCCGGGATGTCGTCAACGACGCGACGCTGATGGCGCAGCTCAATCTCGATCCGACCCGGCAACTGATTGGTGCCCAATGTTCGGGCACGCTCGTTCTGGCAAAACTCGGCCTCCTCGACAACATCCCGGCATGCACGGACCTCACGACCAAGCCGTGGGTCGTCGAGGCGGGCGTCGAAGTCCTCAATCAGCCTTTCTTCGCACAAGGCAATGTCGCAACGGCAGGTGGCTGCTTTGCTTCGCAGTATCTGGCCGCATGGATCATTGCGCGCCTGGAGGGCGAGGAAGCCGCACGGAGCGCACTGCACTACGTGGCGCCGGTGGGGGAGAAGGAGGAATACGTTGCTCGCGCGTTGACGAACATCACGCCTTACCTGCCGTAGCGCGCAAAAAAATGGCGCTGCCCCCATCGCAGTGGGCCGGGTTCAGCGGCAACGTCGGATTCCCGACACCGGCTTCACCCAGGTGCCCGGGTGCCATGTCGTTCGGCTGCGGTGTGGAAGAGGGCGCGAGAATGTTCGCTGACCCGTTCAGGCAGAGCCATTCAGTGACGCCGGCTCGCAATGGATCGGACTCCACCAGCCAGTTCGTATGACAAAGACGGCAGCGATACTGTCGCACGACGATTGCAGGCCGTCCTAGCGGCCGCAATTTCGTTGGCTCGTGCAATTCCACCAGTTCCCGATGGGCGACAGGATCGGCCGTCGCGTGCAGGGTCGTGCAGGCTTCGCAAGGCATGGAGGTCAGCTTTTCAGGAACGCGTTGGATCGGTGAAGCGCTTCTTCGCGCATGGCTCAAATCGTCCGTTGATTGCAACGTGATCGGCAGTGCGTCCGTCTCATGCTTCAATCAGGCCGCGCTCACCATCGCGGTGTGCGTCGATCGGCGGTTGCGTCCTCCTGCGCTGCGAGGCGAATGCGGGCGATTGCGCGGCTCATCCGGACTCCTCAGTTTGCAATCGGCTTACCGGACGCATCCTTGATTTGCGTTTTCCATTGCGAGCGGATTTCGGACACCACCGATTCGGGAAGCGAGATGTAGTCCAATTCCGTGGCGGCCTGGCTGCCGTTGTGGAATGCCCAGTCGAAGAACTTCAGCGTTTCCGCACCTTGTGCCGGTTTCTCTTGCGTTGCGTGCAGCAGCACGAACGTCGCGCCGACGACGGGCCACGCGTCCTTGCCCGGCTCGTCCGTCAGGATTTGATAGAACGACTTCGACCAGTTCGCGCCTGCAGCGGCGGCCTTGAACGTTTCCGTCTTCGGCTCGACCACCGTGCCCGTCGAGTTCTTCAGGGCCGTGTAGACCATGTTGTTCTTCTTCGCGTACGCCCATTCGACGTAGCCGACCGCGCCCGGCAGGCGCTGCACGAACGCTGCGACGCCGTCGTTGCCCTTGCCGCCCGTGCCCGTCGGCCAGTTGACCGTCGTGCCTTCGCCGACCTTCGACTTCCACTCGTCGTTGACCTTCGACAGGTAGTTCGTCCAGATGAAGCTCGTGCCCGAGCCGTCAGCGCGGCGAACCACGGCGATGTCCGTGTCCGGCAGCTTGACCTTCGGGTTCAGCGCGGCGATCGCCGGGTCGTTCCACTTCTTGATCTTGCCGAGGTAGATGTCGGCGAGCACCGGGCCCGACAATGTCAGTTCGCCGGCCTTCACGCCCGGTACGTTGACGACCGGCACCACGCCCCCGACCACCGTCGGGAACTGGAACAGGCCGGCCTTCGCGAGCTCGTCATCCTTCAGCGGAGCGTCCGAACCGGCAAAGTCGACCGTCTTCGCGTTGATCTGCTTCAGGCCGCCCGACGAGCCGATGCCTTGATAGTTGACCTTGCCGCCGCCCGCCTTCTTGTACGCATCGGCCCACTTTGCGTAGATCGGTGCTGCAAACGTGCTGCCTGCGCCGGTGATATCTACCGCGTGAGCATGGAGGGCAACAAGAATCAGGGTGCAGGGCATCAAGATCCGGATGTTCACGTAACGCCTCCTGTCTGCTATCGGCATGCCGGCCCGCACGCAGGCCTCGGTCGAGCAGTCTGACTGGTTGGGTGGGGTCTGCGGGCCGCCTTTCGGCAACGCCTGTCGATTGACCGCGGCAATGATCGTCTCTCGATTGCTTTCGAGCACGATGCGCCGTTGCGTGGGTGCAGCAGCCTCAGTGCCGCATTTTTCTCGTATGACGTTCGCCGGGAGCCTGATTGCAACGTACCGCAACCGAGGCCGCAGGCAGCGACCGGCTGGGCTGGATCGTCACCGACGATCGGATAGGTCAGACAAGGGACGAAGGCCGTCATCGTGCGCGGTAAAGGGTCCCGCAACGAAGGGTGATAGGAGTATTGCAGTTGGCTGTGAAAATTCAAGGAAGGCGCAATTGCCCGATCCGCCAGATTCAATGCACGTCACGGGCGACGATGGAGGCCAACGCCCGATCGCCGTCGCGTTGTGCGGTGTCTTCCGTGGAAAAGATGTCGGTACTGAATGCGATCAGTTTGAAGCCGGATCCCGCGGAGCGAGGAACCGTGATGCCCCAGTGCCAGCCGCCATCTTGCTGGAACACGTGGAGCGCAGGGGGTGCTGGGTTCAGTGCTGGTGAAGAAGTCGTCATCGCGTGCTCTCCCGTCATGGGACGACTGCGGGCAACTACATCGGACGCGCAAACCCAGTCTACGAGCACTTTTGCTGCGGCGCAATATTCGTGTTTTACGAAAATGCCAATGTGTGAAACGCCACAATTTTGAAATACAAATATGCAACATCGGAGATGGCTGGCATATTGGTGTGACGATTGGGATATTTCGGAGGCTTTATGGATCGCAGTTCGCTTGTGTGGGCGGGGGTGCCGCATAGCAGCGATGGCGTCGTGTTTCAGATTCGGGTCGGCCACGGCCTTCAGCGTTTTCATATTGCTCGATTGATTCTCGAGAAGGCGTGCGACCTTGAGCGACTGGCGTCTGACGCACGACAGCTCGAATGCTTTTACGAGCATTTGACGCCGATCCTGGCAGTCGCGCGAAAGACGCGCTCAAAGGCGAAGGCCGACACGGTTTCGCTGAATGTTTCGGATTTTGTTCGAACCGGTAGCGCTCGGGGCGAGCAGGGGGCTTGGGCGGCGATGCGGTGAGCGCTGCAGGGGGGCGGTTGAAGAGAGCGGAGTTTTCGGTCTTGGAGCGGACGGGCGTGGGGCTTGGCGAGCTTCACGCGTTGCGTCTTGTCACGCGCGGCGCAGGGATTGCTGCAGTATTGGCGGGATGGTTTTGCAGGCTTCCGCGTAGTCTCGTGCTTGAGGTTCGCGATGAAAGGGCGTCGCTCGATGACCGAATACCCATGAATGAAAAGCGCTGGCCGGTGAACTGGCCAGCAAAGTGGTCCTGGCGATCCGAGGTTGAGTGTGCCAGAACCAAAGGCACTGAACGGTGTGCGCGAGCAGCCGGACGAGCATGTCAAACGATCGGCCCCGACAGTCGGGGCTTACCCGGCTCGATCCTGCGCAATAATCTGTGATCGCAGTTTAGGCTGGGCTAACGGATGCGACCGGACGTGCACTCACGCTCGGAAACTTGAAGGCATCGCAGGGCTTCGTCGGTACTGTCCATGTTGCGATCATCGCGGCCGTCGGCAGATAGTCGGGATCGGCCGACGCGACTCCGGCCCAGACGCCGGGAGACACCTGTCTGCCGTGGAGATAAAAGTGCAGCTCCCGGCCCGCGCGGTCGCAAATACACCTGATTCTCTCCACCGATTGGCCCAATGCTCTAATCCGCGCGATTTGGTTGCGATCCAGCTCGAACAGGGCACTCACCACGCCGTCACAATTGCCGATGCCAATCACGTTGCTGTCATCGGTTAACGCCCATGTCGGATGCGGCGTGCCTAGGCGCAGCATGAAATAATCTGCGGACTCTGAACCAACCATACTGTTTCTCCTGCAAAAGATCCGTCGTTCTGCTAACCGAAGATCAATAGAAACGAACGATCATCCAATCCTGTTCTCGTCGTCGTACCTGGATGCTCGAGTGGATGTGCCCCGGCGCCTTGCAATGGGCGGGCGCAACAGTGAAGCGCCCTGTGCCCGTCGCTTCCGAATCACTCACACGCTCGCCTGACGCGTCGCGGTTTCGGCGGCGATACTGTCCTCCGAACCGGAAAGTCTCACCGCCACAGCTGCCGCCGCCGTGCTCCCGTAGACGTTGAGGGCGGTTCTCCCCATGTCGAAAAAGGCGTCGACGCCCAACAGCAGCAGCACCGCATCGGCCGGCAACCCGATCGACGTCAGCACGATGGTGATGGCGACGATCGCTCCGGAGGGCACATTGGCAGCCCCGTCGATGGTGATGATCGTCAAAATCAAGATCGTGATCACCAGCGGCCAGGACCAGGCGAGATGATAGGCGTCGGCCAGATAGCCGACCGCGAGGGCCGTGTAGAGGACCGCGCCGTCGCGATTGAAAATATAGGCGAGCGGCAAGATCGTGGACGCCACGCCGTGGGGAACGCCGAATTCAACCAGCTTCTTCAGGTGCAACGGGTAGGTAATTTCGGACGACCGCGTCGTGAAACCCAGGATCAGCGGTTCCTTCACTTTCCTGAGAACGGCGAGAGGCGACTGACCGGCGACGCGAATGACGAGGGTGAGTACCACCGCCAGAATCGCCATGCCGAGATAGGCCACGCCCAGAAGCTCGACGAGCGAGTGCACGCCGGCAAAGCCCTTGGCCGACAGCAACTGCGCGATCGCGGCGAAGATCGCGAGCGGCGACCATGCGATCACCCACTGGGTCATCTTGAACAGGCCGGACAGCAGCGCCTCGAAAACGGCAATCGCGGGCTCGGCACGCTCCGGGGCAGCCGCCAATGCGGCACCGAAAATGACACCGAAAACGAGCACCGGGAGAGAATTCCCTGCAGCGAGCGCAGCGACGATGTTCGCGGGGATCAAATCAACGAGAAATTTCGTCCAGTCGATGCTGGATGCGAGGGCTGCGGGCATCGATCCGGAGTGCGTGAGGCTCGCACCGAGACCCGGTCGAAATGCGAAGTTGAGCAGCAGGCCGAGTGACGCAGCCAGGCCAGTCATCAAAACGAAGAAGACGATGCTGGATAGTGCGACCTTTCCGAGCCGTTCGCGCAGTCGGCCCGCACGAAAGACACCGACCGTGACCGACAGGAAGATCAACGGCATGACGACCATCTTGATCGCGTGGCCGAACATTGCACTGAGAAAGCCCAGCTTCCCGGCAAAACCAGGAGCAAATACGCCGCAAGCGACGCCCAGGACAAGCCCGCCAAGCATTTGCAGCGGGAGGGAAAGTCCCTTATTTTTCGTGTTCATGCCGCGCCTTGAGTAGTTTTATCCGTGCGGGCGTGCCGTCAACGATGTGATTCCACATATGCTGACGCGCAAGCTCGCCGTCGTTTGCTTCGATTGCGTGAAAGATTTTCAGGTGCTCGATCGTTCCGCGCCGAACGGTTTCGGCGTCGCTACGCGGGAGTTCGTTCAGCGCCAAGGTTTGGGCTCGCAATAGACCATACGCCGATGAGATTCGGATGTTCCTTGCTGCAGCAAACAACGCTTGATGAAAGACCCAACCAACACGTTGCTCGAGCATGATGTCCGCGACGTCCTGGTCAATCAGCACCTGCATTTTCTCTGCCGCGTCGCGAAGGTCTGCCGTTACGCCCGACCTGGCTGCAAGAAACGCCGCTGTACTCTCGAGGGCCAGCCGCATTTCAAAAATTTCGCGGAGATCGCTCGTAGTTGGCGAAGCGACATAGGTCCCACTCTTTTCGATCACGACAACCAGCCCTTCGGACTCGAGCAAATGCAATGCGCTGCGCACAGGCATTTGGCCGAAACCGAGTTCGTCCGATAGTCCTCGATGGGATACTTTCTGCCCAGGCGCAAGGCGGCCGTCAAAGATCCTCGATCGGATCTCGTCGTAGGCAAGCTCTGCATCTGTCGAGACTTTCGACGTCATCTGTGATCGCAGTTAGCGTATGATTGAAAAAGAGATAACGGATAGGAAATTACCCTTACTGGTAACGCCCGGCAACTGATAATTTTGCGAGTGGGTATGCTGAAAGCGAACCGGAAGACTATCTGAGTCACGAAGCGAGCCGACAATTAGATGACTTCACAAGATGTGCGCTTTACCATCTGCGCCGTTCGCGCGGAAGAAACCTATCCCCTCAGGGCCGCAATCTTGATGGCCGGAGATGAAGAAGGGAGTGCGCTACCCGGAGACCTCGCCCCGACGACAAGGCACTTTGCCGTGCGTGATAACGACGGCATTGTGGCGGTGGCGTCGGTGTGTCAAGAAGGACAATCCGGTGTTTTGAACGCTGAAGCCTGGCGCCTTCGCGGCATGGCCGTCCATCCATCGGTGCGTGGTCTGGGATTCGGACGCCTTCTGGTCAATCTATCCATTCGTTATGTCCGCGATCAGCGTGGATTATTGCTCTGGTGTACGGCGCGGGAATCGGCATACCCATTTTATGAAATGCTCGGCTTTAATCGCGATCCGAAACCGGTTTCAATGCAGGGGCGCGACGACATGAGGTTCTATCTCATGCAGCGCCAGATCGCGGGCTGATTTTCGGTTGCTACTGACGTCAGACGACCAGATGGTTTATGCGTGGTCTAGTCCAGTGCCATTCGACATCTCAATCTCAGTGCCTCTTCATGGCACGTTGGCCGCTGGGTTTGTCGCGCCGCAAAACCGCTCATTGATAGACGATCTGCGCTGCAAGGTCACGCTTGATCGATGTCGCCATTCTTCCGAACTCGGGATATTCGTCCGGCTGCAAATACGGCACTTTCGATGTCAAATCAAGCGTTCGGGTCACGCTGATGGTTCTGCCTTCCATCGCATAGGACGACGCATAAGTCCCGAACGGCGAAGTGACGGTGACGGGCTTGGGCAGGCTCAACACTTTCATCGAGGCCGGCAATTCCAGTTTCGTGATTTCGCTGAAGTGTCCTGCCTTGAACAGGAACGGAGTTTTGCGCTTGGCCGAACCTACCCCGTCAATGGCACTGGATATCGTGTTGAGGCCGCCCAATCCCCTTGGGACGCGCATGGCGCCGGGGCCAGGGAGCGCGGTGTAGTCCGGTAGTTCGAACACACTGGAAAACGAAAACGCCATCCAGAGATCATTGATGTCGCCATGGATGTAGCGGCCGGTGCCGTCCAACCCGCTCGCAGTCAGTAACGCCTGCGCAAACACCGGTTCCGAACCAGCCGGCAGCCGGGAGAATATGGAGCGCGCGACCCAGTCGTATTCGCCGCCGTTCTTGACTTCGCTATCGCCACGAACGGTGCCGAGTTTGTCGAGCGCGACGTGCGTAACGACCGTCACCGTGTCGGCATCGGGGCGAGCAACGGGAAGGACGACCAAGCGAGACTGCTCATTGCCGACGCCGGTCAACAACGCCTGCTTTCCCTGCTCGTTGAAAGGAAGCGTGCCGAATCGCGCCGTGCCCGCGGTCGAGTCAAGGTAGATATCGAACTCGGGAACGTAGGTGATCGCGTGATTGAACACGGCCAACGGACTGGCGGCCGAAGGCAGCCAATAGCGGCTGTCCGCGTTCACGAGCACCGTGTCGCTCGCGATGCCTTTGGCTGCCAGCAGCGCCTGCAGCAGCGTCGTATGGTCCTTGCAGTCGCCATAGCGTGCATGCAGGACGTCTTGTGCGCTATGCGGAACGACGCCGCCGAAACCGAGGAACACTGCGACGTAGCGGATGTTTCGGCTGACCCATTGATAGAGCGCATCTGCCTGATCGCGCCGGCCGGCGATTCCCTTCGTGACCTCGTCGGCCAGCGTTTGCACGTCGGGCGTAATGGTCGCCTGCGGCTGCGCACGGGCGGCGTATGCCTGCCCGAGCGCCGCGTAACCCGGGAACGTCGTGACCACGATCCGCGGGCTGCGATCCTCGATGCTCGGCGCATTGGCTTCGAATGGCTGCGCAGCTGCATCCTTTATCGTCCAGCGCCATGTTTGCCGGCCGTCGGCATCGGTTGCAACCCGTCCGCCCTGCATGTCGACGACATCCGTATACAGCTTCATCGAGGATGGCCCATTGATCGTAATGCTGGCGCTTTGGATCGGCTTGTTGTTCGGAAACGTGTCGTCGGCCGAGAAATTGCCGGGGAAAAGCGGCGTGACCTGCGTCTCACGCGTGTGCATGGTCACGGTCGCGCCAGGTTCTACGCCGGGAAAGACGATCGTCTTGACGAGGTTGTCGTCGAAGGTGGCGGCGTGGATGCTCGACGCGCTTTGACGAGTGAAAATTGCATTGGACGGGACGTCGATCCGTACGCCGTCGCGCGTGGTGGTGTAAGCCTCGATCACGTCGAACTTCTGCAACTCGGGACTATATCGATACGAAACCTGACCGTACGACCTGACGCCCTGTTCCGTCTCTATCCGGATCGACCTGGATTGGTCACGAATCGACGAACTGTCGCGATTCACCGTGTAGACCGTGTCATCGGACAAGACGGTTGCGGGTGGAGAGAAATCAGCGGAAAAAGCGGCAGCCGCGTGCATGGCGACTACCGCCACCGCGAGGTGTGACAGTCGCATGCAGCCGATTGAAATGGATCGGCCGTCTCGTGCAATCAGCATGTGGATTGCCCTCGTGGTTTCTTATCTTCCTCTTGCGAGGAGGGAAGCAAGAAACTACCACGACGACGAGCATGCCGCTACGAATCGCGGTGCGCGTGCGAAATTGACTTGCGCGCGTCTTGTCTGCATCGACAGGAAGTTGTCGGTTGATTGCAAGCCATGTCGCCAGCATCCGCGGCATGTCGTAGCCGGGTACACTCAGTGCCGCCAAAACGGCGAGACGGGTTCATCGGCGCGCAATCGGAAGAGTCAGTACGTCTTCTGCAAGAAGCGTTCGCCACGCCCGATCTCGGCAGCCTCGATGTCGTCTCGCGAGCGTTGGCGCCTCGATTCCCATGCAGCAACAGGAGAACCCGATGATCAAAGTCAGTGTCATGTACCCGTACGCCGCAGGCGCACGATTCGATCATGCTTACTACCGCGACAAGCACATGCCAATGGTGAAGCAGCGGCTCGGTGCGGCATGTCTGTACTACACGGTCGACAAGGGCATCGCAGGCGGTGCTCCGGGCACTGAGCCTGTCTACGTGGCCAAGTGCGACTTCGTCTGCACGTCTGTCGAAGCCTTCCAGGCGGCGCGCGACCCGCACGCGCAGGAGATCATGGCCGACATCGCCAATTACACGGATATACAGCCCGTGCTTCAAATCAGTGAGGTGGTCGTAGAGCGTTCGGAAGTCTGACCAAGGCTCGAATATCGCCGCGCACCGCATCCGCTGATGGCGTACCCCTGCAACGGGGCGACGCTTATGCGTCCATTCCGCCGTTGTATCGAAGCCTGGGCCTTTCCAGGTCGCCTGTCGGACCCCACGGTCCGCGCCTGCAAGCAGGAAGTTGACCGTTCGCAGTAGGATAGGGCTCTGCTACGCGCAGATCACGAGCGTCGATTACGTGCCTTCGCTGACCGACGTCCAGGGTTTTCCAATGAACGCGATACACCGCGATTCCTGCGGCTCGCCATCAATTTGATCCATTGAAGGATGAAGACATGAGCACGATTTACGATATTCCCGTCAACGCCATCGACGGCGCGCAAACAACCCTGCGCGCGTACGAAGGCAAAGTGCTGCTGGTGGTGAACGTGGCGTCCAAATGCGGGCTGACGCCGCAATACGAAGGTCTGGAGGCGCTCTACGAAGGCAAGCGCGCGGAAGGCCTCGAAGTGCTGGCGTTCCCCGCCAACAACTTCAAGGGCCAGGAGCCGGGCACCGATGCGGAGATCCAGTCGTTCTGCACCGCCACCTTCGGCGTGAAGTTTCCGTTGTTCTCGAAAATCTCCGTGATCGGCGACGACAAGCATCCGCTCTATCGCTCGCTCACCCAGGCGCAGCCGCAGGCGACCGGTGACGGCCCGTTCCGTACGCGCCTCGAAGGCTACGGCATCCAACCGAACCCGGCGCCCGAGGTGCTGTGGAACTTCGAGAAGTTTCTCGTGAGCCGCACCGGCGAAGTGGTCGCGCGTTTCTCGCCGGATACGACCGCGGACGACCCGAAGCTGGTCGCCGCCATCGACGCGGAGCTGGCCAAGGCCGCGTAAGCCGGCGCGCGTAACGCGTGCCGTGCCGGAACGGATTGCCTGACCTGCACCCGTGGTCGAGGGTGCCAGGACGGGGCAATCCAACACCATGTCTGCCGACTTGCCACTCGCACATTGAAAACCGGAACGCGAGGGGGGCCTGCCTCGACTGGCGAACCGGAGAATGCGTCAGACCGACAAGTCGTTCAATGGCCTGTTGACGTTGCACGACATCGTTCGGGAATTGGGCCATTGGCCGATAACTTAGCGCTTGCCGAGATCCCCCGCCACAGGCGCCTGCGCCCAGTCGAGTGCGAAGTCGGCAACCTCCTCCCAGCCTTTCTCGCCACAGGTGTAGTGGCTGCGGCCGTCGAACAGCTTGTACGCCGAGATGGCCTGCGAACCCTTCGCATTCCTTTCGAAATTCTCGCGCTGAACAGCAGGCGGCAGGATGTTGTCGTTGCCGCCGGCGATAAAGAGCAGCGGTGCGCGCTCGTCGTTCGCGAAGTTGTAGCGCGTCGGGGCATTCGGGTTGACGTTCGCGAACGCGCCTTGAAACAGGATCCGCCCCGACACGGGCACCGCGTAGCGGTCATAGACCTTCTTCGATTCCTCGAGGCTCAGGTTGTTCGTGAACGCGTAGTGAAACTCTCTCTCGGTGATGGGCACCGCGCGATGCACGTTGGCCGGGTTGCGCAGGACCGGGAACGCCGCCTTGATCTGGCTGAACGGCAGCGCCCATACACCTTTCACCCCGGCGCCGTCGATCGAGACGCCGGCCGAGCCGTAGCCCGCGTCGAGAAGAAGCTGGGCGAACGCGCCGCCGAACGAATGCCCCATGATGATCGGCTTGGTGTCGAGTGCGGCGATGGTCCGGGCCAGGTGGTCGAAGATCTCGCGCACGCCCAGATTCACCAGCGGCGACGGGTCGCGACGGAGCGCCTCGACGCCGGCCGTGCCCGGCTGGACGCCCGGATACCCCGGCGTGATGACGCGCATGCCGCGCTGCTCGTAGCGCGTGACCCAATGTTCCCACGACAACGGTGTCATCCACAGACCGTGAATCAGTACAACCGTGTCGGTACGCGTTTCCGGATTCATATCCCTGCTCCTGTGATCGCTGAATGACGAACGTCACGCCCACGACACCGCGGTATTTTCGGAGCCGTCTGCCCCGTGCTTGCCAGCAACGAAACAAGGGGTACTACGCGATTGCCGTATGCCGCGCACCTCGAGAATAGTCTTTGACACCGGCGTCATTCAGCGTGAATGATGTGCCCATCATAAAGACCATCCGGGTACGTGACATGGCCAAGAAGCCGGAATTCTTTGCTCAAACGCCGACGACGCTGGACGATGGGGTAGATCCGTTCGCCTTCAAGCGGGATGCCTTTTCCGACGTGCTGGAGCTGATCCGCATCCGCGGCAATACGGTCTTCACGTGCGCGGCCTCGGCGCCTTTCGGATTGCGCTTTCCTGCCGGCAAGTATCGTCTGCACATCATCCGTAGCGGCAGCGTGGCGATCGAAGTGGAGGGGCTCGACGAGCGCTATCACGCGTCGCAGGGCGACCTGGTCATGCTGATGCATGGCCACGGCCATGTCATTTCCGACCGGCCGGGCCGCTCCGCGAGTCTCGTCACGGATCTCGCGCCAAAGTACTACGATCGCGAGCGCCTGACGATCGGGAGCGGCGACACCACGTGGCTGTGCGGCGATTTCGGATTCGACGGCGTGCTGTCGCAACGGTTGCTGTCCGTGCTGCCGCCGGTGCTGGTGTTGAAGGGGTTGCGGGAGCGGCCGTTCGAGTGGCTGGAGCTGAGCTGCCATTTCATCCTCGACGAGGCGTTGAGTCCGCGCGCGGGCGCCGCCGCGATGATCTCCCGATTGCTGGACGTCATCTTCGTCCAGTTGCTGCGCACCTGGGCGACGGAGGGCTCGGCAGGGCACGGGTGGCTGTCCGGCGCGATCGACAGCCGGATCAACCCGGCGATGTCGGCCATTCATGCCGATCCCGGGCGGGCGTGGAGCGTGAATGATCTTGCCGAGTTGTCGAATCTGTCGCGGTCGGCGTTTGCGGACCGGTTCCAGCGTGTCGTGGGGCAGGCGCCGTTGAGCTATCTCACGACCTGGCGCCTCGATCGGGCGGCGGAGTTGTTGCGGTACAGCCGTGCGCCGATTTCGGACATCGCCGGTCGGGTTGGGTATACGTCGGAAGCGGCGTTCAGTCGCGCGTTTCGAGGACGGTACGAGATGTCGCCGATGCAGTGGCGGAAGGTGAATGCGGAGTAGGGTGGGCGTGACGGCCATCCCGGCCCGGCAGATGCCGGCGGTTAGACATACGGACAATCGATCACGACGTAAACGACCTATTTCCCTCATTTCCGGCTGAATGGCGCTATTTGAGGGTTCCTTGTAAAATGCGACTTTACGGGATTTTCAGTCAGCGACTTCGTCATGCATCGAATCGGATTCTTCGTTTGCCGTGGCTACGATGCGCTCGATCTGGGCGGGCCACTGTCGGCCTTCAACCAGGTCGCCACGGCCGCGGGCCACGCGCCCTATGATCTCCACGTCATCTCGCAGTCCGGCGGCCCGGTGCCGGGCAATACGGGCCTGTCGGTCGACACGAAGCCGATCGGAAGGCGCACGTTCGACACCGTCATTTTCGTGGGCGGCGACATCGATCCGATGCAGACGCTGGAGAACATTGCCGCCGCCAAAAAACTGGGCGCCAGGGCTGCGCGGGTCGCAAGCGTGTGTACGGGGGCGTTTCTGCTTGCGGAAACCGGTTTGCTGGACGGCGTGAGCGTGACGACGCACTGGCGGTACGCGGCTCAATTGCAGTCGCGCTTTCCGCGCGCCAAGGTCGAGGGCGATAGCATTTATATCGAGGAGGGGCGCATCTGGACGTCGGCGGGTATCGCGTCCGGCATCGACCTGGCGCTCGGCCTGATTGAAAAAGATCTGGGCGCGGAGGTTGCGCGCGCTGTCTCCCGGCTTTTGGTGGTTCCGTATCGTCGGCCGGGCGGTCAGTCCCAATTCTCGGCGATGTCGCAGATGGAGCCGGAATCGGACCGCATCCGCATCGCGCTGAATTTTGCGCGGGAACACCTGGCGGAAGCGTTGCCTGTCGAGCGGCTCGCCGAGGCCGCACGTTTGAGCTTGCGGCAGTTCGGGCGCGCATTCCGCCGGGAAACCGGAGAAACACCGGCGAAGGCGGTCGAGCGCTTGCGTGTCGAAGCGGCACGGCTGCGCCTGCAGGGGGGCAGCGAACCGATCGAACAGATTGCGCTGGCGGTCGGGTTCACCGATCCGGAGCGGATGCGGCGGGCCTTCATCAAACTGCATGGGCACCCGCCGCAAGCGATTCGACGCGAGAGCCGAGCGAACGGCGCGCGCTGATCGACTATCCTCAGCCGGCCGATCCGCGCTGCCTGGGCGAGGCCCCTCTCACGGACTAGCGGCGCGTTGGGTAGATCGCCAAGCGTTTCACCAGACGCTCAATGGCCATCCGCCGTCAGCGGGCCGTCATCGTTCCACATGTCGCGATGCAACTTCCACGCGCCGCCCTCTTTCAGAAAGACGAGCGTCTGCTTGCCGCGGAATTTGAGTTGTCCATCGTGGTCGCGGACCTCCACATCCGACACCTCTGTCACGATCCGGTCGTTACCGTAGAACTCGTCATTGCTGAACGATACGGTGGCGGGCTTTGATCCGGCATACCCCTTGATGAAGTACCCGACGATCGCGTTGCGTCCCGTGATCTTGTCGCCTCCGGGCGGCAAGAGCGTACCGTCGCGGGTGTAGAGGCGGCCGATCGCCTCGTAATCCGCTCGCGCAAAGGCATCCGCCCATCGCGCATTCTCGGCCTTGATGGCCGCTTCGGGCGGACGTGGCGAACCAGCGGCAGTCGCGGGCGCGGCGAACGCGAAGAAAGTGACGCAGGCCGCAAGGGCAGCCGTGAAAATACGAGTCTGTTGCATCGAGTGAGTTCCGTGCATGGTTTTAATGTAAAGGACTGCGAAAGTTATAGGATGAAACAGGCAATGTCGGTCGCGGTGTTCGTCGCAGTCTTTCGATGGGTTGGCCCACATTGCCTGCAAGCGCTTCAACGAACGCCCGGGACGCGTGCGAGCCCCCTGGATGCACCGGGCAGTTTCTTGTCGACCATCGCGATGACTTCCGGCCGCGCCTCTCTCGGATGACCGGAATGGAACGGCGGCGCGGGATCATATTCGATCACGAGCTGCGTGAGTTCGGCGGCCTGTTGACCGCGCAGCTTCGCTGCCACGCGAAGGGCGAAGTCGATGCCTGCCGTCACGCCGCCGCCGCTCATGAACCGGCCGTTGTCATCTTCGACGAAGCGATCGGGCACGGGAATGGCGCCGTATTCGGCCAGCTTGTTGACGAAGGCCCAGTGGCAGGCGCTTCGCTTGCCGTTGAGAATGCCCGTTGCGGCCAGCACGAGCGATCCGTTGCAGACCGACGTCACATGCTTGGCACTTTCCGCCAGGCGCCGGATCTGCGCCTGATACGCGGGGCGCATCGGCGCCGACAGATTCGACCCGCCAGGGACCAGCAGCACGTCCGTCTTGTCGATATCGGCCAGCCGCTCGGTCTTGCCGTACACGACGCCGAATTCGAGCGTCACGTTGCCGCCATCGAGGCTCGCGTAGCGAACGTTCGTATTCGGTAGCCGATGGAAGACCTCGCTGGGGCCGGCGAAGTCGAGCAGCGTGCCGCCGTCGTAATTGACGATCAGGATATCGAGCGGGTCGTTCGGGGCAAGTGCGCCGTCGCTGCCGGGCTGTGCAAGCGCAGAGGGGGCGTTTCCAAGCAGGGCGCCGCCGCCGAGGACGGCGCCGAGCGTCGCGATGCTGCCGAACTTGAGCACATCGCGGCGGGAACGGCCGGCTCGGGTGAGTGGCGATCCGGAAGTATTGTTTTCGCTACTGTCGGTCAAGATCAATTCTCCTTGCGGGTCGGCCCTGCTGCGCGTGCTACCAGGCTGGGCCGCATGAAATCGCCGCCGCGACTCAAAGCGTGGCGGACGTGAGGTCAGACAGGTGGATGAGCCGCGATGACACGCAGGGCGCCGGAATCGGGCGCCGCAGGCTCAAAGCTGCGAGGCGCCGCCGTCGACGACCAGTTCGGTGCCGACGACGTACGCGGATTCGTCGCTGGCGAGATAGAGCGCGGCGTTGGCGATGTCCTCGACGTTGCCCATGCGGCCCACCGGAATGGCGTCGGCGAACTCGGCCTTGCGGTCGCGTACCCATTCGTCCGGCATGCCCCACTTGGTCAGCAGCGGCGTGTCGATCGCACCGGGCGCGATCGCGTTGAAGCGGATTTTCCGGTCGAGAAACTCGTAGGACCAACTGCGGGCAAGCGATCGCACGGCGGCCTTCGCGGCTGCGGTCAACGAGATGCCGTGCTTGCCGGTCTGCGCGACGAACGAGGTGTTGAGAATGAAGGACGAGCCCGCTCGCAAGTGCGGCAGCACCGCCTGAAGCGTGAACACCACGCCTTTGACGTTGATGTCCATGATCTCGTCGTAGAGCGCGTCGTCGATATCGTTGACTGCGGACGGGAACGCCCAGCCGGCGTTCGCGAACACGATATCCAGGCCGCCGAACTGCTCGCCGACTTCAGCGGCAATCGCCCGCATGTCGTTGATCGAACGCACGTCGCCCTTGAGAACGAGCGCATGCTCGCCGAGTTCGGCCCTCACGCGCTCGAACACCGCTTCGTCGCGACCCGTCACCGCGACGCGGGCGCCTTCCGCAATGAAACGCTTCGCGGTGGCAAGACCGATGCCACTGGTACCACCGGTGATCAACGCCGACTTGTCTTTAAGCCTCATCTTCTGCTCCTTTCTACGTCGTGATTGATCGGGCCGAAAGCGCAAGACGCGATGGCGTTTGTGCTTTTCGCTGCTCGATCTTCACGTGCAGTATGGAACGCGAAGCGGATGGCGCAAAGGTCGTATAACCCTCAAAAAGCGCCACCTGGATCAAACGAATGACTCATGCATGTCGGCGTGAGGTGGCGGCGTCGCACATCTGTACACGTGTGGCTTCAGCTTTCGTTCTCGTAAAGCAACCCATACCCATTGTTCGTCCGCTTGATACGTGCGAATCCGAGTTCCCCCAGATGCATCCCCGCGATCAGAAGACCGTCCGCGCTGACCTGATCGAGAAGGCGTGACCGTGTCGATGCTGCCAGCGACGCATCGTGATCGAACGCAATCGATACGTCCGGCCGCTGAATCTGGATATGCGGGAAATGCACCACGTCCCCCCACACAAGCAGGCCTTGATCGCGGGATTCAAGGACATATCCGGTGTGTCCATCGGTGTGTCCCGGCAGCGGCAGCGCGCGGATGCCAGGGAGCACGTGTCCGTCTTCGAACAGGCGAAGTCGGTCGTCATAGGCATCGAATACCTGACGCGCCTTTGCAAAGTTGCCGCGAGCCCGCTCACTGGCGCGACTGAGATTTCCGTCGTCCTGCCAGAACTGGACCTCTCGCTGATGCACGACCAGTTCCGCATGCGGAAACGCGCCCTGTCCCGCACCGTTCACCAGCCCACCGACGTGATCGGGATGCGCATGGGTCAGCAGGATGGTGTCGATCGCAGCGGGTTCGATACCGGCAAGCACCAGGTTCGTTTTAAGCTGGCCGCCCCATTGCTTGAACCCGCCAGCCCCACCGTCGATGAGAACGGTGCGGCCCGCTCCGCGTACGACGTAGCAATTGATATGAACGGCCGCGGGTTCTTTCTGTCCGGCATCACGCTGCATTTTTGATGCGTCATCCGAATCGATATTCGACAGGAAGTCGAGACTGGCAGTGAGATATCCATCGCTGATGGCGGTGATCGTGAAATCCCCGACTTGCTGAACAGGAAAGGTAAGGGTGGACATCGTGTTGCTCCGAATCGGCTAATTGCGGACGTGAATGGTCGACGCGGTGTAACCAAAGCACCGAATGCGTGCGGTGAGGCCGGTGCGGCGAACGATCGCCTGATCCAGCGCGTCCATGAACCGGTTCATGACCTCCGGCGTGCGAGACGTGCCGACGCGATACCGGATGTCGGCGAAGACGGGATGCCCATGCCCGTGCCGAACCGCCAGGAAAATGACATGGACGTTCTTGAGTTCAGCCTCGAGCACCTGCGTGCAGAGTTCGACGCAATCGCGCGACAGCGCGGCAAGGCTTTCATCAGCCGGCATCCGCGTCGCATCGATCGAGAAAGTGACGTTCGGCATCGCGGTCTACTCCTGCGCAATCGAAAGGGCGCGTGTGCTCGTCAACTGCGCCGTCATCGGCGCGTAAAGGTGAATGCCTTCCGGGAGCGCCTCGACAAGCCGCGCGCTGTTGCCAGGCACGACGGCGAGCCAACGGCACGCTGGAAACTTCTCCAGTGCAATGGCCTGCATGGCCAGCGGTGGGAGGCCCAATCCAATCAGCGAATCAGGGCCGCCGGCGCTCAGTGCGAGATGCTCACCGTCCTTTACCGCCGGCGCGAAGCCGATATCGCTGTAGAGATTCCGGTGCCAGTCGGTGATGTGTTGCTGCCACTTCGCGAAATTGCCGCCGCCTTTGCGGCGATATTCGTCGCCGGTCAGGACATCGAGGCCGTCGATCGTGTGGATCGCCAGATAAACCGGGCAACCACCGGTGATCGCCTTGAACCGCTGCGACGTGTGAAACCCCGTGACCGAGATCAGCGCGGGCAGCTTTTCAAGGCTGTAGAAGTCGTTCCATTCGGCTTCGCTGTCGAGGTCGGCGAAGCTGCATTCCACGGTGTAGATCATGGGATCGTCCTTTGGGCAGGATGCACATCCATCGGGGAGCGTGTGATGTTCAGTGCGGTAACGTAATGCTAAGCTCGCCATTCCGCGCCATAAAACGAAATAAAGTCAGCCTTCAGTGATATTTGATCAAGCTGATGGTGAACACACTCCGACCAACGAGACGCCCATGTCCCGCAAGATCCCAAGCAATTCCGCGCTCCAGGCGTTTGAAGCCGCGGCCCGACACGGCAGCTTTGCCCGAGCCGCCGAGGAGCTGGCGCGGACCGAGGGTGCCGTCAGTCGCCAGATCGGCCGGCTGGAGGCGTTCCTGGGCGTCACGCTGTTCGAGCGGATCGGCAACCGGGTACGGCTGGCGCCGAACGGTGCGCGATACGCGGTGCAGGTTCGCGAGATTCTGGATCGGCTCGAACGGGACAGCCTGTACCTGATGGGGCAGCCGATCGAAGGCGCGAGCCTCGATATCGCCGCCATCCCAACCTTCGCGACGCGCTGGCTGATCCCGCGGCTGAAACATTTCCAGGCGCGGCATCCGAACATCACCGTGCATATCGCCGAGCGGATGGAGCCGTTCCTGCTGGCCGGGAGCGGTTTCGACGCAGCGATTCATTTCGAGCATCCGGCTTGGGCGGGGATGCATCCGCATCCGCTGCTGGAGGAAGTGCTGGTGCCCGTCTGCAGTCCGGCGCTGCTCGCCGGCGCCGGGGCGAAGCCGTCGCTGGACGCACTGCCGCGTCTTCATCGGCGACAGAATCCCGACGCATGGCAGGCCTATGCGCAGGCGGCCGGCATCGTGCTGACCAATTCAGCGGTGGGCGCGCGCTATGACCTCCATTCGATGCTGATCGAAGCGGCGCTGGCGGGCCTGGGCGTCGCGTTGGTGCCGCGCTTGTACATCGACGCGGAGCTCGAGCAAGGGCGGCTGGTTGCGCCTTGGCCGGAGGGCAAGACGGTGACGAAAAACTTCTGCCTCGTGCTGCCCGAACCGATCGAGCTGGCCGACGGGCCGTTGCGGGCCTTCGCGACCTGGATGCTGGATGAAGCGCGGGGATTGGCGCCGCGCGGGGGTGCCTGACGCTCATCGTCCAATCGTTACGCTTGCGAAGGCGGCCTCGCCAGGCTGATGCGCCGTGCTCGGGTACACTCGTGATCCCGTCACGCACGCGGCACCAGCATGGACAGTCAGCTTTGGATCATCTGCGGGCTCACCTTCGTCATCCATGTGATCGCGACGCTGGCTTATGCCGTGCGGATCGCCGGCGTGCGCACCCGTCGCATCGCGTTGTCGTTTTCGTTGTTCGGGATCATCGCGCTCGTGTCCCGCACGGCCAATTCCTTTCAGGGGCCGTTCATCGCGAAACGCGTTGAAATGGATATCGCGCACCGGATGGGGAGCGGCTTGCTGGCCGACTTCCGGTGGTTCCTGCTGTCCGCCACCGTGGCGACCATCGTCGGGTCGTTCCTGATCCCGACGTTCCAGCGTTATTTCAGTCGCGCCGTCGAACACTTCCAGGTGAACCGCTCGATTCCCCGCTTGCTGCTGGATGCGTGCAGTCGCGCCGGGATCAACTATTTGCGCGTCGGCGCACGACTGCCTTCCAGCCAGAACGTTACGCAACTGACCGCGAACACCGGCGTGTCGTGGCGCGTGATCGCATTGAACGTTGCCGCGATGGCGATCTGGACGGTCGGCGTATTCGCGTCGCTGTACGCGGGCTACCTGAAGCCCGACCTGCGAGTGACGTGCGCGAACCTGTCGTCCGTCATCAACGGTTTCGCGACCGTCGTGCTGGCGGTCGTCATCGACCCGCAGGTTTCAGTCATGACCGACGACGTCATCGAAGGCCGGATCTCGGAGAACAGCTTTCGGCGCGCCATCACGACGCTCGCGGGTGCGCGCGTGCTCGGCACGTTGTGTGCGCAGGCGGTGCTCGTGCCGGCCGCGCTCGTTATCGTGCGCGTCGCCGAACTGATCTAGCGCGGCAACGAGAGAATCGGGTACCGGCGCCGCATTCGTGCCCACGTCGACACGCAGCGTGAATGATCGTCGCCGGATGGGGCCCGGCAGTCAGTCAGCATTCTCCATTAAACTCGCCGGCACTGAAGCGCGTCGGCCACACGGATTATGTCGTTGGCGCGCGACAAATGGCATTGTGCCGACAAGCGGGGGGATTCTCGATGAAACCGATTCCGGTGCTCGTATGCCGATCGCCGATTATTCACGTTTCAAACGGATTCGCGTGCCGGCGGCCCGTGCGGCGGGGTTCTGGCCGGTGAGCGCGACGTGCCAGCCCCGTCGTGTCCAGACAGGGGATTCATGGATTGAATGCGCGCCGATTCAAAAGATAAATTTTGGAAAGACTCTGGCACGGGATATGCTTGACGGGTTTTATCCGATCGGAACGTACGCCGGATATTCGTCGGCATAATCAGGCAAGAGCACGAACGGGTTTGCTCTGACAAGACCATCGATTAGAGGATCGATCGTTTGTGAAATCCGCGCGGGAGTGCCAAGCTGCGCGCGGAGCAAGGTCGTACACGGATTGAGTTGGGTGACGTGAAACGCAGGCCGTAATTCCTCGCGACGGCCACTACTGACAGTTCAGGATATGACATTACTGATTGGGGTCCCTCTGGAGACGGCCCACGAGGAGCGGCGCGTAGCGACCGTTCCCGACGTGGTCGAAAAGCTGATCAAGCTCGGGTTCTCGGTGGCCGTGCAAAGCGGTGCCGGCACCGGCGCGAACTTCAGCGATGACGACTACCGCACGGCCGGCGCCGACGTCGTGGCCACGGCCGCCGATCTATGGGGCCGCAGCGACATCGTCCTCAAGGTGCGGCCGCCGAGCAGCGACGAAGTCGCGCTGATGCGCGAGGGCGGCACGCTGATCGGCTTCGTCTGGCCGGCCCAGAACCCTGAACTGATGCAGCAGCTGGCCGCGAAGCGGGCCACGGTGCTGGCGATCGATTCGCTGCCGCGCACGCTGTCGCGCGCGCAGAAGATGGACGCCCTCACGTCGATGGCCGGCGTGAGCGGCTACCGCGCCGTCATCGAGGCGGCCCATGCGTTCGGCCGCTACTTCAACGGGCAGATCACGGCCGCGGGCAAGGTGCCGCCGGCCAAGGTGTTCATCGCCGGCGCGGGCGTCGCCGGCCTCGCGGCGATCGGCACGGCCGCGGGCCTCGGCGCGATCGTGCGCGCCAACGACACGCGCGCGGAAGTGGCCGACCAGGTCAAGTCGCTGGGCGGCGAATTCGTCAAGGTCGACTACGAGGAAGAAGGCTCGGGCGGCGGCGGTTACGCAAAGGTGATGAGCGAAGGCTTCCAGCAGGCGCAGCGCGCGATGTACGCGCAGCAGGCCAAGGAGGCGGACATCATCATCACCACCGCGCTGATTCCCGGCAAGCCGGCGCCGAAGCTGATCACGGCCGAGATGGTGCAGTCGATGAAGCCGGGCAGCGTGATCGTCGACATGGCCGGCGAACAAGGCGGCAACTGCGAGCTGACGGTGCCGGGCGAAGCGGTGGTGCGTCATGGCGTGACCATCGTCGGCTACACGGATCTCGCGTCGCGCCTGGCACGACAGTCGTCGACGCTGTATGCGACCAACCTGCTGCGCGTGGTCGAGGAGCTGTGCAAGGGCAAGGACGGCACGATCAACGTCGACTTCAGCGACGACGCGATCCGTGGCCTCACGGTCGTCAAGGAGGGCAGCGTCACGTGGCCGCCGCCGCCGATCCAGCAGCCGGCTGCCGCCCCGAAACCCGCCACGCCGCCGGTCGCGGCAACCGCGTCCAAGGGCCACGGCCATGGCAGCGGCGCGCCGATGTCGGCGAAGTCGCTCGCGATCACGTTCGCGGTCGGCGCACTGTTGTTCCTGCTGGTCGGCCAGTTCGCGCCGGCCACGTTCCTCGCGCACTTCACGGTGTTCGTGCTGGCCTGCTTCGTCGGCTACATGGTGATCTGGAACGTCACGCCGTCGCTGCATACGCCGCTGATGAGCGTCACCAATGCGATCTCGTCGATCATCGCGATCGGCGCGCTCGTACAGGTCGCGCCGCCGTTGGGCGACGCGGCGGCGGAGGGCCGTCCGTCCGGGCTGATCCTGGGCCTGGCGGTGGGCGCGCTGACGCTCACGGCCGTCAACATGTTCGGCGGCTTCGCGGTGACGCGTCGCATGCTGGCGATGTTCCGCAAGTAAGGAGACGATAACAATGACTTCCAATCTGACTACCGTCTCCTATATCGGCGCGGCCATCCTCTTCATCCTCAGCCTCGGCGGGCTGGCCAATCCCGAGACCGCACGGCGCGGCAACCTGCTCGGCATGATCGGCATGCTGATCGCCGTGCTCGCCACGGTGCTCGGCCCGCGTGTCTCGGTTGAGGGCGTTCCGTACATCGTGGCGGCGCTGGTCGTCGGCGGCGCGGTGGGGCTCTACGCCGCGAAGAAGGTGCAGATGACGCAGATGCCCGAGCTGGTTGCGCTGATGCACAGCCTGGTCGGCCTGGCGGCGTGCCTGGTGGGCTTCGCGAGCTACATCGATACGTCGGTGCAGTTCACGGGCGCCGAGCACGCGATCCACGAAGTGGAAATTTATGTCGGGATCCTGATCGGTGCGGTGACCTTCGCGGGCTCGGTGATCGCGTTCGGCAAGCTCTCCGGCAAGATCGGCGGCAAGCCGTTGCTGCTGCCAGCGCGGCACTGGCTCAACCTGGCCGCGCTGGTGGTGGTGATCGTGTTCGGCCGCGCGTTCCTGCATGCGGAGACGGTCCAGGACGGCATGACGCCGCTCATCGTGATGACGGTGGTGTCGCTGCTGTTCGGCGTGCACATGGTGATGGCGATCGGCGGCGCGGACATGCCCGTCGTGGTGTCGATGCTCAACAGCTACTCGGGCTGGGCGGCGGCGGCTACCGGCTTCATGCTCGGCAACGACCTGCTGATCGTGATCGGCGCGCTGGTGGGCTCGTCGGGTGCGATCCTGTCGTACATCATGTGCCGTGCGATGAACCGCAACTTCATCAGCGTGATTGCCGGCGGCTTCGGCACCGGCAGCGGTGCGCCCGCGGCGGCCGGCGGCAGTGCGCAGCCGGCCGGCGAAGTGGTGGCGGTGAGCGCGCTGGAGACGGCCGAGCTGCTGCGCGACGCGAAGAGCGTGATCATCGTGCCGGGGTACGGGATGGCCGTGGCGCAAGCGCAGCACACCGTGCACGAACTCACGAAGGTGCTGCGCGAGAAGGGCGTCGACGTGCGTTTCGCGATCCATCCGGTGGCCGGGCGCATGCCGGGGCACATGAACGTGCTGCTCGCCGAGGCGAAGGTGCCTTACGACATCGTGATGGAGATGGACGAGATCAACGGCGACTTCCCCGAAGCCGACGTGTCGATGGTGATCGGCGCGAACGACATCGTGAACCCGGCGGCGCAGGAAGATCCGGCGAGCCCGATCGCCGGCATGCCGGTGCTCGAGGTGTGGAAGGCCAAGACCTCGATCGTGATGAAGCGCAGCATGGCGTCCGGCTATGCGGGCGTCGACAATCCGCTGTTCTACAAGGACAACAACCGGATGCTGTTCGGCGACGCGAAGAAGATGCTGGACGAGGTGTTCGGGGCGTTGAAGGCCTGACGGGCCGCATGGCCGGGCGTATGCGCGGGGCGAACGATTACCGGCTGGGGTGTCGGACAGTCGGTTGATCGAGGCTCCGCGCACCGGCCGTGCGTATCGCGAAGGTCACGGAAGTGCGAGGCGGGAGGGGGCCGTTTCGCACGTCCTTGCGGTAAAAGACGGCGATCAATTGTCGCTGCGTCGTTCTCCCTCCAACCATCAGCCACCCCCGATCCTTGCCAGCGACTGCGCCGGCGACGATGCCGTCTATCCAGCGAATCCAAGCTCCGCAAAAGTGATGACCCTTGCGTCACAGGCGCGCGCCAACGCCGGATCGTAAGTCGAAAAAAAGACGGCACGGTCTGCGGCCAGTGTCTTGAACAGATCGACCAGCACCGCACGCGACGCGGCATCGAGCCCGCTGTCCGGATCGTCGGCGATCACGACGGCGGGCGCGCCGAGCGTCGTCGCCGTCAGGAACAGTTTCTTGCGCGTGCCGAACGACATCTGCTCGAAGCGCTTCTCAAGATGCGGGCCGAGCCCGAATCGGTCGGCCAGCTCGAGCGTGCGGGCGTCGACGACGGTCTTCCTGCCGGCCGCCACGAGATCGAGAAACGCGCGGCCCGTCTGGAGCGGATACGCCAGGCAATCGTCAGGCACGTACGCCAGCGCGGATTTCGCGTCGTGCGGCGCGGTGCGCAGCGAATGGCCGCCGATCCACACCTCGCCTTCGTCCGCGTCGAGCGTGCCGGCGAGCATGGCGAGCAACGTCGATTTGCCACTGCCGGTTTCGTCGCACAGCGCTACGCATCCGGCGCCGGATGCGTAGTGGAGTCCCTTGAAGATGACGCGCTTGTCGTAGCGCTTGCCGAGATTGTCGAAGCGGAGCATGGGTCGGTAGTCAAACGAAAATTCGCCAGGTGTGCGCGACCGACATCACGGTCGGCAGCAGGCCGGGCAACACGGATGGTCGGGACGCGTAGCGTGGCGGCCGATAGTGTAATGCGACACGCGACACGCGACACGCGACACGCGACACGCGACACGCGACACGCGACGCGCCCGCGGCCACGTGCCGGCAGTAAAGAACGGCAGCGGGCGATTCCTACTTGCTCTCGTCCAACGCATCGTTCCAAATCTTCGCGCCCTGCTCATGTGAAGCAATGCCGTTGAAGAATGAGTCAATGGCGGCGCCGATATCAAAGTCATCACACTTGTCCCACAAGATCAGTTTGGGCTTGTGTACACGGAAGTCGCCGCTGCTCTTCGGCGTGTAGGCCACCGCAATGGCCGCCTTTGCCCACGGGAAAGCGTAGGAACGCGCTTCCAGAATGATCGCGTCAACCTTTTTGCCTTCTGGCGTCGCGATCCGGCCGTCGTATGCCAGCACGCCGTCATTTGCGTTGAACGGGTCGCCCTCGAGCTGCTTTCGGCCGTGCTCGACGGCCTCGCCTGCGTCGTCGAACACCAGCCGCTCGAATTTTCGCTGACCATCGTCAGTCTGAAATGCCACCATAGGGACAAGGCCATCTGCGTCGGAGACACACCAGACGGCATGCGCAGCGATAAAACCAGCGAGTTCAAAGGCGGTGAGCATGTTGGTGGCGCGGATAGGTTGGGGGTTGGGTGCTCATGTGACTGCGAAAGGTTGCTTTGGCAGCCCGAGTTTGCATGCGGCCCGCAAGGGTGCACTCGACGTCCGCCATTCAGCCAGTTGCAGGCGATCGCGGCCGGCGGCCAATTGTAGAACGGTGCCGCCTGCAAGCAAATTCGGCAGCATCGCCCTGGATTGGGCGATCGTTTCCCAAGCCGCACGTGCTGCTACGCCGAAAGTCAGGACGCGCGCGTCATATGGCTCGGGTATGCTGGATGAATGCCGTCCGGACGACCGACCCGCACGGCAAAACTGCAAACAATCACCGCGATCGTATCGCAACCACTGGCCGCACCGGGCCGATTTCAACTCCGGAACAGGGACTCGACATGGCAGAACTGGACAACGCGCTGTACGAACGGATCGGCGCGCTGAGCGACGCGGGCGATGCGTTGATGGAAGACGGCGACTACGCAGGCGCGCTCGAGAAATTCTGGGCGGGATTCGACCTGCTTCCCGAACCCAAGACCAACTGGGAAGCCGGCACCTGGTTGATGGCCGCCATCGGCGACGTGAATTTCCATCAAGAGAACTACGCGGCCGGACGCGACAATCTCGCCCAGTCGATGCATTTCCCCAACGCGATCGGCAACCCGTTCCTGCACCTGAGGCTCGGTCAGTGCCAGTTCGAACTGGGCGATCTGGATCGCGCAGCCGACGAGCTGATGCGCGCCTATGCGAGCGGCGGGCCGGAGCTGTTCGAGGACGAGGACGGCAAGTACCTGCGATTCCTGGCGACGCGGGCGGAAGGCATCGAGACGCCCTGACGCGCGTGGTTCGTGCCGGCCGGCGTCGAGAGTGGGTATCGACGCCTGCGCCGGGATGCCGGGCGTTTCTCCGCATGAGCACAACTTGCCAATGAACCTGACCTTTCCCCTCGCCACCCGATCCGACGCCGAGACGCTGGTCGCCATCCGCATCGCCGCGATGCGCGACAGCCTCGAGCGCATCGGCCGCTTCGATCCCCAGCGTGCGCGCGACCGGTTTCTCGCGTCGTTCGATCCGGCGCGATGCCGCTTGATCGAAGTCGACGGCGTGAACGCGGGCTTTTTCGTGGTCCGGCCGCAGGAAGATCACTGGCTGCTCGACCATCTGTACATCGTGCCCGAGCATCAGGGAAAGGGGATCGGCGCGGCGGTGCTGCGCAAGATCTTTGCCGACGCCGATTCGCAGCGGGTGCCCGTTCGCGTCGGCGCGCTGCGCGGCAGCGATTCGAATCGTTTCTATGCCCGGCACGGCTTCGTGCAGGCCGACGAAGCGGAGTGGGACATCTACTACGTGCGCGCACCGGGTTCGGCGATGGTGTAGATCGCATCCGCGGTGCGATCCGGGTGAGCGCGTCAGCGTTTTCCCGGATACGGAATGCGCGGCGCATGCCGATGATGCAGAGAGACTATAAATACATGATCCGAGGCCATCATGACGACATCTGCAACAAACGGACTGAATGCGGTATCGCCTGAAACGACCGGGGCGGCAGCGACATCCGACGATGCGGGTGGCGTACCGACGATCCTGCTGGTCGACGACGAGCCGAGCGTGCTGTCGGCGCTCAGGCGCGTGTTCCGTCCCGCCGGCTACGCGATCCTGACCGCGGAAAGCGGCGAGGCGGCCCTCGAGATCCTGGCGTCGACCGAAGTCGACCTGATCGTGTCCGACATGCGGATGCCGGGCATGAGCGGCGCGGAGTTCCTGGCTCGCGCACGGGCGCTCTACCCGGACACGATGCGCATCCTGCTGACCGGCTATGCGGAAATCGCGTCGGTCGTGCAGGCCGTCAACGACGGCGGCGTCTATCGCTACCTGAACAAGCCGTGGGACGATCACGACCTGCTGCTGACCCTCGAACAGGCGCTGGAGCAACGGCGCCTGCGGCGCGAAGCGGCCCGGCTCGCCGCGCTGACGGAAGCGCAGAACGACGCGCTGCGCCGGTTCAATACGGAGCTCGAAACTCAGGTTCGCGCACGCACGGAGGAACTCGGCCAGACCGTGATGTTCCTCGAAGCCGCGCAACGCGACCTGAAAAGCAGCTTCACCGCGATGGTCCAGGTCTGCGCGAGCATGATCGAGATGCGCTGCGGGTCGGCCAGCGGTCATGCGATGCGGGTCGGCGAAATCGCGCGGCGGCTGGCGCTGACCTCCGGGATGAGCGAGCTGCATGCGCAGGACGTCTATTTCGCGGGGCTGCTGCACGGCATCGGCAAGTTGTCGCTGCCGGACGAATTGCTGCGCAAGCCGCTCGCGAAGATGACGGCGGAAGAGCACGGCCTGTTCCTGCAGCATCCGCTGCGCGCGCAGATGGTGCTGACACCGGTCGCGCAACTGCACAAGGTCGCGTCGATCGTGCTGCACCAGTACGAGCGCTTCAACGGACGCGGCACGCCGGACGGCCTGGCGGGCGACACGATCCCGCTCGGCTCGCGAATCCTGGCGATCGCGCGTGACTTCGAAGGGCTGCGCAATGGCGACATCGGCGCGCCGCATTCGGTCGAGCAGGCGCTCGACGCGTTGCGCTCGCAGGCCGGCGTGCGTTACGACCCGCGGATCGTCGACGGCCTGACCGAACTGATGCGGGACCCGGCGAGCCTCGGCATCGCGGCGTCCGTCGCGGAAGTCAAGTCCGCGCAGCTGCGCGAAGGGATGCAGCTCGCCGACGATCTGCGCACGCATCGCGGCGTGCTGCTGATGACCAAGGGCAGCGTGATGTCGGCGCACCAGATCGAGCTCGTGCGCCGCTTCGAGACGCGCGAGGGCACGTCGTTCGACATCCTCGTGCTGGCCGGCCAGGCCGCGGCGAAGCCGGCGCAGAGCGCGCCGAATGCGGGCGCGGCGCCGGCCTGAGCCCGGCCGCGCGGCCTGATGGCCGCGGTGCACGACGGCGCGCCGCGGCAACGCACTCACCTCGATCCGGGCGCTCGATCATGCACGGCACCTACCATCTCCCGCTCGTCCTGCTGTCGCTCGCGATCGCGACGCTGGCCTCCTATACGACACTCGACCTGGCCGCCTTCATTGCGCTGCTCGACAACCCGAAGCTCAAGCGTGCGTGGCTGGGCGGCGGCGCGATGGCCATGGGCACCGGCATCTGGTCGATGCATTTCGTCGGCATGCTCGCGTTTTCGCTGCCGATTCCGCTCGGCTACGCATGGCCGGATACAGGCGCGTCGCTGGCGATTGCCGTGCTCGTGTCGTACTTCGCGCTGACGGTCGTCACGCGCGCACGGCTAGGCTGGCGGCGGCTGCTCGTGGGCGGCGTACTGATGGGCGCCGGGATCGCCGGCATGCATTACACGGGGATGGCCGCGATGCGCATGGAGCCGGGCATCCGCTACGATGCCGCGCTATTCGCCGCGTCGATCGGCATCGCGGTGATCGCGTCGACTGCCGCGTTGTGGATCGCACAGGCGTTGCGCGCGCAGCAGGCACGCCATGCGACCGCCCAGCGGGTCGGTGCGGCTTTCATCATGGGTGTCGGCATCACCGGCATGCACTACACGGCGATGGCGGCCGCGCATTTCGCGCCGGACGCGCGGTGCGGGGCCGCGAACGGGGTCGACACGCCGTGGCTCGCGACGACGGTCACGCTGTTCACGACGGGAACCCTGGTCGTCACGCTGTTGCTGACCCGCTTCGATGCGCGCACAACCTTTTTGCGCGGGATGACCGATACGCTCGAGCGGCTCGTGCGCTTGCGCACCGTCGAACTGGAGCGCGCGCTGCATCGCTACGAGCAGACGACGGCGATGCTGCAGCGCACGCGCGAGAACATGGCGACCGAGATCGACGAACGCAAGGCCGCGCAGGCGCGGCTCGAACAGGAGAAGGACGAGCAGCGGCGCCTGCTGCACGCGCTCGAGGAAACCCATGTGCAACTGCTGCAGTCGGAAAAGCTCGCGTCGATCGGTCAGCTCGCGGCCGGTGTCGCGCACGAGATCAACAATCCGATCGGCTTCGTCAGTGCGAACCTCAACACGTTGAAGACGTGGGTGCACAGCCTGCTCGACGTGATCGCCGCACATGAGGCCGCGCTGCCGCAGCTCGACCCGGCCGCGCGCGACGCGCTGGCGGCGACGGGCCGCGCGGCGGACCTCGACTACGTGCGCGGCGAGATCGGGACGCTGATCGACGAATCGATCGACGGCGCGTTGCGCGTGCGGCGCATCGTGCAGGACCTGCGCGATTTCTCGCGTCCGGCCAGCGACGAGTGGAGCGTGGTCGATCTCCGCGCGGGCCTGGAAAGCACGCTCAACGTCGTCCACAACGAACTCAAGTACAAGGCCGACATCGTGCGCGATTACGGCGAGGTGCCGCAGGTCGAATGCCTGCCGTCGCAGTTGAACCAGGTGTTCATGAACCTGCTGGTGAACGCGGCGCACGCGATTCCCGAGCGCGGCGTGATCACGATCCGCACGTCGAGCGACGGCGAGCAGGTGTCGATCGCGATCAGCGACACCGGGACGGGGATGACGCCCGACGTCGTCCGGCGAATCTTCGATCCGTTCTTCACGACGAAGCCGGTCGGGCAGGGCACGGGGCTGGGCTTGTCGGTGTCGCACGGCATCGTCAAGCGCCATCGCGGCACCATCGACGTGACGAGCGAGCCCGGGCGGGGCACGACGTTCTGCGTCCGGATACCGATCCGGCGCGCCGGCGATCGCGCGAACACGGCGGAGCTGGCGCACCGGGCGTGATCGCATGACGGCGTTGCGTGCCACGGGCCGGCGCGGTTGTCGCACGTCATCGCAGCCGCTTGCGGCGTTGGCGACGAAAGAAATGCCAGAACATCGCGGTGGCGTCCGGCCCCGTGGCGGAATGAAACGGCTCGCGCGGGTCGCCGCCGCTCCACGCATGCGGCAGCCGGCGGACGATGCAGACCCTGACGACGAGACGCCCGGCCTTCAGGTAGTCGACATAGTCGGCATCGTCGCGCGCATAGGTGCGTTGCTCGCCCACCCGCATCGCGCCGTGCTCGTCGACGAGCCGGTTGAGCCGCGCGAACGCGATGCCGAGCTGCGTCGCGTTCCGGTCGGTCACGACCGTATCGAGTGCGCCGTGCATGACGAGGGCCGGCATGCCGGGATAGGACGCGATATCAGCGCACGCATCGACCGCGCGTATCGGATCGTCGCGCAGGCCGCGACGCATCAGGTTCATCGCCGCCAACGTCGACGACGGCGGGGCGATGGCCGGGCCGGAGTGCAGGCCGACGGCCGCGAAGCGGTCGGGATGCCGGATGGCCAGTGCGGCGGCGAGCCCGGCTCCGGCGGACATGCCGGCCAGGTAGATCCGGTCGCGGTCGAAGCCGTGCTGTCGCACGATGGCGTCGACCAGCGACGTGACGGCCGCGGCTTCCGACTCCGTCGCGTCGCCATGCCAGTGCCAGCAGCGGTGCGCGTGCGCGGTCTTGGCCTGTTCGGGAAACAGCACGGCGAACCCCGAGCGCTCGGCGAGACGGCACATGCGCGTGCCCGCGGCAAACGATTCGGCACTCTGCTTGCAGCCGTGCAGCATGACGACGACCGGTATGCCGGCTGTCGTCGCCGGTGCGGCGGGGAGATACAACGCGTAGGCAAGATGATTCACGTAGCGGCCGGCACTCGGGCCGGATGCACGGTGCCGGTGCGTCCGGCGGGGCGCACGGTGGCGGCCGGCCGGGCGACCGGCTTGACCGCCCGCTTGGCGGCCGGCCGCGGCTTGCTCGTGCGCTTCGTCGGGCGCGTGCCGGCGGCGACGGAGAGCAGTTCGAGGGGCCGCAACCAGAGGCTGGCTTTTTTCCTGGGCATGTGCAGTTTCGTGCCGGCGGCCGACCGTGGCAGGAAGATGCGGCCGACTCCGCCGTCGCGTTGACAATCGAAAGGAGGCGCGGAGCAAGGATCGTGCTGCCGGCCGCGTGCACATCGAAACCGGTCGGCCGGTCGAATGCCACGGAACGCGGGATCCTGCGTCATCGCGGCGATTCGAGTCGGCCATCGGCGATGCTAACCGTCCGATGTGACGCGCCGGCGAATTGAAGTGTGCTTCGACCCTGTCGCGCGCGAGGCTAGCGCCGATCCAGCAGTGTATCGCTCAATACACTGAACGCCGCGCCCGGCAACTCGTGCAGATGCTCGACCACGCTGCTGACCGGATAGAAGGTTTCCACCGCATCGTCGAGTATCCCGACACCGATCAGCTCGACGTGCCGCTCGCGCAGCGCATCGACGCGGGCATGCAGGTCGGTGCGCAGGATCGCCGGGTTGCCGTCGCCGGTGGCCGGATAGCCGTCCGACAGCACCATCAGGATTCGCCGCCGCGCCCGCTTCGCCAGCAGCCGCCCGGCGGCCCAGCTCAACGCCTCGCCGTCGGGATTCTCGTGGCCGCATTCGATGCACGCGAGGCCGCTCGGGTTGTCGGAATCGAACCGCTTGTAGACGCGCAGGTCGAGCCGTTCGACGAACCGGTTGTAGCCGAAGGTGTCGCGGCCGGCGTCGATCCAGCGCTGGTAGTGCGCGCGCATCGCCGCGTCCTCGACGGAGCTGTAGCCGAGCACTTCGCATGCGAAGCCGAGCTGCGTCAGCGCATCGCACAGCGCTGCCGCGCACAGCCTGGCGAGTTCGATCTTCCTGCCGGCCATCGACCCGCTGCAATCGATCAGCAGGCTGACGGCCGCGTCGCGCCCGGGTGCGGCGCGCAGGACGCGGAATGGCGTGCGATAGCCGGGCGACGTGACGAGGCGGGCGAGCGACATCCGGTCGAGCTCGCCGCGTTCCTGTTCGCGTTTCCAGCGCGTCTGCTCGTCTACTTTCAATGCCCGTTCGAGCCGTCGCTTGAGCGGCTCGGTCTGCGCGCGGGCCGCGCTTCGCAGGCGGTGCCAGCGCGCCGGTTCGCCGTTGCCGGTGAAGTCCGTCACCGTGTCGAACGCGGTGGTCAGCGGGACCGACAGCAGCGGCCGGTTGTCCGCGGACAGGCGGATCGTGCGGGGCGGCATCGCGTCGCCCGGCGTCGGTGCTTCGGCGGACGATGCCGTGTCGGCGATCGCCCCGGCGCCCGATTCGGCGGAAACGGGCGCACGGGAGTCGTCCGGCGCGTGCTGTCCGTCCGACTCGAATTCGGCGGCGATGCTGTCGCTGTCGATCGTGCTGCCCGGATCGGCCGTGAACATCATGTTGTTCGCACCGGCCGACGCCAGCGCACGCACGCGTTCGACGATCCGGTGCGCGGCGCGGATACTGTCGGCGGTCGATGTGGCTGCGCGCGCTGCGTCGACGAGATCGCCCGCTGCGGCCATCGTCGCGTCGAGCGACGGCACGCGCTCGATTGGAGGCGGCGGTTCGTCCCACAGCGCACGTTCGATGCGCCACACCAGCTTGTCGCGCCACGCCATGCGAGGCCACCGATGGAGGGTGTCGGCGGCCGTCGCCGCGCGCATCCGCCGCAGAAACGTCATCGCGCCGGGATAGAGCGCAGCGAGGCGGCTGGCCGCGCGCCGGTCGTCGATCGCCTGCGCGATGGCCCGCACCACGGGCGACGCCAGGGCGGCAAGGTCATCGATCGCACTGAAACGGACGCGCGCCGCGTAGAGGTCGACGAGGCCGGTGATCGCATCGTCGTCGACGTCGTCGTCGCCGGCAAGCAGCGTGTCGGGCAGCACCAGCAGGTCGCGCTGCGCGCTGGACCCGTGGCGCGCGAACCGCACCTCGATGCCGTGCCGTTGCGCGAGCGTGCGGGCCAGCCGGGTCAGGTGGAGCGACCGCGCGTCGTCGTCCCGGTCCATCGCGTCAGGCCTCGACGTCGATGTAGTGGCGAATGATGCTGCGGATCAGGTCGGCGTCTTCCGCGCCGACCTTCGCATAGATCGTCGGGCCGGCGGCCGATTCGGGATCGCCGGTGCGCAGCATCAGCTCGGCCCAGTCGATCAGGCGCCGCGTCGAGAACGCGCTGGCCAGATCCTCGCGGACGAACGCGGCGCGGCAGTCGGCCGCGATGGCCGCGAGCGTGTCGGCCATCGCCGCGGTCATGGCCGGCCCGAACGTGCGCTGCAGCACGCGCGCCTCGTCGGGCGGCGGCAGGTAGTCGAGGCGGTAGACGCGCCAGCGGTCGAGAAACGCCTCGTTCATCACGTTGGCGCCCTGGTACAGATGGCGGAACTGCCCCATCGCGCCCACCGCATTGGCGGTCGCGAACAGCCGGAACGACGGATGCGGGACGACGATCTCGTTGCCCTTCTCCTTCAACAACAAGCGGCCGGCCGGTTCGAGCACGGCGGTCAGCACCGCGAGGATCGCCGGTTCCGCGAAGTCGATCTCGTCGACGATCAGCCACAGCCCTTCACGCATCGCGGTCGGCAGCACGCCGTCGACCCAGATCGTTTCGCCGCCCTTGACGGTCCAGAACCCGACGAAGTCGCCGACCGTCGTCTGCCCGTTCATGTTCGAGCGCAGCACGCCATGGCCGGCCAGCGCGGCGGCCTGCTCGATGAGGCTCGTCTTGCCCGTGCCGGTGTGGCCGATCAGCAGGATGCGGCGGTTCTCGACGATGTCTTCCAGCACGTTCGTCACGCGCGCGGTGAACAGGTAGGCCGGGTTCAGCGGCGGCACGAGCGGCCCGCCCGGGCCGCGCGGCATCGGCACGCCGCCCACCTGCGCGACGTGCGCCGCGTCGCCGGTTGCAGCCGGTCGCGCCGCGTGCGCGCTTCGCAGCGCCTGCATGAACGTGCCGCGATGAGCGGGCGCCGCGCGATCGCCGGCTTCACGCCGGACGAAACCTTCCTGGATCCATTTGTGCAGCTTCGCATCGAGGTTGTCCGCATCGACGACCGTATCGACCGAGGTGCTGCCGTCAGGCCGGTGATGCTGGATGCGGTACAGGTGCGCGCGTTCGGAGCGGCTGACGATCCATTGCCCGGCGGACGGCTCCGCCAGTTGACGATAGACGCCGAGTACCGACGGGGCGGAAGAGGTGGAATCAGCGGGTGCGTTCATGGTGGCGAGCGAGAGTGGGCGGCTGGCGCTTCATACCTGCGATGCATCGCGTCGATTGTATATTTTTGCCGTGAACGGCGACATTCGCGCGGGAATCGATCCGCTGCGATCCGGGGCGGAGCAGGCGGCGGGTCGTTGCGCCAAATCGGGGGCGCGCCGTGGGCAATGCGCTGCAGCACGATCTTTCGGCTTCCTTGCTACGCCTCGAACCACGTTTGCCGTGCTGATTCGCCTGCAGCGGAGCGGCTCGTTGGTAGGGGGCGGCCACGTCCATGCATGCGAAGGTCGATCGCCCCCGCTCCGCCTTGCGCCGATCTCCCGGGTTTTTCACGAAAACAACCCGTCATGTCGAATCGCGGGCCGCCACACCTTGATCAATCGGGTGGAATGTCAGTACCGTAGCAGGCTTGATCGTCGGGCTACCATCGTGTGTCGCTGGGCAGCCCGGCGTGACATCCCATTGCACGCCGGCTGATGACGCTGGCGAAGGAGTGTTGAACGTGACGTCGACAGGCGTGGACAAGGTGACGATCCGTCGTGCCAGCGCACTTGATGCCCCGGCCGTGCTGGCGATCTTCGACGACGTGATTGCGTGGTTCGTCTCCATCGGCAACGACGGGCAATGGGGCCGCGAGCCCTGGTCGACGCAACCCCGGCGGATCGCACTCGTGACCGACGCCTGCGCGCTGCCCGACGCGTGGGTCGCAGAGGATCAGGACGGCCGCGTCCTCGGCGCCTTGATCCTCGGCGAGTCCATGCCCTACGTGCCGCCCGCGACCGAGCCGGAAATCTACGTGCGCGTGCTGGTGGCGTCGCGCGATGCGCGGGCGCGGGGTGTCGGCCGGCGCCTGATGGCCTTCGCGGACGAGCGTGCCCGCGCGGCCGGAGTGGCGCGCTTGCGGGTGGACTGCTATGGCGGCGGGACCGGCGCGCTGGTGCGTTTCTACGAGTCGTGCGGCTATGAGCGAATTGCACCCTTCGACGTGGAAGGGTGGCCGGGGCAGCTACTGGGGCGTCGTTTGTGACGGTGCCTGACCGAAGCCACGCGGCACGGCGGCTTGCGGCCGAGGCCGGGACGGCATCCAGTCGATCGTCTTACGCCTGGCCGGAAACGGTGGGCTGCCCGACGGGATGCCCGTGGGCCGACGAACCGGAATGCGCGGGCGCACCCTCCACACCGTGCGCGACCGGCAGCGCCACCCGCACATAAAGAAACGCGCGCCGCTCGCGATCGGGCAGCACCTGCGGCCCATAACTGATCGTGACCGTGCCGTCGTGAATCTCACCCGCCTGCGCGAAACGCCAGGCGCGGGGATCGCTGTCGAGCAGGAATTCGGCGCGCGCATACGCATGCGGTTCGAACAGATCGGGAATCTCCACCGGGCGTCCGGCGAGCTTGTCGAGCAACGCTTCGACCACGTTGAAGCCATAGCCGTCGCGCACGATGTCGCAGATGAAGCTGCCCGCGATGCGCGGATTCAGTTCGATCACGTGCGGCACGCCGTCGTGCACGATGCAGTCCAGGTGCACGGGCCCCCAGGTCAGCCCGGCGGCCGCCGTGGCGCGCGACCCGACGTCGATCAGTGCGCGCAGCGTGCCCGCGTCGAGGTCGAGTTCGGACGTATAGCCGCGCTCGACAAAGCCGGCCCCATGCCGTTTCAGCTTGCGCAGCGCGCCGACGTACCGGCCGTCGAAATACTCGACGCAGTATTCGCTGCCGCTCAGGAATTCCTCGATCACGACGCGCTCGGTCGCGCGCGCGTGCGCGTCGGCTTGCCCGGCGGCGAGGGCGTCGAGCTGCACACGGACCTCGGCGATGCTCTCGCAGCGCCGCACGCCGTCGCTCGCCGAGCCTTCCGACGGCTTGACGACGACCGGGAAACGCAGCGGGTCGGCCGCGGCCGCGAGCGCCGCCGGCGCGGCCAGCGTGCCCGTGACGAAGTGGGCGGCCGGGATGCCGTGCGCGGCGAGCAGCGCCTTCTGGTTCGACTTCGACACCGCATGCGCGACGTGGCGCGCATCGGGGCCGGGCAGGCCGAGCGCATCGGCGACCCACGCGGCGGTGCGCGCGTAGGTGTCGTGCGCGGTCGTCACGCGCAGCGTGTCGAGCTCGTCCGGATAGCGCGTGCGCAGCCAGCCGGCGAGCTGGCCGGCATCGGGCTCGAGGTTGATCGTCTCGACGCCCGCCGGAAAGACGCCGTCGAGACGGTGCCCGGGGGCGGTGATCACGGTCACGGCCGCTTGCCGCGCAAGGGCGCCGCGTACGAGCGCGAGGCTGCTGCCGGTGGCGCGGGCGCCGATCACGATGAGTCGCTTCATGCTGGATCCTTGATCGAAGGCGGAAGAGGGGAACGGCATCGCGTGCCGGCTAGCGCACACGGCGGCGCAGGCGCTGCGCTTCGAGGCGCGGCAGCAGATGCTGGACGACGCGCGGCAGCGTGTAGATCGGCAACTGCGCGCAGGTGAACACGAGCGCCATGGTGGGCGTCGCGGCGAGCCCGAGCGCGGCCCACATCAGGCCGACGTTGCGATTGGCGACGATCAGCGCGACATTGAGCCGCGTGCGGACGTCGCCGGGCGTGAGCCCGTACGCGATGACCTGGAAGCCCGCGTTGACGGCGAACGCGAGGGCGATCGCGGTCAGCGCGCGGTGCGGCGCGTCGATGATCGATTGCTGCATGCCGGCCATCGTGCCGAGCGCGAACACCAGCAGCGCGGCGACGACGGTCGCATCGATCGGCGTCGCATAGCGGTCGAGCCGTGAGCCGGCGAAGCGCCGCACGAGCAGCGCGACGCCCTCCGCGCTGCCGATCAGCAGCGCGAGCCGTAACGCGAGCGTCAAAGGTGAAATCGACACGGCCGCATCGTGGCTGAACCAGGCCGTCAGCAGCGGCGCGGTGAGCGGCACGAACACCATCGACGCGAGGGTCGCGACGAGCGCGACGCTGGCGTCGAGCGACAGCATCCGCGCGATCGTCGACGTGCCGCTCGACGGCGGCGCGCAGTACGCGATCACCAGCGCGACGACCCAGTCGTACGGCATGCCGGCGAGCCGCGCGGCGATGCCGAGCGCGACCGGGCACGCGATCATCGTCGCGGCGGGCAGCAGCAGCGACACGGCCGGCCGCCGCGCGACCGCGCGCACCGCGCTGGGCTCGACGCGCAACAGCGTGCCGAGCACGAACAGGAACACGGTGACGGGCATCAGCGGCCGCGCGAGAGCCGCGAGCGGCGGCACCAGCAGCCCGAGGCCGACACCGCACGCGAGCACGGTCGGGCCGCGCCGCACCAGCGCGGCGATCAGCGTGCGCACGGGCAAGCCTCGGAGCGACGGCGGACGGTCGGACGACCTGGGCAGGCGGAGAAGGGCATGCGGATTCCTCGGGAGCGGGCCGTCGGGCACCGGGTATCCGCAAGGCTAATCCGTATTTTTGGCGAAGTAAAATGATATTACCGCGATCAGTAACAAGAGAAAGTGATATGAACATCCCTCTGCTCGAAACCTTCCGGGCCGTCGTTCAGGAAGGCAGTGCGCTGCGCGCGGCCGAACGGCTCGGCTGCACGCAGTCGAACGTCACCGCGCGGCTGCGCCTGCTCGAAGCGTCGCTCGACGCGCCGCTGTTCGACCGGCACGGCAAGCGGCTGGTGCTGAACGACGCCGGGCGCCGGCTGATTCCGTATTGCGATCGCATCCTGCGCCTCGTCGACGAAGCGACGCAGGTGGTGCGCGAAGCACCGGTCGCGCGCAGCTTCCGGCTCGGCTCGATGGAAAGCACGGCGGCCACGCGGCTGCCGGCGCTCGCCGCCGCGTTGAAGGCGCGCGACCCGGCGCTCGGCCTCGCGGTGCAGATCGGCAGCGAACCGGATCTGGCCGACGCACTGCTGCGCGGCCGGATCGACGCCGCGCTCACCGCGCGCGCGGTCGTCCGGCCCGGGTTGCGCTACGAGCCGGCGTTCGCCGAAGAGATGGTGCTGGTGAGCGCGACCACGGCCACGCGGCGGCAGGTGCTGGCCGACAATACGGTGCGGCTGCTCGCGTTTCACGACGGCTGCCCGTATCGCGCGGTCGCGGAGCACTGGCTGAAGGCGCGCGGTATCGCGATCGAGTCGGTGGCGTCGTTCGGCACGTTCGGCGCGATCCTCGGCTGCGTGGCGGCGGGCATGGGCATAGCGATCCTGCCGAAGCGGATCACGACCGAGCACGTGGCGCGCAAGGAACTGCGGGCGCATTCGTTCGATGATCTCGACAGTGTGACGACCTATCTCGTCACGTCCGAAGCAGCGCCCGAGCTGCCCGAGTTCGAGACATTGCGTGCGGTGCTGGGGCGGCAGGCGGGGGCGCTGCTCGGGCGCTAGCGGAGCGCACCCCGGCGCCCCGCGCCGCGCGCGCGGCGCCGATCGCGCTACGCCGGCGCAATCACCCGTTCATCCGCGAAGAATTCAGCCTCGATCTCGCGAATCCGCCGGCAATCCTCCAGTAGCCGCTCGAACGTCGGGCTGTACAGGCCGACGGTGCCGAGCGCCGTCTGCAGATCGGTGGTCACGCGCAGCGTGTCGCCCACCTTCGCCCATTGCTTGAGCCCGACGAATGAGGGCAGCGCCTGGATCGCCTGCCACGTGAAGTCCTGCCGCAGCACGCCGTTGCGCGACGACAGCAGCAGCACGTGCCCGCAGTAACCGCGAAAATCCGTCGGCGCGGCGACGTCACCGAACAGCCGCTCCGGATGCAGCACCGCTTCCACGGCGGCCGACACGTGATTCTCGCCGCTGACCGCGCTCGTCAGCCGCGGATCGAGGCTGCCGTGCAGCCGCGCGTTCAGCTCGACGATCGTCGGGCCGTCGGCCGTATCGAACAGTTCGAGATGGGTCGGCCCGAAACGCACGTCCAGCGCGTCGAGCACGGCGGCCGCGTAGTCGAGCAGCGGCGCGTAGCGCGGATCGGCGTGATTCAGCACCAGCATCTTGTCGAGCCGCGGTGCATGCGTGCGGTCGCGGTGCACTTCCCACAGGCTGACCACCCGGTGGCGGCCTTCGAACGACACCGAATCGACGATGTATTCCTGCCCCTCCGAATAGCTCTGGATCACGATGTCGTCGTTCGGCTGGTTGTACAGCGAACGGGTGGCCAGCACGTCGCGCGCGGCGGCCTCGACCTGGTCGAGCGTCCGGCAGATCTTCACGCCGGTCACGCCCGCGCTGCGCGCCGGCTTCACCACGAGCGGCAGCTTGCCGTATGCGCGTGCCCATTCGAGGGCGGCGTCGACCGACGTGCTGTGGAAATGGGCCGGGGCACGCAGGCCGGCCTGGCGAATCCGCTCGTTCATCGCGTACTTGTCGCGCCGCGCGGCCGACGTCGCGAGCGGATTGCGCGTCGGCACGTCGAGCCGCTCGGCGAGCGTGTCGGCCAGTTCGAGCGCCGCGTCGAGGCCGTGCAGCACCGCGCCGATCCGCAGGTCGCTCAACTGCGCGAGCGTCGCGTCGACGTCGCCGTGATGCTGGACCTGGCGGATATAGTCGGACGGGACGAACTGGTTCCGGTAGATCTCCGGCAGATCGGGGTCGCTGATCACGTGCGCGCAACGGATGCCGTAGGCGCGGAACGCGGGCGCCAGATAGGCGGCGGTCGACGCGCCGTCGACGATCAGGACGGTATCGATGAAACGATGCGGCATGGATTCCTCGCTGGGCTGTGGGATCGGTTGAAGGAGGGCCGACGGCACGGGCTCACGCCCGCGGGCCGCTATCGGGCGCATCGCCGGGCCAGCGCGCGGCCAGCACGATGCTGAGGGCGACGAGCACGGCCGCGACCGCGAACCCGCGCGCCGCGCCGGCCACGATCGCCGCGCCCTGGCCCGCGACCAGTGCGCCGAGCGCCGCGACGCCGACGGCTGCGCCCACCTGGCGCGCGGTATTGAGGATCGCCGACGCGGTGGCCGAGCGGCCGGCCTCGACGCTGCCGAGCATCGTCGACGTCAGCGCGGGAATCGCGATGCCGCCGCCGATCGCCATCGCCGCGAGCCCGGGCGCCAGCAGCGCATACGGCGTGTGCGCGCCGAGCGTTTGCCACAGCCACACGTAGCCCGCGAACGACACGGCGAGGCCGACGATGACGGTCGCGCGGAAGCCATGGCGGACGGCGAGACGCGCGCTCGCGATGTTGGCGAGCATGATGATCGTGAGCGGCGCGAGCGCGAGCCCCGACCCGGTCGCGGTGAAGCCGCGCGCGTTCTGGAAATAGAGGCTCAGCGAGAAGATCAGCCCGTAGAACGCGGCATTCGTGATCGCGCCGATCGCGAGCACGCCCGGCACGCGCGCGATCCGGAAGAAGGCGAGCTGCAGCATCGGCGCGGCCACGCGCCGCTCGATCGCGACGAACAGCGCGCCGAGCACGACCGACGCGGCCAGCGCACCGGCCGCATACGGATCGCGAACCCCCTGCGCGCCGGCCCGGATGATCCCGCCCGTCAGCAGCGCGAGCACGAGCACCGCGACGATCTGGCCGGCCGGATCGAACAGCCGCGTGCGCGCGGCGGCCGAATCACGCACATGGCGCAGCGTGAGCCACAGGCCGCCTGCACAGATCGGCAGATTGATGAAGAAGATCGCGCGCCAGCCGAGCGAATCGATCAGCAGGCCGCCGAGCGTCGGCCCGGCCGCGCTGATCGCGCCGCCCGTCGCGCTCCACCACGCGACGGCCCGCACACGGGCGGCGGCATCGTTCGCGCACGCGTGCGTGATGAGCGCGAGCGACGTCGGCAGGATCATCGCGGCGCCCACGCCTTGCGCGACGCGCGCGGCGATCAGCGCGGCCAGCGACGGCGCGAGCGCGCAGCCGAGCGATGCCAGCAGGAACAGCGCGAGGCCGTACGCGAACAGCCGGCGGCTGCCGAAGCGGTCGGCCAGCGTGCCGGACGTCAGCAGCAGCGCGGCGAACGACAGCGTGTACGCATCGACGATCCACTGCAGCCCGTGGACGCTCGATCCGAATGAATGGCCGAGGCTCGGAATCGCGACGTTGACGACGGTCACGTCGAGCTGGACGATCGCGAAGCCGAGGCTCGCGGCCGCGACGGTCGGGAAGATCGCGCGCAGCGACGTGCGATGCGGCGGCGCACCGGCGGCTAGCGTGGGCTCGAGTGCCGGCGCGCGATCGCTCATCGGGGCCTCCGCGCCGCGTGGCGGGTGGGGCGGCACGCAGCCAACGGCGCGTCGTTTCCGGGCGTACTGCGCAGCAGAGGGAATCGGTTCATCTAACGGATTTCCGTGGGCGGAGGAAGGGCGCCGGCTGCCGATCGACGGCCGGCGCATCGTCGAATCCGACAGAAAACTAGCATCGACTCGTTAGCGAATACAAATAATAACCGGCGATTATTTAACAACCATTCGTGTTAAGCGACGGTACGAACGACGCGGCCCGCCGCTCGCCGCGTTGCTGAACTTATATCTAAAATTTTTGTTTGCAATCGAATTAATATCATTTCGAAATGCAATGACGGTCTCCTAGTCTTGTCGAGCGCCGGGCCCCGAGGACGGCCACGCGCGGCGGTAGTGCCCTACCGCTTATCGACCCCCGATCTTTATACGAGAGACCTATGACCTATCTCGCAGATGAACGCATCGTTTTGACGGCAGCGGAATCCGGTCACATCCGGACGACGCTCGGCGCACTGCCCTATGATCCGGCGGGCGGCGCGGGCTACATCAGCGCGGTGCGCAAGCTTGCCTACACCGCGTTTCCCGACCGGGTCGTCGACGCGTTCGATCGCGCGAAGGCGCCCACCGCCGATGCGCACGGCTCGATCGAGATCGACAACCTGCCGATCGACGACGACGTAAAGGGCAGCCCGCGGTTCGAGGAAACCGGCCGCTCGTTCAAGGCCGGCGTGTTGAGCGAGAACGTGCTGGTCGCGTTGAGCACGCTGGCCGGCGAGCCGTATTCGATTGCGCACGAAGGCCGCGAGCTCGTGAACAACCTCACGCCGCACAAGGCGACCGCGCGCGACTATACGGGCCTGGGCTCCGAGGTCGAGCTCGATTTCCATATCGAGAACGCCGCGCAAGCGCACATGCCGGAAGGCGATACGTCGCCGTTCGCGTTGCTGCTGCTCGGCGTGCGCAGCGAAGCCGGCGGCGGCCCGTACACGCGGCTCGCCGATGCGCGTCGCGCGCTGCAGCTGCTGTCGCCGGACGATATCGCGCAACTCTACGGCGAGCACTACATCATCCGCGTGCCGTACCGGTGGCGCGGGGCGGCGCCGACGCCGCGCGACAACACCGACCTGAGCGCGGTGCTGTCGGGGCCGCTCGAGGCGCCGCGCGTGACGGTCGCGTTCTATCCGGACATGGTGCTGGCGGTCAACACGCGCGCGCAGGAGGCGCTGGCCAACCTGTATCGCGCGGTGCGCGAGGTGTCGTTCGGCGTGCAGATTCAACCGGGCAAGCTGGTGCTGATCAACAATCATTTCACGCTGCATTCGCGCGACCGTTTCGATCCGCAATACGACGAGAACGACCGGGCATTCCGCTGGGTGCAGCGCGTGTTCGTCGCGCGCAGCCTGTGGAACTTCCGCGCGTTCACGCCGCTGCAGGCGCGCGTGTTCGATCCGAAGGCGCTGTATGCGGGCGAGTCGCAGGCAACCCGCCCGTCGCCGGTCGCCCAGCCGGTGACGCAACGCGCGGCCGCGGCCGAACTCGAGGCGACGCCCGCCTGAGCGGGCCGCGAACGCCAGGCGGCGACGGACGGTGAACATCGTTCGGCCCCGCCCGCGTTCCGCGCACGCGTCATCAAAAAATAAAGGAATCCAGAATATATGAAAAGAACAGCATTTCCCGTCGTGCGCGTCGTTCGCGTGCTGGCCGCCGTCCTGATCGGCGGCTGCGCGGCCGCGCAGGCCGCGACATTCGACCTGAGCCCCGAGCAGCCCGGCCGCCAGCGCGGCACCGTGAACCCGGCGGTCGAGCAGGCGTTGCCCGCCGGCTTCCGCTTTGCCGAGGCGAACACGCTGACGATCGGCATCGCGCCGAACCTGCCGCCGCTCAGCACCTATGCGACCGATGCGCGAACGGTGGTCGGCTTCGATCCCGATCTCGCGCAGCTCGTCGCGGACAGCATCGGCCGCAAGCTGAAGCTCGTGCCGCTGTCGTGGGCCGACTGGCCACTCGCGCTGCAGTCCGGCAAGGTCGACGCGGTGATCTCGAACGTGACGGTGACCGAACAGCGCAAGGAGAAATTCGACTTCTCGACCTACCGGAAGGATCAGCTCGGCTTCTACGTGAAGAACGGCAGCCGGATCGCCGCGATCCGCGAGCCGAAAGATGTTGCAGGGTTGCGCGTCGTGACCGATTCGGGCACGAACCAGGAAAAGATCCTGCTCGAGTGGAACCGGCAAAACGTCGCGCGCGGCCTCGCGCCGGTCGAGATCCAGTATTACGCGGACGCGGCCGAGCGCTGGGTCGCGCTGCAGTCGGGGCGCGTCGACACGATCTTCAGCGTGAATTCGATGCTCGCGTACCAGGCGTCGCTGCGCGGCGATGCGAAGCTGATCGGCACGGTGAGCGGCGGCTGGCCGCGCACCGCGGACATCGCGATCACGACGCGCAAGGGCAGCGGCCTCGCCGATCCGCTGACGGTCGCGATCAATGCGCTGATCGCGAACGGCAGCTACCGGAAGGTGCTCGGCCGCTGGAGCCTCGACGCCGAAGCGATCGAGCGGTCGCAGACCAATCCGCCGGGGCTGCCGCGTACCTGAACCGCCCGCGTGCCGATTGCCGCGACGCTCACGTGATCGGCCACTGCAGGATCACGATGCCGTCGTTGTAGTCGGCATCGGCGCCGTCCTCGGCGCCCAGCCAGCCGAGCCAGACGGAGTCGCCCGCGGACAGCGGCGCGAGGCGCGCATCGGTCGCGGATGGCCTGCCGTTGGCCGACGCGTCGATCCGGATCTTGCCGCCTTTCGAGTTCAGCGTGAACATCCTGACGCCGTCCTCGCTGTTGCCGACGAACGATGCGGCCGGTTCCGGCGCGTCATCGACGAAGAGTTTCAGGTCCTGCCGGTCGGCGGCATTCGCGTAGAAGATCGCCTTGAACGCCGTATTCGGCGGCAGCGTGAAGTGGCCATTGCGATCCGACGACGGCTTGAAACCGGGCTGCTTCGTGTCCGGCCGGCTCCCCGCGATCTCGATCGACGTTTCCCAGCGGAAATAGCCCGATACGTTGCCGTCGCGGTCGTATACGCCGAAATCGGCCGTACACGTGGTGGCGCCCGCGGCCAGCACGTCGCTGCGCCAGTAGTGGTCCTTCATCGGATGGCAGGGCGGATGCAGCAGGTCGTCGGCATTCGGCACGGGCGTGGCCGCGTCGCGCACTTCGGGTTCGATCGGCGCGACGATGCCCGCATCCTTCAACGTGAACCGGACGAACAGCACGCTTGCCTCGGCACGCAAGGCCAGCGCGGTTTCGCGCAGGCGCAGCTGGTCGCCCGGCGAGAGGCCGGTAAAGAGGCGGCTGTCGTTGTGGCCGAGCTGCGCGGCGTCGCCGGGGCTCACCACATAGAGGTGCCGGCCGTCGATCACGGTCGGCGCGGCCGGGTCCCGGCTTGCCTCCGGGTAGGCCGACAGCAACGTGACGGCGTCGACGATCACCAGCACATCGCAACGAAGACCAGACATGAGCGCTTCCTCCGCAACAAGTGGATGACGCGGGCAGCCGCCGCGCGGCCGCCCGCCTGCCGCGATCAGTTATGGATCGAGATGAACGGATCCCAGGAGAAGCAGCCCTGGCTCTGGCAGTTGCGATCGATGATCTGGAACTGGAAGTGGTACGTCACGCGGCCGACTTTCAGGCATTCCGACGACCAGTAGTAGTTCGCGACCTTCTGGCAGGTCGGCACCTCGGGCTTGCTGGTGTTCGGCACCGGAATGGACGCTTCCGCGACGCGCGGCGTCGGCGTCGAGATCAGTTCGTTGCCGACGTTGCCGACGAACTTGTAGAACACGACCTGGTTCTCGAAGCCCAGCGACAGGCTCGTTTCACGCCAGCGGATCAGGTCGCCGACCTGCGCCTTCAGGTCGAGTTCGCCGCCCGCCTGCCCGGAGATGACGTTGTCCTGGTTGGTCACCATATAGACATAGCGCCAATCGATCAGCGTCGGTGCGGCCGGGTTCTTGCTGGGATTCGGATATTTTTTGAGAATGGTTTCGGTATCGAAAGAGACGAGCACATCAGTGACGCGTGACATAGAAGCTCCCGTTTGAATGAATGGGACTTATTGTTGCGCGAATTTCTTCGTGCGGCCGCCATCGCCTTGTCCTGCAAGGCTTCGTGCCGATCAAGGCACGTGCAGGCGAGATGGCGAATGCAGATTATCCCGTTCGGTTAATTCCGGAAGCTGTAAAGGTAAACAGGGTATTAATATTATTTCAGGCGGTAATTTTAAAATCGGCTTCAATCGGCTCGATGCGTTACATAAATATAACGACATTGAATCTGTTAATCGAATGGCCGATGATGTCCGGCAAAGGCGGGCGGGGAAGGATCGCTTACCGGTAGGTCCACAGCCGGTGCAGCGCGAACGTGGTCGGCGGAACCAGCAGCGCGATCGCGACGATGCTCATTCCGCGAGAGCCTTCGAGCGCTTCGGCCGCACGCGCGAGCAGCATCGTTTCGACGAAGCCGGCCAGCGTGACCGCGAGAAAGCGCACCGCGTTGCGCGTGCCCACCGTCGACGAGAAGCTCCACAGCGTATTCGCGAGATACGAGAAGGCCGTCGCGCAGAGGAAGGCGATCGCGTTCGCCGTCACCAGCGTCGCGTCGAACCGCGCGAACAGCGCCGCAGCCACCAGCGTGTGGATCGCGGTCGAGCCGAGTCCGGACACGCCGAAGCGCACGAGCCGCGTGCGCTCGGCATGGAGCAGGGCGATCATGGCCGGCGGCGCGGGTCAGCGTGCGCCGATCCGCGTACGGGTCGGCTGCACGCGCCGGCGGGCGATCTGGCGGCGTGCATCGCGCGCGACCGGGAGTTCGATCACCTTGCCGTGCGCCTGGTAGCGGCGGCGGATCAGGTAGACGGGCCGTTGCTTCGACTCGTCGTAGATCCGCCCGACATATTCGCCGACGACACCGATTCCGATGAGCTCGATCCCGCCGATGAACAGCGTGACCGAGATCAGCGATGCGTAGCCGAGCACCGGATTGCCGAACAGCAGCGTGCGGAAGATGATGAACGCGCCGTACAGGAACGCGAGCGTGGCGATGCCGACGCCGATGTAGGTCCAGCTGCGCAGCGGTACGGTGCTGAAGCTGGTGATGCCTTCCAGCGCGAAATTCCACAGCTTCCAGCCGGAGAACTTCGAGTGCCCGGCGCTGCGCGCGTCGCGCTGGTATTCGACGATCACGGTGCGGTAGCCGACCCACGCGAACAGCCCCTTCATGAAGCGATGCCGCTCGGGCAGGTTGCGCAGCGCGTTCACGACCTTGCGGTCCATCAGCCGGAAATCGCCGACGTTCTCCGGCAGTTTCACGTCCGACAGCAGGTTGTGCACGCGATAGTAGATCGCGGCCGCCGTGCGTTTCGCGAACGAGTCGCACGCGCGGTTGCTGCGCTTCGCCGCGACGACTTCCGCGCCGTCGCGCCAGTGCTCGATCATCACGGGGATCAGGCTCGGCGGATCCTGCAGGTCGGCGTCGAGCGGGATCACCGCGTCGCCGAGCGCTTCGTCGAGGCCGGCCGTGAGCGCTGCTTCCTTGCCGAAGTTGCGGGTGAGATCGATCACGCGCACGCGCCGCTCGGCGCTGCTGATCCGGATCAGCCGGTCGAGCGTGTCGTCGCGGCTGCCGTCGTTCACGCAGACGATCTCGAACCGGATCGCGTCGATGGACGTCATCAGCGGCATCACGACGTCGAAGAAGTGCTCGACGGCCTCGCCTTCGTTATAGAACGGCACGACCAGCGAGATGAGCGGTGCATAGAGTGGTTCCCGCATGATGATTCCCCTTGTGATGTCGTTTCACCGATGCGCGCCGATGGTCGGTCGGCCGGTGCGGCGCATTCCGTACGCCGGGCGGTGGTGCGTTCGGGCCTGATGCGTGAACGCGGTTTCGGTCGCGTTGTCGTGGGTGTCCGGCATCGACGGCACGTCGTGTCGTTCCCGGGCAATCCGGCTGACGAGCAGACCGAGCGACGCCAGCGTGACGAGCGGCATGAACTGGAACGACAGATGCGGCACGACCGCGAGGCCCGCGAGCGGCATCAGCCACAGCAGCAGCAGCCATTCGCGATCGAAGCGCCGCCAGCCATGCGTCCACGCATAGCGCGCGTACCACGCGATCACGATGCCGTACCAGGTCAGGTCGTAGTCGTACAGGTAGGGGCTGACGAGCAGGCAGGCGCAGGCGAGGGTCGCGGCGCGCAGCGCGTATGAGCAGGCGCCGCGCCATGCATAGATGACGGCGATGGCCGCGGTCGCGACCGACAGCAGCTGAAGGCCGTTCGCGACGAAGGCGGGCCAGCCTGCCAGCGTGGCGAGCGCGAACACCGACGGCATGCGCACGAGCGTGGCCTGGCCAGCGCCGACGATCGCGTAGACGTTGTCGATCACATGCGCGAACGTGAGCCACGGGCCGAACCCGAACGCGAGGGTCGAGAGCGCGACGCTGCACGCGAGCGTCGCGGCCCAAGCGGCCAGCGCGCGCCATTGACCCGCGCACAGCAGCGCGAGCGGGAACAGCACCGCGAGCTGCGGCTTCATCGTCAGCAAACCGAAGCAGATTCCGGCGTACACAGGGCGGCGGTTCAGCGCGAGCAGGCCGACGCCGGCAAGCAACGCGGTGAAGAGGCTGGTCTGCCCGACGATCACCGTGAGGAACGCGCCGGGGAACGCGAGCGCGCACAGCCACGCGGCATCGCGCTGCACGGTCGCGCGGATCGTCGCCGCGAACAGCCCATACGTGAGCCCGAGCCACAGCACGAGCGCCAATGTGTACGGCAGCCAGCCGAGCGGCAGCACGAGCAGCAGCATGGACGGCGGATAGAGCCACGGCATTGTGCCGTCCGCGAGATTCATCGCCGGAATCGCGAGCTTCTGGACCGCGAACAGCGCGGGAAAATGCCATGCGTCCGCCGCATGCCCGTGCGCCGCGAGCCACGCCGCGCTCCAGATCGGCGAGAAATCCGGCGACAGCGGTTCCGGTGCGCCGGGGTGCGACAGAAACACGCGGAATGAGTAGATGCCGATGAACAGCAGTTCCGCCATCAGCACGGCGGCCGCATAAAGGCGCACGCGTTCGCGATTGAGCCAGTGCGGATAGCGGCGCGGGCCCGCGATCGGGAGTTCCGGATGCACAGCGGCGGCGGCATGCGCGTGGCGGGCGAACGAAGGCGCTTTCATCGCGTATTCCGTGACGCGAGGGCCGCGCGACGCACGACGACGAACAGCACCGCGAGCAACACGACCGGCCCGATCTGAGGCAGCTTCGTCAACCGGTTGAACATCTCGAAGACCGGCAGCAGCCATGCGAGCACGAGGATGCCCTGGTCGCCGGGCAGCCAGCCTTCGTCGAGGCCGCGCGCGATCAGGCAGAAGATCGCGATGCCGAGCCACGTCAGTTCGTAATGCCACAGATAGGGCGTCGTCAGCAGCGTGGCGACCGCCAGCGCCGCGCCGCGCAGGCGCATGTCGGGCGTACGGCGCCATACATCGACAGCCGCGGCGATGGCGAGCAGTGCGACGGCCGCTTGCGCGGCCAGCGCGGCGGCTACTGGCGCACCGGCGAGCCGCAACGCGGCGAACGGCGTCGGCGACGCGTACCAGTACGACGCGAGCATGAAATGCATGTCGCGTACCGTCGACATGGCCTGGCTCAAACCGTGCAGCGCGCCGGGGCCGGTCAGTGCAATCCCGGCCGCCGCGAACAGCATCGCGCTCAGCGCGGCCGCCGCGAACGTGCGCCATGCCCGCGCCGCGATCAGCACGAACGGGAACACGACGGCGAGTTGCGGCTTGATCGCAAGCAACCCGATCACCACGCCGGCCAGGACCGGGCGCTTGCCCAGCAGATGCAGCGCGAGCGCGGCGAGGCCGGCGGTCAGGACGCTGTTCTGGCCGAACAGCGCGGACAGGCACACCCCCGAGTACGCGACCACGACGAGCGTGGCGGCGCGCGGGTGGGGAAGATGCGCGCGCAATCCCGACAACCGCGAGACGGCGAACGCGTAGCATAAAAGACTGCCCGCCAAAAAGAGGAAATACGCGGGCAGGAAAGGCACAAGGGCAAGCGGCGCGATGAACAGCAGCATCGTCGGCGGATAGAGCCAGGGAAGCGGCTGGTGCTGCAGAGACGCACCGAAGTGCGCGAACTCGGCCTGCTTGAATGACGAAATGTCGTAGGCCGATGCGGCGTGGCCTTGCAACACGAGATGCGATGCGGTCCAGAAGACGGAGAAGTCGGTGCCGGGGCGGACCGTGGTGGTCGACGTGAAGCCGTCGGTCACGATTCCCCATACGATCAGCAATGCGATGAAGAGCATCAGCATGATGCAGCTGTACGGAACGATCCGATCGGCTGTCAGCCATTGGACGCGGCGTATTGCACGCCCGCGGATTTCACGGTTGGCTGTGTACATGATTCCCCGTCTGTAGTGAAGGCTGCGTGGTCTTTCACAGCCGTCTTCATGTTGGCGTGCCCGCGGATCGAATCGCGCTGAAATCGCGTTGTCCGGTGAATTCATTGTTGAAGAAAAAATCGCGCGATGCAAACCGCACACGGGCGGCGGGTATTTAAATTGTTCAGCGATGCGCGTGAAAACCGCGTTTTCACGTATGAGAAAACGGCTCGACCGGATTTCATGTATCTGGCTTGAAACATTCCGCATTTTTTACCGGGCTTGCGCGCCGCCGATATCGCGGCGCCCGGGCGGCCTGACGTGTTCGGGAAAGTCCCGAGAAAAAAAATTTGGCCCCTTGCTGCAGGGCGGCTGCGGCCGTTCAGGCGTGCAATGCTGGCGCCGGCGGGATAGATCAATTTTGAAACATTTCGCGCATCGGGCCTCGGGCCGGGGAGCAACGGCATCGCTGGAACGCTTGATACGCCTGGATTTCGTTCGGGGTGGCCTGCTCTTTGCGTAAGCGTTGGCACGGCAGTCGACGAGGTGACGACCGGGTGGTTCCAGCAAAGTCGGACGGAATCCGCTTCGGAATCACCTGCGGAAAGAAAGGCCGGAGCGCGACGATGAACACGCGGCTCCAGGTCGATCAACCGGACAAGACTTCGTCGAATGACCCAAGAGACCCGGTATCGTCAGGGCAATAAGAAATCGGCATGGCAGCATATGGGGAATAAAAAATGAAAGGCCACGGCATATTGCGGATCGCAAACCGCATTAAAGACACATTGCGGATTTTCCGGGAGTTTGTCTCCCGTTCAACTGGATTCCATGCGTCGAACGGCCGTCGTGCCGTTCCGGTCGATCCGATCGTCCGGTTCGTCCGGCCGGTCGCACCGTACACGCCTCTCTCGCTCACTGCCTCACTGATACCCGTTCGCACGGGCAGGGGTGTCGATCCCCGCTCCCGCGGCTGAGCGACGCGTTCCGATTTTTCGAGTAGTGCCGGTGGTGCCCACCCCCGACGTCCTGACGGACGAAGGGTATTTCATAGCAGTCCGAAAGGAGAGTGCTCATGTCAAGAATCATCGAGAAGATCGCCTGGCTCGTCGAGGATCAGGGCGGCGTGACGGCCATTGAATACGGCCTGATCGCCGCGCTGATCGCGATCGGCATCGTCGCCGCGTTGACGACGGTCGGTACGGATCTGAAGACCGTATTCAGCACGGTCGCCGACGATCTGGATTCGATCGTTGCTGCGATTTGATGGACGGTGCGGCGAACGGCTCGTCCGATTCGTTCGTTGGCGCCACACGGCATTAACACCATGCCTCGACGTATCGATGCCGGATCAATCGATCCTGCCGGCACGCGAGGGATCTGAAAGTGACTACGCAAGGAGATCATCATGTCCAAGTTCATTCAACAAGCCAGCCGTTTCATCCGCGACGAAGACGGTGTGACGGCCATCGAATACGGCCTGATCGCCGCACTGATCGCCATCGGCATCATCGCCGCGCTGACGACGGTCGGCAAGGACCTCAAGACCGTGTTCACCACGATCGCGGACGACCTCGATTCGGCGGTCGCAGCCATCTGATGGATCGTGCCGCGGACGGCTCGGCCGGTGCAGCGCTCGAGCCGTCCCCGGTCATCTGATCGACCCGGAACCGGAGACCATCATGCAAGCCACGATGCGCGTCGTACGTCGCTGGATCAGCGACGAGCAGGGGGTGACGTCGACCGAATATGCATTGCTCGGCGCGATGTTCGCCGTTGCGGTGCTGGGCAGCGTCGTCACGCTGAAAGGCTCGCTTGCCGATACGTACGAGGTGATCGCGACGGCCGTGACGGCTGCCGTGGCCACCGCGCTGGCAATGGTTTCCTGATCCGCCGATTCCACTGATTCCACGGATTCCACCGTTTCGACTGCGAGGTTCGCCATGCTCCCCGTTGCGCCGCCGTACCCGGTTCCGTTGTGCGTGACGCTGCTCGCGGTCGCCGCGGCCAGCACGGACATCGCGACCCGTCGCATTCCGAACCGTCTCGTCCTGCTCGGCCTGGCCGGCGCGCTGGTTGCCCAGTGCCTGCTGCACGGTGTCGTGGCCGGTGCACTCGGCTGGCTCGCCGGCGCCGCGACCGGCTTCGGCATGCTGCTGCCGTTCTACCTGTTGCGCGGCATGGCCGCCGGCGACGTGAAGCTGATGCTCGCGATCGGCGCCTGGGTCGGCGCGGAAATGACGTTTTACATCGTGCTGGCCACCTTCCTGGCCGGCGGGGTCGGCGCCATCGCCTTCGCGCTGCTGCGCGGGCGGATGCGCCAGATGTGGGCGAACGTGCGCGCGTTGCTCGCGCGGCGCTCGCCGGGCGCGAGCGCCGAGGCCGCCGGCGGCCCCGTCGACATCGCATCGGTCGGCACGCTGCCGTACGGCGTGGCGATCGCGGCCGGCACGCTGGGCATGCTGTTCGCGTCGTGCGCATAGCGCGACGCATCCGCAACGAGGACGCAACGATCATGAACACGAATCACACCGAACCGAGACGCGACGCACAGGTGGCACGCCTGCCCGATCCGTTGCCGTCGCGGGAAGTGCATACGAAGCTGGGGGCGCAGTTGCCGGTGGCGCCGCGCTCGCTCGAGGAAACCGGGTTGAGCATGACGTTCGTTGCCGGCCTCGTGCTGAAGTCGACGCTGATGCTCGGCCGCCCGTCTTACGGCGACCTGGTCGAACGGCACTGCCTGTCGCTCGCGGTGCTCGACGACGTCTTCGCATTCCTGGTGCGCGAGCATCTCGTCGAACTCACGCACCGAGGTGCGACCGATCTCGACGTCACGTTCCGCCTGACCGACGCGGGCCGCGTGCTCGCGCTGGAAGAACGGGCCCGCAGCGGCTACAGCGGGCCCGCACCGGTGACGCTCGATGCCTATATCGCGTGCCTGGACGCGCATTCGGTACGCAAGCTGCGCATCAGCCAGGACGAAGTGTGGGCGGCGTTCGAAGGGATCGTGATCGACACGTCGCTGCTCGATGCGGCGGCGGCCGCGCTGAACGCGGGCCGTCCGCTGCTGATCCACGGCCCGGCCGGCAGCGGCAAGACCTTCCTCGCCGAGCGGCTCGGCTCGCTGATGCGCGGCCGCGTGCCGGTGCCGCACGCGATCTGGGCGGCCGGCGAAGTGATCCAGATCTACGACCCGCTCGTGCACGTCGACGCGGACACGCCGTCCGGCGGCCTGTCGGTCGATCGCCGCTGGCGCCTGTGCCACCGGCCGGTCGTGATGTCGGGCGGCGAACTGACGCTCGACGAGCTCGACCTGCGCCGCGACGAGGCCGCCGGCTTCTACCAGGCGCCGCCGCACATGAAGGCGAACCTGGGCATGTACGTCGTCGACGATCTCGGCCGCCAGCGCGTCGAGCCGCGCGACCTGCTCAATCGCTGGCTGCGCCCGCTCGATCGCGGCGTCGATTTGCTGACGCTCGAATCCGGCAACCGCTTCGTGATGCCGTTCGACGTTTGGCCGGTGTTCTCGAGCAACCTGTCGCCGGAGCAGCTGGGCGACGACGCGTTCCTGCGCCGCCTCGGTTCGAAGCTGCACGTCGGCGCGATGTCGATCGACGACTACCGCGCGGTGTACAACGCGGCCTGCGCATCGCTCGGGCTCGTCTCGGCGAGCGATGCATTCGACTACCTGCTGCATCGGCTGCACCTGCCGACCGGCAAGGCGTTTCTCGCCTGTTTCCCGGCGGACCTGTTGCGTCTCGTGGCCGCCGGCGCGCGTTACCGCGGCGATCCGCCCGAGGTGACGCACGACGCGCTGTACGACGCATGGGCGAGCTATTTCGGCACGGTGCCCGAACGGGACGGCAGCCATCCGCCGCCCGTCGAGCGCGGCGGGCGCACCTACGTCACCGGTTGAGCCGTTTCTTTCACGATTCGTCGAGGAGCATTGCCATGAAAAACAGTCGAGCGGTCATGATGCTGGTCGTCGCGATGGTCGCGGGTCTTGCCGCGGTCGTGTTCGCGTCCCACTGGCTGGTGCAGACGTCCACGAGCTCGGTTACGCCGGTCGCGGTGGCCACCACCGACCTGAACCTGGGCGAGCCGCTCGGGCCGAACCAGATCCACATGGTCAGCTGGCCGTCGGGCAGCGTGCCCACCGGCGCGTTCACCGATACGAAGGGGCTCGAAGGGCGCGTCGTGCGCACCAGCCTCGCACGCGGCGAGCCGGTGATCGAGTCGAAGCTCGCGCCGGTCGGCACGAAGGGCGGGCTGTCCGCGGTCATCGCCGACGGCAGCCGCGCGATCACGGTGCGCGTGAACGACGTGGTCGGCGTCGCGGGCTTCGCGCTGCCGGGCAACTACGTCGACGTGATCGTCAACACGCAGGAACAACAGGGCAAGACCGACGGGCAGAGCATCTCGAAGATCGTGCTCGAGCACATCCTCGTGCTCGCCGTCGCGCAGCAGGTCAGCCGCGACGACACGGCGCCGAAAGTCGTCAACGCGGTGACGCTGGAAGTCACGCCCGACCAGGCCGAGCGGCTCGACCTCGCGCGCAGCGTCGGCACGCTGTCGCTCGTGCTGCGCAACCAGGTCGACCAGAAGACGCTGAACACCGACGGGGCGACCAAGCTGACGCTGCTCGGCAAGGAACCCGCACCCGAAGCGCCGCCGGCACCGGCCCGCGTGAAGACGGTCCGCGTGCACGTCGCATCGCACGCGGGGCCGGAAGTGCGGCGCGACTGCGTCGGCGTGCTGACGGGCGTGAAGGGCAGCGTCGAGTGTTTCTGAATCGGTTCTTTGAAGTCACATAAACGGCCGCCGGCAACGCGCGGCGGCCCTGGCAGTCGATAACCGGCGCGACGCCGGTCTCTCGGGGGATCAGACGAAATGAAGATCAAACCGCAACGCACAGGTACCGGCCCGCTGCAGACACGCGTCGCACGGGGCACGATGATGGCCGCGATCCTCTGTTCAGGATGGCTGACCGTTTATGGCGCACTCGCGCAGGAAGGCGTCGAGTCGGCCGCGCTGACCAAGGGCGGCGCCAGCGCGCCGGCCGCGGTCGGCAAGGGGCCGATGCAGATGACGATCAGCATGGCGCCGGTGGCGGCCGCCGCGCCCGCGGCGGCGGCGGGGCCGCTGCGCGGACCGAACTGCGTCGGCGCGGTGCGCGAATCGACCAGCGTCAGCGTGCCGCTCGGCAAGTCGCTGCTGGTGCCGATGCCGGAGCCGGTCCGTAATCGGACGATCGGCAATCCGGCCGTCGCGCAGGCCACGATGGTGTCGCCGCAGACGCTGTACATCCTCGGGCTCGCGGTCGGCACGACCAACATGATCGTGCAGGGCAAGAGCGGGGCATGTCGCGTGATCGACGTCGCGGTCGGCGCGGATGCCGGCGGCCTGCAGGCGTCGCTGATGCAGCTGATGCCGAGCGAGCGCGACATCCATGTGTCGACCGCCGCCGGCACGATCGTGTTGGCCGGCACCGTGTCGAGCTCGATGGCCGCGCAGCAGGCCATGCAGATCGCCCGGGCGTACGGCGACAGCGCGGGCGATCCGGCGAGCGGCGGCAAGGCGGGCGGGGTGCTCAACATGCTGAACGTCACGTCGCCGCAGCAGGTGATGCTCGAGGTGAAGGTGGCCGAGGTGTCGAAGACGCTGATCAACCAGATGGGCAGCGCGCTCAACATCCAGGGCGGCTTCGGTTCGTGGAGCGGCGCGCTGGTCAGCAACCTGCTCGCGGGCGTCGCGACCGGCATCGCCTTCAGCAAGGCGAACAACAGGCCGTTCAACCTCGCGGCCGATGCGCAGAACACCGACAACCTGGTCAAGATCCTCGCGGAGCCGAATCTCGTGACGATCAGCGGCCAGGAAGCGACGTTCCTCGCCGGCGGCAAGATCTTCATCCCGATCCCGCAGAGCGGCAGCAACGGCGTCTCGTCGATCACGCTGCAGGAAGAGGAATTCGGCGTCGCGCTGAAGTTCACGCCGACCGTGCTGGGCAATGGCCGGATCAGCCTGAAGGTTGCGCCGGAAGTGTCGGAGCTGTCGCAGACGGGCGTCACGCTGAGCGCGTCCAACATCGGCGGCACGTCGATCCTGCCGCTGATCACGACGCGGCGTGCATCGACGACGGTGCAGATGGGCGACGGCGAAACGTTCGCGATCGGCGGGCTGATCAAGGACAACGGGACCGGCGCGTTGAAGGCGCTCCCGGGTGTCGGCGAAATTCCCGTGCTCGGCGCGCTGCTCCGCAGTACCTCGTTCCAGCAGGACCGCACCGAGTTGATCTTCGTGATCACGCCGCACCTGGTGAAGCCGCTGCAGACCGCCGACGTGCCGCTGCCGACCGACAGCTTCACGAAGCCGAACGAAATCGACGTGTATGCGACGGGCAACATGGAAGGCCGCGGTGGCCTCCGCAAGCACGGTGCTCAACCGGCGAACGGCGCGGCGGCCTCACCGCAGACCCCGGCCCAGGCACCGGCCCCCGCACCGGCACCGCAATCGGAAGCGCCCGCCGGCCCGGCCGCCGCGCTGCCCGCACCGCGCGTGCCGCAGGGGACGGACGCGCAGCCGCCGGCGCCGGCCGAGCCGCAGAAGACGCCTGCACCGGTTGCCGCCGCCGTCCCGCAGCACGAACCCGACAACGCGGCCCGCATCGCGCGTATCGAAGCCGCCGCCGCCCGTCTTGCGGCAGCCGGTTCCGACACGCCGGCCCAGCCCACGGGGCAGCCGAAGCGCCGGACACCGGCGGCGGTTCATGCGCAGCAGGTCGTGCGCGTGAGCGCGGCACCCGAATCCACCGATCGTTGAAGCCATCCAAGGGGACGCTCATGAAATCCGCCTACCTCGTCATCGTGCGCCGCGTGGCGCTCGCCGCACCGCTCGCGTTCGCGCTTGCCGGCTGCATGTCCTCGACCCCGGTGTGGGACACCCGTTTCGGCGATTCGGTCCGCGCCGTGACCCAGGCCCAGATCATCGACCCGCATGCCGCCGAACACGCGGCCTCGGTGTCGGCGCCGGGGGTCGACGGCGCTGCCGCCGCGGCCGCGCTCGACAACTACGACAAGTCGTTCAAGCAGACCGTGCCGCCCGCCAATGCGTTCGTGATCGGCATCGGCAAGTCCACCCAGTAACGACGGCACGCTCAGGGAGAACGCCATGAACAGCGCAGCTCGCCATCCGAAAGTCATGCGTCGCAGCCTGCATCGCCAGCGCGGTGCCGTCGCGATCATCGTCGGTCTCGCACTGGCGGTGATGATCGGGTTCGTCGGCCTCGCGCTGGATCTCGGCAAGCTGTACGTCACGCGCAGCGAACTGCAGAACAGCGCCGATGCCTGCGCGCTGTCGGCTGCGCGTGACCTGACTTCGGCCATCAGCCTGTCGGTGGCCGAGGCGGACGGCATCGCCGCCGGCCACCTGAACTTCGTGTTCTTCCAGAACAAGTCGGTGCAGATGTCGACGAACGCGAACGTCACGTTCAGCGACTCGCTGTCCAACGCGTTCCTCACGAAGAACTCGGTCACGACGCCGGCGAACATCAAGTACGTGCAGTGCACCGCCACGTTGAGCAACATCGCGCACTGGTTCATCGAGATACTGAACGTGCTGCCGGGCACGAAGCTCGCGAACGCGGCGGAAGTGTCGGCCAGCGCGATCGCCACCGTCGGCGGCGGGCAGACGACCTGCGCGATTCCGGTGTTCGTGTGCCGCGGCCCGTCCGATCCGGCCTACAAGGTCGGCGACTGGATCTCGTCGCTGTCCGGTTCGTCGACGACCTACGGGCCGGGCAACTTCGGCTGGGCGGCGCTCGACGGCTCGACGAATGAACCGACCATCGCCAGCGAGCTGTCGAGCAACACCTGCAACATCACGAGCCCGCCGGACCTCGGTTCAACGGGCCTGAAGTCGGCATCGTTGCGTGCCTGGAACACGCGCTTCGGCATCTATACGAATGGCGCGAACGGTTCGAGCGGCCAGCCTGACTTCACCGGCTACGCGTATGTCGGCCCGAACTACGGGCCGCCCGGAACGGCAGGCATCAAGGGCGACGCGTACACGCAGTTCGTCGCCGACCGCGCAGCCTTCAAGTCCTACCAGGGCGACGGCGCGCCGCCTTCGGGCAGCGGGATCGCCACCAGCGGGACGGCGACGGCCAGCAACTACCAGACCTTCGGCGGCGACCGCCGCGTCGCGCTCGCACCGGAGGGCGACTGTTCGACGCTGAAGGGGAGCAGCGGCAAGGTGCACGTCACGCAATGGGATTGCGTGCTGATGCTCGACCCGGTGCCGTTCAGTCCAGGAAAAGGCGGAATCGTCGCGCACCTCGAATACCTCGGCTCGTCGGTCTCCGGCAACAGTCCGTGCGCGACGCACGGCTTGCCGGGCAGCGGCAGCGCGTCCGGGACCCAGGTCCCGATGCTCGTTCAATAGCGGAGAGCGGATCATGAAAAAGCCCCCGTTTCGCCGTTCGCGCACCCGCGGCGCCGTCGCCGTCGAGTTCGCGCTCGTGCTGATGCCGATGATCATGCTCGCGACCGGCGTGGCCGAGTTCGGCCGCGCGATCTACCAGTTCGAGACGCTGACCAAGGCGACGCGCGACGCGGCGCGCTACCTGTCGGTCTGGTTGCCGACCGACAGCGCGTATCCGGCCTCGCAGGCGCAGTGCCTCGTCGTCTACGGCAGCACGACGTGCGGGGCTTCCGGCACCGAGCTGGTGCCGGGGCTCAAGACGTCGATGGTGACGATCTGCGACGCGCAGCGCACGACCGGCTGCAGCGACACGTCCGACCCGTCGCAGTTCGCGAACCTGCCGACCTACGACTCGAACAACAATGCGTCGGGCGGCACCGCGACGGGCGCGATCAACGTCGTCGAAGTGAAGATCACGGGCTACAAGTACCAGCCGATCCCCGCGTTCCCGGGGCTGCCGTCGATCACCTTCAACAACATCGTCACCGTGATGAGGCAAGTGTCATGAACGCGCGCCATGCCCCCCCGTCACGCCGGCGTGCCCAGCGCGGCTCGGCGATCGTCGAGTTCGCGCTGATCGCGTGGATCCTGATCATGCTGCTGATCGGCATCTTCGAGTTCGGCCGCGTGCTGTTCTACTGGGGCACCGCGAGCGAAGCCGTGCGCCTGGGCGCGCGCACGGCGGTGGTGTGCGACGTGAATGCGGCCGGCGTCGTGAAGCGGGTGAGATCGCTGCTGCCGCTGCTGCAGGCCGCGAACGTGTCGGTGAACTACTCGCCCGCGAGCTGTGACGTGAATTCGTGCGCGTTCGTGACGGTCAGCGTCACGAACGTCACCGTCAAGACGATGATCCCGTTCGTGAACATCACGGTGACGATGCCGCCGTTCACGACGACACTGCCGCGCGAAAGCCTGACTTCCGCGACCGGCGGCGCCAACTGCAATTGATCGAACAGGCGAGGCACACGACATGATCAACATCCTCGTAGCTTCCGACGACACCGCGCGACTCACGCAGATCGCGCGCCTCGTGGCCGACTGCGGACACTATCGCGCGACACGCGCGACCGGCCGCCCGTCGCAGATCGAACATCGCACCGACGGGCTCGACGCGTTCGACATCCTGCTGGTCGACGGCACGTCGCTCGACCCGTCCGAGCTGTCGGCTATCGAACGGATCTGCCGCGCGCACGCGAGCCTGACCTGCATTCTCGTGACGGCGGACACCTCGCCGCACGTGCTGCTCGACGCGATGCGTGCGGGCGCCCGCGACGTGCTGCAGTGGCCGCTCGACCCGCAGGCGCTCGGCCACGCGCTCGAACGGGCCGCCGCGCAAAGCACGCGGCGCGACACCGACGACACGCGGATCGTGTCGTTCATGTCGTGCAAGGGCGGGGCCGGCACGAGCTTCGCGGCCAGCAACCTCGCGTTCGAGATCGCGGAAGGCTTCAAGCGCCGCGTGCTGCTGATCGACCTGAACCAGCAGTTCGCCGACGCGGCGTTCCTCGTCAGCGACGAAACCCCGCCGTCGACGCTGCCGCAGCTGTGCGCGCAGATCGAACGGCTCGACAGCGCGTTCCTCGACGCGAGCGTTGCGCACGTGACGGAAAACTTCCACGTGCTCGCGGGCGCCGGCGACCCGGTCAAGGCCGCCGAGATGCGCGAGGACGCGCTCGAATGGATCCTGGGCGTCGCCGCGCCGCGTTACGACTACGTGATCTTCGACGTCGGCGTCTGCATCAATCCGCTGTCGATGGTCGCGCTGGATCGCAGCGACCAGATCGCGCTCGTGCTGCAGCCCGCGATGCCGCACGTGCGGGCCGGGCGCCGGCTGCTGGAGATCCTCGTGTCGCTCGGCTACTCGGCCGACCAGATGCGGCTGATCGTGAACCGCGCGACGCGCGCGAGCGAGCGCACCCGCACGGCGCTCGAGGAAGTGCTCGGCCTGCACGCGGCCTGCACGATTCCCGACGATGCCGATACCGTGCTCGAAGCGATCAACCAGGGCCATCCGGTGTCGCGGGTCGCGCGTGGCACGGGGGTCGTCCGTGCGTTGCAGGGGTATGCGAAGCAACTCGTCGAAGGGGAGGTGCGGGCGGGGCACGGCGCGACGCACAGCGAACCGCTGATGTCCCGGCTGTTCGGCCGCAAGGCCACGCCGAAGCTCAAGTCCATGTAAATCTTTCGGGGAACCATCATGTCATTGCGCGAACAGATGTCCTTGCAACGGGCCCAACCGCTGGCGACGGGCAGCGAACCGGCCGGCCCGGCCCATTCGTCGGTGCGCGACGCATACCAGAAGCTGCGCCGCGAAATTCACCTGGCCGTGCTCGAACGTGTCGAGCTCGAGCGCCTGTCGCGGATGCCGCAGGAATCGGTCCGCATGGAGATCGGCCTGCTGATCACGCGCATCCTCGACGAGGAGCGGCTGCCGGCGAACGACATCGAACGGCGGCAGCTCGCGATCGACGTGTACGACGAGATGTTCGGTTTCGGCCCGCTCGAAGCGCTGCTGCGCGACCCGAGCATTTCCGACATCCTCGTGAACACGTACCGGCAGGTCTATGTCGAGCGCTTCGGCCAGCTCGAACTGACCGACGTGACGTTCTACGACGACGCGCACCTGATGAAGGTGATCGAGAAGATCGTGTCGCGCGTCGGGCGCCGCATCGACGAATCGAGCCCGATGGTCGATGCGCGGCTGCCCGACGGCTCGCGCGTGAACGCGATCATCCCGCCGTCCGCGATCGACGGGCCGCTGATGTCGATCCGGCGTTTCGCGGTCAATCCGCTGAAGATGGACGACCTCGTGCGCTACCACAGCCTGACGCCGCCGATGGCCGAGCTGCTCGACGCGCTGTCGCGCGCGAAGGTGAACGTGCTGGTGTCGGGCGGCACCGGCAGCGGCAAGACGACGCTGCTCAACATCCTGTCCGGCTTCATTCCGCGCAACGAGCGGATCGTGACGATCGAGGATGCCGCCGAACTGCAACTGCAGCAGCCGCACGTGCTGCGGCTCGAAACCCGCCCGCCGAACATCGAGGGCAAGGGCGAGATCACGCAGCGCACGCTGGTGCGCAACGCGCTGCGGATGCGCCCGGACCGGATCATCCTCGGCGAAGTGCGCGGTGCCGAAGCGCTCGACATGCTCAACGCGATGAACACCGGCCACGAAGGCTCGCTCGCGACGATCCACGCGAACACCCCGCGCGACGCGCTGACGCGGCTCGAGAACATGGTCAGCGTCTCCGGCCTGACGTTGCCGCCGAAGACGATGCGCCAGCAGATCACATCGGCGATCTCGGTGGTCGTGCAGGCCGCGCGGCTGACCGACGGCAGGCGCAAGATCGTCAGCATCCAGGAACTGACCGGGATGGAGGGCGACATCATCAACATGCAGGAGATCTTCACGTTCAAGCGCACGGGCGTGGACCGCGACGGTTCGGTACGCGGCCACTTCTGCGCGACGGGCGTGCGGCCGAAGTTCGTCGAGCGGCTGCAGGCGTTCGGCATCAACCTGCCGGATTCGCTGTACGACCCGTCTCAGCGGTACGAGACGAACTGACGACAGGGCGCCGTTCGCTGCCGGGGAGGCTTCATGAACACGATCTTTTACGGTTTTGTGATTCTCACCTTCGTCGCGGTGGTCCTCGCGATCGAAGGCGGTTATCAATGGTGGAACGCGCGGCATGGCGCGGCCGCGCGCCGGATCGAATCGCGCATCCGGGCGATGTCGGCCGGCGGCAACGTGCAGCAGGAACGGCTGTCGATCCTGAAGAAGCGGATGCTCGACGAATCGAAGCCGTTCGACCGGCTGCTGCTGCGCATGCCGCGCGTGCATCGGCTCGATCTCGTGATCCAGCAATCGGGCCTCGACTGGACGCTGCCGAAGCTGATCATGCTCAGCACGGTGTTCGCGGCGTTCGCGTGGCTGGCGCTGAGCTTCGCGACGTTGCCGCAGCTCGCCGCGCTGCCGGTCGCGCTGTTCGCCGGATGCCTGCCGATGATGTACGTGATGCGCTGCCGCGGGAAGCGGATGCGCAAGCTCGAGCGGCAGTTGCCGGACATCTGCGACATGATCGCGCGCGCGCTGCGGTCCGGCCACTCGTTCACGAGCACGCTCGGGATGGTCGGCGACGAGTTTCCCGAGCCGATGGGCGGCGAGTTCCGCGTCACGTTCGACGAGGTCAACTACGGCGTGTCGCTGCACGACGCACTGCTGAACCTCGTCACGCGCGTGCCGGTGCAGGACCTGCGCTACTTCGTGATCGCGGTGCTGATCCAGCGCGAGACGGGCGGCAACCTGGCCGAGCTGCTCGACAGCATCGCCGCGCTGATCCGCGAGCGCTTCAAGCTGTTCGACAAGGTGCGCGTGCTGTCGGCGGAAGGGCGGCTGTCGGCGTGGATTCTCGGGCTGCTGCCGTTCGGCACCGCCGCGGTGATGGCGCTGCTGAACCGCGAATTCCTGTCCGTGCTCTGGGAGGACCCGGCGGGGATCCGGATGGTCGGCACGATGCTGGTGTCGATGCTGTTCGGGCTGATCTGGATCCGCCGTATCGTCCGCATTCGCGTCTGACGCGCGAGCCGTATAACGAACCGTTGCGAGGCTGTCATGCAAAACCTGAGCGTAGTCCAGGCCGTGATGCTGGGCGGCTTGTTCCTCTTCGTGGCCGGCGGCGCGCTCGTCGCGATGCTGCTGTTCGCGCCGCGCAGCATCCAGCGCCGGGTCCAGCAGGCCGGCGGGGCCGGGGCGGGCGCGGCTGGCGTGGCCGGCGCGGGCGACGGCGACGACCTGGCGTCGCGCTGGGTCGCGAAGCTGGTCGAGCTGTCCACGCCGATCTCGAAGCTGTCGGTGCCGAAGGACGGCTGGGAGAATTCGCCGCTGCGCATCCGGCTCATGAATGCCGGCTGGCGCAACCAGAGCGCGGCCGCGCTGTATTTCACCGCGAAGACGGCGCTCGCGCTCGGGCTGCCGTGCGCGGCGCTGCTGGTGCTGATCCCGACGTCGCTCGGCGACGAACGCGTGATCCTGTCGGCGATCCTCGTCGCGCTCGCCGGGATCGGCTACTACATTCCGAACATCGTGATGTCGCAGCGGGTCAAGGTGCGCCAGCGCAAGATCTTCGAGGATTTCCCGGACGCGCTCGACCTGCTGACGGTGTGCGTCGAAGCGGGGCTCGGGCTCGATGCGGCGCTGATGAAGGTGAGCGAGGAACTGCGGTTCAGCAGCGAGGTGGTCGCGAGCGAACTCGACCTGCTGCTGCTCGAGATGCGCTCCGGCTTCACGAAGGAGACGGCGCTGCGCAATCTCGCGCTGCGTACCGGCGTGGAGGACATCGAGTCGTTCTGCGCGATGCTGATCCAGGCCGACCGCTTCGGCACGAGCATCGGCGAATCGCTGCGCGTGCTGTCCGACCTGCTGCGCACGCGGCGGCGGATGCGCGCGGAAGAGCGGGCCGCGAAGATCGCGCTGAAGCTGCTGTTTCCGCTGATCTTCTGCATTTTCCCCGCACTGATGATGGTGCTGCTCGGGCCGGCGATGATTCACGTCTATCGCGTGCTGCTGCCGACGTTCGTGGGCATCGGGCAGTGAGTGACGCAGCGGCGTTGTGCCGGTTGCGTCGATCAAGGTGTTGCGTGCCGGATGGCCACCCCCGCCGGCCGGCACGGTAGCAGGCTTCATGGAGGCTCCCTCCCCAGGCGGCGCCGCGAGACAGGTTGACCATAGCGGCGTCAAGGCATCCTGGATCCATGGTCGGCCATGGAACGAGCCGTAGTCCACCGCCTCAGCGGCTGCCCCCTACTGCTAACCTGAATGCCGGCGAAGTTTGCCGGCATCGCGTTGTGCGCTCGAATGAAACGGCACGGCGATGCTGCGCCTGATATTGAACGACGGCAATGATTGGCGGGATTGTTGACTTAGTCGTTCATTGCAATGGCTTCTCGTTCGTTCTTTTGCGCACCGCTGCGCGCCATCCGAAAATCTCCTTGAAATACCCGGCCCGAATTTCTACATTATTGGAAATCATGTCTGCATCGCGGTACTGACGACGCAAACGTTGCACGTGCCGGCAATACCGAACAACAACACTTGAAAATCAAGAGACGGCCCGACAATACGGAAAACAGGCCAGTCACGCACGATCAAGGCCGGGGGAAACATGAACGAGCAAGCAATGGCAAGCAGGCGGCCTGACGCTTCATCCAGCAGACATCCACGGGCCCGCGGCGCCCGCGCGAATCCGCCGCGCACGTTCCCCGGTCCGCTTCCCCCCGATTCCTGACCACCGGCACGCGACCGCGTCCGCAAGACCGTTTCCGCACCGACATCCCGCACGACGAAGCACACGCGAAGCGGCCCGCACCCGGCCGTCGTCGCGTCGCGCGTCGACCGTGCCGGCACGACCATTCGAACGAGGGACCCAGCATGGCCATCGATGTGCCTGTGACACGCCGGACGTTTCTGAAGCTGGCCGGGAGCGGCGCGCTCGTCGCGATCTCGATCACCCATTTGCCGGCGCTGGCGCTCGGCGCCGCCGGGCAGGCAGGCGACGACGCGGCCGGGCCGGGCTGGGCGCCGGTGCCCGGCAAGGCGCGCTGGCGCATCGACGGCATCCCGAAGGTCACGGGCCAGAAGATCTACGCACGCGACTTCAAGTCGCGCGACTTCGTCGGCTGGCCGCAGCAGGAGAACTGGCTCTATGCGTTGCGGTGCGATCGGGTCGACGCCGTGTACGAAGGCTATGACCTCGGGGTGCTGCCGGCCGAATTGCGGCCGATCGCCGTCGTCGACAACGCGCTGCTGAGCGCGCGACGGATTCCGCTGGCCCCCGAGGCCGACCCGATCGCGAACCAGGACATCTACTGGCTTGCGCGCACCGGCCACCCGGCGGATTGCTACGGACAACCGGCCGCGCTGCTGGTGTTCGAGAACTTCGATGTCTATCGTCGCGCGAAGAAGCTGCTCGATTTCAACCGCGGCGTGATCCGTTACGGCGCGCCGGTCACGCGCCCGACGGCCGCGCAGGCCGTGCCGTTTTCCCCCGTGACGATCTACGTGCGTGACGACGAACGCGGCTTCAACTACGTCGACAACTACCAGACCGACAGCAGCGGCAAGCCGACCGCCGAATACCTGAAGCAACGCGAGGAGGCGGTCGCCAACATCGACGCGACGATCGCCCGCAACGCGGCCGCCGGCGCGTGGATCGGCGTGCGCGCGACCGGCAACGAAGGATTCGAGACGCCGGCGATGGACCCGATGTTCATGGAACCGGAAGCGGGGCTCGCATGGTACGACGCGTCCAGCGCGAAAATGAGCCTCGTGCTCGGTACGCAGTCGGCGAACGACGATGCGACCGGCGCGCTCGGGCTGTTCCAGGGTAGCGACGTCGCGGTCAAGGAGGCCCACGTCATCGCATGCTATCCGGGCGGCGGCTTCGGCGGGCGCGACAAGTCCTATTTCCCGCTCTATCTCGCGCTCGCGGCGCCGTTCGCGAAGGGCGCGCTACGCTGGCAACAGTCGCGCTACGAGCAGTTCCAGGTCGGGTTGAAGCGCTGCGAGACGCAGTTTTCCGAATCGCTGTGGTTCAACCGGCGCGGCAAGCTCGAAGCGATCACGTGCGATTTCCTGATGAACGGCGGCGGCAAGAAGAACCTGTCGCCGTACGTCGCGCAGCTCGCCGCGCTGAGCGCGATGAGCTGCTACGAGATTCCGCGCGCACGCGCGCAGGCGGCCTCGACTTACACGCGGGAAGTGTTCGGCGGATCGCAGCGCGGCTTCGGCGGCCCGCAGGCGTTCATGGCCGTCGAGACGCTGATGGACGAGGCCGCGCGCCGGCTCGGGCTGTCGCCGTTCGCGATCCGTCGCGCCAATTTTCTCGGCGGCACGCCCGGGCTCGGCAAGGGGCGCGCGATCACGGGTGCACCGATCCTGTTCGACCTGCAGCTCGACGCGCTGCTCGACCGGCTCGAACAGCACCCGCTGTGGCGCGAGCGCGAGCGCACCCGCGCGGAACGCGGTGCGCGTCATCTCCGTTACGGCGTTGGGCTCGCGATGGCGAACGAGGCCTACGGCACCTCCGGCGACGGCATGTTCGGGATGGTGCAGATCCTGCCCGACAGCCGGCTGCGCGTGGTCACGCCGTACACCGACATGGGTAACGGCGCGGCCACGACGCTGGGTCTCGCACCGTCCGAATTTCTCGGGCAGAACGCGCAGACGATCGCCATGAGCGAGATCGGGCCGTTCAATGCACTCGGGCTCACGCGTTCGAGCAACCCGTCGGCCAATCCGAAGACGGTGCGCTACACGTACGGTTCGTCGAGCGCCTGTCTCGGCGCATTCCATCAGTACCACGCAGTGAAGGGGGCGGCACAGGCCTTGTTCCTGCAAAGCGTGCTGCCGGCCGCCCGTGCGTGGTGGGGCGTGCCCGTGCGCGCCGAGGACGTGCGCTGGGCCAATGGTGCGCTCGTCGCGAACGGCCTCGCGCCGATTTCGTGGCCGGCGCTGTTCGGCACCATCACGAAGCTGGGCCTGCAGACGGTGGCGGCCGTGCATGCGAGCTATGCCGGCTACTTCTGGAAGGGCACCTATCCGTTCGCGTCGGGCAGTGCGCAAATCGACTACGACTACGTGGCGGTCGGCCTCGATCCCTACTTCCTGACGCCGCTGTACCGCACGCTGCAGGCGCCGCCGGTCGACACGAGCCTCTACGGACGCACGACCTACGCGCCATCGGCGTCGCTCGTCGGCGTGTCCGTCGATCCGGCGAACGGGCGCGTGAAGGTCGAGCGCGTGGTGTCGGCGGTGAGCGTCGGGCGGCAACTGTCGCCGGAGCTCGTCGAAGGCCAGTCGCAGGGCGCGGTCGCGATGGGGATCGGCAACGTGCTGACCGAGACGTGCCCGCTCGGCCCGGACGGCCCGGGTGGTGGCCGATGGAACCTCGACCGCTACGAGGTGACGCGCCTGCCCGACATTCCCGAGCAGGAGCTGATCGCGCTGCCGCCGCCCGGCAACGATCCCGCGAATGCGCGCGGTATCGCGGAAGCGGTGATGTGCCCGATCGCGCCGGCGCTGCTCAATGCGCTGGCGATGGCGACGGGGCGAAGGTTCAGGGTCACGCCGGTCACGCCGGACAAGATTCGGGAGGCACTGCAATGAGCGATCCGGTCCGCATGGTCGTGAACGGCCAGCCCGTCGAGGCAGCCGCCGCCGACGCCGACATGAACCTCATCGACTTCCTGCATGAACGACAGGACCTGACCGGCACGAAGCTGTGCTGCGGCATCGGCGTGTGCCGGGCGTGCACGGTCGGCGTGCGCAACACGCCCGATGCGCCGATGGAAAAGACGCTGTCGTGCTCGACGCCGGTCAGCGCGATGGCCGGCATGCACGTGTACACGATCGAAGGGCTCGCGCAGGACGGCACGCTGTCGCCGCTGCAGCAGAGCTTTCTCGAATCGTTCGCGTTCCAGTGCGGCTACTGCGCGTCGGGATTCCTGATGGCCGCCACCGCGATGCTCGATCATCTGCGCGCGCAGCCGGTGCCCGCCGCCGAGCTGGACGCGATGATCGAGACGTGGGTGGGCGGCAACGTGTGCCGATGCACCGGCTACGTCAAATACATCGAGGCCATCCGCAAGGTGGCGATGCGCTACACGAAGGAGGCGGCATGACGATCAGGACCTGCGTCGCGGCGCTGGCGCTGCTGCTGGCCGCGCCCGCCCCGTTTGCCGCGGAAGGCGCCGATGCGTCCCTGCACGAATACGCGCAGCAGTGCACCGACGAAATCGGCGAGATTCCCGCGTTCGACTGCAACAGCGGGACGGACGTGCCGATCACCGTCAACGGCAGCGTGCCCGCGCGGTACGCGGCACACATGACCTGCGATCGCCCGGCGCTGTTGCCGTACGACGCGCCGACCTCCGGGCAATGCACGCCTTACTCGAAGATCCTCGACCTGTCTCACGGCGACACGCAGATCTCGGCGTTTTGCCGTCGCAAGCAGATCCGCGAGAACCGCAGCCCGTATTACGACGAAGTCGACATCGTGCTGCACCACGTGCGTAACGGCAAGACCTGCTGGTTTCATGCCGACAAGGGCGGCACGGGCGGCATGGACGCGTCGCGCGTGCCGCCGCCGAACGAGAAGACCCCGCCGCCCGGTCGGCCGTCGGCCGCGGAATTCTGGTGGAAACCGGCTGCGACCGCGACGAAGCGCTGCGTGTCGTGCCACGATGCGAGCCCGGTCATGTACAGCCCGTGGATCGGGCAGGTATGGAACCGCGTGCCGACCGATCCGTGGGGCAAGTACGTCAATCTCGGGGCCGACTTCGCGTCATGGACGTCGCACGCGATCAGCACGCCCGGTAACACCTGCATCGGCTGCCACCGGATCGGCGACCAGAACAGTTGCAAGATCTACGTGCCGCTCGCCGCCGGGTTGCTGCCGCCGCCGAAAGGCAGCAACCCGCTGGCGAGCCGCTATCCGCTGACGCACTGGATGCCGATCGACAACAACCGCAGCCGCGACGAGTGGAACGCGGCCAACGTGAAGTCGGTGAGCGATCTGCTCGCGTGCTGTTCGGCGCGGGGCAAGAACGATCCGATGTGCACCTTTACGCCCGCGGCGCAGGCGGCGAAGTAGGAGGCCGCCGGGCGGCGGAACGTCGTGCCCGTTCACCCGTTCGCGGCCGTCACTGAAAGTGATGCACATACCGCAGCACCATCCGCGTGCCCTGCGGCCGGTTGCGCGCATAGGTCTCGAAGTACGCGTTGAACATCAGATGATCCTGCGGCGAGAAGCTGACCATCGCCCCCGGGCCGATCGCGAACACGGCCTCCCGCGTGCCCGGTACGTCCTGCCCGTTTTCCTTCATGTCGGTGGTCTGGCGCAGCCAGTAGCCGTTGAGCCCCAGCCGCAGGCCGGGGCGCACTTCGTACTCGGTCGCGAAGTTCGCATGGATCGCCTGGCCGGCCTGCGTCGACGTCACGTCCGGGCCGAGCGACGTGGCCGGCTGATGGTTGGTCGCATTCCACAGATAATGCAGCCGCCACGACACGGTCCACTTGGGCGTGAGCCACAGCGTCGCCGCCCAGTACGGATCGAACGACCAGACATGGCTGCCGGGGTTGATCGCGCGCGACGGATCGTACGCGCCGGTCGGCGCGATGAACTGGAATTCCACGCGCTGCGCGAAGCGCGGGCCTTGCGCGCCCATCACCGGGTCGAACTGGATGAACGGGCCGATCAGCAGGTCGCCGAAGCCGGCGCGTGCATTCAGCGCGACGTTGCCGATGCCGTCGTCGGTTCGCGCGGCCGCGATCCACGGCAGGATCACGTCGAGGCCGGGATGCATGCCCGCGAACGTCCGCGGCGACTGATAGACGAGCTGGCTCAGCCCCGCGAACAGGTCGACCTCCTGCTTCGGCAACCCGACCTTGTTGCCCGCATTGTCGTTGACGCGGCCGGCCGTGTAGTACTGCAGGTACTGCGTGCCGTACCAGCCGGCACCGGCCGGCGGCATTCCGTCGAGGAAGCTGGTCATGCCGAGGTTGACCGCCGGCAGGTCCGCTGCGCCGGCCGGTGCGCTTGCGGCCATGCCGGCGATCGTGAGGCCTGCGACGACGAGCACGCGAGAGCCGAGTTTCATGTTCACCACCTCCTGTTGGTTTATTGGTATAACTAATCAATCAGCACGAAAAAGATCGGGATGATCGGCGATCGCACGATACTGGCCCGCATGGAACACCAGCGGCGCACGGCCGTTTGCGTCGAACTGTTCGATCTGGCCGATGAAGAGCAGGTGATCGCCGCCTTCGTAATGGCCGACGTTGCGGCACACGAAGCGCGCGCTCGCGCCATCGAGGCAGGGCACGCCGCCGGTTTCCGAATCGACGTGAAGCACGCCGTCGAACTTGTCGGCGCGTGGCGTCGCGAAGCGGCGCGACAGGTCGATCTGGTCGTGCGCGAGGATGTTGATCGCGAAATGGGTGGCCGCGACGAAATCCGGGCGGCTCGGCGCGACCTTGCGCAGGCTCCACAGCACGAGCGGCGGATCGAGCGACAGCGACGAGAACGAATTGGCGGTGAGGCCCACCTTGCGTCCGTCGGCCGCGCACGTGGTGATCACGGTCACGCCGGTCGGGAATTGCCCGAACGCGGCGCGCAACTGCAGCGGGTCGAGCGCCGGGCGATCGGTAGCGGTCGTTTCCATGTCGGTCACTCCGTGCGTGCGCTGTGTTCGCGGATCATCGCCGCGCAGGCCGACGGCTCGAACCACCACGGCGAGAACCGGCGCGGATCGTCGAAGCCGTCGACGATCGCCGCGGCGAGCGACGGCAACTGGCCGGCCGCGCCGAGCAGTTCGAGGATGTGCGGCGGTGGCGGCGTGAGCAGCGAGTTGGTCCAGCGCACGACGTGCTGCGCATACGCCCAGTAGCCTTCGAAGGTCTGATGCATCCAGTCTTCGCCGAACGGCGCGGCATCGCGTGCGACGATCGCATCGAAATACGCCTTCGCGCATTTCGCGGCGTTGTTCGATCCCTGGCCGGTGATCGGATCGTTGACGACCACCGCATCGGCCATCCCGAACACCGTGCGGCCCGACGGCAGCCGGAAGAACGGCTTGCGCACCGTCGGCGTGAAGCGTCCGGCGAGCGTGCCGTTCGGATCGGTGAGCTCGACGTCGCGGCAGCGCTCGAATTCCCACGGTACGTACTGCTGCAGGAACGACAGGCTGCGGTCCAGATGCTGGTCGGGCGTCTTCACGTCGGCCCAGCAGTCGAGCGGGCCGCCCGGAATGCCTTCGAACACCATGATTTCGCAGGGGCCCGTCGTGGTCAGTGCGGGGAACACGAAATACTCGCCGATGCCCGGCAGCAGGTTGAAGCGCACGCGCGAATACGGCTGGCTCGGCGTCATCCCTTTCACGTAGGTGAGGGCCAGCGCGCGTTGCGGGCGGTCGAACGCGCTGCGTGCAGCGTCGCGGCCGAGCAGGTTGACGATCTCGCCCTTGCCGGCCGCGAGCAGCACGAGGTCGTGGCTGCGCGCCAGTTCCTCGAGTTCGGGCACGCCGACGTCGGCAATGCGCACGTCCGCGCCCCGGCGCTTCACGCCGTCGAGCCAGTCGGCCATCTTCACGCGCTGGTCGACCGATTGCGCATAGCGCGTCAGCCGCGACGACCAGTCGATCACCTTGCGGCCGTTGCCGTCCGGATGCGGCACCGCGATGCCGATCCCTTCGACGGACGGGCACGCTTCCTCCCACGCGTTCAGGCCGAGATCGCGCTCGATCTGCAATGACGTGTGGAACATGCACTGGCTCGACATGACCTTGCCGGTGCGGATCTGCTCGGCGTCGCGGTTGGTCGCGAGCGTGACGTGGTAACCCTGGTCGAGCAGGGCGAAGGCGAGTTGCAGGCCGGACTGGCCGGCGCCGACGATGGCGATGCGTCTCATGAGTATGTCCTTGGTTGGCCGGATGCCGGCCGGGATGGAAATGATGGCGGGATGCGGCGGCGAGGAACGGTCACTCCGCGAGACGCGGAATGGCCGGCACCGCCTGTTCGGGGCCCATCGCGGCATAGCCGCCATCCACCGCGTAGTCGGCGCCGGTCACGAAGCTCGCCGCGTCGCTGCACAGGAACGTCACGACCTGCGCGACCTCGGACGGATCGCCGACCCGGCCGAGCAGGTGGAACGGCGCGGCGACGCGATCGGTCTTCGCACGGTCGCCGTGCGTCAGCTCGTCCATCACGCGCGACCACGTCCAGCCCGGCGACACCGAGTTGACGCGAATGCGGTCGGGCGCGAGATCCATCGCCATGCTGCGCGTGAGCTGGCGGATCGCCGCCTTGGATGTCGGGTACAGCCAGCGGCCGGTTTGCGCGCACTGCGCCGAGATCGAGCTGAAATTCACGATCGCGCCGCCGCCGCGCCGGACCATCTGCGGATGCACGGCCTTGGCGAGCATCGCCGCCGACACGACGTTGACGTCCATCGCGGCGAGCCAGTCGTTGCGGGTTGCCTGGATGCCGTTGTCGACGTAGCTGCACGCGAGGTTGACGAGCACGTCGATCGCGCCGAACCGCTCGACGATGGCCGCGACCGCATGCTCGATCGCGCGATCGTCGGTGATGTCGAGCGCGACGAACATCGCCCGTTCGCCGAGCGAGTCGGCCACGCGCGCGCCATTCTCCGCATCGAGATCGAGGATCGCGACGCACGCACCGGCGCGGCTCAGGTCCTGCGCGACCGCGGCGCCGATCAGCGTGGCGCCGCCGGTGACGATCGCGACTTTGCCAGCAAGGGCAGTCATGGGGTGTCTCCGGAAATCGTTGGGTGAGGGAGTGGGCGCGTCAATGCACGCCGGTCGATGGTTCGCTGTCCTGCCAGCGGCGCATCAGCCCGTTCGACGGCACGGTTTCGTCGAGCAGCTTGCGGGCCGTTTCGACGCCCGCGACCGGCAGGCCGGCCGGATCGAGCAGGCCGATCTGCACGAGCACGCTCGCCTGGTCCCAGTAGATGTGCTCGTGATAGAGCTTGTCGCCGCGAAACTTGACGATCGCGACGAGCGGAATCTCGACGCGCTTGCCGGTCGGCGCGACGCCCGGCAGCATCCAGTCGATCTCGGTGGTGTGCGTGAAGCAGAACAGCAGCTCGTCGACGATCTGGCTCGCGCCGACCGTGCGCGAGATCGGCGTGATCGTCGTGTCCGGCGGATTCGCGTGCACGAAATGATGCGTGTAGAAGCGCTTGAGCTCGTCGTAGCCGACGCCGCCCGTCAGCGTCGGAATATGGTTGACGTACGGTTCGGCGACCATCGTCGCCATCGTGGCATCGACGTTGCGCGTGTCGAATTCGTGTTGAAGATGCGCTTCCCACAGTGTGGACAGGTCGTAGTGCGGGCCGAGCGCGGTACGGAACGCGGCAATCGCGCGCTGATGGGCCATGCTCGCGGCGGCCTTGTCGAAATGATCGCCGCCGGCGCGTGCGAACGCGTGATCGACCCCGGGATACACGTACACGTCGACGCCGTCGCGCCCGGCCAGCGCTCCGGCAATGCGCTGCTGCGCGTCGGGCGGGCAGAAGCGATCCTGCCCCGCGATCTGCAGCACGAGCCGGCCGTGCAGGTGCGCCGCCTCGTCGAGCGCCTGCTCGATGCCCACCCCGTAGTAGCTGACCGCCGCGGCCACGTCCGGCAGCCGGCACGCGGCGAGATACGCGAGCTTGCCGCCGAGGCAATAGCCGAGCACGCCGGCTTCGCCCGTGCATTCGGGCAGCCGCTTGAGCACGTCCAGCGTGGCGCCAACATCCTCGACACCCTTGTTCTCGTCGTATTCGCGGTAAAGGGCCATCGCGCGTTCCACGTCGGCGGCCGAGTAACCGAGTTCGATCCCCGGCGCCTGGCGCCAGAACAGGTCGGGCACGAGCACCGTATAGCCTTCCTCCGCGTAGTAGTCGGCCGCTTCCCGCATCGTCGCGTTCGCGCCGAAGATCTCGTGGCACAGCACGATGCCGGGCCCGGTGCCGCCGGCCGGCGTGCTCAGGTATGCGCGAAACGTGCCGCCGTCCGGCGACGGAATCTCGATGTGACGTCCTTGCATGTGTCCCTCCATTCCAGTTTTTGCTGCGACGGGCCCAGTATTGGCGGACGAAATGGGCACTTCTATCCGCTTTCTTCGGCCGGTATCCGCGAATTCCGGAAACCTGTTGCACCGGCCGCCGCGCATGGGCAGGCGCGCGGCTGACTGCGGGTATGTGCGGATGCGGAAGCCCCGCACAGTTTTCTACGATGCGCGAACGGTCCGCTTCTTGCGTCATGTGGGCAGGACTCGTGTGCTGGGGCGGCCGGACTGTCCGGATACGCCGGGCGCTATCCGGATCGTGCGGCGGATGCCCCCATACCGGGAACGCATGCACGGCGCGAGTGCAATCGAGCATGACGGGAGAACTTCGATGGCGCAATTTTCCGAAACGGGCTGGCTGCCGGATACGGCCTGTTTCAATCACGACAACCTGCTGCTGCAGTCGAACGACGTCGACGAGGTGCGCGCACGCGTCGCCGACGTCTTCAAGCCGCACCGGCTCACGCCGACCGGCGAATCGCGCGCGCTGCACAGCTGCATGCACCACGCGCGCTGGGGCAACCTGTCGTTGAACCTGCTCGATTATGGCGGTGGCGTCAGCATCGAGCCCGGGCCGCTCGAGCACTTCTTCCTGTTGCAGATCCCGTTGCGCGGCGACGCGGAGATCGAGTGCGGGTCGGCGCGTTTCGTGTCGTCGCCGGGCACCGCGTCGCTGATCTCGCCGACGCTGCCGCTGAAGATGCGCTGGGGCGACGCGTGTCCGCAAGTCATCCTGCGGATCGAGCGCGAAGTGATGGAGCGCCACGCGCAGCGGCATTTCGGCGACGACCGGCGCGCGCCGGTCGAATTCGAGCCGGCATTCAGCCTGTCGTCGTCGCAGGGCGCGTGTCTGATGCAGATGCTGCCGATCCTCGCCGGCGCGATCGCGACGGACGCGCATCCGCTGCGTCATCCGCTCGCGTTCGAGCAGCTCGAATCGACGCTGCTCAACCTGCTGCTGCACGGCCACCCGAACAGCGCGCGAAACGGCACGCGGCACCTGGCGGTAGCGATTGCGCCGTTCTACGTGCGGCGCGTCGAGGACTACATCCGCGCGCATCTCGACGAGCCGCTGACGATCGAACGGCTCGCCGAACTCGCCGGCGTCAGCCCGAGCACGCTGTTCGCCGGCTTTCGTCATCGCCACGGCACCACGCCGATGGGCTTCGTGCGGCAGTTGCGGTTGCAACATGTGCGCGAGGAACTGCTGGCCGATGCGTCGCCGGGCCTCGCGTCGGTGACGGACGTCGCGCTGAAATGGGGCTTCGCGCACCTCGGGCGGTTCGCGATCGAGTACAAGCGGGCGTTCGGCGAGTCGCCGTCCGCGACGCTCAGGATGCGGCGCGGGCGCGCCTAGCGGCTCATGCGGCAGCCCGCTCGCGGTTCCGCTACGGCAGCGGCGCGCCCCAGACCGCCGTCACGTCCCCGCCGAGCCGCCATTCGGTGAACGGGCGGCGCGGTGCGATGATCGCCGGCAGCCGCGCGTCGTGAAAGCGCGCGTAGTACGGCTCGACCCAGCTCAGTTCATCGCGGAACGTCCACGGAAACAGGTCCTGCCTGACCGGCGTGACGGCCGTGAAGCTGGCGGGATCGACGACCGCATGGATGACCAGGTTCGCCAGGCGGCCGATCGCGCCGTCGTTTTCCCGATAGAGATCGATATGGCGCCGCTGCACGAGTTCCGCCGCGAACACGAGCGGGAGCAGCGCGAACGTGTGATAGTGCAGCGCGCGGTTGCCGCGTTTGACTTCCCGTGCAAGAGAACCGTCGGGGCCGATGTCGCGGATGCCTTCGCGTACCCGCAGCAGCCCCGAATCGACGAGGCTCGCGTTGCCGGTCACGGTGCCGATGGCGATCAGGTCGAGTCCGGCCCAGTACACGAGGTTGTTGTGCAGATGGTTGATCGCTTGCGCATCGCGGGTGGCGATCGCGATGCGTTCGAGCCACGGATCGATCGCGTCGAAGCGCGCGCGGTTCGCGTCGCGCACGTCGCGCGGCATGCGCAGGATCACCATCGCGAAGTCGGTGCCGGCCCAGGAGCGCTCGTAGTTGCCCTGGTAACCGGTGATCCGGCCCATCAGCGCGTCGGCCTGGGCCCAGCTTTCCAGCAGGCTCACCGCGCATGACCAGTCACCCTTGTCCGCCGACGCATTGAGCCGTGAAATGAAATCGCGCATCGGCTTGACCGCGCGCGCATAGCCGGCGGCGTCGTCATAGTAGCCGGGCGGATCGATCGTCGTGACGGCCGCCGGGACGTCACACGCGCGGGCCGGCGGCACGGCACAGCAAAGCGCGCTCACCGCGAGCCACGCGGCGAGGAGGGGGCGAGTCGACAGGCGGCGCATACGGTCCTCGGTGGTGACGTGACGGTGACGCGGCAAACACGGAAGCCGAACCGGGGGCGGACAACCTCGCGATGCAGGACGCGCGCGGCCGCCAAGGCACGACGAACCCCGGTGACGCGCGCGGGCCGTGCAGCCCGCGGCCGCTTCCCGTGGCGCAGGCAGTCTAGCGTCCCCGTCTTTCATCCGCCTTGCCTGGCGCCGGCCGACGACGCATTTTTTTAAGACTGCGCCCCATTCGCCCGGTATCATCGCTGCGCTCGCGACCGACGCCATGGGCCAGTGCATGCCGACTCGCGCGCAACCTGCATCGCCAAGAAGACAACCCAGGGCGGACGCCGACGGCGCGTCGCGCCGCGATCGGGCCGAATCGGCCACCAGCACGACGGAGCAAGGAACGATGGTAACGGGGACGGGCGCGGCGCGACGCGCGAGGGCGATCGCGGCAGGGGGCGCGTGGGTCGTGGCGGCGGCGGGCGGCGCACACGCGCAGGCATCGGGTGCGGCAGTCACGCCGCCGGCCGGCGCGGCGGCGACCGTGCTGCCGACGATCGACGTGACCGGGAAGGCCGACGGCGCATCGAGCGGGCTCGTCGGGCTGCGCACCACGGCCGGCACGAAGACCGACACGCCGGTGGCCGAGATCCCGCAAACGATCAATCTCGTGACCGCGCAGCAGATCGAGATGACCGGCGCGACCGACCTGAACCAGGCGCTGCGCTACGTGCCGGGATTTGCCACGTTCGGCGCCGACAGCCGCACCGACTGGTATGCGGCGCTGCGCGGCTTCACGCCGACGCTGTACGTCGACGGTGTGGCCGCGCCGAATACGGCCGTGATCGCGAACTGGCGCGTCGACCCGTACACGATCGACTCGATCGCCGTGCTGCGCGGGCCGACGTCGGTGCTGTACGGCGCGGGCGAACCCGGCGCGATCGTCGACGCACACACGAAGCTCGCCGACGGCGAGCGCGTCCGCGAAGCCGGCGTGCAGATCGGCAACGACGCGCGCAAGCAATTCATGCTCGATGTCGGCGATACGCTCGATCCGGACGGCCGCCATGCGTACCGCTTCGTCGGCGTGGCGCGCGACGGCAACGCGGTCACCGGCCCGAACGGCGACCGGCGCATCGCGCTGGCGCCGTCGTTCCGATGGCGGCCGAACGCCGATACGTCGCTGACGCTCTCGGCGACGTTCCTGCAGGACGGCAGCGATATTTCGTCGAACTTCCTGCCCGCGTCGGGCACCGTGTTGCCGAACCCGAACGGCCCGCTGTCGCAGGACATCTACATGGGTGCGCCCGGGTTCAACGACTACCGGAAGAAGCAGTGGTCGCTCGGCTACGCGCTGGAGCATCGCGTGAATGCGATCTGGTCGCTGCATCAGGACGTGCGCTGGTCGCACCTGTCGCTCGACGACGCGACGGTGTTCGGTATCGGCTTCGTGCCCCGCAGCAGCACCGACATGATGCGTTATGCGGGGCTGTTCCAGCTCAACTACAGCCGGTTCGACATCGACAACCACGCGCAGGCGCGCTTCGGCACGGGGCCGCTCGAACATACGCTGCTGCTCGGCGCGCAATATGACCGGCAGACGACGACCAACAGCGTGTGGCTCGCGCTGGCGCCGTCGCTCAACCTGTATCAACCCGTCTACCGGCCCGTCACGGACGCGATTTTCTCCGGCCCGACGTCGCTCGGCCACGTCGACCAGTACACGGCGATGAACACGTTCGGCGTGTATGCGCAGGACCAGATCCGCTGGCGGCGCTGGACGCTGACGCTCGGCGGCCGCGAGGATTTCGTCAATGCGCGGTTCGACGACCGGACGGCCGGCACGCAGGCGCGGCAGGACGTCAGTGCGTTCTCCGGGCGCGTCGGGCTCACCTATCAGGGCGACGCCGGGCTGTCGCCGTACGTGAGCTATTCGACGTCGTTCGATCCCGTCATCGGCGTGAGGATGGTCGGCGGCGGCTTGCCGAAGCCGACACGCGGCAAGCAGACGGAAGCCGGGTTGCGCTGGCAGCCGCCCGGCAGGAACCTGCTGCTGAGTGCGGCCGTCTACCAGATCGATCAGACCAACGTCGCGACGCCGGCACCGGTGAGTCTCGACCCGACCGGCACGACGTCCGTGCAGACCGGCAAGGTGCGCTCGCGCGGGATCGAGCTGAGCGCGCTCGGCAAGGTCACCCGCGAGTTGTCGGTCGTCGCGTCGTATGTGTATCAGGACGTCAAGAACGTGCAGGCGAACGACGCGTCGCTGAACCACTGGCCGGTGGCGGTGCCGCTGCCGCGGCAGATGGCGTCGATGTGGGCCGACTGGACCTGGCGCACGGGCGCGCTGGCGGGCCTCGGGATCGGCGGCGGCGTGCGCTACCAGAGTGCGTCGGCCGGCGCGCCCGACAACTCGCTGACCGTGCCGAGCGTGACGCTGGTTGACCTGGCGCTGCACTACGAGATGCCGCGCTGGCGGTTCGCGCTGAACGTCGCGAACCTGTTCGACCGGCGTTATGTCAGCGGCTGCACGTCGTATACCGTCTGCGTGTTCGGCAACGAGCGGACCGTGCTGGCCACCGCGAAATACACCTGGTAGTCGCGAACGCGCGGAACGGTCCTACGCGTCGCGTTGCGGTTCCCGGCGCACCGCGCGTTCGCCGGCGTGACGCTGGCGCCGCCACTCGGTCGGCGTGAGGCCGAAACGTTCGCGGAATGCGGTTGCGAAATTCGCCGGCGTGGAAAAGCCGATCTCCTTCGCGATGCTGGCAATGCTGAGCGACGTCGAATCCAGCAGGTCCTGCGCGATCCGCAGCCGCTCGTGCCGCAGATACTCGAATACCGTCTGGCCGAGGTTGTCGCGAAACGCGCGTGACAGCCGCTTTTCGTGCGTGCCGACCGCGCGGGCCAGCTGCTCCACCGTCGGCGGATCGTTCAGCGTCCGTGCCAGGTGGCGGATGGCCGCGCGCACGATGATGTCGTCGTCCTTGCCGGCCACGAACGCGCTGTCCATGTCGACGGGCTGCTCGCGCTTCTCCCGCGCGAGCTGCACGCGAATCCGCGCAAGCACTTCGGCGGGCTCGAACGGCTTGACCACATAGTCGACGCAGCCGATGTCGAACCCCTCGAGGCGCTCGTGCAACGCGCCGGCCACGGTCAGGAAAATCACTGGAATCGCGCACGTCAGCGGATCGGCGGCAAGCAGCCGGCACGCGGTGAAGCCGTCCATGCGCGGCATGCGGACATCCATCAGGATCAGATCGGGCAGGAGCGCCTGCGCGCGCTGGCACGCCTGCAGCCCGTCGGATGCAATGCTGATCCGGCACCCGGTGCCGCGCAGGATGTCGATCAGCAAGCGAAGCTGGTCGGGTTGATCGTCGACGATCAGGATATGGGCGTCGCCCAATGCGGAGATCGATGGATGCATCGTGCACCTGTTCTGGAATGGCTGCTGGCTGCGTTCCTGCGGGTGGCCGGCCCGGTTCGGATCAATCGTCGGAAGCTGCGCTATGGCGACGTACAAGCACATCGATATTCGAATGTCGCCCCGCTACACGAAGGACAACCGGTCGGCGTAATGCCTTGCATGGCTGGTTTTGATCACTGACCCGGTAAAGGCGCGGAGCGTTGCCGGCGTCGCGCGCTGAGAAATGCGCGCCCGCCGGTATCGATGCGAGCCGAATTGTAGGGGCATATTTCAATTCTTGCCAGATGCATTGACTCTATCTGCTTCATTCCGCTTTTCGGATGCTTCATCGTGCATCGTGAATGGCGCTTACAGTATGGCGCGCCGATGCCTGTCCATTTCCGCCATTTTCATTTGGCGCTGCTACGTGCAATCGCGTAGTTCCACGGCTTTTTTAAAAAATATTCCAAGGAATCTTTTTTTAATCCGCCTCAGCAAAGATTTTATCCGCCCGGCAAAACATCTCGATTAATTTCGATGGCTCGAAATCGTTTGCGAGATGTGCGTTTTAAACGCAACTATTTGAATATATTGAATTTTACAATCTATAAAGAATGTCACCTTCAACAATTTTAATTCGTGTCTCATAATTCGTCCGAACTTTGAGTGCAGGGTTGCACCGAGCAACGCAAGGCACGGCGGGTTGTGGCGGACGTTGTGCGATTCGGGTCCGAGGCATCAGTTGATGTGACTCCGAGCGCATGTCCGTTGCGCGCAAGCGAAAATCCGGTTGCCGTGGATGAAATAAAAGAAGCGGGGTGGGTCGCGGTCAACGCGACATCAAATCAGGGGTGTCCATAACGGCGGGTTGAATCTCCGGATTCAGTCGCTGGGCGAATTCGTCCATATAAAACGATATGCATTCCTAATGCATTACCTGGATTAACGGAACGGGCCGTCGCACGAACGACGGGCCCGCGCTTTCGAACGTCCCGTCGCCACGGGCGGACGATGCGCGCCGCCTTCGGCACGCTCGAGCCGCGCACGGCATCGGGTTCCGCACTGAAGTCGTAATCGCAATCGCAGTCGCAGCTGAAGTCTTCAACAAAACTAAGTAGTCCGTATTCAAACCAAACGCTACAAAACGGAGCAGAAGACCATGAAGAGGAAGCAGATTTCGGCGCTTGCCGCCGCCATGTTCACGGGTGCAGGTGTGCTGATCGCGGGTGCCGCGCATGCGGACAATTTCGTCGATCGCGGCAACCCGGACAACGCGCTGAGCGGTCAGTGCATCGACGGCACGAACCCGTTGTGTGTCGCGACCAAGAGCGGGAGTTACGTGGCAGTGAGCACGGCCAACGTCAAGATGGGCACGAATGCCAAGGCCGGCACCAGCGGGATCGCGATCGGCGACCAGTCGAATGCAAGCAGCAATGGCGGCACCAGCAGCGGCGGCGCGATCGCGGTCGGCGTCGGTGCGCAGGCGCTGGCGAACTCGGCCACGGCCATCGGCACGGTAGCCGTCGCGCAGGGCAACACGGCGCTCGCCATCGGTCGCCAGTCGGCCGCGGTCGGCGATTTCTCGATGGCGCTCGGCAACGTCGCCGATGCACACGGCACGAGCTCGATCGCGCTGGGCCACTCGGCGCTCGCCAGCGGCGATCGTTCGGTTGCGATCGGCGGCGCCAACCCGACGTCGAGCGACGGCGTGTCGGCCGGCGCGTCGTACGACGCGGCCACCCAGACGCGCGCCGGCGGCACGCAATCCGTCGCGATCGGAGCGGGCGCGCAGACGAACGACAACAACCAGGTGGCGATCGGTTCGGGCAGCGTCGGTGCGAACAATGGGGGCACGCCGGTGTTCGGAGGCACGGCCGCGCCGGTTGGCGGCGCGGTGTCGTTCGGCGCGATCGGCAACGAGCGCCAGCTCAAGAACGTCGCGGCAGGCGCGGCCGATACGGACGCCGTCAACGTCCAGCAATTGAAGAACGTGAACGGCACGCTCAGCACGAGCATCGCCACGGTCGACGCGCGCGTGACGTCGGTCGGCAATTCGCTGTCGACCACGATCTCGAACGTCGACCAGCGCGTGACCAACGTGGGCAACAGCCTCAGCACCAGCATCGTGACCGCCACGAAGAACGTCGTGAAATACACCGACGATTCGCATGCGGCGATCGCACTCGACGGCGCCAACGGCACGACGATCAACGGCGTCGCGGCCGGTGTCGCCGACACCGATGCCGTCAACGTCGGCCAGCTGAAGGGCAGCGTCGCGCCGCTGCAGACGTCCATTTCGACGGCAGCGTCGAACATCGCGAACCTGCAGACTAGCGTCACCGGCATCAACACGTCGCTGAGCACGGCGACGACGAATATCGGCAATCTGCAGGCCGCCGATGCCCGCAACGTGAAGTACGACGGCCAGAGCGGCTTCGACTCGGTGACGTTCGCCGGCACGAACGGCACGACGCTGCACAACGTCGCGGCCGGTGTCGCGAACACCGATGCGGTGAACGTCGGGCAACTGAACGGCGGTCTGTCGTCGCTCAGCACGAGCGTGACGAACAACCTCAGCACGACGCTCGGCAACCTGAGCACGTCGATCACGAACCAGATCGGCAACGCGACGAAGAACGCCGTGCAGTACGACGATGATGCGCACAGCGGCGTGACGCTCGGTGGAAAGGGCGCGCAGTCGCCGGTCGGCCTGCACAACGTGGCGGACGGCATTGCCGCGGGCGACGCCGTGAACGTCGGCCAGCTCGGCAAGGCCACCGACACGCTGAACCAGTCGATCACGAATGTCGGCAACAGCGTCACGACGCTCGGCAACCAGGTGACGACGAATACGGGCAACATCGCGGCACTCCAGCAGGACGCACTGCTGTGGAACACGAACCTCGGCGCATACGATGCGAGCCACGGCGGCAACGGCCCGCAACGCATCGGCAACGTCGCGGCCGGCAAGAACGGCACGGACGCGGTCAACGTCGACCAGTTGAACGCGGCGATTCAGGACGGCACGAGCCAGCTCGACGCGCTCGCGGTGAAGTACGACGACGCGAGCAAGAAGCAGGTTTCGCTCGGTGCAGGCAACGGCGGGAGCCCGGTGCGACTGACCCATATCGCGGCAGGCAACGTCGCGGCCGGCAGCACGGACGCGGTGAACGGCGCGCAACTGCGCCGCGCGACCGACGGCACCGTAGCCGCGCTGGGCGGCGGTGCAACGGCGAATCCGGACGGCTCGATCAGCGCGCCGGCCTATAAAGTCGGCGGCGGCTCGTTCAACAACGTCGGCGACGCGCTCACGAACCTCGACGGCCGCGTCGGCAGCAACACGACGACGCTCGAGAATCACGAAACGCGCATCGGCAACGCCGAAACGAACATCGCCGGCAACACGGCCGCGATCGCCGGGCTGCAACAGGACGCGCTTCAGTTCGACCCGAAGGCCGGTGCCTACAACGCGGCGCGCGGCGGCGCACCGACGAAGCTGACGAACGTGGCCGACGGCAGCATCGCCGCGGGCAGCACGGACGCGGTGAACGGCGGCCAGTTGTCGGGCGTGAAGTCGTCGCTCGAACAGCAGATCACGCAGGTGTCCAACCAGGCGGGCGAGGCCGTGAAGAACGTCGTCAAGTACGACGTCGACCCGAACGGCAACCGGCTGAATTCGGTCTCGCTGATCGGCGGCGACACGAATGCGGCCGTCGTGCTGAAAAACGTCGCCGCGGGCACCGACGATACGGACGCGGTGAACGTGAAGCAGCTGAAGGGCGTGCAGTCGAGTCTCAACCAGCTCGGCGCGCTTGCGGTGCAGTACGACGACAGCTCGAAGAACTCGATCACGCTCGGCGGCGCCGGCGGCACGCGCATCACCAACGTGCAGGCAGGCACGCTCAGCGCAACCAGCACGGACGCGGTGAACGGTTCGCAGCTCTACGCGACCAACCAGCAGGTCGCGAAGAACACGACCGATATCACGAACCTGCAGGGGAACGTGACCAACATCGCGAACGGCAAGGCCGGCCTCGTGCAGCAGCAGGATCCGAATGGCGCGATCACGGTCGGGAAGGACACCGGCGGCGCGAGCGTGAACTTCTCCGGCACGTCGGGCGACCGCGTGCTGACCGGCGTCGCGGCGGGGGTGAACAACAACGACGCGGTCAACATGGGCCAGTTCAACAATGCGCTGAAGAACGTCGCGGCCAATGACCAGATCCGTGCGGCGGCGACCGATGCGAACACCACGTGGATCGCGCGAGCCGATGCGGGTTCGATCGGGTCGACGGCAACCGCAACCGGCAAGAACGCGGTGGCGGTCGGCCAGGGCTCGGTCGCCGATCGCGACAATTCGTTCTCGGTCGGCGCGAAGGGCAGCGAGCGCCAGGTCACGAACGTCGCGGCCGGCACGGCGCCCACCGACGCGGTGAACGTGCAGCAGCTGAACGACAACCTGTCGGCCGCGTCGAATCAGGCGAAGGGCTACACCGATCAGCGCATCGGCCAGGTGTACAACTCGTTCAACGACCTGAAGAAGGATATGTACGGCGGCGTGGCATCGGCCATGGCCGTGGCCGGCCTGCCGCAACCGACGGGCGCGGGCCGCTCGATGGTCTCGGCGGCGACGTCGAACTATCACGGCCAGCAAGGTTTCGCCGCCGGATACTCGTACGTGACGGAAAGCAACCGCTGGGTCGTCAAGGCGTCGGTGACGGGCAATGCGCGTTCGGACTTCGGCGCGGTGGTGGGTGCGGGTTACCAGTTCTAGCAGGCATGTTTGTAATGATGTAACTAAAAGCCCGTTTTCCCTTGTGAATACGGGCTTTTTCCGTTGTTTACATCTTTCGGGTACTCATATGCGTGAAAGCTCTCGTGCCGCAGTCTTTTCATCAAAGACGGGTGCCCCGAGTCCGTCATGAATTCGGCTATCCAGGAAGCCTTCCGAGGTGAACTGCGCGTACAGTAGGCTGCCTCGTTTGAGAGCGAGGGGGGGCGTGGCTTCGATGCGATCGAGGGCATGCTCTTGATACTGCTGTTTGCACGTCACGCGGCAAATTTTTTTCACTGGTCGTGCGGGGATCGATTTGAGCTTCACGAGCGCGATGTCCCGCACGCTGATTCGTGTCAGGACCAGCAACATCGCAGGATTGCGCAACTGATGGACGCTGACGTCGTGCACTGCTCCGGATGTTCGCTCATGTCGGAGCGAGCTCACCCGTCGTCATGCTTCCATGAGCAATGCGAATTGCCACATTCATCATCAGGCTAAAAACGTGGTCCATATTCGCCAAACGCTTTTGCTCACCAAGCATCAGCGTCCCGGCGCCATCCACCTGTGCGGCAATGAGTGTCGCTCGAGCGAGGCATTCTCGCGCGGTTGCAGACGGGTCGATCTCGCGTATCAGATCTGCACAGAGCGCTCGATAGGCAACGTAGACGCTTCTGACAAGTTCACGCGCCAAGTCCGAGTGCAGAGCCAACGCAAACATCTCGACCCAGAGTCGGGACGCCTCTGGATCACGGGCTTCCTCGAAAACATCCTCGGCTATTTCGCAAAGTCGCTCCAGTGCCGGTTTGCTGCTCGGTTTCCCGATTTCGGCATAGCGGTCTAAATAGAGCTTCCCTATCGCACCGATTGTCGAGCGCAGCAGGTCGTCATGCGTCGGAAAGTAATTCTGGAGAGCCGACGGCAGGATTCCAAGCTCCCTGGCTACGCCTGCCAGGGTAAAGTTCGCATACCCCTCTGAAGCTAAAAGGGTCGTGGCAGTCGAGATGATCTCGTTGATCTTTATCTCTCTGCGCCTGCCCTGGGCAGTTGGCCGGTAATAGAGTGCATCTTGCGCAGATTGGTGCGTCCTCAGGTCCAACCGCCCTTGCTGGCTTGGTCCGTCGGAACCCATGATGCCGGCATGCAGGTTGCTGTCCCGAAGGTGGCGAGTGCTCGGAACGAGAAGAGAGCGCTCCCGTTCCAGCATCTGTGCCGGCATGCTTACGATCGCTTTTACAACTCGCTTTGTCAGGCGAACGAATTCGGCGTAGTCCTTCTCTGGAAACTCGCCGTGGGAAGCGAAGATCGTCATTCCGTCGATCTGCGACACGATGACGGACGCACGCACCATGCTTTCGTCGCTGGTCAGCTCCGGATGAATCTCCGATAGCAACGCCTCAAAGATGCCCCGATACCGGGCATACATATCGCCGATCAGTTCTGCGGCATATGGCTCATGCCGAGCGAAAGCCCAGACTTCGACCATGAACTTCGGCAGGTCCGTTTCGTTGACGTTGCGAAATATGCGTTCTACCAAAGCAGTGCAACGTCGCGTAGCGCTGATACCCGGCTGATTGGCGATTGCCGCGTAATCGTCGACTGTCTGATTCATGAACGCCAGCAGTGCGGCGCGCAACAGTTCTTCTTTCGTTCGAAAGTAGTACTGGAGATTGCCTTGCGTAATTCCGACACGGTCTGCTACTCGGCGGGTTGCGAAACCGGTATACCCGTCCTCCTGAAACACTTGCCTGGCGGCAAAGATGATCTCCTTGATGCGCAGTTCCCGGTTTCGTCGCGCTGCCGGCCGCGTATTGAGTCCTGGGTCCTCGGAATGGTCGGAGGTTTTACGCTTGACTGCCTCTTGTTGCACGTCGATTCTCCAAAGCTTTCAGAGTACTGTCCGAAATTATAGGTCGATTCGACGGAAGCGCAAAACACAGCTGCGCTTCCGCTGCACGGCCTGTCCACGTGAGACGTGCGCTGCCACGCTCCGAGCCGGTGCCCGGAGATGGTAGGCCGTGAGCTGCCGGTTTCAGTTTGCTTCGCTCTCTCTCATGGAGAGCTCCGAATGGCCCCACGGCCGCTTCCTCCTAGCAAAGTTGGTCGACCGGAATCGCTTTCGTCTCGGCAATTTCTTACAGAAACCATTCGCCGAAGTCGGTGTTTTCCCTATTTTTGACAGCCTTGATTCTAGGTCGCGTCACAACTAATATTAGGTCAATGAAACGTAATTTGTAGGTCGATCATACGTATTTGCCGGTGTCGTGAAGCGACCGAGTCGGAAAGTTCGGTCCACCAGGTGGATGTCCATCGGATTGGATCGTGAGGTGGCCGCCAGGGTGCCTGACCGTTCCGACACGACTCGCCGGCGCATACCCGGGAAAGATGCGTGCCGAAAGCGCTTCGATCAGGTTGTCATTTGAAAATCAGGAGACGGTGATGGACGAGTCCAAACGCAAGGCATTCCGCGAAAACGGTGCTGTTCTGATGGAAGGGTTGCTGAACGAAGATCAGTTGGCAACATGCCGGCAAGCCTTCAACTGGGGCGTCGAAAACCCCGGGCCGATGTCGGTGACGATGTTCGACGGCACGGAGCACAAATCGCTGGTCGATAACGCGAATCCGTACGCTAAGGCACGCCTGGACGAGATGGTTGCTGCACTGCCGCTTGGCCGGATGTTTGCCGAGCTGTGGGGTTCCAAGAACGTCTGGTATTTCGCCGAAGAACTTTTCCTGAAAGAAGGTGGCAAGGCCAAGCGTTCGCCGTGGCATCAGGACACGTCGTATCTGCCGTGGCAAGGCGAGCATTTCGGCAATGCATGGATCAGCTTCGAGGCTGTCCCGAAGAAGAACGCCCTCGAGATCGTGAAGGCGTCGCATCGCGGCGTTCGACATGACGGCACGACGTTCCAGAATGCCGACGATCCGACTGATCCTTTGCATGGCGACGCCGCCGTACCGACCTGGCCGCGGCTGCCAAATATCGAGGCAGAACGGCGCGCTGATCCGGAAAAGTACGACATCGCTTCCTGGGCGACGACGCCTGGCGATGTGTTGGTTCTGCATCCGCATTCGCTGCATGGCGGTGGATCGGTCGATGCCGATTTCCCGGATCGCCATACGCTCGTGCTGCGCTTCTTTGGCGACGATGCAGTGTATAGCCCGCTGCCCGAAGGGAGTCGCTCTGGCTATACACCGGCCGGCGTGCTGTTCGTCGAGGAGCTGGCCCATCTGAAGGCTGGCGATCCGTTTCGCGCACCGTGTTTCCGTCAAGTTGTCTGAACAAGGAGATTCTCGTGATGGCCGCAACTCCCAAACGGCAGTCGATTGTCCCGTCTGCATTCCAACCCTGGTACGACGCGTATCACTTCTCACCGGCCACACGCGTCGGCGACACGATCTGGGTGTCCGGACAGGTCGGTCTCGATGCACAGATGCAACCGGCCGACGGTGTGCAAGCCCAGGCGCGGATTGCGTTTGAATCGCTCAAGCTGATCCTCGAAGAAGCGGGCGCGAGCCTCGCCGACGTTGTCGAACTGACAACTTTCCACACGGATCTTCAGCGAGAAACGGAAGGCTTCGCCACGGTCAAGGACGAGTACTTTCCGACCCGCTATCCGTCGTGGACGGCCGTCGGCGTCACGCAACTGGCGCTGCCGGGCCTTTGCGTCGAGGTTCGCGCCGTGGCGGTCGCGGGGTCAGGCAAGGACTAACCGGCTTACCATTTTTTCGATGGATTGCATATAAAAAATATCGCAATCCTAAATATAAAGAGAATCTACATCGAAAAACAAAGGTGGTCGGCAGGCGGCTGGTCGAAACCGGGGCCGGCCATTGTCAGGGAGCGACGCAATCGTCGGCTGACGAAGGCGATCGAAATTAGTGCGTTTCGTCCGCGATGGGCGAGCGAAGGCGGAGTGGAAGGAGAACAGTGATGATGAAGCCTAAAATCTGGACCGTGTCCGCGATCACGGCCGCTGCATGTCTCGCGATCGGTACGGCGGTTGCGGCCGACGACCTGACGCCGACAGGTTCCGATCGCGCGGCAAGCAAGGACGGCGCAGTGTCGGCATACACCGGCAAGCAATCGCCCGATTCCGGGTGGGAGTGGGGCAAGGTGCGCGCCGATTTCTGGAAGCACCGCAACGAGAAGGCGCTGTATTCGATCGATGCCGCGAACGTCGACAAGTATGCGGACAAGCTGTCGCCAGGTCAGGTCGCACTGATCAAGCAGAAGAAGGGCTACCGGATGGACGTCTATCCGTCGCATCGGGAATGCCAGTTGCCGGATGCCGCGGAGCAGAACTCGAAGGCGAACCTGACGGCGGCGAAACTGGATTCGACCGGCGAGAACCTCGCGGCCGCCGTGTTGCCGGGCGTACCGTTTCCGCAGCCGAAGAGCGGCGTGGAAGCGATCCTGAACTACGAGATGCGCTATCGCGGCGAAGGAATCGACTGGGCGCAGGTCGTGACCGCTATTTCGCCGCGCCCAGGCAGCAGCGACTGGATCGACGCGGTTGGTCCGCAGACGTTCTACTTCCCATCGGGCAAGCTCGGCAAGCGCTCGCCGCAGGACGTCGACCAGTTGAGCACGGCCGTGTACTTTCAGATGAATTCGCCCGCTGCGCTGGCCGGTCAGGCTTTCGTCCAGCGACAGTACTTCAACAAGGACTCGGAGACTTATTACTACTTTCCGGGCCAGCGGCGCGTGAGACGTATGCCGGCCTATACGCATGACGCGCCTCTGATCGGGTTCGAGAACCAGTACCTGATCGATGAGGCGAACATGATCAACGGCTCGCTCGACCGATTCAACTGGAAGCTCGTCGGCAAGCGCGAATTGATCGTGCCGTACAACGCGTTCGGCATGTACAAGTTCAAGAGCAAGCTGCACGACGTCGCCACGTCCGATGGTATCGCTGCCGCAAACCGCCGCTACGAGACGCACCGGGTATGGGTGGTCGAGGCGACGTTGAAGCCGAGCGCGCGTCATGTTGCGTCGAAGAAGGTGTTCTATCTCGATGAAGACAGCTGGCTCGCACTCGTCGGCGAGGACTACGACGCGCAGGGCAAGCTGTGGAAGGTGCGCGAGAGCTACCCGATTCCGGTATGGGAGCTCGGCGGGACATGCGACAACGAGCCGATGGCGCAGTACGACATGATCACCGGCCGCTACTTGCTCGACGCGTCGTCGATCGGGCAGGGCAAGGACATTCGCTGGTTCGATCAGGCAGATGATCCGCGCTTCAAGTCCGATTTCTACACCGCAGAGTCGCTGCGCTCGGTCAGCGAACGCTGACGGTCGCGGACCGATTGACTCGAAGGCTGGCACGCGCAACGACGCGTGCCGGCGTCGAAACAGGGGAGGAGACAGGTCATGAAATCAGCGAAAATAATAAGGAATACTACGGTCGTGATTGCGGCCACGAGCGCTGGCATCGCGACGTCGAATGCGTACGGCTACGATTTCACGATATCGGACGGAAGCATCCAGGGGTCGTGGGTCAGCAATCTCACGGCCGGGATGGGGCTTCGCACGAAGAGCCCCAGTTGTTCGCTCACTGGCGACCCGAACGCATACGGCTGCGGTGCGGCTGCGAATACCAATCAATGGGGTTATGCAGACAACGGCGACTTGAACTACCGCAAGGGCCAACCGTTCAGCACGTACGTCAGTGCGACCAGCGAGCTGCTGCTGAAAATGCCGAGCCAGGGACTGAAGTTCATGGTGCGCGGCACGGGGATGTACGACTTTCTCGCTGGGAGAACGGCCAGAACGCCGCTGTCGAGCACGGCCTCGGCGCAGGTGGTGTACAACGCGCAATTGCTCGATCTGTGGGCGCAGAAGGACTTCACGATCGACGGCAGGAGCGCGCACGTGCGGCTAGGCAACCAGGTGATCAACTGGGGCGAGAGCATGTTCGCCCAGAGTGGTATCAACGCGACCAACTCGATCGACACGCAGAAGTTGCTGATCCCCGGTTCGCAACTCAAGCAGGCACTGCTGCCGGCACCGATGCTGAGCGTCGCCGCCGACCTGTCGCACGGGTTCAGCACCGAAGCCTATTACCAGTTTCAGTGGAACGGAAACCGCTATCCGCCCGTCGGTTCGTACTGGTCGGTGACCAACGGCTTCGGTCGTGGTGCGGAACCGTTCACGATCAACACGAATAACCTGAACGTGATTGGCCCGAGCGCTGGCACGATTGCCAATGCGATTGGCGGAGGAGCCGCCGCGGGCAACCAGGACACGCTCAACGCGATCAAGAACGGGCTCGTGAACGGCGCGTATGCGGGCCCGCCGTTCAACGACATCGGCTTGCCCAGCACGACGAACCTGCCGGCGAAATACCGTCCGCAGTTCGGCGTGAAGTTCAACTATTCGCCACGTTCGTTCGATGCGAACTTCGCGTTCTACTACCTGAACTACACGGACAAATCGCCGGTACTGACGTCGCTCGCGAACGGAACCGAGCAATGGTCCTATCTCGGCCGTCGGCAGCTGTTCGGTGTGAGCGCGAACTTTGGTCTCGGACCGTGGGCGATCGGGACCGAGCTGTCGTACCGGCCGCGCGACGCGGTCGCGCTGTCGAGCTGCTACGGCGCGGGTGGTCCGCCCGACTTGAACACGAACGGCGTGGCCGGCATCAATTGCCAGCAATGGGCCGACAAGAAGAAGTTCCAGTACGACCTCAACGGCCTGCTTGCACTCACGCGCAGCGAGTACCCGTTCCTGAAGTGGCTTGGTGCGGATTCGGCCGCGCTGACGTGGGAACTGACGTGGATCTACTACCCGGGCCTGAACGCGAATGGCGTAACGCGCACGATCGACGGTCAACCCGTGACGCAGGTGCCGGCCACCGGTTATCTGCCGTGGCTGAACAACAGCTCGGGGCTTGGCTACCCGATCACGATGGCGCAGGGCACGGCAAGCTCGGTGGGGGCGACGATCGATTTCAACTGGACCTACGACGGCACGCTGATCCCCGGCTGGCAGGTGACGCCCGGCGTGACTTTCTCGGACGGCCTTTACGGCTATACCCCGACGTTCACCGCGAATTATATGCAGGGTGCGAAGTCGCTGAACGTCTATGTGCTGTTCAACCAGAATCCGCCGAACTGGCAGGCCGGTATCAATTTCACCGCGTTCTTCGGCGGACATCAGACGGTCGGGCAGCCATATGCGGACCGGAATTTCGTCGGCTTGTTCGTGACCCGGAACTTCTGACGGGTGCATCGGTTCGGTGCAGCGCACGTCGTGCGCTGCCGCAACAATTGAAGGGGTTACGACGTGCTCAATCGTCTGGTCAGCCGCCTGGAAAGGCTCTTCTTCGGTCATCGCGCGATCGTGCTCGCGGTGATCGGCCTGTTCACCGCCGCGATGGCCGTGTTCGCGGTGCAGTTGCGCATGGATGCCGGCTTCGAGAAGCAGATGCCGATCGGCCACGAATATATCCGGACGTTCCAGCAATACCGGAACGATCTGCTCGGCGCGAACCGGATCACCGTCGTCGTCCGCGCGAAGCACGGCTCGATCTGGACGCCGGCGGGATTGACGCGGCTCTACAAGGTCACGCAGGCCGTCACCTACCTGCCAAATGTCGACCGGATCGGTGTGCGCTCGCTGTGGACGCCGAACGCGTTCGTCAACGAAGTGACCGACGAGGGCTTCCGCGCGGAGCCGATCATCCCGGGCACGATCACGCCGGACCAGCTGACGCCGGAGGTGGTCGAAAAGATCCGGCGCGCGACTACGCTTGGCGGCTATGTCGGCACGCTCGTATCGCACGGCGAAGACAGCGCGATGATCACGGCCGAGCTGAACGAGCGCGATCGGACCGGCAAGGTGCTCGACTACGTGGCGTTCAATCACCAGCTCGAGCAGCAGATTCGCAAGCCGTTCGAGGACGCCGGCTACGAGATCCAGATCATCGGCTTTGCCAAGCAGATCGGCGATATCGCCGATGGCGCGACGGCCGTGCTTGGCTTCTGCGGCGTTGCGCTGCTGCTGACCGCGCTCGCGGTCTACTGGTACTGCCATTCGGTGCGCTTCACGGTGCTGCTGATCGCCTGCTCGCTGACCTCGCTGGTCTGGCAGTTCGGCACGTTGAAGCTGCTCGGCTTCGGTCTCGATCCGCTCGCGGTGCTGGTGCCGTTCCTGGTGTTTGCGATCGGCGTGTCGCATGGCGTGCAACAGGTGAACTTCATCGTGCGCGAAATCGCGCATGGGCAGAGTTCGTATGACGCTGCTCGACGCAGTTTCAGCGGGTTGCTGATTCCGGGCGTGCTGGCGTTGATCACCGCGTTCGTGTCGTTCATCACGTTGCTGTTGATCCCGATTCCAATGGTGCGCGAGCTCGCGATCACCGCGTCGCTCGGCGTGGCCTACAAGATCGTCACGAACCTGATCCTGCTGCCGGTCGCCGCGTCGTGCTTCAACTTCACGAAGGGCTATGCAAGCAGCGCGCTGCAGCGCGCGGAGCGCCGCGCGGCGTGGCTGCGCCCGCTTGCCCGCGTTGCTCAGCCGAAGGTGGCGGGTGTGACGCTCGCGCTGACGCTGGTGGTGTTCGCGCTGGCCGCATGGCAAAGCCGCGACCGCGTGATCGGCACGCTGCAGCCGGGCGCACCGGAACTGCGCGCGGATGCGCGTTTCAACCGGGATGCGACGTCGATCGCCGGCAACTACGACATGGGCCTCGACTGGTTGACGGTCGCCGTCGAGTCGACCGGCAACGCCTGCAATAACCCGGCGGTTGGCCTGTACGAGGACGACTTCTCGGCGGCGATGCGCACCGAGCCGGGCGTGGTGTCCGTGCAGTCGTATTCGGCGCTGCTTCGCACGTACAACCAGGGCTACAACGAGGACTATCCAAAGATGAACGTCGTGCCGATCGACCCGGAAAACTACGGGCAGGTGTCGGTCGACGTGTCTCGCCTGAAGGGCTTCATGAGCAGCGACTGCCGCATGACGGCCGTTCACCTGTTCCTGACCGACCACAAGGCGACGACGATCAACCGGATTCTCGACGACGTGAAGCAGTACCGGGCGGCACACCCGTTCCCGGGCATCACCGTGCGTCTAGCGGCCGGTAACGCGGGTGTGCTCGCGGCGACTAACGATGAGGTCGAGAAAAGCGAGCTGCCGATGATGCTCTACGTCTATGCGGCGATCCTGATTCTCGTGTTTCTCGCATACCGCGACTGGCGGGCAATGATCGCATGCTGCGTGCCGCTGTCGGTTGCAACCTTCATCGGGTACTGGTTCATGAAGGAACTGCAGATCGGCCTCACGGTGGCGACGCTGCCGGTGATGGTGCTGGCCGTGGGGATCGGCGTCGACTACGCGTTCTACATCTACAACCGGCTGCAGGTACATCTCGCGGGCGGGCAGGACATCGTGAAAGCAGTGCAGCACGCAATGCTCGAAGTCGGCGTAGCGACGATCTTCACGGCGATCACACTGGCGATCGGCGTCGCGACCTGGAGCTTTTCCGCGCTGAAGTTTCAGGCCGACATGGGCAAGCTGCTGGCGTTCATGTTCCTCGTCAATCTGCTGATGGCGATGACTGCGCTGCCCGCGCTGGCATCTGTTCTCGAGCGCTGGTTCCCGCGTCGCAAGCCGGCGCGTGCGCCGGGCCTGTTCAGTCACTGAAGCTTACGAACATCCTGACGGAGACTCGGTCATGGGCAAGACACTGGTTGTTTTAGGCACTTTCTGCTTCGCAATGGCGGCGTTCGCTCACTTTCATGGCGCGTTTTCGGAGTCGGCCGTATCGGTTCTGTCGATCACTGCCACCGCAAGAGACGACAGCGCGCACATCGCCACAGTCGAAGCCTCGGACGTCGCTCCGTCGTCGGACGGCGGAGCAACCTGGCGGTGGACGCCGGTCATGCAGGTATGGAATCAGCCGTCGACCGCCGTGCTCGGCGAAGCGAAATCAGGTTGGTCGCTTCTGTTTAGCCACTGACATTCGCGCACACCACTAATGAGATTCACCATGATTAAGACTCTATTTGCCGGTATTGGGTTTTGCTTGGCCTCGGCAGTCCTTGCACAACCTGGAGACGGGACGATTGCCGCGTGGGCCGCGAAGCCAGCCCATGCGTGGCCCGCGCCTACACACATGATGCTGATGGACGCGACGTACGCGGGAAAGCGCATCGTCGCAGTCGGCGAACACGGCGTCGTGCTGCTGTCGGACGACGACGGCAAGAACTGGCGTCAGGCGCGGCGAGTGCCCGTGTCGGCGACGCTGTCGGCCGTCACGTTTGCCGATGCGAAGCACGGCTGGGCGGTCGGTCAGTGGGGTTCGATTCTCGCGACCGAGGACGGCGGCGAAACGTGGGCAGCACAACGGCTCGATACGTCGGTCGACCAGCCGCTTTTCTCTGTGCTGTTCACGAGCGAGCACGATGGCATTGCTGTCGGCCTGTGGTCACTGATGCTCCAAACGCACGACGGTGGCAAGACGTGGACGCGCACGACGCTGCCGAAGCCGCCTGGCGGCGGCAAGGCAGACCGCAATCTTTATCACGTGTTCGCCGATGCTGCACACGCGCTCTACATCGTGTCGGAACAGGGGATGGTTCTGAAGTCGACCGATAGCGGCACGAACTGGGCGTATTTGCCGACGGGCGGGAAAGGGACGCTCTGGTCGGGCGTCGCGATGCCCGACGGCCGAATCGTGGTCGGCGGTTTGCTCGGCAGCCTGTTCGAGAGCCGCGATGGTGGCGCGACGTGGTCCGCACTGAACGCGGGTGTGCACAGCTCGATCACCGATCTCGTTGCGACCGGTGGCGGGCTGGTCGGGGTCGGGCTTGACGGGCTGACGCTCACGCAGCGCGTGGCTGGCGACCCGTTCGACGTCACGCAGCGAGAGGACCGCGCAACGCTCACCACCGCGCTGGTCAATGCGAGGGGCAAAACGATGCTGTTCGCGCACGACGGCGTGCTGGCGGCTCAGTGAGCACGCTCGATCCCTTCACCCGCAATGGAGATCATGCGCACGGTAGTCCATTCCATGGCTTCGGTCTTTTCCCGGAAGGAAGTCATAACCGATTGATTCGAGAAATCCAGTTTTTCACCCACCACGTATCAGGAGACAAACATGGCTAAGCATCCCGTCGTCGTCTACGGCGCAAGCGGTTACACCGGTATGTTGATCATGGACTGGCTGATCGACCAGAACATTCCGTTCACGGCCGTTGCACGCAATGCAGGGCGAACCAAGGAAATGATGGCGCAGCGTGTCGTGCGCCTCGAATCGGCAACGTACGAAATTATCGAAGCCGAGCACAACGTCGACTCGCTCGTTCACGCATTCAGTGGTGCAAAGGTCGTGTGCAGCACGGTCGGCCCATTCTTCAATTTCGGGCTGGTAGCGGTCGAAGCTGCGCTCAAGGCAGGTTGCCATTACCTCGACACCACTGGCGAACAGCACTTTATTCGCCAGGTGCGCGAACAGTTCGACGAACAGTATCGGCAGGCTGGTCTGTTGCTGTCCCCGTCGAATGCGTACATGTACTCGTTCGCGGAAATCGCCGCCGAACTCGCACTCGAGACACCCGGCATCGATGCGCTGGAAACCTCGACGCTGACGCGTGGCCCGCGTGGTGCTGGCGCCGGCGTGAGCGTGGGTTCGACGGCAACTATCTTCGAAGGGTATCGACAGGAAGCCTGCTATCTGTGGGAAAAGAAACTGGTGCCGCACGAACAGCATGCTTCGTTCAGCGTCGTTTCGCCGGACTTCATGCAGCCGGTGTTCGCGCTGCCGTGGGGCGGCACGTCGCTACCGGTGTACTTCGAGCATGACTCGCGCGTGCGCAGCTGTGTCTCGTGCGTTGGTTTCTACGACAACAACGCGATGCAGATGGTGCACGCACTCGGCCAAAAATGGGATGCGGAGTACAAGGACCTGCCGCGCGAGCAGCAGGACGCGGTACTGAAGCAGATCGTCGATTCGACGACGCCGTCGATGCCGCCGCGCGAGCGTACGACGCTTCACCGCACGGTCGATTCCGCGATCGGTCGCGGTCAGCTCAACGCAGTACGCGCGACGCTGCACGGTATCACGCCGTACATCGCGACCGGCGCGTTGCATGCAGCGGCCGCCGTCAAGCTCCTGGATGGCGATACCGCGAAGGTTGGCTTCGCATCGGGTTCGAAAGCGTTCGGCCATCGCTACCTGCTCGGTTTTCTCGAACAACGCGGGCTCGCGCGCGCCACGGTCACTCAACTGTGACGACCGCCGCTGTATCGGTACAGACTCAACGGAACCTGTGAAATGGCCATTATCGATTTCTACGACCGCGGGTGGCGCAGCAATCCCGACGGCATTGCGTATATCCAGGGCGACCGCAGCTACTCGTTCCAGGAGATCGGCGAGCTGTCGTGCCGCATCGCCAACGGGCTGCTTGCTGCCGGCTTCGCGAAGGAGGCGAAGGCTGCGGTGTGGGCGGACAACGACGTGATTGGCTGGAGCTGCGCGCTCGGGATGTGGCGAGCCGGGCTCGCGTATATCCCGGTGAACGGGCGCAACGCGCCGGCCGAGAACCAGTACGTGCTCGAAGCGTTCGACTGCGAGGTGCTGTTCTTCCACCAGGCGTTCGCGGCATCGATCGACGCGCTGCGGCCGAGCCTGCCGAAGGTTCGGCTGTGGGTGTGCCTCGACGCCGATCTGCCGTGGGCGCCGTCGTTGGCCACCTGGAGCGCGGGCCAGCCGGTAACGCCGCCCGTCGTCGATTACGCGTTGGACGACGTCGTGGCGCTGTCGGCCACGGGCGGTACGACCGGAGCGCCTAAGGGTGTGATGAACACGCACCGCTCACTCCAAACGTATTTCGCGCAATTCATGATCGCGATGTCGTACGCCAACGAGCGTCCGGTGAATCTCGCCGCGGCGCCGATGACGCACACGGCCGGCATGTTGTCGCTTCCGTGCACCGCGCGTGGCGGCACGGTGGTCGTGCTGCCGAAGCCCGATCCGGCGCTGCTGCTCGGCGCGATCGTGAAGCATCGCGTGACGGAGTTCTTCCTGCCGCCGACCGTGATCTATCGGCTGCTCGACATCCCGGGTATCGACAAGGTCGATTTCTCGTCACTGCGCTACTTCCTGTACGGCGCGGCGCCAATGTCGGTCGAAAAGCTCAAGCGCGCGATCGACGTGTTCGGCCCGGTGATGACGGGCGGCTACGGCCAGACGGAAGCGCCAGCGTCGATCTCGTACCTGACGCCGTCGGAGCATTTCGTCGACGGCAAGCTGGCATCCGACGAGCGGCTGTCGTCGGTCGGCCGCCCGAATCCGCTGGTGCGAGTCGAAGTCTTCGGCGATCGCGGCGAAGTACTGAAGCAGGGCGAGACCGGCGAAATCTGCGTGCGCGGTGATCTCGTGATGAAGGGCTACTACCGTGCACCGGACAAGACGGCCGAGACGATTATCGACGGCTGGCTGCATACCGGTGACATCGGCCATCTCGATTCGGAAGGCTATCTGCATATTACCGACCGCAAGAAGGACATGATCATCAGCGGCGGTTTCAACGTCTACCCGAGCGAGGTCGAGCAGGTGATCTGGGCACATCCGGCCGTACAGGACTGCGCGGTGATCGGCGTGCCCGACGACAAGTGGGGCGAGGCGGTGAAGGCAGTTGTGGAACTCAATGCCGGCCAGCAAGTGAGCGCCGATGAGCTCGTCGCTTTGTGCAAGGAGAAGCTCGGCTCGGTGAAGGCGCCGAAGAGTGTGGACTTCGTCGCCGCACTCCCGCGCAGTACGGCCGGAAAGGTGCTGAAGAAGGATCTGCGCGAGCAGTACTGGCAAGGGCAGCAACGCAGGATCTGAGCTTACTTTCTACGAGCGACACATCATGAGCAACATCTACATTGCCGGTATCGCGATGACGGTATTCGGCCGGCATTTCGAGCGCAGTCTCGACGATCTCGCCGGTGAGGCGCTGCGCGGGGCGCTGAAGGATGCTGGCTGCAGCGCGGAGGTGATCGGCGCGGCTTTCTATGCGGGCATTACCAACGGGCCGCTGCAAGGCCAGTTGTCGATTCCGGGGCAGGTTGTACTCGGCAAGATCGGGATCGAAGGCATTCCGGTGTTCAACGTCGAAAATGCATGCGCGTCTGGCAGCACGGCGGTGCATCTTGCCGTGCAGAGCCTGAAGGCCCGGACGTGCGACGTCGCGCTCGCGCTTGGCGCGGAGAAGATGAACGTTCCGGACAAGGCGAAGTCGTTCGCGTTGTTCGAGGGCGGTTGGGACGTGTCCCGCGTCGACGAGAACTTCGCGAACCTGATGAAGCTGGGTGAGGGTATCGAGCCGCCTCCCGGCTCGGAATCGGACCGTCCGTACAGCCGCTTCATGTCGGTCTACGCCGCACTGTGCCGGTATCACATGAAGACCTACGGCACGACGCAACGTCAAATCGCCGCGGTCTCCGCGAAGAACCACGGACATTCCGTTCATAACCCGCTTTCGCAATTTCGCCAACCGTTCACGGTCGACGAGGTACTTGCGGCAGCGCCGATCTCTTATCCGATCACGCTGCCGATGTGCGCGCCGGTGACGGACGGAGCAGCTGCGGCGATCCTTTGTACGGAGGAGGGGCTGCGGCGTATCGGTGTTGATCGCAGCCGTTGCATTCGGGTCGCAGCGAGCGTGATTCGCAGTTTCACGCATCGGCGTATTGAGGAGCCGGAGAAGAACATTGGGCGACTTGCCGCGCTTCAAGCCTATGAACAAGCCGGCCTCGGTCCGGATGACATGGATGTCGCCGAGGTGCACGACGCGTCAGCGATGGGCGAAATCATCCAGGCCGAGAACCTTGGCCTGGCGCCGCTCGGCCAGGGCGGCCCGGCAGCCGAGCGTGGTGAATTCACACTCGGCGGGCGTATCCCGATCAACACATCCGGAGGTCTTGAATCGAAAGGCCATCCGCTCGGTGCGACAGGTATCGGGCAGCTCTACGAACTGGTCACTCAATTGCGTGGGGAAGCCGGCGCGCGGCAGGTGCAGGGCGCGCGTCATGCGATTCAGGAAAACGGCGGTGGATTTCAAGGCGTTGAAGAGGCTGCACTCGCTGTTCACGTCCTGACGAAGCATTGATTGGGGAACGACATGGTTAAGGAGCCGAACAGCAAGCAGGACGATGGGGTAAGCCACAAGGGCATTACCCGCCGTGATTTCGTCAAGGGCGCAGTGGCAGCTGCGGTCGTCGTGCCGGCCATGGCAGCCACGCAAAGTGCAAACGCCGAGCCGGTGGAGGAAGCCAAAGTGACCGCCGACCTGGAGAAGTACCGGACGATTGGCGGCTGGGTCGAGAAGCCGGATGATCCGCAGCCCGTACTGGAGGGGGATGTCAGTGCGGATGTGGTGATCGTCGGCGCTGGGTTTGCGGGCCTTTCCGCTGCGCTCGATCTGGTCAGGAATGGGGCGAAAGTGATCGTCCTGGAGCGTGAGTTTGCCGGGTTTGGGGCCAGCGGGCGCAATGCGGGCTATCTTGCCGGCGCGCTGGCGCTCGAATATGACCTTTTCCTCAAGAACGTTGGAATCGAGAAGGCGAAGAGGATCGTCCGATACTACGAAGGTGCCGTCGATTTCGTCGAGGGAAAGCTCAAGGAGCACGGCATCGATTGCGACTACGTTCAGTCCGGCTTGATCCGTGCGGGTATCGACCCGTCACAGGAAAAGAAGGTGCGCGAGGACATGCGTGTTGCCACCGAGTTGGGGTTCCAGTCCGAGTTTCTCGATCATGCCCAGATGCGCGCGCGCGGGATTCCGCCAGCGTTTCTATTCGGCAATTACGTACCGCGCGGTGGCACGCTCAATCCCGGCAAGTACGTGATGGGACTGCGACGTACGGCCATTCGGGCTGGCGTGAAGATTTACGAGAACACGCCTCTGTTGTCATACACCGAAGGGCCGGTCATCAAGGTGAAGACGCCGCGAGGGAGCGCAAGTGCCCCCGTCCTGATGCTGGCCACAAACGCCTATACGCCGCAGCTCGGCCTGCTCGCGGACAAGGTGATACCGCTGCGGGTCTCGGCGATAGAGACTGAGCCGCTGTCCGCAGCACAACTGGCTGCATTGGGTTGGCCGCGACGCGAAGGCATCGTCACACCGCACTGGACGATGGAAAGTCATCGTCTGACTGCGTCCAATACGCTCCTGGTGACAACGAAGCGGCTCCACTACGAATATGGTTCGCGGACGCCCAGCGTGCCGGATTACGACGCGTATCGCGAACTGATGATCGCATTGCGGGATCGATTCCCGGCATTGAAGGATCAGCCGATCCGCGCGTGCTGGAGCGGCTATATCAGCCTCGCCAACGATGCGTTGCCGGTCGTCGGCGCAACCGGCGAGAACAGGAATATCTATTATTCCGCGGGATGCTCCGGGCATGGTGTTGGTGCGCAGTCCATGGTTGGGCAATTGATCGCCGAGCGCATTCGTGGAACCGAGAACCCGCTGCTTGCGGGAATCGATCACGAGACGCCGTCGACGTTTCCCGAGCCGATTCGATGGTGTGTCGTCAATGGGGCATTGGCGGCCGTCAATGCAATGGACGACTGGGTGAACCGTAGTGCGCGCAATGCTGTCGCTCGGCGCGCATGACGGAAATTGTTCCGATATCAAAAATTAAGGAGTACATCGTGATTCGCCTCAAGAAAAACGTGGAATTTCCGTCGGTCGGACTGACCGGTTTCGAGACGCCGTTGAGCGAAGAGGAAAGTGCGATCCAGAGCACCGTCCACCGCTTTGCACGTGACGTCCTGCGCCCGATCGGCCGGGAACTCGATCGCATGACGCCGGAGGAAGTGATCGCCCCCGGATCGCCTTACTGGGCCGCGATCATCGAGAGCGCAAAGCTCGGGCTCGATCCGCAACTGATTGCGCAGTTCCCGCCAGAGATGGCCGTGCGGATCGAATCGATGATCGGCGAAGAGCTCGGCTGGGGCGATTCGGGTCTGGCCGTGTCAATTGGCGCCGCGGGGATGCCGCTGATGATGGCACAGTCGGTCGGCAACCAGGAGCTGATCGACATCTGTTCCGGAAAAGTCGGCTGCTGGGCTAACACTCAGCCCGATCGCGGTTCAGACGCCGCAGTTCTGTATCGCCAGGAACTTGCCCACGATAGCAAGCAACCGATTGGAAACGTCTCAGCGAAGGTCGGTGCCGACGAAATCGTCATCAATGGGCAGTTTTCGTCGTGGGTATCGAACGGTGCCGTGGCACAGGTCGCGCTCGCGTACATGGCTGCGGATTACGGTGACGGCTTCTACAGCACTGGGGAGCATGGCGTATTCACGAACGGTATCGGGTTGATCATTCCGCTTGATCTGCCGGGGATTTCGCGCGGCAAGCCACTGGACAAGATTGGCCAGCGCTCGCTGCCGCAGGGCGAGATCTTTTTCGACAATGTCAAGGTGCCGAGGCGCTTCGCTATCGCGCTGAAGGATGACTATCTCGGCAACCTGGCATCGACCTGGTCTTTCGGCGGAACGCATATGTGTCAGGTGTTCACCGGTGCAGCTCGTGCTGCGTTTGAACTGGCGCTGGCCTATTGCCACGAGCGCAAGCAGGGAGGCACGCTTCTCATCGAACATCAGATGACGCAATTGCGTCTTGGTGAAATGTTGCGCCGTCTCGAGATGGCACGTGCCATTGCCCGGCGCAGCCTCGCATTCGCGCGGTTGTCACCGCAGACCCATCCCTACGCGACTGCGCAAGCCAAGGTCAGCGTGACGGAAGAAGCGATGAAGATCACGCATGAAGCCCTCCAGCTCTTCGGCGGCAACGGCACCACCCGCGAGTATCCGATCGAGAAGATCTTCCGGGATGTCCGGTCTGCGCTGATCGAAGACGGTGAAAATTACCATCTCACGATGCGTCTGGGCGTGCTGGCCGGACAGCTCTATCAAAACGGATGGACGAAGGAATAACGATTGCCGAGGGTTTAGGGCGGCGGGTCCTGGGCAGTATCACGCTCAATGGCCCGACTCACCCTCAGGGGGAAGCGCGTAGCCCCGTCGTACTCGGTGTCTGACGTCGGCATCAAAGTGTGACGTCTTATATTTGGAGTCCATATGAATAAGGTGCCCGTATTGAATTTTGCGGTTTCTCTCGCGTTGGTGGTTTTCGTGACCGACTCGGCACAGGCGCAGGGCGGAAATCATCTTCGTCCAGACCGGTCGATTCCGCATTCGGTATCGCTGTCGACGGCAGAGCAAGCCGACGGAAGGGACGGGGTCGATACGGGAAAGTCTGGTGGATTCCAGACGGAAGGTGTCGGGCCGGCGTCGGTGAAGACCCGGGCTCAAGTTCAGGCAGAAATCCTGCAGGCCGGCGAGGCCGGCCTGCTTCCGACGCCCAGATTCGACTATCCGCCCGGTGCCGAGACACGGGCACGTAATCGGGTGCGCTTCCTGCGTCTGGAGGACGCATGGCAGGCGAATTGAATGATCCCGTTATCGAATGGGCAGTCGGAATCAACGTATCGAATCAGGAGCAGCAATGAAAGTGCTGGTGGCAGTGAAGCGAGTCGTGGACGCCAACGCGAAAGTTCGCGTCAAGGCAGACGGATCCGGTGTCGATCTGGCGAACGTCAAGATGAGTGTCAACCCGTTCGACGAAATCGCTGTTGAAGAAGCGGTGCGCCTGAAGGAAGCGGGCGTCGCGACCGAAGTGATCGCGATGTCGGTAGGCGTCGCGCAAGCGCAGGAATCGCTGCGCACGGCGCTGGCGATCGGCGCGGATCGCGCGATCCTCGTTGAATCGAACGACAGCGTCGAGCCGCTGGCTGTTGCGAAGATCCTGAAGGCGCTGATCGACAAGGAACAGCCGCAACTGGTGATCCTCGGCAAGCAGGCGATCGACGACGATTCGAACCAGACCGGCCAGATGCTGGCCGCGCTGGCAGGCCTGCCGCAAGCGACGTTCGCATCGAAGGTCACGGTGGCCGACGGTAAAGCAACGGTCGCACGCGAAGTCGATGGTGGCGCGGAAACGCTGTCGCTGTCGCTGCCGGCCGTCATCACGACCGACCTGCGCCTGAACGAGCCGCGCTACGTGACGCTGCCGAACATCATGAAGGCGAAGAAGAAGCCGCTCGAAACCGTGAAGCCGGAAGACCTGGGCGTCGACGTTACGCCGCGTCTGAAGACGCTGAAGGTGGTCGAGCCGCCGGAGCGCGCAGCCGGCGTGAAGGTGCCGGACGTGAAGACGCTGGTCGAGAAGCTGAAGACCGAAGCCAAGGTGCTGTAAGAGGGAGCGGAAAGAAATGACGATTCTGGTGATTGCAGAACACGACAACGCGTCGATCAAGGCCGCGACGTTGAACACGGTGGCGGCGGCAGCGAAGATTGGCGGTGACATTCACGTGCTGGTCGCGGGCCACAATGCGCAAGGCGCAGCCGATGAGGCAGCGAAGATCGCAGGCGTTTCGAAGGTGTTGCTAGCCGATGCGCCGCAACTCGAAGCGGGTCTCGCGGAAAATGTCGAAGCGACCGCGCTGAACATCGCGAAGGACTACTCGCACATCCTTGCGCCGGCTACCGTCTACGGCAAGAACATCGCGCCGCGTATCGCCGCGAAGCTCGACGTCGCGCAGATCTCCGACATTACGGCCGTCGAGTCGGCCGACACGTTCGAGCGCCCGATCTACGCGGGCAACGCAATCGCGACGGTGCAGTCGAGCGACCCGATCAAGGTCATCACGGTACGTGCGACGGGTTTCGATCCCGTGGCAGCGGAAGGTGGCAGCGCGGCGGTCGAGAAAATCGAAGCGGCAGCTGATACGGGCAAGTCGCAGTTCGTGAGCCGTGAGGTGACGAAGCTGGACCGCCCGGAACTGACGTCGGCAAGCATCATCGTGTCGGGCGGTCGTGGCCTCGGCAGCGGCGAAAACTACACGAAGGTGCTGGAACCGCTGGCGGACAAGCTGCAAGCGGCGTTGGGGGCATCGCGCGCGGCCGTCGACGCCGGCTACGTGCCGAACGACTATCAAGTCGGCCAGACCGGCAAAATCGTCGCGCCGCAACTGTACATCGCGGTCGGCATCTCGGGGGCGATCCAGCATCTGGCCGGGATGAAGGATTCGAAGGTGATTGTCGCGATCAACAAGGATCCGGAAGCGCCGATCTTCAGAGTAGCCGACTACGGCCTCGTCGGCGACCTTTTTCAACTAGTGCCGGAGCTGGCATCCGCGATCTGAGTGACGGATCGACCAGTTCGGAAATCCTGATTCGTACACGCAACAGAGAAATGACCTCGCCTGTGCATTCGGTCGCGCACCAGGTCAAGGATCTCGTTGCTTCGATGTGAAGGCAAGGACCGTTTAATTAGATGAAGAACAGTGGCGGAATCACCATGAAAGAAGGGCCTTTCTCTGATCCCCCGGCCAATCTGCAGCGCAGGAAATGGCTCAAATATGCGAGCGCCTCGGCTGCCGTTGGCGGTATCGCTTTGAGTACAAGTGCAGGCGGTGCCATCGCTCAGGGCAATTCGGACGATGTGCTTGACGTTGTCATCGTGGGTGCCGGGCTTGCGGGATTGACCGCAGCTCGAGACCTCCGCAACGCAGGCTGCGAGTCTTTTCTGGTATTGGAAGCTCGCGACCGTGTCGGAGGACGCACGTTAAATTACAACATCGACGGAGGATATGTGTCCGAGGTCGGCGGGCAGTGGATCGGTCCAGGCCAGACCGCTGTTGCGGATATTGCACGTGAACTCGGAATAGGCACCTTCCCGACCTATTACGACGGAAAGACGGTCATTCTAGGCGGTGACGGTAGAGTCGCGGTCGATCTCAAAGGGACGGCCGGCACCGACGAAACGATCGCGGCCAAACTCAGCAAGCTGTCACGTGACGTTCCGTCCGGGGCTCCCTGGACATCGTCGAAGGTTGGCGAGATTGACCGGCTCTCTGTCGGGGATTGGCTCGCCAAGCAAAATATCAAGCCGGAAGATCAGGTCGGATGGAACGTCAGCATCATGCTTTCCGGTGGTGTGGCACCGGCCAAGATGGGGCTGTTGCATTTCCTTTCGATGATCAATTCGGCGGACTGCGACTACTTCCAGCTCGACAGCATCAAGCATAGCGCCCAGGAAACCCGGTTCATTGGCGGTTCGCAAATCCTCAGCACCAGGATGGCGCAGGAGCTGGGCGACAAGGTGCGCCTGTCGACTCCCGTTCGGCAGATTTCCGACTGGAACCGTGATGTCGTGACGCTGCAAACCAATCACGGCATGGTGCGGGCCCGACGCGTCATCATGGCGATCCATCCGGCTCTGTGCCATCAGGTGCAGTTCAATCCGCCCCTGCCGGAAAAGCGTGCCGCTCTGCAGCGCGCTTGGCCTGCCTATTCGCCTGCGCGGAAGACCGTGATGGTCTACCGTCGTCCGTTCTGGCGTGAAAAAGGCCTGAACGGCAGCATCTTTCAGGTAAACGGACCGATTCTCTGGGCCTACGACAACTCTCCGCCCGGAGGGGAGATCGGTGTCATCAATGCCTTCCTCAAGGGGGCGATGGTTCCATCGGAGCTAGATGCCGCGAAGGACATGCAGGTGCAACTCTATGCCCAGGCGTGGGGGCGGGAAGCGCTTTCGCCGATTGCCTATCACGATCAGGACTGGGGCAAAGCCGATCCGTGGACCATCACGTGTGTGTCCGCCATTCCGCCGGGCTTCTGGAGTACTCATGGTGAAGCGCTGCGTCCGCCGTGCGGCAATTTGATCTGGTCGGGAACGGAGACGGCGAATATTTGGGCCGGTTACATGGACGGGGCCGTGCGCTCCGGTCATCAAGGCGCCCTGCAGGCGCTGAATGGTCTGCGTCGGGCGTAGGAGAGCGACGATGAAGAAAACCATCCTGTTCGGCATTCCCGTCATTTTTGCCTTGTTGCTCGCGGTATTCGGTTCCGACCTCCTTGGCCTTTATCGACTGCAGAGCTTTATCACGGCGTCGGCAGAGGCTTCCGGTGCCGATGGCGGATCATGGCCCCACCTGACCGACGCCTGTGTTGCTTGCCATGGCGTCAATGGCAATTCTCTCAATCAAAGTTATCCGAGCCTTGCGGGTCAACCGGCGCGCTATCTGAAAACGCAGTTGCACAATTTTTCCAACGAGACCCGACGTAATCCGAACATGGGGCCTTTGGCGATGACGATGAGTGACAGCCAGATCAAGGGCCTTGCTGATTACTTTTCCAGAGCGACTCCGATGGAAAATCGTTACTTCGCGCCGCAGCAGCAGTTGCGTGAGCGAGGAAAGCATTTGGTGGACGAGGGTAATTGCGCTGCGTGCCACGGCGCGCAACTGATGGGACATGATCAATTCCCACGCCTCGCCGGCCAAGGATACGACTACATGCTGGCCCAATTCGACGAATTTGCTTCCGGCGCGCGCACTGAGCCTACCGGCATGATGAAGATCGTCGCGACACGCGCTTCTGCGGAGGACCGCAAGGCGATCGCCAGCTATCTGGCGAGCCTGGCACCGAAGAACAACTGATTCTTGATGCAAATATAAACAGGGAGATTTTTCATGGATATGAGATCACTGGTTCTTTGTCTTTCAAGCGCCATTCTGGCATCGAGCTCATTCTTCTATGGAAGTAAATTCATCCGGAAGAGAAATTATCTTCTCGGAATTGAGATGTGGGTTGTTGGAGTGTCGGCGACAAACGCCATTATTTTCTTTTCAACAGGGTCGGCCATTTCGTATGAAATTGCGCACTTCTTTGATTCGTTTTCAAGAGGGTTTGGCATACCGATCATTGCAGTTGCGGGCCTGATGACCATCACGCATGGATATAAGCCTTCCGCCCGCCAGGACGTACTGTTTTTCGTGTTGTCCACCGCTGGAACGTTCGTCTTGGTGACAGCCCACTTTGTCGAGGCGCTTTTGCCCTACTACTATGTGGTGATGTGGACCCTGCTGTCGATTTATCTCGCCTATATCATCAAGAGACTGATGAGTATCGGGGCAGTGGTGCAGGCATTTGCGGTACTGCTCGCGCTGATTTCATCTGGATCCATTGCGTGTATCTATGATTTTTACAAGATTCCGGGCGAAGAAACGAATGTCGTATTCAATTTTTTTGTACTTGCCTTGAACGCATGGGCTTACTTCATGCCCGCAATCTATTACGCGTATTGCGCTTTGGAGCGCAAGCAAAACGAGGGGATCGTGCTGAACCGTCCCGTTGCCTGCAGACATTGACATCGTCGCCCGGAGAAACGTGATGAATGCAACCTCACGCAATGTGACGCGCTTTACCGCCTGGAGCGCCATCCTTGGCGGCATCCTGGCTTACACGAACGTCGGGTTGTCGGCGATGGTGACCGGCTCGGACGCAGGCATGGTGCTTCACGGCGCAACGATGCTGGCACTGCCGCCCGAAACGCGCGATGTATTTCGCCTATCCATGCTGGCAGATGTGTTTGGCTTTTATCTTGCGGTACTGATCATCGGTGGATATTTCCTGTTCGTCTTTCGTGAGGAACTGGGCGCACTAGGGAACATGATTGCGTTTGCGATCGGGCTCTATGCGATGCTCGGAATCAGCGGAGCGGCTATCCAGTTGGCGGTCTATCACCCACTTGCACACCTTTATGCCGGTGGCGACGATGCGACGAGGGCCGCTGCAGCAGCCGCTTGGACGGCCATTGCAAATGGCACGCAAAACGGACTGTGGTGGTGCGAGGGCCCGCTCGTGCTCTTCTGGGCACCGATTGCTGCCAACCAGTTGAAGAAAACGGGATGGAAAGGCTCGATTCTGTTGAAGGTTGTCGGGTGGTTTTTTGGGTTGTTCTTCGTGTTTGGCTTCTTTCCGGATCTCGACGATTTCTCGAATGTTTGCGAGATGGTTATCGTGCTAGCGCTGCCGTTGTGGATGTTGCTGTTCGGGGGGCAGTTGCTGCGCCGGGCACGAATGTCACCGGCAAGTTTGCAGAGCGCCAGCGCAACTACTTAAGGCAATTCTCAACCTCATCTCAACACGGACTTGAATATGACTACCCTGATCGTGAGCTACGCGGCTGCTGAAGGCGCAACGTTTGACCGCGCGTATTACCTATCGAGTCACGCTTCGCTCGTCCACTCGGCATGGAGTGAGTTCGGTTTGCAATCGGCGGAGGTGCTGTTTCCAGCATCTGCTGCACAACCATTCGAATGCGTGACGATACTGCGGTTCGGTAATCAGGAGGGGATCAACATGGCCCTTTCCTCCGCACGAACGGCCGAGGTGATCGGCGATGTGAAGAACTTCACAAATATCACACCGACGATCTTCTGCGCGAACGATTGATCGGTTGCGTGGCCAACCATACTTGGCCATTTCCGCCCCAGCCGGCCACTGATCTCCGTGCTTTCCGTAGTTTGAAGCGGGCGCGCGCCAGCCGGAAGGCGCGCGCCGTCCGATCCAGGAGACCTGCTTCGTTTGCCACGGCCCACAGGGCCAGTCGCTCAACACGTGGTACCCGGCGCTGTCCGGCCAGCCGAAGGCCTATATCGCAGCCCAGTTGCACGCGATTGCCAATGACCAGCGGCCCAACCCGTACATGGGGCCGCTCGCGAAGGGCCTCACCGATGCGCAGATTGACGCATTCGCCACTTACTTCGCCCAGCAGACGCCAGCCCGAAACGAAAATGTTCCGGCCGATGCCGAGCTCGAAAAGCGTGGTCTGACGTTGGTCCAGGCGAGAAGTTGCCAGGCCTGTCACGGCGCGACGCTGAGGGGTAAAGACCGGGCGCCGCGTTTGGCAGGACAAGGGCAGGACTATCTCGCAAAGCAGCTTGCCGACTTCAAAACGGCGCACGCAAGGATCCCACGGGTGCCATGAATGGCCTTGCGGCGATGCTGTCCAGCGAAGACATTTCGATCGTGGCGCGCTACCTCGCCGGAATGCATCCCAGCCGATGATCAAACATGCACGTCCATCGGCTCGGCCTCCGATTCGTCAGTGGCCGTCAGGACCCGGTTCCGATCGGTGTGTTCTGCAAGTCAATCGGATATCGGGTCGCTAGTGGCAAAGTGTTCACGTGTGATGCGAGGCGTGATCGCTATCGTCGGATCCACTACACGGTTCATGTTCGAACGTTGAAAGCGCGGCGGTACGCCGGAACGAACGCGCAATTGCTGACGATCATTCAGACAGTGCTTGCATAGGTCCTTCACCGGCTCGTCCCGACTCTCGGCCTCGCGCGAGAAGCGGACGATCTGCTCGTCGGTAAATCGCTTCTTCATCGAGTCCTCCTCGTCCGTAAGATAAAAGAGAACTCACTTGCCGGTTGGCTACAAGAAACGTCTCAGGTCAGTGGGTTTGCCACCCTCGGGCCATTGACGCTTGATGCTTCGCGCAGTGCTCAACCGCCGGCGCGGGCCAGCCTGTCGATGACCGCGCGGGTGTGCGACGGCCGGGTGATTTCCGTCCAGTGCAGATGCGCGAAGGTCGGGTCGTCCCGCAGGGCGGCGAACTTGATGCGATTCCTGGCGAACGTGGTGTACGACCACAGCAGCACCGACTCCCGGGAGAACGCCATCCGCAGCGATTCGCGGTTGCCGTGCGAAAGCTCGGTGCGCATGAGCCCGCGGCTCAACGTGCGCCAGAGCACCCGGGAGAATACCGTTCGGCGTCCGAAGTTGAGCCAGACCACGTGCGTGGCTCTCGACCAGAGCACGTCGCGCACGGCGCTGTAGTTGCCGTCGGCGACCCAGCGGTTGCCGGCGGTCGCGGCCAGCACGGCGTTCTCGAACTGCGCCGGCGGCACGGCTGACCAGTCGGGGCCCCAGTAGAGTCGATCCAGCTCGATGTAAGGGCAGCCGGCTGCTGCCGCCAGCGCGCTGGAGAAAGTGGATTTCCCCGCTCCGCTGGTTCCAACGACGACGACGCGCATGGGTTTGACCGCGGTTGAATATTGAAGCCGCGTATTGTGCCTCATGCCCCGAAGCGGCGCTGCATCCTCGATCGGTTCGACGCCGCCGGCACACCGTTCCCCGATGGTTGCCCGTGCAACGGTCACGGTTTCCGAACAGCATGGCGACCGCCGTCAGCGATGCGCACGAACGCGCCGCTGAAGCGGAGGATTCGTAGAAAGCATTATCTCGTGCGTCGCTCGGCAGCCTTTAACTACGAATTCAAAGGCATCGCCGTCAAAATCGAGAATCGAAGGGCTGTCAAGCGTTTCATTGGCTCGCCGGCAATGGCAACAATCCAAATAAATATTTAATAAAGCAAGTAGTGTCCGCCGCTTTATCCCGGCTTCGCCTCATCCGTCCTCCCCGACGCGTGCCGAGCGCCGCCTCGCCAAGGCAGCACGAGCCTCTCCGACACATTCCCCCGATGCAACCTTGTCGATCCCGCTATCGCAGCCGACGAGACCATTTCAAATTTCTCACCAAACAATGACTCGATTAACGCCAATGACAGTAAAAAATAAACTGTCAGAAAATATCTTGTAATTATAAAAATGACCTTCTAGCATCCCTCTGCGGTTCGTGACATGTCTTACATCAAAGTCTGTACTTGATGCATTCCTCGAACATCACCCACTTATAACCCGGGGGATTACATGAAGAAACTGTCTCGTCTGCTGTCCATCTCCGCGATTACCGTCGCGAGTCTCAGTGCTTTTGCCCAGGCCGGCGACCCGTCGGCTACGGTCGACAAGGCACTGCAACTGATCCAGCAGAACCCGTCCGCCTTCAGTCTCGCAGCCGGCGGCGCAGCACGCACGTTGAAGTTCGCAGGGCCGCAGGCGAGCGCGCCGGCGGATGGCGATCAGTTCCAGGTGCGCGACGTGATCGTCGACCCCGACGGCACCGAGCACGTGCGTTTCGACCGCTTCTACGCGGGCCTGCCCGTGATCGGTGGCGACGTGGTCGTCCATTCGAGCAAGGGGCAGTTGAAGCAGGCGAGCGTGACCCAGCTCGCGCCGATCAATCTCGCCGGCACGATCGGCAAGGTGGGTGACCGCGCGGTCGTACGCAACGCACCCGACATCGGCGCTGCGCGGGTCAAGCGCATCGCAGCCGCGCGTTTCAACTCGGACGTGCGCCGCGTCGATGACGCGGAACTCGTCGTGTTCGCACGCGACGTCACGCCGACGCTGGCCTATGCGGTACGCGTCTACGGCAAGGCGACCGACGTGCATGGCGACGCGGTGCTGTACTACGTCGATGCGCGCACCGGCACCGTGCTCGACGCGCAGGACCTGATCAAGACGGCCGCCGCGACCGGCACCGGCCGCTCGCTGTACTACGGCAACCTGACGCTCACCACCGACCAGACGGGCACGAACGCGTACCGGATGCTCGATCCGAGCCGCGGCTCCGGCTCGGTCTACGACGGCCGCGGGCTGACCTCGGACGACGTCGAGCGGGCGACCGACCTGCCGATCTTCACGAGCAGCACGAACGTGTGGGGCAACAATACGACCACCGACCGGCAGACGGTCGCCGCCGACATCGACTATGGTCTCGCGCTGACTTGGGACTACTACAAGACGACGCACAACCGCAACGGCATCTTCAATGACGGCCGCGGCGTGAAGAGCTACGCGCACGTGGTGTTCAACACGGGCAGCGGCACGACCGGCGCGAATGCGGCATGGCTGGATTCGCACGTGATGGTGTATGGAGACGGCCAGCCCGGCACCAGCCTGCCGAAACCGGTCGTGTCGGTGGACGTCGCCGGACACGAGATGAGTCACGGCGTGACCGAGGCCACGGCCAACCTGAACTACTCGGGCGACGCGGGCGGCCTGAACGAGTCGACGTCCGACATTTTCGGCACGCTCGTGAAGTACTACGCCAACAACCCGAACGATCCCGGCAACTACGTGATCGGTGCGCGCGTGGTGAGCGGCGGCCTGCGCAAGATGTACAAGCAGGATCTCGACGGCCGGTCGTTCAGCTGTTACCCGTCCGGCGGATTCTCGTGGTCGAATCCGCGCCACGATCCGCATTTCACGTCGGGCGTCGGCAACCGCCTGTTCTACCTGCTCGCGGAAGGCCCGACGGTGCCGTCGACCGATACCGGCCTGACGAAGGCGCAGCTGGTCTGCAACGGCGACACGACCTTCAGCGGCGTGGGTCGCGAGAAGGCCGGGAAGATCTGGTACCGGACGCTGACCGTGTACCTGAACGCCAACTCCAGCTACCCGAACGCGCGTCGTGCGTCGATCCAGGCGGCGAACGACCTGTATGGCACGAACTCGGCCGAAAGCGCCGCGGTCGCTCGCGCGTGGAGTGCGGTCGGGGTGAATTGATCGTGCCCGTGTGAGTGCGTTGAACGCCCGGCGCGCGCGTGGTGGACCCTTTGCTTCGAAGAAGGGCGAACCGGTCGAAGCCGCGCGATGCCCGGGCGAATAGAGGCCAGCCGTTGATCGACCGCCTGCGATTGCAGGCGGTCGATTTCCAGCATCCGGTTTTCATTCCACCCGCCGCCTGTCGCGCGGATCTCGTCGCGGCGCGTCACCCGTCGCGCCGTTCGTCGGAACGCACGCGTTCCGTCCGGTCGATCACCGGTTCGCTGGCGTGCCATTTGAGCGCGATATTCTCGGGCGACGTCGCAGCCCGAACCTCCGCTACCCATCCCACCCCGTCTCGTTCCGGCACTTTTTTCCAAAAAATATCTGTCGTGCAATCGTTTGCGCCCGGCCGCGCGGCGTTCAGTTTATTCATCACGTGCCGATATCTGGTGGGCGCGCCTGATCGACGCGGCACGGCTCCCGCCGCGTCGATCGGGCATGGCATCGGCCCATGCGACGGATAGGGGAAGAAAGGTTTTGGTGACAGTTTTCGGGTGCATCGTTCATCGGCACAACCACTGGCTGGTGTTGCTTGCCGCACTGCTGTGCGGCGGCGGCTCGTGGGTCACCGCGCGCCTGTTCCAGCGCACGGTGAACACCTCCGGCACGCAGCGGCTCGGCTGGCAGGTGCTGACGGCCATTTCGGCCGGCGTGGCGATCTGGTGCACGCACTTCATCGCGATGCTCGGCTTCGACGCCGGCGCGCCCGTGCACTTCAACCTGCCGCTCACGCTCGTGTCGCTGCTCATCGCGGTCGTGGGCAGCACGATCGGCTTCGCGCTGACGACCTGTCGCATCGTCAAGGTCGCGCCCGCGCTCGGCGGCGCGATCGTCGGCGTGGCGATCGTGCTGATGCACTACACCGGCATGCTCGCGTGGCGGGTCGAGGGGATCGTGTCGTGGGACGTCGGCTACCTGATCGCGTCGGTGGTCCTGGCGATGACGCTCGCCGCACTCGCGCTGCACGTCGCGATGCGACCGTCGCCGCACGCCGTCAACCAGATGGCCGGCGTGCTGTCGCTCGCGATCCTCGCGTTGCATTTCACCGGAATGTCCGCGCTGCGCATCACGCCGCTGATGCTCGATGGCAACTGGACCGACATGAGCGAGCTGCGTCCGCTGGCGCTGGCGGTCGCGGGCACGTCGCTCGTGATCGTCTGCACGGGGCTCGTGAGCTACGTGATCGACAGCAACGTGCGGGCCGAATCGCTCGAACACCTGCGCCGGCTGGCGCTGAGCGACATGCTGACCGGGCTGCCCAACCGGGCCAGCTTCAACGAGCGGCTCGACCTCGAGATCGCGCTTGCGCAGGAACAACGCACGAAGCTCGCGCTGATCGGCATCGACCTGAACCGCTTCAAGGAAATCAACGACCTGCGCGGCCACCACGCCGGCGACGAGGTGCTGCGCATCCTCGCGCGCCGCATGGCGAACCTGCTGCGCGAAGGCGAATTCGTTGCCCGCATCGGCGGCGACGAATTCGCGGCGCTCTGCCGGATGGACGACGACACGCGCCTGATGGATCTGCTCGAACGGCTCGAGCCGGCACTCTACAAGCCGGTCAGGCTGGACGACTACGAGGTCGTGCCGGGCGCGAGCTTCGGCGTCGCCATCTACCCGGACGACGCCGCCACCAAGGCCATCCTCATCAACAACGCGGACCTCGCGATGTACCGCGCGAAGGGCAGCATCGCGCAATCGATCTGCTTCTACGAGCCGGCGATGGACCTGATCGTCCGCGCGCGCCGCAGCCTCGCCGCCGACCTGCGCCGCGCGGTGGCCGACAACCAGCTGAGCATCCACTACCAGGTGCAGACGTCGCTCGCGACCGGCGAGATCCGCGGCTACGAGGCGCTGCTGCGCTGGCAGCACGCGACGCTCGGCACGATTCCGCCCGCCGAATTCATTCCGCTCGCCGAGGAAAACGGCGTGATCCTGGACATCGGCGCCTGGGTGCTGCGCGAGGCCTGCGCGCGGGCGGCCACGTGGGAGCCGCCCTATGCGGTCGCGGTGAACGTATCGGCCGTGCAGTTCATGCACGCGGACCTGACGGCGCTCGTGGCGGACGTGCTCGAAGCCACCCGCCTGCCGGCGTCGCGCCTGCAGCTGGAGCTGACCGAATCGACGATCTTCGCCGGCCGCGAGCGCGCGCTGGACACGCTGCGGCAGATCAAGGCGCTGGGGGTGAGCATCGCGCTCGACGATTTCGGCACCGGCTATTCGTCGCTCGACACGCTGCGCTCGTTCCCGTTCGACCGCATCAAGCTCGACCAGTCGTTCGTCGCGGACGCGGAAGCGAAACCGCAGGATCGCGCGATCATCCGCGCCGTGCTCGCGCTCGGCAAGAGCCTGGGCATTCCGATCCTGGCCGAAGGCATCGAGACGCACGACCAGCTGGCGCTGCTGGCCGACGAAGGCTGCGACGAAGCACAGGGCTTCCTGCTCGGCAGGCCCGCCCCCCTCAACGAGATCGTCGGCAGCGGGCAGATTGCGCTGACCGGCGGCGACCGCGTCCGCACGGCGGTTCCTGCGTCCGAATCGGCCGTCGCGGCCGATCTCGACCCGGACCCGCGCGGGTAACCCTCGACGCCGGACACGGCCGCCCGCTCCCGGGTTGCCACCGGCAGGCTCACATGAAAATCCTCTACGCACGGATGGCAAGACTGGCAAGCCTCGCGGCGCCGGACCGGAACCCGGACCTGCTCGCGGCGCAATACCGGGTATTCGCCGGCCAGATCCCGGTGTCGTACCTGATCCTCATCTCGAGCACCTGGAGCCTCGCGGTCACGCACCTCGGCAGCACGCCGTGGTGGCTGTCGGTCGCGATGCCGGCCGCGATGACGCTCGCGGCGCTCGCGCGGCTGCTGCACTGGCACCGCACCCGGCTGCTGGCGCCGACGCCCGACACCGTGATGCGCGCGCTCACGGTCACGAACTGGCTGGTGATCCCGGTCGCGGTAACGTTCACCACCTGGGCGCTGCTGCTGTTCCCGTACGGCGATGCGTGGCAAAAGGCCCAGGTGGCGTTCTACATGGCGATCACGATGATCGGCTGCGTCTTCAGCCTGATGTACCTGCGGACGGCCGCGCTGAGCGTGGCCTTGATCGTCAACGTCGCGTTCATCGTGTTCTTCATCTCGACCGGCCAGCCGACGCTCGTCGCCACCGCGGTCAACATGGCCTTCGTGTCGGCGTCGCTGATCGCCGTCATCTCCGTCAACTACCGGAGCGTCCTGCGCACCGTCGACGCGCAGGACGAATCGCGTCTGCGCGAGCAGGCGCAGACGCGGCTGATGCGGATGATCGACGACATGCCGGTGGCCGTGATGACGGCCGACCCGGAGACGTTCCGCATCAACTACCTGAACGCGACGTCGCGCAACCTGCTGCGCTCGATCGAGCACCTGCTGCCGATCCGCGCGGACGACGCGCTCGGCGCGTCGATCGACTTCTTCCACCCGCATCCGCAGCACCAGCGCCGCCTGCTCGCCGATCCGGCGAACCTGCCGCATCGCGCCCGCATTCCGCTCGGGCCGGAAGTGCTCGACATCCAGGTCTCGGCCGTGCGCGACGCCCAGGGGCGCTACATCGGCCCGATGCTGTCGTGGTCGATCGTCACGCAGCAGGCCGAGGCGGAGGCGCGCATCCACCAGCTCGCGCATCACGATTCGCTTACCGGCCTGCCGAACCGCGCGACCTTCCTGGCCGAATTCGACGCGAGCCTGCGCCGCTCGGACAAGCTGCTCGCGCTGCTCTTCATCGACCTCGACGGTTTCAAGCTGATCAACGACGCGTGCGGGCATTCGGCGGGCGACGCGGTGCTGCGCCAGGTCGCGGAGCGCCTGCGCGGGCAGTGCCCCGAGCCCGGGATGATGCTGGGGCGCATCGGCGGCGACGAATTCGCGGTGCTGCTGCGCGACACCGACGCGGATCGCGCGATGGGCGCGGCCGCGCGGCTCGTCGACACGCTCGTCGCCCCCTATGCGCCGTCGCCCGACCGGCCGTTCCGCATTGGTGCATCGATCGGCTGCGTGCTGGCGCCGCATCACGGCAACGACGCCGGCGCGCTGCTGTCCCGCGCGGACATGGCGCTCTATGCGGCCAAGAAAGCCGGGAAGGGCACCTACCGGATGTTCTCGCCGGACATGGAGACGAGCGCGCAGGAGCGGGTCGCGCTCGAATCGAAGTTGCGCGTCGCGCTGGACGAGAACCAGGGGCTGTACGTGTTCTACCAGCCGATCGTCGATGTCCTCACCCGCCAGGTCACGGCGCGCGAGGCGCTGCTGCGCTGGCATCATCCGCGCGCCGGCTGGATTTCGCCGGGCTGCTTCATTCCGGTGGCCGAGCGCGGCGGCCTGATCGACCGGCTCGGCCGCTTCGTGCTCGAGCAGGCCTGCCGGGAGGCGGCGCGCTGGCCCGACGGTGCGCGCGTTGCCGTCAACGTGTCGGCGGGGCAACTCGGTCACGGCACGATCGCGCCGACCTTCGCGGCGGCGCTGGCCGGCGCGGGCCTCGCGCCCGACCGGCTGGAAATCGAGGTGACGGAAACCGCGCTGCTGCACGACGAGGGCAAGGCCATCGCGGACCTGCGCGCACTGCGCTCGATGGGCGTGCGCGTCGCCCTCGACGACTTCGGCACCGGCTTCTCGTCGCTCGCGCATCTGCGCGCGTTCCCGTTCGACAAGATCAAGATCGACGGCAGCTTCGTGCGCGATGCGGTCACGCGCCCGGACTGCGCGGCCGTCGTGCGCACGGTGGCCGATCTCGGCAAGCGCCTCGGCGTGACGACCGTCGCGGAAGGCGTCGAGACGGAGGAGCAGTTGGCGTGCATCACCGATGCCGGCTGCCGCGAGGTGCAGGGCTTCCTGATCGGCAAGCCCGCGCCGGGCGAGCAGGATGCGCCGGCCGTCCGCTGGATCGAGCGGGCCGCGCTGGCGGCCCAGGCCACATCCAGGCAGGCGTGAGCGGCGGCGGGACGGCCAAGGCCATCGCTTTGGCGAGCTGAAACAATTTGTTACATAGAGCCGATTTCTCCCCCCTTGAAGTCGGCGACGAGCACCTCTATTTCGCTTTCCGCCAGACAGTGGCACGGCTGCCCGGTAGCGACGCTTGCGTCGCCATGCCCGGCAGGCGGATTCCTTTTTCGAACCTTTAATCGCTCAGGAGATGAGAATGCAGATTCGTCCCCTCTACGACCGGGTTATCGTCAAGCGAATCGAGACGCAGCGGACGACGGCCTCGGGCATCGTGATTCCCGATTCGGCCGCGGAAAAGCCCGAGCAGGGTGAAGTCGTCGCGGTCGGCAGTGGCCGGCTGCTGCAGGATGGAACGCTTCGCGCGCTCCAGTTGAAGGCCGGTGACCAGGTTCTCTTCGGCAAATACGCGGGCCAGACCGTCAAGGTCGATGGCGAGGAACTCCTCGTCATGCGCGAGGAGGACGTCATGGGCGTCCTCGAGGCCGATACCGGCGCGTCCCGCCAGGCCGCCTGAGATCCCGGGCAGATCGCGCCCCCCACCGGGTGTTCGCGACACATCGAATCAACGACTTCTATCCAGAGCCACAAGATGAGTGAAAAAGACGTCAAATTCCACGACAGCGCCCGCGCCCGTATCGTCGACGGCGTGAACGTGCTGGCCGATGCCGTGAAGGTCACGCTCGGGCCGAAAGGTCGCAACGTGGTGATCGAGCGCAGCTTCGGCGCGCCCACCATCACGAAGGACGGCGTGTCGGTCGCGAAGGAAATCGAGCTGAAGGACCGCTTCGAAAACATGGGCGCGCAGATCGTCAAGCAGGTCGCATCGAAGACCGCCGACGTGGCCGGCGACGGCACCACCACGGCCACCGTGCTCGCGCAGGCGATCGTGCAGGAAGGCATGAAGCACGTTGCCGCCGGCATGAATCCGATGGACCTCAAGCGCGGCATCGACAAGGCCGTGGCCGCCGTGCTGGATGAACTGCGCAAACTGTCCAGGCCGATTTCCACGAACCGGGAAATCGCGCAGGTGGGTGCGATCTCGGCCAACGCCGACGAGGCGATCGGCAAGATCATCGCGGACGCCATGGAGAAAGTCGGCAAGGAAGGGGTCATCACGGTCGAGGATGGCAAGTCCCTCGAGAACGAGCTGGATGTCGTCGAAGGGATGCAGTTCGATCGCGGCTACGTCAGCCCGTACTTCATCAACGATCCGGAAAAGCAGGCGGCGTATCTGGACGACGCGCTGATCCTGTTGCACGACAAGAAGATCTCGAACGTCCGGGATCTGCTGCCGGTCCTCGAGGCGGCCTCCAAGGCAGGCAAGCCGCTGCTGATCGTTGCCGAAGACGTCGATGGCGAAGCGCTGGCCACGCTCGTGGTCAACGCGATGCGAGGCATCCTCAAGGTCGTGGCCGTCAAGGCGCCCGGCTTCGGTGACCGGCGCAAGGCCATGCTGGAAGACATCGCGATCCTCACCGGCGCCACCGTCATCTCGGAAGAAACCGGCAAGCAACTGCAGAAGGCCACGCTCGAGGATCTCGGCGGCGCGAAGCGCGTCGAGGTTCGCAAGGACGACACGATCATCATCGACGGCGCGGGCGACGCGCAGCACATCGAGGCGCGCGTGAAGTCGATCCGTACGCAGATCGAGGAAGCCACGAGCGACTACGATCGCGAGAAGCTGCAGGAGCGCGTGGCGAAGCTGGCCGGCGGGGTGGCCGTCATCAAGGTCGGGGCCGCCACCGAAGTCGAAATGAAGGAGAAAAAGGATCGCGTCGACGATGCGCTGCATGCCACCCGCGCGGCGGTCGAGGAGGGCATCGTGCCGGGCGGCGGCGTGGCGCTGCTGCGCGCGCGCTCCACGGCGACGAGCCTGACAGGCGCCAACGGCGATCAGGATGCGGGTATTCAAATCGTGCTGCGCGCGCTCGAAGCGCCGCTGCGCGTGATCGCCGCGAATGCCGGGGATGAACCGTCGGTCGTCGTGGCGAAAGTGCTTGAAGGCAAGGGCAACTTTGGCTACAACGCGGCCACCGGTGAATATGGCGATCTTGTCGAGGCGGGAGTGGTCGATCCGACCAAGGTCACGCGCACGGCATTGCAGAACGCCGCATCGATTGCCGGGCTCATCCTGACGACGGACGCAACGGTGGCCGAAGCGCCGAAGGATCCGAAACCGGCGCAGTCGGCCGCACCCGAGTTCGAGCACTGACCTCCGGCAGCGGGTCGTGTACGCACCGGCCAACAGTCGCGGCCGGTGCGAGTCGTTTGGCGCCGCAGGCTGCCTCACTTCATGCGGCGCCCTTTTTTGCCGATGATCGACATGAAACTCGACCTTTGCATTGACTCGAAACCGCTCGACATCGAGCTTGACGACGTCGTGGCGGGGCTGCTGGCTGTTCGGCTCGATTTGCCGGCAAACGCCGATCACCGGGACGCCATCACCCGTTATCTCAACGAGAAGGGGGCGCCCTGGAGCCTCGACGCGGACCACATGCGCCGACGGATTCTGCGCCGACTGATCCTCGATATCGCCGATCCGGCACTCGTGATTCGCTATCTGATGGATGAAGACTGAATCGGTCTCGCCGGTTCCAGGCGACCCGCGGGGCAATCAGTTGTCCTCCTGATCTGGCCGCGTCGATGGCACGGGAAACCCGATCAGCCGATATCGATCGTGCGACTGGTGGGCCTGACCGGCTCCGATTTCGGCACGGTCAACGTGAGGACACCGTTGTCGAACTTTGCCAAGGTGTGCTCAGGGTCGGCATCGTCCGGCATCGGGATCGTGCGCACGAAGCTTCCATGGGCGCGCTCCAGCCGGTAGCAGCCGTTTTCTTCACTGCGCACGTCTTGCCTTTTCTCTCCGCGCAGCACGATCGCCCCATCCTCGACGCTCACCTTCAGATCCTCGCGCGCCATTCCGGGCAGTTCGGCGGTCACGCGCAGCACCGGGCCTTCATCGACGACGTCGATGCGCGGCTGGAAGCGCGACGAGCTGAAGTCGCCGAACCACCGTTCGAGCGCGCCGTGGCCGGCGAACGGGTCATGAAGGAATTCCTCCATGGCGCGCCATGGTTCTCGTGAAAACAGTCGCGAAATGTCGGGCCACGACGCACGCCCCGGCTCGCCTGTCGGCGGACTGTCCGGGCCTTCCGCATCGGACTTGCGGGTAGCCCCGCGAAGGAACTTGAACGGGTTCCACTTTTTCGGATCGGCATTCATGGCGTCCTCCGGTTGATCTCCAGTCTGTTTTGAGCCTGGCCTGGCCGTCCGGTGCGGACACGCGCGCCGTGATTCGTGTCACGGGGATCTGCGAATCCGGAGCGCGTGTCCTCACCCATACGCCCGCGTCAACTCAGGCAGCGAAGCGTCGCTGATCGTGCTCTGCGTCGACGCAGGGGCGCACGCTGCGCCTTGGCTCGTCACGTGTCAGCGGGTCTTGATTTCGATGCGTCGTGGACGTGCTTCGTCGCGGCGCGGGATGGTCAGCTTCAGCACCCCGTCCTGAAGGCTCGCCTCGATCCGGGACGCGTCGAGATCCGACGACAGCGTAAACGTGCGGGCGAAATGCGGCTCCCGAACCTCGGCATGCTGGAGCCGCAGATTGGCCGGCGTCGGCACCATGGCCTCGGCTTCGATCAGGAGGCTGCTGTCGTGAACCTTCACGTCCAGCTTGTCCTTCGTCACGCCGGGCAAATCGGCCCACAGCGTGACGCCTTGACTGTCCTCGTAGACGTCGACGGCCGGCACGAGTGTCATCCGGCGCACGGGCTGTCCGGTTTCGCGACGCGCCACGGTAGACGAGTCGCGTTCTGCCAATTGGGTCGTGTCGTTCATGATCGGCTCCTTCTCTTACTGGATAGCGATGGCACGCGGCCTGGACGATTCGCGCTTGCCAATGCTGATCGATAGACATCCGTTTTCGTAGTGCGCCTGGACCTTGTCGGGATCGGCGGCCTCGGGCAACTCGATGACCCGCCGGAACGTTCCGGCAAAGCGCTCTTGCGCATAGGTGCGCCGCTCACCCCCGGTGTCGCGTTGTGCCGGCTTGCGTTCGCCGCCGATAGTCAGCAGCCCCTTGTCGATCGACACATCGAGCGCGGCGGCGTCGACGCCGGGCGCGAACGCGACGATCTCGATCGAATCGTCTGTCGCGCCGATATTGATCTGAGGGAACGTGCCGAAACGGCTCGCGCGAATGCTGGACGGGAAACCGCCGAAGCGTTGCGCCATCTGTTGCTGCAGGCGGTCGAACTCGCTGAAGAGGTCGGTTCCGAAATAGAGATCGCTCATGATCTTATCCTCCTGGCTTGTCGCAGCATGGAGGCGAACGGGCCTACGCGCTCCAGTTCGCCTGCCGGACTGCGTGGCAAACAAATCGAAACACGCAGCGCGCGGAATGAAGCGACCCGCGCGTCTGCCTGAGCGAAACTTAAGATAGGAAGTCTGCGGAGAATTTCAAGGGGGAAACCGCCATTTTTTGCCCTTGAAATTGTCGCGCTGGACCCTATCATCGCGGCGAATCGGTACTGCATTGCGGAGGACGCCATGGAATTCGACACGGACTGGATCACGCTCGGCAGACACCGTATTCGGCTGCGTTCGACGAGGGGGTTTCCGACCGAGTCGATGCGCACCGTGGCGGAGGTCGTCCGGCTTGCGATCGACAACAACATGAGCGCGCGGGCGCGGCTCGTCGAGGTCGTCTGCCGGCAGGAAAAGACTTACGACGTCGTCGTTGGCACCACGATGGCGGAGGACAAGTTTTGTGCGCCGCAACTCGAAGCGGCCGTGGCGGTGGTGCTGGGCCTGTTGCCCGACCAGATCAACATCACGGTCACGCCCGTCACGCAAAAGGAGGTCGATCTGCACTTCGGCGTGTATGAGCGGATGCTGTCGGAGAAGCTGGGTACGACGTCGCCGATCCAATGATCGGCCGGGGCGGCATGGGGCGGTGCACCCACAGCACGTATCGGATGGCGAGCGCATGGGACGGGTACGTGAATTGCTGAGGCCGTATCGGGAGGCCGCCATCATGAACGACCCTGAACCGCTCGAATTCGATAAAACCGCGCATAAGCCCACCGGCCCGAACTGGGTACGTCGGCTTGGTCCCGGCTTGATTACCGGCGCGGCCGACGACGATCCGTCGGGCATTGGTACGTATTCGCAAGCCGGCGCGCAGTTCGGATTCGAATTGCTGTGGACCCTCCTCCTGACCTACCCGCTCATGACGGCCATCCAACTGGTGAGCGCGCGGATCGGGCGAGTGACCGGCAAGGGGCTTGCATCGAACATGCGGGCTCACTACCCGATGTGGCTGCTCTACAGCGCGGTCGTGCTGCTGATGATCGCCAACGTCATCAACATCGCCGCCGACCTGTCGGCGATGGGCGCCGCGGCCGGCTTGCTGTTCCCCGGGCCGCACCAGCTCTACGTGGTTGGGCTGGGTGGCCTGTCGGTCGTGCTTCAGGTGTTCGTTCCCTATGAACGGTACGCACGCCTTCTCAAGTGGACGGCGCTGATCCTGCTCGCGTATGTGGCGGTGGCGTTGATCGTCCCGATCCGGTGGACCGAGGTGGGCCGTGCGATCGTATGGCCGCATATCGTGCTGGAATCGGACTATCTCACGACGGTCGTCGCTGTCCTCGGCACGACCATCAGCCCGTACCTGTTCTTCTGGCAGGCCTCGCAGGAAGTCGAGGAACTGCAATCCGCGCCGCGCGAGGGGCCGCTTCGCCGCGTTCCCCACCAGGCCCCGGCGCAACTGCGCCGAATCAGTTTCGATACCTGGCTGGGGATGGGCGTATCGAATGTCATTGCCTTCTTCATCGTGCTCACCGCGGCGGCGACGCTGCATGCGCACCACATCGAGGTCAAGACGTCGGCTGACGCCGCGCGGGCCCTTGCGCCGATCGCGGGTCGCTTCGCTTATATGCTGTTCGCGCTCGGGATCGTCGGCACCGGCCTGCTGGCGCTGCCGGTGCTCGCCGGATCGACCGCATACGCGGCGGCCGGCACATTCCGCTGGCGCAACAGCCTCGCCCTGAAGTTGACGCTCGCGCGAGAATTCTATGCGGTCATCGCATTGGCAACCGTGGGTGGCGTTGCGATCACGTTCATGCATTTCGATCCGATCCGGGCGTTGTATTGGAGCGCGGTGATCAACGGGGTAACGGCGGCTCCCATCATGGTCATCATGATGCTGATGGCTCGGAGCAAGCGGGTCATGGGTGAGTTCGCCATTGCGGGACCGCTTGCGTGGGGAGGGTGGCTTGCAACACTTGCAATGGCAATTGCAGCCGTGGGGATTATTGTGCCGGGATGAAGTCCGGCAGGCGGCCCCGGAGTCGCCAAAAAGATCGATTGGCTCGGCGTCCTATTCCCGCATGGCGGCCCCCGATGCGTGGCGGGTGCCGGTTGGTTTCGGTATTCGACATAGCCGATTCATTCGGCACCGGTCTTCACCTGGAGCGTCAAATGGACGAAGGGGCGCAGAGCGGTGACGCGTGACCTTGGCGACCGCCGAGCAATCTGAACTCGACGCGCTGCTGCTTGTCCATCACGAGTGGCTTGCGTCCATCGCTACCTTGAGGCGATGGAGCGGGCGGCGCGGGCACCGGCCGCTGCGGTGCAGGCGGCAAGCCATGCGATGGCGGCGGATTCGCCTCGCGCGCCGCGTCATCGCAGCGACATCTTTCTCGCGTAAATCTATGGCATTTCGCCAGTCGGCGAAGTACCGTTTTTCTCAAGGAATACCGACCATGGCGGCAAAACGCCTTCGCATCAACATGATTACTCGTCGCCAGTCGACGTTCGATGGCCGGCATCTCGACACCGAGGCGGCACGCCGCTTCGACGCGCACACGCAGGACGCGACGCCTGCTCATCTGAAAGGCACGCAGGGCGCCGAGGCCGAATGGCTGCCGCGCGTGAAGGTCAGCGAACGATAATCCGGTGACGCCGGACGAGCCGCCGCGCGATAGCGGCGATCGCGCCGTCCGGCGGCTTTTTCAATGTCAGACCGGCTCATGGCCGGCACGGCAAGGTTGGCGAGAAACAAGCCCGCCGGCCAGCCGGACTGCGGCCACGACGCGACAAAACCGCGATACGCATGGGTGCCGCCCATCCCATCGACATCGGGGCCGAGCCGCCCCATTCGCCGCCCACGCCAACGCCCTGGATGAAACGCAATACCGTGGGGATAACGGCGCCCCGGATGCCGATCGCAGCGGCAAGTCGGAAAACAGCGGCCAGCGGCCATGCGATCGAGGTGATCGGCGGTGGACCGACCAGGCCTGCTCGCCCTTTATGCGTCTTTCAACCAGGGCATTTCCACGGGTGACACGACCAGTTGCCGGAATTCGCGTTTCAGATCGAAGATGAACCCGACCAGGATCATGGAGTCGGCGTAAGGGATCGGAAAGACATGCGGATTTTCCGGCGTGCGCAGCGGGCGCTCGGGGCTGTCGACCGTCGCCGCGGCGTTCTCGCGAACGCTTTCCAGTTCGTCAGCCATGGCCGGGCCACTGATTTGCAGCACACGGCTACGCAGGTCACTGAAGGGCTCGATGCGCGCAGCGTCTTCGTGGTATTCGGGCACTTCGTAAACGAACCAGGACATTTTCGTCTCCTGTGAGAAGGGGCGCTATTCTAACGCCGCGCGAGGATGCACCGAGCGTCGCGCGGCGGAATTCCTGGACTGGTTTGTGTCGTCAGCCCGAGGCGAATGCCCCACGCGAGATCTTGATCCTTTTCTCGTTGTACCTGCGTGACATCGAGCCTCCCGTTCACGAGCCCGGGTTATCCCTCTTGCCTGACCACGGTAGACATGTACTGTTCGCGGACTGCCAGCCCTCCGTATGGCAGGTGGGATGCGGTGACCGTCGCTACGTAATCCGAATAGGCGTAGCTCACTCGTGCAACCGCCACGGGTTTGCCTATCAGCGATTCCAGCGTCGTATCTCCCGACACGGATGTGGGTGCGCCGAGCACATCGTGCAGATTCCGCACGGCGATCTGCCAGCTCCGTCGCGTTTCATCTACGGACATGTCACGACGGTACACATTGATGGCCATCAACGTGCGATCCGGCGCGAAACTGAACCATATTTCGCTCACGGGCGGGCCATTCGAGCCGAGCGATTCGGCAGGCACGCCTCGACAGCGCAGGTAGCGCAAGCCTCGGGACAATGCGACGCACTGCGCGTTGTATCGCGACATTCTTTCCAGCACTTCCGCTTCAGTACTGCGATCGAGCTGCAGGCCGAACGCAGGACGGTGGGCGGCCGCCGATACCCCTTTCTCCTGCAAAATCGCCTTGTTGCGAATCGACAGCACCGTTCGGGAATCGACGGAATCCACTGGACACTTCACGCCCAGCTCGGTGAGGAGCCGTCGCCCTTGTGTCGTGTGCAACCCGCCGATCCCGGCAACACTCACGGAGAGTGCCGCAACGACCCACGCGATCACGTGGGTCCTTCGCACCGCCGTCAGCCCGTACATGATGTTGCAACCGTCGGGGGAAGATACACCGGGCCGCCGGGTGTGGCGCTGATGATGGTATTACGCAGGTTGAAGAGGGTGGGTACCGCACTGAACTGGAATTTCGTGCCGACCGGGATGCCGGCCGAGTTTTTCTCGGTGAGCGTGTACGTTCCATTTGTCGTCGACGTCAGTGCGGCAAAGTCCGCGGCCGGGAGCTTGCTTTGCAGCGTCGCGACGAGATCCACCATGAACTGATCGAACACGCAGCCTGGAACGCCAACGTCGTTATGGGCCGTCGTCATGTCTTGGCACATCTCCGGTTGGGCGTCGATGTCTCCGGCCACCTTGACGGGGCCTGGGTAGGTGTACGGACCGCCGAGGAGCGATTCAAACTGCAGCGTGAGACAGGCTTCAAGCCGCGCAGGGGTGTCATGGGCGGCACTGCTGTGGCTGGCATTACCGGTTACCGCTGCGAAATAGGGCGCTTCGACCGGGTCCGCCAACAGGCCCGCGACCGCTGCATTGACCACGCCGGCCACCACGCCGGGGGCCGCCGAATCACCGCCGAGCGCGGTCCAGATGGCCAGATTCTCCGGATGTTGCGCGGCCACGGGAGCAATGTCATCTCCGCCTCCGCAAGCGCTGAGCGCGAACGGCGCCGCAGCGGCAACGACGATACCGATGAAAAGCTTCATGAGTTGTCTCCTCTGGATGCCATCGCGACGCCATTTCCCGAGGTGGGACACCAAGCACCTTGGCTGGATGACATACGCAGATACGGCGGAGGAGCGAGGGCGGATGCAGGGGCGGGTTTGCAGTGATGGAGAAGGTAATACGAGAATTTTCCCCATCCGAATTCACTAAAGCACTTGTTCGACGACTCGTTTTTGGCATCGTCACTGCGAACCATGCGCGTGCTTCGCATGATCGGAGACTAAGCCGGCTTGCCAGGCTCCCGGCGCTATCCAGCGCGGGCGTCGTTCATGTCGTCTGCGCCGATTGGCGCAGGAGGATGGTTCGTTACGCCATCCCAATGGCTTGCAATCGCCAGCGCGGCCGGCAAGATGAACGCCCAGCCGGTTGCGACAACGACGAGCGCTGCAGCCGGATCCTTGAAATGAACGGCTCCCAGTGCCGCACCGGCGCGAAAGGACGCCGGGCCTGCGAATGCGCCGACGAGCGCCGAGATGAGCGGTCGCGCTCGAAGCCAGTGCAGCACGGTATTGAGTTGAATCGCGAACAGCGCCCACAGCCCCGCGAGCCAGTACGGCGCTGTCCCTTTGAGAAAAACGCCGTTCGGGTACACGAGCAGGCCGGAATGGGCAACGGCGCTGTCCCATAACCATCCGGACACCGTGACCGTGATCACGATCCGCGCTTCGGATGCGGGTCGGCGCGCGAAGAGAAGATGGCCGACTGTCGCGATCAGCGCATACGTGACGCCCCACGCGGCGTGATGCGCTGCGGCCGTCATCACGCAGACCAGCCATCCTGTTTGGGTTGTCACCAGATAGACGTACACGCGAACGGCATCAGACTTCTGCGTGCCGGACGTCAGTTGATTGGAACTGCTTCTCATGATCGCTCGCGCGGGATCGGCAACGGCATGGTCGCCATGCCGCCCGGTCGACGTTGCATCGCGGGGAAAGCGGCAGGTAGAACGTTCATGGCAGACGGCTCTCACTATCGTCGACGCGCGGATCCACCACCGCACGATTGCTACGCAGGGAGCGATTGTCGGCATTCCGCGTTGATTCACTTATCCATTCCACATACGGCTCTCCATTGCGGACGGATGCACTTGCGCAGGGAAGCTCGGGATGTCGTTAAGGGGGCGGCTGCCGTGCAATGAATGCATCCGCTTGTGCGCAAGCTCCGTAAACGACATACAAGGCGGCGGATGCGGCCGGAATCGTCGGGGATGGGGATCTTCATGAACATGAAAGCCGGACTTGCCGTCCTGTCGGTGCTGCTCGCGGCCGGTCTCCTCGCCGCGTGCAGCCCGGTGCGGCTCCTGAATGCGCTGACGCCGAGCTACACGTTCAGCCTGTTCGCCGGTATCCCGTACGGATCCGGCGAACGCCATGTGCTCGACGTCTACTTGCCCACGCGCGTCTTGCATCACTGGCCGGCCGATGCGAGTGCGGGCGCCCCGGTGGTCGTGTTCTTTTACGGCGGAAGCTGGCAGTCGGGCGAGCGCAACGACTATCTGTTCGTGGGCGAGGCGCTCGCGTCGAGGGGCTTTGTTGCCGTCTTACCCGACTACAGGACGTATCCGGCGACCACCTTTCCCGGTTTCGTCGACGATGCGGCGCAGGCGGTGGCGTGGGCGCGCGAGCACGCAGTTGCGTTCGGCGGCGATCCGCGTCGCCTGTTTCTGATGGGGCACTCCGCGGGTGCGCAGATTGCCGCGTTGCTTGCGACCGACGGCCGCTATCTGGCGGCCCAGGCGATGCGCAAGAGCGATATCGCCGGCGTGATCGGCCTGGCCGGCGCTTACGATTTCCTGCCGCTGCGTGACGCGACGCTTGAAAGGATCTTCCCGGAGGAAGCGCGCGCCGCGAGCCAGCCCATTCGATTCATCGAGGGTACGGAGCCGCCGATGTGGCTGGCCGTCGCGGAGAACGACACGGTGGTCGAGCCCGGCAACACGACCCGCTTCGCGCGCACGCTGCAAGACAGGGGCGATACCGTCGTGGTCATGCGTTACAGGAACGTGAGCCATGCGTCGATCGTCGGTGTGCTGGGCGCGCCGTTGCGAGGCGTGGCGCCCGTGCTCGACGATCTCTCCGCATTCGTGGATCGCGTCGCGAATGCGTCGAATGCCGGCACCACGAGCGGACAGCCGACATCGCCTGCCGCAGTGGCTCGTGCTTCGGTTTCGGCTCGGTGATGGAGGCAAGCCCCGCATTGCACGCGAAAGCGCATCGCCGCCTGTCGTCGTGGGCAGGCCGGAACGGCCGGCGGCGCTTGCCGCGTTACAGCGCCTTCAGCTCCGGCGTCGTTCCGCCCAATCCCTCTTCGCGAAGAATGACGGCCAGCGCCGTCTCGAGCAATTCGGCGGCCCGATTCGCGGCGTCTCCAAGGTGGCGATGCAGCAGCGCATCGGCCGGCGATCGCGACACGCATTCGTCGCTGTATCGCTCGAACGCGCCGAGCTGCATGATCAATTCGGACAGATGCCGCGGACACTCGCACTTGACGGTGGTGGACAGGCCGCTGAGCGACGCGAGCGTCGTATCGTCGAAGCGTCGCCGCGTGCGCAGCCAGAGCCCGCGATCCGCGTCATTCGCTTGGCGCGACTTGACCACGGCTTGCGCCAGTTTCGACATGATGGCGATCGGGTTGGTCTGGCCTTCCGTCGACCGGAACAGCTCGAACCCCGACAGACGTGCCAGCTCGACCGCCTCTGCCGTGCCGAACGCGTACACGACGGCCACGGCATGCGCGTTGAGCTGTTGCGCCACGGCAGCGAGCTGCGAAACGACATCCTCATGGAGCGACGTGGTCGTCGCGATGAGGGCGTCGACCGGCGTCCCCGCATGCGCGCTCGCGCCGTCGAGCGAGTCGATTCGCGCGGCGATCCGGATTCCCATTCGCTCGATCGCGGATTCCGGAATCGACAGCGCGCCGACGACCGCGAGGCTCACGCTTGCCTCGTGAAACGCCGCGTCACGCGTATTCGTCAACGACAGCGCTTCGAGTTCCTCGTGGCTCAGGCTGGCAATCGAGCCGATCGCGTGGCCCTGATTGACGAGCGTCTTCAGCAATCGAATCCGCTGGACGTCGTCGTCCGAGTACATCCGTTGTCCGGACGGCGTTTTGGGCGGCGCAATCACGCCATAGCGCCTTTCCCAGATTCGCAGCGTGGCTGCCGGCATGCGCGCGAGGCGCGCGGCCTCGCCGCTGCGATAGCGATGGGGCGTATCGCGATCCTTGCGAGGGGGCATCGTGGCTCTCCTGAAGTCGACCTGCTGTTGTCTCGGGATTGTACGCAGTTTGCGCGAAATACGAAGCAGGAAAGTGATTCAATAGGCGGTTTTTCGTCCGGAAAGGTGGTTCGTGAAGCGCGAGCCGGCTAGCCTGCCTCGGAGCGGCACCGCTCGGTGTCGCGAGGTGGTCAGGACGCGCGGAGGTGTTTCGAGTGCCCTCGAGCCGCGAAGCGATTCGCGCGCTCATGGCTCGAGATACACCTTGAGTCGCATCAGGCTGCGGCGAATCCAGCTCTTCATCGTGCCGAGCGGCACCTGCATGCGTTCGGCCAGCTCCGCGTACGACGCGCCGCCATGAAACGCCTCCCGCAGCACATACGCCTGCCGCTCGCCCAGATGCGCGAGCCCGCGCTCCAGACGCAGGCGCTCCTGGCTCGCCTGCGCGCCGAGATCGGGCGTCGGGTTTTCGTCGGGGATCGACAGCGCCACTTCGTCGTCGAGCGGAAGCTCGCGGTGCTGCCGCATCCGGTCGATGGTCCGATTGCGTGCGAGCGTCATCAGCCATGTCATCGCCGTGCCGCGTCCGGCGTCGAATGAACCGGCGCGACGCCACGCCGTCGTGAACACGTCCTGAAGCAGGTCCTCCGCTTCGTGGCGGTCGCGGATCATCCGGACGATCGCGCCGTACAGCCGCGCCGCCGTCAGTCGATACAGCTGCGCGAACGCGTGCTCGTCGCCGGCGGCGACGCGCGACAGCAATTGGTTGAGCTCCGCCTGCGCGTCGGATGCTTCGTCGGGCTCAACGACCGCATCGGCGGTGAATTCGGCTCTGCCGCCCGGGCGCGACCTCCCGCGGGACGCGCCCCGGCGTGGCTGCCTGCCTGAATGCGGCTTCGTCGATCGACCCTGGCCGGAAGACGGGCGGAGCGAGTCGTGCGAGCAGTTCATCGGGAACTCCGTATGGCTTTGCGCTTCCTGCTGTTGCGCGCCCGCCGTGACGAGCGGGCGCGGCTCATGGCCGGGCACGGTGCCGGCGCATTCGTCGCGAATGCCTGTCGCGCGCTTTACGCATGCTTTCCGGACAACAAGGCGAGAAACTCTCGGCGAAGCGATGCGTCCGCGAGAAATTTCCCGCGCATCACGCTGTTGGTCATTTTTGCCTGGTCGTCCTTGGTGCCGCGCCAATGCATGCAGAAGTGCTCGGCCTCGAGTACGACGGCAAGCCCATCGGGCGAGATGCGCGATTCGAGGAGGTCGGCGATCTGCTTGACCGCTTCTTCCTGGATCTGCGGGCGCGTCATGACCCAGTTCACCAGCCTGCCGTACTTCGACAGGCCGATCAGATTCGACGCGGCGCTCGGCAGCACGCCGATCCAGATGCGGCCCATGATCGGGCAAAGATGATGCGAGCAGGCACTGCGCACGCGCAGCGGCCCGACGATCAGCAGCTCGTCCAGCCGCTCGACGTTCGGGAATTCGGTGACGGACGGCGCCGTGTCGTAGCGGCCCGCGAACACTTCGCGGATGAACATCTTCGCGACGCGCCGCGCGGTTTCCCGCGTGTTGTGGTCGTTGTCGACATCGATCACGAGCGAGCGCAGCACCGCTTCCATTCCCTGCGCCACTTCGTTCTGCAGAGCATCCAGTTCTCCGTCGCGCAGGTGCGCGGCGATGTTGTCGTTTGCATGGAAGCGCGCGCCCGCGTTCTCGAGCCGACGACGGATGATGTGCGACAGGGGAATGCCCTCGTCGATCGCAGTCAAGGTGTGCTCGGGAGCGTCGATCAGATTGCCCATTTCGGTTCGTTTCTCGAGGTTAGGGGGATGCGATGGATCGCGACTGAGGCGATGCGATGATTTGCCTGTATTCGTTGCGTAAAAATCGGGCGAACGCCGCCGCTATTTCGACGACGCGCCGACCGGGTGGCGCTCACCGGCGCGCGCGCGGGCGTGCATGGCGGCTCGGCAATGTCACCGGAGATCCGGCCCGGATCCCGCACGGCGGACCCACTGGCGTTGCCGGGGCCCAGCCGCCAACGTCCCGCCGGAACCGCACCATGGGGTCATTCGCCGTCGGCTTGGCTGCGAGCATGACGGCGGCGGATTGTTGCAACGTGGCCAGGACGAATGTGTGGTCGATGCGGCCGCCGACCGAGTGAAACAGGTGGAACCCAGCAAGGCGGATCAACGCGAGGGCCTGCACGCTGCCGTACTCATAGATGATCGCGGCCGCGCGGACACGGCGCGCCTGCGCCAGCGACACGAATTGAATCGCCAGATTCATCTGCAACGACGAAACCTCGGCGATCAGCGCGTCGACGGCCTGGCCGGGCTGTCGTAGCGCCCGTGACACCGATTCGACGCGCTCGCTGACGTGCAGGCCGACTCGCTCGATCGTTTCGTCGGAGGCAGTCAGGCCGCCGGTGACGAGCAGCGTCGGACATGCACGAGCCGTGGCGGCGTTCGATCGCCGTTCGGACAGTGCGCCGTTCGGGCTGGCGCCTGCGCACCGGTCGGTCACCTGTGGCGAGCGGCGCCGGCAGCGTTGGCCGCGCTGTTGCGCGGCGACCCGCAAGCGCGATGCAATCGGCCGGTCGGGTGCCGCACCGGCGTGGTGTGACGGGCTGCGTGCCGGGGCGACGGACACGCGCGCCATCACTGAAGCCGGACACGCCGGAAACCGGCGCGGCTTGATGTCGTGATTGCGTGTTGGCACGGGGCCTCCCTCGGTCGATTCATGCGTCACAGCTGGATTGTATGCAAATTTTCCGGAAAGTGAAGCGGAAAAATGATTCATGAAATAATTTGTACCGGAAGTTTGTGCGTCAGCTACCGATTCGGTATCGGGAGATTGAGTTTTCAGCCCGTGAATGCTCATTTTTATAAGCGTATTGCGTGTCTTTGGTGCATGCGAAACGACTTTTGGGGTCAATGGAATACTGACCAAGATGGGTCAATATGGGCCAGGAAGTACGCAGGAAGGCATGCGATTTCGATGCATGAATCGAGCGTGTCTCACATTTGTGAGTCGACGCGGCGGGATCCGGCCCGCGGCCGCTCGCGCCAACGAACATGACCGCGCGTTCACGCAAGCGTGGTGCAACGGAGGCAGCGCGGAGTGAACCGTCTGGAGGCAACCGGGCATGCGGCAATCCAGACGGCCGCGGGGAGGGGGAGGGCCGTTCTCACGAGTACGCCTGCGCGCACCGGTGCCGATCGATCCCCGGTGTCCGAAACAGGGGCAAACATTCAGTCTCGGCCCAATCGAAGCGCTATCCGGGCCCGCGCGCTGCTCGCGACCGGCTCATCAACGCGGAGTCAACGACGTGCAGCGTTTGCCTTGATGCGGGTACGCGGCCGCCGGTTCCGACGGCAACGCTCCGAGCAATATCGGACTTCGTCCCAAGCGGCTTTCCATTTCTTTCTCCAGCTGAAAGGCAAGCCGCAGGTCTCGCAGATCTTCTCAGGCAAGTGCATCTTGTCGACCATGGCGAATCACGCGTCGAGACGGATCTCTGACGAACTGCCCGGCCGAGCGACGTTGCCGCGTCGATACACCGGAGCCATCGCCATCGCTCACCGTCGAATCAGCGCGCATCGTCGCCCAGCAACTGACGGCGCAACGATTTTGCCCGCGTGCGCGGGTCGAGCCAGATCGCGAAGAAGGCGCGCGCGAACGCCGGGTCGGTCACGTCGGCCGTGAGGCGGCCGTTGGTGTAGAAGCGTGCGCCGCGCTCGGGCACATACACGCCGCACAGCACGTCGCCGCGCGATACGTCGGTGAACGCCCGTTCGAGATCGCGGCGCCATGCATCGAGCGTCGCAGCCGGCAACGGCGCGGGTGCGAGGCGCTCGATCTCGTCCATGCCCGTCGAGACGAGCCGCTCGCCTTTCACGTCGTGACGGTAGGCCAGCGACAACGCAAACGGCGTGTCGAACGCGCCCGGCGGCCGGGGTGCCCACAGCTCGGCGTCGTAAAGACAGATGCCCAGGATGCAGAACCGGCCGGATCCGATCAGTCGCGCCGATGGGATGTCGTCGACGCAGCTCGCGCCGGCGAACAACGGCGCGGCCAGCGCGGCAGCCGCCGCCGCCGCGGCGAGCATCGCAAGCTGGCGCCTCATGTCAGCCGCCCGACGACACGATGAAATGCATCACGTCGGTCCGCCGCTCGGCAAATCCCGCTTCGCAATAGGCGAGATAGAGGCGCCAGGTGCGAATGAACGTCTCGTCGAACCGTTGCGCGCGCACCGAGTCGATGCGCGCCTCGAACGCGGCCCGCCAGGTGCGCAGCGTGCGCGCGTAGTCGTCACCGAACGCGAACACCGGTTCGGCGGCCAGGCCGGCCCGCCGTGCGGCATCGACGAAACGCTCCGGGCTCGGCAGCATCCCGCCGGGAAAGATGAACTCGCGAATGAAGTCGCTCGACGTGCGATACGCGTCGAAGAGCGACTCGATGATCGTGATCGACTGAATCAGCGCGCGCGCACCGGGCTTCAGGCGTTGCCTGAGCGTGTCGAAGTACACCGGCCAGAACGTTTCGCCCACGGCCTCGAACATCTCGATCGACACGATCGCGTCGTATTGGCCGTCGACGTCGCGATAGTCGCGCAATTCGAGCGTGACGCGATCGGACAGCCCGTCGCGCGCCATGCGCTCGCGGGCCAGCGCGTATTGCGCCTGCGAGACGGTGACGCCATGCACGCGGATGTCTTGCCGTGCGGCATGCGCGGCGAACCCGCCCCAGCCGCAGCCGATCTCGAGCACGTGCATGCCGGCGCGCAGGCCGAGCGAAGCGACGATGCGCTGATACTTGGCCGTTTGCGCGTCGGCGAGCGAACGCTGCGTGTCGCCGTCGAAGCAGGCGCTCGAATACGTCCACGTGTCGTCGAGCCACAATCCGTAAAAGTCGTTGCCGAGATCATAGTGCGCGTGGATGTTGCGGCGGCTGCCGGCCCGCGTATTCATCCTCAGCCGGTGACGCAGCGCGTACCAGAGGCGTGCCAGGCGGCCGCCGGTCACCGTCTTCGCGATCACCGGCTGGTTGCGGATCGCGAGGCGCAGCAGCGCGACGAGCTCGGGCGTGTCGATCCAGCCGGCGCGATACGCTTCCGCGAATCCGATGTCGCCCGCGCGCAGGATCGCACGGCACGCCCGCCAGTCGCGGACCAGCAGCGTCGCGGCCGGCTGGCAGTGCGGATCGCCGAACACATGCTGCGCGCCTTCGGGCGTCACGAGCGTCAGGTGACCGTCGTGGATTTGCCGGAGCAGCGCGATGAACAACCGGGCCGAGAGCGGCATCGCCGGTTGCGAGGCGGAAGACAGCAGGCGCAGCAAGGTCATGGGCGAGCCTCGTGATCGGACATCGCCGAGCGGCCGCGTGGCGACGCGCCCGGCGAACGGGACAATGGCGAATCGGCAGCGGCGGAACGGCCGGGGGGCGTCTTGCCGTGGAACGGCACGCGCGCGAGCCACAGCCGCAGCGCTTGCCAATGAATGCGAATGACGACGTTGATCGCGTTCAGCGGCTGCCGGGCCAGCGCGCGCCATGCGCGTGCCGCCGTCAGCGGCGCGGACCGCATGCCGATCGCCGTGCGCAGCAGCAGACCATCGTCGTCGCGATAGTCGATCGCCACGCTCAGATGGTCGCCGCACTGACGCACGCGAAACGCGTAATCCCCGACGATGTCGCAAAACGGCGAGACATGAAACGTCTTGCGGCAGACCAGCACGGTGTCGGCGTCGATCGGCGCGTGACGCATCGCGCTGAGCAGGTAGCCGTGGTGCGCACCGAACGTGTTGCGCACATCGGCGTACAGCGCGCGCAGCCGGCCCGCGCGGTCGTAGCAGTACCAGAAGCTCACCGGATTGAATGCGTAGCCGAAGACGCGCGGGATCGTCTGCAGCCAGATCGGGCCGTCGGCGGGAATGCCGGCGTGCGCGAGGACATCGCGCATCCACGGGCCGAGCGCGCGGCCGTCGCGCGGGCCGTAGTCGCGGGAAGCGAGCGCGAGCGGGGCCCGGCGATCGATGCCGAACCAGCCGGCGTCGATCTCGTCCAGCCGCTCGACGTCGCAGCAGACCTGGAATATCGGGTACGCGAACGCGTGGCGCACCGGCCGCAGCCGTTCGTGCATCACGGTACCGACGAGCAGCCGGGCGGCCATGCCATCGCGGGCGAAGGGCGCGTTCATGGGCGCGCCCAGGCCGGCGCGACGCCGAAGCTGCGGGCGACGCGCAACGCCGATTTCAGCCCATCCTCGTGGAACCCGTAGCCTGTCCACGCTCCCGCATACCACGTATTGCGCCGCCCCTGCAGCATCGGCAGACGATGCTGCGCATCCACGGCCGCGAGGTCGAGCAGCGGGTGCGCGTAATCGTAGCGGCCGAGCAGGGTGTCGGGCGCGGGCTCGTCGACCGGATTCAACGTGACGACCACCGGCGAGCGGAACGGCAGCGGCTGCAACTGGTTGAGCAGGTAGCTCACGCACACGGGCGACTCGCCGCCCGTGCGTCTCGGCCGGGCGCCCAGGTAGTTCCACGCCGACCACACGCGCCGCCGGCGCGGCAGCAACGCCGTATCGGTATGAAGCACCGCGACGTTGTGCTGGTAGCGCACGGCGCCGAGCACGTCGCGCTCGGCCTTGCTGGCATCCGCGAGCAGCCCCAGGCTGGTCGGCGCATGGCACGCGAGCACGACCGCGTCGAAACGCTCGTGACCGGCTGCATCGGTCGCCACCGTCACGCCCGCGTCGTCGCGCCGAATCGCGCGCACCGGCGTATTCACGCGCACGTCGTCGAGCGTCGCGGCGATGCGCTCGACGTACTGCCGTGCGCCGCCCGCGACGGTGCGCCAGGTCGGCCGGTTGTTGACCTGCAACAACGCGTGATTCAGGCAGAAGCGCAGGAACGTCGCCGCCGGAAACCGCAGGATGTCGTTGGCCGCGCTCGACCAGATCGCGGCCGCCATCGGCAGCAGGTAGTGATGCTGGAACGATGCGCCGTAACCGCCGGCCGTGAGCAGTTCCCCGACCGAAAGGCGCTGCCGGCTCGCCGATTCCAGGTGATCGTGCGCGGACGCGTTGAAGCGCAGGATGTCGCGCAACATCCCGAGAAAGGTCGGCGAGAACAGGTTGCGGCGTTGCGCGAACACCGTGTTCAGGTTGCTGCCGGCCCATTCGAGCCGGCCGCCGTCGACCGAAACCGAAAACGACATGTCGGTCGAATGGGCGGCCACGCCCAGTTCGTCGAACAGCGCGACCAGATTCGGATAGGTCCGGTCGTTGAACACGAGGAAGCCCGTGTCGACGGGGTGGCGCGCGCCGTCGAGATCGACGTCGACCGTGTGCGTGTGACCGCCGAGATAGTCGGCGGCCTCGAACAGCGTCACGCGGTGACGGCGGGCCAGCAAGTACGCGCTGGCCAGGCCCGCGATGCCGGCGCCGACGACGGCGATCCGCCGGCCGGGCCGCGACATTGAAAGTTCCGGGTGCATCGCGAAGGGTCTCCGTCAGTCACACGTGCAGGTTCTGGAATCACTTGTGCTGATATACGTCGCACCGCGCGCGGCGGATGCAGGAGCGGCCGTCATTCGCGATCGCCGGGCGACGCGAAGCCCGGCTTGCCGAGCTGGTCCGGTGTTTGCGGCACCCGCCTGAAGCGCGACGTGTCGTAACCCATTGCATCGAGCCGGGCGAGCAGCGAGCGATAGGTGGCCTCGTCCATCGTCGGCACGCGCGAGAAGATCCAGCCGAGCGTCTTGCCCGGGTAGCCGAGGATCGTGTACCGGTAGTCGGGGTCGACGTAGAGCGTCAGTTGCGTGACATACACCGGCCAGAACAGCCGCACGCGCCATTCGCCACCGCCGCTGCCGGGCTTCACGGTGTCGACGAACCGATAGCGCTTCTCGGGCTGGTCGAAGCCGCCCTTGCGGCCGACGAATGCGTCGTCGATCCGGCCGTCGTCACGCAGGTTCCACTCGGCGCGGCTGCCGACGTAGTCGCGTTCCGCGAAATACGGGATGTTCGCGATCACGTACCAGCGGCCCATGTAGCGCGGCAAGTCGACGGGTACGGTCGACAACGGAACGGCGGCGCGCGGATTCGGGTTCGGCGGGCTGCCCGAGCACCCGGCGGCCCCGATCGCGAGCGCCGTCACGACCGCGACGGCGACGCGGCGGAGAACCCGATGCGCGATCGCGGCCCTCATGCGAGCACCCGGCGCTTGTCGAACAGATAGTGGGCGACGCCCCATTCCTGCCCGTCGGCATAGCCGAACAGCTCGGCGACCGCCATGTAGAACATCCGCCAGCGCTGGAACCAGAGGCGGGCGTCGGCGCCGTAGACCGTCTCGAAAATCGGCATGATCCGGTCGCGCGCCGCATCGAGCGACGCGAGCCACTGATTGGCCGTGCGGGCGTAGTGCGTCCCGTCGAGCCACCATTGGCGGGCGATGCGCACGTCGTCCTGGAACCGCAGCAGCAGGTCGGCCGACGGCATCGTCCCGCCCGTGAAGAAATGGCGCGACATCCAGTCGGTGTCGTCGCGCACCGCGAAGTGATAGGCGAGCAGCTTGTGCGCGAAGATGTGCACGAAGAGCTTGCCGTCGTCGTGCATCCAGCGCGCGATTTTGGCGAGCAGTTGCCCGTAGTTCTTCATGTGCTCGAACATCTCGATCGAGAGCACGCGGTCGAAACCGGCATCCGCGGGATCGAAGTCGAACTCCACCACGTTGCCGGTCACGATGCGCAGATTCGTCAGCCCGCGCTGCGCCGCGCATCGCTCGATGAAGTGGCGTTGGCCGTGTGAATTCGACAGGCCGACGATCTGCGCCGCCGGATACCGTTCGGCGAGCCAGAGCGACAGCGAACCCCAGCCGCATCCGAGGTCGAGCATGCGCTGGCCGTCCGCCAGCCTCGCGCGCTGCGCGTACAACGCCAGCATGGCCTCCTCCGCCTGCGACAGCGTTTCGTCGCCACGCGGGTAATAGCCGCACGAATATTTGAGCCGCGGGCCGAGATGGGCCTCGAAGAAGCTGCCGGGCACTTCGTAATGCTGCGTGTTCGCCGCGAGCGTCTCGATTGCGATCGGGCTCGCACCCAGTTCACGCACCAGCGTGTCGTGCGCCGCCGCACGCTGTTCGCCGTCATACGCGTGTTCGGCGCGCAGGCGTTGCCGCATGAGCGAGCGCATGCCGGCCCGGATCAGCCGGTCCGGCAGCCAGCCGCGCTCGCAGCAGCGGATCAGCCAGGTGTCGTGGGGTGCCGCCGCCGAGGCCGGCGACGGTGGCGAGGTGGTAGCGGTCATGATCGCGTGCTCCGGTCTTCAGGGGGATCGGATCGAGTGGGGGAAGGGCCGGGCGCCGGCCTCGGCGGCCACGGAACGATGGCGCTGGTCGTGCGCATGTACTCGCGGTAGCCCGGCCGGCTTTGCACCAGACGCGCTTCGAGCAGCGGCAAGCCGGAAACCTTGAGCAGCAGCCATGCCATCAGGACGGGCGGGAACAGCGTCAGCCAGCCCCACGGCATGCCGATCGACAGGGCCGTGTAGGCGAGCCAGTGCACGCACTCGAAAAAATAGTTGGGGTGCCGCGAATAGCGCCACCAGCCGGCGCGACAAACCTGGCCGCCGTGGTCGGGATCCGCGAGAAACCGCTTGAGTTGCCGGTCGGAGGCCGTCTCTCCGGCGACGGCGGCGATCCAGATCGCCACCGCCGCAGCGATCGCGAACCGGGACGGGGCTGCCATGCTGTATGCGGGGATGAAAAACGCGATCGACAGCAGCATCGAGATCAGCGCCTGCAACTGGAACAGCCAGAACATGTTGCGCGGCGCGGCGTCGCCCCACTGCAGGCGGAACTGTCGATAACGCGGGTCCTCCGGCTGCCCGCGATTGCGCCGCCACAGGTGCCGCGCGAGTCGCAGCCCCCAGATGCTGCCGCCGGCGGCGACGAGCGCACGATTCAATTCCGGGCCGGTCGCCAGCGCGGCGACGAACACGGCGACGCCGCCGAGCGTCACGGCCCAGACCGGATCGATCATCCCGGCGTTGCGGGAATGCAATTGGGTAATCCACACCGCGGTGAAGGACAGGATCAGTCCGACGAAGGCGAGGAGGGCAACGACGACGGCGGGCATACAGGCTCCGGGGGCGCGATATCCCCTTATACGGAGCCGGCGACCGAACGGATGCAGACGGATGCGACGAGATGCGGCGTGATCCCGTCGAGCGAGACGGCGGCGGGCGGCACGCCGCCGCGCTTGACGGGTCGAGCGCGCGTTGCGCGCGTCAAGTGGTGTGCATCGCGCCGGTGGCGAGCACCGGCCCGGTGGGTTGGCCGCTCGGCGAGCCGCCGTGGGGCTCGAGCGAGACGGCGAGCACCGCGCGTGCATCGAGTCGCGCGACGATCGCTGGCGGTAGCGTCATCGACGCCGGTGCGTTCGACGCGAATACGCCGAGCGAGATCGGCTTCGCATTCGGCGCAATCAGCCAGAGCTCCGTCGAGCGGTCCGCGGCGACGGTTGGCGTGTTCGCGGGCACCACGACCATCCGGGCACGCCGCAAGTCGACCGTGGCGGTCCACCGTGCGACGCCATCCGTTTGTGCCAACGTGGCTGCCATGTAGTGGCTGTCCTCGGCAGCGGGGCGCGGCGGCGCTTCGCCCACCCGGATCACGTTGACCGTGAGCAGCCCGAGCGCCGCCACGCTCGCGCCCATGCCGACCCAGCGCCACAGTCGCAGGCTGTTCCACCATCCGGCGGACGGCGCGGCGCTGCGTGGGTGCGGCGGCGGGATGAAGCCCAGTTGGTGCTGGATCCTCGTCCAGGTTCGCGCGGGCGGGTCGACGGGCGTGACGTCGTCCGCGAGCGGCGCGAGATGGCGCTGCCAGCGCTCGAGCGTGGCTTGCAACGCCGGGTCGCGCGCGGCGGACTGCTCCAGCTCGCGGCGCGCGTCTGCGTCGAGCACGCCGAGCGCGTATTCGGCGCAGCGCAATTCGGGATTGTGATCGGCCGGCGTATTCATTGCTCCAGGCACACCTTCAGCTGCATCAGGCTGCGCCGGATCCAGCTCTTCATGGTTCCGAGCGGCACACGCAGTCGCGCTGCCAGCTCACTGTAGGTTGCGCCGCTGAAGAAGGCCTCGCGCACCGCGCGGCCCTGCTGCGGATCGAGTTGCGCGAGGCAGCGCTCGAGGCGCAGGCGTTCCTGCGAGGCTTCCGCCAGCGCGGCGGGCGTCGGATCTTCGGCGGGAAGCGCCAGCGCCTGTTCGTCGTCGAGTTGCGCGTCGCGATGCTGCCGCAAGCGGTCGATCGTCTTGTTGCGCGCCAGCGTGATCAGCCACGTCATCGCGCCGCCGCGCGCCGGGTCGAACGCGTCGATGCGCCGCCATGCGGTGGTGTAGACCTCCTGGAGGATATCCTCGGCTTCGCCGTGATCGTGAAGCATGCGCACGATTGTCCCGAACACCCGCGACGCGGTCAGCTGATACACCTCCGCGAAAGCCCCCTGATCGCCGGTTGCTGCCTGAAGCATCACCCGATTCAGATGTTCGCGGCGCGCGACATCCGCATCGGCATCGCGCGAAGGGGTTGACTGATCGAAGCCGCTGGCACCGCTTGGCGTGTCGCTCATGCGAAGTGGATGGCGCGGACCGCCATGATGTGAATGTCGAGCGAAATATAGCACTCCCGGATGCCTCTGATCGAACGATCGGCGGTGCGCCCGCTGCACGTTGTGCAGCGCGACGCCCGCTGTGAGATTTTCAACCAGATACGAGCGACGCGTCCGCGCGGATGCAGGCAGCCGCAACGTGCGGCGAATGCGGCCGGCTACCGTCGGTTGAGGGCACAATGACCGGGTTTCGTGTCTGGAGAGTCATTCGATGAAGCGAAGTAGCGTTGGCCGACCGCTGTGGGCGGCGGGCGTGATCGTGGCGGGCGCCGCACTGGTGCTGGCGGGATGTGCAGGCCTTGCCGGCGGGCCCAGCGGGAATGCACACGTTCCGCAACCCGCGAAATCCGTCGATCTCGATCGCTACGTCGGCAGATGGTACGAGTTCGCGCGGTATGAAAACCGCTTCGAGCGCGGATGCGACGGCGTGACGGCCGAGTATGCGAAGCGGGAAGACGGTCTCGTCGGCGTGCGCAATACCTGCCGCGAAGGCGGGCCGGTCGGCCGCGCGCGAAGCGCCGACGGCCGCGCGAAGATCGTGGCCGACAGCGGCGGCGCAAAGCTGAAAGTGTCGTTCTTCGGGCCGTTCTTCTTCGGCGATTACTGGGTGCTCGATCGCGCCGACGACTACGCATGGTCGATCGTCGGTGAACCGTCGGGGCGGTTCCTGTGGATCCTGACGCGCGATGCGAAGCCCTCCGCTGAACAGGCCGCGGCGCTTGTCGAACGGGTGCGGGCGCTCGGTTACGACACGACGATGTTGCGGCGCACTGTGCATTAGGGCGGCCGCGTGCGGCATGCGTGCATGGGGCCGTCGGGCCTGGAGCAACGCCGAGCGCCGCGGTTGCGCGCGGCCGTGGCTGATGGCGGCGGCGAAAGGCGGGATGATGCCCTTTGGCCTACGGTCGCTGAACGCGAAATCCGGTTCGTTGCCTTCGGCAGTTAACTGCTCGCCCGGATAATCAGTTGGCACGACATCGGTCGCTGGCCTTTGCGAAGCGTGTCGAACGCCGGCGGATCCTCCTGCAGAAGCTGGAAGATCCGCGTGGCCGCCGTGATGCCGATTTCACGCGCGGGTGGCCGCACGGTCGTCAGGCCCGGCGTCAGCATTTCCGCCATCGGATAGTCGCCGAAGCCGACGATCGCGCATTGCTCCGGAACGCGAACGCCTGCGCCGGGCGCGGACAGCAGCGCACCGAACGCGAGATTGTCGTTCGCGAAGATGATCGCGTCGGCCGTGCGGCGTACGGAACACAGCGCGAGCAGCGCCTCGCGCCCTGCGTGCATCGGTTGCGCTTCGGTCGGTGCAAACACGATCGGCTGACGCCCATGCTCGCGCATGATCTCGGTATAACCATCGCAACGCTCGCGCGCGCTTGCGTCGCCCGCCGCGCTGTTCAGCACGAACGCGATGCGTCGATAGCCGCGTTCCACCAGATGACGCGCCGCGATGCGTCCGGCTTCCTGGTGCACGAAGCCGATCTGCAGCGGTTTGCGCCGTGGCTGGAAGTCCCACGTTTCGAGCACGGGCACCTGCGTCTGTTCGATCAGTTCCTCGGTTCCCGCGGAATGGAAGTGCGACGTGAGCACGAGCGCCGCCGGCGACCACCCGAGCAATCCACGCACCGCGTTCTCCTCGAGATCCGTCGAGAAATAGCTCGATGCGAGCAGCAACTGGTAACCGTGTGCCGTGACCTCGTCGCTGAAGCTCTGGATCGTGTTCGCAAAGATGGGCCCCGAGATGTTCGGAATCACCATGCCGATGACACGGCTGCGCGCCGATGCGAGCCCGCCGGCGACGAGATTCGGCACGTAGCCGAGTTCCGCTACCGCATCGGCGATCCGCTCGCGCAGCGGCGCGGACAGCCGCGCCGGATCCTGGAAATAGCGCGACACGCTGATCTGCGACACGCCGACGTGATCGGCCACATCGCGCAGGGTCAGGCGTCCCGACGTGCGGCGTGGCCGGGCATCGCTTTTAGTCGAATCGGACATATGTTCCGCTGATTTCGTTATTTGACGCGGCAAATTCGCCACGGGAAACTGCGTGTCAATGTTAGCGCTAACCAAGCGCGGTCGCCAGCACGAAACGATGCGTGGCCGGGTGGTGAGGCGCTGCTTTCGCGACAGGATATCGGATGACGACAGCTTCCCGCCTCATGCACCTTGGGGCCTTTCTGATGGAGACCGGACACCATGCAGCCGCGTGGCGGCATCCGGACGTGCAGGCCGGTGGCGGCACGGATTTTCGTGCGTATGCGGCGCTGGCGAGCACGGCGGAACGCGCGTGCTTCGACGCGATCTTCGTCGCGGACAGTGTCGCCGCGAACGTGGGTGACGGCGCCGCGCGATCGGCCCGTTCCGACCGGCTCGATCCGCTGACGCTCCTGCCTGCGCTCGCGGCGGTCACGGAGCGCATCGGCCTGATCGCCACGGCGACGACGACCTACAACGAGCCGTATCACATCGCGCGCAAGTTTGCGTCGCTCGACCACATCAGCGGCGGGCGGGCCGGCTGGAATCTCGTGACGTCCGACAACGCGACGGAGGCGCGCAACTTCGGCCGCGCCGAACACGTCGGTCACGACGAGCGCTATGCGCGCGCCAGGGAATTCCATCGCGTCGTGACGGGCCTGTGGGATAGCTGGGCCGACGACAGCTTCGTGCGCGACAAGGCGAGCGGCGTGTACTACGACGCGTCCACGCTGCGCGTGCTCGATCATCGAGGCCCGCATTTCTCCGTGGCGGGCCCGCTCAACGTGCCGCGCCCGGTGCAGGGATGGCCCGTCGTCGTGCAGGCGGGCTCATCGGAGGCGGGGCGCGACCTCGCCGCGCAGACGGCCGACGTCGTGTTCACCGCGCACGCACGGCTGGATGCCGCGCAGGCGTTCTACCGCGACATGAAGGCGCGTGCGGTTGCCGCGGGCCGCGCGCCGGGCGACGTGAAGATCATGCCGGGCCTGTCGGTCGTCGTCGCGCGTACCGACGACGAGGCGCGCGAGCGGTTCGACGCGCTGCAGGCGCTCGTCGATCCGGTCGCGGGCGTCGCGATGCTGGCGCGGATGCTCGGCAACTTCGACCTGTCCGGCTATCCGCTCGACGGTCCGTTGCCGGATTTGCCGCTCACGGACAGCGGCCAGCGCAGCCGCCAGGCACTCCTGACCGCGCTGGCCGGCGACGAGCGCCTGACGATCCGCGAACTGGTGCTGCGCATCGCGGCGGGACGCGGGCACGTGACGGTGGTCGGCAGTGCGACAACCGTGGCCGACCTGATGCAGACGTGGTTCGAGCGCGACGCGGCCGACGGCTTCAACGTGATGCCGGCCGAACTGCCGGGCGGCCTCGATGCGTTCTGTTCGCTCGTCGTGCCCGAGTTGCAGCGGCGCGGGCTGTTCCGCACGGCCTACACCGGCTCTACGTTGCGCGAGCATCTTGGGCTCCAGCGACCGGTGCGTGCGTAGCGCACACATTCTTCCCGTCGAATCCATCCGATAAGGAACCTCCGATCATGAAGTTTTCCCGACGTTCGTTTCTCCGCACCGCACAGGCTGCAGCCGTGGCCGCGTTCGCTGCGCCATTCGCCGGCGGCGTGCATGCCGACACCGGCCGAACGCTGCGCATCGGCTACCAGAAGGGCACGCCGCTCACGCTGCTGAAGGCGCAGCGCTCGCTCGACAAGCCGCTCGCCGCGCGCGGCTTCGACATCGCATGGACCGAATTCCCGGCCGGGCCGCCGCTGCTCGAGGCGATGAATGCCGGCTCGATCGATCTCGGCTATACGGGCTCGCCACCGCCGATCTTCGCGCAGGCGGCGGGCGCCCGGATCGTCTACCTGGCGGCCGAACCCGCCGGTCCGCACAACGAGGCCATCATCGTGCTCGACGGCTCGCCGCTCAAATCGGTCGCCGACCTGAAAGGGCGGACGGTGGCATTCGCCCGCGGGTCGAGTTCGAACTACCTGATCGTTGCCGCGCTCGAAAAAGCCGGCCTGACCTATGCGGACATCAAGCCCGCCTTTTTGTCGCCCGCCGACGCACGCGCGGCCTTCGAAGGCGGCAAGGTCGACGCGTGGGTCATCTGGGATCCGTATCTCGCGGTCGTCCAGCAGACGCTCGGCGTGCGCACGATCGCCGACTATGCGTCGGGCATCGTGCAGCCGTACAGCTTCTTTCTCGGTGCGCCGGATTTCGCGAAGGCCCACCCCGAGGTGTTGTCGGATGTGCTGTCGGCGGTCGCGCGAGGCGACGCGTGGACGGCCGCTCATCGCAGCGACGCCGCACAGTTGATTGCTCGCGAGATCGGGGTGCCGCAGCCCGTCGTCGAGCGCTATCTCGCACGATCCGCATTCGGGCTGCTGCCCGTCAATTCGACCGTGCTCGGCGCACAGCAACGCGTTGCGGATACGTTCCGTCGAGCGAACGTCATTCCGCGTGCGATCCAGGTTTCTGATATTGCACACCCGGTTTCCTTCACCCGCTGACTCGATACTCCACTCGCCTCGCAGAGCCGCTGTCATGAACCGACTCGCTTCCCGTACCGCCGCCATCCGTCCCGTTCGCCGCGCCGCCGCATTGCGCTGGCGCCTTCGCTTCACGCCCCGACTGAAAACCGGGCTGCGCACGGCCGGTGCCGTCGCGCTCGCCTGCGCCAGCCACGCCGGGCATGCGCAGTCGACGCTGGTCATGTACGGCATCGTCGATGCAGCCGTGCAGTACGGCCGCTTCAACAGCACGACTGGAACGACCGCGTCGGCGGCCAGCGGCAACCTGCAGGCATCGCGCTTCGGGCTGCTCGGCAAGGAAGATCTCGGCGGCGGCTATCGCGCGAATTTCCGGCTCGAGACGGGCTTCAATATCGAATCGGGGATGGGAGGCGGCGCGACGGAGTTCAATCGGGGCGCATCGGTCGGGTTGTCGGGGCCGTTCGGCAGCGTCGACGCCGGCTATCTGTACCTGCCGATCTACTGGGTGTTTCTCGCGTCCGACGTCGGCACGTACGGGCTCGCGAATCCAGCCGCGATCATGTCGCTCGAACACACGACGACGCTCGGTTCGAGCGGCACCGGCGGGTTCTACCGGAACGCGGTGCGCTACCGGACGCCGGAAGCGCTCGGCGGCTGGTCGAGCGAGATCGGCTATTCGTTCGGTGCGCAGGATCCTGCCGGGCAGACGCTGAACGCGCGCAACGTCGGCGCGAACCTCCAGTACGCGAAGAACGGCGTGCTGGTCGGCTATGGCTTCAACCGTTACCAGTACTACGCGAGCGCGACGGCATCCGACGCGTCGTCGCAGCTCACGCATGTACTGACCGCCGCATACGACTTCGGTCGCATGGTGGTGGGCGGGAATTACGTGTATTCGAAGCGTACCGACGGCACGAGATGGTTCGCCTCCGCCGCGTTGCTTAATGCGCGCGTGCGCGTCGGGTTCGGCGACATCAACGTCGGCGTGTCGCGGCGTATCGAGAATGGCGATGCGCGCGCGATCGCTTGCGATGTCGGCTACGTGTACTACCTGTCGAAGCGCACGCAGCTGTATGGCTTCGCGACGACGATCCTGAACAACAGTCATTCGACACAAGGATTCGCGCTTCTGAACAACCCGGCGGCGACGGTGACGCCGGGATTCGACCCATGGGCGGTGACGGCAGGCATTCGAACGTCGTTCTGATCGCGACGATCGCTGGTTCAATTCAGCAGACACCAGATCGCGAGGAACGGCACGTCGCCGGAGCGCATCGCATGCAGCGCGCCGGGCGGGTTGTGGATGCCGCCGCCGACCCCGGGATCGAACCATTCGCCGTTCTGCTGCCGGAATTCACCGGCGGTCATCAGCACGTAGGCTTCCTCCGGCGCGTGGCCGTGATCGGGGTATCGCACGCCGGGCATCATCAGCGAGAAGCCGAGTTGAATGTCGTCGCGGCTTTCGGCACCGCCGGGCCCGCAGATCATTCCGTTCACGTGCCCATCAATGTAGTTCGGGCTCCCGTCCTTTCCGGACGTACGCCGCGTCCAGCCGACTACCGGCTCCAGCGACACGATCAGCCGCGCGACGGCTGCGAACGTCGGGTTCACGCGTGCGACGGCCTGAAGCGCCGGGCCAAGCCATTCGCATGCGGGGTAGCGCACTGCGTTGCGCACGCCATTGTCCGACGGCTGCTGCAATCGTGCGAATACGTGCGGTGCGAACGCGCGCGCGGCGGCGGGCAGCTTTTCCGACTGGAACAGTTCGCCGGCGATCCGGACGAAATCCGCGATGGGCTTCGGGCGTTCATGCATGCTGCTTGCTGCTCCCTGAGTGATGTAGGCCAATCAGCGAAAGTCTAGGCAAAACCTGTCGATGCGGGCAGCGAAAAAGCGTGACGGGCTTGGCATTGGCCGCCATCTGCGTGCCGCGGTTGCCGCGCGGTAGGCGCGCAGTCGATCGACAGCCGCCGGCACCCTGATAGGGGGCAGCGGGCAATTCGTCATGTACGAATGATCCAAAGCGGCTCGCGAAGTCGCTGGCCTGATTTCCCGGTAGTTTCCCTTAGGTCCCCGCGTCGGGATTTTCCCCTAGCGGACGCTTGGGCGCGCTGCGCGCTCCGCTGGGCCGCCGTCCCCGCAAAATGCCACACAGCCGCGCCGGTATTGCTTTTCGCCTATTTCGCACCGTTTTGCGGCGATCACGCTTTTTCGCCCCGAAACGATGCATTACCAAAGGTATGGAAAAGCGCACAGAAAATGTATCTGGAGCGACGAAATTGGATTGATACGCTGCATTCACTGCATCAGCGCCGTCAACCACGCAGGAGCGGCATCGGGCCCACGCCAGGCGGGAGATCGATGACGACCCGGACGAAGTTCGCGGCTTCCCTTACCAGTCAGTCGGGATGACAGAATGGCTCCAAATATGACGTTTGCGCCGGGCGACGTACTTCCCCCCGGAGCAATCCACGCCGGCGATGCGCCGTCGATTGCACGGTCAAGTATCGCGACCGGAGCGGACATCCTGACCGTCAAGCACCTGTCGAAGATTTTCGGGCCGAAGCCCGAACGTGCGATCGAGATGATGAAGCGCGGCGTCGGGCGCAACGAGATCTTCGCGGAAACCGGCAACATGGTCGCGGTCAACGACGTGAGCCTGAGCGTGCGCGCCGGCGAGATCTTCGTGATCATGGGGCTGTCGGGTTCGGGGAAGTCGACGCTCGTCCGATTGCTGAACCGGCTGATCGAGCCGACGGCCGGGCAGGTCGTGCTCGAAGGCCGCGACATCGCACCGATGTCGACGCCGGAACTGCGCGACGTCCGGCGCCAGAAGATGGCGATGGTGTTCCAGTCGTTCGCGCTGCTGCCGAACCGCACCGTGCTCGACAACATCGCGTACGGGCTCGAAGTCGCGGGGATCAGGAAGACACAGCGCTACGAAGTCGCGCGCGCGGCGCTGGAGCGCGTTGGCCTCGGCTCGTACGAGAAACTGCTGCCGAGCGAGTTGTCCGGCGGCATGCAGCAGCGTGTGGGCCTTGCCCGCGCACTGGCGGTGAATCCGTCGGTACTGCTGATGGACGAGGCATTCTCCGCGCTCGACCCGCTGATCCGCTTCGAAATGCAGAACGAGCTGCTGCGCCTGCAGAAGGAAGAGCAGCGCACGATCGTGTTCATTTCCCACGATATCGAGGAAGCCGTCAAGATCGGCGGCCGCATCGGCATCATGAAGGACGGTTGCCTGATCCAGGTCGGCACGCCCGCCGAACTGATCCAGACGCCGGCCGACGCGTACGTGCAGGACTTCTTCCGCAACGTCGACGTGTCGCGCTTCATGAAGGCATCGAGCATGATGACGCCGGTCGAGCGCGGGCTGCTTCGCTGCGATGCGCTCACGCCGTCCGACCGCTATCTGAACCAGCTGATCGACAGCGGTGCGGAATGCGGCTACGTGTGCGACGAATCCGGCCGTTACCTTGGCTGCGTCACACCCGCCGCGCTGCACCGGTCCGGCGCGAAGCCGATTCGCGACGCGTTCCTGAAAGACTTTAACGCGGTGTCGATCGATACGGACCTGCATCGGCTCGCGTCGATCGCGCTGACGCAGCAGCACGACGTGCCGGTGACGGACGGAGCGGGGCGACTGGCGGGCGTCGTGTCCTGCCGGACGATACTCAAGCAGATGATGCAACGGAGGGCAGCATGAATTCGTCGGTGATCGGGAAGTTCGCGGAGAATGTCGTCAACTTTCTGTTTCTGCATTTCCGTGGCGGCTTCGACACGTTCTCGGCGGGCCTCGGCGCAGTCGTGAAGCTACTCGAGGACGGTCTCGCCGCCGTGCCGTTCATCGCGATGGTCGTGATCCTGGTGGGCCTCGCGCTGTGGCGCCGGGGCGTCGTGTTTTCGATCTTCGTCGGTTGCGCGCTGCTCGTCATCCATTACATGGGCCTGTGGGCGCAGACGGTGTCGACCCTCGCGCTCGTTACCGCGGCGACATTCTTCAGCCTAGTGATCGGTGTGCCGCTCGGCATCTGGGGGGCGCGCAACAACCGGATCGGCATGATCTTGCGCTCGCTGCTCGACTTCATGCAGACGATGCCCGCATTCGTGTACCTGATCCCGGCCGTGATCCTGTTCGGGCTCGGACGCGTGCCGGCGGTGATCGCGACGATCGTGTTCGCGATGCCGCCCGTCGTGCGGCTGACGACACTCGGCATCAGGCAGGTGCGCGAGGAATTGATCGAGGCCGGCCGTTCGTTCGGCAGCACCGACTGGCAGCTGCTGTGGAAGGTCCAGCTGCCGAACGCATTGCCGTCGATCATGGCCGGCGTGAACCAGACGATCATGATGGCGCTATCGATGGTGGTGGTCGCGTCGATGATCGGTGCGGGCGGCCTCGGCGAATACGTGCTGAGCGGGATCCAGCGTCTCGACATCGGGATCGGCTTCGAAGGCGGGCTCGGCGTCGTGCTGCTCGCGATCGTGCTGGATCGCCTGACCGAGAGCTTCGGTGTGAAGGCGAAGAAGAAGGTGAAAAGGCCGCTCGCGCGCGCCGGCAAGGCTGAGCCGCGCGACGCGGCACGGACCTGACGGACACGGCAGTCGACGATCATTGAAGGACGATGAAGCGCCGCGGCCACGGTGTCGCGGCGGAACCGGTGTAGCAGTGCGTGGAGACCGGAAACGCCGATCGAAGGCGTTCCTCATCTTCGAAAGATTCGCGTGATTAAAAAGGAGTACTAGATGAATACCCATACGTTCAAGTCGCTTCTCGCGAAACTTGCCATATCGACGGTGGTCGCCTGCAGCGCAAGTGTGGGTGCCGCGTCGGCGGCGGAGCCGGTCAAGATAGCGGTCACCAACTGGGCGGACGTGCTCGCGGTGGCCAACGTCGCGAAGTACGTGCTCGAGACGCAACTCAAGCAGCCGGTGCAGTTCGTGCAGGCCGACATCGGCATCCAGTATCAGGGCGTCGCGCGTGGCGATCTCGACATCATGGTCGGTGGCTGGCTGCCGCTCACGCACGGTGCGTACTACGCGAAGTACAAGAACGACCTGGATGACGTGGGCGTTATCTACACCGGCGGCAAGAACGGCTGGGCCGTGCCGACCTACGTTCCGGAGTCGGAGCTGTCGTCGATCGCCGACCTGAACAAGCCGGAGGTCAAGAGCAAGCTGAACGGCACGATCCAGGGCATCGAACCGGGCGGCGGCCTGATGCAGGCGTCGGAGCGGACGATCAAGGGCTACAGCCTGGACGGCTACACCCTCCAGGCGTCGAGCGAGGCCGGGATGCTGGCCAGCGTGTCGCGTGCGTACCAGTCGAAGCAGTGGATCGTCGCGACGGTCTGGAGCCCGCACTGGCTGTTCCAGAAGTGGCAGATGCGTTACCTGAAGGACCCGAAGGGCACGCTGGGCGGTGAGGAGCAGATCCACGCGTTCGCATCGAAGAGGTTCGCGGGCAAGTTTCCGCGCGCCGACGTGTTCTTCAAGCACCTGAAGCTGACGCTGGCCGACGTCGAGGCGATTGAGTTCGAAGGCAACAGCACGAACGACTACGCAAGCGCCGCGAAGAAGTTCGTCGACACCCATCCGGAGAAGCTGAAGGCCTGGCTGCAGCAATAGGGCCACGCGCGTGCGCTCGCCGATGCCGGCGGCCCGGGGCCGGGGGCCGTCACGACGGCGCCGGCCTGGCAGCGCGCGGTGCATTGAATCCACGCAGCACGTAACGAATCGCGTCGCGGAGTCACCAAGTGAACGAGAACGCCCGCTTTTTTTCCGAAACTCTTCAGAGCCGCGATCCGGTGATCGCATCTGAAATCGCGTTGGAGTTGCGTCGCCAGCAGACGCAGATCGAACTGATTGCATCCGAAAACATCGCGTCCGCGGCGGTGCTGGAAGCCCAGGGCACCGTGTTGACGAACAAGTACGCGGAAGGCTATCCGTCGCGCCGGTACTACGGCGGTTGCGACCATGTCGACCGGATCGAGGCGCTCGCGATCGACCGCGCGTGCGCGCTGTTCGACGCGATCCACGCGAACGTGCAGCCGCACTCGGGCGCGCAGGCCAACGGCGCGGTGATGCTCGCGCTCGTCAAGCCGGGCGACACGGTGATGGGGATGTCGCTCGATGCGGGCGGCCACCTGACGCATGGCGCACGCCCCGCGCTGTCGGGAAAGTGGTTCAACGCGGTGCAGTACGGCGTGAGCCCGGACACGCTGCGCATCGATTACGACGACGTGCGCCGGCTCGCGCAGCGCCATCGGCCGAAGCTGATCATCGTGGGCTATTCCGCGTATCCGCGCGCGCTGGATTTTGCTGCGTTCCGCGAGATCGCTGACAGCGTCGACGCGAAGCTGATGGTCGACATGGCGCATATCGCCGGCATCGTCGCGGCCGGCCGCCACCCAAACCCGGTGCCGTTCGCCGACGTCGTGACGTCGACCACGCACAAGACGCTGCGCGGCCCGCGCGGCGGTTTCATCCTGACGAACCACGCCGACGTCGCGAAGCAGATCAACTCGGCGGTATTTCCGGGGCTTCAGGGCGGCCCGCTGATGCATGTCGTCGCGGGCAAGGCGGTGGCCTTCGCGGAAGCCCTGCGCCCGGAGTTCACGCGCTATATCGACCAGATGCTGCTCAACGCGCAAACGCTCGCACAGGTGCTGACGGCCGGCGGCCTGACGCTCGTTACCGGTGGCACCGACAACCACCTGCTGCTCGTCGACCTGCGCGCGCGGCGCATTACCGGCATGCAGGCCGAGAGGGCGCTGGAGCGTGCCGGCATCACCTGCAACAAGAACGGAATTCCGTTCGATACGGAAAACCCGACCGTCACGTCCGGGATCCGGCTCGGCACGCCCGCCGGCACGACGCGCGGCTTCGGGCCCGCGCAGTTCGAGCAGATCGGCGACATGATCCTCGCGGTCGTGGCGGCGCTCGAGCGCAATCCGGACGGGGACGAGGGCGTCGAGCGCGCGGTCCGCACTCGCGTGCGCGATCTGTGCGCCCAGTTTCCGATCTATGCACACGCGGACGCGTTTGCCTGATCGCCGGAACCGGATCGGGCGGACGCATGGTTAGAACCGCATGACGAATCGATCGGCGTGGCTGCGCGAAACACGCGTGGCGCGCGCCGACGTCTTGTCCAGTGCCGGCTCCTGCGTGACGACGGGAACCGGGCACCCACTCACCTGAATGAGGAATTGAAATGAGCTTCGAGGGCGTACACACACCGCTGGTCACCCCGTTCGACGCGGACGGCGAAATCGATCACGCACTGCTGGGCCGGCATGCGGCTGATCTCGCCGGCCGCGTGTCCGGTCTCGGCGTCGGCGGCACGACGGGCGAATACTACGCGTTGAGCTTCGACGAGCGCGTGCGCACGTTCGACACCGTCGCGGCTGCTGCCGGCGGCATGACGTTCCTGACCGCGGGCATCAACGCGACGACGACGAAGGAAGTGCTGCGCCTCGGCCGCGAAGCGAAACGTGCGGGGCTGGATGCGCTGCTCGTGGCAGCGCCGTACTACGCGCAGCCGACGCAGCAGGAACTGCTCGCGCACCTGCTCACGATCGACGACGCGCTCGACATGCCGATCATGCTGTACAACTTTCCGGCCCGCACCGGCACCGAAATCGGTGACGGGATTCTCGAGACGCTGCTCGAGCGCGAGAATTTCGTTGCGATGAAAGAGAGCACCGGCGACATCGCGCATCTGCATCACCTGTCCACGCATTTCAGCGGCCGGCTCGTGCTGAGCTGCGGCATGGACGACCAGGCGCTCGAGTTCTTCGCATGGGGCGCGCGCAGCTGGGTCGGCGGCGCGTCGAATTTCCTGCCGGAAGCACACACCGCCCTGTTCGATGCGTGCGTGACGCGCGGCGATTTCGCGACCGGCCGCAAGCTGATGGCGCAATTGCTGCCGGTGCTCGAACTGCTCGAGCGCAGCGGCAAGTTCATTCAGTACGTGCGTTACGGGTGTGAGCTCGCCGGTTTGCCGGTCGGGGTCGCACGCGCACCGCTCGGCGCGCTGTCGGGCGACGAGCGCGACGCGTTCGCGAAGCTCGTGAAGCCGCTGCTGCGCGACGGCCGGTAATTCATCATGCGTTCGAATCTGGAATTCGCGCGGTTTCCGGCGCCGGACGGTATGAACGGCTGGTGGGAGAGCCTGCCGCCCGCACCGGACGCGCGCACCGTCACGTCCGATGGCCGGTTCGACTGGGTCGTCGTCGGCGGCGGCATCACGGGGCTGTGCGCGGCTCGCCGGCTCGCGGAGCTCGCGCCCGGCGCGTCGATCGCGCTCGTGGAGGCCGACCGGATCGGCCGCACGACCGCCGGGCGCAATTCCGGATTCTTCGTCGACCTGCCGCACGACATCAGCAGCGAAAGCTACTCGCGCAGCATCGACGAGGACCGCGCCGACGTGCGGTTCCAGCGCCACGGCATCGACTATGTGCGCGACATCGTGCGGCGCTTCGGTATCGATTGCGACTGGCGCGACGACGGCAAATTCCACGCATCGGTCAACAGGAAGGGCGCCGCGGCGCTCGCGCATTTCGCGGACGGCCTGTCGCGTATCGGCGAAGCGTTCGAGTGGCTCGACCTGCCGGCCATCCGGGCCGTGACCGGCACCGACTTCTACACGGGCGCGCTGTTCACGCCGGGCTGCAGCACGGTGCAGCCCGCCGCGCTGATGCGCGGCCTCGCGGCCACGCAGCCGGACAATGTGACGGTGTTCGAGCTCAGCCCGGTCACGCGGATCGAGCCGCGCGGCGACACGCGCGCGCTGCATTTCGCCGGCGGCACCCTCGTCGCAAAGCAGGTCATCCTGTGCACGAATGCGTACGCAGCGACCTTCGGCATCCATTCGAACGGATTGCTGCCCGTCTATACGTTCGCGTCGCTCACGCGGCAGATGAATGCCGACGAAGTCGCGAAGCTCGGCGGAACGCGGTCGTGGGCGGTGATTCCGGCCGATCCGATGGGCACGACGGTGCGGCGCCTGATCACCGATCGCATTTGCGTGCGTAACCATTTCGCGTTCCGGCCGGACGTGAGGGTGTCGCCTGCGGATCTCGCGAAGGCGCGGCATCTGCATCAGCGCTCGTTCGAGCGCCGCTTCCCCATGCTCGGTGGCGTTGAACTCGAATATACGTGGGGCGGGCCGTTGTGCCTGTCCGCGAACAACGGCGCATTGTTCGGCAAGCGCGATGACGGTCTCTACGAGGCGATCGGCTGCAACGGTCTCGGGCTGAGCCGCGGGTCGTCGTCCGGCAAGCTGATCGCCGAATACGCGCTCGGCGAATCGAACAGTCTCGTGCAGCAGTTGCTGAAGCAGCCGCATCCGCGGCCGCTGCCGGTTCGGCCGCTCGTCGACCTTGCCGTGTCGGCGACGATCTGGGCGAAGGAATTCTCGGCCGGTGCCGAGCTTTGATCATTAAGGAAACGACATGACGACCCATCAGGATTGGAAGCAGAAGGCGAACGCGTTGTCGCTCGACGGCCGCGCGTTCATCGCGGGCGAGCGCAGTGCGGCGGCGTCGGGCGAGACGTTCGCGACGCTCAACCCGGCGTCGGGCAAGGTGCTCGCCGAAGTAGCGCGCTGTAATGAGCGCGACGTCGATCGCGCGGTCGCGGCTGCGCGCGAAGCATTCGAGTCGGGTGTCTGGTCGAAGTCCGCGCCCGCGCATCGCAAGGCGGTGCTGCTGCGCGTCGCGCAGCTGATCGACGAGCATGCGGAGGAACTCGCGCTGCTCGAGGCGCTGGAAGCCGGCAAGCCGATCGGCGAGTGCCTGGGGCTCGACATTCCCGAGTCGGCCGCGTGCATTCGCTGGCACGCGGAGGTGACGGACAAGCGCTACGACGCGTTGTCGCCGTCCGGCAGCGGTGTCGTCAGCATGATCACGCGCGAGCCGATCGGTGTCGTCGGCGCCGTGCTGCCGTGGAATTTCCCGGCGCTAATGCTCGCGTGGAAAATCGGCCCCGCATTGTCGGTGGGCAATAGCGTTGTCGTGAAGCCGGCCGAGCAGACGTCGCTGTCGACGCTGCGCATCGCCGATCTCGCGCGGGAAGCCGGCGTGCCGCCGGGCGTGTTCAGCGTCGTCACCGGGTTCGGTGGCGAGGCAGGCGAGGCGATCGGCCGCCATCCGGACGTCGATCTCGTCGCGTTCACCGGCTCGACCTCGACCGGCAAGCGCTTCCTGCACTACTCGGCCGATACGAACCTGAAGCGCGTCGTGCTCGAATGCGGCGGCAAGAACCCGCAGGTGATCCTGCCGGACGTCGCGAATCTCGACGCGGTCGCCGAACAGGCGGTCGCGGCCGCGTTCTGGAACATGGGCGAGAACTGCAGCGCCGGTTCGCGGATCCTCGTGCCTTCGAGCCTCAAGGCGGAACTGCTGGAGAAGGTTCGGGTGGTGCTCGGCGGCTGGAAGACCGGCGACCCGCTCGACCCGGACGTGAAGCTCGGTGCGCTGATCGAGCAGAAGCACTACGACAAGGTGCTCGGCCATATCGAGAAGGCGAAGGCGGAAGGCGCGCACGTGGTGTGCGGCGGGCAGGCAATTCTCGCCGAAACCGGCGGCTGGTTCGTCGAACCGACGATCTTCGACCAGGTGACGCCGGAGATGAGCATCGCACGCGACGAAGTGTTCGGGCCGGTCGTCTGTTTCATCGGGTACGAGGACGTCGAAGATGCTGTGCGGATCGCGAACGATACGTGCTACGGGCTCGCTGCGTCGCTCTGGACCGACAACGTGAACAGTGCGCACAAGGTCGCGGCACGGATTCGCGCGGGAACGGTCACGGTGAACTGCTTCGGCGAAGGCGACCTGTCGACGCCATTCGGCGGATTCAGGCAGTCGGGGTTCGGCGGTCGCGACAAATCCGTGTACGCGCACGATCAATACTGCGAACTGAAGACTACCTGGCTGAAGCTCGACTGAGCGATGCGGAGCGCGCGGCATCGCAGGCCCGCACGGCCCGCGTTGCCGGTTGGCGGAGCGGTTTCGGCGGGGCGCGCTCTGCCGACGATCGACCGCGATGTCGTGCTGCACCCTGTTGCGCGGGAATGGTCACAGGCCGATCGCCGGCGAGCGCCCCGCAGGTGACGCACGAGGGAAAGCGCGATCCGCACTTGGCGGCGTGGCGCGACATCGTGACGGTACCGGCTGCGTTTGCTGCGCACCGGCCAGGCACGGAGCGGAGGTGTCTGCCCGACGTGCGTGTTGCCGTCCCCATCATCGCTTCCGATAATAGCGATGCGGTGCACAATCGATCGAAAATAGCATCGTCGTGACGCCGTTTCCACGGCCGAGCCGCTCTTGCGAGTCACCCGGCCGATGCGCAAGCTGCAATATCGGCTAATTGAAAGGTTGGCGACGAGACTGACTGAGGGCAGCCGGCGGGACTGCCGTCGACGCGTTCGTCGGCGCAGCGTCCGACCGCCGTTTTGAGAGTGGAAGCCATGTTGAAGAAGCAATTGTTTGCCGACCGACTTCTCGCGCAGATGCCGTCGCTGCGCGCGCTGCGCTGCTTCGTGACGGCGGCGCGCTACGAGAGCTTCACTCAGGCAGCCGAGGTACTGTGCGTGACGCAGGCCGCGATCAGCCGGCAGATCAAGGAACTCGAGGATTCGCTCGATGTCGCGCTGTTCGAGCGCACGGGCAGGCATATCGCGCTGACGGATGCCGGGCGGGTCCTGTACAACGCGTCGTACCTGTCGATCATGAACATCGCCGAGGCGGCGGAGGCTGTGCGCCGGACCGACAAGCACGCGCTGATGGTCTGTGCGTCGCACACGTTTTCCGCACTGTGGCTGTCGTCGCGACTGCCCGCGTTTCGCGAGCGGTTTCCGGATATCCAGCTGCACGTGATCGTCACCGAGCATTTCATGGAACTCGACGGCCTCATCGAGCCTGACGTGATCATTACGAAGAACCCGCCGCGCGCCCCGGAGTTCGAAGCCGAACCGCTGTTCCACGACATCGTGTATCCGGTGTGCAGCCCGTCGTTTCGCGAGCGGCATTTTCATGGCAGGTCGCTGAAGCCGCTGGACCTGCTGTCGTGTCCGACGCTGAACCTGTCGATGCTCGGCCGTGCCCAGGTGTGCGAGCACGTCGACTGGCGCGTGTGGCGCAACTGGTTCCAGCAGAGCGACGGCACCGATACGCTGGCCGGGAGCAAGTATCTGGAAAGCAACGATTACCGGCTCCTCGTCGCGCAGGCCGAGGCCGGCGAGGGCACGCTGCTGGGCTGGCACCACCTCGTGCACCGGCAGATCGATGCGGGCGTGCTGGTGCGCCCGGTGCAGGATGTCCTCGTGTTTCGTGATCGCCATCATTACCTGATCACGCACAGGAATGCGCACTCGCGCCCGGAGTACCGACTGTTCCGCCAGTGGCTGCGTGACGAGGTCGCTATCATGATGCGCGGCTGGCTCGATGCCGGCGTCGAGATCGGTCGATGACACGCTGCCCCGGCCAGCGCCAATCGGCATCCGGCTTTTGGAGACCGACGGCCAGGTTTGTCTGCTGGCTTGGCGGGTTGCCTACGTTGCGCCAGCTCCACGATCACATGCTCGACGTCGGCCTGCGTGATCTCACGTTGCTTCTTCTTGCCCGCTTGGGGTTCGTTTCGGTCGGTCCGGGTTGAGTCGCCGCGATGTGTTCGTGACGGAGCTTTACCGATTCGACTGTTATCGCGTTGCGCCTGCAGCGCTTGCGCGACCTGCAGCACATGACTCAAGCGCTTGTGCTCGACGACGGCACCTCGATCGATTTCGGCCAGGCGATCGTATTGCCTGCAGCTCAACGCACGATCGTCAGCCCGAATCTCGATCCGCCCATCCGGGTACTCCCATACCTCGATCTGACGGTGGATCAACTTCCGGTTCTCCGGCGTATCGTCCAGCAAGTACATCACCCGGTCGTACTGAACCGTGAGCGACTTCGTTACCTTCCGTGGCTCGCGCCACGTCAGCGCCCGGTCCAGACTCTCGTTGGCC
>NZ_JAIZRT010000008.1:0-409113 GCF_020420065.1 Burkholderia sp. AU31624
ACACGGCAACACGGCAACACGGCAACACGGCAACACGGCAACACGGCAACACGGCAACACGGCAACACGGCAACACGGCAACACGGCAACACGGCAACACGGCAACACGGCAACACGGCAACACGGCCCGGTTGACACCGGGCCGCGCCATTCATTCCGCCTTCACTTTCTCCCATCCGCCGACCTGCGGCGCCGCGCAGGCGCGCAGGCACTCGATCGTCGCGGCCACGGCCGCGCGATTCGCGCTGTCGGGATGCCAGTACATCGACACCGCACCCTGGCCCTCGAGCTGCATCGGCAGGATCCGGATCGCGTTCAGTTGCGCGAAGCGCTGCGCAGCGCGGTGCGATGCCACGCCGAGCAGGTCGGTGTTGTTCAGCAGCGTGAGGTTGAGGATCGACGAATTCGATTCGACGCAGTGTGGCGGCCGTGCGCGGCCGGCGGCCGACAGCGCGGCCTCCAGCGCGTTGTGCACGGGCGTGCCCGACGGCCATACGATCCACGAGTAGGCGAGCACGTCGTCCCAGTCGACCGACGTCGCACCGGCGAGCGCGTGGCCGGGCCGCGCGACGAACACGACCGGATCGACATACAGCGCTTCGGCATGCAGCAGCGGATCGACGGATGTCGACCCCGAGCGGCCCACGACGATATCCAGTTCGCTGCGTGCGAGCTGAGGCATCAGCTGGTTCATCGTGCTTTCGGTCATCCGGACCTGCGCGCGCGGCATCCGTTTCAGCAATTGCGACACCGCGAGCGGCACCGTGTCGGCCGCCGCCACGCCGGACGTACCGATCGTCACGAGGCCGCTGCCGCCTTCCCGCAGCGCGGCCATGTCGTCGCGTGCGATGTCGAGCTGCGCTTCGACGCGGCGCGCATGCTCGATCAATGCTTCGCCGTACGGCGTCGGCCGCAGGCCGCGCGCATGCCGCTCGAACAGCGGCAGCCCGACATCCTCTTCCAGTTCCTTCAGCCATTTCGACAGCGCGGGCTGCGTGGTGGCGAGCGCGACCGCCGACTGGCTCAGATTGCCGGTGCCGGCAAGGCTCAACAGTACCTGCAGATGCCGCAGTCGCAGCCGGTGGGTCCAGTCCATCGCATGCCTCGTCGCGAGTAGGTATATCCAGAAACATATGGATCAGATGATTTGATCATTTTACCGGGTATGTCTGGGTCGAATATAAATCCACTAACGGACTGCAGCACGGTCCCGCCCCGACATAGCGCCGACGCCGATCGGCCGACTCCAAGGAGACATCATGACGACCCACCCGGACGCGTCGCGCGCCGCCTACTACGCACGGATCGCCGAGCAACGCCTGGCGCCGCTGTGGGAATCGCTGCACAACCTCGTGCCGAAAACCCCGCAGCCGGCCGCGCAGGCCGCGATCTGGAAATACGCGCAGGTGCGCGACCTCGTGATGCAGGCCGGCAGCGTGATCAGCGCGGAAGAAGCCGTGCGTCGGGTGCTGGTGCTGGAGAACCCGGGGCTGCCCGGCAAGTCGAGCATGACACCGACCCTGTACGCGGGCCTGCAGTTGATCCTGCCGGGCGAGATCGCGCCGAGCCACCGGCACACGCAGTCGGCGTTGCGCTTCATCGTCGAAGGGCGTGGCGCGTGGACGGCCGTGAACGGCGAGCGCACGACGATGCATCCGGGCGACTTCATCATCACGCCGTCGTGGGCATGGCACGACCACGGCAACCCGCCGGAGGAAGCGGGCGGCGAACCGGTCGTATGGCTCGACGGGCTCGACATCCCGCTGCTCGCGAACCTCGACGCAGGCTTCGCGGAGAACTACCCGGAAGCCGTGCAGCCGGTGAATCGCCCGGAAGGCGACAGCTTCGCGCGCTTCGGTCACAACATGGTGCCGGTGCGGCATCGCGCGAGCGATCCGACGTCGCCGGTATTCAGCTACCCGTATGCCCGCACTCGCGAGGCGCTCGACGCGCTGTACCGGAACGGCGAGCTCGATGCGTGGGACGGCGTGAAGCTGCGCTACGTCAACCCCGCGACGGGCGGCTGGCCGATGCCGACGATCGCCACCTTCATGCAGTTCCTGCCGGCCGGTTTCGACGGCCGCACGTACCGCAGCACCGACGCGACGATCTACTGCGTCGTCGAAGGCCGCGGTACCGCGCATATCGGCGGCAATGCCTTCGAATTCGCGCCGCACGACATCTTCGTCGCGCCGTCGTGGGTGCCCGTGCGGCTGTCTGCATCGTCCGACAGCGTGCTGTTCAGCTATTCCGACCGGCCCGTGCTGTCCGCGCTAAACCTGCTGCGCGAAGCGCGCGACTGACGCCGGCCGGTTTCGACGATTCGTTTCCCGTTTTCCGTGCGTCGCTGCGGCGGCGCGCCCCCTTCATTCGTATTGATGCTGGAGCCATTCATGACTTTCGTTTTCCCGCCCGAAGCGCCCGTGGCGCTCCCCGTCGTCGGCAGTGACGCGCAGTTCGCGGTGCGCCGCGTGTATTGCGTCGGTCGCAACTACGCGGCCCATGCACGTGAAATGGGCTTCGATCCCGATCGCGAGCCGCCGTTCTTCTTCTGCAAGCCGGCCGATTCGATCGTGCCGGTCGCGTACGGCGACACGCTCGATCTCGCCTATCCGTCGCAGACGCAGAACTATCACTACGAAGCCGAGCTCGTCGCGGTGATCGGCAAGGGCGGTTCGGACATCCCGCTCGAGCGCGCGCTCGAACACGTGTGGGGCTACGCGGTCGGCCTCGACATGACGCGCCGCGACCTGCAGATGAAGATGCGCGAGATGGGCCGGCCGTGGGAAATCGGCAAGGCCTTCGACCGCTCTGCGCCGATTGGGCCCGTGCATCCGGCGAGCGACGTCGGTCACTTCGAACAGGGCGGCCTGTGGCTGACCGTCAACGATGCGACGAAGCAAAAGAGCGACGTGTCGCACCTGATCTGGTCGGTCGCGGAAACGGTGGCCGACCTGTCGAAGTTCTTCCGCCTCGAACCGGGCGACGTGATCTTCACGGGCACGCCCGAAGGCGTTGGCGCAGTGGTCGCGGGCGACGTGATGAAGGTCGGCGTCGAACGGCTCGGCGAGCTGACCGTGCGCGTGGTCTGACGCATCTTCCTCGAAAGGCGACATCGTGCAACTGCATAGCTTCTTCAACAGTTCGACGTCCTTCCGGGTGCGCATCGCGCTCGCGCTGAAAGGACTGCCGTACGACACGCTGCCGGTGAACATCCGTACCGGCGAGCATCGCGAGGCGGCCTACGTCGCGAACGTGAACCCGTCGGCCGCGGTGCCGGCGCTGGTCGATGGGGATTTTCGTCTCGGGCAGTCGCTCGCGATCCTCGATTACCTCGACCAGATCCAGCCGACGCCTCGACTGATTCCGCTCGAACTGCGCCATCGTGCCCGCGTGCTGGAGCTCGCGACGCTGATCGCATGCGACATCCATCCGGTCAACAACCTGCGCGTGCTGCGCTATCTCGACACCGAGTTGAAGGTCACACCGCAGCAGAAGACCGCGTGGTACCGGCACTGGGTCGCGGAAGGGATGGCTAGCGTCGAACGGCTGCTCGCGCGTGCGGACGAGGGCCCGTGGTGCTTCGGCGACACGCCGACGCTCGCCGACGTATGCCTCGTGCCGCAGGTCGCGAACGCGTTGCGGATGGATTGCGACCTGAGCGCGTATCCGCGCAGCCTCGCGGTGTTTGAACACGCGCGGCACGAGCCGGCATTCGAGGCCGCGCAACCGCAGCGACAACCGGATTACGTCGCGTAACACGAAGCAGGAGACAGACATGGGCGAGACAAAAGACAACGGCCGGCGCGTGCTGGTAATCGGCGGCGGCATCGGCGGGCTCGCGACGGCGCTCGCGCTCGCGCGCCAGGGCATCCGCGTGAAGCTGCTCGAACAGGCCGATGAGATCGGCGAGATCGGCGCGGGGATCCAGCTCGCGGCGAACGCATTCAACGCGCTTGACGCGCTGGGTGTCGGCGAGGCCGCGCGCGGCCGGGCGGTGTTCACCGACTGGCTGCAACTGATGGATGCGGTCGATGCGCGCGAGGTGGCGCGCGTCGATACGGGCGCCGCGTACCGCGAGCGCTTCGGCAATCCGTATGCGGTGATTCATCGCGCGGACATTCACCTGTCGATCTACGAGGCGGTCAAGGATCATCCGCTGATCGAATTCCGGACGAGCACGCAGGTGTGCGGCTTCGAGCAGGACGGCAACGGCGTGACCGTGACCGACCAGCACGGCGAACGTTATCGAGCCGATGCAGTGATCGGCTGCGACGGCGTGAAATCCGCGATCCGTCAAGCGCTGATCGGCGACGCGCATCGCGTGACGGGCCACGTCGTATATCGCGCGGTGGTCGACGTCGACAACATGCCGCAGGACCTGCAGATCAATGCGCCGGTCGTGTGGGCCGGCCCGCATTGCCATCTCGTCCACTACCCGCTGCGCGGCGGGCGGCAGTACAACCTCGTCGTCACGTTCCACAGCCGCGAGCAGGAAACCTGGGGCGTGCGCGAGGGCAGCAAGGAAGAAGTGCTGTCGTACTTCGACGGCGTCCATCCGCTGCCGAAGCAGATGCTCGACCGGCCGACGTCGTGGAAGCGCTGGGCGACCGCCGATCGCGATCCGGTCGAACGCTGGAGCGAAGGCCGCGCGACGGTGCTCGGCGACGCCGCGCATCCGATGACGCAATACATCGCACAGGGCGCGTGCCAGGCGCTCGAGGACGCGGTGACGCTCGGTGCGGCCGTGGCCCGGACCGATGGCGACTTCGAGGCCGCGTTCGCGCTGTATGAACGTGTGCGGATTCCGCGCACCGCGCGCGTGCTGTATTCGGCGCGCGAGATGGGGCGGATTTATCACGCGAAGGGCGTCGAGCGGCAGGTGCGCAACGGCCTTTGGGTCGGCCGCACGCAGGCGCAGTTCTACGACGCGCTCGACTGGCTGCACGGCTGGCGCGCCGAGGATTGCCTGAAGTCCGTCGCGTAACGCGGCGCGGTTGGCCGATTCCCGCGGCGCGCATTTCAACGACACGACGCGCGACCGCCTTCCTGGAGGAGACATCATCATGGCCGATACGCTGTCCATCGACGTCAGCGAATGGATCGACCGGCATCGCGTGGCGCCGTTTCAGGCCGCGATCGTCGTCCTGTGCTTTCTGATCGTCGCGATCGACGGTTTCGATACCGCATCGATCGGGTTCATCGCCCCCGTCATCCGCGCGGAATGGGGGCTGTCGCCCGCGCAGCTCGCACCGGTGTTCGGCGCGGGGCTCGCCGGGTTGATGGCGGGCGCGCTCGTGTTCGGGCCGTTCGGCGACCGGTTCGGCCGCAAGCGGCTGCTGCTCGCCTGCGTGGCGTGCTTCGGCATCGCGAGCGCCGCGTCGGCGAGCGCGGGCGGCCTGACCGAGCTGATCGCGTGGCGCTTCGTGACCGGGCTCGGGCTCGGCGGCGCGATGCCGAATGCGATCACGCTGACCTCCGAATACTGCCCGGCGCGGCGCCGTTCGCTGCTGGTGACGACGATGTTCTGCGGCTTCACGATCGGCTCCGCGCTTGGCGGGCTCGCGGCTGCGTCGTTGATCGAACACCACGGCTGGCGTTCGGTGCTCGTCGTCGGCGGGGCCGCACCGTTGTTGCTGCTGCCGGTGCTCGCGTGGCGGCTGCCGGAATCGGTGCGCTATCTCGTCAACGCAGGCTCGGCGCGCGAACGGATCGCGGCGATGCTGGCGCGCATCGCGCCCGATCCGCATCTTGCGAACGCGTCGTTCATCGCGCCCGCCGGCAAGCCGGCCGGGTCGCCGCTCGGCCGCCTGTTCGGTGCCGACCTGCTGCGTGGCACGCTGCTGCTGTGGCTCACGTTCTTCATGAGCCTGCTCGTGATCTACCTGCTGTCGAGCTGGCTGCCGACGCTGCTGCGCACGACCGGCGCGACGCTGCAGACGGCCGCACGCGTCACCGCGATGTTCCAGATCGGCGGCACGCTCGGCGCGATCGTCCTCGGCGGCTTGATGGACCGTTTCGATCCGCATCGCGTACTGGCCTGCAGCTATGCGGCGGCCGGTGTATTCGTCGCCGCGATCGGCGTGTTTGCCGCATCGCCGTGGGGCGCCGCGCTCGCGGTGTTCGCGGCCGGCTTCTGCGTGTCGGGTTCTCAGGTCGGCGCGAACGCGCTGTCGGCTGCGTTTTATCCGACCGAGTGCCGCACCACCGGCGTGAGCTGGGCGAACGGGATCGGCCGTGGCGGCTCGGTCGTCGGATCGATGGCGGGCGGCGCGATGCTCGCGATGGGCGTGCCGTTGTCGACTGCGTTTGCCGTCGTCGCGGCGCCGTGCGTGATCGCGGGGATGGCGGTGCTGGCGCTCGGTGTGGTGCGTGCCGATGCGGCGCGCATGCCGGCCGCGAAGGCGATTGCGGGCGAGCAGACCACTTGAGCGAAGGAGGCGGTGCAAGGCCGCCTGCCGGAAAACAGCGGGGAGCAATATTATATAAATTAATATAATATTGATTCTTTAATTGTCTCCCTGCGCCCATGAACGACAATCTTTCCGCCGGGTTGCCGGAACCCGACTCGATGCGCGCGGCTGCCGATTCGGCCTGCGCGCTGCTCAAGGTGATGTCGAATCCCGACCGGCTGCTGCTGCTCTGCGAACTGTCTCAGGGCGAGCGTTGCGTCAGCGATCTCGAGACAGCGCTGGACATCCGCCAGCCGACGCTGTCGCAGCAGCTCGGCGTGTTGCGGGACAACGCGCTGGTTCGCACGCGCCGCGAGGGCAAGAACATCCACTATTCGCTCGACAGCCCGGCCGCGATCGCGGTGATGGGCGTGTTGTACGAACAGTTCTGCGGCCCGGCCGCGAAGGGGCGGCGCGATGCAGCTTGATGCGCTTCATTTCACGCCGTGGCTGTCGCTGGCCGGCGGCGTGTTGATCGGGCTCGCGGCCGCGTGGCTCATCGCATTCAACGGCCGGATTGCCGGCATCAGCGGCATCGTCGGCGGGTTGCTCACGGCACGCGCCGGTGAGCGCGACTGGCGCGCCGCGTTCATCGCCGGGCTGATCGCCGCACCGCTTGTGATGTACGTCGCAGGGAATCGTATGACGCCGCAGGTCGATGCAGGCTGGGTCGACCTAGTGGCGGCCGGGCTGCTGGTCGGCGTCGGCACGCGCTATGCGGGCGGTTGCACGAGCGGCCACGGCGTGTGCGGGATGTCGCGCGGTGCGTTGCGCTCGGTGGTCGCGACCGTGGTCTTCATGGTCGCGGGCTTCGTGACCGTCTTCGTGCGACGGCACGTGCTGGGAGGCTGACATGCAGGCGGGATTCGCGTTTCTGGCGGGGCTGCTGTTCGGCGTCGGCCTCATCGTGTCGGGCATGGCAAATCCGCAGAAGGTGCTCGGTTTTCTCGACCTGGCGGGCCGCTGGGATCCGTCGCTCGCGTTCGTGATGGCCGGTGCGACGGGCGTGGCCGTGTTCGCGTTCGCCTGGGCGAAGCGCCGGACGCGGACGTGGCTCGGCTTGCCGATGCAGTTGCCGGCCGTGCGGGCGATCACCGTGCGGCTGGTTGCCGGAAGTGCGGTGTTCGGTATCGGCTGGGGGATCGCCGGGTTCTGCCCGGGGCCCGCGATCGTGTCGATCGGCTTCGGGTCGGCGAAGGGGATCGTGTTCGTCGTCGCGATGCTGGCCGGGATGGCGGTGTTCGAGTGGGTCGAGCGGCGCAGGAGTGTACGGTGATGTCGGGGGCCCCGCGTGCCAGGCAGGGTGCGGCGATTGCGCGTGCAGCGCGACGTGACGATCGATGCGATTGCGCGGCATTTCCCGGCCGGAACCCGGATGAGCCAGCCGCCGGGCGGGATGCCGCAGTGGATCGCGCTGCCGGACGGCGTGCGCTCCGAGGCGCTGTTCGACGCCGCGCTGGCACACGGAGTCAGGATCGCGCCCGGCTCGATCTTCTCGAATTCCGACCGCTTCGACCGCTTCGACCGCTTCGACCGCTTCGACGGCTATATCCGGCGCGCTTGCACGCGCGTGTCCGATGCGGCGCACGAAGCGGCATTTGAAACGCTCGGCCGCCTCGTACGGGAAGCCACCGCGGCCACGTAAGCACGGTGTCGGCCGGCCGGGCCAGCGAATTCGCAGGCCCTCCGGCTTTCCGGGCCACCGACGCGGCCAACCGCCGCCATTTCATCGGCTGGCCGAGTGCGTGGCGAGGTGCTGGCGGATCAACGACAGGTAACGATCGCCGACCGAGAAATCGCGTGCGGCGCGCGGCCGTTCGGCCTGGCGCAGCGTGGCCGGTGCGCTCATGCCCAGATACCGGCATACCGCCGATGGGAACGGCTTGCGCGTATGCCCGAGCTGGCGAGCCGCGCGCTCGACGCGGGCATCACCGACCTGAGCGCGGAGCCACGCCAGCACTTGGCGATCGGCTTCGTTGACGATACGGACCAGATGTTCCATCGCGCACCTCACTGTTCATAAATACAGTACTGTAAATATAACCAGTGTTTGCGGTGACCGCAAGCGGGTATGCGTGCGGCTGGCCGTTCGGCCAGGGTCAGCGGGCCGGCACGGCGGTTCGCGTGATCCGGCCAGCAGGAGCGGCGGGCGCCACAGGAGCCGCAACCTTCGTATAGCGCGCGTCGGTCAGCGTGCCGAGGAACGCGACGATGTCGTCGATTTCCGCGTCGCTCAGTGCGGGTGGCGTGCCGGGCCGGCGGTTCATCGGCGTCGAGTTGACGTTGATGTTGCCGCGGTAGGCGGCCGGCACGTCGTCGAACGTTCTGGCCCCGTGATACCAGAAGCCCGGGTCGGTCGAGCGCGTGTTGTAGAACGCGACCGCGTCGCGCAGCGTCGTGAACACGCCGTTGTGCATGAACGTCTGCTTGACCGCGACGTTGCGCAGCCCCGGCGTGCGCAGGTAGCCGCACCATTGCGTCGGCTCGGGCCAGCGCACCCGCCGTGCGGTGTCGCACAGCCCGTTGTCGAAATGGCGCGGATCGCGGTTCGCCGGCAGCGCGCGGTTGCGCGGCACCGCGATCGCGTCGTAGCCGAAATCGGTGAAGAGCGAACGCTCCGGGCGGCTCGATGTTTCCGACAGCGTATGGCAGCTCATGCAGTTGCCCTTGTCGGGATTCCGGAACAGCGCGAGGCCGCGCATTTCGGCCGGCGCGAGTGGCTTGCGCGTGCGCAGGAAAACATCGAAACGCGACGTGAACGGCGCCATCTCGTCGCTCTGCAAATAGGCTTCGACGGCCACGCCCAGCGCGCGTACCAGTTGCTCGGGATCGCGCCGCACCGGCGCGCCGAAGCGCGCGGCGAGATCGGGCGCGAGTTCGGTGGCGTCGACCTTGCGCAGCAGCGCGGCCGGCGACCGGTTGTTCATCTCGTTCGGATCGAACAGCGGCCCGCGGATCTGCTCGGCGAGCGTATCCGCGCGGCCATCGCTGAACAGGCCGCCGAACGGCGACGGCGCGGGTGCGTCGTCATCCTGATAAAAGTGGCGGCGCGGCACGTAACGCACATAGAGCAGCGACGGCGCGTTGCGCTGGCTGAAACGCCCGGGCCGGCTGCCTTCCGGCACACCGGGCCCCGCGAGCGAGGCGGCCGACAGCGTCGGCGCGAACGCGCGGCCCGGATCGTGGCAGCCCGCGCACGACATGCCGCGCGGCTCGGACAGCCGCGGATCGAAGAAGATCCGGCGGCCGAGCGCGACGAGCGTCGGGTCGGGCGCGAAGCGCGCGGTCGCCGCATCGATCTTGCCCGTCACCTGCGGCGTGCCGTTGCCGATCGTGTCGACGACTCGCGAAGGCGGCGCGCCGGGGAGCAGGACCGTTTCGGCCGGCGCGGCGTGGGCCGCGAGCGCCAGGCCCGCGAATACGGCCGCCGTGGCCAGCGTGCGCAGCGTTTGCAGGCCGCCCGCATGGCGGCCGTCACATCGAACCCCTTCACTCACGGCGCAATGAACCCCGTCTTGTCGCAGGCGAGCGTCGTGCCCGACTGGTCGCACGACGCGAGCAGCTTGCCGGCCGCCGAATACGCGTGGAACACCCAGCCGGTCGCCGGGGCGGCGCGGCGATCCATGATCAGGAAGCCGAAGCTGTTGTTGTGCGACAGCCGTTCGATCACGGCGCCCGGTGCGGGCGTCAGGCCGGCCGGGAACGGGTCGGGCAGCGCGACGTCGAGATTGTCGCCGCCGTTGCCGGACACGATCGTCGCCGGATGTCCGGACGAGAAGTTGATTGCCTGGAAGTCGTGCACGTGCCCGTGCAGCGCGACGTGCACGCCGGGCGGGTAGTACGCCTGCGCGTTGAGGCTCGACATCACCGACTGCAGCGCGAGGTTGCCCGGCGCGGGCGTGCTGCCGGCGATCGGCGCGAACGCGAGGATCGGATGGTGGTTCGTGAAGATCGTCGTCGTCATGCCGGCCTTCGACGCGAGCGCGGCGACCGTCTGGAACTGCTTCTGGTAGATGCCGAATTGCGCGTCGGTCGTCTTGAGCGGCGTGCGGCCGACCTTCGCGGTGTCGAACACGATCACCTGCGAGCCGCCGCCGAGCGACACCGCATAGGGTTCCGAATAGTTCGCGTTGTTGTCGTTGGCCGGATCGTCGCACGAGCGCGCGGCCGAATACGGGCGCGGATCGAGGAAGCGGAACCAGCCCTGGCCTGCCCGCGCGCACTCCTCGTGGTTGCCGCGCACGACGACCCATGGCGCCTTCGCGAGCAGCGGGGCGGCCGGGCGGAACAGGTCCGCCTGCCACGTATCCCAGCCATAGCCCCACGGGCTGTCCTTGCAGCCGGCGATGTCCGGCGGGCACGCGTTCTCGCGATAGTGATAGTCGCCGATGTGCATCACGAGGTCGGGCGACAGCTTCGCGACGCTGGCGGCGATCGTGTCGAGCGGCCACACCGTCGCGTCGTTGCACGCCTGCCACGCGTTGTCGGCTTTCTTCATGCGGCAGCCGGTATCGGCGATGATCGCGATGCGTTGCGGCTGCGCCTTCGGCAGCGGCAGCCTGCGGCCCGCGACGCTTGCCGCCTGCGCGCCCGCCGGTAGCGTCATCTCGCAGACGGACACCGGGAAGCTCGACGGCTTCGAATCGGACGGATCGCTGGCGGTCGGCCGCTGGGCGAGGGTCGCGGCGCCCGCGCGCACGGCCATGCGCGACAGCTTGCCGTCGACGGTCAGTTGCGGGCACAGCGGATCGCCGGCCGACGCGGGTGTGTAGTTCGTGATGACGCGCGCGATCGCCTGGTTCGACTCGCCGATCTCCACCCATGCGGCCTGGACGTTGGCCGATGCGCTCGCCGGATCGGCCGGCGAATCGATGTGGTTCGAGCACGCCGACAGCGCGGCGAGGGCAGCAAGGGGAGCGCAGCGCACGAGCAGTGCGCGCGTGAGGAGTCGTCGCATGGGAGGCACCGTAGGAAAGTCGTCAACGATACGCAGCGCGAATGTAAGAAATGTGAAAAAAACCGGGCGAGACAGGGCGCTTGAGCACGGCCCGGGGGCTTGACCTCAAGCCGGCTTGAAGCAGCATAGTGCGAGGCACGATCAATGAGCCAGAAGGGGAATCGACGATGGAAACCAGCCAGCCCAATGACGAACAATCCGCGCTGTGGAACGGCCCGTCGGGGCGCGCGTGGGTCGACACGCAGGCGCCGATCGACCGGATGTTCGAACCGCTGGCGCAGTTGCTCGTGGATGCGGGGGCCACGTCGTCCGCGCGCCGCGTGCTCGACGTCGGCTGCGGCACGGGCGCGGTCACGCTCGCGATCGCGCGGCGGCTCGGGGCGGACGTGCAATGCACGGGCATCGATATCTCGTCCCGGATGATCGACGCCGCGCAGGCGCGCGCCGCGCGCAGCGGCGTTCGCGCCCGTTTCGTGCGCGCGGATGTGCAGACCCACGCGTTCGAGCCCGCGAGCGTCGATCTGATCGTGTCGCGCCTCGGTGTGATGTTCTTCGACGATCCGGTGCGGGCCTTCGCGAATCTGCGGCATGCGGCACGGCCGAATGCGCAGATGCGGTTCATCGCATGGCGCAGCGCGGCCGACAATCCGTTCATGACGATTGCCGAGCGGGCCGCCGCGCCGTTGCTGCCGAACTTGCCCGCCCGGCGGCCCGGCGCGCCGGGGCAATTCGCGTTCGGCGACCGGCAGCGCGTTGCGTCGGTGCTGTCGGACAGCGGCTGGGCGGACATCGTGATCGAGCCGGTCGATCTGGCGTGCGCGCTGCCTGCTTCCGCGCTGGACGACTACATCTCGCGGCTGGGCCCGGTCGGGCTGGCATTGCTGGAGGTGGACGAGGCGACCCGGCGGCGCGTGGTCGACACGATGCGTGCCGCGTTCGCGCGTTACGTGGAGGGTGCCGATGTGCGCTTCGACGCGGCATGCTGGCTCGTGACGGCGCGGGCACCGTCCGCGTAATGCGTTGCGGTAACGAGGCAGGTCAACGAAGGGCCGGCCGGTTCGCCCCGCGCGTGGCCGTTCGCGCGGGACGAAGCCGGGCCGCGTGACGCACGCGCGTCAGTGTCGCCGCGCGCGCAACATCAACCACGCGCATCCGCCGGCGACCAGGGCGAGACCGAGCAGGACGGCTTCGACGCCGAGTGCAAACCCGGGCGGCATGTTCCCGGTGTCCGGCACCGGCGACAGGTTGATGCCCATCGCGATGGCGCCGCCGGCGAGCAGCGTCGCGCAGACGATCCAGTAGACCTTGCCGCGCGGCGCCGCGGCCCGGATTCGCCACAGCGCGATGCCGGCGCCGCCGAGATAGAGCACGGCGAGCGTGCCGAGCGCGATGACGTCGGAGGCGCGGCTTTGCAGGAGTCCGGTCATCGTGCCGCTCCATCGTGGATGGCGAACCGCCACGGCGTGGCAAGGGCGGAGTTCATTCGGCCTCCGTCGCATGCCCCGGCGCGCGGCTCAGCAGATGCGTGCGCTTGTCGGCCGCGAGCGACACGTAGCGTTCGTACTGGCGCAGCACATCGGCAATCACTTCGTCGCCGCGCAGGTATTCGACGTCGTAGCCGAGCCGCCCGTCCTCGAAGAACGTGACGATCCCGTACACGTGGGCCCGTTCCGCTTCCGGCTCGGCTGCCTCGCGCACCAGGAACGCGGCGGCGGATTTCACCGTCACGCGCACGCCGTACACGAAATCGCGGTGGTCGGCGGTCGGCACGGTGAGCCGCACGGCGTCGTCGCTGTCGCGCTGCACGTTCGCATCGACGCCGCTCGCGCGCAGCTCGTCGGCGACCTTGCGCAACGCGGGCTCGACCGTCTCGGCGACGAACTGGCGCGCTTCGGCTTCGGTCGTCTGCCGCAGGATGTGCGTCAGGCGGTGGCGCCAGTGCTGGCCGGTCCAGAAGCTCGTCGCGGGCGCGATGTCCTGAGAATAGTGCACGCGGTCGGCCGCGAGCCCGCGCCACAGGCCGTAGCAGAGCGCGAGCATGATGATCGCCACCGGAAGCGCGGCGATCAGCGTCATCGCCTGCAACGCGCCCAGGCCGCCAGCGACGAGCAGCACCGCGGCCGTCACGCCGAGCAGCGCGGCCCAGAACAGCCGTTGCCACACGGGCGAGTGCGCGTTGCCGCGCGTCGCGATCTGGTCGAGCACGAACGCGCCCGAATCGGCGGACGTGACGAAGAACACCGCGATCAGCACGATCGCGACGATCGACAGCCCTTGCGACAGCGGCAGGAAGTCGAAGAAGCGGAACAGCAGCGCGTCGACGTTGGTGGCCGTCTGCGCGAGCGCGCCGGCCGCGCCGTGCGTATCGAGCCAGATCGCGCTGTTGCCGAACACGGTCATCCACACGAGGTTGAACGCGGTCGGCACGAGCAGCACGCCGATCACGAACTGACGGATCGTGCGGCCGCGCGAGATGCGCGCGATGAACATGCCGACGAACGGCGACCACGACACCCACCAGGCCCAGTAGAGGATCGTCCAGCCGCCGAACCAGCCTTCCTCGCGCGGCGACGCGTACGCATAGGTGCGGAACGACAGGTCGACGAGATGCGACAGGTACTGGCCGATGTTGTCGCCGAGCGCGCGCAGCAGGAACGACGTGGGTCCCGCGACGACCACGAACGCGAGCAACAGGAACGCGAGCAGCAGGTTCAGCTCGGACAGCCGCCGCACGCCCTTGTCGAGGCCACTCGCGGCGGAAGCACCCGCGAGCAGCACGACCAGCACGACGAGCCCGATGCGGAACGCGTTGCCGCTGGTGTCCCAGCCCACGACCGTGTGCAGGCCGGCGCTGATCTGCATCACGCCGTAGCCGAGCGTCGTCGCGATGCCGGCGACCGTGCCGACCAGCGCGAATGCGTCGACCGTGTGGCCGATCCAGCCGTTGATGCGCTCGCGCAGCACCGGATACAGCCCCGAGCGCAGCGTCAGCGGCAGGTTGTAGCGGAAGCCGAAGTACGCGAGCACGAGCCCCATCAGCCCGTAGATCGCCCACGCATGGAAGCCCCAGTGGAAGAAGGTCATCAGCATCGCCTCGCGCGCGGCGGCGGGCGTGCCCGGGTCGACGGTCGGCGGTTTCAGGAAGTGCTGCATCGGCTCGCCGACGCCGAAATACATCAGGCCGATACCCATGCCGGCCGCGAACAGCATGGCTGTCCACGACACGAAGCTGAATTCGGGTTCGGCATCGTCGGGGCCGAGCCGGATGTTGCCGAAGTCGCTGGCGGCGATCAGCACGAGAAACACGAGGAAGCCGGTGACGGCGAGCACGTAGAACCAGTCGAAGCGTGCGATGACCCATTGCTGGCCGGCGGAGAACAGCGCGCCGGCTTCGCTCGGGTGCAGCGCGCACACGACGAGCAGTGCGCCGATGACCGCGAGCGCGGGCAGGACGACCTGCGGCTTGAACGTCGTGCGGGGCGAGGGACGGGAATCTGGCATGGCTGGCATCCAGTTGTGGGCGCAACGAGGCGCGACGCCGCCCGGCGCGCGTGTTCGCGCGTCGGACCCTGATACGGCGTGCGTCGAGTGTACCGCGGTGTCAGGACTGCAAGAAGGGGGCATGCAGAAGAGATGAACCTGACGAATTGTAAGGTATCGGGAGGATCGAGAAAACCCGGGAGGTTCGCCCGGCGGGCGGACGGGGCGCGGCAAACGCCGTGGCGGACGTTTATCGGGCGCCCGGACGGCGCGCGTGGGAATGCGGGAAATGCACGTGTCGTCCGGGGCAGGGGCAGCGCGCCGAAAGCGCTGCCGCGAGGGTTCAGAACGTGACGGCGATGCCGGCCATGCCGACGAACTGGCCGCGCGTCGTCGACGGCGTGAGCTGCTGCGAATCGCCGACGATCGGTGCCGCGTCGATCACGTGGCCGGCGCCTTGCGCACCGAGCGTCTGCCCGCTCGAATGCGTGTACGCCTGCAGCGCATAGAGCGTCGTGCGCTTCGACAGGCTGTACGACTCCTTCAGCGAATACTGCTGGTAGCGGGCCGCACTGTTGATGCCGTTCGCCTTCGACGCGAGCGTGTACGCGAACGCGCCGGCCACCGAGAACGCTGGCGTGAAGCGGTATGCGGCGAGCGCGCCGTAGGTGTTGAACACGGCCGTGTCCGTGAACGCCGAGCCGTTGCCGGGCAGGTACTTCACGTTGGAGTAGTTGAGGCCCATCGTCAAGTCGCCGAGCGTGTAGTTGCCGGCCGCCGCGACCTGCTCGACGGCCTTCGCGGTCAGGTAGCCCTGGTTCAGCACCGACACCGCGAAGCTGCCCGACGCGGCGGTCGCCGGATTCAGGAAGCCCGCCGACGAGCCCGAGCTGTTGATGCGCAGGTAGCCGGCCGCGACGCCGATCGGCCCGTTCGCATAACGCAGCGCGGCGCTGAACGTGTTGCCCTTGCCGGTCGCGCCGGCAATGCCGCCGAATGCATACATCGCGCTGGCGGTCAGCCCGGCGAAGGTCGGCGACGTATAGGTGGCCGAGTTGTTCACGCGTGTCGTCGTGTCGAGGCCGTCGATGTCACCCGGATGCGCGCCCGTCGCGCCGGTCAGCCAGCTGCTCGACGCGTACGGGCCGACGAACAGGAAGTAGGGCGTGTACTGGCGGCCGGCCGTCATCGTGCCGTAGTGATCGTTGCGCAGGCCGACGAACGCCTGGCGATTGAAGATCAGGCCGGCGGCGGATTGCGCGCCGTTGTTCAGGTTGAAGCCGGACTGCAGGTCGAAGATCGCATGCGTGCCGCCGCCGAGATCCTCGTCGCCGCGCAGCCCGAACTTCGACGCATACAGGTTGCCGTCGCGCATGTAGACGTTCGAGTGGCCCTGCTGGTTGTTCACGTACGCGAGCGAATCGTCGACGACACCGTACAGCGTCACGCTGCTCTGCGCGTGGGCGGCGGTCGTGCCGAGCGAGGCAGCCGATAAAATCAGGATTGCATAGCGGTTGACGGGTGCTTTCATTGACGATCTCCAGATCTCTTCATCTTTTCAAGGGGGGCGGGAGGCTCGGTCGCCTCCTCTGTGGCGGGCGGCGGGCCGCGTGAACGGCCCGTCTTGCGTGGGTGACGCGGTTCAGCTGTCGAATGTGACGACGAGCCGGCGCCATACGCCGTCCTGCGCATCCTGCTCGATGCGCGCGCCGCGCACGGCGACCGTGCCGTGCAGCGACGCGGGCAACAGGATCTCGACGCGGTCGGCCGGGCGTGCCGGGCGGCCGTCCCAGCGCACCGATACGCCGAGCGCGCCCGACGCTTCGCGGCCGGTCTCGATGCGCCACAGCCCGTATTCGCCGTCGCGCCATGCTTCCGTCTCGCCGTCGTCCTCGACGCATTCGCCGTACGCGACACCGTCCTCGATGCGCGGCGCAACGAGGAAGCCGCGCGTGTCGGCACGCGCGCCGAAATGCTGTGCCGCGACGTTCAGCGGCAGCACGCGGCCCTCGCGCAGCAGCATCACCGGCGAGTCGAGCGGCGCGGGCAGCGTCACGCTCGCGCCGCCGTCGAACGCTTGCGCGCTCGCGCAGCACATCCAGCGCGCGCCCGACGGCAGGTAGACGGTCCGCGCCGTCAGGCCCGGATCGACGACCGGCGCGACGAGCAGCGCGTCGCCGAGCATCATGTCGTCACATTCGTCGTAGCAGCGTGCGTCGCCGGGGAAATCGGCGAAGGTCGGCCGCAGCACGGGCTCGTAGCGCGTCGTCGACAGCCACAGCAGGTGATAGAGGTAGGGCAGCAGCCGGTAGCGCTGCTTGATCAGCGACGCGATCTGCGCGGTGATCTCCGGATACATCCACGGTTCGTTGACGGTGCCGTCGTCGTTCCACGAGTGGATGCTGAAGCGCGGCATGAAGAGGCCGAACTGCACCCAGCGTAGCAGCAGTTCCGGCGACGGCGCGGGCCCGGAGAAGCCGCCGATGTCGTGACCGATGTTCGACACGCCCGACAGCGCGAGCCCGAGGCCCATCTTCAGGTTGTAGCGCAGGGTTTCCCACGACGTATAGTTGTCGCCGGACCAGGTCTGCACGTAGCGCTGCATGCCGGCGCCGCCGGAGCGCGATACGAGGAACGGCCGCTGCGTCGGCGCATGCGCGCGCTGCGCGTCGCGCGACGCGCGCATCATCAGCATCGTCTGCAGCACCTTCGCTTCGCGCGCGGGATACGGCTGGCCGAAGCCGTGCGCGATCGCGTCGGGCGACCAGATCTCGTACTCGTTGTTGTCGTTCCAGGTCGACTCGATCCCGTATTCGAGCAGCGCCGACGTGACCTGCTCGCGCCACCAGCGATACGCGTCGGGCTGCGTGAAGTCGAGATACGCGCCGACTTCGTCCCAGAACTGCACCCATGCGGGCTCGCCGGACGCCGAGCGGATCAGCAGCCCGCGCCTGGCCGCCTCTTCGAATGCGGGATGGTCGCGCAGCAGGCACGGCTTGATGTTCGCGCACAGACGGATGCCGTGGTCGCGGTAATGCTTCACGAAGCCCTTCGCGTCGGGAAACTTGTCGCGGTTCCAGTTGAACACGTAGCGCTTCGCGCTGATCGATGTATAGCCCGACGACAGGTGGAACGAATCGCACAGGATGTCGTGCGTGTCGCATTGCTCGACGAACTGGTTCATCTGCTGCTGCGCGTCCGGCGCATCGGTGTAGCGCATCGTCGAGCCCGAATAGCCGAGCCCCCATTTCGGCGTGCGCGCGGGGCGCCCGGTGAGCCACGTGAAGCGCCGCGCGGCCGCGAGCGGCGTGTCGGGCGACGCGATGAAGTAGTAGTCGAGATCGCCGTGCTCGGCGACGAAATAGCGGTACGGGCCATGATAGTTGTCGAGCTCGCGGCCCATGTCGAACGCGCAGTCCGACAGCGTGTCGTAGAACAGCCCGAACCCCTGGCACGCAGCGGGCGACCAGGTGATGTAGAACGGAATGTGCTTGTACAGCGGGTCGGTGTGCTTCGCGCTGTAGCCCATCGCGTCGATGTTGCGCATCTCGAAGCGCGCGCCGGTGCGATCGAGGTCGCCCGCGCGTTCGCCGAGGCCGAACACCTTGTCGCCGCGCTCGCGGGCGACGTAGTGATACGCGCGATCGTCCCACCAGCCGAAGTTGTACGCCTGCGTCGCACGGTCGGCGAGTGCGACGCGCCACGTGCCGTCCGCGCCGCGCATCGACCACGTGCAATGGCCGCTTTGCCGGCGGACCGCGAGCCGGATCTGTACGGTCTCGATGCACACGCTGTCATCGTCTTCGACGAGGGTAAAGGAGGGCAGCGCGAAGCCGCTCAAGTCGAGGCGGTCGCGCCCGTCGAGCGGCACGTCCTCGAGGCCAGGCGCGATCGACCACGTGCGCGGGTTGCGCGCCGTCGCATCGGGCAGCACGCGCACCCGCACGATGTCATCCTCGAGCACGAAGATTTCAAGGGTTGCGCCCGCCTCGGACGCGAGCAGCACACGGTTCGCGTGCTGGCCGGCGACGCGGAACACGGGCGGATGAAGAAGCGAAGTCATGAATGCGATTCCTGGTAAGGGCGAAGGTCAGGCGTGCCGGGCGAGCAGGCGTTCCTGCTTCGACTGCCCGCGAATCAGCACCGCGAGCAGCGTGACGCCGATGATGTCGAACAGGCCGAGGCACGCGAACAGCGGCGCATAGCCGATCTTGTCGGCGAGCGCGCCGACCAGCAGCGAGAAGCCGAGCCCGCCGATCCACGCGGCCATCCCGGCGAAGCCGCTCGCGGTGCCGACTTCCTCGGGATCGAACACGTCGGCCGACAGCGTGTTGACGAGTGCGGAGATCATCTGGTGCGCGAAGCCGCCGACGCAGAACAGCGCGATCGCCATGTACGGCGACGCCACGAGCCCGATCATCGCGGGGCCGAGCATCAGCACCGCGCCGAGCGCGACGCCGGCAACGCGCGACCACACGAGCGGCAGCTCGAACCGCTTCGCGAGATACGGCGACAGGTAGCCGCCCGCGATGCCGCCGAGGTCGGCCGCGAGAAACGGCATCCACGCGAAGATCGCGATCTGCTTGAGTTCCATGTGGCGCTCGGTCGCGAGATACAGCGGAATCCAGAAGCTGAAGGTCTGCCACGCGGGCTCGGCGAAGAAGCGCGGCAGCGCGATGGCCCAGAAGCGCCGCGCGGTGACGACGTCGCGAATGCGGCGCTTCGACACGGGCGGCATCGTCGCCTGGCCGTCGCGGATCAGCGCGCGCTCCTGTGGCGTGATGCGCGGATGATCGGCCGGCGACCGGTACTGCGCGTACCAGAGCGCGGCCCACACGAAGCCGAGCGCGCCGGTGGCCATGAACGCGGCCTGCCAGCCGAACCGCATCGACAGGAACACGACGAGCGGCGGCGCGATCGCGGCGCCGAGCGACGTGCCCGCATTGAAATAGCCGACCGCGACGGATTTCTCGCGATCGGGAAACCATTCGGCGACCGCCTTCATCCCGGACGGAATCGCGGCGGCTTCGAACAGCCCGAGAAAGCCGCGCAGGATGCCGAGCGACAGCCAGCCCGACGCGAAGCCGTGCGCGACGCCGACGATCGACCACAGCATCGCGAACAGCGCGAACCCGAGCCGTAGCCCGATCAGGTCGACGACGAAGCCGCACACGGGCTGCATGATCGTGTAGCCGATCTGGAACGCGCCGACGATGTACGAATACTGCTGCGTCGAGATCGAAAAGACCTGCTTCAGCTCGGGGGCGAGCACCGCGAGGGAGTTCCGTGCGAGGTAGTTGAGGATCGTGCCGAGACATACGAGCACGATGATCCACCAGCGCAACGCCTTGACTGTCTTCACTGCTGTCTCCTGTCAGAGGGGCGGGCGCACAGCGCCCGCCGATCCGTAAGGGCCATCCGCCCGGGATGGCTTATTCGTTTTATTCGTACGATGTCCGATCTTGATGGGAGCGGATCACACCCGCTTATATCGAAAATACGGTATTCGAACGAACATTTTGTCGTCATCGAGCTGCGATGTTATCTGACGACTGATCATTTTCGAGCATCCTATGTTCGAATTCGAATCCGGTCAACGTGAAAATGCATTCGAACGAACTTGCTCGGGGTTTTCCCGAGGAGCGCGGCCACGCGGCGTGCGTGGCAACGCACGGTGATCGCGCGCGAAGGCCCGTGCGGCGGGGCAGTGCGCGCATCGGGTGATCGAAAAGGCGTGGGGCGGGACGTGACAACCCTGATGAAAATTTATTTCTTTTCGAGACGGGAGTTGTGTAAATTCATTTTCATCATCCTTGCAACAACCCTTCGCATGACGCCTCTCGTTCCGCCCGACGCCAGTCACGACGAACCCGCCATCGCCGAGCGGATCGCGTCGGCAATGCCGTTGATGACGCCGATCCACCGCCGCATGGGCGAGTTCGTGCTCGCGAATCCGTTCCGCGCGGCGACGATGCGCATCGACGAACTCGCGCAGGCCGTGAATGCGTCGATCGCGACCGCGAACCGCTTCGCGAAGGCGCTCGGTTTCGATGGCTATCCGGCGATGCGCGCGGCGCTCGTGCGTGGCTTCGAGGCGACGCTCGGGCCGGTCGAGCGGCTGCGTTCCGCGCAGGAGCAGGAGCCCGGCGTACGCGGCGCCGCGTGGATCGACGCGGTATTCGACCAGGCCGTCGCGAACATCGAGAACACGCGTGCGCAACTGGACGCAGCCGATGTCGAGGCCGCGGTCGAGGCGATCGTCGGCGCGCGGCGCGTGCTGATTCTCGGCGCGGGGTCGAGCGCGTTTCTCACCGGGCTGATGGAGCACGGGCTGTCCGTCTGTCACGACAACGTGCAGTCGCTCGCGCTGCTCGGCGGCCCGTCGCACGCGGCGCGGCGGCTGTATACGGCCGACTCGCGCGATCTCGTGATCGCGCTCGCGTTTCCGCGCTACGTGAAGGACACGATCGAACTCGCCCGTCGCGCGGCGGCGCGCGGGGCACGCGTGCTGGGTATCTCCGACGGCCCGCAATCGCCGCTTGCGCCGATCGCGTCGCTGAACCTGTACGTCAAGGCCGAGCGGCGATTCGCGGCGACGTCGGAAGCGGCCGTGCTCGCGATGATCGAGGCGCTGATCGACGCGGTCGCGCTGCGCACGCACCGGTCCGCGAAATCCGCGGCCGAGATGACCGAATTCCTGCTGCCGTGGCTCATCCAGCCGCAAGCGACGCCACCGGCCGCCAACCCTTCTACTCACCGTCCGAAAAAAACATGACTTCACCCGCGATCGTGGCGATTCACGGCGGCGCAGGCACGATCCTGCGCGAGGCGATGGATTCCGACACCGAACGTCAGTACCGTGCCGAACTGACCGCCATCCTGACGGCCGCGCAGCAAGTGCTGGCCGATGGCGGCAGCGCGCTCGACGCCGTCACCGTCGCGGTGCGGATGCTCGAGGATTGTCCGCTGTTCAACGCCGGGCGCGGCGCCGTCTATACGGCCGAGGGCAAGCATGAACTCGACGCGGCGGTGATGGATGGCGCGACGCTCGGCGCCGGCGCGATCTGCTGCGCGACGCGTGTGCGCAATCCGGTGCTGGCCGCGCGGCGCGTGATGGAAGCCAGCGAGCACGTGCTGTTCGCCGGTGACGGCGCCGATGCGTTCGCGGCCGCGCAGGGGCTCGAACTCGCGGAACCGGGTTACTTCCACACCGAGGCGCGTCACGCGCAGTGGGTCAAGGCGCGCGCAGCGGCGGGCGCCATGCTCGACCACGACGCGGCGACGTTCACGTTCGGCGCATCACAGCAGCTGCAGCAACCGGCCGAACCGCTCGACCCGGACCGCAAGCACGGCACGGTCGGCGCGGTCGCATGCGACCAGCACGGCCACATCGCGGCCGCGACGTCGACGGGCGGCATCACGAACAAGCAGCCGGGGCGTGTCGGCGATTCGCCGATCATCGGCGCGGGCTGCTATGCGGACGACGCGACCTGCGCCGTATCCGCGACGGGCACCGGCGAGATGTTCATCCGGCTCGCGACCGCGCATGACGTGGCCGCGCAGATCGCGTATCGCGGCGCATCGCTCGCCGAGGCCGCGCACGACGTCGTGATGAACAAGCTGCCGCGCCTCGCGGGCCGCGGCGGGATCATCGCGGTCGATGCGCAGGGCAACGTCGCGATGCCGTTCAACACCGAAGGGATGTACCGCGGCTATGCGCGCGTCGGCGAAGCGCCGGTGGTCGGCATCTATCGCGACGACGACACGGCCTGATCCCGGCCCGCACGAGGAGGAGACCCACGATGACTTCGAGCCGTAACCCGTCCGGCCTGGTGCTGCCCGAGCAGCGCGTGGTGGCCGTCGACGACCTGTCGGTCACGTTCCGCCGCGAAGGCGCGACGTTCGACGCGGTGCGCAACGTGTCGTTTCACGTCGATCGCGGCGAGACGCTCGCGATTGTCGGCGAATCGGGCTCGGGCAAGTCGGTCACGTCGCTCGCGCTGATGCGGCTCGTCGAGCACGGCGGCGGCGCGATCACGAACGGCCGGATCGCGTTCCGCCGGCGCGGCGGCGCGATCGTCGATCTCGCGCAGGCCAGCGGCGCGACGATGCGCGGCATTCGCGGCGCGGACATCGCGATGATCTTCCAGGAGCCGATGACGTCGCTGAACCCGGTGTTCACGGTCGGCGACCAGATCAGCGAGGCGATCGCGCTGCACCAGTCGAAAAGCCTGTCGGAAGCGCGCGCGGAAACGCTGCGGCTGCTCGAACTCGTGCGCATTCCGGAGGCGCGCCGCGTGTTCGCGCGCTATCCGCACCAGTTGTCGGGCGGGATGCGGCAGCGCGTGATGATCGCGATGGCGCTGTCGTGCCGGCCGTCGCTGCTGATCGCCGACGAGCCGACGACCGCGCTCGACGTGACGATCCAGGCGCAGATCCTGCAACTGGTGCGCGGGCTGCAGGACGAGATGAACATGGGCGTGATCTTCATCACGCACGACATGGGCGTGGTGGCCGAAGTGGCCGACCGCGTGCTCGTGATGTATCGCGGCGAGAAGGTCGAGGAGGGCGAGTCGGATCGCATCTTCGCGACGCCTGAGCATCGCTACACGCGTGCGCTGCTCGCGGCCGTGCCGAAACTCGGCTCGATGCAGGGCACCGATGCACCCGAGAAATTCCCGCTGCTGAAGGTGGAGGGCGCGAGTGCGGCAACCCCGGCTGCGTCGCCCGCCCCCGCGGCGAACGACGATGTGCAGCCGCCCGTCGACCCGTCCGCGTCGCCGATCCTGCGCGTGCGTGATCTCGTGACGCGCTTCCCGGTGAAGAGCGGCGTGTTCGGCCGCGTGTCGCAATACGTGCACGCGGTGGAACGGGTGAGCTTCGAACTGCGCGCGGGCGAGACGCTCGCGCTGGTCGGCGAATCGGGCTGCGGCAAGTCGACCACCGGCCGCTCGCTGCTGCGCCTCGTCGAATCGCAGAGCGGCTCGATCGAATTCGACGGCCGCGACATCAGTGCGCTGAAGGGCCCGGACCTGCAGGCGCTGCGCCGGAACATCCAGTTCATCTTCCAGGATCCGTTCGCGTCGCTGAACCCGCGCCTGACCGTCGGCTTCTCGATCATGGAGCCGCTGCTCGTGCACGGCGTCGCGAGCGGCCGCGAAGCGCAGGCGCGCGTCGACTGGCTGCTCGACAAGGTCGGCCTGCCGCCCGAGGCCGCGCGCCGCTATCCGCATGAATTCTCGGGCGGCCAGCGCCAGCGGATCGCGATCGCGCGCGCGCTCGCGCTGAACCCGAAGGTCGTGATCGCCGACGAATCGGTGTCGGCGCTCGACGTGTCGGTGCAGGCGCAGATCGTCAACCTGATGCTCGACCTGCAGCGCGAGCTCGGCGTCGCGTACCTGTTCATCTCGCACGACATGGCGGTGGTCGAGCGCATCAGCCATCGCGTCGCGGTGATGTATCTCGGCCAGATCGTCGAGATCGGCCCGCGCCGCGCGGTGTTCGAGGCGCCGCAGCACCCGTACACGAAAAAGCTGATGAGCGCGGTGCCGGTGGCCGATCCGGCGCGCCGGCATGCGCCGCGCCAGCTGGCGGCCGACGAAATCCCGAGCCCGATCCGCGCGGTCGGCGACGACCCGGTCGTCGCACCGCTCGTCGCGGTCGGCCCCGATCATTACGTCGCGACGCATCGCGTCGGCGGCGCGTACTGAAGCAATGCGTCGCCATGGCGATGCGCGAGCGTGCAGGAAGTCGAAACCGAAACGCCCGTGAGGCGTCACCGATTCACCGATAGGAGCCCAGCAACATGACCAAGCAGCATCCGTTCCCGATGTTTCGTCCGCGCGCGTGTTTCGTCGCGCTTGCCGGCGCGTTCGCGCTGTCGGCCGCAGTGCCCGCGTTCGCACAGCAGACCGCGGTGATGGCGGTGGATTCGACGTTCACGACGATGGACCCGTACGACGCGAACGACACGGTGTCGCAGGCCGTCGTCAAGTCGTTCTACCAGGGCCTGTTCGGCTTCGACAAGGACATGAAGCTCGTCAACGTGCTGGCGACGAGTTACGACGCGAGCCCCGATGCAAAGGTCTACACGATCAAGCTGCGCCAGGGCGTGAAGTTCCACGACGGCACCGATTTCAACGCGGCGGCCGTGAAGGCGAACTTCGACCGCGTGACCGATCCCGCGAACCACCTGAAGCGCTACAACATGTTCCGCGTGATCGAGAAGACCGAAGTGGTCGATCCGTACACGGTGAAGATCACGCTGCGCGAGCCGTTCTCGGCGCTGATCAACACGTTCGCGCACCCGTCGGCCGTGATGATCTCGCCGGCCGCGCTGAAGAAGTGGGGCCGCGACATCGCGCTGCATCCGGTCGGCACCGGCCCGTTCGAGTTCGTCGAATGGAAGCAGACCGACGACCTGAAGGTGAAGAAGTTCGCCGGCTACTGGAAGAAGGGCTATCCGAAGATCGACGCGATCGACTGGAAGCCGGTGGTCGACAACAACACGCGTGCCGCGCTGATCAAGACGGGCGAAGCCGATTTCGCGTTCCGCATCCCGTTCGAGCAGGCGGTCGACCTGAAGGGCAACCCGAAGGTCGACATCGTGGAGCGGCCGTCGATCGTGCAGCGCTACGTGTCGCTGAACATGCTGCAGAAGCCGTTCGACAACCCGAAGGTGCGCCAGGCGCTGAACTACGCGGTGAACAAGGAAGCGCTCGCGAAGGTCGCGTTCTCCGGCTTCGCGACGCCGTCCACCGGCGTGGTGCCGCAGGGTGTCGACTACGCGACGAAGCTGGGCCCGTGGCCGTACGACCCGGCGAAGGCGCGCGCGCTGCTGAAGGAGGCCGGCTATCCGAACGGCTTCGAGACGACGCTGTGGTCCGCGTATAACAACTCGACATCGCAGAAGGCGATCCAGTTCGTGCAGCAGCAGCTCGCACAGGTCGGCGTGAAGGTGCAGGTGCAGGCGCTGGAGGCCGGCGAGCGCGTCGCGAAGGTCGAGAGCGCGCCGGATCCGGCGAAGGCGCCGGTGCGGATGTACTACATCGGCTGGTCGTCGTCGACGGGTGAAGCGAACTGGGCGATCACGCCGCTGCTCGCCGGCGCGTCGGCGCCGCCGAAGCTCGTCAACACCGCGTACTACAAGAACGACACGGTCGACGGCGATCTGACGAAGGCGCTCGAGACGGTCGATCGCGCGAAGAAGACCGACCTCTACGCCGATGCGCAGAAGCAGATCTGGACCGATGCGCCGTGGATCTTCCTCGTCCAGGAGAAGATCGTGTATGCGCGCAGCAAGCGGCTGCAGGGCGCGTACGTGATGCCGGACGGCTCGTTCAACTTCGACGAAATCTCGCTGAAATGACAGTGGTGATGACGGCGGTTCGTCCGCCATGCGGTGCCGGCGGCGCGAGCCGCCGGCACGCTGATTCGATCGGTGCCCCATGCTGAATTTTCTCGTCAAACGCCTGTTCGGCCTGCTGCCCACGCTCGCGATCGTCGCGGTGCTGGTGTTCCTGTTCGTCCACCTGCTGCCGGGCGACCCGGCGCGGCTCGCGGCCGGCCCCGAAGCCGACGACGCGACGGTCGCGCTCGTGCGTGCCGATCTCGGGCTCGACCGGCCGCTGCCCGCGCAGTTCGTGAACTTCTTCACGAAGATCGCGCACGGCGACTTCGGCATGTCGACGCGCAGCAAGCGGCCGGTCTCGACCGAGATCGGCGAGCGCTTCATGCCGACGCTGATGCTGACGCTCGTCAGCATGGTGTGGGCGACGGCCTTCGGGATGGCGATCGGCATCGCGTCGGCGGTATGGCGCAACCGCTGGCCGGACCGCCTCGGCATGACGCTCGCGGTGTCGGGCATCTCGTTTCCCGCGTTCGCGCTCGGCATGCTGCTGATGGAAGTCTTCTCGGTGAAGCTCGGCTGGCTGCCGGTCGTGCCGGACGGTTCGTGGAAAAGCTACGTGCTGCCGTCGCTGACGCTCGGTGCCGCGGTCGCGGCCGTGATGGCGCGCTTCACGCGGGCATCGTTCGTCGAGGTGCTGAACGAGGATTTCGTGCGCACCGCGCGTGCGAAAGGCGTGCACGAGCCGATGGTGGTGCTCAAGCACTGCCTGCGCAACGCGATGATCCCGGTCGTCACGATGATGGGGCTGCAGTTCGGCTTCCTGCTCGGCGGCTCGATCGTCGTCGAGGTCGTGTTCAACTGGCCGGGGCTCGGCCGCCTGCTCGTCGACGCGGTGACGATGCGCGACTACCCGGTGATCCAGGCGATCGTGTTGCTATTTTCGCTCGAGTTCATCCTGATCAACCTGACCGTCGACGTGCTGTACGCGGTCATCAACCCGACCATCCGGTTCAAGTGAGGCGCACATGAACGCGACAGTCCAGCCCGCGGCGCCGGCCGCACCCGCCGCGATCCGCACGCCGTGGCGCGAATTCTGGCGCAAGTTCCGCAAGCAGACCGTCGCGCTCGTCGCGGGCGGCTTCGTGCTGGCGCTCGTCGTGCTGGCGTTCGTCGGCCCGCACGTCGTGCCGTTCGATCCGGAGAACTATTTCGACTACGACGCGCTGAACGCGGGGCCGTCGGCCATGCACTGGTTCGGCGTCGATTCGCTCGGCCGCGACATCTTCAGCCGGATCATCGCGGGCACGCGTATCTCGCTCGCGGCCGGCTTCTTCTCGGTCGCGCTCGGCGCGGTGATCGGCACGTTCTTCGGGCTGCTCGCCGGCTACTACGAAGGCTGGTGGGACCGCATCACGATGCGCGTGGCCGACGTGCTGTTCGCGTTCCCGGGCATTCTGCTCGCGATCGGCGTGGTGGCGATCCTCGGCAACGGGATGGTCAACGTGATCTGCGCGGTCGCGATCTTCAGCATCCCGGCGTTCGCGCGGCTCGTGCGCGGCAACACGCTGATGCTCAAGCACATGACCTATGTCGAGGCCGCGCGCAGCATCGGCGCGTCGGACTGGACGATCATCATGCGGCACATCCTGCCGGGCACCGTATCGTCGGTCGTCGTCTACTTCACGATGCGGATCGGCACGTCGATCATCACGGCCGCGAGCCTGTCGTTCCTCGGGCTCGGCGCGCAACCGCCCACACCGGAGTGGGGCGCGATGCTCAACGAGGCGCGCGCGGACATGGTGACGGCGCCGCACATCGCGATCTTCCCGAGCCTGGCGATCTTCCTGACCGTGCTCGCGTTCAACCTGCTCGGCGACGGGCTGCGCGACGCGCTCGATCCGAAGCTGGAGCGCCGCTGATGCGCCATGCACCGATGTGGACGGCGACGCTGCCGTCCGGGCCGCGCGGCACGATCGCCGACGTGCCGGGCGTGACGGTCGGCCATTGCACGCTCGACGCAGGCAACGTGCAGACGGGCGTGACCGTCGTGAAGCCGCATCCGGGCGACGTGTACCGCAGCAAGGTGCCGGCGGGGGCGGCGGTGATCAACGGCTTCGGCAAGAGTGTCGGGCTCGTGCAGGTCGACGAGCTCGGCACGCTCGAGACGCCGATCGCGCTCACCAATACGTTCGGCGTCGGCGCGCTCGCGCAGGCGCAGATTCGTGCGGCGATCGCGGCGAATCCGCAGGTCGGCCGCGACTGGTCGACCGTCAACCCGCTCGTGTTCGAGTGCAACGACGGCTATCTGAACGATATCCAGGCGTTCGCGGTCACGCCCGCGCATTACGACGACGCGTGCCGCGCGGCATCGCGTGACGTCGCACGCGGCGCGGTGGGCGCGGGGCGCGGGATGTCGAGCTTCGACCTGAAGGGCGGGATCGGTTCGGCATCGCGCGTCGCCGTCGCGGCGGGGCGGCCCTATACGGTCGGCGCGCTCGTGCTCGCGAATTTCGGCCGGCTGCCGATGCTGACGCTCGGCGGCGTGCCGGTCGGACGCATCGTCGCGCAACGGCGTGCGGCCGAGGCCGCGCATGCGGCGCCGCCGGAGCAAGGATCGATCATCCTGCTGCTGGCGACCGACGCGCCGCTCGATGCGCGGCAACTGTCGCGGCTCGCGCGCCGCGCCGGGGCGGGGCTGGCCCGCACCGGCTCGGTCTACGGGCACGGCAGCGGCGACATCGCGCTCGCCTTCTCCACCGCCTACACGATCGCGCACGACGCATCGACCGTCGCGCTGCCGGCCCTCGTCGCCGATGCGGCGCTCGATCCGTTGTTCATGGCCGCGGCCGAAAGCGTCGAGCATGCGATCGCCGACGCGCTGCTGCAGGCCGTGACGGTGGCCGGGCGCGACGGCCACGTGCGGCAATCGCTGCGCGATGCGGTGCCCGATCTCGATCGCCTGTTCAACGAAGGCCACGAAGGGCGTCTTACCCAGTCATGAAGATCCTGATTTCGACCGACATCGAAGGCGTCGCCGGCGTATTCGCCATCGAGCAGACGCGCGCCGGCAATCCGGAATACGAGCGCGCGCGCCGCTGGATGACCGCCGAGGCGAACGCGGCGATCGAAGGCGCGTTCATGGGCGGCGCGCAGGCGGTGTGGGTCAACGATTCGCACGGCGGTTTCCGCAACCTGCTGCCCGACGGGCTCGATGCGCGTGCGCGTGTCGTCCTCGGCAAGCCGCGCACGCTCGGGATGATGACGGGCGTCGAGCAGCAGCCCGATCTCGTGTTCATGATCGGCTATCACGCGAAATCGCAGACGCGCGGCGTGCTCGCGCACACGATCAACAGCTTTGCGTTCACGCAGGTCTGGCTGAACGGCGTCGAACTCGGTGAAGCCGGGCTGTACGGTGCGCTGGCGCGCGAATACGGCGCGCACGTCGCGCTGGCCACGGGCGACGACGTGTTCGCGGCGGAAACGCAGCCGCTGTTCCCGGATGCGCATTTCGAGACGGTCAAGACGGCCGGCGGCGCGTCGAGCGGCGATACGCTCACGCCTGCTGCGTCATGTGCGCGGATCGCCACGGCTGCGCGCGAAGCGGTTGCGCGCGCATTGTCGGCAGGCGTGCGCGCCGGCGCCCATCGGCCCGCGCCGGCCGCGTGCACGCTGCGCGTGCAGACGGCGGCGCTGGCCGACCTGTTCTGCGTGCTGCCGTCGCTGGAGCGCGTCGATGCGGTGACGCTGCGCTTCGACGGACCTTCGGTCGAGCATGTGGTGCGCACGCTGAACAGCTTGTCGGCGATGTCGTTCATGCTGCGGTGATGCGCATGACCGCCACGCCCGTTGCGCGCCGCGCGTCGTCAGGAGTTGCCGACGGGGTTCGCCGTCACGGCGAGCAGGAACGCTTCCATCGCGGCGACCAGCGCGAGCGGCGTCTCGTTCATCGGGTAGTGGCCCGCATTGCGCAGCACGTCGACGGTGGCGAGCGGATAACGCCGCAGGTAGGTGCGGGCCATCAGTGCCGCGTCGAACGCCGGATCGTGCTCGCCGATCAGCACTTTCACCGGATGGATGCCGGCGATCTCGTCGCCGAAATCCGTATCGGCCCACGCGCGGAAGTACGCGCCGAACGCCGACGACGAAGAACGGGCTGCCGAATACGCCGCTTTCCACTCGACCCAGGCGGCGGGCAGGCGGCCGCCGGTGCTGCGATCGATGATGGTCCGGCGATCGGCGACGTGGTCGGCGGCACGTTCGAATAGCGCACGTTTTTCGGCATCGAACGGCAGGCCGCCGCACGGCACGGGCGTGACTGGCACCAGCGCGCGCACGCGTTCGGGCGCCATGACGGCGATTTTCTCGGCCGCCATCGCGCCCATCGAATGGCCGACGATGCTGAAGGTCGCGAAATCGAGCGTATCGGCCAGCGCGAGCGCGTCGGCGGCGATCTCGTCGATCGTGAAGTGGCCCACCGCGTCGCGCATGCGGCCGTAGCCTCGGTAGTCCATGAATACATAGCTGAAGTGCTGGCGTGACAGCCACGCTTCGACGGGTTCGAACGCGTGGGCGTCGCCGAACCAGCCGGGCAGTACAAGAACAGGGTGGGGGCCGTCCCCCACGCGATGAAACGTATTCGGCATGTCCGCTCCGATGCAGTGGTAATCCGGCCGATCAGGCCGACGGGTCTTGCGGCCGTCAGGTCGCGCAAGGGTGGAGCGGATCGTAGATCGCGCGAAGGAGACCCGCCTTCGATATCGGGTCATTGATGATGGAATTCGGGCCGTGAGAAATACGCTGCTAGATCCCTACGAAAACATTCCCCGGAGCGTGGTGGTGACCGCGAACGACTATGCGGCGGGCACGACGTTTCCGGAACACGCGCACGGGCGCGGGCAATTCGCGTTCGCGTCGCGCGGCACGATCAGCGTATCGACGCCGCACGGGCGCTGGCTGGTGCCGCCGCAGCGCGCATGCTGGGTGCCGGCCGGCGTGCGGCACGAAATGACGATGACCGGACCGGTCACGATGCTCAACACGTTCGTGTCCGGCGCCGCCGCGCAGGAGGCGGGCCTGCCCGAACAGTGCGGTGTGTATGGCGTTTCGGCGCTGCTGCGGCAACTGATCGACGATGCGATCGACTTGCCGGCCCTGTACGACGTCGACGGGCGCGCGGGCAAGCTGATGGCGCTGCTGGTCGCGGAAATCGCGACGATGCCGCGCCTGTCGCTGCATGCGCCGCTGCCGGCCGACGCGCGGCTGGCGAAGGTGTGCCGGCACCTGCTTGCTTCGCCGTCGATCGCGGCCGATCTCGACCAGGTCGCCGCGGACGCGGGCTTGAGCCGCCGCACGTTCACGCGGCAGTTCCGGGCGCAGACGGGCGTGAGTTTTGCCGTATGGCGCCAGCAGGTGTGCATGCTCGCGGCGATCGCGCGCCTGAGCGACGGGCAGTCGGTGACGCGGGTCGCGCTCGATCTCGGGTATGCGAGCGCCAGCGCGTTCACGTCGGCGTTTCGCCGCATTCTGGGCGATACGCCGAGCCGCTATCTGGAGATTCGGCGCTGACCGGAACGAAGTGGCGCATGCCACGTCGGCGTGCCAGTTGCCGCAAAAAAACGCGCCTGCCAACTTCGGTCAGACGCGTTTCAAGGCACTCGGTCAGAAAAAATGCGCGCACGGCCTGCCGGGCGGTGTCGCGCATGACATGCGTAATTGTTTCCTGTTCCGATTCAATCTCATTGAAGCGTTGCGGATAGCGAAGAATACGCTACGTAACGCGCAAACGATATCGTGTCGGACGAACGACTTGTGTGCTCTCGCAGCATGCGCTTCAACCGTGCGTTCGATGCGGGGGCGGAAGTCCCGTGGCAAGGCCGTCGGCACCCGTGACGCGGCGCGATGCACTGCAGCATCGAATGATGACGACGGACCAGGAAAAACGCCGCGTGGCGCGATGCCTGTCGGTATCGCGCCACGCGGCGGTGCGGTAGCGGGCGATGCCGGCGTGCACCGGCCCGCGCGTCACACGTCGAAGAACACGGTTTCGTCCGGCCCCTGCATGCGGATGTCGAAGCGGTAGACGACCGGGCGGCCCGGCTGCGCATCGCGTTTCGCGACGAGCGTCGCGCGGCGTTCGGCCGGCACGGCGTTCAGCACAGGGTCGGCTGCGTTCGCGGCGGCTTCGTCGTCGAAATACACGCGCGTGAATGCGTGGGTGAGGATCCCGCGCATCATCACGGTCACGTTGATGTGCGGCGCTTCGCCGGCGGCGACGCGGCCCGGCTTCACCGTCTCGACGACGAAGCGCTGCTGCGCATCGGTGCCGGTGCCGACCCGCGCGAAGCCCGTGAAGCCGGATTTCGCGATGTCGTCGCGCGACGCGGGGTAGCGGCCCGCGCTGTCCACCTGCGTGAATTCGAGCACCGCGTCGCCGACGACGTTGCCGTCACCGTCGAACACCTGGCCGACCAGCAGCACGTGCTCGCCTTCGGCGTGTGCCGCGGCGATCGTCGGCGTGAACAGGCTCTTCAGGTCGTAGTCGTATTGCTGCGGGCACAGGCCGTACGCGAAGTACGGGCCGACCGTCTGCGAAGGGGTTTGCTTCAGCGTCGTCATGGTTCAGCGCTCCATCGGGGTAGCGTCGCGGCCGCGCAGCACGATGTCGAATTCGTAGCCGAGCGCATAGCCTTCTTCGGTGATGTCCATCGAGAAGCGCGAGATCAGGCGATCGCGCGCGGCCTCGGGCGTGCCCTGGAAGATCGGGTCGTACGCGAGCAGCGGGTCGCCGGGGAAGTACATCTGCGTGACGAGACGCGAGCCGAAATAATCGCCGAACAGCGAGAAGTGGATGTGATTCGGGCGCCACGCGTTCGGATGGTTGCCCCACGGGTATGCGCCGGGCTTGATCGTCAGGAAGCGGTAGCGGCCTTCGTCGTCGGTCAGGCAGCGACCGGCGCCGAGGAAGTTCGGGTCGAGCGGCGCGTCGTGCTGGTCGACCTTGTGCACGTAGCGGCCGGCGGCGTTTGCCTGCCACACCTCGACGAGCGTGTTGCGCACGGGCTTGCCGCCTTCGTCGAGCACGCGGCCCGTCACGACCATGCGCTCGCCGAGCGGCTCGCCGTTCTTCACGGCGTTCTTCGTCAGGTCATGGTCGAGTGCGCCGAGATCTTCGGCGCCGTAGACGGGCGCGTACTGGTCGCGGAGCTTCTCCTTCAGCGGGATCAGCGGGCGCGTCGGGCCGCGCTTCACGGACGAACGGTACTCGGGGTGGATATAGGCCGGATGCGACGGCCAGTCGCGCGGCGTGAGGATCGTGGGGGAATCCATCGGGGCGTCTCCTGATAGGTCTTTCGCGAAGTGGATGGCACGACTGTAGCCAATCCGGAAAGTTATGCAAAATGACCTTTTTTAGCGAATCGCATAACCGTTCGTTATGTCCGATGCGCCAATGAAAATTCCGCCGGACAGGATGCCTGTCCGGCGGAAAAAGCGATCGGGCTTCGCGTCGTCGGTGACGACCCCGTGCACGGCCCTCCAGCCAGCCCGTCGCCGCTTTTTTGTGTTGTCGTTCTTGTTGTTATCCGGTCTCCCTGAGCGCCTGTTATGACGGGCGGCCGGGATCGAACACGATCCCGTCGAATTCGAGTGACAGCACGCCGCTGCGCAGCAGTGCGGCCGGCGTCGCATCCCGGTCGGCACCGAGCACGTCGCTCACGTAGCGCGCGCAGAACCCGCGCCGCGTCCGCAGGTTGAAGCGGTTGCCGAGCAGGGCGTCGATCCGTTGTTCGGCCGTTGCGTGCACCTGGCGCTGCGCATCGGTGCTCGGCGCCGCGACGCGACGGGCCAGCGCGATGCGTCCGCCGTCGGTGCGGGCGACGAAGCGCGACAGCGGCGTGAGCTTCGTCCACGCCCACGCGGATTCGGCGATCACGGGCTCGTCGCCCGACGTGTCGACGACGATGCCGAAGCGATTGGCCCACGCACCCGTCGCGCCTGCCGCGTCGCGCGGCGCGTTCGCCGGCACGCGGATGAACACGAGATCCCCGACGTGCGCGCTGGCGGCCAGCGTGCGGACCGTGGCGAGCGGCATCGTGCGATCCGTGTCGCGGGCATCGCGCGGGGCGGGGTGATGCGATTCGTAGGCAGCGGTGTCGGTTCGGGTGGTCATGTCGGCTCCGTCGTTCAGTGACAGCACGGAGCGGATTATGCAGACAAGTATCCGAATGTGTTCATTGTCGCGCGCAGGTAGCCTAATATCTGACCTCGAGCATCACTTTTCGATACCAAAATGACCGAAACCGCCCAACTCATCGACATGCTGAAGCGCCAGCTGAAGGCGCAGGGCATGACCTACCGCGACGTCGCGCGTGCGCTCGACGTTTCCGAGACCAGCGTGAAGCGGCTGTTCGCCAGCGGCCGCTTCACGCTGGAGCGCGTCGTGGAGATCTCCCAGCTGCTCGGCTATACGCTGGCCGAGCTCGTGCAGGAGGCGTCCGTGTCGGCGCCGAGGCTGCACGTGCTGACCGAGCAGCAGGAGGCGCTGCTCGTGTCGGACGACAAGCTGCTGCTGGTCGCCGTCTGCGCGATCAACTACTGGACCGTGCAGGACATCGTGTCGGCCTATCAGGTGACGAAGGCCGAGTGCGTGAAATACCTGTTGATGCTCGACCGGATGAACGTCGTCGCGCTGTTGCCGGGCGACCGGATTCGCGTGCGCGTCGCGCGCGATTTCGACTGGCTGCCGGGCGGGCCGATCCGCCGTTACTTCCATGCGCACGCGCTCGGCGATTTCCTCGACAGCCGCTTCGACGGCGAAGGCGAGACGATGACGTTCTCGCAGGGGATGCTGACGGAGGCCGCTTCCGCCGAGCTCGAACTGGAATTGCGCCGGCTGCGCAGCAAGGCGGCCGCGCTGCATGCGGAATCGTCGTCGGCCCCGCTCGCGCAGAAGCGCGGCACCAGCTTGCTGATCGCGAAGCGGATGTGGGAGCCGGCCGGCTTCCAGGCACTGCGGCGCAACGCGTGACGCGTGACGTATCGTCGAGCGCTTGGGACTATCCGGAAAGTTATGCAAAATGGCATTTCATCGTCAATCGCATAACCACCCGTTATGAATAACCGTATCGCCGACGGCCGCGTCAAGTTTCGGCACCTGCAGTGCTTTCTCGCGGTCGCCCAGCTGGGCGGCGTGCAGAAGGCAGCCGAAAGCCTGTCGATCACGCAGCCGGCCGTATCGAAAACGATCGCCGAGCTGGAGGCGATCCTCGGCGTGAAGCTGTTCGAGCGCGGCCGGCAGGGCGCGCAGCCGACCCGTGAGGCGCAACTGTTCATGCCGCATGCGAACGCGTGCGTGCTGGCGTTGCGGCAAGGTGTCGGGCTGCTCGCGCGCGAAGGCGGGGCCGCCGCGGCGACGCTGGAAATCGGCATGCTGCCGACCGTCGCGGCATCGCTCGCGCCCGCGTTGATGAAGGCGCTCGCGGCGCGCTGGCCGCGCGTCGTCGTGCGGATCGCGACGGCCGCGAACGCCGATCTGCTCGAGCGCCTGAAGTCCGGCGCGATCGAGTGCGCGATCGGGCGGCTGTCGGAGCCGGAGCGGATGATCGGGCTCGCGTTCGAGCAGTTGTACAACGAGCCGCTCGTCGCCGTCGTGCGCGCCGGGCATCCGCTGCTCTCGAATGCGGCGCCGGCGGCCGAGCTTGCGCGCTATCCGGTCGTGCTGCCGCCGTTCGGCACGCTGATCCGCCAGTCGGCCGAGCAGCTGCTTGGTGCTTGCGGCGTGCCGCCGCTGGATGCGTTCATCGAGGTGTTGTCGGTATCGGTCGCGCGTGCGCTGACGCTCGAGAACGACGCGGTCTGGTTCGTGCCGCTCTATGCGGCCGAATACGACCTGTCGGCCGGGGCGCTGGCACGCTTGCCGCTGCCTTCGGCAGGTACCGACGAGCCGGTCGGGCTGGTGCTGCGCACCGATGCGCAGCCGTCGCCGGTCGCGCGGACGCTGATCGATGCCGTGCGCGACATCGCGCGGTCGCGGTTCGGCGAGACGCGTGAACGCGGGGCGTCACGCGCGGCGCGCAAGCCGGCTCGTCGCGACGATTGAGCCGGCGGACCGCCCGCCGTTCCCGGCTGCCGGATTGGCCATCCGGTCAGTAGCCGGCTGCGGGGTGCTTGGCATATCGTACCGATTTTGGTACGATTGGTGTCAAGACGATGACGAGACAGCAGATCCAGGTCACGCTCGGCGTGCGGTTCTTCCAGACGGCCCGTGGCAACGAGCCGGTGCGCGAATGGCTGAAGGCGCTCGGGCAAGCGGAGCGAAGGGCGATCGGCGAAGAGATCAAGACCGTTCAACTCGGCTGGCCGCTCGGCATGCCGCTGGTTCGGAAGATGGCGCAGGATCTGTGGGAGATCCGCGTGATGTTGCCGGGGCGAAACGCCCGCGTGCTGTTTACGGTCGTCGGCGACACGATGGTCCTGCTGCACGGCTTCTTCAAGCAGTCGCGGGCCACGCCGTCGGACGATCTCGATGTCACCGTCGCGCGCCTGAAAGCGCTGAGGCGCGCCATCTGAATTCCCCGGTTGCGCCGGAACGCGCCGTCTTCGACGGTCAGGCCGCCGGCAACGCCATGTACTGGAGTACCCATGACGACCACGAACAATCCGCATATCGGCAGCGATTTCGATACCTTCCTCGAGGAGGACGGCAATCTCGAAGCGGCCACCGCCACCGCGATCAAGCGCGTGATCGCGTGGCAGATCGGGCAGGAAATGAAGGCGCAGCACATCACGAAAACCGCAATGGCCGCGCGGATGAAAACCAGCCGCGCCGCGCTCAACCGTCTGCTCGACGAAACCGACACGAGTCTCACGCTGGCGACGCTCGCGAGCGCGGCCACCGCGCTCGGCAAACGGCTCAGCTTCGAGCTGGTGCCCGCCTGACGGGCGCGAAGCAGCGGCGGACGGCCGAGGCTGTGCCCCTACGCATGATGCGCGCGGCGGCGTGGCCGGCAATCCGGCCAGCGGTTCGGCGATGATCAGCCCGCGCGTCGCCGCCAGCAGGCGCGTGCCGGCCCGCGCGCAGGTGGCCGGGTCACGGGCGCGGCCCGGCCACCTGCAGATAGAGCAGCGCACCGCCCGCGAGCAGCAGCGGGCACAGGATGTACCAGCCGGTCGTCAGGAACAGCGCGGCCACCGCGACCAGCGAAATCCATGCGCAACGGTGTGCGATGCCGCCGCGCGGCAGCAGTTTCAGCGCGGCGGCCGCACCGAGCCCGTACACCATCACGAAGCACCCGGAGGTGACGAGCACGAGCGGCTTCGGCCCGACGTCCGACAGCGTCGTCGCAGCGAGTGCGACCACGGCGAGCAGGGCGATCACGCCGAGGCTGCGGCGCGGGACGCCGCCGACCTGGCTGCCTTGCGCGAGCCACGCGGGCAATGCGCCGTCGCGCCCGAGCGCCGCGCCGAGCTTCGCCGCGCCCGCGAAATACGCGTTCATCGTACCGAGCGTGAGCAGTACTGCGGCTGCGGCGGCGAGCACCTGCGCATGGCCGCCGATGCCGCCCGCGATCAGTTCGGCGAGCGGCGCACCTGTTCCGCCCGCGGACGGCCCGAGCACCGTCACGCTCGCGGCAGCAACCGACAGATACAGAAACCCGACCACTACGACCGCGATTCCCGCCGAGCGCGGCATGTCGTGCGCGGGTCGGCGGAATTCGGCCGCGAGATGCGTGATCGCTTCCCAGCCGGCGAAACTCCACACGAGCAGCGCGGCAGCCTGGCCGACCGCGAGCCAGCCGTGCGGCGCGAACGGATGCAGGTTCGCGGTGCGCGCGTGCGGCGCGGAGGCGAGCACCGCGGCGAGCAGCAGCGTGACGAGCAGTGCCGACAGCACGAGCTGCATGCGGCCCGAAACCGTGACGCCGAATGCATTCGCGGCCGACACGGTCGCGATCAGCGCGGCAGCGGTGACGATGACCGTGGTGTGCCCGCCGCCCGTGACGGCCGCGACGTAGGCGCCGCCGAACATGGCGGCGGCCGGTGCGCCGGCCGGTACCGCGAAGTAGAAGCACCATCCGACGATCGCCGCGGCTTTCGGCCCGAATGCGCGCCGCGCATAGGTCGATACGCCGCCTGCGTCGGGATAGCGCGCGCCGAGTGCGGCGAAGGTGGCCGCGAGCGGCCCGGACAGCACGACCAACGCCGCCCAGGCGAGTAGCGAGGCGGGCCCCGCCACTTCGGCGGCCAGTGCGGGCAGCGCGATCACGCCGGTGCCGAGCACCGCGCCGATATAGAGCGCGGCGCCCTGGAAAATCGTCAGCGAGCCCGCGTGATGAGCGGCGGGCGATTCGACATGCGAGGGCATGGACGGCAGTCTCCGGAAGTCTTGTTGTGTTCGAGCGCGGGCGCTCGCGCGGAAAATCGTTCGATGCTACCCGAACGACGGCGGCAGCGCGGCCCGGCGATCAGTAGTCCGTGCGGTATCGCGTGTCAGCCGATGTCAGCAGTGGCGTGCGAGCCGCAGGCGGGCATCCTCACGCGCGGCGGGCGACAGCTCGGGGGCGTAGTGGAACGCGCCCGAAACCAGCGAGGCGACGGGCACGCCGTCGCGGAACAGCACGCGATTGCCGGCCAGTGCCGGCACCTTGTCGCCGGGCAGCAGCGTGCCGGCGAGATTCAGCGGATCGGCGCCCGTCACGCATACGTACTGTCCGTCGCCGGGTTGCCGCCGCAGTTCGCGCAGGATCGGAATCGCTTCGGGCAGCGCGAATTGCTCGCCCGCGAGCCCGGCGACGAAGCGTCCGCCGCGAATCTCGCCGCGCGCTTCGAGACGCTGCAGCACGCGCACGAGTTCGCGCCAGCTCGGCAGCCAGTCGGCTTCGCGTTCGAGCAGCCGCCAGAACACGACGCCGTAGCGGCGCAGCAGCGTCCAGGCGATGTGTTCGAGCGCGCCGGGGTCGGTCGCGGCCTGGCCGCGTTTCGGCACGGGCGCATCGTCCGGCGGCGCGTGACGTTGCACGAGTGCCCAGCGACCTGCGTCATCCATCCCGCCGATCAGCGCACCGCCGCGCCGGGTGCGTGGCGAATAGGTCGCGCTGCGCTTGACGGCGGGCTTCAACAGCGCACGCAGGCCCGCGTAGCTGTCCGCATTCACGAGGCCGGCCGACACCAGTTCGCCGAGTGCCTGTTCGAGTTCGACGGGCAGCATGTGCAGGTCGTCGAGCAGCGCATCGAAGAACATCGCGCCATGCGCGGCGAGGGCATCGCGTACCTGCGTGGCGCGCGCGGACAGCGCCGGTTGCGCGTCGGGATCGCGCAGCGCCTGCCACGCGGAGAGGTGGCGGCGCGGCAGCAGCACGATCGGTGTCGTCTTCACGGGTGTGCCGGCCGCGCGCGCCGGTGCGCCGATGCGGGTCCACACGAGCTTGCCCGAGCGGCACAGCTCGTCGAGCCCGCCCGCCATGTAGTCGGTGAGCCGCGCGGGCAGCAGCGCGTCTTCCCAGGCGCTTGCCGCGGCCTCGTAGCCTTCGAGCTGTTCGACCACGGCCGCAAGTGCGTCGCGGCCCGTGCCGCGCGTGTCCGGCGCCAGGTGTTGCCAGTGGAACAGGAAGCGCATGAAATCGGCGCGCTCGACCGGCTCGATTTCGCGGCGCAGCCGCTTCACCGTATAGCGATGAATGCGCGCAAGCAGATGGCGTTCGCACCATTCGTCCACCGTCGTGCCCGGCGTGAACCGGCCGCGCATCACATAGCCTTCGCGCTCCAGCGCCGCGAGTGCCGTCGCGACCGACGCGGGCGGCAGGCCGAGCGGCGCCGCGATCGCGTCGAGCGCAAGCGGCCCGAAGCCCGTGAGCCGCGCGCGGATCACGTCGACGAGTGCGGCATCGGCTTCCCACGGCTGCGCGCACGCGACCGGCACCTTGAGCGCCGGCACGATGCGTGCGTCGGGATGAAGTGCACGCAGGCACACGAGTCGTTCGACCGGTACCCATAGTGCGGCGTCGCCGGGTGTCACGAGTTTCGTCGCACGGCGGTGTTCGGCGAGTTCCGCGAGCCGGTCGAGCCAGCCTTCGTGTTGGCGTGCTTCGCTGTCGGCGATGCATGCGAGCGTGAGCAGCGCGTCGTGCATTTCGTCGGCGTCGCGCACGAGCGGCCAGGCTTCGTCGCGCACGGCATCGATCGCGTCGGCGTCGAGCGCGCCGAGATCGTCGGCCGATTCGGGATCGCTCCAGCGGCGTGACTGCACGGCCTGCGTGCGGCGTTCCTCGAGCGGGGCATCGTCGAGGAACGCGTAGGGTTTCGCGTTCAGGATCTCGGCCGCGAGCGGTGACGGCGCGGGCAGGTCGCGCGCGACGAGCTCGATCGCGCCGCTCTCGATCCGGCGCAGCAGCGCAAGCCAGCCCTCGGTGTCCATCGCGTCGTGCAGGCAGTCGTCGAGCGTCTGGTCGACGAGCGGGTGATGCGGGATCTCGCGCTCGCCGACGATGTTCTCGAGGCACGCGACCTGATCGGGGAACACGGTCGCGAGCAGGTCGTCGCTCTTCATCCGCTGCAGTTGCGGCGCCGTGCGCTTGCCGCCGGTGAAGCGCGGTAATGCAAGCGCGGTGGTCGCGTTCCAGCGCCAGCGCACGCCGAACATCGGCGCGTCGAGCAGGGCCTGGACCAGCACGTGCTCGGCGCTCGCCGAGCGCAGGTAGCGCCACACTTCGTCGAGCGCGAAGCTGTGCGCGAGCGACAGCGACAGGATGATCGCGTCGTCGGTCGCGGCCGCTTGCAGCTCGAAGTTGAAATTGCGGCAGAAGCGCTTGCGCAGCGCGAGCCCCCACGCGCGGTTGATGCGGCTGCCGAACGGCGAATGGATCACGAGCTGCGTGCCACCCGATTCGTCGAAGAAGCGCTCCATCACGAGCGTGTCCTGCGTCGGCAGCGCGCCGAGCGCGGCGCGCGTGCGTGCGAGATAGTCGGCGATCTGGTGCGCGGCGTCGGGCGACAGGTGCAGATCGTCGACGAGCCAGCGCAACGCCGGCGCGAGGCGGCTGTCGGCCGGGCTGGCAGGGGCGACCCGGGCGACGTCGTTTCGTACACTGATCGCGGCTTCGGCTTCGGCTTCGGCTTCGGCTTCGGCTTCGGCTTCGGCTTCGGCTTCAACACGTCGCGTCGATTTTGCTCGGCCTTTGGTCTTGGCTTTGGTCGTCGCCGTTGTTTCAGCCGTCGTCTTCCCGCGGATATCGTCGACAGCGCCGTCACCGCCTCGGGCATGCGCTTGCCGTTCGCCATCGGCGAACAGCCCGTCGAGCCTCGCGCGCAGCCGGCCGACCGCCGCCGACAGCTCGTCGCTGCGCCCCGGCGCCTCGCCGAGCCAGAACGGAATGTTCGGCGACTGGCCCTGCGCGTCCTCGACACGCACGCGGCCCGTTTCCACGCGAATGATCCGGTACGACTGGTTGCCCAGCTGGAACACGTCGCCGGCCAGGCTTTCGATCGCGAAATCCTCGTTGACCGTGCCGACCTGAATGCCCTGCGGTTCGAGGAGCACCGCGTAATCGGCCATGTCGGGGATCGTGCCGCCCGACGTCGTGGCGGTCATCATCGCGTTGCGGCGCCCGCGCACGGTGCCGCCGACCACGTCGCGATGCAGGTACGCGCCGCGCACGCCGCGCCGGCTCGTGAAGCCTTCGGCGAGCATCTTCATCACTTCGTCGAAGCGCTCGCGCGTCAGCCGCGCATACGGCGCCGCGCGCGTGAAACTCGCATACAGCGCGTCTTCCTGCCATTCCGTGCACGCCACTTCGGCGACGATCTGCTGCGCGAGCACGTCGAGCGGCGCTTCGGGAATGCGCAGCGTGTCGAGCTCGCCGCGCTGCACGCAATCGAGCAGCGCCGCGCATTCGACGAGCTCGTCGCGCGACAGCGGGAACAGCCGGCCCTTCGGCACGCCGCCGACATGGTGCCCGGAGCGGCCGACGCGCTGCAGGAACGGTGCGATCCCGCGCGGCGAGCCGACCTGGCAGACGAGATCGACGTCGCCGATATCGATGCCGAGTTCAAGTGATGCAGTGGCGACGAGCAGTTTCAGTTCGCCGCGCTTCAGGCGCTGCTCGGCGTCGAAGCGATGCTCCTTCGCGAGACTGCCGTGATGCGCGGCGATCGCCTCCTTGCCGAGCCGATCGGCGAGATGGCGCGCCATGCGCTCGGCGGTGCGTCGTGTGTTGACGAACACGAGCGTCGTGCGATGCGCGGCCGCCAGCCCGGCGATGCGGTCGTATACCTGTTCCCAGACGTCGGTTGCCATCACGGGTTCGAGCGGCACGTTCGGCAGTTCGAGCGCGAGGTCGCGCTCACGCGTGTGGCCCGTGTCGACGATCGTGCAGTCGCGCGGCGCGTCGGCCGGGCCGCCAACCAGGAAGCGTGCGACCGCGTCGATCGGTTTTTGCGTGGCCGACAGCCCGATGCGCGGCAGCGCGCGGCCGGCGAGCGCGTCGAGACGTTCGAGCGACAACGCGAGATGGCTGCCGCGCTTCGATGACGCGAGCGCATGGATTTCGTCGACGATGACCGAGCGCACGTTCGACAGCATCTGCCGCCCCGACGTGGACGACAACAGCACGTACAACGACTCGGGCGTCGTGACGAGAATGTGCGGCGCGCGCTTGCGCAACGCGGCGCGCTCGGCCTGCGTCGTGTCGCCGGTGCGCACGGCGGTGCGGATCGCCGGCACCGGCAGGCCGAGTTGCACGAGCGATTCGGCGATGCCGGCCAGCGGCGCATCGAGGTTCACGTGGATGTCGTTCGACAGCGCCTTCAGCGGCGACACATACACGACGAGCGTCGCATCGGGCAGCGTGCCGTCGTGTGCCAGCGCATCGCGCACCAGATCGTCGATTGCACACAGGAACGCGGTGAGCGTCTTGCCGGAGCCGGTCGGTGCGGCAACGAGCGTCGAGCGGCCGGCCTTGATGTGCGGCCACGCGAGCGCCTGCGCGCCGGTCGGTGCGGCGAACGTGCGCCGGAACCACGCGGCGACGGCCGGGTGGAACACGTCGAGCGCACTGACAGCAGGGCGGGTCGTGGTGACGTCCATCGGAGCGTTGAAATGGGGTGCAAGCGCGCGGTGGGCGCGGGTGCGAATCGAATCGTCAGTGTGCCAGACGTCGCGTGTGCGCGCGCGGCACGTGTGTCGACGATTCCGCTTCAGATGGGGGCCGTCACCGCACTTTCAATGAACGGAAAGTTGCATGCACGTCGGCACGCGGATCGCGTGCCGAATTGCGCCCAATTGCAACTAAACGCGATGCAGCCAGCCGATCCAGTGTTCGAGCAGCGGCGCACGCGAGCACAGCGACTGCGCGAGCCACAGCGTGCCGCCCCAGGCGGCGGCCACGACGATCAGGTCGCAACGCCCGCTCTTCCACAGGTTGAGCGAATGACGCCGCCAGATCCACGGCACGCCGAGCGGGTTCGGCCAGTCGGCGAGCAGGTGCATCAAGCCGCCGCATGCGAAGCCGAACAGCGGCGCGGCCCACAGCGGATGCGGATCATGGATGAGCCCGTGCCACCCGAGCGCCAGCAGCGCGATCCAGCCGATGCCCCAGTGCGTGACGGTGCGATGCGTGATCCACAAACGGCGCTTGCGGCTCCACCATGCGACTTCGAGCCAGTCGGGCGCGGTGCCGCCCGCGACGCCGGCCGCGAACGCGGCGAACAGGCCCGAATGCCACGGGCCGGTTGCGCCGGTTTGTGCGACGAGGACGGCGGCGGCGACACCGGCCGCGAAGCCGGACGCATGGTGCGCATTGTGTGATGCCATAGGAAGCGAGACGAAGAAACGTGAAGCGACGCGTGCACGAAAAATGATGCACCGCGAAAGCGGGGCGCTATCTTCGCAGATCGGCCCACGCAGTGGGAGGGGCCGTTTGCAGATTTTTTTGCACGGGTCGCGCAGCCTTCCGCGCAGTTCGCAACTTTCGGTTTTTTGTGCATTGCGTGATGAAGGGTACCGCGTGCTATTTCGACCGATCCGCATCGCTGTTCGGACGCCTCGACATGATCTTGCGCACATGACGAATGCGCTTTCGTTGCACGCCCCGTGTTCGACCCTTTTTGTCCCCCCTATACTACGAGACCGGATGTGGCCGTCGGCGCGCCAGCGGCCATGAGCGGAACAGGTGCTTTTCCTGCCTGAAGGAGATCCACATGGGGGACATGCAATGACTACGCTGAATCGCTTCAAATCATCCGCTGTCGTGCTCGCGACGGTGGCCGGCATCGGCTTCCTGCCGAACGCGCCCGTCTATGCGAAGGGGCCGCAGCCGGCCATCCTGACGAGCTCGGCGGTCGCGGTGGCCGACAAGTACAGCGCGGATGCCGCGGAGCGAATCTTCAAGGAAGGCGGCAACGCGATCGACGCGGCCGTCGCGATCGCATTCACGCTGGCCGTCACGTATCCGGAAGCCGGCAACATCGGCGGTGGCGGCTTCATGACGATCTACAAGGACGGCAAGCCGTACTTCATCGACTATCGCGAGCGCGCGCCGCTCGCCGCGACGAAGGACATGTATCTCGATAAGGACGGCAACGTCGTCAAGGGCATGAGCCTGTACGGCCCGCGCGCGGTCGGCGTGCCGGGCACGGTCGCGGGCATGTGGGAAGCGCAGAAGCGCTTCGGCAAGCTGAAGTGGAAGCAGGTGCTCGCGCCGGCGATCCACTATGCGCGCGACGGCTTCGTCGTCGACGAGCAGCTCGCGCAGCGCGGCGTCGACGCCTCGAAGGAGTTCGGCGGCAAGACCAACTTCGACAAATATTTCTCCGGGCTGAAGGCCGGTGTGAACTTCAAGCAGCCCGATCTCGCCGACGTGTTGACGCGCATCGCGGACGGCGGCGCGGAGGGCTTCTACAAGGGCAAGACGGCCGAACTGATCGCCGCGTCGATGAAGACCGGCGACGGCAACGGGCTGATCACCACCGAGGATCTCGCGCAGTACCGTGCGGTATGGCGCCAGCCGGTGCAGGCGAAGTGGAACGGCTATGACGTGATCACCGCGCCGCCTCCGAGTTCGGGCGGCATCGGCCTCGTGCAGTTGCTGAAGATGAAGGCTGACCTCAAGCAGGACTTCGAGGGCGTGAAGCTCAACTCGCCGCAGTACATCCACCTCGTCGCGGAAATCGAGAAGCGCGTGTTCGCCGATCGTGCGCAGTATCTCGGCGATCCGGATTTCTACAAGGTGCCGATCGCGCAGCTGACCGACGACGCGTACATCGCGAAGCGGGCGGGCGAAGTCAACCCGAAGGAGCCGTCGGATACGAAGAGCGTGCAGCCGGGCCTCGGCACGACGATGCCGGAGAAGGCTGAAACGACGCACTTCTCGGTGGTCGACAAGTGGGGCAATGCAGTGTCGAACACGTACACGATCAACGGCTATTTCGGGTCGGGCGTGATCGCCGACGGCACGGGCATCGTGCTGAACGACGAGATGGACGACTTCTCCGCGAAGCCGGGCGTCGCGAACATGTTCGGCGTGGTCGGCAGCGACGCGAACGCGATCGAACCGAAGAAGCGTCCGCTGTCGTCGATGTCGCCGACGATCATGACCAAGGACGGCAAGGTGTCGCTCGTGATTGGCACGCCGGGCGGCTCGCGCATCTTCACGTCGATCTTCCAGGTGATCAACAACATCTACGACTTCAAGATGCCGTTGAAGGAGGCCGTCGGCGCGATGCGCTTCCATCACCAGTTGCTGCCGCCGAACACGATCTTCTGGGAGCCGTACCACCCGATCGAAGGCGAACTCGCGAAGCAGATCGAGGCGCGCGGCTATACGCTGAAGGGGCAGGATTTCAGCGGCGACATCCAGGTGATCAAGATCGACGGCAAGACGCCGGAGGCGATGGCCGACCCGCGTGGGCGTGGCGTGACGCGGATCATCCACTGACGTGAAGTTGCGCGTGCGCGGTGGCGAAGGCGACCGCGCACGCGGTGTTCCGCAGCCGGGCATCGTGCCGCCGGCTGCGGAATACACTCAGCCGGTGGTCCGGACGAATTCGGCGATGCGTGACGCAATGACGTCGGGCGCATCCTCGAAGCAGTAGTGCCCGACGCCCGTCAGCCGTTCGACGGGCGCGGACGGAAACAGTGCCGTGAAGAGCGGCAGGAAGTGTTCGGCGCCGAGCGTTCGGTCGGCGTCTCCCCAGATCGCGAGCGCGGGCTTTTCGCGTATCGCGCGCAGCGCCGCCGCATCGGGCGCCTCGAACCGATGCGTGCCAGCGGCAAACCCGCGGGCCCATCCGATCGCGCCGACGCAGTCTTCCGGTTGCGCGAACGGCGCACCGTATGCGGCGATCCACGTGTCGTTGATCACCGCGTGATTTTCGAACCCGTTCAGCTTCAGCGTGCTCAGGATGTTGAAGCCGAGCTGACTGAGCACTGTCTCCAGCGTATCGTTCGCCGCCGCACGCATGATCCACTGGAACCACGGCGCAGCGCGACCGTTCGCGTTCAGTCGTTCGACCAGGTCGGGCTGGCCGAACGGCGTCGGCCCGTTCGCGGACACGATCCGCCGGATGCGATCCGGATGCCGCGCAGCCAGCCCCATGCCGACCGGGCCGCCGAAATCGTGCATCACGAGCGTGATGCGATCGAGGCCGCGCGCGAGCACGAAGCGCTCCAGGTTGTCGACATGGTCCTGCAGCCAGTAGCTGCGGTCCTGCGGCGTCGCGCTTTTGCCGAAGCCCATGTGATCGGGGACGACGACGCGGTGCGTCGGACTCAGCGCGGCAATCAGATGGCGGAACAGATAACCCCAAGTGGGTTCGCCATGCAGGCACAGGAGGGTTTCGCCGTCGTGCGGACCTTCGTCCACGTAGTGCATCCGGAAGCCGGATGCGTCGTCGAAATGCGGGGCGAATGGAAAGGTGCCGTCGAACGTGGCATCGGACCGGATCATCGAACGCTCCTTCGGATAGTCGGATAGTTTGGTTTCAAATTGAAACCGAGTCAAAGCGTAGGATATTGGGTTTCAAGTTGCAACCAAAATCGTGACTGGACGGCTGGCCGCGTGACTGGAATACGGGCGCGCGATGATGTGCCGGAAGGGAACGCAGCATTAAAGCATTGACGCGGATGTATGCGCTGGAATGCCAATCGCGTTCGAATCGACCGCTCGATTCGTCGATCGCGAACAGTCGGGCCCCGGGAGATTGATCTTTCGTGCAACGAGTTTTATATTGCAACCATTCATTTCAACGGAAACGACCGCCGTTCCGCCCGCATGCCGGGAACGGCATCGCCCCATGCATCGATGAACAGACGAACCACGCACGAAGATTCCCTTTGCGGCGTAGCCCGCCCGCTGGACGCGATCGGCGACTGGTGGTCGCTGCTGATCGTCCGCGACGCGTTCGACGGGCTGCGCCGCTTCGGCGAATTCCAGAAGAATCTCGGGCTGGCCAAGAACATCCTGGCCGCGCGCCTGCGCAACCTGGTCGCGCACGGGATCATGGACATCGTGCCGGCTGCGGACGGCGGTGCGCATCACGAATACGTGCTGACCGAGAAAGGGCGTGGTCTGTTTCCGCTGCTCGTCGCGCTGCGGCAGTGGGGCGAGGATTTCTTCTTCGAACCGGACGAGGCACACGTGCTGCTCGTCGACCGGAAGAGCGGGTTGCCGGTCAGGAAGCTCGAACTGCGTTCGCAGGACGGGCGCGTGCTCGGGCCGGAGGACACGGTCGTGTTGCCGCCGCCCGACTGACGAGCGGCGACCGGGCGCGTGCCGCATTCAACTCCGGTCGCTCGCCGCGTTGCTTTCGAGGAAGCTGTCCACCGCGATCAGCGACTGTTCGTCGAGCGTACCCAGCACGCTTTTCAGCTTCAGTTGCAGCTTCAGCGCGTCGAGATAGCTGTCGAACAGCTTCTGCCGGATGCCCGAGATATCACGGCGCAGGTTCAGCGTTTCGTACGTCGTGCTGTAGCCGACCTGATGCGCCTTCATCGACGAATCGTACGCGAGCCGCGCGGCCTGCAGCGACTGCTGCAGCGCGCGGATGCGCTTGCCGACCGATTCGAGCGCGGACAGCGCCTCGCGATGATCGGTGCCCAGTTGCTCCTCGACCTCGCGCAGCCGGTTGCGGTATTGCTCGGTCACGTGTTCGGCTTCCACCTGCCGGTAGTACACGCTGCCGCCGGAGAAGATCGGAATCGTCACCTGCACGCCGACCGCGCTCTGATGGAAGTCGGAGCGATCGGTGAGCCCGCGCAGGTTCGGGTTGAGCCCGCGCGAATACGACGCGAACAGGTCGACGGTCGGCAAGTGCTCGGCGCTGACGCGCTTCGCGGCGAGCCGCGCGACCTCGACGTCGCGATATGCCTGCCGGTATGCGGGGTTGTCCTGCGGTGCGTAGTCGCCCGACGGAATCCGCGGCGACGACCCGCGCATCGCGAGCCGCGGCCAGCGCGAGAAATCGATCGTCGAACCGAGCAGCGTCTCGTAGCGCGCACGGCGTGCGTCGACGTCGGTTTGCGCGAGGGCTTCGTCGGATTGCGCGAGGCTGCGGCGCGCCTCGATTTCGGCCGTATCGCCGATCGTCTTCATCCCGAGCTGCGCCATGCGCCGCGTATCGCTTTCGAGCCGGCTGAGCGCGTTCACTTCGTCGTCGGCCGACTGCAGTTTCTCGCGCGCGCTCAGCAGGTCGAAGCACGCGTTCGCGACGCGCAGGATCAGGTCCTGCCGCGCCACCTCGAGCTTCTGCTTCGCCGATTCCTCGTACTCGGTCGCGCGCCGGATGTCGTACAGGTAGGGCACGTTGAACAGCGCCTGCGTGACCTGCGCGGAACCGTATGCGGCATTGCTCGATCCGCTGACGTCGATGCCGAACAGGTTCGCGTGCGTCCCGTAGCGTCCCCATTCGAGTTGCGCGGCGGCCTGCGGCAGCATCTGCGCGCGCGCTTCCGGGAATTTCTGGCGGGCCGCGTCGTATTCGCTGCGCGCCTGCAGGTAGCGCGGATCGTGCACGACCGCGTACTGGAACGCGGTGTCGAGGCAGAACGCATGCGCGTTCGCGGACAGGCTGCTTATCGTTACAGCGAACAATGTCATGGTTGCAAGTCGGGGATTCCACCTAGTCGAAAATCTTGATAGGGAATTACCCGCATTCAGCGTTGCCGCTCCGCGATTCGCGCGCCTCGTTTCAAACATGGCCGTCTCCGTCTCCTGCCCATGCCGCAACGCATTGCGGCGGGATTTAAACGTATTGAAATTGAAATTCAAACAGCGTGAATGCCTGCCAATCGTGGTGCATCGGAAAACACCACTGTAAGAGTGTGTCCTCCATTGAATTTCGATGCGCTCGCATGATAGCCTGATTTCGGCTCGTAATCGCGGTGATTATTAGATTAACAAGTCGCTAGGGATTAAAGGCCGTTTGTCTTTCAATGAAGGTTCTTTACGTCATCTTTATTTTTTACGAGGAGAGAATGATGAAGGTCATGACGACGGAACAGGTCAGGAATGTGCATGGCGGCGGTGCGATCAGCTCGCTGGGTAGCCTCGCTGTTGACGCCGCGCCGGTGGTGACCGCGCTCGGCCAGTTCCTGCCGAGCCTCGGCAATTACCTGCAGAACCCGAAGACGTTCAATAACACCGGCAAGTAACCGCCGTGCGCGGGGGGGCGCCCCCCGCGTGAAATGCTGCGAAACAGAAGGAAAAGAATCGATCGCCGCAGTGGAAATAAAGCGAATCCGAGAGGCATTATTTTCGGTTCGGGCGATTATCAGGAGGCAGGAGTGCCGGATTATCTCCGTAATAAAGTGAACGGCCATTGAAATTGCAATTGGCTGACGGTGGCGGGCATTCCGACAATATAAAGGCCACAACAAATGCGAGACATCACCGAAGAACAGGCCCGCCAGATTCGCGGCGGCGCGTCGCTTTACTCCAATTCGGCCGCCTATACGGTCGATCTCGTCAACCAGTCGATCGGGACCACGCTCCAGGGCCTGATGACCCAGTACCAGACCCGCGCCGTCGAACAGTTCCGGATGTCGCTCGGCTCGTCGCGCTGAGCGGCCCGCCCAGCAGCCGGTAACACCGATCTTCCGTCGCAGCCGGCAGCGTGCCGGCTGCGCCCATGCGTATCGCGCACGACCCGCCACGGGCCCGCTAGCGGCAGGCCCGGGCGGCGCGTCGTCGCGCCCCGGGTGCCCGACCATGCTCTTCAATACGCGTAAAGTCCGTCCGGTCCTGCAGGACGAGGTGACGGAGTGCGGCCTGGCCTGCCTCGCGATGATCGCGTCGTGGCACGGGCGCGAAACCACGTTGCGCACGCTGCGCAACCGCTATCCGGTGCGGATCGATTCCGGGCTGTCGTTCTTCGACCTGATGGAGATCGCGAACGATCTCGGCCTGCGCGCACGCGGGCTGCAGTTCGACGCGGGCGAACTCGACGCGCTCAAGACGCCGTGCATCCTGCACTGGGGGATGAACCACTATGTCGTGCTGACGAAGGTCGGCTACGGCAGCGTGCACATCGTCGATCCCGCGCTCGGCGAGACGAAGCTGCCGCTCGCGCAGGCGCTTACGCACATCACCGGCTACGCGCTCGAACTGAATCCGGACATCGGCTTCACGCGGGCGGGGCAGGCCGACCGGATCCGGCTGCGCGACTACCTCGAAGGGCTGACCGGCATCCGCAAGAGCCTCGCGATCGGCATCGCGGGCGGCGTCGCCGCGCAGCTCCTGCTGCTGCTCGGCCCGTCGTACGTACAGCTGACGATCGACGAAGCGCTGAAGAAGACCGACGTCGACATCCTGTACCTGCTGACGATCCTGTTCGCGATCGTGTTCCTGTTCGACACGCTGTACGCGAACCTCGTCGGCAACATCAAGAGCTACCTGCGCAACATCGTGTCGCAGCAGTTGTCGGCGAACATGGTCGGGCATCTCGCGCGGCTGCCGATCGGCTATTTCCTGTTCCACAACACCGGCGATTCGATCTCGCGCGTGTCGTCGGTGTCGGAGGTCGGGCGCTTTCTCGTCGATGGCCTCGTCGGCGGGCTGCTCAATATCGTCACCTGCACGTTGACGCTCGTGCTGATGCTGTACTACAGCCCGGTGCTGGCCGGCATCAGTCTCGCGGGGATGGTGCTGTTCGCGCTGAGCCGGCTCGCGATCCAGCCGCAACTGCAGGACGCGATGTCGCAGATCCTCACGCGCGGCGCCGAAGCCGATGCGCTGCTGATCGAGAACATCCGCTCCGCGCACTCGATCAAGCTGCTGTCGGCCGAGACCGCGCGCAGCAGCCTGTGGGTGAACGCGTTCACGCAGAAGCTGCAGGCGATGCGCCAGCAGGAGCGGCTGCAGCTGCTGTTCGACGCGATCTCGAAAGGGATCGTGCACGTCGAGCAGCTCGTGATCGTCACGTACGGCGCGTGGCTCGTGATGCATGGGCAGAGCACGATCGGCGTGATCTACGCATTCATCCAGTACAAGAACCTGTTCGCCGACAAGTTCATCGACTCGATCCAGCTCTACGTGCGCCGCAAGGTGCTGCAGGTGCACATGGACCGCGTCGCGGACGTGCTGCAGACCGAGACGGAGGAGCCCGCGCCCGACGCGGTCGTGCGGCCGATCGACGGTTTCGACGGCACGCTGGCGATCCGTGCGCTGTCGTACACGCCGAAGGGCGGCAACCGCCCGATCCTGCGCGACATCTCACTCGACGTGCCGGCGGGCGGCAAGATCGCGATCGTCGGCCGTACCGGCAGCGGCAAGACGACGCTGTTGAACCTGATCTGCGGGCTCGTGCGGCCCGAGCCCGGCACGCTGTTCGTCGGCGGCGTCGATCTCGCGGAAGTGAACCTGCGGCAGTACCGCAAGCATCTCGCGGCCGTCACGCAGTCCGACCAGCTGTTTCGCGGGACGATCCGCGACAACATCACGAATTTCGCGCCCGCGCCGCGGATCGGCGCGATGTTCGATGCGGCGAAGCTCGCGTGCATTCACGACGAGATCGAGCGGCTCGACCATCGCTACGACACGCCGCTCGGAGACACGCAGAAATTCCTGTCGGCCGGCCAGATGCAGCGGCTCCTGATCGCACGCGCGCTGTATTGCGAGCCGCGCCTGCTGATCCTCGACGAGTTTTCATCGAACCTCGACCAGGCGACGACCCACGAGATCTGCCGCAACGTGCTGACGCTGCCGTGCACGATCGTGCTCGTCACGCACGACGCGTCGATCCTGTCGCGGGTCGACCGGATCTACGAGATGCAGGACGGCGTACTGACCGATGTGACCGACGCGTGGCGTTCGGCCGAGGAGATGCGGTGATGATCGGACGACTCTTTCTGCTCAATCCGTTCTCGTATGCGTTCCTGGTGCGGCGCGTGGTGCGCGCCGTCGCGCTGCGCACGTCGCCCGCGCGCGGGCTGCGGCTGATGCGCTGGTGCTCGGGCGCATGCCTGCGCTGCTTTCCATGCATTCGCGAGTCGATCGAGCGTGCGGTCGCGTTCATGCTGAGCGCGCACCTGAACGACGATCCGCGGCGCGTGCGGGAAGTGTCGGCGGCGATCGTGCGCGAGCTGTTCGAAGCGGAGTTCGCGGGGCTCAAGCTGCGGTCGCACAGCCTCGAGTCGATGAAGTCGATGATCGACGGGATGGCGTGCGAAGGCGACGCGCAACTGCAGGCGGCGCTCGCGCGCGGCGGCCCGCTGATGCTCGCGGGGCTGCACTTCGGCAACCTGATGCTGTTCGTCACGAAGCTGCGCTTCATGATTCCCGACGACCGCAAGCTGATGGTGATCCTGCACCGCGATGCGCCCGGCGCGTTCTTCGACGATGCGCTGCGGCTCGTCGCCGAATACGGTGCCGGCGAAGTCGAGTTCATCGACATCGAGGAGCGCGTGCATCTGCGCCGGCTGATCACGAGCCTGCGGCGCGAGGCGCCCGTGTTCCTGCTGTTCTCCGACCTGCACGGCAAGTTCGGCAAGACCAACCGCTGCCGGCTCGGCGGCCGCTGGGTGCGGATGGCCGGCGGCGGCGTGAAGCTCGCGGTCGAGCAGGGGATTCCGCTGCTCGTCGCGTATGCGACCGGCGTGCCGTTCCGCGATCGCTGCGCAGTGCATTTCACCGAGCTCGCGGCCAGCCCGCTCGCGCCGATGCTCGGCGCGGATGACGACGCGTCGCCCGTGCGTGCGACGCACCAGCGCATCGTCGACCGGCTCGAGCAGGCGCTCGTGCGCCAGCCCGAGCAGTGGCATTTCTGGGAACACTTCACGCCTTACCTGATGCCGGCGCCGCTGCTCGATGCGGCCGCGCGGCGTCGCTCCTGACGAGCCCACCCCATGCCGACCTGGAATTCCGCCCTTCGAGAACAGAAGCCGTCGCGCAAGCTCGCGCGCGGCACGACCTTCGGCACCGTGATCCACGGTGTCGTCGACGTGCCGGTGTCGATGCGGTTCTTCTGCTACCTGTCGCTTGCGATGTTCGCGATGTTCGTGACCGCGCTCGTCGAGCTGAGCTATGCGAACACCGAGAGCGTGTCGGGGATGCTGACGCCGCGCTCGGGGCTGATCGGCGTCAGCGCGCCGCCGGGCTGGGCCGTGCGCGACGTCTACGTCGGCAAGGACCAGCACGTGAAGGCCGGCCAGCGCCTGCTTGCGGTGACACGCGACACGAGCTTCGTGAGCCAGGCGAACAACGTGCAGGGGCTGCGCGCGGCGCTCGACCGGCAGCGCGTCGAGGTCACGCAGCAGATCGACGCGGCGCGGCTCGAATACAAGTCGTCGGTGCAGCAGATCAACCAGCAGATTGCCGCGCAGGGTGAAAGCCGCGGGCTGATCGACCGGCAGATCCAGGACCAGAAGCGCATCGTCGACGAGTACGGCGAACGGCGCGCGCGCGTGAAGCAGCTGCTCGACGAACAGGTCGTGACGCTCGAGCAGTACAACCAGGTCAACACGCAGTACCTGCAGGCCGGGCAGGCGTACCAGGACCTGCTGCTGCGCCGCGCCGAACTCGCGAAGAACGCGATGAAGCTGCGCGGCGACCTCGACACGATGCAGAGCAAGTACGACGGTGCGAACGCGGAACTGAAGATCAAGCAGGAGGAGCTGAACGCGAAGGAATACAACATCGACGAGAACGTGAACCAGGTGCTGTACGCGCCGGCCGACGGTCAGATCGTGCGGCTCGACGTCGTGCAGGGCGGCGTGATCGACCCGCCGGGCACGCGCGTCGTCGAGATCCTGCCCGCGAAGGCCGACGGGCTGATCGCCGAGGTCTACATTCCGTCGTCGAAGGCCGGCTTCGTGAAGAAGGGGCAGGAAGTGAAGGTGGCGTACGCCAGCTATCCGGTCGAGAAGTTCGGCACGTATCGCGGCAAGGTGCTGTCGATCTCGCCGGTCGCGTTTTCGGCGAAGGAGCTGAACCTGCCGGGCGATGCCGCCGCGCCGCAGACCTACTTCAAGACCTGGGTCGAGCTGGCCGACCGCACGCCGGCATTCGAAGGGCGGCCGCTGTCGCTGCGCGCCGGGATGATGCTGAAGGCCGACATCGTGCTGGAGCGGCGCAGCCTGCTCGAATGGCTGTTCGAGCCGCTGTACCGCATCCGTCAGCGCCTGTTCGGCGTGCCGGCCTGAGCCGATGGCGAGCCGGGACAAGGACCGCCGCCGCGCGCGGCCGGGCACGGTGCGTCCGCTGTCGCGCTGGCTCGGCGCGACGCTGTTCGCGTGCGCGGCCGCCGCGCACGGCGCGCCGCAGCCGGACGGCGACGCCGCGCCACGCTGGCAGGCCGGTGCCGACGGGATCGGCTTCTGGCCGGGCGGCGACGCGGACGGGTTCGATGCGGGTGCATGGGCGACCGATGCGGGGCCGGCCCGCGGCGGTCGCGGCGAGTCGGGCGATGCGCCGCAACCCGACGCCGTACCGTTCACGGCGCGCAAGATCACGCTCGGCCAGCGGACCCGCGGGGCGGGGCGCGCATGCGCGGCCACACGCGAGGACGGCGCGGACGGCATCGGCTTCGACGACAACGGCGCAGCCGGCGGCTGCGAGCCGGCCGCGACACGCGATGCAACGGCGGATGACGCACCGGCGGGCGGTGTCGTCCACGCCGACCGGATGCCGTACGAACTGCATCCGATCGACCCGTCGCGGCTGCCCGATCTGCCGGCCGCCCAGGCGCCGCCGCTGCTGACGCAGCTGATGGGCGGCGACCGCAACATGGTCGGCCTCGGCTGGCACTTCGTCGGCACGACCGGCCGATCGACGCCGGTGACGACGCACACGGACGCACTCGGGCTGAACAGCTTCCAGAACCCCGGTTCGAGCCTGTCGCTCAGCAATACGAACACGCTGGCTTTCACGTTCACCCACTTTTTCTCGGAGAACTGGGCGGCCGAACTCGGCGCGGGCATTCCGCCGGTGCTGACGCTGCGCGGGCACGGCAGCATCGCGCTGCCGCTCGACCGGATTTTTTCCGGCGTCCAGGGGCGCTTTCCGCTGATCGATCTCGCGAACACGCAAAGCAACCCGCTCGCGACCACGCGCGCGTGGCTTGGCTCCGTCGTGTTCAAGTACTACCTCGGCGAGCGCGAGGATCGATTCCGCCCGTTCGCGGGCATCGGCATCAGCTATACGCGCTTCACGAACACGAACCTGAATCCCGTGTTCCAGCGCAAGCTCGCGTCGCTCGGCGGGCTGCTCGCGGCGGGCGCGGACATCGGCAGCCTGCAGTCGCTGCTGCTCGACCCGTCGCTGTTCCAGCGGATCTGGGATGCCGGCGGCGATCTGCTGCTGGCGGGCAAGACCAACGTGTCCGCCAAGGTGAAGAGCGTATGGGAGCCGGTATTCACCGTTGGCGCGAGCTACCAGATCACGCGCCAGTTCTGGATCACAGGCATGGTGACCTATATCCCGTTGCGAACGAAGATTACGCTGGACATCGACCAGCCGAATCGGCAACTCGCATCGAACACGTTCGATATTTCCGCGAACCCCGTGCTGGCCAGCGTGCTGCTCGCGTTCCGCTTCTGACCGGCGCGCCGGCCCCTTTTTTCATGAATTTGACGCGCGACACTGGGATAATGTCTGCGTTTGCTGCGTCAATGATGGAAGGAGGCCCCATGGGCGACAACGATACCCGTACCGAGACCGACGACCGCACCGATATGGAATCGATGGAGGCGCGCCAGCGCCGTTTCGAGGAAGATCTGGTCGACGCCTACGACGAAGAGCTCGAGATGGAGCTCGACGATCGCCGCTTCGACGACAGCGACGACCTGCTGTTTTCGCAGGAGCGCCGCGAGGCGCGCAAGGAGTATTTCCGCGAGCTGTTCCGGCTGCAGGGCGAGCTCGTGAAGCTGCAGGACTGGGTCGTGAGCACCGGGCACCGGCTCGTCGTCATTTTCGAGGGGCGCGACGCGGCCGGCAAGGGCGGTGCGATCAAGCGCATCACGCAGCGGCTGAACCCGCGCGTCTGCCGCGTGGCGGCGCTCCCGGCGCCGAACAATCGCGAGCGCACGCAATGGTATTTCCAGCGCTATGTCGCGCATCTGCCGGCCGGCGGCGAGATCGTGCTGTTCGACCGTAGCTGGTACAACCGCGCGGGCGTCGAGCGCGTGATGAACTTCTGTACCGACGAGGAATACGAGGAATTTTTCCGTTCGGTGCCCGAGTTCGAGAAGATGCTGGTGCGTAGCGGGATCCAGATCGTCAAGTACTGGTTCTCGATCACCGATCACGAGCAGGAAGTGCGCTTCCAGAGCCGGATCGAGGATCCGCTCAAGCAGTGGAAGCTGAGCCCGATGGATCTCGAGAGCCGCCGCCGCTGGGAAGCCTATACCGCCGCGAAGGAAGAGATGCTGCAGCGCACGCACATTCCGGAAGCGCCGTGGTGGGTCGTGCAGGCCGTCGACAAGAAGCGCGCGCGGCTGAACTGCATTCACCACTTGCTGCAGCAGGTGCCGTATCACGAGGTGCCGCACGCACCGATCGACCTGCCGCCGCGTGAGCATCACGAGGATTACATCCGTCGACCGGTGCCGGACAACATGATCGTGCCGGACACTTACTGAACGGCAGGCGCGGATTCGATACGATGACCTGGCGCGCCGCGCAATGCGGCGCGCGTTACTCCCGGATCAGGAACGCGGTGCGGTCGCGCCCGACGATCCATGTGGGTGCACGGCCGCGGCCGCTCCATGTCGCGCCGGTTGCCGGGTCGCGATACTTCGCACCGACCGTAAACAGCTTCGCGCGATCGCTGTAACCCTGGCCGAAGATTTCCCGCGCGGTCAGCGCGTAGCCGGTGACGAGCTCGCGTACTTGCGCCAGCACCGCGCGGCGTTCGCGGCTGCGTGCCGCCTTGATGCGCCGATCGAGTTCCGCAAGCTGGGCTTGCAGTGTCTGCAGTTGATGCATGCGTCCGTTATCCCGTAGTCGAGTTTTGATTATTGGCGACGCGTGACGAACCGCACGTCGGCACGCCCGGCCTTGGCGTGCCGCCTCGGCCGGTAGCGGTTGCGTGCTGCCTGCGCCGGCCTGCGGATAAAACGTGTACGGCACGAATCGCCGGGAACTCGGTGAGATTAAGTGGCGGTGCGCGGTTTTTCTATCGGACGTATCTGATTTTTCGGCGGAATTTGCAGGCGGCGGGGTGGCGGGGCGGGGACGATAGCGGCCGCTCGTTACAGATCGGGAAAGCCTGATCGCCCTTGCGTCAGGTCGAATAACTCGGTCCGCGCGTTCGCGTCGGCGGTCTCAGGCAGCTTGATCACGAGCTTGACCGTCATCCCGTACGCGCTGTCCACCAGTTCGTAGCCCGCCTGTTCGATCCAGCGGCGCACGCGCGCCTCCTCGGGGTAGCCGATCTCGATGGCGAGCCGCGTGTAGCGGATCCGCTCGACGCGCTCGGCATCGAGCAGCGCCGACGCGATTGCATCGGTGTACGCGCGCACCAGCCCGCCCGCGCCGAGCTTCACGCCGCCGTAGTAACGGACGACCGCGCCGAGCACACCGTCGAGATCGTGATGGCGCAGCACTTCCAGGATCGGCCGGCCCGCCGTGCCGGACGGCTCGCCGTCGTCCGACATCCCCGATTGGCCGCCCGCCAGCAATGCCCAGCACACGTGCGTGGCGGCTGGATGTTCGTCGCGCAGGCGTTGGAGTGCCTGCATCGCGGCGTCGCGGTCGTCGACGGGAATCGCGTAAGCGATGAAGCGGCTCTTGCGGATCTCGAGTTCCCGGATGTAGGTGGTGGCGAGCGAGTAACTCATTGAATGAAAGGCGGAAGAATCTGCGTCGGACGCATTATGGGCCATCCCGGTACACGGGTGGAGCGACGTCCGGCGGCGATGCTCGTTTCAATGGTTCGGCGGACGCGTCCGGACGCATGTGCTTCGGTGTGGCCGGCATATTCCGCGCGAGGGGAACAATTGGCGTCGGAAGTATGCCGATTTTCGAACTTCAGACAGTCATTCTCAGTGCTTCGAGTCGCCGGGGATATGGACGACGCGGATATTTTTTCGAGCGGGATGAATGAACGTCAAATATCCTGAATTCGAGCGCCGCAAAGTTGATCTTGTGTAACATCCCTGTTACAGTTCGGCCCCACTGGGACGGTAGGAGTCGCTGGCCATTAAGTCACAGTGTTTGACAATCTGCTCGCGAATCGAGCAAGGCCGGCATTTTTTCGCTTTCCTTAATATATTCATGCGGTTGGCGGGGTGCGCTCGAGAGCGCGCATGGGGTTGGCGGAAGCGCGGCGTGACTGTCTGGTACAGGGCGGCACAATATAAAAACACCTTCAGTGAAATAACCTCAACGAGAAGAAAAATGGCTGATTTGCATTGGACCATGCCAATCGCCAGGTGGACGTCGATTTCGACCGCGGAGGTGCCGGGCGTCGAAGCCCTCGATCCGATGGTGCGCCGTCGTATGAGCCGGCTGTCGCGGCTCGCGCTTCAGGCGGCTTTCGACTGCGCCCGGGAAAAAGCCGCGTTGCGCGTGGTTTTTGCTTCTCGGCACGGTGAGCTGACCCGTACCACGACCATTCTCGACAGTATTCAAGCTGCCGAACCGGTGTCTCCAACCGCATTCAGTCTCTCGGTGCTGAATGCGGCGACAGGCATATTCGGTATCGCACGACGCGACCGGTCTGCCGCGACGGCGATCGCGGCCGGGCGTGAAACCCTGGGCTTCGCATTGCTCGAAGCCTTTTCCCAGTACGAAACGTCGCCCGAAACGCCGGTGTTGCTGGTTTATGCACATGAGCCGGCCGATTCCGTTTATGCCGCCGTCGACGACGATCCGGACAGTATCGGGTTTGCCGTTCTTGTCGATTCCGACGGGGCGGCGGGTCATCTTGCATGCGAGATGGCGGCAATCGGCCCGTTGGATCAGGGTGCGACCGAGCCGGCCGGAACGCAAAGCGCAGCGGTTCTGCGTTGCCTTTCCACGCGCGGGACCACGGTCTGGCGCGGCGACGATTCACAGTGGCGCTGGAGCTGGCATGAGTGCGCGGCTTGATTACGGCTGGCGCCTGTTCGCGACCGGCGCCAGTCTCGCTTTCTTCGCCCTGTGCGGATCGGCATTCTCGGTGCTGGCAATCGCTGCGGGCCTGTGCTGGCCGCACCGGCGTTCGCGTCAACGCGCTGTGACGCTCGTTATCCATTATTTCTTCCGCATGCTGGTTGCGGTGCTGCAGCGCGTCGGCGTGATGCGGCTGGAGGTGACCGGCGTGGAACGGCTCGGCAAAGCCGATCCGGCGATCGTCGTCGCGAATCACCCGACCTGGCTTGACGTGATGGTGTTGCTGTCACTGGCGCCGAAAGCATGCTGCGTCGTCAAGCGCGGCCATTGGGGCAACCCTTGCTTCTGGGGCATCGTTCGGGCCGCCGAATACGTGAGCAACGCCGATGCGGTGGATCTGGTCGAGGCCGGCGCGCGGCAACTGGCCGCGGGCTACACGATGATCGTTTTCCCTGAGGGGACGCGCAGCCCGGGCGGTAATCGCCTGCATGCATTTTCCCGCGGCTTCGCCCATATGGCGTTGCAGTCGCGCAGCCGGATCCAGCCGGTGCTGATCGATTGCGATCCGCCGGTATTCACCAAGACCCTGCGCTGGTATCACGTACCGCCCCGTGCATTTCGCATGCGCATCAACGTGCTTGAGCCGATGGACATGAGCGGGCTGGCTTCCGGCGTCACCTCGCCGTCGATCGCCGCTCGGAGTATTGCCCGCGAAGTGGAAGTGCACATTACCCAAGGCCTGTTTCAGCATGGATACTTTAAAACTGCAAATTAAGCGGCTTCTGATCGAGATGCTCGACCTCAACGACATGACGGTCGACGATATCGACGACGACGCACCGCTGTTTTCGACCGACGGTATCGGGCTCGACTCCGTCGATGCGCTTGAAGTCGGCATCATGCTGCGCAAGCAGTTTCACCTGACGATCGCCGCGAACGACGAGCGCACGAAGGCGCATTTCCGCTCGATCAATACGCTGGCGGCATTCATTGCAGAACAACAGGCGCATCAGGCTGCACCGCAAGAAGCCGTGCTGGAAAAGGGGGAGTGAGTTGTGACCGACGCAGAAATCCTTGAGCGCATCCGCGCCATTTTTCACGAGAATTTCGCGATCGAACCGGAGCGCGTGACGCCGGACACGCATCTGTTCGAAGAACTCGATCTGGACAGCATCGACGCGGTCGATCTGGCCATCAAGCTGCAGGAAATGACGGGCCGGCGGATCAAGCCCGAAGAGTTCAAGTCCGTGCGAACGGTCGGCGACGTGATTGCCGCGGTTCACGCGCTGCTTGCGCGCGGCTGACGTGGCGGTGATGCATATGCGAGAGACCGGCATCATCCTGCCGCGCTGGACAGGCGCCGCGCTCAGGGTGATGCTTGCGCTCGCCTATCCGCTCGTCATCCTGTTTGCGTGGCAGGGGATGACGCCGCGCTACATCGGTTGTCTGCTGATCGCGATGCTGTGGCTTCAGCGCACGGTCGGCAAGGGCGCATTGGCGAACGCGCTCAGGCGGCTGACGGTGCTCGACTGGTGCGTAGCCAGCGCATTGACCGGCTTGTCGCTCGCGATCGCGGTGACCGACAGCGAACAACTGTTTCATCTCTATCCCGCATGCGTGAGCGCCGGCTTGCTGGTCGCGTTCGGTGCGACGCTTCGGCGCGGCCCGACGATGGTCGAAAAATTCGCGCGGTCCACGCATCCCGACCCAAGCGCGGAGATCGTCCGATACATGCGTCGAGTCACTCAGGTCTGGTGTGCGTTCTTCATCGCAAACGGCGGTTTTTCGGTCTATACGGCGCTGTACTGGAGCCGTGAATCGTGGGCGCTCTACAACGGACTGATCGCATACGTGCTGATCGGCACTTTGCTGGCCGGCGAATGGCTGTGGCGCAGTCTGGTCGTATCCGGCCGGCGCGACCGTGCAGGTGCCGCATGATCGCGTTGCACGAGATTCTGTCCGCTCGCGTGGATGCCGGCACGGTCGTCTGCCGCGACGGTGGCGTCGTGCTGACGCTGGGCGATTTTCGCGCTCGCGCGGACGCCATTGCCCGGGCCGTCGAGGCGGCCGACGCGCAGCGCGTCGCGATCTCCACCGATGATCCGTACGACTTCGCCTGCGCATTCTTTGCGGTGGCGGCGGCGCAGCGGGAGATCGTGATTCCCGCCAGCAACGCACCTGGTTATCTCGACGATCTCGCCCATGCGTACGACCTGCTTCTCGATGCGCCTGCGCTGGCCGCGTGCGAGCGGGTATCCGGTGCCGAGATCGCGTCTCGCACCATCGGCGAGGCTGCCGCGATCACGCTTTATACGTCCGGCAGCAGCGGCACCGCGAAACCGGTGCGGAAATCGCTCGCGCAGTTCGATGCCGAGGTTCGCACCTTGCAGCGCGAATGGGCGGATCGCGTCGGCGCGGCGGTGACGCTATCGAGCGTACCGCATCACCATATCTACGGATTGCTCTTCAGGATCCTGTGGCCGCTGGCGGCGGGGCGTTCGTTCGACCGGGCGACGGTGATCGAGCCGCTGCAGATGCAGCAGAGGCTTGCCGCCTACGGCGCCGGAGCGGTCGTGTCCACGCCGTCGCAATTGATGCGCTGGCCCGCGTTGCCGGGTTTCCCGATGCGCGCCCCCGCGCCGTGCGTGTTCTTCTCGTCGGGCGGCCCGCTGCCTGCCGATGCCGCGACGGCTTATTCGGAAGCCTTCGGCGTGGCGCCATTCGAGATATTCGGCAGCACCGAAACCGGGGGCATCGCGTGGCGGCGCCAGGACGTCTCGTCGGCGTGGCAGCCGTTGACGGGCATCGACGTGCGATGCGACGACGATGGCGCGCTGTGCGTGCGCTCCGCGCATCTCGGCCATGACGACTGGCACCGTACCGACGACACGGCGCACTTCGATGCGTATGGCCGTTTCGAACTCGCGGGTCGGCGCGATCGCGTCGTCAAGCTCGACGGCAAGCGTGTATCGCTGCCGGAACTCGAGGCACGGATACTTCGCCACCCGTACGTCGAGCAGGCCGCGGCCGTGGTGGTCGACGGCGCGACGCGTGCGCACGTCGGCGTGGTCGCGGTATTGACCGAGGTGGGCCATGCGGCGCTTGCCGCCGACGGCCGTATCGCCGTTGCCGCGGCATTGCGACATGACCTGGCCGCGTATTTCGATGCGACCGCCTTGCCGCGACACTGGCGATTCCGGCATGCGATGCCGTTCGATGCGCGCGGCAAGTTGCCGGCTGCGGCGCTCGCCGCCGCATTCGACGTCGCGCCGGAGGGGTTCGAACTGCTCGCGTCGTGGCGCGGCGCCGATGCGCTGAACTACGAGTTGCGCGTGCCGCCTGCGCTCGCCCACTTCGAGGGCCACTTTCCCGGGCTGCCGATCCTGCCGGGCGTCGTGCAGATCGACTGGGCGGCACGCCTTGCCGCACGCGACCTTCCCACCGTGCACGAGGTCCGTTCGATCGATCACCTGAAGTTCAAGGCGCCGGTACCGCCCGGCGCGATGCTGGCGTTGCGCATCGCGTACGATCCGGCGCGCGGATGCGCGCGATTCGCGTTTCGCTGCAATGGCCGCGAATGCACGTCTGGCACGCTGGTCTATGGAGCGGCGGCGAGATGAGCGGCACCTGCATCGTCATCCCGATCTACAACCATCGCGACGCGATCGGCGACACGCTCGCGCGCCTGGTCGTGCACGGGCTGCCGATCATCGTGGTCGACGACGGCAGCGACGTGCCGACGCAACAAGTGCTGGCCGGGCTGGCGCAGCGGTACGCGGAGGCCGTGACGCTGCTGCGCTTGCCCGCTAACGGCGGCAAGGGGGCGGCGGTGATGGCCGGACTGCGCGCGGCGCGTGCGCACGGATACCGGCATGCGATTCAGATCGACGCCGATGGCCAGCACGATGCCGCCGACGTGCCGAAGTTCGTCGCTGCCGCGAAGGTCGAGCCGGATGCGGTGATCCTCGGCCGGCCCCGTTTCGACGACAGCGTGCCGAAAGCCCGCCTGTACGGCCGCTACCTTACGCACGTATGGGTATGGATCGAGACGCTGTCGATGGACATTCCCGACGCGATGTGCGGCTTTCGCCTCTACCCAGTCGACGCCGTCTGCGAACTGATCGACGCGGTATCGATACCGACGCGCATGGCGTTCGACAGTGAGATCCTCGTGCGGCTGCACTGGCGGGGGCTGACTTTCAGGACGATCCAGACGCGCGTCGTGTATCCGCCCGACGGCGTGTCGCATTTCGACGTATGGCGCGACAACCTGCGCATCAGCATGAGCCATACGCGACTCGTCGCCGGGATGCTCGCACGCGCGCCGCTGCTGCTGGCCAGACGGCTAGTCGGGCGGCGCGGTGCGGCGGCGCCCGGGCACGCTCGCGCATGGTGGCGAACGCCCGAACGCGGCAGTCTCGTCGGCATGAAATTGCTGGCGCTCAGCTGTCGCTGGTTCGGCATCGGGTTCACGTCGATCTGGCTTTATCCGATCGTCGGCTATTTCGTGTTGACGAACCGCGCCGCGCGCACCGCGTCGTACGCGTATCTCGCTCGACTGCAAGACACGGACGCGGCAGCGCCGAAGCCGGGCTGGCACAGCGCGTACCGGCACATGCTGGCGTTCGCCCAATCGGGATTCGACAAATTTGTCGCGTGGTCGGGCCGGCTCGACGCATTCGACGTGCGCTTCGACGATTCGTCCGCGTTCGACGCGCTCGCGGCGAGCGGCCGAGGGGCGCTCGTGATCGGCGCGCATCTGGGCAACCTGGAGATGACGCGAGCGCTGGCATTGCGCGACGCGCATACGAAGGTGACCGCGGTGGTGTACACCGAGCATGCGAAGCGTTTCACCGGCGTGCTTGCCGGGACGAACGACGACTTCGGCAAGCAGCTGATCGAGGTGACGGACTTCGGGCCGGACACGGCGATGATGATGCAGTCGCGTATCGATGCGGGCGAGCTGCTCGTGATCGTCGGCGATCGCGTGCCGCCTCGCGACTCGGGCAAGACGGTCGACGCCCGCTTTCTCGACGCGGCAGCGCCGTTTGCGCAGGGTCCGTATGTGCTCGCGCACGCACTTGGCTGCCCGGTCTATCTGTTCTTCTGCCTGAAGGAAAGGCGGGGCTACCGGCTCTATTTCGAACCGTTCGCCGAGCGGATCGAGCTGCCGCGCCGGGAGCGTGCCGGCCACGTTGCCGAATGGGCGCAGCGCTATGCGTTGCGTCTCGAACACTATTGCCGCAAGGCACCCTATCAGTGGTTCAATTTTTTCGATTTCTGGGCGCGGCCCGACGGAGGCCCGCGTGGCGGAGCATGATTTGAAGGACATCCCGGCCGCCGCCGGCCCGCAGACGTGCCGGGCGGCCGTCGTAGTGGGCGGCCGGCATCTGACGATCGAGGACGTCGTCGCGATCGCACGCGACGGCGTGCCGGTCGCGCTGAGCGGGGAGCCCGGCTGGCGTGCGCGCATCGAGCGCGGCGCAACCTGGCTGCGCGACTATCTCGCGAGCGGGGGCACGCTGTATGGCGTCACGACCGGATACGGCGATGCATGCGTCGTCGAGGTGCCTGCGTCGCTGGTTGAAGCGCTGCCGTTGCAGTTGACCCGTTATCACGGGTGTGGAATGGGCGACCGGTTCGATGCAACGCAAACGTTGGCGATCATCGTCGCGCGGCTCAATTCGCTCGCGTTCGGCTACTCGGGCGTCAGGCTCCTGTTGCTCGAGCGGCTGGCCGATCTGGTGAACTACCGCATCCTGCCGCGCATTCCGTCGGAAGGCTCGGTCGGCGCAAGCGGCGATCTGACGCCGCTGTCGTACGTCGCCGCTGCGCTGGTCGGGGAGCGCACAGTCGTGTTCGACGGTGGCGAACACGACGCGCGAGCGGCCTGGCAAGCGATCGCGCGTGCGCCGCTGACGCTCGCGCCGAAGGAAGGGCTTGCGCTGATGAACGGCACGGCGGTCATGACGGGGCTGGCCTGTCTTGCGTTCGCGCGTGCCGACCATTTGACGAGGATTGCCGCACGCCTGACAGCGCTGACGACCGTGGCTCTCGACGGGCGGGCGGGGCATTTCGACGCGCGGCTGTTCGACGCGAAACCGCATGCGGGGCAGGCCGAGGCGGCTGCGTGGATACGCGCCGATCTGGCCGGACGCGACGAATCGCCGGCGCGCCGGCTGCAAGATCGCTATTCGGTGCGGTGCGCGCCGCACGTGATCGGCGTGGTGCGCGACGCGTTGTCGTGGATGCGTCGCGATATCGAGAACGAGCTGAACAGCGCGAACGACAATCCGCTGATCGATCCGGACGAAGGTTGCGTCCTGCACGGCGGTAATTTCTACGGCGGACATATCGCATTCGCGATGGACGCGCTGAAGGCCGCGGTAGCCAACCTCGCGGATCTGATGGATCGCCAGCTCGCGCTGCTGGTCGACGACAAGTTCAGCAACGGGCTGCCGCGCAACCTGACGGGCGCGGCGCCCGATCGTGCCGCGATCAATCACGGCTTCAAGGCCGTGCAGATTTCGTCGTCTGCGTGGACGGCGGAGGCGCTGAAACATACGATGCCGGCAAGCGTGTTCTCGCGCTCGACCGAGTCGCACAACCAGGACAAGGTCAGCATGGGCACGATTGCCGCGCGCGATTGCCTGCGCGTGCTGACGCTGACCGAGCAGGTCGCGGCCGCGCACGTGCTGGCCTCCGTGCAGGCCGTCCGCCTGCGGCTGCGCGACGATCCGGAAACGCAGCTTTCGTCCGCGCTTCGGTCGTTCATCGACGAAGTGGGCCGCGAATCGCCACCGGTGATCGAGGACCGGCCGCTCGAAGCGGAGTTGCGCGCGCTGACTGCGCGCCTTGCCGCGTGCGACCCGATCGGTGCATGGCATGGGGAGGCGGCATGAACGAATCCCGCTCGCCGTTGACGGCGACCGCTCGCGTCGAGGTCCTGTTCCACGACGTCGACGCGATGAACGTCTGCTGGCACGGTCACTACCTGAAGTTCTTCGAAAGCAGCCGTGCCGCGTTGCTGCGCATGATCGACTACGACTATCCGGCGATGCTCGCGTCGGGCTACATGTGGCCTGTCGTCGAAGCGCATCTCAAGTACGTGCGGCCGGCCACGTATGGCCAGCAGCTCGACGCGCGCGCAACGTTGCTCGAATTCGAAAACCGGCTGAAGATCGGCTACGAGATCGTCGATGCAGGCTCGGGCGAGCGCTTGACGAAGGGCTATACGGTGCAACTGGCGATCGACGCGACGACGCGCGAGCTGCAATTCGTGTCGCCGCCGGCCTTGATCGAAAGGGTGCACGCGCAATGGGCCTGAACGTATCCCGCAGACGGTTGACCGCGATGCTGGCGGCGTGCGTGGCGCTCGCCGCCGGTCACGCGGCGGCCGCGCCGGCGTCGAGCCCGGCGAATGTCGCGCTGGTGCCGGAAATCGCGGCTCGACTTGCACGTGTCGGTGCGATTCGCGCAGATTTCCGCCAGACCCAGACACTGTCGGCGATGAAGCAGCCGCTCGTCAGCACCGGATCGATGCTGTTCGACCGTGCCTCTGGCGTCGTCTGGCGTATCGAAACGCCTTACAAGGCCACCTACGTGATTACCGATGACGGCGTGCGCGAAGTGGGTGCCGACGGGCGGCTCGTCGCACCTGGCGGCAGCCGTGGCGTGGCACAGGTAGCGCGAATGATGCGTGGCATGCTCGGCGGCGACCTGTCGGCGCTGTATGCCCAATTCGATGTCGACGCGAGCGGAACGCGCGAACGGTGGCGGATGGTCCTGCGGCCGAATCAACCGCAGCTCGCGCAGGCGATCCGCACGCTGGAGATGAGCGGTGGCGCTTATCTGGGCCGGCTCGACATGACATTCGCGAACGGCAACGTGACCGTGCTCGAATTTTCCCGGCCGACGCCGGTCGACGGCCATGCCTCGGTCGAGCGCGCGTGGCTGGAGGCGCGTTGATGAACACGACGAGCGAGGGGGGCGACGTATCCGCCGGGCGAGCCAGGCGACGCTTGTTGTGCGCCGCGTGGTTGCTCGTCGCACTGGTGGCCACCGGTTACAACCTCTGGCGGTTCAGCGGACCGTCGCCGCTACAGACGAATCTGCTCGCGCTGCTGCCGGCGACCGAAGCGAATCCCGTCGCCGAACGGGCCGTCGAGATGCTGGGCGAAGCGCTCGGCAATCGTACCGTCTATCTGGTGACCGACCGGGACGCCGCGCGCGCGAAGGCGGCCGCGAAGGCGTTCAGCGCGCGGCTTGCGGGCAGCGGCGCCTTTCGTTCGGTGACGGTCGAGGTGCCGCCGTTCGACCTGTCGCAGATCGCGGCCACGTATTTGCCGGCCCGCTTCGGCCTGCTGACGGAAGCGGACCGTGCGTCGCTCGAACGCGGCGACGCCACGCTCGCCGATCGATTGACCCGGCGGCTCTATGCGCCGCCAGTCGATGGCCTGCAGACCGGCGTGGCGGACGATCCGTTCGGCTGGCTCCAGCACTGGCTCGGGAACCTGCCGCTGACCACATCGAATCTGTCGCTCGAAGACGGCATGCTGGTCGCGCATCGCGACGAGGCGACGGGCGTGCTCGTGATGACGTCGCTGGCGGGCTCGGCCTACGAGTCGAAGGTCCAGCGCGCGGTGCGCGACGCAACGGCCGACGCGGAGTATGCGCTCGCGGCCGACTATCGCGGCGTCCGGGTCGATCGGGCCGGCGCCGTGTTCTATGCGGAGGCGGCGCGCGCCAGCGCGGAGCGCGACGTGCATCTGATCGGCGCGGTTTCGCTGGCCGGCATCGCGCTGCTGCTGATGAGCGTGTTTCGTTCGCCCCGCCTGCTGGTGCTCGCATTCGCATCGACGGCCCTCGGCATCGTTTGCGCGCTGGCCGTGACGCTCCTCGTGTTCGGCAAGCTGCATTTGCTGACGCTGGTATTTGGCGTGAGTCTCATCGGCGAGGCCGTCGACTATTCGATTCAGTATTTCGTCGCCTATCTGTCCGCAGGGCGGCAATGGGACGCGCGGCGCGGAGCGGCCGCGGTGAGGCCGGCGCTCGTGGTGGCGCTGGCAACCAGCCTGCTCGGTTACGCGATCCTGATGTGGGTGCCGTTCCCGGCGCTCAAGCAGATCGCGTGCTTTGCGATCGTCGGGATCCTGAGCGCGTTCGCTGCCGTGACCGGCTTCTTGCCGCTCATGCTGACACAGGCGCCCCGGCGCGTGCCCTCCCGCGTTTTTTCCCGCGCAGTGCGTGTGCTGCGTGGATGGCAGTCGCTGCTTGCCGGCCGGCGCGCGGTGGCGGTCGCCGTACTGGTCTCGCTCGTTGCGATCCCGGGCTGGGTCGCGTTGCGCAGCGATGACGACATTCGCTTGCTGATTCAGCGCGATACCGGTCTGGCGCGTCAGGAAAACGACATCCGCGCGGCGGTCGGGCTGGCGAATACGGCGCAGTTCTTCGTCGTTCAGGGGGCGACGCCTGAAGCGGTGCTCGAGCGCTCGGAGTCGCTGGTCGCGGCGCTCGATTCGCAACGAGTCGGCCGCGTGCAGTCGGTCGCGACGTTCGTGCCTTCGGCACAGCAGCAGGCGCGCAATCGTGCGGTGCTGGAAGCACGTGTGTTTGCCGATCCTGCTGCGTTGCGCGCGACCCTGGAACGCGCGGGGCTCCGCAACGATGTTGCGGATGCGTGGATCCAGGCCTTTTCGCGTCACGCGGCGACGACGTTGTCCGTCGACGCCTGGTTGACGGCACGCTGGTCGGCGCCGTTCCGGCATCTGTGGCTCGGTCGGGTCGACGGTGCCGCGGGGCCGGTCTACGCGGCGCTGGCTATTCCCGAGCGGGTCGATGCGGCGAATGCGGCTGCACTTGCCGCAGTAGCGCACGGCCTGCCAGGCGTGTCGTGGGTCGACAAGGCCGCCAGCGTATCGAACCTGTTCGGTGCGTATCGCGTCGATAGCGGCCTCTGGCTGGCCGGCGCGCTGATCCTGGTCGCGGCGCTGCTGATGTGGCGATATGGCGTGCGCGGCGGCATCGCGACGATACTGCCGGTCGTGTTCGCGATCGGGCTGACGCTGGCGGTGTTCGGTTACGCACGGGTGCCGCTCACGTTGTTCAACTGGCTTGCGCTGATGCTGGTGCTCGGCGTGGGCGCCAACTACGCGGTGTTCCTGCGGGAAGGGTGCATGCGGGACATGACGGATCTCGGTGCGGTGTGGACCGGCGTGCTGCTGTCCGCTGCGACGACGCTGTTGTCGTTCGGCATGCTGGGTGCCAGCGCGATGCCCGCGTTGCGCAGTTTCGGCATGACGCTGGCAATGGGCATCGTATTTTCGGTGCTGTTCGCACCGCTCGCGACGCCGTTCGGGAAGGAGAGCCGGACATGAATCCGACACGCGTGGCGGTCTATCTGTCGGCGCCCGGCATGATCAACGCGCTCGGCGCGTCGACCGACGATATCGCGGACGCGCTGCGCGCCGGCATCGCGCCCGGTATGGCTGCGTATCCGGACGCCCCTGGCGGGGGCTGGGTCGGGCGCGTACGGTCGGCGCTCGAGGTGGCGCCGCCGGCGTCGCTGGCGCATTTCGATTGCAGGAACAACCGGCTGCTGCTGGCTGCGCTCGCGCAGATCCGCGCGTCGGTCGATGCCGCCGTTGCGCGTTACGGGCCTCGCCGCATCGGCGTCGTGATCGGCACCAGTACCTCCGGAATTCAGGCCGCCGAACAGGCGTTTGCCCAGCGCGCGGCAACGGGCGCGATGCCCGACGGATTCGACTACCGGCAGATGGAGATCGGCACGGCTGCGCCGTTCGTGCGGGCCGCGCTGGGTGTCGCGGGGCCGGCCTATACGCTGTCGACGGCATGCACGTCGGGCGCGAAGGCATTTGCGGCCGCGCGCCGCCTGCTGCGGCTGAATCTGTGCGATGCGGTTGTCGTGGGCGGTGCGGATTCGCTGTGCGAGCTGACGCTGCAAGGCTTTGCGTCGCTCGAATCGGTCAGCCCGGCGCGGACCAATCCGATGAGCGTCAACCGGAGCGGCATCAATATCGGCGAAGGTGCCGCGCTGTTCGTGATGTGCCGCGACGAAGGCGCGGTGCGGTTGGCGGGTGTCGGCGAGTCGAGCGATGCGCATCATATTTCGGCGCCGGATCCGGCGGGAGACGGCGCGGAACAGGCATTGCGCGCCGCGCTCACGGACGCCGGCGTGCGGGCTGCCGACATTGGCTACCTGAATCTGCACGCGACGGCGACCCGCCTGAACGACCAGATGGAGGCAAACGTGACGGCGCGGGTGTTTCCGGACGGCGTGCCCGCGAGCGGCACCAAACCGCTGACAGGGCACATGCTCGGTGCGGCAGGCGCGACGGAGCTCGGATTCGGCTGGCTGGTGCTGGGCCGCGGGCTGGCGTTGCCGGCGCACGTGTGGGATGGCGAGCGCGACCCCACGCTGCCCGCGCTCGATCTCGTGCAGACCGAGCGACGCCTGGCCGCCGGCGTGGCTGGGCAATACGTGATGAGCAATTCGTTTGCTTTCGGCGGCAGCAATGCCAGTCTGATTCTGGGGCGCTGACATGCACACTGGTTCGTTGATCGACGCGCTGCACAGCGGCGCGGATATTCCCGCCGGCGACGTGCGGGACGTGCTGCCGCATCGCGGCACGATGTTGCTGCTCGACGCGATCGGGCGCTGTTCCGAGGCCGGCATCGAGGTGAGTGCGACTGCGCGCCGCGATGCATGGTACGCCGACGGCAACGGCGCGATGCCGGCGTGGATCGGCATCGAGTTGATGGCGCAGGCGATCGCCGCGCATGTCGGCCTGCTCGCCGCCCACGCAGGCGGTCGAGCCAAGCCGGGCGTGCTGCTCGGCGCCAACCGCTATGTCGCGCATCGTTCCTCGTTCGATGCGGATACGGTGCTGCATATCGTCGCGCGTGAACTGTTGCGCGGCGACGAGGGGCACGGTGCGTACGAGTGCGCGATTCATGCCGACGGCGTGTGCTGCGCCGAAGCGATCGTCAAGGTGTACCAACCGAACGATTTTCAATCTTTTATCGAAGGGAGCTTCAATTCATGACTCGGCGAGTACTCGTGACCGGCGCGAGCCGCGGCATCGGCCGGGCCGTGGCGCTGCGTCTCGCGTCCGATGGTTTCGCGGTGACGGTGCATTGCCGTACCGGCCGTGACGATGCGGAAGCGGTGGCAGGCGCGATTCACGCGCAAGGCGGCACGGCGAGCGTGCTGCAGTTCGACGTGCGGGACCGTGCCGCTTGCCGACGCGAGCTGGAAGCGGACGTCGAGGCAAACGGTGCGTACTACGGCATCGTCTGCAGCGCGGGCGTGACGCGAGACGGTGCGTTCCCGGCGTTGTCCGAAGAGGATTGGGACGTCGTGATCGAGACCGGGCTGGACAGTTTCTACAACGTCGTCCATCCGTTGACCATGCCGATGGTGCGCCTGCGGGGCGGCGGCCGGATCGTGACGATCGCGTCCATATCGGGCGTGATGGGCAATCGCGGCCAGGTCAACTACAGCGCGGCGAAGGCGGGCCTGATCGGCGCGACCAAGGCGTTGGCGGTCGAACTGGCGTCGCGAAAGATCACGGTCAACTGCGTCGCGCCCGGGCTGGTCGATACCGGCATGCTCGACGACGTACCGCTCGAGCACGCGTTGAAGACCGTACCGATGGGCCGCGTCGGGCAGCCCGACGAAGTCGCGGCGGTGGTCGGTTTCCTGATGTCGGACGCGGCGACCTACGTCACCCGGCAAGTGATCGGTGTCAATGGCGGGATGGTGTGATGAAGCGCGTGGTCGTAACGGGGATGGGCGGCGTGACCGCGTTCGGCGACAACTGGCCGGAAATCGAAGCGCGCCTGAAGGGCGCGAGGAACGCGGTGCGGCGCATGCCCGAATGGGACTGCTACGAAGCACTGCACACGCGGCTCGCGTGTCCGCTGCCGGGCTTCGTGCTGCCGGGCACATATCCGCGCAAGAAGACGCGTTCGATGGGGCCGGTCTCGATGTATGCGGTGCGGGCGAGCGAGCTGGCGCTGGCTGACGCGGGGCTGGCCGACGATGCGTCGATCCGGGACGGTCGCATGGGCGTTGCCTATGGGTCGTCGTCGGGGTCGGTCGAGCCGATTCGCGCGTTCGGCACGATGATCGAGACCGGATCGATGCGGGATGTGACGTCGAACAGCTATGTGCAGATGATGCCGCACACCACGGCTGTCAACGTCAGCCTGTTCTGGGATCTGAAGGGCCGGATCGTGCCGACGTCGTCGGCGTGCGCCTCCGGTAGCCAGGCGATCGGTTACGCGTACGAGGCGATTGCGACCGGGAAGCAGACGTTGATGCTCGCGGGCGGTGCGGAAGAATTGTCCGGCCCGGCGGTCGCGGTGTTCGATACGTTGTATGCGACCAGCACGCGCAACGATGCTGCGAACCTGACGCCGCGCCCGTTCGATGTCGACCGCGACGGCCTGGTGGTCGGGGAAGGCGCGGCGACGCTCGTGCTCGAGGAATACGAGCATGCGATCGCGCGTGGCGCAGTCATCCATGCGGAAATCGTCGGATTCGGCTGCAATTCCGATGGCGCGCATATCACGCAACCCACGGCGGAGACGATGGCGGTCGCCATGAGGCTCGCGCTTCGCGATGCGCGGCTCGACGCCGGGGCGATCGCCTACGTGAACGCGCACGGCACGTCGACCGATCGCGGCGACGTGGCGGAAAGCCACGCAACGGCATTGGTGTTCGACGAGCGCATGCCGATCAGTTCGTTGAAAAGCTATGTGGGCCACACGCTCGGCGCGTGCGGCGCGCTCGAAGCATGGTGGACGATCGAGATGATGAAGCGCAACTGGTACGTGCCGACCCTCAACCTCGACAACGTCGATCCGGCCTGCGCGCCGCTCGATTACATCGTCGGCGATGCGCGTGCGATCGATGCCGAATTCGTGATGAGCAACAACTTCGCGTTCGGCGGGATCAACACGTCGCTGATCTTCAGGCGGGTCGCTGCGTGAGGGCATTCGACAATGCGCGGACGCGCGTCGTCGTCACGGGGCTGGGCATCGTGTCGTGCCTCGGCAATTCGCTCGACGACGTATCGGCCGCGCTGCGCACCGGCCGTTCGGGCGTGAGCGGGGTCGATGCATGGCGCACGCGCGGCTTTCGCAGCCAGGTTGCAGGTGTCGCATCCGTGGGCTCCGCTACACCGTTCGCGCGCAAGCACGAGCGCTTCATGGGCGATACGGCGCGCTTTGCCGCGCATGCAACGGCCTGGGCGCTCGACGATGCGGGGCTTGATCCCGCGGCCCTTCGCTCGCCGCGCGCGGGTGCGATTGTAGGCTCGGGCATCGGGTCGATGGCCGATTACGACGATGCGATGGCGATCGCGTATCAGCGCGGCGTCGACAAGACGCCGCCCTACGTCGTTCCGAAGGCGATGAGCAGCACGGCATCGGCGTGCGTCGCGCAGTTGTTCGGTATCGAAGGCATTTCCTATTCACCGTCGTCGGCCTGTACGAGTTCGACCCTGGCGATCGGGCAGGCCATGCAGCTGATTCGGTCCGGTTGTCAGGACATCGTGCTGGCAGGCGGGAGCGAGGCGCTGCACGACAACATGACGCTGATGTTCGACGCGATGGGCGCGTTGTCCGGCAGCTTCAACGATACGCCTGCACAGGCGTCGCGCCCCTATGCGCTCGGCCGCGACGGTTTCGTGATCGCGTCGGGTGCGGGCATCCTCGTACTCGAATCGCTCGATCATGCGCGTTCGCGTGGTGCACGGATTTACGCGGAGTTGTCCGGCTTCGGTCAATGCACGGACAACGCGGGCATGGCGACGCCCCATGCGCCCGGAATCGCGCGCGCGATGCGCATGGCGCTGGACGGGGCGGAGCGGCGCCCGGACTACGTCAACACCCATGCACCGTCGACGCCGCTGGGCGATATCGAGGAGCTGAAGGCGCTCGACGACGTATTCGGTGGCGACCTGCCCGTGTTCTCGTCGACGAAAGGGATGACGGGGCATCCGCTCGGGGCCAGCGGCGTGCACGAGGCGATCTACACGATGCTGATGATGCGCGACGGTTTCATCGCCGGGACGGCCGTGGGCGATGCACCGGATCCGGCGGTCGCCGGCAAGCCGCTTGTGCATGCCGCGCGCGAAGCGTCGATCGAGCGTGCGCTGTCGGTGTCCTTCGGGTTTGGCGGCAGTTGCGCAAGTGTGTTGTTGGACGCCTGGAAGGGCGATTGAAGTGAACGTACTGAGATGAGAGGGCAAGAACCATGAAGCAGAAGGGATATCTGGCCGGCATGCTGGTCGTGGCATCGTTGCTGGCGGGGTGCGGGACGGTGGTTCGTTCGCTGCCGTTGCCGGCGACGGCAACCGCGCCGGACGCGAGCGGTGTCGCGATCTATTTCGGCGAACAGCCGCATCCGGAGGTCAAGACGAATCTCGGTCCGCGTTCGGAGTCGGCGCGAGTGCGGCGTGCGGAAGCCGAGCAGCCGACGTGCGACCAGGCGCTGACCGAAGCGCTGAATCGTCTGCGTACCTATGCGAAGGGGCATGGCGGCAATGCGGTCATCAACGTGACGACCCGCTTTCATGAAAAGCGCTCCAGCTCGACGACCGAATACACGTGCGGCGTAAGCGGCAGTGCCGGCGCGATTGCGGTGTCGGGCGACGTCGTGCAACTGAACGCGCAATAAGGCGGGGGCGACGTGAAATACCGCATTGCGATGGCATTGCTGGGTGCGGCGCTGGCAGTGTCGCCGGCGCATGCACGGGACACGATCGGCAATTATCCGATCGCGGACGCGTTGAAGAGCGGGGACGGCAAGCTGGGCGAAGACGTCGCGCTTTATTTCGGCGACCAGTCGCCTCCGGGCATCGCCAAGTCGTACGGCTCGTTTGCGACCAACAAGAAGACCAACGCGTTCGGCAAGAGCGACGAGGAGGCGTGCCGACACGTATTTCTGTCGGCCGTGATCGAGCTTCAGGCGCGGGCTCGGAAGGAGGGCGGTAACGCTGTCGTCGGCATCAAGAGCAACTACCGCAACGTTGCGCGGTCGAGCACGACCGAGTACACCTGCGGGGCCGGGGCAGTCGTAGCCGGCGTGGCGCTCACGGGCGAGGTCGTGATGCTGAAGCGGTAAGCGGCGGCGTGCTCGTTGGCAGGAGCCGGCCGTGCGGCCGGCTCCTTCGTTCAGGCGGGCTTGCGCGCGGCGACGTTGACGAGCGTTTCGCGACGCTTGCCGGGTTGCGGCGTATACAGGCCGATGCGCTCCAGCAGGCCGAAGTCTTTCGCACGACTCCACCACAGATACGGCAACGACACGTTGCGGGTGCCGAACACGAACCCCGCGTCGCGCAGCATGGCGAGATAGCCGTCAGCGCTTTTCTGGACCTGCATCGGGTGGCGGAACAACAGCCGGATGACCCACGACTTGATATACGCGTCGGTCGATTCCGCGAACAGCAGCAGCCCACCGGGCTTCAGCACGCGGCGAAATTCGGCCAGCGCGCGTTCTTGCTCGACCAGATGGTGAAAGGTCTGATGGCAGAACACGATGTCGACGCTCGCGTCGGCGAGCGGAATCCGTGCGCAGTCCGCATGGTGCAACTCGACCGGCACCGTGCAGCGACGTGCGGCTGCCGACGCGTGCTCGAGCGAATCATCGTGGCAATCGATGCCGATGATCTTTTCGGGCGAGAATGCCTCGTTCAACAGGCGAAACGAATTGCCCTGGCCGCATCCTGCGTCGAGGATGATCGGGGCGTCGGGCAGCGGCGCTGCGACGAGCTGTTTCAGATCGTTGATGGCCACGCGAAGCACGTGATGTTCCCAGGTATGCGTGCGAAGAAACCAGATGCCGAATGCGGTTTCGGGAATATAGGCAGGGGCTTGCGTGCGGTAAGACGTCATGGGTCCCTCGGCGGTATCTTGGATTTTGAGCGCCTATTGTAGTTTGCAACGCCGAAACGTGGCGCGAGAAACATAAGACACCCAATCAATCGGAATGAAGTGGCAGACATGAATGAAATGAAATCGAACCCGGTCGACGTCGCAATCATCGGCGCCGGGCCGGCCGGTGCCCTTGCGGCGGGATTGCTGCGCAAGGCGGGACGTTCCGTGCTCGTGCTCGAGCGCCAGCACTTTCCGCGATTTTCGATCGGGGAGAGCCTGTTGCCGCAGAGCATGCACTATCTCGAAGAGGCGGGCATGCTGCAGGCGGTCGTCGAGGCCGGTTTCCAGTTCAAGAACGGTGCGTATTTCGTTCATCGCGACCGGATGTCGTCGTTCGATTTCCGCGAGAAATTTTCCGGAGGCTGGGGGACCGCGTATCAGGTCGAGCGCGCGGCGTTCGACGACGTGCTGATCCGCTGTGCGGCCGGGCAGGGTGCTGACGTACGATTCGGCGATACGGTGCGGGCATTCGAACCCGGCGAGCGCCCGCGACTCGACGTCGTCGAGGAGTCCGGCCGCGAGTATCGCGTGGAGGCGTCATTCGTCCTCGATGCGAGCGGTTTCGGCCGTGTGCTGCCGGGGCTGCTCGGCCTCGAAGCGCCGACGGGCTTGCCGACGCGCGCGGCGATCTTTTCGCATGTCGAGGACCGGCTGCCGGCGGGCTCGACCGATCGCGACAAAATCTGCATTGCCGTGCACCCCGAGCGGTGCGACGTCTGGTACTGGATGATCCCGCTGACGAACGGGCGTTCGTCGGTCGGTTGCGTTGCCGACGCCGATTTTCTCGATGTGCCGGAAGCGCAGCGCGAGCAGCGGTTGCGCGAACTGCTGCAGAGCGAACCGACTCTCGCGCGTCTCGTCGGCAGCAAGCCGTTCGTGATGCCGGTGCGCCGCATCGCGGGCTATGCGTCCAACGTCGAGCGCCTGCATGGCCCGGGGTATGCGCTGCTCGGCAATGCGGGCGAATTCCTCGATCCCATCTTCTCGTCGGGCGTGACTATCGCGATGTGCTCGGCCCATCTGGCGGTCGCGACGCTCGAGCGCCAGATGCGCGGCGAGACGGTCGACTGGGCGCGCGACTACGATGCCGCGCTGCGCAAGGGCATCAACACCTTTCGTGCTTTCGTCGAACGCTGGTATTCGGGCGCGCTGCAGGACATCGTGTTTTACGACGACAAGGCACCGGACGTGAAGCGGATGATCTGCTCGATCCTGGCTGGCTACGCTTGGGACGAATCGAACCCGTTCGTCCGGGAACCGGTGCGCGGCCTCGACGTGCTTGCCGAAATCTGCCGTCCGGACCGACGCGCTTGAGCCGATCGCGGCGTTTGCACGGCGTTACCGCGGACGATGCAACGTCGAGGCCCGAGTCCTGGCCCGGCTCACGCACGAATCCTGGATACCTTCGCGGATCCGGGGGCGACATGGAGCGCGTATAGCTCGGATACGCTGACCGCCTTGCGGCTGCTGTGTTCGACTGATCCATCTTTTGTCCACAGGAACGGATAAAAGCTGAAGCATTGATCCGTCGTCAGATGCTGAACCTCGGCTTGCCAGCCGGGCCAGCGCGAGCTCGTATAGAAGTCATGCAGCGTCTCGCCGAGCGACCAGCGCACGAAGTCGCTGTGATTTCGAGGGGCTCCCATCCCAAGGTGTCGGGTGCAAGGTAGTACACCGAACCAGTGTCTTCGCCGAGTGCGTCGCCGTTCAATGCGAGGAAGCCGCCGACGGCATCGTCTGCGATCAACAGGAAACCGGACGATCGCCCGGTGTTCCAGCCGACGATGTCTCTGAGCAGTCTGGGATGGCGTGAGCCAAGCAGACGAAGGTAGCCTCCGTCCACCAGGATGCCGCCGGTCGAATAGGCGATTGCCCCCAGGGTCGAACGCGTGGATACCTGAAGTGCTGAGAGCACTTCGCCACGCCGATCGGATGCGGGCAGTATTTCGCAACGGTGACGGGCTGCTGCCGCCCATTCGATCAACGTCGGGAGCGCTGAATCGCGTTCGTTTACCAGTTCGTCCAGCGGGTGCATATTGTTCTGCGGGCTGTTCGAGCGAAACCTCACCGCGCGCCGACCGACGACCGCAGCGCCGCGCCCAGCGTGCGCAGCGCCTGCCGGGCCCGTGCATCGGTCAGGTTCGAGTAGAGCACCACGTCGCGCGCCGGCAACGGCGGCAGCCCGTATCGCGCGCCCACGTCGACCGTCCCGACGGGCGCCACGCGATGCCCGAGCGCGGCGACGGCCAGCCCCGCGGACACCGCCGCGCCGATCGTCGCCACGCCGCCGCCGACGAACACTTCAGTCCACGCGACACCGGCTTCGTCCAGCGCGCCGATCGCCATGTGGCGCACGCTGCACGGCTCGGCCTGCGTCGCGAGCCGCAGCGGTTGCGGCGGATGGTAGTCGAAATCGGTCGCGGCCATCCAGCCGAACGACTCCGACAGCAGGGTTTCCCCATCGAGCCGCCGGCTGCCGTGCTGTAGCGCGACGGCGGCGTCGAGCTGGCCGCGATCGAACGCATCGAGCACGTCGCGCGACGCGGCGACCCGGATCTCCAGCACGAGCCCCGGTTCCGCTTCGCTCATGCGCCGAAGCAGCATCGGCAGATCGGCGCCGACGGCATGATGGCTCACGCCGATCACCAGCCGCCGCTGGCCGGCGCCGAACGCGCCGACCGCACCCTGGTGAGCCGCTACGAGCTCGCGCGCGGGTTCCAGGAACGCGGTGCCGTCGGCCGACAGGCGAACCTGCCGCGGCGTGCGTTCCAGCAAACGGCGGCCGAGGCCGTCTTCAAGTCGCTTGATCTTCAGGCTCACCGCGGACTGCGTCGTGTCCATCGCCTCGGCGGCCCGCGTGAAGCTCTTGAGGTCGGCGGTCAGCACGAACGCCTGCACGGCTTCGATGTCGAGCGTTTTCATCACGCACTCATCCATTGAGAAAATGAATCATTGAAATATTCTGCCATCGTCTTTTCAAATGATTCAAGGTCTTCTACGCTGTTCTCGAGCCGTTCGGAATCTACCTTGTCAATCCCAGGAGTCGATCATGCTGACCGCGTACTACGTGCACCGCCTGCCGGCGGACTACGACCTCGACATCATCCGCAATCGCGTGCGCGAGCGCGGCAGGCTCTGGGACGACACGCCGGATCTCGTGTTCAAGGCGTTTCTGCTGCGCGAGGCGGGCCGCTACGGTGCGACGGAAAACGGCTATGCGTCGCTTTATCTTTGGCGCAATGAACAGGCGTTCGCCCGGTTCGTCACGGACGGCCGCTATCGGGTCGTGACGGACAGTTTCGGGCGCGCGCCGATCGATGTGCAGGTCGCGCTCGATGCGCGCAAGGGCAGCGCGTCGACGGGACGCTTCGTGCGGCTGGAGGCCGTCGATATTCCGGCGGACGCCGACCTCGATGCGACGCTGGCACGGGAAGTCGAGCGCAATCGCGATGTAGCGGCGCGGCAGGGTACGGTTGCGGCCGCCGTCAGCCTCGATCCGCTGCGCTGGCGGCTGACGCGCGTGCTCGTATCGGAGCAGGAGCCGGACGACGGCGGCGCAGGTCCGGTGTATCAGGTCCTGCATCTGGCCAGGCCGTTGCTCGATACGCTCGAAGGGAGTGGGGTGTGATGGCCGGCGCTGTGTTCCGATCGCGGGCCGGGTCGGCGGGTGAGCCCTGCGGCTCGGCATCCGCGCGATTGCCGGCCGGCCTGGTGGTCGTCGCGCATCTCGCCGGGCTGGCGGCGGGGATCGCCGCGATTGCCGCGCTCGCGACGGTGCTGGCGCTGTTGTTCCGGTAAGGTGCGCGTTTGCGGATGAGTGAATACGGAAGCGCCGCGCACGACGCACGCGGCGCTTCTGTCGGGTGATGACCGCTCAGTGCCCCTGCAACCGGATATCCCGCGACGACGCACCGATGTACACCGTCCCACCCGGCACCACGCGCCAGCCGTTACGCGACGTATCCCACACGCTCTGCATCCGCGGTGACACGGTCACGTGCACACGCCGCGCCTCGCCCGGATTCAGCCGGATCTTCTCCCAGCCGACCAGCCGCTTCGGCGGCTCGTCCTTGTACGGCACGCCGAGATAGACCTGCGGCGTTTCCGCGCCGGCGACGCGCCCGTCGTTGCGCACCGTGAACGCGACGCTCAGGGCACCGTCCCATTGCTTCGACACCGACAGCCCCGAATACGCGAAGTGCGTGTACGACAGCCCGTAGCCGAACTCGAACATCGGCTTGATGTTGTGCGCGTCATACCAGCGATAGCCCATGTTCAGCTTTTCCGCATAGACGGGATCGTTGTCGAACGCGCCGTTTTGCCCCCACGTCGGCGAATCCTGATCGCGCGCGGGGAACGTGACGGGCAGTTTGCCGGACGGATTGACCGCACCGAACAGCACGTTCGCGATCGCCTTGCCGCCGGCTTCGCCCGGATACCACGCCTCCACGATGGCCGACACGTTGTCCTTCCACGGCATCAGCACCGGGTTGCCGCTCTGGACGACGACGATCGTGTGCGGATTCGCGCGCGCGACGGCTTCGACGAGTGCATCCTGGTTCGAGGGGTTCGCGAGTTTCAGGCTCTGGAGATCGCCGAAATCCTCGCCGGCCGGCTGCGCGACCACGACGATCGCGACGTCCGAGCGGCCCGCGAGTGCCGCGGCCTGGTCGATCTCCTGCTGCGTGTACGCGCGGAACGGCGACTGCTGATCGCTGTTGCCGGCATACGTGACCTGCGCGGCCGGCGCGAGCGCACGGATCGCCGCGACGATCGGCACGTCCACCTTCAGCCACGGATTGCGCCACCAGCTGCACCCGGTCGATGACCCGAACGTCAGGCCGCCGCAGCCCGCGAACGATCCCGATACGGGGTCGCGCGTGTTGCCCGAGCCGCCGCCCGACAGCACGGCCGCATCGGCATGGCCGCCGATCACGGCGATCCGCGACAGCGCCGACGCGGCGAGCGGCAACTGGTTGCCGTCGTTCTTCAGCAGAACGATCGACTGCTCGGAGGCCGCCTGCGCGAACCGGTTGCCGGCCGCGAAATCGATCGTGCCGCCGCCCTTGGCCGGATCGTCCATCACGCCGACGCGGATCATCACCGCGAGCTTGCGGCGCACCATGTCGTCGAGGCGCGCGGTCGACACCGAGCCGTTCGCGATCGCCTGCTTGACTGCCGCCGGCGTCAGGTACACGCTCGGCCCGACGTCTTCTTCCTCGTCGAGCCCGGCGTCGATCGCGGCGGCGGTGCTGTGCGTCGCGCCCCAGTCGGACTGCACCTGGCCCTGGAAGCCCCATTCGTTCTTCAGCACGTCGTTCAGGAGATGGGGGTTCTCGCACGCATAGGTGCCGTTCAAGCGGTTGTAGCTGCACATCACGCTGCCGGGCCGGCCGCGCTTCGCGGCGATCTCGAACGGCAGCAGGTAAAGCTCGCGCAGCGTGCGTTCGTCGATCTGCGTGTTGCCGCCCATCCGGCCGTGCTCCTGCTCGTTGCCCGCGTAGTGCTTGATGGTCGCGATGACTTTCTGCCGCTGCGTGGCGAGCGTGCGTTCGGCGAGCAGGTCGCCGGCCAGCAGCGGATCCTCGCCGAGATACTCGAACAGGCGGCCGCCGCGCGGTTCGCGCGCGAGGTTGGTGCCGCCGGCGAGGCCCATGCCGAATCCTTGCGCGCGCAACTGGATCGCGACCTGCTTGCCATAGTCGTACGACAGGCGGCGATCCCAGCTCGCGGCGACGGCGATCGTCGCGGGGAACGTCGTGCTGGCCTGCGACGTGCTGCCGGAGCCGGTCGCCGAATCGACCATGTTCAGGTCGGGAATGCCGAGGCGCGGCACCCCCTGGATGTAGCCGGCGCCGCCGCCCGGCACCTTTGACATTTCGTATTGCGAATGAATGAATTGCAGTTTTTCGTCGAGCGTCATCTTGCGCACGAGCAGGTCAGCGCGCCGAGCCGCCGCGGCCGACGCGAATGCGTCGGTCGCGTCGGCCTGCGCGTTGAAATCGGCGTCGCCCGCGTAGGCGGTGGTGCAGAGGGTCGCTGCCAGCACGACGGCCGGCCAGAGTGTGTCCCGCATGTTGCTCTCCATGATCGTATTGCCGGTTGTTCGGATGATGTCTGGAGCTGCGCACGTCCGGTGGATTCGCACCGGACGCAATTGGCCGGCGATGCTGGGTGGTTGCGCGTCGGCATGCCGGGCCAGGCGGGGAATCGTTACGGCCGGTTGGGCCCGATCGAACCTCGAGGACGGCGACGCGGACCGCCCGGCGCTGCCGAATCGGATGTAGCGATTCTCTGCAGCGACCAATCGTACAAATGTAGTTTGACTACAGCATCGGTGTTTCTACCGATACGTGTGATCTTTATTTCGTAGGGGCGCGTAGCGGGGCGGAAAGACGGTCATCGTTCCCGATCGAGCGTGCGCGGAGGAGTAAGAAGTACCCGTGCGCGAGCGTGCGGAGGCGGCGGGCAATCAGGGGGCGTGTGGCACGGTGCGGTTCGTTGCGCTCGCATCGAACGGAACACCGTCCGATGCCGGCCACCTCGCGCTAGCCGCGTCGCGCGACCGGACTGCCGGGAAGCGGAATCCCGGCGCGATAGACGACGGTGGCGAGCGCTGCGGCGACCGCCGCCTCGGCCGTCAGCACGGCGGCGGCTGCGCCCAGCTCGGCGAAGTACTTGGCGAGCACGGGTACCAGCACGATGTTCAGAATGCCCGATGACATCAGGATGCGCGTGAATGCGGACTTCATCCCGAGCGGCAGCATCGTCTGCACACCGAACAGGTCGGTCATGCCGGCCATGAACGGAATGAAGGCCATCCAGCGCAGCACCTGGACCGTCGGTTCGTACGAAGGGCCATACAGGATGCGTACGGCGAGCGGCGCGCCGAAGAAGATCGCGAGCGAGATGCCGAGCACCATCGCAACCTGCACGACGAACAGCTTGCGCAGGAACGAGAACGCATCGTTGCGCGCGTGCCGCATCAGGTAGTTGATGCGCGGATAGGTGGCGGCCTTCAGCGGTTGCAGCATGCTGAGCGCCGCACGGATCAGCTTGTCGCCGGCGGCGAAGTAGCCTGCCGCGACGTTGCCCGATACGAAGCCGAGCAGCACGGTGTTGGTCGACGCATAGAACGCGATGGACGTCGACGCGAGGAACACCTGCCAGCCGCCTTTCAGCGATTCCGCGATGTCGGAGAACTCCACGCGAATGAAGTCGATTTCGCGCTGCGCATAAAGGTAGATGGCCAGCACGATCGCGGACAGCGTCGGGACGGCTGCGTTGACGATCATCGCGCGGTCGATGTCCGCCGGGCTGTGCACGAGCGCGAACATCGCGGGCAGGCTGAGGATGCGGCCGATGAACAGGATCACGCTCAGCGCGCGCAGTTTCTCCATGCCCTGGAAATACCAACCCGGCGTAAACGCCACGCCGGCCACCATGCCGAAACCGATCAGCAGCAGATCGCGGTCCTCGCCGAAGCGCTTGAACAGGAAAGTCAGCGCGACCAGCACGATGAAGCAGATGACGGCGATGCCGATCTGGGCGTACAACGTCGCCCAGAAGATACGGGAGCGCTCGGCGCGGTCGTCGCGGGCGAGCGCGATGCGCGGCGTGGCGGTCAGGTCGAAGCTGTAGCTCGTGCAGTTGGTCAGGTAGGCGATGACCGCGAGCGAGAACGCGAGTTGGCCGTAGCCTTCAGGCCCCAGTGCGTGCGTCAGCAGCGGTGCGATCATGAGCGGCACCGCGTACATCGAAATCTGCAACGTCAGCAGCAGCAGGAAGTTCTTCTTGAGGTTAGACATTCGCTCGGTCGGCGCCGTGGGTGTCGCGGTGCGGCGGCATGGGGCCGCGATGCGTGTGTGCATCCGGTCGGCGCTGACCCGGATTCATGGGTGGGTGGCGCGTCCGGCGTCGCCGGGCACGGCCACATCATCGTATGGCGGCCATGATACCGGCCGCACGAGACGACTGTGTTCGCGAGCCTACCGTTCGCGGATGCCGTGCGCACGTATGCGTGGATCCCGACACCGCGCACACCGCGCGCGTCGTCCGCGCGCGTCGTCGTATCGCGACAGTGATGAATCCATTTGTAAGCTGGCGCACCGAAGGACGCTCGAACCGGGTGCTTTAATCGAGCGCACAGTTTTGGCTCACGCCGCACGGGTTCCCGGCGCAAACCGTGACGGCGTGCCGGGCACGCAACATCACCTCCCGCGGGCATGCGGGCAGGGCAACGGACGAAACAGGGCGGGCCGCGCAGGGGCGCGGCTGGGGGCGCCGCCGTGTGTTCGTCGAGCAGTCGCACGATCGTGGAATCGCTCATTTCGGTGGAGCCGCCGGAACACGCGTCCGCGTCCGATAAAAATACCGATCCGAGGAGTACCGATTGAAGCCGATTACGTTCGGCAGCTGCGTGGGGTGGCTGCACGAGGGACAGACGAAACAAGGGGTGGTCCTGTGCGAGGCATTGGGCCACGAGGCATCGTGGACGCACAAGCTCATGCGGGCGATCGCCGAACGCCTTGCCGGCGACGGCGTCACGGTGCTGCGGTTCAACTATCCGTGCAGTGGTGACTCCGCGGGCGACGATCTCGATGCCGGTCGGTATGCCGCGTGCATCGACAGCATTCACGATGCGATCGACATGCTGCGCGACCAGGTCGGTGTCGCGTCGCTGACGCTCGTCGGAATCCGTGCGGGCGCGCTGTTCGCGATGCTGGCCGCCGCGGGCAACGGCCAGCGTCCGTCGCCGCGCGTCGACGCATTGGCGGCCTTCGCGCCCGTCGTGCGTGGGCGCGCGTACCTGCGCGAGATGTCGTTCGTGCATCGCCAGTGGCTCGACATCACGTCGCCGGCCATTCGTGCCGCACATCGCGACGAACCGTGCATGAACGTGCTCGGGCACCGCTTTCCCGGCGATTTCGTCGATGCGCTGAAGGCGGTCGATCTGTGCGACGTCGTGCGCGATGCAGCGACGTTGCCCGGCGCGGTGCTGCTGATCGATCCCGATCAGGGGGACGGCCCTGCGTTGCGCGATGCACTGCTCGCTCGCGGCGTCGACGTGGCCACCGACTCGTTCCGCGAATGGTCGACGACGATGCTGGACGGTACGCGCTCGCGCCTGCCGCTCGACGCGATCGACACGCTCGCCAACTGGATCGCCGAACGGGCGCCGCGCGCGGCGACAGGCATCGACCCCGCGCGGCCGCTGGATCCGGCATGGAATGGCGAGTCGGCTGTCGCGCTCGACATGACGGACATGACCGAGCAGGTCGTCGCGGTAGGGCCGGACCGGGTGGTCGGCGTGCTGTGCCGTCCCGCGGATACGGGGCCGGCAAATCCCGTCGCTCCGGCACTCGTGATCGCGAACACGTCGACGAATCCGCGCAGCGGAGAAGGGCGCTTCAGCGTGCGCCTCGCGCGCACGCTCGCACGCGCCGGCGTGACGACGCTGAGGATCGACGTGCATGGCGTGGGCGACAGCGGGGCTGCCGCGCCCGACGACCAGGCGCCGGTCGTGTATGCACCGCAGTCGAGCGACGACGTGGCGACCGCCGCGGACTGGCTGCGTGCACTCGGCTACCCAGAGGTGATCGCAACCGGCATCTGTTCGGGCGCCTATGCGGCATTGCATGCGGCCGTGAAGACGCCGTCGCTCGGCGGCGTGATCGCGATCAACCTGGCGCGTTTCGTGTGGCCGGCCGGGCTCTCGCTGGAGGCGGTGCAGAAGCAGCGGAACAATTCGGTGCGCGGCTACTGGCTATCGGTGCGCGACTGGAAAAAGTGGAAGGGCCTCGTGCGCGAACGGCGCGATTTGCGACCGATCGTGGGGGCCGTCGCCGCCAATGCGATCGCGCGGGTCAGCGTGCCGATGAAAGAGGCCGCCGCGCGCTTCGGCTGGAAGCCGCGCGCCGGTACGCCACGCGGCGTGATGCACGTGCTGGCGCAACGCAATGTCCGGACGACGCTGGTGTACGGCGCGCTCGATCCCGGCATCGACGACGTGCGGCGCCACTTCGGAGCGATCGAGCGCGCGTTCAGGCGCTCGCGTCACGTGCGACTGCATCTCGAGCCGCAGGTCGATCACGCGGTGTACGGCGCGGTCGGCACGGACATCGTGATCGGGCTTTGCATGCAGGCGCTCGGCCGTGATTCGGCGAGGCCGGTCGTGCGCGTCTCCGATCCTGCCACGCTCGAAGCGGCCACAGGATCGTACGGGAGCGTGTCGGTCGGCCGGCCGTGACGGGCGCTGTGCCGCATGCGTTGCTCGCAGTGGCGCGTCGGGGTGCGATCGCGCCCGCGTATGAAGATGGGCGTTCGGTGGGGTTGCTCACAGACGCGCCGTTTGCCGTGGTGTCCAATCCCTTATCGATGCATGCGCGGTCATGCCGAGGCATGACCGGCCGGGTGCTTCAGTCCGGATCGGCTGGCGCGTCAAAGGGTGATTTCACGTAGGGCGATGCGTACAACGTGCCACTGCCCCCTGCGTCGTCGGCCGGTGTACTGGCCACCTGCGCGCGATGCGGGCGCGCCGGGACGAGCGGCCGGCGCAACGTGCTGTGGGCGCGCGGGTCGGGCTGAACGGCGGCGCTCGCGGCGGGACGCGTGAGCGCGGGCGCGGCATTCGCGGATGCGGGCGTGGCAGGTTCGGCGGCCGCGCGTGCGACCGCCGCTTGCGCCGAACGCTGGGGCGGCACCGGGCCCGGTAGCGTCGACGACGCAAAGGACGGGGTGTCGGCGGGGCTGCTGGACAGCGTCTGCGCACCGGCGGCACAGACGAAGCCGGCCGACACGATGCAGACGAACGACGAAAGCGATGAAGAGAAGTTCATGACGAATCGTATGGAGTGACGTGCGGTGAAGAGGGCGGTGCGGCGATGCAATGCGAGCCGCGCTGGGCAAGCGTAATGCCGGAATTCGCCGCGTTCGGCGGGTTACCGCACAGTTTTGGAAGGACATCATGTCAATCACCACGCAACCGGAATCGACGCTCGGCACGCCGAGGCCAGGCCGGACCATCGCCCGTCGCGCATCGTGGCGGTCGCGCCTGGCGATCGCGGCCGCCGCGTGCGCACTGAGCGCATGCGCGCTGTCGCCCGGCATGACTTATCACCCGCCGGCCGAGCGCGACGCGAATGCGCGCGTGAGCGCCGACGCATCGGGATCGGGCGGCCTCGACGGCGTGCAGAACGTGTCGAGCGAGGATCTGATCGAGATCACGCCGGCCTTCGTCGCGCAGCATCATGCGGGGCGGCCGGCCAACGTCGACGCGGAGATCCGCCAGCTGTTCGGCAAGCCGGTGCCGTACACGATCGGCCCTGGCGATGTGCTGGGCATCATCGTCTGGGACCACCCCGAGTTGAACCTGCCGACGACGCAGACGGTCGGTGGCGGCGACGGGGTCGGCGCCAGCTCGGTCGCGACGGGCTACACGGTCGATGCGAACGGCAACGTGCAGTTCGCTTACGCGGGCCTCGTTCACGTGGCCGGGTTGACCGAGGCGCAGGCAGGCGCGCTGCTGATGAAGCGGCTCGGCGAATACGTGCGCAAGCCGCAGCTCTCGCTGCGCGTGCAGAGCTACCGCAGCAAGCGCGTCTATCTCGACGGCGAGGTGCGCACGCCGGGTCTGCAGATCGTCAACGACATGCCGATGACGCTGCCCGAGGCGATCGACCGTGCGGGCGGTTTCACCCCGACGGCAGACCGCTCGCAGGTTTCGGTGACGCGCGGCGACAAGACCGTGAACGTGAGCCTGCCCGCATTGATTTCGGCGGGCGTGAATCCGTCGAACATCCTGCTGCGCGACGGCGATCTCGTGCGCGTGCGCGCGGCGAGCGACGCGAAGGTGTTCGTGCTCGGCGAGGTGTCGCGCCCCGCGACGCTGACATTGACTGACGGCCGGATGAGCCTCGGCGAGGCGCTCGGCGACACGGGCGGCGTCAGTCAGTACACGTCCGACGCGCGCCAGGTGTTCGTCGTGCGCCGTGGCCCGGACAACCGACCGCGGGTGTACCACCTCGACGGCAGTTCGCCCGCGTCGTTCGCGCTCGCCGACCAGTTTCCGCTCGAGCGGCGCGACGTCGTGTTCGTCGATGCGTCGTCGCTCGTGCGCTGGAGCCGCGTCGTGAACCTGCTGATTCCATCGTCCGCGCAAGGTGCGCTGACGGCGAAGGCCATTTCGCCGTGATATTCGCGGCGGATTTTGTGACCGCGACGGTGCGTCGCGCCATACGGGACTGAGGCTGTATGAATACTTCGACCCTGCCTGACTCGCACAGCGGGCGCATTCCGCGGCCGTCCCATTCGGTGCGCCGCTACTGGAGCGTGCTGTATGGCGGCCGGCGCCTGATCCTTTGCACGGCGCTTGCGGGCGCGATTGCCGGAGGCCTGTATGCGCTGTGCGCGGCCCCCGTCTACCGCACCGACATCCTGTTCCAGGTCGAGCAAAGCCAGACCGACTCGAAGCAGACGTCGCCGCCTGGCGATCCATCGTCGGTGTTCGATCTGAAGACGGATGCATCGACGGAGATCGAGGTGCTGAAATCCCGCGCGGTGCTCGATCGCGCGATCGACAGCACCAACCTCGCGCTCGACGCCCGACCGCATTACCTGCCGCTGATCGGCTGGCGATTCGTGAATGCCGCCGACGGGTTGTCGTCGCCGTTGCCGGGCGGATACGTGTACGGCACCGAGCGCATCGACGTGCCGACCTTCGACGTGCCGAAACGACTGCTTGGCAAGCGCTTCGCGTTGACCGTCGGCGATGACGGCGCCTATACGCTGCAGCGCACCGGCCTGTTCGGCCGGAAAGGGCCGATGTGGCAGGGCCGTATCGGCCAGCCGTTGCACGTCGAGACGCCGGAGGGCGCGATCGACGTGTTCGTGCGCGGTGTGGCCGGCGAGCCCGGCGCACGCTTCGACCTGACGCGTTACAGCGACGAGGAGGCGTCCACGTGGCTGCAGAAGAACGCGCTGATCTCGGAGCGCGGCAAGCAGTCGAACATGGTTGGCGTGACGCTCGACGGCACCGATCCCGTGCAGGATAGCCGCGTGCTGAACGCGATCGGCGACGCGTATCTGGCGCAGAACACGCAACGCAAGTCCGAGGCGGCCGACAAGCTGATCCGCTATATGGACGGCCAGTTGCCGCAGTTGAAGGCCCAACTGGAGGCGGCGGAAAACCGCTTCAATGCATTCCGTGCATCGCACGGGACGGTCAATACGAGCGACGAAGCGCTGGCACTGCGGCAACAGGCAGTCGACATCGAGACGCGCGTGCAGACGCTGCAGCAGCGGCGTGAGGAACTGATGACGCGCTTCATGCCGAAGCATCCGGCGGTTGCCGCCGTCGATGCGCAGCTCGCCGATGCGCAGCGTTCGCTCGACACGACACGCAAGCAGATCCAGCAGCTGCCGACCGTGGAGCAGGGCGTGCTGCAACTGCAGCGCGACGTGGCCGTGGATACCGCGCTGTACACGAACTTGCTCAATACGCGCCAGCAGATGGTCCTCGCGCGTGCCAGCAAGACCGGCACCGTGCGGATCGTCGATACGGCGAAGATCGCCGAGCAGCCGATCGGTCCGCATCGCGGGGTTGCGGTGGTCGGTCTCCTGATGGTGGGCCTGCTGGCTGGCGCGGCGATCGTGATCGCCCGGCAGCGTGTCGTCGGCACGATCGGCGACGCGGAAGAAATCGAATGGGCGACGGGGCTGCCGGTGTTCGCGACCGTCCCGCACAGCGCGATCGCGGCGGCAGCGGAACTGCGGTCCAAGGCCGGCCGGCCCGGTCCGCGCACATCGATTGCGCCGGTCGGCGCGCAGGACGCCGCGCTCGAAAGCCTGCGCGGTCTGCGCGCGTCGCTGCAATTGGCGATGCCGGCCGCGTCGAATCCGGTCGTGCTGATCTCCGGGCCGACGACGGGCGTCGGCAAGTCGTTCGTCGCTGCGAATATCGCGTCGCTCGCCGGTGCCGCGAAACGGCGGGTCCTGCTGATCGACGCCGATCTGCGCAAGGGTTCGCTGCACGACCGGTTCCGCTATAGCCGTGCGCCGGGGCTGTCGGACGTGGTGGCGGGCACCCATGCGCTCGACGAGGCAATCAAGCGCGGCGTCACACCGGGCCTCGATTTCATTGCGATGGGCAGCGTCGTTCCCGATCCGGGCGAACTGCTGCTGCAGCCCGCGTTCGCCGAATTGATCGGGCAGCTCGCGTCGCGCTACGACATGGTGGTGCTCGACGGCCCGCCGCTGCTGCCGGTCGCCGATGCGCTGGTGCTGGGGCGTCTGGCGGGCACGGTGTTCCTCGTCGCGCGTAGCGGCGTGACGACGCTGACGGAGCTCGACGAAAGCGCGCGACGGCTCGAGCACGCGCATATCGATGTGCGCGGCGTGATCCTGAACGATTACCAGGGCGCGCCGGGGCGGTACGACTACGGCTACTCGGATACGAATACGCATCAGGCCGCGTCCGGATACGCCGGAGCGATGGCGCAGCGGCAAAGCGTGGAGCGCGCGTCGTGAGCGGGCGAGCGGGCAGCACGGGGGGCGGGCCGCGGGAGCGGGCGGTAACACGGCGCAGAGCGGCAAGCAGGAGCGATCACGCCGGCGGTTATACGGGCTATTGGTGGGAAGATCCGGCGCGGCTCGTGCTGATGTTCATCCTGCCGCTGTATGGCCTGCTTTCACTGAGCCTGCTCGGTGACCAGAAATCGATCGCACGGATCTATTTCGACAGCTACTACGCGTTTGTCGGCGCGTTGTTCCTGATCGCGCTGACGGCGGCGGCGTGGCTCGCGACGACCGAGGTTCGGACGCGGCGCGGGCCGCCTCCCGCCGCAGTGACGCTGTCGCCCCGCGTGCTCGATTTCGTCTTCGCGCTCGCGCTGTTCGGTTATGCGCTGTTGCTGAGCGGCATCCTGTTGCATCCGGCGCTGCTGATCGCGTTCGTGCGAGGCGAAGCGAATGCATATGACATGCTTGAACTGAAAGGGCGCATCACGGGCCTCAGCACGTTCACGCAGGCCACGGCACCGTTTGTCGTGCTGTATTTCTATGTGTTCAGGACACCGGTAAAGGGCCTGAATCGCTACAAGATCTATTTCGCCGTGCTCGCGGTGCTGACGCTGCTGCGCAGCTTCATCTTCGCGGAACGGCTTGCACTGATCGAGATGGTGATGCCGCTTGCGCTCATGGTCGTGCGGTTCCGGCTCGGCGGACGGTATGCTCGTCTGCTGACGCTCGGTCCTTATGCGGCGATTCCGTTGCTGTTCGGCCTGTTCATCGCGAACGAGTACAACCGGTCGTGGGAAGCCTATTACGTCAACATCTACGACAACCTGTTCGATTTTGCCCTCGAGCGTCTGGGCCTGTATTACTCGACTGCATTGAACAACGGCGCAGGAATCGTGAGTGTGCTGGGCTGGAACCAGGGCCACCCGATGTTCACGTTCGACTGGCTGCTGCGCTTCCCCGTCATCGGCGCGACGTTGCAGCCGTGGCTCGACTCGAGCGACAGCATCAACCTGTTCCTGAACAGCTACGCCGACCCCGAGTTCAACAATCCGTCAGGAATTTTCGTCCACTTCTACGAGTGGGGATGGTTAGGTTTGCTCGATGCGATCGTGCTCGGCTGGGCGATTGGCCGAAGCTATGCGGGCTGGCGGACCGGAAACGGGTGCTGGTGCTGCATCCATGCGGTGCTGTTCGTCTCGGTCATGGAAATCATGCGAACGCCGAACCTGTTCAGCGGGCGGAATTTCGTGCCGGTCGTCCTGTTGATCGGCGTATTCCGCTGGTTTGCCAGGGCACCGGCACGCGCGACGGGGCATGCCGCGCCGAATCGACATCATCGAGTCGCTTGATCATTTTTCGGTTGCCGCTACCGTCCATGGCTACACATAAACAGAAATTCGAAACGCTGGACGGATTGCGCGGTATCGCGGCCATCAGCGTGATGTTCATGCATTTCCTCGAGGATCTGCCGATTCCGATACTGCAGAGCGCCTATCTTTCGGTAGACGTATTTTTCATGCTGAGCGGATTCATCCTCACGTACTCTTACGGCGAAAGACTGCTTCAGGGAGCGTGGCAGGGCGCGTATCTGAAGCGACGCGTGATTCGTCTGTATCCGATGATAGGCATCGGGATGACGATAGGGCTGGTGAGTCTCGTCGTCATGCGAATTCAATCGTCGGCGGCGTTTTCGTTGGGCAACCTGGCGGCAGCCGCCGGGCAGAATTATTTTTTCGTTCCGTATTTCGGCCGTTTCCTGGTATCCGGATTTGCCGGCGCCGCGGGTCACGGCTTGCCGGCGGTAGACGATCCCGGCGCGTTTCCGCTGAATCCTCCGGCGTGGTCACTGTTCTTCGAGCTGGTGGCGAGCGTCGCGCTGATCGCCGCAATCAGGATGAGCGAGCGGCGCCTGATGAGGCTGGCATACGCGTGCTTCGGTGCTTTCGTCGTGTACGGCGTGCTCGTGGGCCTCGACAACGGCAAGGTCTCGATCATCCTCAATCAGGGTTGGTCGGCCGACAATTTCATGGGCGGATTCTTCCGGGTCGGCTACGGGTTCCTCCTGGGCGTGGCAATCGGAAAGATGTACGAGGCGAATCTCCCGGCGAAGCCGCATTGGTTCATCGCCAGGCTCGTCAAGAACGACTACATGCTGTTTGTCGCCTTCGCGCTGGTCATTGCGTTTCCGACGTCGGTCAAGGGAACGTATTCGGCGGCGATCCTGCTGTTCGTCGCCCCCGCGTTGGTCTATCGCGGTGCGACGCTCGCGCCGAGCGGCAAGACGATTGCACGGATCAGCGCGTTCCTCGGCTGGATCTCGTATCCGCTTTACTGTGTGCACTATCCGGTCGGCAGGCTGGTGTTCGCGTATGCGCCGCAGGCCGAGAGCCACATTGTCAGAACGGCGATGCTTGCCGCGTTGCTGTCGATGGCGGCCGCAGCTGTCCTCGCGAAATTCGTCGAGGAACCGATCCGGTCGTATCTGGGCACGCGCTTGTTTGCGAATGGTCGGATCGCGAACGGCAGCGCGATCAGCGCAGGATAAGCAGTACGGCCGGCCGGGCACGCCGGCGTCCGTTGCGGCGCCAGCGTGCGATGAAACGCTACAGCCCCTCGAAGATCTCCGTCATCATCTCGGCGCTTCGGCGCCAGCGATATTTCTCCGCGTGCAGGCTGCCCTTGCGTTTGAGCTCGGCCCTGAGCTCGGCCGAATCGAGCAGGGTCCGCAATTGCCGTGCGATGTCGTCCTGGGAATACGGATCGCAGTACAGTGCCGCATCGGCACAGACTTCCGGCAGCGCGGCCGATTTGCCGACGACCGCCGGACAGCCGCAGCGCATCGCCTCGAGAGGCGGTATGCCGAAGCCTTCATAGATCGACGGATACAGGAAGCACGCCGCGTTCTGATACAGCGCCTTCAATTGCTCGTCGCTGATGTAGCCGACGTACTTGACGTTCGGTTCGGCGGCCGACAGAGGATCCTGCTTGCCGAATACGGTGGCGTTCTGCATGCCGACGATGACGAGATCGACCGACGGATCGTCAATCTGCCGGAAAGCCGCGATCAGCCGCCCGAAGTTCTTGGTCGGATTCATGCTGCTGACCGCGAGCACGAAGCGGCCGGGTGTCAGCGCATGCTTGTCGAGCACGCTCGTGTCCGCTTCCAGCGCATCGAGATGATCCGCACCGAGCGGCACGACGCTGATCTTCTCCGCGGGCACGCCGCAATGATGCGCAAGGCGATCCCGTGAGAAATAGGAGTTGGTCAGCACGCATACGGAGGTTCGCGCGAGGATCCAGAACATGATCCGGTACCACACGCGAAACGGGCGTGAGAAATGTGCGGGCGTGTCGAACACCGCCGCATCGTGCATGTAGATGATCTGGTTGCCGATGAAAACGGATGCCGAATTGCTGAGATTGACGATGCGGCCTCGGCGAGCGAACAACGGGAGCACCAACTGCTCCCAGACCACGCCCTTGTAAAAGCCGACCTTGACCGTCCTCGCGCCGCTGACCTCGACGCCGGGTTGCGGAGGCACCAGCACGGTCACCGGATCCTGCGGCTGAAACTTGATCAATGCGGCAATCAGCTCGCGCGCGACGCGCTGCACCCCGGTCGTCTTCTGCGTGGTGAAGCGGCCGTTATAGACGAGTTGCTTCGGTTTATTGAAAGTGATCATGTCAACGAGAAGATATCGAATTCGGAATCAGGCTTTGACGTGATCCGGTGCGACCGGCTTGAAGTCGCGCGTGTCGACACGCGGCTCCTCGGTATCCAGTCCGTAGAGCGCATTCCACTGCCGGAAAATCGCGTTCATCGAAAACCGCTGAATCGCCCGTTTTCGGGCTGCCGCGCCCATTTGCTCGCGAAGCTGCCGGTCGTCGCGCAGCGTCGTCAGATACGTGGCCATCTCGGCGGCGTTCGACGCGACGTAGCCGGTCACGCCGTGAATCACCACGTCGCGATTGCCCACGACGTCCGTCACCACGGCCGGTATGCCGGCGACCTGCGCTTCGATCAGCGCGACCGGCATGCCTTCCCAGCGGGAAGTCTGGACGTAGATGTCCAGTTCCGATGTCAGCGCGAGCGCACGTGCGCGGGGTATCCAGCCGCTGCAGACGACGGCTCCGCGCTGGGCGGGATCCGGAATCTCGGCCGCGTTGCCGCCGATCCAGAGAAACTCGACGTCCGCGTCGTGCAGCATGTCGGCGAGTCGCACGAATGCCTGATGATTCTTCTGGTACGACGCCCGACCGCTCATCCCGATGACGACCTTGCGATCGTCGCGCATTCGACGCGGCGGGATCTCCGCCACATCGACACCGTTTTCCACCAGGACCGTCGATTTCGCGCGGACCTTTCCCCTGATCTCGGCGAGCTCGCTGCCCGAGCACGCGACGATGGTGCCGCCGATGTGCGCCGCGATGCGTTCGAAGCTCAGATAGGCGTACTGCTTCATGCGCGATACGTCGCGACGCAGGAACGAGAGTCCGTGCGGCGAGTAGAGCACCTTCGCGTTCGGGGCAGCGATCCGGGCGGCGATTCGCCCCAGCACGCCGGCCTTCGACGAGTGCAGATGAATCGCGGTCGGCTTGCAGTCGCGCAGGCTCCGGACCAGCGCACGCACGCTCCGCAGATCCTGTTTGACGCTCACCTCGCGCGCCATGTCGACGTACACGAGCTTCACGCCGGGCAAGAACAGCGTCGAAAAATCGGTCGGGGTTTCCGGTCGGATCGAGTGCAGAACCGTCACGTCGACGCCGGTCGCTGCGGCATGGTTGGCGAGATGGGTCAGCATCGAAAGCACGCCGCCACCGAATGCTTCGGCGATATGAACGATCTTTTGTTGGGTCATCTGTGGGTCCAGCGATTCGCTCGCAGATTCATCGCACGTCGTGACGATGAGTCGCCGGCGAATCTTGCGGTCTCGATATCCGGTTCGTGAAACTATGCATTCCTGATTGATAAATGCATGGCAGTCGCGGCCATTGGATCCTGCTGTCACAGTCGCTGGTTGGCGCCGACGAGGCAGCGTGACGGTTTCCGCCGATGAAATGCCGAGTCGACGTTGCCGCAGGGCGCCGGACACGATGCAGCGTGAGGAATCCATACCGCGACATACGTGCAGGCGCGATGCCTCCGAACATCGAAACCGGCGTTCGACTACGACGACTGGAGCCGGGACAACGACGAAGTCCGGTCAGTGCGCGTGAATCCACTGGTCCGGATCATTGTGCAGCGCATGCGCGACCCACTGGGTGCGATGGCTTACCGAATGCGCGATTCGGCGACGCTATCGCGCGTCGGCGTGATGGCCGGATGACTTCCGCACGCGCGCGAGCGGATTGGAGATATAGCGAATCGCGCGGTTGCTGAGCGTTGCCGACGGCAGCAAGCATGCGAGCGACAGCCCGGCTACGGCCGCTTTCTTGGCAACGCCCCAGAACGGGTTGCGCAGCACGGTTTGCCAGTAGCGTCCTGATTCGCACAGGAACCAGCGCCAGCGCCGCACGAGCGGGGCGTGATAGAGCGTGCTGGCGAAGCGGGCCTTCTCGATCGCGAAGTCGAGCGGCGCGATCGGCAATGCTTCGTGCAGCCGCGTGGCGGCGAGCATGCGCAGCGTCGCCCACCGGCGTTCGGCTTTCAGCGCGCCTGTCGCGGCGTCTTCCGAATTGGTGAGCGCAAGCGCCGGCGTGTCGACGGACGGGCGCGTCCCTGGCTGCTGGTGGACGCGATAGCCGCCGAGCGTCGCATCGATCATGTGCACGTTGCCGAGCAACGCGATACCGTAGATCGCGTAGAAATCCGCACCGTGTAGATTGTCCGGGGTGACAGGCACCGGAAAGATGCGCTTGAGCGCGTCGACCCGATACGCGTTGCCCGATGCGGGCGGCGACGGGTACAGCCAGCCCGCGCGCAACAGGCGGCCGCAATCGGTGTCGACGGCCGACTGCGGTACGCTGGCCCCGGTCACCGCACCGTCCCGCGCGATCACGTCGAGCCGGAAATGCACCTTCACGAAGTCGCCGGATGCGAACGCGGCCAGCACGCGGGCCGCGGCGTCGGCATAGAGCAGGTCGTCGGCGTCGAGCAGGATCACGTAGCGCGTCGTGAGATGCTCGATCGCGCGGTTGTATGCGGCGACCTGACCGCGATTCTCCTGGAACACCGCCGTCACGCGCTCGCCGTACGAGCGAATGATGTCGCGCGAATCGTCGGTGGAACCGTCGTCGACGACCAGCACGCGGATGCCGGGCGCGCTTTGTGCGAGCGCCGAATCGATCGCATCGCGCAGGTACGCGCCGTGGTTGTAGTTGCAGATTGCGATGGTCAGGGTGGTCATGAACGGATTCCGGACGAGCGAAGTGCGGACGATCCGGGTGTCCGGCGCGCAGGGTGCGGTGCCCCGGAGCACGGTCGCATCGCATGGCGGCCATGATACGCGTCGTCGATCGGCATTCGGTTCGCGAGCCTACCGTTCCGCGATCCGCTTCAGCGAAAGCGCGATGAAGCGTCAACGGCAAGCCGGATACCCGATACGCCGCGCGGGCAGGATGTATTGGTCTGTTGACGCACTGAAGCGCGGCGGGTTCGAATGGTCCAATCGACGGTATCGTCGGAGGACAACTCGGTCGGCACGCAGCGATTCGGATGCGCGGGCCGGCACGTTCGAAGTCATTCCAGGGAGTCGACTCGATATGCGTAGATCACGTGGCACGTTTCTCGCGCGCGCAGCGCTCGCCGCCATGTGTGCGGCAGGCGGGCTGGCGGGGCCGGGCGGTGCCGCGGCGGCATCCGGCACGTCCGCGCCTGGTGCGCTTCATGCGACTGTACCGGATGCGGTCGTTCGTCCCGCTGCGGACGCGGCCGATCAGGCCGACATGCTGCAACATGCGCTGGACGCGTTGCAGCCGGGCCAGCGACTGGTGTTCGCGCCGGGCCGGTATGTGGTCGGCCGGTCGCTGGTCGTGCGGCAGCGGCATGTGGTGTTGTCGGGCTACGGCGCGACGCTTATCGCGACCACTCCCGGCGACCAGACGATCGAGATGAGCGGGGACGGTACGACGCTCGTCGGCTTCCGGCTCACCGGAACCGGCACGACACGCCTCACGACGCCGGAGTCGTCGAAGGTCGAGGTGACGGGGCGCGGTGTGCAGGTGCTCGACAACGTCATCGACGGCGGCGCGGGAGGCGGGATCTTCGTGTTCGGCGGCGCGGACGTCGCGATCGTCGGCAACGAGGTGCTGTCGACGCTGGCGGACGGTATTCACATGACGCACGGCTCGCGCAACGTGCTGGTGCAGGGCAACGTCGTGCGCGGCACCGGCGACGACATGATCGCCGTGGTGAGTTATCAGGCGGAAGGCGTGCTGACGCGCAACGTGCTGATTACCGGCAACTCGCTGGAGGGCAATCCGTGGGGGCGGGGCATCACGGTGGTCGGCGGTGCGGAAGTCACCATCTCGAACAACGTCGTGCGCAACGTACAGGTGAGCTCCGGCATTCTGGTCGCCCAGGAAGACAGCAATCGCACTGCCGGCTCGTCCGACATCCGCATCGAGGGTAATTCGATCGCGGATATCCAGACGGCGACGGATCGGGCCGATGCTCGCCCGGTCACGCAGCAGGCGGCGATCGAGGTCAGCACGTGGTCGGGTTCGGTGTCGCGCGTGACCGTGATCGGCAATCGCGTGTCGCATGCGCGATTCGACGGCATTCGCCTGTGGGGAAACGTGTCGGGCGTGCGGCTCGCGGACAATCAACTGTCGGGGATCGGCGGAATGCCGGTCCGGATCGACCGTGCGCACGATTGCGCGGCCGGCCGGCAGGTGGGGGCATCGGCACAGCAGGCGAAGGGCACGCCATGTGCGGGCGCCGCGCTTCAGCCGCTCTCGGCGGCAGGCGGCGCGATCGGCGCGGACACGTCGGTGTTGCCGCGCGTGCGCGAGTCCCTCAGGCGGCCGCGCTGGCCGCAAGGCGGCCTCCACTGATCATGCGTTGCGTGGGCCGGCGGCGCCAGGCGAAGAACAGGCGGCCGCCCGTTGTTCGCGCGGCGGCGGGTGTTGGCGTCGCACACGCCGTCGCAATCCGCATGCACTTACCGGATGACGTCGCGTTCCGCGGCTTCCTCGTCCGGTTCGCGGGAGGCGAGCGACGGGTGCGGCGGCGCGGTCCCGACGACTGCCCGCCCGTACTGATCCTCGAACCGCACGATATCGTCCTCGCCGAGATAGTTGCCCGATTGAACCTCGATGATTTCGAGCGGAATCCGGCCGGGATTCTCGAGCCGATGCACTTCGCCGACGGCGATGTAGGTCGATTCGTTCTCGCACAGCAGGAACGTCTCGGTGCCGCGCGTCACCTTCGCGGTGCCGCGCACGACGATCCAGTGCTCGGCGCGGTGATAGTGCATCTGCAGCGACAGCTGCTTGCCGGGTTCGACCACAATCCGCTTCACCTGGAAGCGCTCGCCGAGATCGATCGAATCGTAATGGCCCCACGGCCGCTGCACCTTGCGGTGCTCGCTCACCTGCGGGCGCCGGTCGCTCTTCAGGCGCGCGACGATGTTCTTCACGCGCTGCACGTCGTGCTTGTTCGCGACCAGCACGGCATCGGCCGTCTCGATCACGACGACGTCCTTCATCCCGACGCACGCGACGAGGCGGCCTTCCGAACGCACGAGGCTGTCCTGCGTATCCTCGAAGACGATCGAGCCGCGCGCGACGTTGCCGTGATCGTCCTTCGGCATGATTTCCCAGATCGCGTCCCACGTGCCGACGTCCGACCAGCCGGCCGCGAGCGGCACCACAATGCCTTCGATGCCGAGTTCGGTGTGTTCCGCGAGGCGCTCCATCACCGCATAGTCGATCGAATCCGATGGGCACGCATCGAAGGCGGCCGCATCGACCCGGAAAAACGGATCGTCGGCGACGCCCGCGCGCCACGCGCTGTCGCAAGCGGCATGGATGTCCGGCGCGAGTGCGCCGATCGCTTTCAGCCAGACCGAGGCGCGCGTGACGAAGATTCCGCTGTTCCACCAGTAATCGCCCGATTGCAGGTAGCGCTCGGCGAGCGTCGCATCGGGTTTTTCGACGAAGCGTCCGATCGCGTAGCCGCCGTGGCTGCCGTGGCGGCCCGAGCGCGGCTCGCCGACCTGGATGTAGCCGTAGCCCGTCTCAGCGCGACGCGGCAGCACGCCAAGCGTGACGATCGCGCCTTCCTGCGCATAACGCGCCGCGCGTGCGACCGCGTCCTGGAACGCGGCGACATCCGCGATCACGTGATCGGCCGGCATCACGGCGAGGACAGGATCGTTCGCGAGCGCGTTCGCATCGAGCGCGGCCAGCGTCAGCGCGGGCGCCGTGTTGCGCGCCGTGGGCTCCAGCAGGATGCGGGCAGGCGCCGAGCGGCCGTGTACCTGCTCGGCGCTCATGAAGCGATGTTGTTCGCCGCATACGAGTAGCAGCGTGTCGCCGAGCGACGCGTTCGCGATGCCGTTCAGGCGGCGCGCCGTCGCCGACAGCGGCGACTCGTTCGAGACCAGCTCGATCAGCTGCTTCGGATACTGCTCGCGCGACAGCGGCCACAGCCGCGTGCCGGAACCGCCGGCGAGAATCACCGGCAGGATATTCGGCAGATCGGGTTCGGGAACCGGGTGAAGGGCGCGGGTCATCGGTTCGCTCCGGTATCGGCGGGCAGCCGGGTGTGAGGGCGGCCGTCGGCGCGCGTATCGTCGTCGCGCGAGAACGAAACGGCGCGCGACAGCAGGTGACGCAGCGCACCGGCCGTACGGTCGGCCGGCCGGATCAGGCCGACGAACGGCGCCCCTAGTTCGAGATACGGACCGTAGGCCTTGCGGAATCCGAACCGTTTGTAGAACGCCTGACGCGGCGCGGGGACGTGCATGCGCACCGCGGTGTCCGGCCATGCGGCCTGCGCAGCGGTGAGTGCGCGCTCGATCAAACGCTCGAGCGTCTCGTCGTCGCGGCAGCTTTCGCTCGTCAGCACCTTGTCGATCATGACGTCCGGATCGATGTCGTCGCCGGGCAGGATGCGCGCGTAGGCGGCGACTTCCGTCGTGTCGCCGTCGCTCGCGCTCGCATAGACGTGCAGCGCGCCCGCGTCCTTGCCGTCGATGTCGAGATGCGTGTGGGCGTCTTCGACCACCAGCACGGCGTTGCGCGCGCGCAGGATTGCATAGAGATCGACGGCGCTCAGATGTTCGAATTCACAACAATGCCATTCCATGATGCTGTCCTCGCGTGATGCCTTCGGCATGCCGCGCTGCACGAACGCGATCGTTCCGTACGGCGTGGCGATCTTCATCATCCGGATGCGCGCTCCGGCGGTCTGTTCGAAAGCGTACTCACGCTCCGGATTCGCAAGTCCGGCGCGCGCTATGGGGCGGTGTGCGCGACAAGCGAGCGTCGCAATGTGCGACAGCACACATCGTCGGGGCCGCTGCCTTTTCATAATTGATTCATCGTGGCGGGCTGCAATGAAGTGCGACTGGCCAGCATCGCACGCGAACGAGGCAGCGGGGCGCGGGACCGAGGATTGCGCGTGCCGCCGACGGGCCGCTCGCGTACCGTATCGTCGGCAAGCTGCCGACCGCATGCGTGGACGGCCGCCGCGACCTACCGTTGGGCCTGCATCCGGTCGAACCGCGGGGGTGTCCGGTCGCGTGGGAATGGCCATCATGCTGCGCCGCGAGACGCGCGTGCCGGCCCCGCGTATTTCAAACTCGTCGACGGCGATTCGCGCGAAAAGCGCCAGCAGGCGCGATACCGTTGATTACGGCGTGATTACGACGTGTAACGGTGGGACGGCCCTCGCGCCGGCGCAATGGGATGGGGTTATCCGGGGGCGCGCGCGATTATGTGGTGCGAGGGACACGGTGCCGCCACTTTGACGAGATTTCGACGGAAATTACGGGTAATCGACGGTATCAATCTTGCGGAAAAGTAGTATTTGCCACTGATTGACGGGAAAGGTCATAGATAATCAAATCTCAGTGTTCAAAAAGGGGGCGGTGCGGAACGGCCGGCGCCGTAACGGCTTGATTCAGGTTTATCTTTTGCTAACAAAACCGGCCCGAAACGGGGTGTAAATTCAGGTGCGATGAAATGGGGCAGTCAATCCGGGCGCGGTTTGGCGGCCCTCCGGTTCAGCATCGGCGCGATTGTCGTGTACGACGCGATGCCCATGCGGACGGCTTTTGTTTGCCGACGTGCCCCGCCTGGCGGCGGGTTGCTTCAAAGCCGGAATGTCGTGGCTCCCGTAGCCGCGTGTTCCGTTCGAGTTCGATGACAACGAGACGGGATGATATCCGGCTCGATCTCCGGGGGTTCTCGCCGTGTGCAGTTTCGATCTTCGCCAAGGCTGCGGAAACGCAGCGCGGAAAGGCGGCCATGCGCCGCCTGCCGCCGCGCACGCGAACGGTTCGCGGAGTGCAGAAAATGATGGTTTGTTATGAATATGCCAATAACGCGCGATAAGAGCGCCGGCGTGGGGAGCAGTAACGGGCAGCGTCCGCTGATTTACTGGACGCAATCGCCGTCCGTGATGCTGCGAAAGGAATTGTCGCGCCGCGACTGGAAGGTGTCGGTCGTCGCGCATGCGAGCGAGTTGCGCGACACGTCCGGCGAAATTACCTGCGGCATTCTCGACCTGAGCGGCGGCCATGCCGATGCGATCGGCAGCATCGCGTCGACCTGCGCGTCGATGCGCGATGTCGTCTGGGTGGCGCTCGTGGATGTCGGTCAGACCACCTCGCCGAACGTGCGCGCGCTGTTGCGCGACTACTGCTTCGACTACGTGACGTTGCCGGCGTCGCATCAGCGGATCGCCGATACGGTCGGCCATGCCTACGGCATGGAATGCCTGTTCGCGCGCGATCGCGAACAGCTCGAATCGGAGGAAAAGGGCATCGTCGGCACCTGCAGCGCGATGCTGCGGCTGTTCGATACGGTGCGTCGTTTCGCCCGCACCGACGCGCCGGTGTTCGTGTTCGGCGAAACGGGAACCGGCAAGGAACTCACGGCCGTCGCGATCCATCGCCATTCAGCGCGGCGCAACGGCCCGTTCGTCGCGGTCAACTGCGGCGCGATTCCGCCGCATCTGCTGCAATCGGAACTGTTCGGCTATGAGCGCGGTGCGTTTACCGGCGCGAACGCGCGCAAGATCGGCTACGTCGAAGCCGCGAACGGCGGCACGCTGCTGCTCGACGAGATCGGCGACCTGCCGCACGAGAGCCAGGCGAGCCTGCTGCGGTTTCTGCAGGAACGCTCGATTCACCGTCTTGGCGGCAGCGAGCCGGTGCCGGTGGATGTCAGGATCGTGTCGGCGACGCACGTCGACCTGCGCGATGCGATGGAAGAAGGACGCTTTCGCGCCGACCTGTTCCACCGTCTGTGCGTGATGCGCATCGACCAGCCGCCGTTGCGCGCGCGCGGCAAGGACATCGAACTGCTCGCGCACCACATGCTCGAACGCTTCCGCGGCGATGCGCGCCATCGCGTGCGCGGGTTCTCGACGGATGCGATTACCGCGCTCTACAAGCACGACTGGCCGGGCAATGTCCGCGAACTGATCAACCGCGTGCGCCGTGCGGTCGTGATGACGGAGGGGCGCCTGATCACCGCGCGTGACCTCGAGCTCGAATACTGTCTCGATGCGGCGTCGCCGTCGGTGGCCGACATCCGCAAGTCGATCGAGCGCGAGGCGATCGAAACCGCGTTGCTGCGAACGCGCGGGCGCGTTGCCGCTTCGGCGCGCGAACTCGGCGTGTCGCGCGCGACACTGTATCGCTGGATGGAGGCGTACGGTATCGAGCGGCCGCGCGGGACGGGCTCGTCCGATTGATACAGGGCGGCACGACGCTCGCGGGGCCGCGAGCGTCGTGTCAACCGGCCTGCGTGGCTCGCACCGCGCGCGCGGCGTTCACGGCGCGGATTTCCACCGCGGGCGGGACATTGTCGCCGCCCGCCACAGGCTTCCCGTCGATGCGCAATGGAACGAGCGCGATGCGCGCCGGCGTGCCGGGCGCGAGATGGAACCAGTCGTCGCCTGGCATGAAACCCGGCGCGTCGATCTGCACATGGCGCGCGACGTGTCGCGTGTCGACGTCGACGTGCCAGGTCTCGCCGGTGCGCGACACGCATGCCTCGATCCCGAGTTCGCGACGTGCCAGCACGGCCGGATGCGTGCGCGACACAAAATGGAACGCCTGCGACAGCAGCGCGCCGTCGTCGGCCCGCAGGGTCGCGACGACCGTATCGTGTTCGCACGGGCCAAAACGGTATGCATAGGTCCAGTCGAAGAAGCGGCCGAGCAACTCGGCCGAGCCGAGCCGCACCGTGTCGTGCGCGGCGATCCGCACCGGGCAGCCGGCCCGCGCGACCGGCGTACGGCCGTCGCGCAGCGCGACCAGCTCGATTGACGCCGACAGCGGCGCCGGGCGCTCGTTGACGACGTGCACGTCGAGCCCGTTCAGCCCTTCGTCGATGAGGAGCACCTGGATCGGCTGCAGCACCTGACGCAGCGCATACCATGCCGATTTCGGCCGGTGGGCGGCGTCGATCACGCCCCATCCGGCGCCCGGCATCACGTCCTGGAACTGCCAGACGAGCGCGCCGGCGCAGCGCGAGCCGGTGCGGCGCCATTCGGAAAACGTCTCGCGCATCAGGTCAGCGATCACCGCGCGCGACAGCTCGAAGTAGCGCGCCGGATCCTCGCGCCGCAGCCGGTCGGGCACGACGTCGTACAGCGTCTGCAGATAGTGGTCGCGGACATCGTCGAAATCCCACGACGTGCCGGGGTCGCGCGGCACGGCCGCTTTCCACCGCGGCTCGTGCACGCCGGGCCAGCCGAGTCCGGCGAGTGTCGCGTCGCACGGCACGTTCGCGAACGCGAGGCATTCGCTCGCAAAGCGCACGTCCGCGCGTCGCGCGTCGTCGAGCGGACGCAGGTACGCACCGACGCCGTAGTAGTGCGACACGCGTTCGCGCGGCGTGAACGGCAGTACGCCGCCGTCGGGCGAATCGGGCACGTACGGGACATCGGGACGGAGCGCGGCCGCGTGGCCGGCCAGCCGGTCGGCCGTCAGTTCGAGGAAGCGCTGCTTCGGCCCGAGCCCCGACATCGCGGCCTGTTGCGCGATCTCGCTGCCGCCGCACAGCACCGCCAGCGACGGCGAAGCGCCGTGACGCGACAGGAACTGGGTCGCTTCGCGATCGACGTTGGCCGCGAACGCCGGATCGTCGAGCGCGTAATCGAAGTTCGCGAAACCGAAGTCCTGCCAGACCAGCAGCCCGAGCCGGTCACACCCCGCGTGGAACGCGTCGGCCTCGTAGGTCATCGTGCCGCCGACGCGGATCATGTTGAAGCCGGCGTCGCGTGCGAGCCCGAGCAGGCGGCCGTAGGTCGCGTCGTCCGTGTGTAGCGCGAGCGGCGCGGCGCTGCTCCAGCATGCGCCGCGCGCGAACACGGGCACGCCGTTGATGCGCAGTCCGAAACCCTTGCCGTCGGCGCCGGAATCGATCTCGATCGTGCGGAAACCGGTCGAGCCGAGCGGCCGGCGCGCATCGCCGATATGCAGCACAACGTCGTAGAGCGCCGGTTCGCCGTGCGTATGCGGCCACCAGCGACGCACGTTCGGTATTGCGACGTGCGTACGCAGCCGGTCGGCGCCGTCACGTTCGAGCGTCGCATGATGTTCGCCGCACGACAGCCGCGCTGCGAACGTATCGGGCAGCGGCGCGGCGAACGTCAGTTCCGCATCGAGCCAGCCCGTGTCGCCTTCGACGCGCGCCTGCAGCTTGCAGTCGGCCAGAACCGGCCCGTCGGCCGGATCGAGCACGTCGACGGGCCGCCACGGGCCGGTGGGCACATACGGCGGAAACCAGCCCGGCATGTGCCCGAACAGCGACGTGCGGATCGTGCGCAGCCCGGCCGGCTCGGCGAGCCGCGTGCGCCAGCGCGCACGGCGCGGTGCGCGTGCGTCGCGCAGGTGCGGCGCGAGTGCGCGGAAACAGAGGGTCAGCCGGTGGGTGCCGTTGAGCGACACGGGCACGTCATGCGTGACGAACATGCTGTCGGAGCGGAGGATCGGCGTGTCGTCGAGCCACGCTTGCGCGAGCGTGGCGAGGCCGTGAAAGCGCAGGATGCGCGGCCCGCGCCCGCGCAGCTCGACGCGGTACCAGTGGTCGCGCTCGTCGAGCGATGCAGCTTCGTCGAGCCGGCCGGCCACCGCGAGCGCCTGCGCGACCGTGCCGGGCACCGGCGCTGTGATCCAGTCGCCGCCGTCGACCGGGAGGTCGCGCGGTTCTCGCACGGCGCCTGCGGCCGTCGCCAGCATCGACCACGCGGGCAGGGCGCGCGCGCGCGTCACCGCATGGCCGGCACGGGCGCCGCGATGTCGCTGGACTCGCTGCGCACGGGCTTCACGTGCCGCAACGGCGCGCAGATCTGCCGCGCGCACGCGACGACGTCCGCGTAGGCGGCCTCGATCGCCTCGAGCGTCGAGTCGCCGCGCTCCTCCTTGCCGCGCGCGCACGCGCGTGCGAGCCGGAATTCGAGCACCATCGCTTCGGATGCGATGCGGTCGCACGCGGCGCGGATCTCGGCGAACGGCCCGACGCAACCGCTGGCCTGCAGCCAGCGCGCGTAATGGCCGAACAGCTCGAAATTCGCGCCGAGCTGGCGCACCGAGTTGAACGAGTACGCGTGGAAATGCTCGAGCGGCGAATCGGCGAGCGTTCGCGCATCGGTCTGCAACTGCCGCCGGAACGCGGCGATCGGGTTGACGACCGGCAGGCGCCGCAGGTGGCGCTGCAGCGCGGCGAGCGACGTTTCGCACAGCTCACGTTCGTCGAGCGGCGCAAACCGCCGCTTCGCGCATTCCACGTAAGGCGGCAGCGTCATCGGCGAGCTGTCGCCGACGAGCCCGTTGTAGTCGAAATCCTCGGCCACGTAATAGCCGCTGTTGTGGAAGTAGCCGATCTGGCGCTTCGCGCGGTCGATCGCATCGATGCCGATCGTCGTCTTCGTGTGCTGCGTGCGGTAGCTGCTGCCGCGCGTATCGGGCAGGAACCACGCGTCGACCTCGACGATCATCAGGTGGCCGCGCGCAACCTGCGTCTCGATGTGCTGGTCGAGCGGTTCGTAGATCGAGTGCTCCTGCACGACGATGCCGTACAGCCGCTCCAGTTCGTCGTGCGGAAACTTGAAGAACGTGAACTGGTCGCCCTCGAAATCGAGCGCGATCGTAAACGGCAGCGCCGCGTATGGATTGAAGCCCCACCACCGGAGCACCTCGAGCCACATGTCGACGTAGCAGTTGGTCTGCTTCCAGACCATCTCCTGGCTATGCAGCGGATGCGGCCGGTAGTGGCGCGCGCGGTGGCGCACATCCTCGAACGACGCGTGTTCGCCGTCGCGGGACACGAATCTCATGGCGTGCCCCACAGCACGTCGCGGACTTCGCGCGGCCACGCCTCGATGTCGAAGCCGTGATGGCGGAACAGCGCGAGCGTGAGCCGTTCGAGGCCGAAGCCGACGCAGCCCGTGTGCGCGACGTCGCCCGTCGCGGTGCGGATATCCCACAGCAGCCCGAAATGATCCATGTGGTAGTTGAAGCTCAGGCACGCGGTCTGGCGATCGTCGTGCTCGATCGGGATCAGCAGCTCGAACTTCAGGTTCTGCTCGCGCTGGCTGTTCGCGACGATCTTGCCGCCGCGCCCGAAGAACGGATCGTTCGCGAGGTCGATCGCGTTGGGCAGGCGCAGCGCGTCGATCATCCGCGTACCGCGTTCGATCCAGGTCTCGCGGAACGCCACGATCTGCTCGGGCGTGCCGATCCGCACGTACTCGCGCATCCGGAACAACTGCATGCGGGTCGGGTCGAGCGACGGCTCGTGACGGAAGCAGTACGAGAAAACGTCGACGATCCGGCCGTCCGCCGGCAGCGCACCCGCGCGGGCGACGACGGGGTAGACCGGGTAGCACGCGGCGGGCGTCATCACGACGTAGGTCGGCTTCTGGCTTTCCGTCCAGTCGTCGCCGCGATCGAGGCACTGCAGTACGCGCTGGTGCTGGTGTTCGTCGCCGCAGAACGCGTGCACGCTGCCCGCGAGTTGCGGAAAGCTCTTCATGTATTCGCTGCGCTCGAACTCGGTGCGGCTCATCGCCGGCGGGAAGCGCAGCACTTCGGCCTGCTGGTCGGCGCCGAGGCGCGTGACGAACGCGTCGAGCGCTTCGACGACGCGCTCGAACCGTTCGCTGCGGCCGAACAGGCCCTGGATGCCGGTCGAGACCAGCAGGCCCGCGTCGATCAGTGCGTCGCGCAGCGGGTTGACGCCCGCGCGGTCGATCGGTGCATCGGCGGGAGCGGAGGCGGCGGAGGGCACGGCAAGGCGATCGTTCACGTATGTTTCTCCAGCGTCGCAGGACGCAGCGCGAGCAGCAGGTTCGAGGTGTTGACGGCAATGCGGTCGTTGCTGATCATCAGCGGCGCCGCATGCAGGTCGCGAATGTGGCGGCCGATGCTGAACGGCGTGCCCTGCTTGTAGCCGGCCATCCCGCAGATCATCATGGCCTGGTGCGCGACTTCCAGCGCGGTCGTCGACACGTAGGTCTTCAGCGTGTTGATCTCGGCGGCCCGGGCCATGCCGGCCGACCACGAGCGTGATGCCGGATTCGCATGAAGGCGCAGCACGGTGTCGACGCGGGCCTGCATCGCCTGCATCAGCGCGAGCGATTCGGCGATGCGTCGCGACGCGGGCGACGGCGCGCCGTCGGTCTGGCGTGCCTGCGCGCGGAAGAACTGGTGCGCGCGATGGAATGCATCGCCGGCCACGCCGATCCAGACCGCGGCCCACAGGATGTGGGACACCGGCACCATCGTCTCCTCGGCGATCGTCGCGAACGGCACCGGCAGGCACTGGACGGCGGCGCCTTGCGCATCGAGCTCGAAGCCGTTGCTGCAGGTGCCGCGCATCCCGAGCGTGTCCCATTCGCCGCGGCGCGTGAGCGTGTAGCCGTCGCGCAGCAGCGTAACGAGTACCTGCTCGGAAGCCGGCGCGTCCGCATCGCGTCGTGCGGTCGCGAGGATGCCGTCCGCGTAGTCGCCATACGAGATCGTCGGCGCCGATTTGCGCAGCCGGAACTCGCCACCGCTGGCTTCGAGCGCGCATTGGCTCGCGCGCAGGTTGCCGCCGACGCCGTCTTCCGACGTGGCCGATGCGAGCAGCCACTGGTGGCGCACGAGCTGCTGCAGGAACAGCTTGTGCCAGCCTTGGTCGGCGGCATGATCGACGATGCAGGCGACCTGGATCTGGTGCATCGCGAACACCATCGCCGACGAGGCGCAGGCCTGGCCGAGAATCGAGCAGGCCGACGCGATGTCTTCCAGCGACGCACCCGCGCCGCCGAGATGGGTCGGCACCATCGCGCCGAGCAGGCGGCGCGCGCGCATCGCCTCGATCGCCTCGACGGGGCAGCGCGCGTCGCGGTCGACCGCGTCCGCGTGCTGCGCGGCGATCTGCGCGACGGCATGCGCGGCCTCGTCGAGCCGACGCGTATCGCTGTCGCTCGCGAGTTCGGGAAGCAGCGCGCTCATGCCGAATGCTCGGTGCGTTGCAGCGTGGTGATCGTGTCCGCGAGCGCGTCAATGCTGCGGAACAGGTTGCGGTTCAGCATCTCGTCGGGAATCTCGATGTTGAATTGCTTCTCGATCGCGAGCATCAGCTGGATCGTGTCGAGTGACGAAAGGCCCGCTTCGTAGAGGTCGTCCCCGTCGCCGATCGAATCGATCGCGGCTTCGAGATGGGCGACGTGTTTCAGGATGGTTCTGATTTCTTTTTTCACGTGCTGCTCCGGCGTGCGTGGTGTCGTCCGCTCGGGCAGACGCGCGACACGCGCTGACGTCCCCCCGGCAGTCCGGCATCAGTAGACCATTGGCAGACACGGCGTTCTGTTCGCCACCCTACAAACGGCTGACCCGGCAGGCAGGCGGCGCGACAGCGACGCCCGATGCGGCATGCCGATCAGGCGCGCGACGCGGCCGGCACGCCCGAATCGGCCGACAGGATGCGCTTCATCTCGTCGCGCACGATCGCGCGGCAGCCGCACGACATTTTTTCGAGGCCGGCGAGATCGGCGAGCTCGATCGAGCTCCGGTACTGCCGGATCAGGCCCAGCTTCTGGATTTCGCCCGCGGCATCGGTGACCGTTTCGCGCCGCACGCCGAGCATCTGCGCCAGCATGCTGTGCGTCACCTGGATCTCGATGCTGCGGGTCCGGTCGTACGCGAGCAGGAACCATCTGCATAACTGATGTTTGAGCACGTGATGACGGCTGCAGAACGTGATCTGCGAGACCTGCGCCATCAGCAGCCGCACGCAGATGAACACGAGATGACGGATCACCGGCGAGGCGTCGAACGCCGCGGCGAACATGCGCCGGTCGAGCCGGTAGACGAAACCGTCGCGGCAGGCCACGGCGCGACAGGGCATCCGGCCGCTGCCGCCGATCACGTCGTCGCACACCACGCTCTCGCTGCCGATCTCCGCGACTTCCAGCGTCATGCCGCCGGACGACACGTACTGCAGCGAAATCGCGGTCGTGACGGGCAGGTAGACCGCGGTGAGCATTTCGCCGGGCTCGCAGAGCACTTGCCCCGATTTCAGGTGGACGAGTTGAAGGTGCGGGGCCAGCGTCGCGAGTTCGTCGCGGTCGATGGCCGCGAGAAAGCGGTTCGCGTCGAAGCTGTGGGAAAGCTCGATCATGCCGTTCGCGTACGCGACGGCGTCAGGGGCCTGGTGAGTCACGGCGCATCCTCGTAGGGTGGCGGTCACGCGTCGTCGCGGCGATATCCCGGGAATGGGGAATTCGCACGATCGTGCGGACTTGTGTTCGTCAAAAATGGAGTGACGATACTGGCAAAAAGGCTAGCACGCCATTGAAATCGATCAATTGCATATTGCGTCATTTCACAAAGTTTGACGATTTAGACCGGCTGCAGACGTTATCCGGTTTTAGTGAATCATTACGGTGGAATTAATCATCCGGAAATGGAATGGGGCGCCTGTCATTCATTCGATGTCAACCGGGAATCAATTCTTCGGCGATGTGCGTCGTGTAACGAAACTGGTTGTCGGGCATTGAACACTCTTTGACAAATAAATGGTTCCAGCAATATTACTCATGGAAATCAATGGTTTGACGACGGAGTGTGCGGTGGCGTACAAAGCGGAAAATTAGTGCGTCGATTCAGATTTGAGACAGTTTCAAACGACCGTGTGAGGCGTGGTGCCGCAGCGGAGCGGTGTCCGGTACATCACGGAAACAATTGAAAATCGACTGTAAGTATATGAGCGGCAAGCCAGGTAGCCCGGTCGCACCGGCCTTGGGTCAACGCGAGGGAATTGATCAGTCAAATGGCGCGCAGTGTCCGCCGCCGGGAAGAGTGTCCGGAAATGAGACGCTTTTTTTGTCTTTTTGCCGGTAATTCGGTCGATCTAATTCCGGCGTGATTCATATATTAAGGACGGGCATGGTTTGGCACGTAAATCGCTTATTCGGGCTGGCGCGTTGAAACGGGACGGTCGACTCGATCCGGCGGCGAGAAGCCGATGGTCGGTTGGAATCAGGGTTGTGGCCGCAACTCCAGTCAACGTCCGGGCGCGCATCGCGATAACGAATTCCGTGCACGCGGCTGCAGGCGGTGCGGACGATAAAAGGGATACAGACATGCTTCATCTTCACTCGAGCTACTCGGCGAATGCCATCCTCGATGCCCTCCCCGAGGACAGCATCCGCACCATCGCACCGCATCTCGAACTGGTCAGGATCAAGGCCGGGATGCTCGACCGGGTCGGCGAGCCGATGCGCCACGTGCATTTCCCGACGACGTCGATGATGTCGGTGCAGCATTTGATGGAGGACGGTGCGATGGTCGAGGTGGCACAGGTCGGCCGCGAAGGCGTGGTCGGGCTGGCGACGATGGTCGGTGGCGCCGCGGCGTCGCAACGGGTCGAGGTCCGCATCGGCGGGATGGCCTATCGCGTGCCGAGCTGCGTGGTGCGTGCCGAATTCGAGCGCTCGCCGGAAACCTACCGGCTGCTGCTCAACTACTGCCAGGCGGCGATGGCACAGATCTCGCGCAGCGCGCTGTGCAACCGGCATCATTCGGTCAGCGAGCAGCTCAGCCGCTGGCTGCTGCTTGCACATGACCGCATCGACGGCGACGAACTGGCCGTCACGCAGCAGACGATCGCGAACATGCTCGGCGTGCGGCGCGAAGGCGTGACGGAAGCGGCAGGCAACCTGCAGGAAGCCGGGCTGATCCGGCAGCGCCGCGGCCGCATCACGGTGCTCGACCGCGACGGCCTCGAACATCACGCGTGCGAATGCTACAACCTGATTCGCGCGGACTATCGCAGGCTGCTCGGCACGCGCGGGACGGCGAGGCCGACACCGACACCGGTTCGGCCCCGCATGCCGGACGCGCATCGCGGGTTCCCGGCACATGGTGCGTGACGATGCTATCGAAGTCCGGTGGGACGAATTCGCTGCGGCGTTCTGTGATCGCAGTTACCGACGCCGTGCTCGTGCTGACAGGCGCGCTTGCCGCGCAGGCGGCATCGGGCCTTGCGTGGCGCGAGCTGTCCGACGCGCAGCGCGGCGCGATTGCGCTGCTGTGCGTGCTGACCGTGGCCTTGCTGCCGCGCTATCTGCGCACGGTGCGTGGCGGCATGGCGCCGCAAGGCGGCACGCATGCACTGACGCAGACGATCGTGGCGCTCGTCTGCGCGAGCGTGCTGACGGTGACCGCCGCGATGTGGATCATGAATCGCGGCGGCACGATCACGACACCCTGGATCGTGCGCACGGTGCTGGCCGGCGACGTTGCGTTGCTGCTCGGCCGCGCCGCGCTGCTGGCGCTTGCGCTGACGCGTGACGACCCGCGCGCGCGGCAGCGCCGCGTCGCGGTGGTCGGCGCAACGGCGTACGGGCGTGTCGCGGTCGAGCGGATGCAGCTGGCGCCGCAGGGGCCTTTCGTGGCGGCGTGTGTATTCGACGACGATGCCCAGGCTGCCTCCGGCGGCATCGGTGGCGTGCCGGTGATCGACGACTGGAACGCGTTGCGCGACCTGATTCGCGGCGGCGACATCGACGAGGTCTGGCTCACGCTGCCGATGTCGCACGAGTGGCGGATCCAGCGCATCGTCCGCGAGTTGCGCGACGAGTTCGTGGAACTGCGGCTGTTGCCCGACGTGCGGCAGATGGCGGTGGTCGATCGCTCGGCGACCGACGTGCTCGGCATGCCGGCCATCAACCTCGCGACCACGCCGCGTTCGGCGCCGGAGCTGTGGGCGAAGTTCGCGTTCGACCGGCTGTTCGCATTCGGCGTGCTGATTCCGTTGCTGCCGCTGCTGTCGCTGCTGGCGATCGCGGTCAAGCTGTCGTCGCCGGGGCCCGTGTTGTTCAGGCAGCGCCGCAAGGGTGTCGACGGCCGGGAGTTCGACATTCTCAAGTTCCGGACGATGCGCGTGCATCGCGCCCAGCCGGGCGTGCTGCGGCAGGCGTCGCGCAACGATTCGCGCATCACGCGCGTCGGCGCGTTCCTGCGACGTACGTCGCTCGATGAACTGCCGCAGTTCTTCAACGTGCTGTTCGGGCAGATGTCGGTGGTCGGCCCGCGCCCGCACGCGATCGAACACGACGACCTCTATCGACAATTGATCGACTGCTACATGTATCGCTACCGCGTGCGGCCCGGCATCACCGGATGGGCCCAGGTGAACGGCTATCGCGGTGAAACGCGCAAAGTCGAGGCGATGGAGGCACGTGTGAAGTTCGATCTGTTCTACATGCAGCACTGGAGCTTCTGGTTCGACATGAAGATCATCCTGCTGACGGTCGTGCGCGGCTTCATCGGACGCAATGCATTCTGAGGATCACGAATGATTGAGGAGGCGCCGCGCGAGCGATCGTCCCGACAGAGTCATGCCGGTTCGTGCGCGCGGCCGAAGTGTTGTGGTCGTGCCGGAATTTGCTGCGCTGCGGTCGTGCCGGCGAGCGTCCGAGCGTGCACCGCAGGTCCGGATTACGCGTCCGGCCCCAGTTTCCGCACGGCTGCCGCTGCCTGACCGGCACGCTGATTCCGGTCAACACACGCGTGTTCAATGGGTTTATCCTGCGTCGAATGCGTCCGGCGCTTCGTGTCGTCGGGTGCACATCCGGACACGGTGGCAGGCGGTGACGCCGGCTCGCCGTGCACCGGTGCGACACCGCGCGCCGCCATGCGCCGCGCGGAACCCGGAACAGGAGAGACGGCCATGGCGCTCGACCCACAACAACGGCAGACGCTGAAACAGCGGCTGAACGAGAGCGAGCAGACGTTGCGTGCGGAGATCCGCGCCAGCGAAGACCAGCGTGCGTCGGAATCCTACGCAGACCTCGCCGGCGCGGCGCCGGACGAGGGCGACGAGGCCAATGCGGATCTGTTCGTCGACGTCGATCATGCGTTGATCGGCATGAAACTGACCGAGCTGCGCGCGATCGGCCGCGCCCAGCAGCGGATGCGTGACGGCAGCTACGGCGAGTGCATTGACTGCGACGGCTCGGTCGGCTACGAGCGCCTGCTGGCGCGCCCGGCCGCCGAACGCTGCACGCATTGCCAGTCGATCTACGAGCGGCACTACGCCACCACGCCGCGCGCCTCCCTCTGACGCCGACATCGTCGCCATCACGGCGCCGCGCACGCGGCGCGGCCGGCGTACGATGATGAACGGGCGCCCGGCGGCGTCAGCATGCGGCGCCGGGCGGGCAGACGCCGTCGCGTATGCGCGGCGCCATCCACGTGGAAGGGAGCCACGCCGATCATGCCGATCCACAATGCCGAGTGTGCGACCGTGTTCGCCGAGATCGCCGACATGCTCGAAATCCAGGGCGCCAATCCGTTCCGGGTGCGTGCCTATCGCAACGCAGCACGGACGATTGCCGACTACGGGCGCGATATCCCGACGATGATCGCGAACGGCGACGATCTCGGGAAGATTCCGTCGATCGGGCCCGATCTCGCGTCGAAGCTGCGCGAGATTGCCGCGACCGGCACCTGCGAACTGCAGCAAACGCTGCGTCACGCGCTGCCGGGCGCGATCGTCGAGCTGCTCGACGTGCCGGGGCTCGGCGCGAAGCGCGTGAAGGCGCTCCATGACGCACTGCACGTCGATTCGCTCGAGCAGCTTCGCGCGGAAGCGAAGAGCGGGCACGTGCGCGAGTTGCCGGGCTTCGGCGCGAAAACCGAAGCGCATCTGCTCGAAGCGATCGACGACCGGCTGAAACGCGAACCTCAACGTTTCCTGCTGCCGGATGCGACGCACGCGCTGCAGCCGCTGCTCGAACGCCTGCGCGCGATCGCGGGCGTCGGCAAGGCCGTGCCGGCCGGCAGCTTTCGCCGCCGCCGCGAGACGGTCGGCGATCTCGACATCCTCGTCACCGCACGTGATCCGGTGGCCGTCGCCGACGCGTTCGTCGCCTATGGCGAGGTCGTGCGCGTGCTCGCGCACGGCAAGACGAAGTCGAGCGTCGTGCTCGCCGGCGGGTTGCAGGTCGACCTGCGCGTCGTCGATGCCGATGCGTTCGGCGCGGCGCTCGTCTATTTCACGGGATCGAAGGCGCACAACATCGCGTTGCGCAGGATCGCGCAGGCCGGCGGGCTGAAGATCAACGAGTACGGCGTGTTTCGCGGCGACGAACGGATTGCCGGCGCGACCGAGGCGTCGGTCTATGCGGCGATCGGGTTGCACGACGTGCCGCCCGAGTTGCGCGAGGATCGCGGCGAGATCGAGGCCGCTCGCGCGGGCACGCTGCCGGCACTGGTCGAGCGCAAGCACGTGCGCGGCGACCTGCACGCGCATACCGACGCGTCGGCCGGCCGCGACAGCCTGCGTGCGATGGCCGATGCGGCCCGCGCACGCGGGTTCGCGTACCTGGCCATCACCGACCGGGCGCCGCAGGCCGGCGGCAGCCGCAGCGACTTCGACTGGCTTGCCCGGCAGCTCGACGAGATCGATCGTCTCAACGCGTCGTTCGACGATCTCGTGCTGCTCAAGGGCGTTGAGGCCGGCATTCGCGAGGATGGCAGCCTCGATGTGCCCGATGCGATGCTCGGCCGGCTCGATCTCGTGGTCGGCGCGGTACGCGACGGCTTCGAGCTGTCGCGCGACGCACAGACCGCGCGCATGCTGCGCGCGATGGACCATCCGTATTTCTCGATTCTCGCGCACCCGACGGGCCGCGTGCTCGGCGAGCGCGATGCTTGCGAACTCGACGTGCCGCGCGTGATCGCGCACGCCGCGGCGCGCGGTTGCTTCGTCGAACTCGATGCGCAGCCGCGGCGGCTCGACCTGCCGGACGTCTGGTGCCGCGAGGCCGCGAAGGCCGGCGTGCCCGTGGCGATTGGCTCGGATGCGTGCAGCCCGGACGAACTCGACCATCTTGCGTACGGCGTCGATGAGGCGCGACGGGGCTGGCTCACGCGGCCCGACGTGCTCAACACGCGCACGCTCGCGCAATTGAGGCCGCTGCTGGCACGCACGATGGGAGCGGGCGGCGCGTCGAAGCGCAGCGGCGGCGCGAAGGGCGCGTGAACGCAGCCGCCGGCGCGTGCCGTCAGCGGCTGGCCGGTCACGAATGCGGTCGCGTCATGCCAGTACGCCGGCCGCCGGCACATAGGGCAGGCCGAGCGCCAGTGCTACGGCTTCGTACGTGATGTGTCCGTCGCACACGTTCAGGCCCGCGCGCAGATGCGGATCGTCGATCATCGCCTGCTTCCAGCCCTTGTCGGCGAGCGCGAGCGCATGGGTGAGCGTCGCGTTGTTCAGCGCGAAGGTCGACGTGCGCGCGACTGCGCCGGGCATGTTCGCGACGCAGTAGTGCACGACGCCGTCGACGACGAAGGTCGGGTCCGCGTGCGTCGTCGCATGCGAGGTCTCGAAGCATCCGCCCTGGTCGATCGCGACGTCGACGACGACCGCTCCCGTGCGCATCGTCGCGATCATGTCGCGCGTGACGAGCCGCGGCGCCGAGGCCCCCGGCACGAGCACGGCGCCGATCACGACGTCGGCATCGCGCACGGCTTCGTCGATCGTGTGTGCATTCGAGCAGACGGTCGCGATCCGGTTGGCGAAGACGAGGTCGAGCTGGCGCAGCCGGTTCACGTTGGTATCGAGCACGGTGACGCGTGCGCCGAGGCCGACCGCCATCTGCAGGGCGCCGGTGCCCACCACGCCCGCGCCGAGCACGACGACATGCGCGGCCGGCACGCCGGGCACCCCGGCCATCAGCAGGCCACGCCCGCCGCGCGGGCTTTCGAGATGGGTCGCCGCGACCTGGATCGACATGCGCCCGGCCACCTCGCTCATCGGTGCGAGCAGCGGCAGGCCGCCACCGGGGCCCGTCACGGTTTCGTACGCGATGCAGACGGCGCCGGACTTCACGAGTGCGGCCGCCTGGTCGGGATCGGGCGCGAGATGCAGGTACGTGTAGAGGATCTGGCCGCGTCGCAGCATCGCGCATTCCGCCGGCTGCGGCTCCTTGACCTTGATGATCATGTCGGCGCGCGCGAAGACTTCGTCGGCGCCGTCGCAGAGCGATGCGCCCGCGGCCGTATAGTCGCGGTCGAGCAGGCCGATCGCCGTGCCCGCGCCGCGCTGCACCAATACGCGATGGCCGTGCCGCGTCAGTTCGCGCGCGCCGGCCGGCGTGAGGCCCACGCGATATTCGTGGTTCTTGATCTCTTTCGGCACACCGATCAGCATGAGTCGCCTCCATGGCCTTCGTTATCGTTTTCGTGCAGGTGTGCAACGCGGCGAACGATGCACGTGCGGCCGATCGCGCAGAGGCGTATCGACCGCAGTACTGGAATATCAGGGTAGTAGTGCGCGGAGGGAAGTCAAGCGGCCGGACCGCGTGCAGCGGCGCGCGCCCTGCATCGCAACATGCGCGGTTCCGGGTGGCGCGTTGCGACCGGAGGTCGCAATGCACGTGGTGCCGGGTTTCGGTATCGTCACGTGTGGCGCGGATCGAGGCCGCGCGCCGGAACGTTGCCGGCAACCCATCGCGATAACGAGACAACGACACGAGGACATTGACTCACATGACCGGAGCGTATTTCAGCGTGCCGACGCTTTGCGCAATCGCGCTCGTTCACGTCTACTGGGCGTTGGGCGGGCGGCGCGGCAAGGGGGCGGCCATTCCGGAGCAGGAGGGCGAGCCGCTGTTGCGGCCGACCGCCGTCGGCACGCTCGCGGTCGCGGTGGCGCTGCTGGGCGGCGCGTGCGTGGTTGCCGCGCGTGCCGGCTGGCTGGGGCCGAATGCCTATCCCGGCACGATCTCGTTCGCGGTCGTTGCGTTCGCACTGATCTTCGCGGTGCGGGCCGTCGGCGATTTCCGTTACGTCGGCTTCTTCAAGCGGATTCGCGGGTCGCGTTTCGCACGCATGGACACGCTGTATTACTCGCCGCTTTGCGCGGCGCTGGCGCTGTCCATCGCGTCGATGTTCTGGCCGTGGTGAGCGCGCGTCTCAGCGCGCGGGCCCGTCGATCTCTTTAAGAAATTCCGCCGGCACGGTGTCGGTCAGCCATACGCCGTTTTCCGCGACGAAGAACGTGTGGCCTTGCCGATGCATGCGTTGCGCATCGACTTCGAGTATCGCAGGCACGCCGTAGCGTGTGCCGACGGCCAGCGCCGTCCGGATATCCGGCGACAGATGCACGTGATGACGGGCGCCGGGTTTCAGCCCTTGCACCCGAATCGAATCCAGGAAGCGCGTCGCCGTGCCGTGATACAGGCGCTCGGGCGGCGGCGCGGTGGGATAGCGGCGCTGCACGACGGGCGTCGAATGGCCTTGGACCGCACGGATGCGATGGCCGTCGTCGGAAAGGGCGAAGCGCTGCTTGTCGTTGGTCGCGCAGACGGTTTCGAGCGTCGCACGATCGAGGTGGAGCCCGCGGCGGGCAACGCCGGTAAGCAGTGCGTCGATATCGGCCCAGCCTTCCGGGTCGAGTTGCAGCCCGATCGACTGCGGTGCGTGGCGCAGCAGGTAGCTGAGATATCGGCTGATGCCGGTCGCGTCGGTCGCCGGCAGTTCATTCTTCTGGTGTGGTTTCATCAGACGCGGAGGCTACCAGAGCACTCCGCAAAAGGGCACGCCCCGGTACCCCGCGTGGCTGGAAAGAGACAACCTTTGGCGCCGCTCGCCACACAACAATCGTCTACCTGATGCCCCTCATCAGTCGGCGTTCACGCGATCCTTGCCGATTCCGACTCCCCGATTTTTCAATTGTTGCGATTTTCGATGCATTGAATTGCACTGATACGACACTCATTGGAACCGGTTCCATCTATAATTCGCGGCACTTGTCGCCGGACCCGCAAGAGGGTCGTGCACGTCGCGCTTGCTGTCGGCAAATGCGGCGTCTAAGTTGAATGAGGGTCGTGAGCGATGAGGGGCAGATGCGGGTAGATGCCTGCATTTGTCAGACGATAAGGCTCGCGAAGAAGCCGATCCGTGCAGCGCAACCTGAATTGGCGCGATGCGCGGCTGCATGAAGGCGCTGCCGTGCATGGCATGGCCGGCGCCTGCAGCGAGGTTGTTCGCAACACAGACGAAAGAACAGGACGGCCAGCCGCATGCGGCATGGCTGCCATGCCGGACATGCCGCATGCGGAGTGCGCGCGTCCGGGTCCCGATCCCCAACGATCAACATCCGACCATGTCCACGCCACCTGACAAACCCAACTCGCGCCGCCGTTTCCTGCGCACGTCGGTCGCGCTCGTGCCGATCGCGTCGGTCGCCGGCTGCGACCTGCGTTCGTCGTCGCCTTCCGCGACGACCGGCAACGCGCCCGGTGCATCGGCCAACGCCGAACGCGCGCCGTACAAGCCGACCTTCTTCGATGCGAAGGAATGGGCGTTCGTCCAGGCCGCCGTCGACCGGCTGATTCCGGCCGACGCCGAGGGCCCCGGCGCGCTCGAATCGGGCGTGCCCGAATTCATCGACCGCCAGATGGAGACGCCGTATGCGCACGGCGCGACCTGGTACATGCAGGGGCCGTTCCAGCAAGGCGTGCCCGAGCTCGGCTACCAGCTGAAGCTGGTGCCGCGCGACATCTACCGGCTCGGTATCGCTGCGGTCAACCGTTATTGCGAGAAGACCCACGGCAAGGCGTTCGCGGATCTCGACGCGCCGACGCGCGACACCGTGCTCGGCGCGCTGGAGAAGGGCGGCGCGCAGATCGACGACGTGCCGCCCGGCGTGTTCTTCGGTCAGTTGCTGCAGAACACGCGCGAGGGTTACTTCTGCGATCCGGTGCATGGCGGCAATCACGACATGGCCGCGTGGAAGATGATCGGCTTTCCGGGCGCGCGCGCGGACTTCATGGATTTCGTCAACCAGAACGGCAAGCCGTATCCGTACGGCCCCGTCTCGATCAACGGGGAGCGCAGCTGATGGCCGCAGAGAAAAAGCCGCATGTCGATGCGGTGATCGTCGGCTTCGGCTGGACCGGCGCGATTCTCGCGAAGGAACTGACCGAAGCGGGCCTGAACGTGGTCGCGCTCGAGCGTGGCGAGTATCGCGACACCTATCCGGACGGCGCGTATCCGAACACGATCGACGAGCTGACCTACAACATCCGCAAGAAGCTGTTCCTCGACCTGTCGAAGACGACCGTGTCGATCCGCCACGGCCTGCAGGACACCGCGCTGCCGTACCGGCAGCTCGCCGCGTTCCTGCCGGGCGAAGGCGTGGGTGGCGCGGGGCTGCACTGGTCGGGCGTGCATTTCCGGATCACGCCGGAAGAGCTGCGCCTGCGCAGCCACTATGAAGAGCGCTACGGCAAGAAGTTCATCCCCGAAGGGATGACGATCCAGGACACGGGCGTGACCTACGAGGAGCTCGAACCGCATTTCGACTTCGCGGAGAAGGTGTTCGGCACGTCGGGGCAGGCGTACAAGGTCGGCGGCAAGGTGGTCGGCGACGGCAACGTGTTCGAGGCGAACCGCAGCGACAACTTCCCGCTGCCCGCGCAGCTCAATACCTATTCGGCGCAGCGCTTCTCCGACGCGGCGAAGTCGCTCGGCCTGCATCCGTATCGGCTGCCGTCGGCGAACACGTCGGGGCCGTACACAAACCCGTACGGCGTGCAGATGGGCCCGTGCAACTTCTGCGGCTACTGCAGCGGCTACGCGTGCTACATGTACTCGAAGGCGTCGCCGAACCTGAACATCCTGCCCGCGCTGAAGCAGGCGCCGAACTTCGAGCTGCGCTCGAAGTGCCACGTGCTACGCGTCGACCTCGACGATACGAAGAAGCGCGCGACGGGCGTGACCTACGTCGATCCGGCCGGGCGTGAAGTGCACCAGCCGGCGGATCTCGTGATCGTGGCCGCGTTCCAGTACCACAACGTGCACCTGCTGCTGCTGTCGGGCATCGGCAAGCCGTACGACCCGATCTCGGGCGAAGGCGTCGTGGGCCGCAATTTCGCGTACCAGAACCTGTCGACGATCAAGGCGTTCTTCGACAAGGATACCTACACGAATCCGTTCATCGGCGCGGGCGGCAACGGCGTCGCGGTGGACGATTTCAACGCGGACAACTTCGACCACGGCCCGCTCGGCTTCGTCGGCGGCTCGCCGCTGTGGGTGAACCAGGCCGGCGTGAAGCCGATCAGCGGCATCGCGACGCCGCCCGGTACGCCGCAGTGGGGCTCGGCGTGGAAGAAGGCGGTGAAGGACAACTACGCGCACACGATCTCGATGGACGCGCACGGCACCAACATGTCGTACCGTGACGTGTATCTCGACCTCGATCCGACCTATCGCGATTCGTACGGCCAGCCGCTGCTGCGGATGACGTTCGACTGGAAGGACAACGACATCAAGATGGCGCAGTACGTGACGGGGCAGATGAAGAAGATCGCGGAGGCGATGGGGCCGAAGGCGATCAGCGTGTCGACGCGCGAGTTCGGCAAGCACTTCGATTCGCGCGCGTACCAGACGACCCACCTCGTCGGCGGCGCGATCATGGGCACCGACCCGAAGACGAGCGTGCTGAACCGCTACCTGCAGTGCTGGGACGTGCACAACGTGTTCGTGATGGGCGCATCGGCGCTGCCGCAGGGTATCGGCTACAACCCGACCGGGATCATCGCGGCGCTGGCCTACTGGTCGGCACGTGCGATCCGCGAGCAATACCTGAAAAATCCCGCCCCGCTGGTGACCGCATGAAGAGGACGATGAACCACAACGTCGCGCGCCGGATGTCGCGCGCGCTGGCGGCCGGTGCGGCCTGGGCCGCGTTCGGCTTCGCGGGCACGGCGGCGTTCGCGCAGCCGGCAACGCCCGCGGCGGCTTCCGGCCCGGCGGCCGCACCCGCGGCCCAATCCGCCGACGCGGCGCTCATCAAGCGCGGCGAATATCTCGCGCGGGCAGGCGACTGTATCGCTTGCCACACCGCGAGCGGCGGCAAGCCGTTCGCGGGCGGCCTGAAATTCGACACGCCGATCGGCGGGATCTACTCGACGAACATCACGCCGGACCCGAAAACGGGCCTGGGCGGCTGGACCGTCGAGGACTTCACGCGCGCGGTGCGCGAAGGCGTGCGCAAGAACGGCGACACGATGTATCCGGCCATGCCGTTCCCGTCCTACGCGCGCCTGACCGACGACGACATGAAGGCGCTGTACGCGTACTTCATGCACGGCGTCGCGCCCGTCGAGCACGAGAACCGTGCGGTCGACATCGTGTGGCCGCTGTCGATGCGCTGGCCGCTCGGGATCTGGCGCAAGATGTTCGCGCCGACGCCGAAGCCGTTCGACGCGGCGCCATACACCGATCCGGTGGTCGCGCGCGGGGCGTATCTCGTGCAGGGTCTCGGCCACTGCGGCGCGTGCCATACGCCGCGCGCGCCGACCATGCAGGAGCGCGGGCTGACCGACGCGGATGGCCCGGACTTCCTGGCCGGCGGCGCGGCGATCGACGGCTGGGGGCCGACGAGCCTGCGCGGCGAGCCGCGCACGGGCCTCGGCACGTGGACGGAAACCGAGATCGTGCAGTTCCTGAAGACGGGCCGCACGCTGCGCACGGCCGCGTTCGGCGGGATGACGGACGTGGTCGGCCACAGCATGCAGCACATGACCGACGACGACCTGAACGCGATCGCGCGCTACCTGAAGACGCTGCCGCCGCGCGTGCAGGGCGAGCAGCCGCACGTGTACGACGCGGCCGCCGCGAGGGCGCTGCAGACCGGCGACGCGAGCAAGCCGGGCGCGGCCGTCTATCGCGACAACTGCATGGCGTGCCACCGCAGCGACGGCCACGGCTACACGCGGGTGTTCCCGGCGCTGGCCGGCAACCCGGTCGTGCAGGGCGACGATCCGACCTCGCTAATCCACGTCGTGCTGGAAGGCAGCGCACTGCAGGGTACGCGCACCGCGCCGTCGACGTTCACGATGCCGCCGTTCGGCTGGCGCCTGTCGGATCAGGAAGTCGCGGACGTGTCCAACTTCGTGCGCACGAGCTGGGGCAACACGGGTGCTGCCGTGACGGCCGCGCAGGTCGCGAAGGTGCGCAAGAGCGTGCCGTCGACCCGGCCCGAACCGCCGCCGGGCGCGCGGTTCCCGCAGGCGTCGCGCTGACGGGGCGGCGGGGCGTCAGCCCCGCCTGTCCGATGTGCTTCAAGGCGCCGCCGTATCCGCGCGGCGCCTTTTGTTTCGCCGGGGGTTGCACCCCGCAAAGGCGCGCCAATGCGTGAATTTTTCGCGGCGGCGCGCCATTTTTCCGCCTCATCCCTTATCCTTTCGTTCTTGAACCTTACTAAATAGTTACAAGAACTTCGGGAGGGGGGATGCCTCATGACGTCAGCCTGATTGCGTTGCTCGCGGCCGGTTTCGGTCTCGCGATGGTCTTCGGTTATTTCGCGTCGCTGTTGAAAATGCCGCCGCTCGTCGGCTATCTGCTCGCCGGGATCGTGATCGGCCCCGGCACGCCCGGCTTCGTCGGCGACCTGTCGCTCGCGCAGCAGCTCGCCGAAGTCGGCGTGATGCTGCTGATGTTCGGCGTCGGCCTGCATTTCTCGCTCGGCGATCTGCTCGCGGTGCGCAAGATCGCGCTGCCCGGCGCGATCGTCCAGATTACGGTGGCCACGCTGCTCGGCGGCGGGCTCGCGCTCACCTGGGGTTGGAGCGTCGGCGCAGCGCTCGTGTTCGGGCTCGCGCTGTCGGTCGCGAGCACGGTGGTGCTGCTGCGTGCGCTCGAAGGGCGCGGGCTGGTCGAGACGGTCAACGGGCGCATCGCGGTCGGCTGGCTCGTCGTCGAGGATCTCGTGATGGTGCTCGTGCTGGTGCTGCTGCCGCCCGTCGCGGGGCTGCTCGGCGGCACGCCGCCCGGCGACGCGCAGGCGGCCGGCGGCAGCGTGTGGGGCACGCTCGGCGTCACGATGCTGAAGGTCGCGGCGTTCATCGCATTGATGCTGGTGGTCGGCAAGCGCGTGTTTCCGCGCATTCTGTGGCTCGTCGCGCGCACCGGCTCGCGCGAGCTGTTCACGCTGTGCATGATCGCGGCCGCGGTCGGCATCGCGTTCGGCGCGGCGAAGCTGTTCGACGTGTCGTTCGCGCTCGGCGCGTTCTTCGCCGGGATGATGATGCGCGAGTCGGAATTCAGCCGGCGCGCGGCCGACGAGACGCTGCCGCTGCGCGATGCGTTCTCGGTGTTGTTCTTCATCTCGGTCGGGATGCTGTTCGACCCGAAGATCCTGCTCGCGGAGCCGCTGCACGTGATCGAGGTCGCGGCGATCGTGGTGATCGGCAAGACGCTCGCGGCGGTCGCGCTCGTGATCGCGTTCCGCTATCCGCTGAATACCGCGCTGACGGTCGGCGCGGGGCTCGCGCAGATCGGCGAGTTCTCGTTCATCCTCGCCGGGCTCGGCCGTGCGCTCGGGCTGCTGTCGGCCGAGGGGCAGAGCCTGATTCTGGCCGTCGCGCTGATCTCGATCGCGATGAACACGCTGCTGTTCGCGATGATCGATCCGGCGCTCGCGTGGATCCGCAAGCATTCGGCGTTCGCGCGCAAGCTCGAGGCCCGCGACGATCCGCTCGCCGCGCTGCCGATGTCGACGCCGCAGACGCACCTGACCGGGCAGGTCGTGATCGTCGGCTACGGCAAGGTCGGTACCCGAATCGCGCACGCGCTGGACGAGCGCGGCATCGCGTATGTCGTCGTCGAGCAGAATCGCGAGCTCGTCGAGAAACTGCGTGAGGACGGTGTCGCGGCCGTGTCGGGCGACGCGATCGAGCCGATCGTGCTCGTGCAGGCGCATATCGCGCGCGCCGGGATGCTGGTCGTCACGCTGCCCGACGTGTTCGACGTGCGGCAGATCGTCGAGATCTCGCGCACCTTGAATCCGGCGCTCGAGGTCGTGCTGTGCACGAACAGCGGCGACGAGGCGTCGCTGCTGTCGAACGAGGGGATCGGCACCGTGTTCATGGGCGAGACCGAACTCGCGCGCGGGATGACCGAGCACGTGCTCGGCAGGATGACGAAGCCGGCCGCGGCCGCTGCGCATTGACGGCGCGCGGCATCGTGCCGCGGACCGGGCAGGGCGCGGCGGCCCGGGTGGGCCGAGGCGCGTAAAAATGGCAGGAGGCGACGGCGGGAACGCTCAAATGATGCGCTGCGTTCCTGGATCGAATGACGGTGCCCGATGACGGGGAAGTCCGAGGCGGCGACGAGGCCGTCGGAGCGTGACGCGCGCGCCGGGACGGCGGCGCGTCGCGCGGGCTGCGCCGATCAACCCGCTGCCGTGTCTGCCTGCGCCGGCGCGCTCGATGGCGAGGCAGTCTTCAGGGATGCGGCGGTTTTCGGCGCCGCGGCTGTCTTGGCCTGCGTCGCCGCCGCTTTCGGTGCAGCCACCGTCTTTTGCGGCGCAACGGCCTTCGCCGGCGGCGTCTTCTCGGGCTCGACCGGCGCGTCGGGCGGCACGCCGAGCAGTTGCAGCGAGCCGCTCGTGACCGACGCGAACACCGGGCCGGCCACCGTGCCGCCGTAGTAGCCCTTGCCGCGCGGCTCGTCGATCATCACCGCGACGATCAGGCGCGGGTTGCTCATCGGCGCCATCCCGGCGAACAGCGCGCGGTACTTGCCCTTCGCATAGGTCGCGCCGACCTGCTTGCGCGCGGTACCCGTCTTGCCGCCGATCCGGTAGCCGTCGACGCGCGCGCGGCGCCCCGTGCCGCCTTCGCCGACCGCCATCTCGAGCATCGAGCGGATCGCCGCGGCTGTTTGCGGCGACGTCACGCGGTGGCCGCGATGCGCGTCGATCGTCTGCTGGTCGGTGCCGTTCTTCAGCAGCGACACCGGGTGCAGCGTGCCGTCGCCGGCATAGGCCGTGTAGGTCTGTGCGATCTGCAGCAGCGACATCGACAGGCCGTAGCCGTACGCCATCGTCGCCTGCTCGATCGGCCGCCAGCGCTTGTAGCCGCGCAGCCGGCCCGACGCGACGCCCGGGAACGTGAGTTCCGGCGCGCGGCCGATTCCGTATTCCTGGTATTTGTTCCAGATCGTTTCGGCAGGCAGGTTCAGCGCGAGCTTCGCGAGCGCGACGTTGCTCGACTTCTGCAGCGCCTGCGACACCGTCAGCGACCCGTGATTCGACGTGTCGTGGATCACGGCCGGGCCGATCTTGTAGGTGCCCGGCGACGTGTTGATGATCGTGTTCGGCGTGACCTTGCGCTCGTCGATCGACAGCGCGACGACGAGCGGCTTGATCGTCGAGCCCGGCTCGAACGTGTCGATCACCGCGCGGTTGCGCAACTGCTGGCCGGTGAGGCGCGCGCGGTCGTTCGGGTCGAAGGTCGGATAGTTCGCGAGCGCGAGGATTTCGCCGTTCTGCGCGTCGAGCACCACGACGCTGCCGGCCACCGCGTTGTTCTCGACCACGGCCGCCTTGAGCTGGCTGAACGCGAGCTGCTGGATGCGGCGGTCGATCGTCAGTTCGATCGTCGCGCCGTGCTGTGCCGGGACGAGCGGGCGCGTGTCCGACACGATACGGCCGAGCCGGTCGCGGATCACTTCGCGCTGCCCGGACGTGCCCACCAGGCGCGCATTCGCCGCGAGCTCGACGCCTTCCTGCCCCTTGTCCTCGACGTTCGTGAAGCCGACCACGTGCGCGGCCGATTCGCCTTCCGGGTAGAAACGCTTCGAATCGGCGATCTGCGTGATGCCGTCGATCGCGAGCTTGTCGAGCTTGCCCGCGGTGTCCGCGTCGACCTGCCGCTTGAGCAGCACGAACGTCTTGTCGTTGCCGAGGCGCCGCTTGACCTCGACGAGCGGCATGTCGAGCAGCTTCGAGATCTGCGGGTAATCGGTGTCGGCGACCTGCTTCGGGTTCGCCCAGATTTCATAGGTCGACAGGCTGACGGCAAGCATCGCGCCGTTGCGGTCGACGATGCGCCCGCGCGTCGCATCGAGCTCGATCGTGCGCTGGTAGCGTTTCTGACCCTGGCCGACGTAGAACTCCTTGTTCGCGACCTGCACCCAGAAGGCGCGGCCGATCAGCGCGGCGAACGCGAGGAACACGATGATCACGATCAGCTTCGAGCGCCACATCGGCAGGCGTGACGCAAGCATCGGATGCTTGGTCGCGGCCGCGTACGGATCGGCGGGGTGGGTCTTCTTTTTCACGCTCATGCAATGGCCGGGTCGGGCCGCCCGGGGGCGGCGAGTCAGTCTGAATAATGCGATTGTAATAAATGAGTAATCGCCGTGTGGGGAAAGTATGTTCCGGCCCCGAGAAAACGCGGGTATCGGCGCGCTGACACCGGGTGAAAAAGGGGGAGTGAGCGACATTTTCCCGAAGCAGGTGACGATGAAACTCGGGTGACTTGCGACGTGCAGAACGGGGGGCGGCCGGGGATTTCAGGTATGGATCGAGGCCCGGTCCCCCGGTGTGCGATCAATTGACCGGCCCGCGGTTATTTCTTTAAACCGGAAAATGAAAAACGCCCCGAAGTGGGGCGCCGTTAATGCTGAATATCGAAATGAATATCGCTGAAACCGGAATAAACCCGAAAACCGCAGACGAATTACATCGATAATTTCTATCGGGCGACGGAAATGAATTCCCGGTATTCCGGCTCGCTCGTGCAACGATCGACAGCCTGCAGTCGCCACGCGCCGGGGTGATTGCCGGCGAGCACCGCGGGGCCCTGTTCGCGCTGGGTCGCATCGAACGACAGCCCCTTCAACTGGCACACGGCATTCCCGCTGTCGGCCGCGCAGAGCGCCATTGCGCCCTCGACGTCGCGGACCTTGCCCCAGGTCGGAAGATCCATGCCCTGATGTGCCTCGCGCGACCACAGGCCCTCGTCGGTATCGACCCACAGTACCGCGAAGGCATGCCGGGTTGCCGATTCGCTGCCATTAATCCGAATGGTGAGGCGCATTGTGATCGTCTCCTAAAAAAATGACACATTCGACCGTTTTGACTTGATCAGTCTAGATAGACTGGTGTGAAACGCAAGTGATAATCCGCAATAAATTCATAGCGAGTCCATTGCGATTTCAGATGGAACGACGTCTGACGATTCATGGTTATTCCGGCCGGGCACGCGCAAACACATGCGTACCGGCGATCGCGGTGCCGATGGGGGGCGGCCGATCATCGAGACATGGGATGACAGGGCCGCGAGGCGCGTCGATCTGTCGCGCAGGACCCGCCGGGGAAACCGGGCCGACCGGGGCGGCACCGCACCGTCGAAACGCGGGCCGGTCGGATGTTGGGGCAGGTTGACGGCGCGCCCGGTACGACACACTCCGACAATCCCATACAAATCGGCACACTTTCACGAAACTTTCGGGACAGACTTGCCTGCGGTCGGGCCCCACACTGGGATCTTCCCGATCCACTGCCGCGGACGCCCGTCCTCGGCGGCTGCCGCCGCCTCGTGCCAGAGACGCGATCGACGCGATCGCGGGCCGCACGCCCGATCGGGACTGCCGGGGCGCGCGTCAGGCCCCGGCCCGGCCGGTGAGCCGTGCGCAGCCCGCAACCGCGGGCGTCGCGCCGCCCGGCCGACTCTTCGAAGGAGACTATCGTGCTGATCTGGAAAACCGCGTTGTCGCTCAACTGGCGGACGAGCCTCGTGTCGCCGGCCAGCGCACCGGTCGCGGCGGCGAACGTCGGGCGGCTGGTGCTGACCGGCGCAACCGGCTTCATCGGCAGTACCGTGCTGACGGCGCTCGTCAATGCGGGGCTGCTCGAGCGCATCGTCTGCGTCGTGCGGGCGCAGGATCGCGGCCACGCCGTCGCGCGGCTGCGCGAAGCGGCGCTGCGCGCGGGGCTGGCGCCGTACTGGGCGTCGCGCCTGACCGATGCGAACGTGATCGTCGGTGCGCTCGGCGACGTGTGGCAGGGCGCCGACGCGCCGCGCCTCGCCGCCGCGACGCACGTGATTCATTGCGCGGGCCATGCGTCGCCGGCCGACGGCGCGCACCTGCGGGCCGACATCGCCGATGCGGTGCGCTTCGCCGAGCGCTTCGCCCGGGCGCCGCGCCTGCAGCGCTTCGTGTACGTTGGCACGGCCTATGCGCATGCGGGCCGCGGCGGGATCGTGCAGGAAGAAGCAGCGGCCGCTGCGGCGAACGACGGCGCGCGCGACGCGGAAGGCCTGCCGGGTGCGGTGCTCGCGGCGGACTACCTGCATGCGAAGGCCGAGACCGAGCAGCGGCTGCGGGCGCTCGGGCTGCCGCTCGTCGTGGTGCGGCCGTCGCATGTGGTCGGCCACACGGTGCTCGGTACGCGGCCCGCGCCGAATTCGTTCTGGATGTTCCGGCTCGCGCATGCCGCGCGCCGCTTCACCGCGCGGCCGATGACCCGCATCGACATCGTGTCGGTGGACGACGTGGCGCGTGCGACGATGCTGCTGGCCGTCAAGCCGACGCTCGCGCACGACCTGTATCACGTGTCGGCCGGCGACGAGGCGCCGCAGGTCGCGCAGATCGTGCGCGCGATGGACGAGGCGGCGGGGATGACGGGCGCGCCGCGCTACGCGGCGTGTGCGCCGGCCGAATTGCCGCTCGTGGTGCGCGATGTGCTGGGGCGGACCGATCCGGCACTCGAACGCGTGATCGGCCGGGCACTGCAGCGCTGCGGGGAATTCGCGACGGTCGATCGCGTGTTCGACAATCGCCGCGTGCGCGACGAAATCGATTTCGAGCCGCTGCCGTTCATCGATTACGTCGAGGAATGCATGCGCACGTCGCGCGGCGTGGCCGTGACCGAACTGATGCGCGGCGCGGTGCACTGATCGCCCGCGCCGCACCGGCGCCCGTTCCCGCGGTTGGCGGGAACGGGCGCCGTTTTCACGTGTTGCCGCCGAGCTCGATGAGCCGGTCGAGCGCGCGATAGATGTCTTCGAGGCCGTCCTGGCCGAACCGCGATTCGAGCTGCCGGTACTGCTCGTCGATCCGCGGACCGATTTCCGTGACCAGTTTCCTGCTTTGCGGTGTCAGGCTGACCAGCAGCCGGCGCTGATCTTCCTGCGCGCGCGTGCGCGTGATCAGGCCGTCGCGCTCCATCCGTTCCAGTACGCCCGTGAGGCTCGGGCTCAGGATGCAGCAGCGCCGCGCGATCTGTCCCGCTTCGAGCGCCTGCGCCGGTTCGCCGTCGAGCACGCGGATGATCCGCCATTGCTGTTCGGTCAGCGCGAATTCCTTGAGAATGGGGCGAAACAGACCCATCAGCGTTTCGCGGGCCTCGAGCAGCAGCATGGCCAGGTTGCGGTGGTCGAGCGTACGGTTCATCGGGGAGAGCGGAGGACGGGGACGCATCAATCTTAACAGCCGCGGGTAGTGAATTTCGCGTATCAGGGTAATCGAGGTTGCCAGCGTTCGATTGTTTACTTAAGATATTAACTATTGACGATGCGCCGCGACGCGCGGCAGGGGAATGACGCATGGAGCTGTCTTGCACGACCGCCGCGGCGCCGCCGTTGCCGGTCGCCATCGGTACCGTCTACGGTGCGCTGCTCAACGAGCGCGCGGCGCTCGACGCGCTTGGCGATGCCGTGAACGCACCGCCTTACGGCCGCCCGCCGCAGGCGCCGATCCTGTACATCAAGCCCGCCAACACGCATGCGAGCGACGGCGCGGCCGTCGTCGTGCCGGCCGGCGTCGACGCGCTGGAGATCGGTGCGTCGGTGGCCGTCGTGTTTGCTCGCCGCGCGACGCGCGTGCCGGCCGAACGCGCGCTCGACTATGTGCACGGCTTCACGCTCGCAAGCGATGTGTCGGTGCCGCACCCGGATTACTACCGTCCGGCCGTGCGCTTCAAGTGCCGCGATGGTTTCTGCCCGCTGGGCCCGGCCATCGTGCCGGCGTCTGCGCTGGGCGAGGTCGACGCGATCGGCCTGACCGTGCGGATCGATGGCGAGGTGGCCGTGTCTGCCTCGACGGCCACGCTGATTCGGCCCGTGCGTGAGCTGATCGCCGACGTGACGGCGTTCATGTCCTTCGACGCGGGCGATGTCCTGCTGCTCGGCGTTGCCGGCGGCGCACCGCGCGCCCGCGCGGGCAGCACGATCGAGATTTCGGCCGCCGGCATCGGCACGTTGCGGCACACGCTGATCGCGGAGGAAGCACGATGAAGACGGCGCGCGTGATCTACAACGGCGCACTGCATGCGGCCGAACCGGCCGGCGACGGTGCGATCCGCCTCGATACGGGGCGCGTCGTCGCGGAAGAGGCGGTCGAATGGCTGCCGCCCGTCGCACCGCGCACGACGTTCGCGCTCGGCCTCAACTACGCCGACCACGCGAAGGAACTCGCGTTCAAGGCGCCGAGCGAGCCGCTGATCTTCCTGAAGGGGCCGAACACGTTCATCGGCCACCGGTCGCGCACCGTGCGCCCGGCGGATGCCACCCACATGCATTACGAGTGCGAACTGGCCGTCGTGATCGGCCGGCCCGCGCGCAACGTGAGCCGCGCGCAGGCGCTCGACTACGTGGCCGGCTATACGGTCGCGAACGACTACGCGATCCGCGACTATCTCGAGAACTACTACCGCCCGAACCTGCGCGTGAAGAACCGCGACACCTGCACGCCGCTCGGCCCGTGGTTCGTCAGCCGCGACGAGATCGGCGATGCGGGCGACCTGACGCTGCGCACGACGGTGAACGGCCAGGAGACGCAGCGCGGCAGCACGCGCGACATGATTTTCGACGTGCCCGCGCTGATCGAGCACATCAGCGGCTTCATGACGCTCTCGCCGGGCGACCTGATCCTGACCGGCACGCCCGAGGGGCTGGCGGACACGAAGCCGGGCGACGAGGTCGTGACCGAGATCGAAGGGATTGGCCGGCTCGTGAACACGATCGTCGGCGAAGCAGACTACTATCGCGCCGGCTGAGCCCGTCGCCCAAGGAGAGAGCATGACCATCAAGCACTGGATCGACGGCCGCGAAGTCGAGAGCCGCGAGACGTTCACGACGCTGAATCCCGCGACAGGTGAGGTCATCACCGACGTCGCATCGGGCGGCGAGGCCGAAGTCGACGCGGCCGTGCGCGCCGCCAAGGAAGCGTTCCCGAAATGGGCGAACACGCCCGCCAAGGAGCGCGCGAAGCTGATGCGCAAGCTCGGCGAGCTGATCGAGAAGAACGTGCCGATGCTCGCGGCGCTGGAGACGCAGGACACCGGCCTGCCGATCGCGCAGACGAGCAAGCAGCTGATTCCGCGCGCGTCCGAGAACTTCAACTTCTTCGCGGAAGTGTGCGTGCAGATGAACGGCCGCACTTATCCGGTCGACGACCAGATGCTGAACTACACGCTGTACCAGCCGGTCGGCGTGTGTGCGCTGGTGTCGCCGTGGAACGTGCCGTTCATGACCGCGACGTGGAAGACGGCGCCGTGTCTCGCGCTCGGCAACACGGCCGTGCTGAAGATGTCGGAACTGTCGCCGCTGACGGCCGACCAGCTCGGCCGCCTCGCGCTCGAAGCCGGCATTCCGCCCGGCGTGCTCAACGTCGTGCAGGGTTATGGCGCGACGGCCGGCGATGCACTCGTGCGCCATCCGGACGTGCGTGCGGTGTCGTTTACCGGCGGCACGGTCACCGGCAAGCGGATCATGGAGCGGGCCGGTCTCAAGAAGTATTCGATGGAACTCGGCGGCAAGTCGCCGGTGCTGATCTTCGACGATGCCGATTTCGATCGCGCGCTCGACGCGTCGCTGTTCACGATTTTCTCGATCAACGGCGAACGCTGCACGGCCGGCTCGCGGATTTTCGTGCAGCGCACGATCTACGACCGCTTCGTGCAGGAATTCGCGCGCCGCGCGAACAACCTGGTGGTCGGCGATCCGTCCGATCCCGCCACGAATCTCGGCGCGATGATCACACGCCAGCACTGGGAGAAGGTGACGGGCTATATCCGCATCGGCGAGCAGGAAGGCGCGCGCGTGGTCGCGGGCGGCGCGGACAAGCCGGCGGGCCTGCCTGACCATCTGCGCAACGGCAACTTCGTGCGGCCGACCGTGCTGGCCGACGTCGACAACCGGATGCGCGTCGCGCAGGAAGAGATCTTCGGGCCGGTCGCGTGCCTGATCCCGTTCGAGGACGAGGAAGAAGGGCTGCGGCTCGCGAACGACACGTCGTACGGGCTTGCCTCGTACATCTGGACGCAGGATGTCGGCAAGGTGCATCGCCTCGCACGCGGCATCGAGGCCGGGATGGTGTTCGTGAACAGCCAGAACGTGCGCGACCTGCGCCAGCCGTTCGGCGGCGTGAAGGAGTCGGGCACCGGACGCGAGGGCGGCGAATACAGTTTCGAGGTGTTCGCGGAGATCAAGAACGTGTGCATCTCGATGGGTTCGCACCACATTCCGCGCTGGGGCGTGTGACGGGCGACGGTCGTCGGCAGCACGAAAGAACCATACGGAGACTTGAACGATGGGCAAACTGTCCCTCGCCGCGAAAATCACGCACGTGCCGTCGATGTACCTGTCGGAACTGCCCGGCAGGCATCACGGCTGCCGCGAAGCGGCGATCCGCGGCCATCAACTGATCGGCGAGCGCTGTCGCGCGCTCGGCGTCGACACGATCGTCGTGTCGGACGTGCACTGGCTCGTCAACGCCGGCTATCACGTGAACTGCAATGCGCAGTTCTCGGGCACGTACACGAGCAACGAGCTGCCGCACTTCATCCGCGACATGCAGTACGCGTATCCAGGCAACCCGGCGCTCGGCCGGCTGATCGCCGAGACGGCCACCGAGCGCGGGATCGCGACCCGCGCGCACGAGATCGACAGCCTCGAACTCGAATACGGCACGCTGGTGCCGATGCGCTACATGAACGCCGACCAGCACTTCAAGGTCGTGTCGATCGCCGGCTGGTGCATGTGGCATCAGCTCGACGAAAGCCGCCGCTTCGGCGAGGCGCTGCTCGAAGCGATCGAGAAGAGCGACTCGAACGTCGCGTTCCTCGCGAGCGGGTCGCTGTCGCACCGATTCAACGACAACGGCAGTCCCGAGGAATCGATCCACGAGATCAGCCGCGAATTCTTCCGGCAGGTCGACCTGCGCGTGGTCGAGCTGTGGAAGCAGGGGGACTTCAAGACCTTCTGCGCGATGCTGCCCGAGTACAACACGCATTGCCACGGCGAAGGCGGGATGCACGACACCGCGATGCTGCTCGGCTTGCTCGGCTGGGATCGCTACGACAAGCCCGTCGAGATCGTCACCGACTATTTCGTGAGTTCGGGCACCGGGCAGATCAATGCGATCTTTCCGCTCGCCTGAGCGCTGTGCCACGCCTTCGACAGGAGACCCGCCATGCCCCATATCGTCGTCGAATACACCGCGAACATTCGCGACGACGCGCGCATTCCCGCGCTGCTGCGCACGATCAACGCCACGCTGATCGCACAGGGTGGCGTGTTCCCGACGGGCGGCATCCGCTCGCGCGCGATCGAGCTGCAGGACTATTGCGTGGCCGACGGCACGGAGGACGATGCGTTCGTCCACGTGACGCTCAAGATCGGCTCGGGCCGTACCGACGAGCAGAAAAAGGCCGCGTGCGACGCCCTGTTCGACGCGATCAACGCGCATTTCGCGGAGTTGTACGCAAAACGCTACCTCGCGCTGTCGATGGAACTGACCGAGTTCAGCGAAAGCGGCTCGTACAAGCACAACAACATCCATGCCCGCTACAAGCGGGCCGGCTGAACCCCATTCCCGATCCGACCATGCTCGAACCCGCCATCATCGACCAGCTCGCGCAGCGTCTGCACGACGCCGAGCGCGAGCGCAAGCAGATCCGCCAGATCTCGCTCGACCATCCCGACATCACGATCGACGACGCGTACGCGATCCAGCGCACGTGGGTCGCCCTCAAGCTCGCGGAAGGCCGCACGCTGAAGGGCCACAAGATCGGCCTGACGTCGAAGGCGATGCAGAACACGTCGCAGATCGACGAGCCCGACTACGGCGCGCTGCTCGACGACATGTTCTTCGCCGACGGCGGCACGATTCCCACCGGCCGCTTCATCGTGCCGCGCGTCGAGGTTGAGCTCGCGTTCGTGCTCGGCAAGCGGCTCACCGGCCCGGACTGCACGATCTTCGACGTGTACGACGCGGTCGACTATGTGGTGCCGGCGCTCGAGATCATCGATGCGCGCAGCCAGTCGATCGACCCCAACACGAAGCGGCCGCGCAAGGTGTTCGACACGATCGCCGACAACGCGGCGAACGCGGGCGTCGTGATCGGCGGGCGGCCGGTGAAACCGCAGGACGTCGACCTGCGCTGGGTCGCGGCGATCATGTCGCGCAACGGCGTGGTCGAGGAGACGGGCGTTGCGGCTGGCGTGCTGAACCATCCGGCGAACGGCGTTGCGTGGCTCGCGAACCGGCTGGCGCGCTTCGATGTCGCGCTGGAGCCGGGGCAGATCGTGCTCGGCGGCTCGTTCACGCGGCCGTGCGCGGCGCGGCCGGGCGATACGTTCAGCGTCGACTACGGTCCGCTCGGGACGATCCAGTGCTACTTCGAGTGAGGTGAGCGAGCGATGCAGATTCCTTCGAATGTCTTCAAGACGGCGCTGGCAAGCGGCGACGCGCAGATCGGGCTGTGGCTCGGGCTCGCGAATCCGTACAGCGCCGAAGTGGTTGCGGGCGCCGGTTTCGACTGGCTGCTGATCGACGGCGAGCATGCGCCGAACACGGTGCCGACGATCCTCGCGCAATTGCAGGCGATCGCGCCGTATCCATCGCATCCGGTCGTGCGCGTACCGTGGAACGATCCGGTGATCGTCAAGCAGGTGCTCGACCTCGGCGCGCAAACGTTGCTCGTGCCGATGGTGCAGAGCGCCGACGAGGCGCGCGCGGCGGTGGCGGCGACGCGTTATCCGCCGCATGGCATTCGAGGTGTCGGCAGCGCGCTGGCGCGTGCGTCGCGGTGGAATCGCGTCGGTGACTACCTGCATCGCGCGAACGACGAGATGGCCGTGCTCGTGCAGGTCGAGACGCGGGCGGGACTCGACGCGATCGATGCGATTGCGCGGGTCGAAGGTGTGGACGGCGTGTTCATCGGGCCGGCGGATCTCGCTGCTGATCTCGGGCATCTCGGCAATCCGGGGCATCCGGATGTGCAGGCGGCAATTGACGGCGCGATCCGGACGATCAAGGCGGCCGGCAAGGCGCCGGGGATTTTGAGCGCCGATGAGGCGGCTGCGCGGCGCTATCTGGAAGCGGGGGCGTTGTTCGTCGCGGTCGGGGTGGATACGACACTGCTGGCAAGGGGCGCGGAGCGGTTGGCTGCGCTGTTCAAGGGGGAGGGGGCCGTGAAGAAGGGGGATGGGACGTATTGAGCCAAGTGGGCTTGCCCGTCGAGCGCGGGATGCAGGCGACTGACGAAAGGCCGCGCATGCCGACGGTTTATCTCGCAACGGGAACCGATTTGCAGCCCATTCAGATCTTCGACGGCAGAATCGCGAGCATCCGGTTGAGCTTCCGACGCCTGCTTTGGGTCTTTTGGTGAACATCCTCGCGGAGTTGGCCGACCGAAACGCGGTCAAGGTGTACCCATTCATGCGGAATTGACGACCCAGGAAGCGGCAAAATTTCTCAATGCTTCTCGTCCCCACCCGGTCACGCTGCTTGAACCGGATGCGTTGCCATAGTCAAGCATCGGCGCATACGCTTTTCCGATTTGAGGCATCACAAGGCAGAGCGCGGTCAGGCGAGTGCCGACGCAAGGTGGGCTCAGGCGTTGCGGATGGTCTACGAATGACAAGTTCGCCGTTTGCAGTTGTCGACAATGGTCGGGAAGGATTTAGTTCGACTATCTGGCCCGTGACAGGCAAGCGCGACAAGTGCTTCTGTAAGTTTGCTGTGACTCGCTCGATGGGGCACTGTTGATGAGTGGTGGTGCGCGGCATTGTTGGGTTTCGTGCGGCATTGTAAGGTCGACGACTCTACAATCCGAGTGAAAGCATGACGCGCTATAACAATAGGATTCCATACTTCAAGATCAACAAGCTAGTTTGGACGTGGAAGCGATGTGAGGGGGACGATGCAGGCATCCCGGTGTGCGATGTCGGTTTATCAATGGCAATGGCTCCCCCAGTGAAGGCGTCACCAGTAAAGCCATCTATGCCCATCGCACGGGCCGACAAGCGGGATTCGTTCGATAAGATGGTGGACGACATCGAAAGAATTGCGGGTGCATTTTCACGCTTCAAGCAATGGTTGGATGCGCCTGATCCGCCCAAGCGACCGAAACCGGCGGAGAAGGAAAGGGAAGTGCCGCCTTTCGATATTCAGCAAATCCCAGACGCTATGCGCAAGGAGCATATGCCGGTTTCGGCGAAGCTGATGGAGCGATGGTTTTCTGGAGAGCTTAACTATTCGATCACACCAAAGGATCAGCAGAACGAGATCAACCAGAATGGCGAGCTCTACCCTGAGTCGATGGTCGATCGAACCACCATTAAACTAGATTGGGTTCTTAGGCATGTGCGTGCAAAAAAGCAATATGATTATCTCATAAATGCCGCCATATATAGTCCGCTCGCATACGAAATACTTAAGGATATTCTTGTTCGATATAGCAGTATCGGGGGCGTATCACCGTGGGAAATAAGCGGAAACGATATCCGAAAACTACACAAGAAATTCCAGTTCCAGCGAGCGGCGGTGGAGAGTTCATTTGAACAGAAAGCATTGCAGGCTGTTCGACGGTTTCCGGAAGGTGGCGTTCCCGACGATCTTACTGGTGCATTGGGGGCGTTCAATTTTTATGCGGCAGTGGCACGCGCTACTTTCGATGCTGAAAATAATAGCGCGACGGTTACGCATATCGTCGTATACGTGAGAGATGGTTATTCCTTTGAAGGGCCTGAGGATTCGCGGTCACAGTATCTAGGCCATTGGGGAAAAGGCGGCGTGATAATCGTGCCGATTTACGCGGCGGCGAATCTTGCGGATCAGCCCTGGTTTGATTTTCCCATAGTGGCAGGCGGCACGGCCGCGAACCTCTATGAACCCGGGAAAACATACTATCCGGTTCGAAATCGCTCGTTCAGAGAGTGGCAAGCTAAGTACCGCCGAGGGGGAGATTTCATAATTTTTTCCGACTATAAGCCAATCATGCTGGCTAAACCAATAACGGTGTATTTTGAATGAATGGCTTGGCCACTGCTATGCAAGGGGCGGGAATTCTTGTGCTCGCGGAAATTGTGGTGATTGTATTAATTGCATGTATTCTGACGGTTGTTTTGTATGGGGTGTCGCATAAAGAGGGGCGTTTCACGCGAATGAAAGCACGAATGAAGACGCTAGGTTTTGCTCTGGCATTTGTCACTTTTCTGTGCTGGGCCGGTTCTTACTATCAGGATGCGCGCATACGTGCTCATGCAACACATTTTGATACCGAGCGATCGAGGAACGATGGGGGCCGTTACACGGCGCAATATGCGTACCTGGGAAGAGATCGGATTCTTTTGCGACTCTATCGGACATCCGACATGCGATTGCTTGCCGAGCGGACTTACGAGTATCCGGATGCCGTCCGCTTGGTGTGGACTAAGGAATCCTTGATATTCGATACTGCCGTTGATAGTGGTGGAGAGATTAAACTCCCGCCTACACATTTTGATCGATTCACGGCGATGTTGCCGTAGCTGTCGGTAATCTGGCAAAGAAGCGGTCCCGGGCCCGTGAAAGCGATTCGTGATTTTCGTGTGTGATTAGACGCTAAAGCAGACACATTCTCGATAAGTACGTTTGCTGCGCAATCGTTCCGATTTGCTCGCGGGGCAACTCGAGCGGACATCATGTTTGATGAATCGGGGGATGCCCAATGCAGTTATTATCTCGATAATCTGCACCGCCCGGGCATGGCTCAGACTTGCAAGGTGCTCAAAGCCTATCGGGAAATCCATTGGATAGCTGTTGTGCGATGAGTTGGTTCGATGCGATACGCGAATTACTCGCTATGCAGCGCTTGGAGTCGGCGGCCCAACCTCCATATACCTCCCCGGCGTCGTCCCCAACGCGCGCCGGAACATGTCGATGAACGCGCTCACGTTGTCGTACCCGAGATCGAGCGCGATCGTCGTCACCGGCACGCCGTCGGCAATGCGCTCAAGCGCCCGCAGCAGCCTGGCCTGCTGACGCCACTGCGCGAACGTCAGCCCCGTCTCCGCGACGAAGCGGCGGCTCATCGTCCTCGCGCTGATGCCGGCCCATTCGGCCCATTCCTCCAGCCGCCGGTTGTCCGCTAGATCGGCGGCAAGCGCATCGGTGATCTTCATCAGCCGCGGATCTTGCGGCCGCACCAGCCCCAGCGCCTCGATTTCCGATGACGCGATTTCATCGAGGATCACGTCGGCGATCCGCGTCCGAGCGGCATCCAGCGCCGAACCCTCCCAACTCGCCGCCCGCTGCACGGCCTCGCGCAGCAGCGGCGTCGTGCGGATCGCGCGCGGCGTATCCGGCAGCGCCGCGCAGCGTGCTTCGGCAACGAACGCCGACCAGCCGGAAATCGGTCCGAACGAGCGCAGCGAATGCCGGCAATGCGGCGGAATCCAGATTGCATGGATCGCCGGCACGACCCAGTCCTGATCGTCGAGACCGATCGTCAGCAGCCCGCTCAGCGCGCCGACGAGCTGGCCGCGCGCGTGCGAGTGGGGTGGCGTCACGCGAGGATCGCGTTGCGACAGGACAGCCGCGACGACGAACGGGCCGTCGTCGGACGTGACGAATCGGGCGGGCAGGAGTGGATCGGACATGGCCGGATAGCGGTATCGAATGGCCGTTATACCGGAGATCGGCCGGATTCGCACGCCTACACTGGGCCCATCGATGACAACCGGAGTACGACACGATGCGAGCCGAACAGATGCTTCCCGACCATGCCGACCGGATCGAGGCCGACGGAACGACGATCCGCAAGGGCACCGTCGGCGCGTTCCTGGTCAACGCGCGAGTGCTGACCGACCCGAACGCCGCGCCTGCCGACCGGGCGCGCGCGGAAGCCGACACGATCGACGCGTTGCCCGCGTTGCGCACACTTGGCCTGTTCGACGTGCTGGACGTACGCGAGCCCGCGCTGCGCGCGTGGCTCGAAGCGCATTGACACGCGCCGGAACTGTCGATCGAGTATCCCGATTCAAGGAGTCACCATGAAAGCAGCAGTCGTGACGGGCGCCGGCGAGCGTCCCGTCCATATGGAATTCGACGCGCCGCGCGCGATGCCGGGCCATTGCCTGATCGACGTGACGGCGTCCGCGCTGAGCCGGATCGCGCAGGGGCGGGCGTCCGGCACGCATTACTCGTCGGACGGGCGTTATCCGTTCGTCGTCGGCGTCGACGGCGTGGGCCGCCTCGACGACGGGCAACGCGTCTATTTCTTCGGCGCGCCCGCACCGTTCGGCGCGATGGCCGAGCGCACGATCGTGCCCGATACGCGGTGCGTGCCGTTGCCCGACTCGCTCGACGACATCACGGCCGCGGCGATCGCGATTCCCGGGATGTCGTCGTGGGCCGCGCTGACCGAGCGCGCCCGGCTCGTCGCGGGCGAGACGGTGCTCGTCAACGGCGCGACGGGTACGTCGGGGCGGCTGGCGGTGCGGATCGCGAAGCATCTCGGCGCCGCGAAGGTGGTCGCGACCGGCCGCAACGCGGCCGCGTTGCAGGCATTGCTCGGTGCGGGTGCGGATGCCGTCGTGTCGCTGCAGCAGGACGACGCGCATTTGGCGCGCGCGCTCGAGCCACACTTCCGTGCAGGCGTAGACGTTGTGCTCGACTATTTGTGGGGTGCCAGCGCGCAGACGCTGCTGGTTGCTGCGGCGAAGGCAACGCCCGAAGGCCGCCGGCTGCGCTTCGTGCAGATCGGCTCGATCGGCGGCGCGGATGTGCTGCTGCCGGGCGCGGTGTTGCGGGCGACCGCGATCGAGCTGATGGGCAGCGGCCTCGGCAGTGTGTCGCTGCCGCGCCTGCTGGCGTCGGTGCGCGGCGTGTTCGACGCGGCCGGGCCGGCGGGGCTGGCAATCGAGACGCAGGTAGTGCCGCTGGCGGACGTCGGCGTGCATTGGGGCGATGCGAGCAGCCTCGTGCGATTGGTGTTCACGATGGGCGAGGGCAGATGAAGAAGAGGCGGTGCACCGCGTGGCCGAACGCACGGCGGGCACCGTTTTCGCACGTGATCTCCTTACGATACCGATAGGTCCGGCGATCACGCTTCGTGCAACAACCAAGGGAACGGTGGCCCGTCGCGAGCGAACGGGCAACGCGGCGCAGCGACGCAACGCGCGCGCCGCCACCCGCCGCATCAGACTCAGAACCGCTGCTGAATCCCGGCCGTCACCCCGACCTGCGTGGTGCCGTACCCGTTGACATCGCGCGATACACCGACCTTCTGCCCATGCTTCCCGATCGCGAATGCGCCGGCTGCGTACAGCACCGTGCGCTTCGACAGTGCGTATTGCGCGCGCATCGACACGAGCGTCGGATCGGCATCCGTGCCGCCTTTAATGTTCTGGTGATACACGGCGCCGATCAGCGAGAACGTCGGCGTGAACTGGTACGAGCCGCCGACCCAGTACATGTCGCTCAACTGGTTCGCGGCGCTCGTGCGATACGTGCGCTTGTAATTGCGATAGCCGGCCATCGTCTTCAGGTTGCCGAAGTCGTAGCTCAGGCCGGCGTGGATGCCCTGGATATAGTTGACCGCATCGGCCGGCGTCACGCTATCGGCGGCGCCGTTCTGCCGGTCGAACGTGACCACCGCGGCGAACGGGCCTGTTTCGTAGCCGGCCGCGAAGTCGTATTTCGAGCTGGTCTTCATGCTGCCCGGCACGTTGCCGAAGCCGTACAACGCGCCGAACTTGAAGCCGCTGAATTCACCGTCGTAGCGCACCGCATTCGACGAGCGCGTGAACATGCCGTCCTTGCGGCCGCCGGTCGCCATCGACGACGATGCCCATGAATAGTTCTGCGAATAACCCATCGGGTCGAACGGCATCATGTAGTCGTACGTGACGGTGAAGTTGCGGCCGAGCGTCAGTTCGCCCCATTTGCTTTTCAGGCCGACCGTCGCGCGGCGCGCGAAGATCGAGTCGGGGCCGTCGTCGGACGCGCCGTTCGCGAGGTCGATCCCGCTTTCCAGCCGGAACACCGCCTTCAGCCCGCCGCCGAGATCCTCGACGCCGCGCAAGCCCCAGCGCGACGTGTTCTTGTTGCCCGACTTGAGCTTGACGGAATTGCCGCCTTCCGGCGCCGCGTGGTTGGCGAACTCGATGCCGGCGTCCATGATCCCGTAGATCGTGACCGACGACTGCGCGTGCGCGGCCGGCACGGCGATACAGGCTGCCGCGGCCGAACCGGTGAGGACTACTGTTCGAATCGAACGTTCTACGCGTGACTTCATTTTGACGGTGTCTCCTTGGTTTTTGTGGGCGGGTTGAAACAGAAAACGGGTACGCGTCGCGCCGATGCGGGGCGCGAAGGGATGTGTGCGCGAATGCATGCGCGGCGGCGCGTGGGCCGCCGCGACGGGGTCAGCCCGCTTTCGCGAACGCCCAGCAGTCGTTGGCCGGGAATTCGATCCAGTGCTTGCCCGCTGCGCGCGGCACGTGACCGAATGCGCGCAGGCGCATCTCGCCGCAATGGAACAGGTATTCCCAGCGGTCGCCGAGATACATCGACGTGACGAGGTCGGCCTGCAGCCGGTTCGCACCCGGGCCGTCGGCGACCTGCACGCGTTCGAGGCGGATCACGGCCTGCGCGTCCTGGCCCGGCGCGAAGGTGTCGCGGGCGAGCGCCTGCAGTTCCCAGCCGTCGCCGACGAGCGTCACGCGTTCGCCGTCAATGGCCGCGACGCGCGCATCGATCCGGTTGTTGCTGCCCATGAACTCGGCCGTATACAGCGAGCGCGGCGCGCCGTACAGCTCGGCCGGCGTGCCTTCCTGCTCGATGCGGCCGTTGCGCAGCAGCAGGATGCGGTCGGACATCGCCATCGCTTCGGTCTGGTCGTGCGTCACGCACAGGGCCGACAGCCCGAGCGACACGATCAGCTCGCGCAGCCAGGCGCGCGCTTCCTCGCGCAGCTTCGCGTCGAGGTTCGACAGCGGTTCGTCGAGCAGGATCACCGGCGGGTTGTAGACGAGCGCGCGCGCAATCGCGACGCGCTGCTGCTGGCCACCCGACAGCTGATGCGGAAAGCGTTCCGCGAGATGGCCGAGGCCGAGCTGGTCGAGCGCGCTCTGCACGCGGCGCTTCTGTTCGGCCGGTGCGACGCGGCGCAGCTTCAGCCCGTAGCCGACGTTGTCGGCGACGGTACGGTGCGGCCACAGCGCGTACGACTGGAACACGAGGCCGAGCGAGCGCTGCTCGACGGGTAGGTCGACGCGCTGCGCGCCGTCGAAGAACACGCGGTCGTCGAGCTGGATGCGGCCGTCGGACGGCTGTTCGAGGCCGGCCACCGCGCGCAGCAGCGTGGTCTTGCCGCTGCCCGACGCGCCGAGCAGGCACACGACTTCGCCGGCCTTCAGTTCGAACGACACGCCCTTGAGGATCGGATTGGTGCCGTAGCTGAGGTGCAGGTCGTCGACGATGAGCTTATCCATGAAGTTTCACTCCGAAACGCAGGGCCACGCCGAGACCGGCGCCGACCATCGCAATGTTGATGACAGAAAGCGCGGCGACCTGGTCGACGGCGCCGGTCGCCCACAGCGACACGAGCAGCGCGCCGATCACTTCGGTGCCGGGCGACAGCAGGTAGACGGCCGTCGAGTATTCGCGCTCGAAGATCATGAAGATCAGGAGCCACGCGGCGAGCAGGCCGAAACGCACGAGCGGCAGCGTCACGTCGAGCGACACGCGGCTGCGCGTCGCGCCGACGCTGCGGCCGGCTTCCTCGAGCTCGGGGCCGACCTGCAGCAGCGCGCTCTGGATGAGCCGCATCCCGTACGCGAGCCACACGACCGTGTACGCGATCCAGATGCTCCACATCGAGTTCTTCAGCTCGCGCAGGCCCGGGACGAACAGGAAGATCCACAGGAACGCGAGACCGGCGAGCAGGCCGGGCACCGCGCGCGGCAGCAGCACCAGGTAATCGAGCAGCTTGGTGGCCCAGTCGGGGCGGCGGTGGCCGGCGAACGCGACCAGCGAGTAGAAGCCGATCGCGAGCGCGCCGCCGATCACGCCGATGCCGAGCGTATTGACGATCGCGCGCACCAGGTTGTCCTGCTCGAACAGTTCGATGAAGTTCGACAGCGTGAGCACCTCGGCGAGCGCGACGCCTTCGCCCCAGTTGGTCACGAACGCGCGCAGCACGATGCCCGAGATCGGCACGATCACGGTCAGCATCAGCCACAGCGCGACGATCGCGAGCGCGACCCAGCGCCATACGCCGAGCGGCAGCACGGTCGCGCGGCCGGCCTTGCCCTTCACGGTGACGAAGCGGTTCGCGGTCTTCAGCAGGCGGCGCTGCAGCAGCACGAGCGGAAACGTGATCGCGACGATGCACACCGCGACCGCGGCCATCAGGTGATACGACGGCACGCCGAGCTTGTTGGTCAGCTTGTACAGGTAGGTCGCGAGCACGAGGTGGCCTTCCGGATCGCCGAGCACGAGCGGCAGCCCGAACACCTCGAAGCCGAGGAAGAACACCAGCACGCCGGCGAACAGCAGCGCGGGCATCGTCATCGGCAGGCTCACGTCGAGCGCGACGCGGAACGGGCGGGCGCCCGTCACGCGCGCGGCTTCCTCGACGTCCGAGCCGAGGTTGCGCAGCGCGGCCGACGAGTACAGGTACACGTGCGGCACGTGCGTGAGGCCGACGATCATAGTGATCGCGAAGACGGAGTACACGTTCCAGGGCACGCTTTGCACCCCGAACAGTGCCTTGAACCACACCGAGTAGAAGCCGACCGGGCCGGCCGCGACCACGTAGCCGAACGCGAGCACCATCGGCGACACGAACACCGGCGTGAGCAGCAGCGGTTCGAGCCAGCGGCGGCCGGGCAAGTCGGTGCGCACCATCAGGAACGCGAGGATGCCGCCGAGCGGGATCGAGATGAACAGCATCCCGCCGGCGATGATGAACGAGTTCTTCACGGCCGACCAGAAATCGGGATCGCTGAAGACGAAACGGAAGCCGTCGATGCCGAGCGTCTTGTTCGCATCGAAGAACGGTGCGGACAGCAGGCTCTGGAACAGGATGAAGCCGAGCGGCAGCGCGACCGCGATGGTCAGTACCGCGACGACGATCCAGCGCAGCATGCCGGCGAGCGGCTGCAGGCTGCTGACCGGCAGCGCGGGAATCGCGTCGCGCGGGCCGGTGGCGGGCGGAACGGCAGGCACCGATCCGCGTGTGCTGGTTGAAAGCATGAGTTCGCCCCTGCGGCCATCCGGATGGCCGCCTCTAGGAAGTCGGTATGGGGAAGGGGCCGCCCGCGCGACGTGGCGGGCGGCCATTGGCCGGCCGAAGCCGATCAGTGGATCAGCCCTTGATCGCCTGCTGCCATTGCTTCAGGAACGCGAGCCGCTTCGACTGGTCCAGATAGACGAGCAGGCCGGTGCCGATCTGGATCGGCTTCAGCGAATCGCCGAGTTCCTTCGTGAGGCCCGCGGCCGACGTTTCGCCGGTCACGTCCGTGCGGATCGCGTACAGGTTGGCCTGGTTCGCGATCAGCGTCTGGCCGCGTTTCGACAGCAGGTAGTCGACCCACAGCTTCGCGGCGTTCGGATTCTTCGCCTTCTTCGAGATGGTGGTGAGGCGGCTCACGATCTGTGTGTAGTCCTTCGGAAACACGTAGCCGATCGACTTGTCCTTCTTTGCCTTCGCGTACGCGTACGATCCGAAGATGTTGTAGCCGATCAGGTTCTCGCCCGACGAGATGCGCTCCATCATCGCGCCGGTGCTCGACTGCAGCTTCGGGCCGGTCGCGCCGATCGCCTTCACGAGTTCCCACGTGACCTTCTCGTTCAGGTGCGCGTCCTGCGTCAGCGCGTTGAAGCCGACGCCGGATTTCTCGACGTCGTACGTCGTGAGCTTGCCCTTGAACTTGTCCGGTTGCGACGCGAGCAGCTTGATCAGCTCGGCGCGCGTCTTCGGCACTTCGTTCTCGGGGATCAGGCGCTTGTTGTAGACGATCGCGAGCGGCTCGAACGTCGTGCCGTAGGCCTGCTTCTGGTACTGCGCCCATTGCGGCAGGTTCGCGCTTTCGGGGGAATCGTACGACGCCATCAGGCCGTCGTTGACGAGCTTGACCTGCAGGTCCATCGCCGAGCTCCACAGCACGTCGGCGCTGGTGCTGCTCGCCGCGTTCTCGCTGATGTAGCGGTTGTACAGCTCGGTGCTGTTCATGTCGTTGTACTCGACCTTCACGCCGTACAGGCTTTCGAAGTCCTTGATCAGCGGGCGCACGAGGCCCGTGTCGGTCGTCGAGTAGACGATCAGCTTGCCTTCCTTCTTCGCGGCGTCGATGACGCCCTGGTAGCTCCCCGGATACCCGGCCGGAACCTGCGCGGCGGCGCTGCCGGCGGCAGTGCCCAGAACGACCGCCAGCGCGGCGGCGAGGTGCTTCGGTGCAAACGGCATGTCTTCCTCCAGTTACGTCTAGGTGTTGTTCGAGTGGAGCGGATGTTAATTGCGGCGCACTTTCAGCCCGCTTTCATTTCTGTTCACAATCGTGTCGTTCGTGTCATGGATTTCCCGAGGTCGAAGCGGCGGCGGCCGCGCGTTTCGCAGCGCGCGGCACGGCTGGACAAGGGAGAGCGGCGGGTTGCCGCGGGGCGCGGCAACGATGACAGGCGCGGCTAGGCGGGTTGCGCGAGCAGCTTGCCGAGCAGCCGGCCGCCATGCCGCGCGTGCGCGGCCGTCAGCGCGGAATACCCGACGACCACGCCCGCTTCGCACCGGGCGCTTCGACAGAATCCGCGGATCGGCTGCAATTCGACGCCGGCCGCCCGGGCTTGCGCGACGTACGTCGCGTCGTCCATCCCGGGCGGCAGCCACAGCACGAAATGAAAGCCTGCGTGCTCGCCGGACACCGTGTACCGCCCGCCCGCGTGTTTCGCCAGCTGGTCGAGCACGAGGTCGCGTCGCTGGCGGTACGCGTGACGCGCGGCGCGCAGGTGCTTCGCAAAATCGCCGTGCGCGATGAAGCGGGCCAGCGCCAGCTGCGGCGCCACGCCGACCGAGCGCGCGGTCGCATGCCACACGGCCGACAGCGCCGGCCGCAGTTCCGCGGGCACGACCATGAAGCCGATCCGCAACCCCGAGAACAGCGTCTTGTTGAACGAGCCGCAGTAGATCACGCGATCGCACGCGTCGAGTGATTTCAGCGCGGGCAGCGGCGCGGTCTGGTAGCTGAATTCGCCGTCGTAGTCGTCCTCGATGATCCATGCACGGGTGCGCTGCGCCCAGTCGAGCAGTTCGAGCCGGCGCGACACCGACATCGTCACGCCGAGCGGCGCCTGATGGGCAGGCGTCACGTACGCCGCGCGCGCCTCGGGATAGCGGTCCAGCGCCGCCGTGTCGATGCCTTCCCGATCGACCGGCACGTCGATCACGGTCGCGCCCGCGATCGTGAAGATCTGCCACGCCGACGCATAGCCGGGATCCTCCATCAGCACTGGCGAGCCGGGCGCGAGCAGCGTGCGCGCGACGAGGTCGATCGAATGGCGGATGCCGGTCGTGATGAAGATGTCGCCGGCGTCGCACGGGATGCCGCGGTATTCGCGCAGGTAGGCGGCGATTTCGTCGCGCAGGCTTTCGACGCCTTGCGCCGGCGTGGCACCGAGGTCGTGCGCGGTCGCGGCAAGCAGGCTGGCCCCGAGCGCCTTCTTCCATTGCTGCATCGGCAGCAGGCCGGGATCAGCAAGCCGCGCGACGAACGGGACGCCCGGGCGCACGCCTTGTTCCGGCGCGACGTCGTCGGTCGGGCGCACTGGCGCGGGGCGTGCGTCGGAAGGGGGAAAGCCATTGGTGTCGCGCGATTGCGCGGCCGCGCGCAGATAGCTGTCCGGCACCACCGCGCATACCCGCGACCCCGACCCTTGCGTGCGGGCGATGTAGCCCTCGGAGCACAGCCGGTCGTACGCCGCTTCGACCGTCCCCCGGGCGACGCCCCAGCGCGCGGCAAGCGTGCGGCTGGACGGCAGCGGGCTGTCGCCGGGCAACAGGCGTTTCAGGATCGCGTCGCGCAGCGCGTCGGCGATGCATTCCTGCTTCGACTGCGGACTGCCCGCGGACAGCCCGGCCGGGCACGGCAGATCAAGCGGAATCGCGGCTTTGCCTCGCGGCATAGTGGTCTATTCAGTCACGGATTTAATGGCCCTTCAGCTTATATCACTTTGACCTTAGATTGCTGTCGACCCCATCAATCCGACCGGAGACGAGCTCACCGCATGAAAACGCGTTCATTACCCCAGTGGGGCTGGCTGCTCCTGTTGATGCTCGTCGTGTGCCTGCCGCGGGTCACGATCGATGCATACCTGCCATCGCTGCCGGCGATGGCGGACGCGCTGCACGGCACCGATGCCCAGTTGCAGCTCACGCTCACCCTGTACATGGTCGGCTACGCGCTGTCGATGCTGGCGTCGGGGCCGTTGTCCGACCGCTATGGCCGCCGTCCCGTCCTGCTCGGCGGCCTGTGCCTCTACGTGGTCGCAAGCGTTGCCTGCGCGTGGTCGACCAGCGTCACGGCGATCGTCGCCGCCCGCATCTTCCAGGCGTTGGGCGGCTGCAGCGGAACGGTGATCGGGCGGGTGATCGTGCGCGAGCGCTTCCCGACGGCGATGCAGGCCACGATGCTGGGCCGCATCTCGGCCGGCATGGCGCTGTCGCCGGTGATTGCGCCGCTGGCCGGCAGCGCGGTGGCCGAATGGCTCGGCTGGCGCGGCGTGTTCGGTTTGCTGGCGGCGGGCGGGCTGATCGCAACGGCGATGGTGCTGCGCTACCTGCCGGAGACGCGCGAACGCGACGGACGGCCAGCATCGGGCGCGGGGCTTCTGCGGACGTACGCGGGCCTGCTGCGCGAGCGCAGTTTCCTGCGCTACTCGCTCGCCATCAGTTTCGCTTACTGCACGTACTACCCGTTCATCGCGGAATCGTCGACGCTGTTCCAGCGGCAGCGCGGCGTATCGGGCCCGGTGTATGCGGCGATCTTCGGCCTGACCGTGCTCGGCTACCTGATCGGTTCGAACCTGTTCGCGCGGACCGGCACGCGCTGGAAGGCCGATTCGGTCATTGCGGCGGCGGCGGGCGTCAATCTGGCCAGCGCCGCCGTGCTGTGGATCGGCGGCGCGATCGCGCCGACGGCGGTCGCGGCGCTGGTCGTCCCGATGTTCTTCGTGATGATCGCCGTCGGGATCGCGATTCCGGCCTGCCAGTTCGCGGTGATGCAGCCGTATACGACGATCGCCGGGACGGCGTCCGGGCTGTTCTTCTTTATCCAGATGGCGATCACGGCCGCGTGCGGCGGCGTGCTGGCATGGCTGTCGGACGGCACCGCGCGCCCGATGATCGTCGTCACGGCCGGCGCGAGCGCCGCATTCCTGGCGGTGGCGGTCGGCCTGCGCGAGCCGCGCCGGGCAGACGACGGTTCGCGCTTCGCCACGCGGAATCGTCCCGCCGCCGAGCGCTGAGCGACGGACGGCGCGCCGGCCGACGCGCGCCCGCACGGGCGGCGCAACCCGTGTTTCCGCGAGGCGTCGTGATGGAAAGGATCATGTAATGTAGCGGCCTGTCGCTGACCTTACGGAATCCCCATGCGTGTGCTGCTCGTCGAAGACAATCCGAACCTCGCCCAGTCGCTGAACGATGCGCTGAGCGCGGCGCGCTTCGCGGTCGATCACATGGCGGACGGCGAGGCGGCCGACCACGTGCTGCGCACGCAGGATTACGCGCTGGTGATTCTCGACCTCGGGCTGCCGAAGCTCGACGGGCTGGAAGTGCTGCGGCGGCTGCGCGCGCGCCGCAATCCGGTGCCGGTGCTGATCCTGACCGCGCACGGGTCGGTCGAGGATCGCGTGAAGGGGCTCGATCTCGGCGCCGACGACTATCTGGCGAAGCCGTTCGAACTGACCGAACTGGAGGCGCGCGCCCGCGCGCTGATCCGCCGCAGCCTCGGCCACGAGCATTCGCGGGTCGAATGCGGGCCGCTTTCGTACGACAGTATCGACCGCAGCTTCCAGCTTGCGGGCGAGCCGTTGTCGCTCACGCCGCGCGAGCGCTCGGTGCTCGAGGTGCTGATCCTGCGCAACGGCCGCGCGATCAACAAGGAAACGCTGTCGGAGAAGATCTTCGGGCTCGACGAGTCGGTGAACGCCGACGCGATCGAGATCTACGTGTACCGGCTGCGCAAGAAGCTCGAGAACACGGGCATCGCGATCGTCACGCTGCGGGGGCTCGGTTATCTGCTGGAAGCGAAGGCGGAGACGGCTGAATGAGCCGCCGCAGCGCTCACGATCTTTGCGCGGAACGGGTGGGCACGTTGACGCGCCATGCCGGATCGACACGTTCGCGGCCCGCCAACGACACGCACGCCCTTCACGGCCGGCCGCGCGGGCGCCGAGTGGTGCGGGGTGCATGTTCCGCCATGCCCCATGGGCCCGCCTGGCAGGAGGCCGAGTGACCCGCACGAACCTGCGCACCCAGGTCGCGCTGTGGCTGCTGCTGCCGCTGCTCGGGCTGCTCGCGCTCGACTCGTGGCTCACGTACCAGCGCGCGATGAGCGCCGCGCACGTCGCGTTCGACCGCACGCTGTCGTCGTCGCTGAAGTCGATCCGCGAAGGCGTGCGGCTCAACGACGGCGAGATCGAGGTCGACCTGCCATATCTCGCGCTCGAAATGCTCGAGTCGAGCGACGGCGGCAAGGTCTACTACCTGATCCGCGAGGACAACGGCCACACGATCACCGGCTACCCGGACCTGCCGCTGCCGCAAGGGCGCGACGCAGGCGACGGCGCGTTGTTCGTCACGCGTTATTACGACGTCGTCTATCGCGGCGAGCAGTTGCGGATGGCCGCGCTGCGCATCCCGGTGCACGACGTGCCGACCGCGCAGTCGCGCATCGTGTGGGTGATGGTCGGCGAGACGATCGAGGCGCGCCAGGCGCTCGCGCGCGAGATCCTGGTGGGGTCGCTGCTGCAGGAAGGATTACTCGTCGTGCTGGCGCTCGGCATCGTGTGGCTCGGCGTCGGGCGCGGGTTGCGGCCGCTGAACCGGCTGTCGGCGACGGTCGCCGCGCGCAGCGAGGACGATACGACGCCGCTCGATACCGGCGCGGTGCCGAGCGAACTCGCGCCGCTCGTCGAGTCGATCAACCAGTACATCGGCCGCACGCAGCGGATGCAGGTCGCGCGGCGCCGCTTCTTCGCGGACGCGGCCCATCAACTGAAGACGCCGCTCGCGGCCGTGCAGGCGGGCGTCGAACTCGCGTTGCGACCCGACGAGCAGCCGCGCGCGAACGGGCACCTGCGGCGTGCGAACGGTGCGGTGCGGCAGGCCGCGAAGATCGTGCAGCAACTGCTGTCGCTGTCGCGGCTCGATTCGGACAGCGGCCATGCGGTCGCGCATAAGCCGGTCGCGCTGCACCGGCTCGCGCGCAGCGTGACGCTCGACTGGTCGCCGGTCGCCCGCGCGCGCGACATCGATCTCGGTTTCGAGCACGAGGCCGATATCGACGTGCACGGGCAGTCCGACCTGCTCGGCGAGATGATCGGCAACCTGATCGACAACGCGATCCGTTATGCGGGCGACCGCGCGGTGATCACGGTGCGCGTATCGCGCGATGGCGAGCATGCGCGGCTCGACGTCATCGACAACGGGCCGGGCATTCCGGCGGACGAACGCGACGCGGTGTTCGAGCGCTTCCATCGCGGCAGCAAGACGCAGACGGTCGAAGGGACGGGGCTCGGGCTGTCGATCGTGCGCGAGATCGCGCGCGTGCATCAGGGCAGCGTGACGCTGGCCGATGCGGGCGGTGGCGGTTTGGTCGTGACGATCTGGCTGCCGGCGGCGAACGACGCCGCGCCGCGCGTTGCGTGATGGCGATCAGCGATGCGGGAAGCGGTGGCCGAGAGTCGCGGCTTCCCGGCAGTGAAAGGGGGCGAGCGGTTCCGCGCGCCCGGCTCAATCGCCGAACCCGATCTCCGCTTCCAGCGACTGGCCGACTTCGAGCCACGTGCCCGCGCCTTCGACGACGATCGCATTGATGCCGAACGTCAGCGCACCGCCGTAGTTCGGGTTCGCGCGATAGGTCTGCATCGTGTCGGTCGGCTCGTGTGGCCATTGCGGATTCGGCGCGCCGCTCACCTGGTCGATCGTCGGCATCGGGCAGCGCGTGCACAGCTTCACGAGGCGCAGCCGCACGGGCGTCTCACCGCGGGCGTCGAGGTGCTCGACGAAATCCTCTTCGTACGCGTCGAGATCCGACACGACGATGTTCGGCCGGAAGCGGTTCATCGGAATCGCCGGCGCGCCTTTCGCCGTGAGCCGCGCGTTCAGGTCGTCGAGCGACGCCTGGCCGATCACGAGCAGCGGATACGCATCCGCGAACTGCGTATGCGTATCGATGTCGCTGGTCCAATCGCGGTCGCAGGCGCGGCGGGCGTCGGCGCCGAAGCGCACGAGCTTCGTCGGCAAGCCGAGGAATTCGGTGAACCACGCGGCCGTTTCGGCGCCCGTGTCGATCGCGTCGACGGTGTCGCGCCATACGGTCGCGGCCATCTTCGGGTTGGCGGGCGTCGCATCGCCGTTGAGCGGCGTGCGGATTTCCGGCATGCCCGGCGCGTTCAGCACGAGCGCATCGTGCTCGAGCGTCGGGCGGATCAGCGCGAGACGCGGGTGCGTGCGCTGCGTGAGCATCCGTCCTTGCGGATCCGTGATCAGCCAGTGGCGGTCGTACGCGAGGCCCGTTTCGAGCAGTTGCGCGCGCGACAACGCGATGCCGGCGCAGGATTTGATCGGGTAGACGAAGAGTTCGGCGATGGCTGGCATGACGCTGGCTGGAGGCGAATGGCGAGACTGCGATTGTGCCAGATCATGCCGCAGCCGTTTGGTGCGCGCCGTCGCGCGGCCGGTCATGCGAGCGGGAAGCCGGAGTCGAACGTCGTGCGCACGTCGAGCGGCTGGCGCAGCAGTCCCGCTTTCAGATAGAAGTCGGCCGTGCGTTGTTGCTCCGCGATGACCGTCGCGTCGATCGGCAGCCAGCGCGTGTTGCGGCGCTCGAACTGCAGCTTCGCGGCCGCCGGCGGAATGCCGATGATGCGCGCGAGTGCGGCGGAATACGCATCGACATGGCGGTACGACCAGGTCTGCGCGCGGACGACGCGCCGCAGGAAATCGTGCAGCACGTCGCGCTTCGCCGCGATCGCCGCGTCGGTCGCCGCGAGGTAGCTGAGGCCCGACCACAGTCCGCGGCCATTGACGGCACGCGCGCGCGGCCGCTCGTTTCGGCGAGCGCGGTATAGGGTTCCCAGGTCGCCCACGCGTCGATCGAACCGGTTGCGAGCGCCAGCATCGTGTCGGCCGGCGGCAGGAAGCGGAACGACACGGCGTCGGGCGGCAGGCCGGCTGCATCGAGCGCCTTCAGCGTGACGAAATGGCCGATCGAGCCGCGCGTGGTGCCGATGCGCTTGCCCTTCAGGTCGGCTGCGCCTTTCAGCGTCGCGTCGGGTTGCACGAGCACCGCCGTGCCGTATGGGTCGGAGCGGTTCGCGCCAATCACCTTGATGCGTGCGCCCGATGCGAGCGCGAAGATCACCGGTGCATCGCCGATCGGGCCACAGTCGACCGCGGCCGCGTTCAGCGCTTCGGCGAGCGGCGCGGCGGCCGGGAACTCGGTCCACGCGATGTCGTACGCCAGGCCGTTCAGTTCGCCGGCCGCTTCGAGCAGCGCGCGCAGCCCGCCTTTCTGGTCGCCCGCGCGCAACAGCGGCCGCGAGCCCGATTGCGCGTGGAGGGCAGCCGGGGCCGCTGCGATCGTGGCGAGGGCGCTCGCCTGTGCGAGGAAATGGCGTCGGGTCGGATTCATCGTGAAGCTCGGTCGGAAGAGAAGTTCAGGGCTTTATTCAATGCGGAAGCCCGGCCTGCACATCGCGTACGGGTTCGGTGTCGACGCGCAGCAGCAGCGCGGTCAGCGGATCGCCGGTCGCTGCCGGCACGGCCGGTCGTGCGGTGGCATCCGAGCGGCACAGCAGGTCGGCATCCGACCAGCCGGCGCTGCCCGGCAACGCGCGTGCCCGCAGCCAGCCGCGCCGATCGGCGAGCAGTTGCGTGCCGGCGAGCGCGTCGGGCGCCACGCCGGCGATCGTCGCGAAGGCGCGCCACGCGTCGGGCGTCGACGCGACGCAATCGGCTCGCGCGGCGCCGGTTGCCAGTGCCACGGGCGCGCCGCGTGCCGTGACGAGCAAGGTTTGCCAGCGCGCGTCTTCTGGCGGCGGCGTCGCGCCCGGCGCGAGCGCGACGACGCGCACGCGCTGGCCGTCGCGCCAGCGTTCGAGCGGCTGGGGCGCGGCGGCGCCGCAGCGCACGTCGAGCGCCGGCAGCGGGACCGGCAGGGGCCACGCGCCTTCCGCCTGCGCGCCGCTGCCCGCGGCGAGCGCTTTCAGGTAGTCGAGCACGGCCCAGGTGTCCTCGGGGCCGAGCGTCGCGGCGAAGCCGGGCATCGTCGACGCGCCGTGTTCGTCGCGCGTGCCGTGGCGCACGCGCCAGAACAGCTCGCCGTCGAGACGCCGGGCGAGCAGCGCGCCGGCGAAAGTCGGCGGCCAGTGCGGGAGCGCGGCCGCGAGCGGTCCTTCGCCGCGTCCGTCCGCGCCGTGGCACGCCGCGCAGTGCTGCGCATACAGATGCGCGCCGCGCATCACGTTCGATACGGAAAACGGCGCGGGATCGCGCTGGAAACTCGTCGGTACGGCAGGCGAGAGCCACAGTGACGACGGCGGCCACGGCGCGAACCACGCAACGGCCAGCGCGGCGACTGCCGATACGACACGCCACTTGCGCGAAGCAAGTGCGATGCCCGCGAGCACGACCGCCAGCACAGTCGCCGCCCCGGCGAACGCGAGTTGCCGCGTGAGTCCCGCGTCGATGCGCAGCGTTTCGAGCGCGATGCGATGAGCCCACGGCCACGCGGCTTGACCGTCGGCGTCGCCTGTCAGCCCGATCGCATGCAATACGCGCGCCAGCGCGATTTGCGCGCGATACAGCCCTTGCAGAAACAGGAGCGCCCAGTCGGCGAACGTCGGCGCGTTCATCGGCTACGGCCGCGCCGCGCGGCGGCCCTTCGTCGAACGGTACCGCGCATCTACCAGCTCGCATCGAGCCCGAGATGCCGCAGCGCGTCGTGACGCAGTTCGGCGAGGCGCGGGTCGCCGCGATGGCGCGGATAGGGCAGGTCGACGTGCAACTCGGCGACGATCCGCGCGGGGCGCGGCCCGAACACGATCACGCGCTGCGCGAGGAACAGCGCTTCCTCGACATCGTGCGTGACGAGCAGCGCGGAGAAGCCGTCGCGTTGCCACAGCCCGGTGAGCTCGGCCTGCATCGTGAGCCGCGTCAGCGAATCGAGCTTGCCGAGCGGCTCGTCGAGAATCAGCAGGCGCGGATCGTTGACGAGCGCGCGGGCCAGCGCGACGCGCTGCGCCATCCCGCCGGACAACTGATGGGGGAACACGTTCGCGAATTCCTGCAGCCCGACGCGCGCGAGCGCATCGTCGACGCGATGCTGCGACGCGCGCGCCACGCCGCGTGCCTCGAGGCCGAGCGCGACGTTCGCACGCACGCGCCGCCACGGGTACAGCGTCGGGTCCTGGAACACGACGATGCGCGACGGATCGGGTTGCTCGATCGGCACGCCGTCCTGCGCGATCGTGCCTTGCCGCGCGGCGTCGAGGCCCGCGACGAGGCGCAGCAGCGTCGACTTCCCGCAGCCGCTCGGGCCGAGCAGCGCGACGAATTCGCCGGCCGCGACCGACAGCGTGACGTCGTCGAGCACCGGCAGCGCACCGCCGGGGCCGTCGAACGCATGGCTCACGCGGCGGATGTCGATGCGCGCGCCGCGCGGCGCCGTGACGGCGGGCGTAGCGGCAACGGACGATGCAACGGACGATTCGAGTACGGCGGCGCTCACCATTTGACGGTTCCTTTCTGCCAGGCGAGCACGCGGTCGCGCACCGCGAACAGCAGCGCGATCAGCCCGGAAAACAGCAGCGCCATCACGATCAGCGCCGCATACATGTTCACGTACGATGCCCAGCCCTGCGCCCAGCTCAGGTACCAGCCGAGCCCCGACTTGACGCCCATCATCTCGGCGACGACCAGCACCGTGAACGACGCGCTCAGCCCCATGAAGATGCCGACGAACACGTGCGGCAGCGCGGCCGGAATCGCGACGCGCAGCACGAGGAAGCGCGCGTTCGCGCCGAGCGTGCGCGCGACGTCGTAATACTGCTTGTTGACGCTCGCGACGCCCGACCACGTGAGCACCGCGACCGGGAAGCCGGTTGCGAGCGCGATCAGGAACGCAGCCGCCGAATAGCTCGACGGGAAGAAGTAGAACGTGAGCGGCAGCAGCGCGGTGGCCGGCACGGGGCCGAGCACGCGCAGCACCGGATGCACCCAGTAGCCGATCCGGCGCGACCAGCCAATCGACACGCCTACGGCAAAGCCCACCGCGACGCCGTAGGCAAAGCCGAGCGCGAGCAGCTTCAGCGTGTTGCCGGCGCTGCCGGCGAGGCGCGGCCAGTCATCGACGTAGACCTCGATCAGCGCCTGCGGCGGCGCGAAGAACGGGGTCGGCAGCCAGCCGGTTTTCGCGGTGACGATTTCCCACGCGGCGAGCACGAGCGGCAGCGCGACGAGCCACGGGCCGGCCGGGCGCACGCGCGCGAGCCGCGTGCGCGTCGCGGGGACGAGATGGCCGAGCGTGGCGGCGACCAGCAACAGCGCGGCGATCGTCCACGCGCCGACGGCGAATTCGCCGGTGTACGCCCAGTCGCTGAAACCGACGACGCGGTTCGGCCACAGTCGCGTGAGGGCGCCGAGCGCGCCCCATGCGAGCGCGGCGGCGATGCCGGTCGGCCAGGTACGCGCGCGGCGCGCTTCGGCGGCCAGCGTGGCTTCGCAGGCGATGCATGCGACGCGCGACGCGGGTGCGGGCGCGGATGCGGCGGCACTGCCGCCGGAAGCGGCGGACGCGGTACGTGCGGCGGGCGCGTGTTCGATCGTCGACATCGCGTCACCCCAGCACGTTCGCATAGACCTGCTGCGCGAAGCGCTGCGGGTCGGTGCTCTTCTTCAGCACGCTGATGCGGCGGAAGTCGTCCGCGTAGAACGCGATTTCCTGCTGCAGGTCGACGTTGGTCGGGTGGTGGTTGTAGGTGAGCGTCGCGTAGAGCTTGCGCAGGTCATCGGGGTTGATCTTCGGCGAATACTTCGCGAACACCTTCGCGGCTTCGTTCGGGTTGTCGTGCGTGAACTCCGTGGCCTGCACGATCGAGCGCGCGAGCGCGGCGGCCGACGGCCGGTCGTTGCGCACGAGGTCGCCGCGCGCGCCAATCACGCAGCACACCTTGCGCGCGTATTCGCCGGACAGGTTCGTCGCCAGCTCGGTGTATGCGCCGTTGCTGCGCTTCTCGAGCAGATAGAGATTCGGGTCGCCGTCGGCGATCGCGTGGATCTCGCCCTTGTCGACCGCCACGCCGAGCAGGTCCGCCGGATACTGCCGCCACGTGATGTCGCGCTCGGGATCGATCCCGTTCTTCGCGAGCAGGATCGAGAAGAAATGCTTGCCGGGCGCGGCCAGATCGCTGACGCCGACCGTCTTGCCCTTCAGCGCCTGCAGCGTCGTCACGCCGGCCGCCTTCGCGCCGACGAGCCGCACGCAGCCGCCGTGCGAGCTGCCGATGATCTTCACGTCGAAACCGGCTTCGAGCGGCTTCAGCCAGCGGTGGATCATCCCGACCGCCGCATCGGCCTTGCCGGTCGCGATCGATTCGAGCAACTGGTCGGTCGAGCCGCTGTAGTTGATCAGATCGACCTTCAGGCCGTTCTTCTCGAAGAAGCCGCGCTCCTGCGCGACGACGATCGGCGTCAGGCAGAACGCGTTCTGGTTCCACGCGAACGTGAGCTTCTTCAGCGGCGGCGCGGACCAGGCCTTGCGGCCCAGCGTGATCGCGGGCGCGGCGAGCGCGACGGCGCCGGCGGCGCGCAGCAGCTTGCGGCGTGTGTCGTCGTGCGCGTCGTCGTGTGCGGGTGCGGTGGTTCGGGTCATGTGGTCTGGTCTCCGGTCGTGCGGAAAGGCGCTCAGTCGAGCAGGTCGGGTTCGTCGGCGACGACGCGCGCGAACAGGCTGTCGAATGCATGCAGCGCGCCGTCGGGGCCGCCGATCTGGCCGTGCGTGTGGCGTGCGGTCGCGTGATCGATCGGCTGCGGCGTGCCGGCCGCCTCGGCCAGCAACTGCGTGTGCGCGGCGTTGTCGAGCGCGATGTACCACCACGCGGCGGCCTCGACCGTCGGGCCGGCGCTCAGGATCCCGTGGTTCTTCAGGATCGCGCCCTTGTGCGTGGTGCCGTCCGGCTTCGCGAGCGCGTCCGCGATCCGTGCGCCTTCGCTCGTGTCGACGACCATCCCCGTGAAGTCGTCGAACAGCGCGTGGTCTTCGTAGAACACGCAGGCGTCCTGCGTGAGCGGATCGAGCAGGCGGCCGAGCGTCGACCACGCCTTGCCGTACGTCGAGTGCGTATGCGCGGCGGCGACGATGTGCGGATGCGCTTCGTGGATCGCCGCGTGGATCGCGAACGCGGCCTTGTTCAGCGGCCGCGTGCCGATCGCGGTTTCGCCACGCGCGTTGACGAGCAGCAGGTCGGACACCTTGATCTGCGAGAAATGCACGCCGAGCGGATTCACCCAGAAGTGGTCGGGCAGTTCGGGGTCGCGTGCGGTGATGTGGCCGGCGAGCCCCTGCGCGAAGCCGAAGCGGGCAAACAGGCGGAATGCGCCCGCGAGCCGTTCCTGACGGTGACGGCGCTCGGCGGCGACGTCGATGCGCGGTGCCGGCGGATCGAACCAGAAATGCTGACGCGGCGCTTCGGCGAGTTCGAGACCCGATGTCGTACGAATAGGCGAGGCAAGGACGGCGGACATGATGGCGGATGGCTCCAATAGGTTCCGTTGGGCTCAGGCCGCGCGGCGTGCCGCGTCGCGGGCGGCGACGGCGCTGCGCACGCGCGGAATCAGCTCGCGGCCGTAGTCGATCGCGTCTTCCAGCGGATCGAAGCCGCGGATCAGGAACGTCGTGACGCCGAGGTCGTAATAGTCGAGCAGGGCGTCGGCGACCTGTTCGGGCGTGCCGACGAGCGCCGTCGAATTCGAGCGTGCGCCGGTGAGCTTCGCGATCTCGGTCCACAGCCGCTTGTCGACGCGCGAGCCGCGTTCGGCCGCGGCGAGCAGGCGGCGCGCCCCTTCGCTCTGCTGCGGGCCGCCGGCGCCGAGGCCGGCCGCTTCGCGCAGCCGGCGCGTTTCGTCGAGGATGCGATGCGCGCGCGCCCAGGCTTCGTCCTCGGTCGCGGCGAGGATCGGGCGGAACGACACGGAGAAGCGCACCTGGCGGCCGTGCTTCGCGGCTTCGGCGCGCACGCGCGTCGTCAGGTCGCGCACCTGGTCGAGCGATTCGCCCCACAGCGCGTAGACGTCCGCGTGCTTGCCGGCCACTTCGAGCGCCGCTTCCGATGCGCCGCCGAAATAGATCGGCACATGCGGCTGCTGGAACGGCTTCACGTCCGAAAAGCCTTGCTTGAACCGGTAGTGCGTGCCGTCGTGATCGAACGGCTGCGCTTCGGTCCAGATTCGCCGCAGGATGCCGAGGTATTCGTCGGTGCGCGCATAGCGCGCGTCGTGGTCGAGGAAATCGCCGTCGCGCTGCTGTTCGCTGTCCGAGCCGCCGGAGATGAAGTGCACGGCGAGCCGGCCGCGGCTGAACTGGTCGAGCGTAGCGATCTGCCGCGCGGCGAGCGTCGGCGCGGTGAAACCCGGGCGATGCGCGAGCATGAAGTGAATGCGCTCGGTCGCGGCCGCGGCGAACGCGATCGTCAGCGTCGCCGACGGGCCGGTCGAGTGGTGCGGCACGAGGATCCGGTCGAAGCCGGCCGTCTCGTGGGCGCGCGCAAAGTCGCGCACGTAATCGGGATCGACGACGGGGCCGGATGGCGGATGGATTTCCGACTGCTTCTGGCTCTGGATCATGCCGATGAATTCGACGCTCATCTGGGTCTCCGGTGCAGGGACGTCCCGGCGCACGGCCGGGCAGGAATGGAGCGCAGGTTAACGCCGGGATCATGCGAAACGGAAATAATCAATCTCGAATTGAATATCAGATTTGCATGGTTTGGGCGGGGGCGCGCTGCGCATACGCTGTGGGCTCACGAAAGATCGGGCGCGCGGGCGCCAGCGAATCCGGCGCCGCGCGTTCCGGATCGCCGGCTTCATCAGAAACCGCGCCGCGTGGCGATCGATTGCCGCTATTGCCGCCTGTCCGTATTACTTTGCGTATTGCCCAGGGAATCCGTCTCGATGTCCGCCAGCCTTGCCGCTTCCTCGCCCGCGCCGCAGCCGCGTTCGCTGCGCCTCCTGTCCACCGACGATGTCGACGCCGACGGCGCCCGCGTCGCCGCGCTGCTCGACCGCCTCGCGCCGGAGCTGGCCGCCGACGCGGCCCGCAACGACGCTGACGGCCGCTTTCCGCACGAGAACTTCGCGCGGCTGCATCGCGCGGGGCTGATCGCGCAGGTCGTGCCGCGCGAGCATGGCGGCGCCGGTGCGACGCTCGCGCAGGCGAGCCGGATCGTGGCTGCCGTCGCGAGCGCCGACCCGGCGACCGCGCTGGTGCTGACGATGACCTACCTGCAGCATCGCGCGCTCGGTCGCGCCGACAACCGCTGGCCGGCGCAGGTCCGGCGGGCGGTATTCGACAGCGCGGTCACCGAAGGGGCATTGATCAACGCGCTGCGCGTCGAGCCCGCGCTCGGTTCGCCGTCGCGCGGCGGCCTGCCGGAAACCATTGCACGGCGCGACGGCGACGGCTGGCGATTGTCCGGCCACAAGTTGTACAGCACCGGGATTCCGGCGCTGCGCTGGCTGGCCGTGTGGGCGCGCACCGATGAACCGGCGCCGCGGGTCGGCGTGTTTCTCGTGCCGCGCGACCGCGAGGCGGACGGCGATCGCATCCGGGTGGTCGAGAGCTGGAATCACCTCGGCCTGCGTGCGTCAGGCAGCCATGAGGTCGTGTTCGACGACGTGCGGCTGCCGGCCGATCACGCGGTCGACGTACGCGCACCGGACGCATGGGCCGTGTCGGCGGCGACCCATGCGGATGCCGACGCGCAGGCCGACCAGCAGGCGTGGATGGTCGCGCTGCTCGGCAGCCTGTACGACGCGGTGGCGCGTGCGTCGCGCGACTGGCTGGTCGGGTTCGCGACGACGCGTGCGCCGAGCGGGCTGGGCGCGCCGCTGGCGACGCTGCCGCGCGTGCAGGAAGCGGTCGGCGAAATCGAGGGCTGGCTGCATGCGAACCGCGTGCTGCTCGACGATCACATCGCGCGCACCGATGCGGGCGCGGCGCCGACGGTCACGACGAGCGGCCTCGTCAAGCGGACCGTGACCGAGCACGCGATCCGCGTGGTCGAGCAGGCGTTGAAGCTGTCGGGCAATCACGGGTTGAGCCGCGCCAATCCGCTCGAACGTCACTATCGCGACGTGCTGTGCAGCCGCGTGCATACGCCGCAGGACGATGCGATCGCGGTGGCGGCGGGGCGTGCGGCGCTCGAAGCGGCGAGCCGGAGTGAGGTGAAGCGCGCAGCGAAGGGCGAGACGGAGACGAGCGGGGCGCCGGTCAACGAGACCGAACGCGGCCGCAACGATGCGTGATGGGAGCGGGGCTGGCGCGGGCGCCAATCGGGCGGCGCGATTCCGACGATTGCGACGCCGCCCGATCCGGTCAAGCAGCCTTGCCGTGCGCCTGCTCCGGCAACGCGAACGCGGTGCGCGCATGCGCGGCAACGGCGGCGAGCGGCGCGTCGAAGCGGGCCGCATCGTGCCGGCGCAGCAACCACAGATCGATCTGCGGCTTGAAATCGGCGAGCGGCACGATGTCGAGCGCATCGCGCAGCGGGCTGCCTTCGACGAGCGGCAGCGGCATCAGCCCGATACCGAAGCCGTTCGCGACGCTCTGCAGCTGCAGGTCGCGGCCGTAGGTGTCGAGCGTGACCGGCATCGGCAGGCCCTGCGCGTCGAGCGCGCGCCGCAAGCCCGCACGAAAACCGCAGCCGTCCGGATTGAGCACCCAGCCACGCGCGTGGCAATCGGCGAGCCGGTAGCTGCGGCGCGGCCAGTCGCCCTTGCGGCCGACCGCGACGAGCCGGGTGGCCAGCAGCCGTTCGCCTTCGACCTGCGCCGGCAGCACCATTTCGCGCGCGAGGAACACGAGCGCCGCATCGAGTTCGCGCCGGGCGACGCGCTCGACGAGCATGCCGCCCCAGGCGGTCGTGACCTGCGTCGCGAGCGCGGGCCATTGCGCGGCGAGTTCGGCGATCAGCGCGGGCAGCATCAGCTCGCCGAGGCCTTGCGTGAGCCCGATCCGGAATTCGCCGGCAGGCGGCTGCTCGCCGGCCGTCAGCTCGCGCAGCGCATCGACTTCGCGCAGGATCGCGCGACACTGCTCGAACACCCGCCGGCCGATGTCGGTCGGGCGCGGCGGCTTGGTGTTGCGATCGAGCAGGGTCACGCCGAGCGCTTCCTCGAGATTCTGGACGCGCCGCGTGATCGCGGGCTGCGTCATCCCGAGCTCGGCCGCGGCCTGGCTCAGGGTCTGGCAGCGGACGACCGCTGCAAAAGCGTCGATATCGCTAATTTTCATGTTTGTTCTGCATGGTCTTTCGGGTGCATCATGACGATCCATCATATTCGGCATCATATTCGAGGAGTCAGCCGATGAGTACGCTTTCGTTGCATCAGACGCCGCTGCGGCCGTTCGTCGACGGTCTGGGCGCGTTGCTCGCGTCCGGCGCGAACGAGGCGCGCATCCTCGACGAGGGCGGTGCGCTGCTCGCCGCGCTCGTCGAACACGACGACTGGTTGCCCGACGCATTCGCGCAGCCCGACCCCGCGCGCTATCGGCAGTACCTGCTGTATCTCGACCCGGACGAGCGGTTCTCGGTCGTCAGCTTCGTGTGGGGGCCCGGCCAGACGACGCCGATCCATAACCACACGGTGTGGGGGCTGATCGGGATGCTGCGCGGCGGCGAGTTCTCGCAGCCGTACCGGTTCGACGCGGCGGGCAAGCCGGTGCCGGCGGGTGACGCCGTGCGGCTGCAGCCCGGCGAAATCGAGGCCGTGTCGCCGCGCATCGGCGACGTCCATCGCGTGACCAACGCGTTCGACGATCAGGTATCGATCAGCATCCACGTGTACGGCGCGAACATCGGCAAGGTCGAGCGCGCGGTGTTCCTCGACGACGGTACCGTGAAGCCGTTCGTGTCGGGTTATTCGAATGCCTGATGCCTGATGCAACGCCCGCACGCGCGGGCGGCTTCCGGCACGCGCCGGCAGGCCCGAGATTCATCCGTTCCGCTTTCTTCACCAACCTCAACGCATTCAATCAACACAGAGACACCGTGACGCAATCCGCCGACTCCACCTCCCGCTTTCCCGTCGCGTCGTACCAGGACGTGCGCGCCCGCCTGCTTGCCCGCGACGAGATCGCGCTGATCGACGTACGCGAGGAAGATCCGTACGCGCAGGGCCACCCGCTGTGGGCCGCCAACTTTCCGTTGTCGAAACTCGAACTCGACGCGTGGACGCGGATTCCGCGTCGCGACACGCCGATCGTCGTGTTCGGCGAAGCGGGCGGCGAGGACCTTGCGCCGCGCGCGGCCGCCAAGCTCGCGCAACTCGGCTACACCGACGTGCGGCTCCTCGACGGCGGCCTCGCGGGCTGGCTCGCCGCGGGCGGCGAACTGTTCATCGACGTGAACGTGCCGAGCAAGTCGTTCGGCGAATGGGTCGAGGCCGAGCGGCATACGCCGTCGCTGTCCGCGCAGGAGGTGCAGGCGCTGATCGACGCGAAGGCCGATGTCGTGATCGTCGACGCGCGCCGTTTCGACGAATACCAGACGATGAACATCCCGACGTCGACGAGCGTGCCGGGCGCGGAGCTCGTGCTGCGCGTGCGCGCGCTCGCGCCGAACCCGGCGATGCAGGTGATCGTCAACTGCGCGGGCCGCACGCGCAGCATCATCGGCACGCAGTCGCTCGTCAACGCGGGGCTGCCGAATCCGGTCGCCGCGCTGCGCAATGGCACGATCGGCTGGACGCTCGCGGGCCAGACGCTCGAACGCGGCGCCGCGCGACGCTTTCCGGACGACATCGACGCGACGCAGCGCGCCGACGCACGCCGGGCGGCGCGCGCGGTGGCCGAACGCGCGGGCGTGCCGCGCATCGCGCTCGCGGATGTCGCCGCGCTCGACGCGCCGGGCCGCACGCTGTACCGCTTCGACGTGCGCACGCCGGAGGAATACGAAGCCGGCCACCTGCCGGGCTTCCTGAGTACGCCGGGCGGCCAGCTCGTGCAGGAGACCGACCATCATGCGGCCGTGCGCGGCGCGCGGATCGTGCTCGCCGACGACGACGGCGTGCGCGCCGACATGACCGCGTCGTGGCTCGCGCAGATGGGCTGGGACGTGCGAGTCGTCGAACCGGAGGGCGGCACGGCGAAGTTCGGCGAGCGCGGCCAGCCGCCGCGCGACGTGCCGGCGACGCCGGCCGTGGCGGAAGTGTCGTCCGCGACGCTCGCGGGCTGGCTGAAGGAGGCCGCGCCGGGCGAGCTGGCGATCGTGGACGTGACGGCCAGCGCGAACTACGTGAAACGGCATATCCCGGGCGCGTGGTTCGCCGTACGTGCGCAGTTGCGTGATGCGCTCGCGGCGATACCGCCCGCGAAGCGCTATGTGTTCACGTGCGGCTCGAGCCTGCTGGCGCGGTTCGCGGCGGACGACGCCCGCGCGCTGTTGCCGGCTTCGGCCGACATCTCGGTGCTCGCCGGTGGCACGGCCGCATGGATCGACGCCGGGCTGCCGCTCGAAAGCGGCGAGACGCATCTGGCCTCACCGCGCGTCGACCGCTACCGGCGCCCGTACGAAGGCACCGACAACGCGGCGGCCGCGATGCAGGCGTATCTCGACTGGGAGTACGGACTGGTCGATCAGTTGAAGCGGGACGGCACGCATCACTTCAACGTGATCTGACCGATGCGCTGCAACCGGGCGCGGCGCGTCGTGCGTCGCGCCCGGTCAGCGCGCATGTCAGCGCTTGAACGTATCGACGGCCGTGCGGCCGACGGCCGGATCGTCGGTGAAGAAACCGTCGATGCCCGCGCGCAGGTACGCCTGGATCTCGCGCACCGAGCCGGCCGTGTTACGCGTGGCCGGCGTGCCGCCATCCTTCAGCGACGCGGGCAGGAAGTTGTTCTCCGGGCGGAACGTGTACGGATGCACGACGAGGCCGGCCTCGTGCGCGTAGCGCACGTACGGCGTCGGCTGCTGCAGCGTGCCGTCCGCGGCCACCGCGATGATCGACGTCTTGTACGGGCCGACGCCGTTCGCATAGGTCGCGATCTCGCGCATGCCGTCGCGCGTCGACAGGTCGCCGTAGGTGCGCTTGTCGTTCGCCTTCACGAAGTCGTACGGGCGCTGGCCGGCTTCGTCCATCAGCTGCACGAGCTTCCAGTTCGGCTGGCTCGACTTGATCCGGTTGCGGATCGTCTTCAGGTTCGCGACCTCGAACGACTGGATGTAGACGGTCGCCGTGCGCGCCGTGTACGAATCCTTCAGCAGCGCATCGACGAGGCGGTCCTCGAGCGGCAGGCCGATCGACTGGAAGTAGGTCGGATGCTTGGTTTCCGGATACAGGTGGATCGTGCGGCCGGTCTGCGCGGACATCTGCTTTGCGAGCGCGACGATCTCGTCGAACGTCGGGATCTCGAACTGGTCGTTGTACGCGGTATTCGCGGGGCGCACTTGCGGAATGCGCTCGCGGGCGCGCAGCGTCTTCAGCTCGGCGAGCGTGAAATCCTCGGTGAACCAGCCCGTCAGCTCCGCGCCGTCGATCGTCTTGGTCGCCTTGCGGCTCGCGAACTGCGGCAGCGTCGACACGTTCGTCGTGCCCGAGATCTCGTTCTCGTGGCGTGCGACGAGCACCCCGTCGCGGGTCGACACGAGGTCGGGCTCGATCACGTCAGCACCGTCCTCGACCGCCTTGCGGTACGACGCGAGCGTGTGTTCCGGGCGCAGCGCGCTCGCGCCGCGATGGCCGACCACCTGGACCTTCGCGGAAATCGGCTGAGTGGGATCGGACGCGACGTCGTCGTCGCCGCCGCACGCGGCGAGCAGGAACGCGGCGGCACAGGCGAACGGGATGTAGCGCAGGGAGGTCGGGCGCTTGAAGAGCATGTCGATGAACCTTCGAAACGAGAGTCGGAAAGGGGCGATCGATCCGGCGGTGCGGCTGTCGTGGCGTGTCGCACGGAGTCGAATGGGACGCGATCGTCGCACCGAATAATTACATATGTATTACTTGAGCCTTTCCATTTCATTTTTTTAGGGTGCGATGCCGGTGGCAGGGCGGTTGAGTGCGGCTTGGCGCGGCGCGCATTCCGGCCGTCCCGGGCAGGCTTGCCGCCGGATGCACTAAACTTGCGGGAATTTTGCATCGACGCGCCGGGGCCGACGCCCGCCTGGTGCGACGATGCGGCGACTCGCGGGCCGGCGCGGGTGCCCGGCGCCCCTGTGCGTCCGGGGCCCGCGCCGGCCGATTTTTTCCGACCCATGACGACTCGAACCGATTCCGCTTTTCTGCTCGGCGACCTGCTGAAGAACGTTTCCCGCTCCTTCTACCTGACGCTGCGCGTGCTGCCCGACGGCATGCGCGACCCGGTCGGCCTTGCGTACCTGCTCGCGCGCGCGGCCGACACGATTGCCGACACGGCGCTCGTCGCACCCGATCGCCGCGCCGCGTTGCTGACTGACCTGCGCGACGAGGTCGAGCGGCTCGGCGACGGCGTCGCGCTGTCGCGGGCACTCGAGGACGTGACGCGGATGCAGACCGATTCGCACGAGCACGTGCTGCTCGGCTCGATCGAGCCGATGCTCGCGCTGCTGCGCACGCAGCCGGACGCCGACCGCGCGTCGATCCGCAAGGTCGTCGCGACGCTGACGGCGGGGATGGTATTCGACCTGCGCACGTTCCCCGACGAGCAGTCGGGGCGCGTCGTGTCGTTGCCGACGCGCGGCGAACTCGACCGCTACACGTATCTCGTGGCCGGCTGCGTGGGCGAGTTCTGGACCGACATGACGGGCATGCACACGCCGGCCGCGCGCGGCTGGAACCTGCCGGACATGTGCGAGAAGGGCATCCGTTTCGGCAAGGCGCTGCAGATGACCAACATCCTGCGCGACTGCGGGAAGGACCTGCGCATCGGCCGGTGTTACCTGCCCGACGACGTGCTGGGTGCGCACGGGCTCGGCGTCGCCGACCTGATGGCGCCCGATGCGTCGGCGCGCGCGCGCCGCGTGCTCGTCGACCTGCTGCGCGTGACGCTCGACCAGTATCGCGACGCGTGCCTCTATACGCTCGCGATCCCGCGCCGCTTCGTGCGGCTGCGGCTTGCGTGCCTGTGGCCGATCATGATCGGCCTCGAAACACTCGAGTTGCTGGCCGGCAACGATGCGTGGCTCGATCCGGCAAAGCCGGCCAAGGTGCCGAGAAAGCGCGTCTACCGGATCATGGCGTCGTCGCTCGTCCTGGTCGGCTCGAACGCCGCGATTCGCGCGCGCCTGACCGCGCTCGCCGATGCCGTGAACGCGCATCTCGCGCAGCCTGCCACGCGCTGACTTGCACTGAACGATGCCGGCGCGACAGGTGCCGGCATCGCTCCTCGGCCCGCGTTCGCCGGGCCACCACCGTCCGCCGCTTCACGCCTCGACTAAAAACGTTTTCATTATTTCGTTTCGCGAAACGTGGGTGTCATGAACGTCAGCGATCCTTCGCGGCGGCGTGAATCGTGGTGTCAGCCACGGTCGCGCATTTGTAAGACGTATGTTGCCAAAGGCATCTGACGACATCCGACGGACGCGTTGCACCCGTAAAAATGTAAAGCTAGGGTTTTCACCGGGAAATGCCGGAAAAGCCCGCCGCGTAAGCGTTTTCAGGTGTTATGTAACCGCTTGGTGAACCCGTGCGTTGCGTCGATCATACGATGACCGACTGCGCGTGTTGGGAAATAATCGGTAATCCGTCAGAATCCCGTCGGCATGTACTCGCACATGTGTCAGTCATAAAACCACACCAGAAAAGAAATCATTCTTTGAGGACGGAGAATCAATGAAAAAGCGCGTCGCTTTCGCCATGACGGCAGTGGGCCTTGCAGCCGCTACCGCCGCCCACGCCCAGAGCAGCGTGACCCTGTACGGTATCGTCGACAACGGTCTGGCTTGGCAGAACAACTCGTCGGCCGTCGGTGCGACCACGGGTGGTCACTCGAAGGTGCAAATGTCCACCGGCGTGTGGGCAGGCAGCCGCTTCGGCCTGAAGGGCAGCGAAGATCTCGGCGGCGGCACGAAGGCGATTTTCCAGTTGGAAGCCGGCGTCAACACGGCTAACGGCTCGTCGCAGTGGACCAACGGCATCTTCACGCGTCAGGCGTGGGTTGGCCTGACCAACAGCACGTACGGTACGCTGACGGCCGGCCGCCAGTACACCGCGTACTACACGCTGCTGTCGCCGTACAGCCCGACGACCTGGCTGACCGGCTACTACGGCGCGCACCCGGGCGATATCGACTCGCTGGATACGAGCTACCGCGCGAACAACTCGCTCGTGTACATGTCGCCGAAGTTCTACGGCTTCACGGTCGGCGGTTCGTACTCGTTCGGCGGCGTCGCAGGCGCGACGAACCGCGGCTCGACGTGGAGCGCGGCGATCCAGTACCTGAACGGCCCGGCAGGCATCGCGGTCGGCTATCAGAAGGTCAACAACGCGACGCTCGGCGGCGGCGTGTGGGGCGCGAACTCGACGGTCCAGAACGGCCTGACGGCATCGGGCGACGGCAACCAGCCGGCCGTTTCGTCGATCAACAACGGCTATGCCACGGCGCAATCGCAACAGCGTATCGCCGTGACGGCGGGCTACCAGTTCACGCCGGCATGGGACATCTCGGCATCGTACTCGAACGTCCAGTACACGCCGGGCACGGGTTCGGCGTTCCGCAACACGGCCATCTTCAACACGGCAGGCGCCGTGCTGCACTGGAAGGCAGCCGCTCAGTGGGACTTCGCAGCGGGCTACTCGTACACGGCGGCAACCCAGTCGAACGGCATCACCAGCTCGGCCAAGTACCACCAGGTCACGCTGTCGCAGTACTACAGCCTGTCGAAGCGCACGGGCCTGTACGCAGTTGAGGCTTACCAGCATTCGAGCGGCAACACGCTGAACGGCGGCAAGATCATCGCTGCAACGACGTCCATCGGCGACGGCGTGGGCGCAGGTTCGAAGCAGAACCAGATCGGCCTCGGCGTCGGCCTGATCCACCGCTTCTAAATGCCACGCGGCGCGTGAGCGCCGCTTGCGGCATGCGGTTGAAGAACCGGCCTTCGGGCCGGTTTTTTTATGCGCGCTACGTATCGCGCGTATTCCGGTGCCATCGCCGGCCGGCATCGACCGGATGCGGACAGCGACGAAAGCCGTGCCTGACAAGCGCACCGCTCATGCGGTGCCCGGCGTGCAGACGGCAGCATCCGGCCGGTGCCAATGTCGTCCATCCGATCACTCCGCCGCGTCATCCGTCCAGCTCCCCGCCAGCGCTTGAAACAACGCCGCCGTATCGGCGAGCCGGTCGGCCTGCGCGCGCGTCCGGTCGAGCGCCGTCTGCAACGTCTGCCGCTGCGCGTCGAGCAGGTCGAACGTGCTGATCCCGCCTGCCGCGTAACGGTCGCCGGCAATCCGGTTGCTGGCCGCCGCTTCCTGCGCGGCGGTGTCTCTCGCCTGCAATGTCGCCGCGTCGTGCTCGACCGCGCGCATTGCGTCGGCTACCTGCTGCAGCGCCTCGAGCACGGTTTCCCGGTAGCTCGCGAACGCCGCGTCGTACGCCGCTTCGGCGGCACGTTTCTTCGCGCGCAGTTCACCGCCATGAAAAAGCGGTTGCGTCAGCCCGAGGCCGACATTCCACACATTGAGCCCGCTCACGAGATCCGCGATGCGCGTGCGTTCCGAGCCGATCCCCGCCGAAATCGACAAGCGCGGATACAGGTTCGCGGTGGCCACGCCGACGTTCGCGCTCGCCTGGTGCAGCACGGCCTCGGCTGCGCGGATGTCGGGGCGTTCGCGTGCGAGCGTCGACGGCAGCGCGACGGGCAGTGTGCGCGGCAGTACGAGCGTATCGAGCGTGAGATCGGGCAGCACGGCATCGGACGGCGCCACGCCGAGCAGGATCGCGAGCCGGTGGCCGGCCTGAGCAAGGCGGCCCTCGAGCGCTGGCAGCGACGCCTGCGTCTGCGCGAGCAGTGCGCGTTGCGCATGCACGTCGGCCTGCGAAACACCACCCGCCGCGAAACGCATTTCGACGATGCGCAACTGCCGCGCCTGTGCGTCGATCAGTTGCCCCGTGAGCGCGACCTGCTGCGCGAGCGACGCGCGCAGGATCGCGGTCGCGACGACGTTGCCCGCGAGCGTCAGGCGCGCGGCGTCAAGCGTGTACGCCTGGTAGTCGACTTGCGCGCGCAGTGCTTCGAGCGCACGCCGGTTGCCGCCGAACACGTCGAGCACGTATGACACGCTCACCGACGCGTCGTACAGCGTGAACGGCCCCGGGCTGGGCACGTTGGCGGGCAGGCCGAACGCGGTCGTATCGACTCGTTCGCGCGTGGCGGACAGGCTCGCATCAACTTTCGGCAACATCGTCGCGCCGGCTTCGGCCGCATGGTTCTGCCGCGCTTCGTCGAGTCGCGCGCGGGCCTCGGCAAGCGTCGGGCTGTTGTGCCACGCGGTATCGACGAGGCGGTTCAGCGGTTCGGAGCCGAACTGCGTCCACCAGTGCCGCGGCGTATGCGCGGCCGATGCGAACGTCTGCGCGTCGCCAGTCGGGGCGGCAGTGGCGGCCGTCGTCGCGGGCGGCTCGCCGCGCGTGTAGTGCTGCGTGGCCGGCGCATCCGGCGCGTGGAAATCTGGCCCGACCGCGCATCCCGCGACGAGCAGCGCGGCAGCCAGCGCACAGCCGCGAGCAGCAGGGGCGACATGGAAGGCGCGACGCGAAGCGGGTTTCATTGTGCGGCACCTAGTCGAGCGTACGCCGGTAGAAGCGCAGCGCGACGCCCATCACGACGACGGTGAACAGCGCGACCGGCCACACCGACGGCCACAGGTCGCTCCAGCCGTTGCCTTTCAGCAGGATGCCGCGCACGAGGCGGTTGAAGTAGGTGAGCGGCAGCAGGTTGCCGATGAACTGAGCCCACTTCGGCATCCCGGCGAACGGGAACATGAAGCCCGACAGCAGGATGTTCGGCAGGAAGTAGAACACCGCGAGCTGCATCGCCTGCAACTGGTTCTGCGCGAGCGACGACAGCGTGATGCCTACCGTCAGGTTCGCGGCGATGAACAGCAGCGCGGACAGGTAGATCGCGAACACGCCGCCGACGAACGGCACGTCGAACACGAAGCGCGCCGCGGCGACGATGATCGACACCTGGATCAGCCCGATCAGCACGTACGGGACGATCTTGCCCGTCATCACCTCGAGCGGCCGCACCGGTGTGGCGAGCAGGTTCTCCATCGTGCCGCGCTCGCGTTCGCGCGTGATCGCGAGGCCCGTCATCATCACCATCGTCATCGTCAGGATCACGCCCATCAGGCCCGGCACGACGTTGTACTGCGTGATGCCCTCGGGGTTGTACAGCCGGTGCAGCACGACGTCGAACGCGGTCGGGCGGCCGTTCAGGTAGGCGAGCGGGCCCGTCAGGTCCTTGTCCGCGACGGGCTGCACGAGGCCCGGCAGCGCGCCGATTGCCGACGCGGTCGCGACGGGATCGGTCGCGTCCGCCTCGACGAGCAGCGACGGACGCTCGCCGCGCAGCAGCCGCCGCGAGAAATCGGCCGGCACGCTCAGCACGAACTGCACGTCGCCGCGGGCGAGCGCGTGCCGGCCGGCTGCCTCGTCGGGCAGCGTCGCGACGATGTCGAAGTACGCGGAATTGCGCATCGCCGCGACGAAGCTGCGCGCGAACGGGCTTGCATCGGCGATGATCACCGCGGTCGGCAGGTGCTTCGGATCGGTGTTGATCGCGAAGCCGAACAGCGTGAGCTGGATGATCGGCACGCCGACGATCATCGCGAACGTCACGCGGTCGCGCCGCAGCTGCAGGAATTCCTTCAGCACGATGCTCCACCAGCGGGCGACCGAGAACGAATCGCGCAGGCGCGCCCACGCGTTCATGACGACGCCCCGGCGGGCGGCCCGGATGCGCGGCCCATCATGTAGATGAAGACGTCCTCGAGCCCGGTGTCGATCGGCGCGACCCGCAGCGCGGCAGGCCCGTCGGATTGTGCCGCGACCTGCGCGAGCGTCGCGTCGAGCCGGGCGGGATCGCGGCCGCTCACGTGCAGCGCCGAGCCGAACACGACCGTCTGGTCGACGCCCGGCATGGTGCGCAGCCGCGCGGACAGTTCGCTCAGATGCGCACCGGTGATCGCGCGGGTCACGAGCCCCTGCGACGCGACGATCTCCGCCGACGTGCCCTGCGCGAGCAGCTCGCCGTACGCGATGTACGCCAGCTTGTGGCAGCGCTCGGCCTCGTCCATGTAGTGCGTGCTGACGAGCACCGAGATCCCTTGCGCGGCCAGCCGGTGCAGTTCTTCCCAGAAGTCGCGGCGCGCGGCCGGATCGACGCCGGCCGTCGGTTCGTCGAGCAGCAGCAGTGCCGGCTCGTGCAGCATGCAGGCGGCCAGCGCGAGGCGCTGCTTCCAGCCGCCCGACAGCGCGCCGGTGAGCTGGTCCGCGCGGCTCGCGAGGCCGAGCCCGTCGAGTGCGCGCGCGACGGCCGCCTTGCGGTCGGGCATCCCGTACACGCGGGCGACGAAGTCGAGGTTCTCGCGGATCGACAGGTCTTCCCAGTACGAGAAGCGCTGCGTCATGTAGCCGACGCGCCGCTTGATCTGCGCGCTGTCGCGCACGATGTCGTAGCCGAGGCAGGTGCCGCTGCCCGAATCAGGCGTGAGCAGCCCGCACATCATCCGGATCGACGTGGTCTTGCCGCTGCCGTTCGGCCCGAGAAAGCCGAAGATCTCGCCGCGCGCGACGCGCAGCGACACGTCCTTCACGACGTGCTTGTCGCCGAAATGCTTGTTCAGGCGATCGACGTCGATCGCGTACGGTGCGGGCGGCGCGGTCATGGCACCCTCACGGCGACGGGCTGGCCCGGATGAAGCTTCGACGCGTCGACGACGGCCGGGCGCGCCTCGATCATGAACACGAGCTTGGTCCGGCTCTCGTTGCTGTAGATCACGGGCGGCGTGTATTCGGCCTCGCTCGACACGTAGGTGATGCGCGCGGGCACGTCGGCCGCACAGCCGTCGCAGTGGATCGCGACCGTGCGCCCCGGCGTGAGCGATGCGATCGCGGCCTCCGGCACGAAGAAGCGCACCTTCAGGTTTTGCGGCGGCAGCATCTGCACGACCGGATTGCCGGCCTGCACCCATTCGCCGACGCGGTACAGCGTGTCGTACACGCGCCCGGCGGCGGGCGCGGCGACGCGCTTCTGGTCGAGCTTCCATTGCGCCTCGGCGACCGCCGCATGCGCGGCATCGACCTGCGCGGCCTGTGCGGCGACCTGCTGCGCGCGGCCCGGCAAGCGCGCGACGTCGACCTGTTTCTGCAGTTCGCGCCTCTGCGCGGCGGTCGTTTGCGCGGACGTGCGCGAATCGTCGAGCTGCTGTTTCGACAGGCCGCCAGCGGCGTACTGGCTTTCATCGCGCGCGAGTTGCGCGGCGGCTCGCGCGGCCTGCGCGGTGGACTGCGCGAGCTGCGCCTGCGTGACCGCGATTTCCGGCGGGCGCTTGCCCGTTTGCAGGTCGGCAAGCTGGGCGCGGGCGGCTGCAAGCTGGTGCTGCGCCTGCAGCAGCGCGGCCGTTTCGCTGACGGCTTCGAGCGAGAAGGCCGGCGTGCCGGCGGCGAGGGTCTGGCCGCGCGCGACCGACAACTGCGTCAGCGTGCCCGATTGCGACGACGACAGGTACACGAATTCGCCTTCGACGTAGCCCTGGTAGGTCGTGCCGTTGTTCGCCTGGCGTTCGCAACCGGCGAGCAGCGCGACGGCGGCGGCCAGCGCGAGCGACCGCGCGCGGGGCGCGTTCATGACGGCCTCCGCGGCGAGGGCGAGCGGGCCCGTGCGCGCGGCGCGGCGGCCGGCGGCTGCATGCCCGACCCGAGCAGTGCGCGGACGTGCCGGTGCAGCACGTCGCGGTCGATCGGCGGCAGGCCGCCGCGCGCGCTTTGCCACAGCTTTGCGGTCGCGAGCGGCAGCATCACCAGCGCGATGATCGAATGGAACAGGAACGCCGGTTCGAGTGCGGGATTCAGCGTGCCGGCCTGCTGCGCGCCGCGGATGCGTTCGGCGAAGCGCCCGACATGTTCGAGCGGAATGCGGCGGACCATCCGCTCGCGCAGCAGCCCGCCTTCGTGGATGATCTCGCGCAGCCAGATCGACGGCAGCCACGGCATGCGGTGCGTGACGTCGAAGAAGCGGTCGACGAGTTCGGCGACGAGCGCGAACGGATCGTTTTCGATCTGCGGCTCGGTCGGTCGCCACACGAACGCGATGACCTGCGCGAGCCGTTCCTCGACGATCGCGTCGAGCAGTTGCTCGCGATTCGTGAAGTAGTAGTGAACCATCGCCGACGTGACACCGGTGGCGGCGGCGATCTGCGCGACGGTCGTCGCGGCGATGCCGCGCTCGGCGAACAGCTGCATCGCGACGTCGAGCATGTGGTCGCGCAGGTCGAAATCGTCGACCGACGGGCGGCGCCCGCGCGGCTTGGCGACGGTGGATTTCGCGTTCATGAAATCGACGCTAATTGATGAGTTAGTTAATTTCAAGGAAGGGTTTCCGCCCGAGTTGATCGCGATCCGGCGGGCGTCGAATGGGGACGCGGGTGGGCGAGGAGGCGACGTGACGCGGCGCGGTACGGCAAGCCGGTGGCGGAGTGTAGGGAGCAGCTAATGGAGAAACGGGAGGCGTGGTGGCCCCACGGTATGGAAAACCGGTCGCGAAGCGGGGGCGCGTGCCTGGCGATCGCACGCCCCCCGGAAAGCGGTTACTGATCGATCGGCGACGTCAGCGGCACGCGTTCGCCGGTCAACCCGAATACGACGAGCTGAGCCGGCTCGGTCGCGCTCGCGTTGCGCGACACCGTGTGGCGCGAGCCGGGCGCCTCGTACCAGCCTTCGCCGGCGCGGTAGCGGTGCAGCGGGCCGCCGTTCACCTGCGACAGCACTTCGCCTTTCGACACGACCGCGAACACCGAGCCGAGGTGCCGATGGGCTTCGGAAGCCTGGCCGGGCGCGTAGTCGACGGTCGCGACGACCGCGAGCTTGCCGGGCGCTTCGGGCACGGCCTGCTGCACGATCGTGTGCGCGTTGTCGCCGGTGTCGTGCGCCCGGGAAGCGGCCGGCAGCAGCGCGACGCCGGCCGCGAGCGAGGCGCACAGGGCGGCGCGACGGAGCGTGGCGTCCATCATCGTCGTCTCCTTACTCGGGCATCTTGCGGAACGCGATCGCGAAGCGGTTCCACGAGTTGATCGTCGCGATCAGCATCGACAGGTCGAACAGCTCCTCGTCGGTGAAATGCGGCTTCACGGCTTCCCAGACGGCGTCGGGCACGTGGTTGCTGGCGACCAGCGTCAGCGCCTCGGTCCATTCCAGCGCCGCGCGTTCGCGCTCGGTGAAGAACGGCGTCTCGCGCCACGTGACGACGGTGGCCAGGCGGCGATCGGTTTCGCCGCCGTTGCGCGCGTCGGTCGTGTGCATGTCGACGCAGAACGCGCAGCCGTTGATCTGCGACGCACGCAGGCGGACGAGTTCGGCGAGCGGTTTTTCGATCGAGCTCTTCGCGAGGAATTCCTCGGCGTTGCGCATCACCTTGATCGCATTCGGGCTGGCGGCGTAGAAGTTCAGGCGCGGTTGCATGGCAGGTCCTTTTCGGTTGGAGCGCACGGGGCGCGACAGGACCTACTTTAGGACGCATGCTGGCCTGCTTGAATGGCCAATTTCCGGTAAATTCAGGTAACCAGTGCCGAGTCGCCAATGGCGTCCGAACCCAGCGGGCCGGCCAGCGTCGCGAGCGCCGTGTCGATGCGCGGCGTGTCGATCCCGCCATAGCCGAACAGCAGCCCCGCGCGGACCGGCACGCCGACGTGGAACGCCGAGATGCCGTACAGGCCGATGTCCTGCGCGCGGGCCGCGCGGACCAGCGCCGCTTCGTCGAGCCCCGGCTTCAGGTAGGCCGCGAGGTGAATGCCGGCGGTCGGCACGATCGCGTCGAACCACGGCGCGAGTGCGCCGCGCAGATGCGCGATCAGCATCTTGCGGCGCGCATCGTAGTGCTTCTGCACGCGCTTCAGGTGCCGCGCGAAATCGCCTTCGAGCATGAAGCGCGCGAGCGCCGCCTGCGTCAGCGTGCAGGTGTGCCAGTCGACGATCTGCTTCGCCTTGGTCAGTGCGCCGCGCAGCGCGCGCGGCGGAATCGCGTAGCCGATCCGCAGTTCCGGAAAGATCGTCTTCGAAAACGTGCCGACGTACGCGACGAGGCCCGTGCGGTCGAGGCTCTTCAGCGATTCCACCGGCCGGCCCTCGAAGCGGAACTCCCCGTCGTAGTCGTCCTCGATGATCACCGCGCGGCGGCGCTGCGCCCATTCGAGCAGCGCGACGCGCCGGTCCAGCGTCATCGGCATCCCGAGCGGGAACTGATGCGACGGCGTGACGTAGACGAGGCGCGCGTCGTCGGGCAGCCGTTCCGTCACCAGGCCCTGCGCGTCGACCGGCACGCCGATCACCGTCGCGCCGAGCGACGCGAACGCGGCGCGGGCGGGCGGATAGCCGGGATCCTCGACCGCCACCACATCGCCCGGCCGCACGACGACGCGGGCGATCAGGTCGAGCGCCTGTTGCGCGCCTTGCGTGACGAGCACGTCGTCCCAGCCGCACGCGACCGCGCGGCTGAACGCGACGTAGCGCGCGATCGCGCCGCGCAATTGCGGATCGCCGGCCGGGTCGTGGTACTGGGCGGGGCCGCGCATCTGCTGACGCAGCGCGTGATGCAGGCAGCGCCGCCACGCGTCGAACGGGAACAGCGCCTTGTCGGTCATGCCGCCGCGAAAGTCGAAGCCCGGTGTGTCCTGCGGCGCGGGCATCGCGAGCGCGTCGGGCAGGTCGTCCCACAGTGCACGCGCGTCGACCGCGTCGATGCGCGGCGTGTATTCGACGAGGGAGGGCGCCGACATGGCCGCGGCGTGCGGCACGCGCGCGAGGCCGTCGGCGACGAACGTGCCGTCGCCCGCGCGCGTGGTCAGGTAACCCTCGGCGACGAGACGCTCGAATGCGTCGAGCGTCGTCTTGCGCGATACGCCGAGCTGTTTCGCGAGGTCGCGCGTCGACGGCAGCCGCGCGCCGCCGGCGAGCCGCCCGTCGACGATCGCGGTGCGCAGTTGCCGGAAGATCTGCCCCGTCAGGTCGTGACGGCCTTCGATGCGGATCGCGATGTCCATCGCAGTGGTTACCTCGATTGCTGAAATTTCGTGCCGATCAGAATACCGGAGACGACGAAAGAATGGGCGGTTCCGCGCGACGTGACGGCTTCGCGGGTTTCGCTCGATGCACGAACCGGCCGCACGGTGCAAGGCATCCCGGCAGGGCGACGCGGGCGGCCGGCGAACCGGTGCATCGCGCAACGCCGGCCCGGGGGCATTCGTCAGGGGTGACGGGCATCGTCAGACGACGCGGCCCCGTCGCGCGATTGGACCTCGGCCCGCCGCTGCCTTACGATCCACGACAGATCCACGACAACCCCACACCGGAGCGTGCCCATGCTGTCCGAAGACGAACTTGCGCTGCTCGACGCGATCCGCGCCACCGGCAGCCTGTCGCGCGCGGCCGCGCGGCTCGGCAAGGCGCCGTCGACGGTGTCGCACGCGGCGCGCCAGCTCGAAACGCGCTTCGACGCGCTGCTGTTCGACCGCCGCGGCTACCGGCTGCAGCTCACGCCGGCCGGCCAGTTACTGACCGACGAAGCGGCGCGGCTGGCGCTGGACGTCGCGCGGCTGACGCAGCGCGTGCGGCAGGTCGCGAGCGGCTGGGAAGACCGGCTGTGGATCGTCAGCGACGAGGTGCTGGAGTTCGACACGCTGCTGCCGGTCGTCCGCGCGTTCGATGCGCTCGACTCGGGCGTGTCGCTGCGTTTCACGCACGAAGTGCTCGGCGGGACCTGGGAAGCGCTGCGCGACGGGCGTGCGGACCTGGTGATCGGCGCGACCAACGAGCCGCCGGCGATTCCCGGTTTCAAGTGGTTCGAGCTGGGCGCGATGGAGTGGGTGTTCGCGGTGTCGCCGCGCCATCCGCTGGCCGCCGTGAGCGGCGCGCTGACGCGGGACGCGATCGGCGCGCACCGGGCCGTCGTCGTCGCCGATTCGTCGCGGCGCGCGGCCGGCCGCGCGTATGGCCTGCTCGGCGGGCAGGCCGTGCTGGCGGTGCCGTCGATGCGCGCGAAGATCCTCGCGCAGCGCGACGGGCTCGGCGTCGGCTGGGTGCCGCGCCGGCGCGTGGCGTCGCTGCTCGCGCGCGGCGAACTCGTGGAAAGGCAGACGGCCGATCCGCGCGAGCCGAACCGGCTGTATGTCGCATGGCACGGCGACCGGGACGGCCGCGCGCTGCAATGGTGGCTCGAGCAATTGCGCCAACCGCGGCTCGCGCAGCGCCTGCTCGACGGCATCGACGTGGCCGGCTGACGCGGCGCGGAACCGGGCGGAACCGGACGGAACCGGGCGTTCGAGTCCATCCGCCCAAACACGTTCGACGATTTCGAACATGTTCGTCACGCCCGTCGTACGGCATGACCGGGCGCCGCGCGCATCCTGTGTTCACGGTCAACTCACCGGTTCACAGGAGAACATCATGCAACGCTTCGAAGGAAAGACGGTCCTCGTCACGGGTGGCAACAGCGGTATCGGCCTGGCAGCCGCCAAGGCATTCGCGGCAGAAGGCGCACGCGTCATCATCACCGGGCGCGATGCGCAGACGCTCGAGGCCGCGCGGCAAACGCTCGGCGAAGGCGCGCTGGCGATCCGCAACGAGGCCGGCAGCGTCGCGTCGGCCCGCGCGCTGGCCGATGCGATCGCGTCGGCGGGGGCGCGGCTCGACGCCGTGTTCATCAACGCGGGCGTCGCGAAGCTCGCGCCGTTCGCCGACAGCGACGAGGCCATGTGGGATCTCGTGTTCAACACCAACGTGAAGGGCGCGTATTTCCAGATCCAGTCGCTGGTGCCGCTGCTGAACCGCGGCGCGTCGATCGTGATCAACGGCTCGATCAACGCGCACATCGGGATGCCCGGCTCGTCGGTGTATGCGGCGAGCAAGGCGGCTGTCAATTCGTTCGCGAAGACGCTGTCGGCGGAGTTGCTGCCGCACGGCGTGCGCGTGAACGTCGTGAGCCCCGGGCCCGTGCAGACGCCGCTCTACGGCAAGCTCGGATTTGACGCGGCCACGCTCGACGCAACGGCAGAGAAGATCAAGGGCCTCGTCCCGGTCGGCCGGTTCGGCACGCCGGACGAGATCGCGTTGACGGTGCTGCACCTCAGCGCGCCGGAATCCGCGTTCATCGTCGGCGCGGAGATCATCGCGTCGGGCGGGATGGGCTTGCTCTGATCGGTGCGGCTCAGGCGGGGGCTGCATCCGGCCGGCGTGATGCCGGGCGGACAGCCCCCGTCACATGCAGGACCGATGGCTGTCCACCCATCGCATCTATCGCGCCGCACAGGCGTTACGCCCGTCACCACCGGCTTCGAGCTGCGTCACCGTGAGCCCGGAGAACGTCGCGCGGCCGTGTTCGGCGAACACGGCGACGCGGTCCGCATCGAGCGGCGGGAAGATCAGGTCGGTGAGCGCGACACGGCCGCCGTTCGCGAACACTTCCACCGAACCGCGATCGACGACGATCTCGAGCCGCAACTGCCCATGCTCGAGCGGCAGGTCCACGATGTGCTCTTTGCTGAACGTGTCGGCGAAATGGGATTCGCCGGACTGCGAGCGGTCCAGCGTCAGCGTGCGCTTTGCCGTGTCGTACACGATCCGGGTGCCGACCGCGCCATCCGCCGAGCGCCGGACGATCAGGCCGGCACGCGCCGCATGCTGCGGTGCGAGCGTGACCGTGATGCGCTGGACGACGCCGCGCGTCGCGGCCGACAGCGCACGTGTCGTGGAATCGACCGCGAGGTCGCCTTCATGCACGGCGGGCCTGCGGTCCGCCCAGGCGTCGAATGCGGCGGCCGGCGCGACCACGAGCGTCGGTTCGCCGTCGATCGTTTTCAGCGACAGTTCGCGCGGCAGCGTCATCGCGCCGCGCCACGGCGTGGTCGGCGCTTTCGCCGCGTAATCCCAGTTGCTCATCCACGCGATCGCGACCGGCCGTGAGCCGGGCGCGCCCGAGAAGGTGCCGGCTGCGTAGAAGTCCGCGCCATGGTCGACCCAGCGGAATTGCGCGGGATCGGAGCCGGCGGGCGCAATGCGGTCCGGCACAAACGTGCGGCCGTCGAAGTCGCCGACGAAGTACATCGCGCCGGAGCCGCCGGCGATCGACCACGGATTGACGTTGACGATCATGACCCAGCGGATGCGGGCGGGGTCGCCGTCGAGCGGCAGCGGCACGAGGTCGGGCATTTCCCACAGCGCGCCGTCGTGCGGCACGCCCGGCCGCGTGAAGTCGCTCAGGAAATTCCAGTGGATCAGGTCGTCCGAGCGATAGAGCTTCACGACGTGCGCGTCGGCGACGACCGTCGTCATCAGCCAGTAGCCGCCCGGCGCATACCACGACACTTTCGGATCGCGAAATTGCTTCGATTCCGGATCGAGCGTCAGCACCGGATTGTGTGCGTACGGCTGCCAGGTCGCGCCGTGATCGAGGCTGTACGCCAGCGACTGCGCCTGGACGCCCGGCGCGTGACCGGAGCCCGCCTGGTACACGCTCGTATAAAGCGCGACGAGCGGCGTGTGGCCCGGTTGGCCCAGGCCGGACGTGTTGAGCGTGTCGGCGACGATCGAGCCGGAGAAGATTTCCTCCGTCGCGTTCGCGTGCATCGCGACCGGCTGCTCGCGCCAGTGGACGAGATCGGTGCTCGTCGCGTGGCCCCACGACATGTTGCCCCAGTCGCGGCCGAGCGGATTGTATTGATAGAACAGGTGATAGCGCCCGTTGTCGTAGACGAGCCCGTTCGGGTCGTTCATCCAGTTGCGCTGCGGCGTGTAGTGGAGCGCGGGCCGCCATTGCGGCGTGTCATGTTCGGCCGGTACGTTGCAGGACGCGGCTGCGACCTGGGCGCAGGCCACGCAGGCGAGCAGCAACCGGGCGATCCGGACGGAAAAGCGGAAAGACGTCGATATCATGCGGGGTCCCGTGCTTCGTCGTGCAAAGCGGGAAAGGAGGGCACAGCCGCTTTCAACGGCGGTGTGCGCGATGGATGGAGGAAAAAAGAGGAGGCGCGCACGCGACACGCGCGATACGCGCCTCCTTAACCCCGTGCCTTTACCGGCGTGCGTTATTGTTGGTTATCCTGATTGCCCTGGCTGTTGCCGACGCCGGTCGCTGGCCGGTTCGCGGGAATATCGCCGTAGCCGCCGAGCCCGCCGCGTCCATAGGCGCGATCGACCGCCGTCGACGTGCCGTTGATGTTGACCTTCACCGTCGGCGCGAGCGTGCCGCCGCGGCGCGCGCCGATCGCATCGATGAACGACTCGACGAGCCCGCCCGGCATCACGTAGTGCGAATACGACTGGAATTCGCGCGGGTTCTGGTTCGGATCCTGCGAATACGGCGCGCCGGCCGGCGCGGAGAAGTCCGTCGGGTTGCCGAGCACGAGGCCGCTGCCGCCGTTCAGCGGCAGGAAGTCGCTGCGGATGCCGTTGCCGACGAAGCCGTACACGCCGTCCGGCCCGTCGACGCCGGCCGCCATCGTCGTGCGGTGGCTGATCGTGAACAGGTAGTACTTGCCGTCCTTCAGGTAGATCTGCGGGCGCTCGGTCTGGTCGTCGACGCAGTTCGCCGACAGGATCGGCGGCAGGAACTTCCACTCGGTCAATTGCGGGTTCGTCGCGATCGCCAGGCCGACATTGGCCTTTTGATACACTGCGCCCGAATTCATCACCGCGTTGAGATCTTCCTTGTACGGATCGTTCGGCGCGTAGCCGAGATCCGCGTTGGTGCAGGTACGTGCGCCGCGCGGGCCGCCCGTGTTGCCCTCGAAGACCATGTAGGTCTTGCCCGGGTGCGCGGGATCGGTGAACACGAACGGGTCACGGAACGAGAAGTAGGTGTTCTGCTGGCCGGACTGGTAGTAGTTGCCGTCCGGTTGCAGCAGCGCCTTGTGATCGTCGAAGCCGCTGAACCAGACGTGCGTGGCGTCGGCGTGGATGTGGCCGTCGGCGCGCGTGATGATCGCCTGCGGCGGCGTGATGTCGGCGCCGCCGGGCGCCGAGCGGTTGAACGACGTCGCGGTGTAGTAGAGGCTGACGTTGTCGCCATGCGTGAGGCGCGCGGAGCCCGACCATTCGGCGTTGTTGGTCATCGGCGCGGTGCCGAACACCTTGGCGCTGGCGCCGTCGGGGAACAGGTGGCCGCCCCAGGTCCAGCCGCCGTTCGCGGGGCGCTGCGACGCGGGGACGCCCGCGCGACGGTAGAAGAAGCCGATGCGCGCATGGACGTGACGGTCGTCGAACGTGTAGCCCGCATGCGGATCGGCGGTGAGCGAGAAGATCACCTCCCAGCCCTTGTAGCTGAGCTGGTTCGCGCGCAGGTCGGCCAGCGGCCACGTGTCCCACACCCACACGTTCGAGTTGATCAGCGGGAAATCCTGCGGGATGTCCGGCATCGTCAGCGCTTGCGGCAGCGAGTTCTTGTCGGCGCCGGCGGTATGCGACTGCGCGACGATCTGACGGATGTCCGCCCGCGTCCAGCGCATCGTGAAGTTGCCTTCGGGATCGTAGGCCTGCTGCGTATGGGGCGTGGGCAGGGGCGCGCCCGTGCCGCCGGACTGCGCATGCGCGACGGACGCGAAGGCGGCGAGTGCGCCGCCAGCGAGGAACAAGCGTCGGGCCGCCGTCGGGCGGAAAAAGGAAAAGTATGTCATCTCGTCGTCGTTTCCTGGGAAAGTGAAAGTGAACGGCTGAGTGGGCATCGATGTCCAAACCGGTTTGGATGCTATTTCAAACCGGTTTGGAACGCAAAAGATATTTATTTGACGGTAATCGTTACCAATTGGAAATAATTACCCGGTCGACGCGCCGCCGCACGTCGGGCGGCCGGGCGGATCGGAGAATGCGAGGAACGACGGTGAAGGTGAATCTGAAGGCGCTCTCGGACGCGCTCGGGCTGTCGCGGACGACGGTCAGCCGCGCGCTGAACGGTTACGACGACGTCAGCGAGGCGACGCGCGAGCGCGTGGCGCGGGCCGCGCGGGAAATGGGCTATGTGGCGGATCCGACCGCGCGCCGGCTCGCGACCGGGCGGGCGGACGTGATCGGGATCGTCTACCCGTTCGGCGCGGGCGATCTCGGCGATCCGCGTTTCGGCGAGGTCGTCGCGGGCATCACCGAGCGGCTCGCGGAACGCAATCTCGATTTCATCATCGCGTCGGCGCGACCGAACGCGGAACTGGACACCTATCGGCGCATCGTCGACGGCAAGCTTGTCGACGGGCTGATCGTCGCGCGCACACGGGTCGACGATCCGCGCATCGCGTACTTGCAAGCGAGCGCGTTTCCGTACGTGGCCTATGGCCGGACGCAGGTGGCCGAGCCATATGCGTGGTTCGATTTCGACAACGAGGCCGGCGCGCGGGACGCGGTGCGCCGGCTGACGGCGTTCGGGCACCGGCGCATTGCGATGATCAGCGCGCCGCTGGCGCTGAATTTCGCCGCGCAGCGCCGAGCAGGCTATCTGTCGGCCCTGCGCGAAGCCGGTGTCGAGCCGGATCCGGCGCTGATGGTCGAGTGTCCGTTTACGCACGACGGCGGGTGGCAGGCGGCGCGGGCGCTGCTCGCGCGCGCCGAGCGGCCGACGGCGCTGCTGGTCGACAACAATATCGCGGGCGGCGGCGCGTTCCGGGCGCTCGTGGACAGCGGGCTGCGCCTGGGCGAGGACATGTCGCTGATCGTCTACGACGGCGTGCCGCCGAACCTCGCGCATCCGTATCGCGTGACGGCGGTCGTGCAGCCGACCGGCCACGCGTCGGGGCGCGCACTGGCGGAACTGATGCTGCGGCTGCTGGGCGACGGGGTTCGCGAGCAGCGGCTCGAAGCACCGGCGATCGAGGCGGGTGACACGGACGGCCCGTTGCGCGGCTAGCCGCGGCGGCGCAGGTGAGGGCGCGAGCGACGGCAGGTGCCGGCGGATCGCGCGCCACCGAAAAGGCCATGACGAAGGCAGGGGTTACTAGACGACCGGTCTAATCCGGGGCTATCATCCGTTCCCATGAATGCGACGACGTTCGCGGCGCAGGCAACGAAGACGCGAAAATGCCATTTGAATGCCATTTCGCGCTGCGATGCTGATGGCGCAGCGAGACGCCGTCGTTTCATTTCGAATTGTTCTAGACGACTGGTCTAATAGGCGCAAGCCGCATTCGGATACACGGGTCGCACGTTGACGCGTCACAGCTGACTAACCCACAGGCGTGCCGCGCCCACCAGCCGGATTTGCCGGTCGAGCGGCCCCGTTCCCGTCATCCATTTTTCGAAGGAGTGTCCGATCATGAAGATTCTGGTTGTCCTGACCTCGCACGACACGCTCGGCGACACCGGCAAGAAAACCGGCTTCTGGCTCGAGGAACTGGCCGCGCCGTACTACACGTTCAAGGATGCGGGCGTCGAGCTGACGCTCGCGTCGCCGAAGGGCGGCCAGCCGCCGCTCGATCCGAAAAGCAGTGACCCGACGGCCCAGACCGACGCGACGCGCCGCTTCGACGCCGATGCGGCGGCCAAGGCTGAACTCGCGTCGACGCGCAAGCTGGCCGACGTGTCCGTGGACGACTACGACGCCGTGTTCTACCCGGGCGGCCATGGCCCGCTGTGGGATCTCGCCGAGGATCTGCATTCGATCGGCCTGATCGAGCGCGCGCTGACGGCCGGCAAGCCGGTCGCGGCCGTGTGCCACGCGCCGGGCGTGCTGCGTCACGTGAAGAACCCGCAGACCGGCGAATCGGTCGTGCGCGGCAAGCGTGTGACGGGCTTCACCAACAGCGAGGAAGCGGCCGTCGAACTGACGGAAGTCGTGCCGTTCCTCGTCGAGGACATGCTGAAGACCAACGGCGCGGAGTTCGAGCGCAGCGCCGACTGGGCGCCGCATGTCGTCACCGACGGGCTGCTGATCACGGGGCAGAACCCCGCGTCGTCGGAGCCTGCCGCCGAGGCGCTGCTCGCGCAGCTCGGCCGCCGTTGAGCCATGGGCGCCGGCCCGGCTGGCGCCATCCCGTATCCGTCGCCGGGCGCAGGCCGGCCCGTCGACGGCCTGAATCGATCCGTCGTGCACGTTGCACGACGCGTTTCCCGTCGTTTTGCAGAACCAAGCAAAGGAGCCGTGGATGTCTGCCCTGTTCGAACCGTTCAAACTCAAGGATGTCACGCTGCGCAACCGCATCGCGGTGCCGCCGATGTGCCAGTACGTCGCCGAGGACGGCGTCGTCAACGACTGGCATCACGTGCATCTGGCCGGCATCGCGCGCGGCGGTGCGGGCCTCGTGATCGCCGAGGCGACGGCCGTGTCGCCGGAAGGGCGCATCACGCCGGGCTGCGCGGGGCTGTGGAACGATGCGCAGGCCGAAGCGTTCGCGCCGTCGGTCGCGGCGATCAAGGCGGCCGGCGCGGTGCCCGGCATCCAGATCGCGCACGCGGGCCGCAAGGCGAGCGCGAACCGTCCGTGGGAAGGCGACGACCATATCGCCGACGGCGATCCGCGCGGCTGGCAAACCATCGCGCCGTCGGCCGTGCCGTTCGGCGCGCATCTGCCGAAGACGCCGCGCGCGATGACGCGCGACGACATCGCACGCGTGCAGGCCGACTTCGTTGCGGCGGCGAAGCGCGCGCGCGACCTGGGGTTCGAATGGCTCGAACTGCACTTCGCGCACGGTTATCTCGGTCAGAGCTTCTTCTCGGTGCATGCGAACCAGCGCGACGACGAATACGGCGGCTCGGCCGAGAACCGCGGCCGCTTCCTCGTCGAGACGCTGGCGGCCGTGCGCAAGGTGTGGCCGGAGCATCTGCCGCTGACCGCGCGCTTCGGCGTGATCGAGTACGACGGCCGCGACGAGGAGACGCTCGCCGAGTCGATCGCGCTCACGCAGCGGCTGAAGCGGGAAGGGCTCGACATGCTGAGCGTGTCGGTCGGGTTCTCGACGCCCGACGCGCAGATCCCGTGGGGCCCGGCGTTCCTCGCGCCGATCGCCGAGCGCGTGCGTCACGAGGCCGGGCTGCCGGTGTCGTCCGCGTGGGGGATCGACACGCCGCAACTGGCGAACCGCGTGGTGGCGGAGGAGCAGCTCGATCTCGTGATGGTCGGCCGCGCGCATCTGGCCGACCCGCACTGGCCGTACTACGCGGCCAAGCAACTTGGCGTCGAGCGTCCGTCGTGGACGCTGCCCGCGCCGTACGCACACTGGCTCGAGCGTTACCGGAGCGCCGACAAGGTGGCCTGAGCGGGCGGGATGTCGGGGCGGCGCGCGCATCCCATGCGCCGCCGATCGGGCGCCGATGGATAGAATGGCGGTTCGCGCAGGCCGGTTGCCTGCGCGAACCGCCATTTTTTCTTTTCGACAGAGGTGCCATGGCCGCACATGTCCCGTCGTCTCCCGAGCCCGCCGTACGGCCGCGCACGCAGCAGGTTTCCCGCGCCGTGCTGGTTGCGGCGCTGCTGGTCATCGCGCTGTGGGTGATCCGCGATTTCATTCCCGCCATCGCGTGGGCCTGCGTGATCGCCATCGCGATGTGGCCGATGCTGAAGCGCTTCGAATCGCACCGGCTGTTCCGCAACCGCCCGACGCTCACCGCGGTCGTCATCACGGCGGCGATCTCGTTGCTGGTCGTGCTGCCGGTGGCCGTCGCGGCGACCCAGGCGATCGGCCAGGTGCATGACCTGCGCGAGTGGCTGCGCACGATCCAGGAAAACGGCATCCCGGTGCCGGACGTGGTCGCGAGGCTGCCTTACGGCGCGGCGCAGATCACCGAATGGTGGCAGGCCAACCTCGCCCATCCGCTGCATGCGGCCACCGCGATGCACGGCGTCAACAGCGAGAAATTCCTCGCGTTCGGCCGGCAGTTCGGCACGAAGCTCGCGCACGCGCTGCTCGAATTCGGCTTCATGCTCGTCACGCTGTTCGTGATCCTGCGCGCCGGCCACAAGCTGTCGGGGGCATTGCTGCAGGGCGCGCGGCGCGCGTTCGGGCGCAGCGGCGCGGAGCTGATCGAGCGGATGGTCGCGGCCGTGTTCGGCACGGTGACGGGGCTCGTCGTCGTCGGGCTCGGCGAGGGCGCGCTGCTCGGTATCGCGTATGCGCTGGCCGGTGTCCCGCATGCGGCGCTGCTCGGCCTCGTCACGGCCATCGCCGCGATGCTGCCGTTCTGCGCGCCCGTCGTGTTCTGCGGCGCGGCACTCTGGCTGTTCGTGCAGGGCGCGACCATGTGGGCCATCGTGGTGGCCGTGCTCGGGTTCGTCGTCGTGTTCGTCGCCGAGCACTTCGTGCGGCCGGTGCTGATCGGCAGTTCCGCGCGGCTGCCGTTCCTGCTCGTGCTGTTCGGCATCCTCGGCGGCGCCGAGACGTTCGGCCTGATCGGGCTGTTCGTCGGCCCCGCGCTGATGACGGTGCTGACGATGCTGTGGGCCGAATGGATCGCGTGACGATGCGCGCCGAGGCGGCGGCATGAAGCGGCGGTACGGATGCGCGTTCAAGCGCGCATCGGCCGCCGCGACGGATGCCGCTCAGGCGTGTGCCGGATCCTGCAATGCAAGGATTCGGATAAAGATCTCTACATTTCTTTTCGATCCGGACCCAAAGGTCGAGTAGCATGGCGCTTTCGATCACGCCGGCATGGCGCAGCAGATCTCACCAAGCATGCGATTGATTACGATGTCCCGTCCCGCAGCGACGCTGTCGCTGGCCGCCAGCTGCCTGATGTTGCACGGTTGCGCGTGGTTCGATTCGTGGCTGCCATTCTCGTATTCGCGCACGCCGCTCGCGAGGGCCGCGTCGCGGCACGGCGCGACGCGCGCCGATGTCGTCCGGGCCGCCGGCAATCCGCGCAGCGTGTGGATGGTCCGCAACGGCAACGGCGTCTGCTACAACTACTTCATCGAGCACGGCAACGATCACCGCGAATATTTCGTCGTGTTCGACCGGGCCGGCGTCGTCACGCAATACGGCTTCGATTCCTGCATGAACGCCGACCGCAAGGGCACGCTCCAGCCGGGCAAGGCCGCGTCGCGCTAGCGCGGCGGCGGCCTTGCCCGCCTGCCGTCAGGCGATCGTGTCGACCACGCCGCCGTCCACCCGCAACGCGGCGCCCGTCGTTGCCGACGCGAGCGGCGAGCACACGTAGACGACCAGATTCGCGACTTCCTCCGGCGTCGCCGGGCGCTGGATGATCGAGCTCGAGCGGTGGTTGCGCACGAAATCCACGGCCACGTCATCGACGCTGCGGCCGGTTTCGTCGGCCGTTTCCTTCAGCAGCGCCCGCACGCCGTCCGACATCGTCGGCCCCGGCAGCACCGAGTTGACCGTCACGTTCGTGCCGGCCGCGAGCTTCGCGAGGCCGCGTGAGATCGACAACTGCGCGGTTTTCGTGAAACCGTAGTGAATCATGTCGACCGGGATGTTCAGGCCGGATTCCGACGAAATGAACACGATGCGCCCGGCATTGCGTTCGATCATCCCCTTCAGGTAATGCCGCGCGAGGCGCACGCCGGACATCACGTTCATCTGGAAGTAATGTTCCCATTCGGCGTCGTCGATGTCGAAGAACGCCTTCAGGCCGTAGATGCCCGCATTGTTGACGAGGATGTCGGCCGCGCTCGTGTGCTGCGTGACGCGCGCAACGCCGGCGGCATCGGACAGGTCGGCCGCGACGCCGTCGAAGTCCGCATCGGGGAGGGCGGCGCGCAGGTGCTTGAGCGCGGACTGCACCGACGCATCGCTGCGGCCGTTGACGACGACGCGTGCGCCGGCGCCCGCGAGCCCTTCGGCGATCGCGAGCCCGATGCCGGCGGTGGAGGCGGTGACGACCGCGGTCTTGCCTTTCAGATCGATATGCATGTGCGTGACGGAAGAGGAATGAACGGAATCGCTGCGGGTGCCGCGGCGGACGGAATTCAAAGCTTAGGCGAAACGGCGCGATCCGGTATGGAAGCTGCGATCCGCCGATCCGGTTGCGCGGCGCCGCACAGTCTTGTACGGTGAGCGTTCGCCATCCGAACCGGGAGCCCGCCGCGTGAGCCGTACCGCCAACCGATCCGTCGTACCGTCGCCGTTCTGGCGTGACGCCGCGCTGCCGTTCATCGAGGCGCGCACCGTCGACGACGGCCGCGCGATCTGTTACGCGAAGCACACGCACGACACGTTTTCGGTGGGGGCGATCATCGGCGGCACGAGCACCTACTTGAACGGCGCGACGAACGCGCACGTCGGGCGCGGCGTGCTCGTGATCATCGATCCGGAACAGGTGCATGCGTGCAATCCGTATGGCCCCGACGCATGGGCGTACCGGATGGTCTATGTCGACGTGCCGTGGCTCGCGCGGCTTCAACATTCGCTGGGCCGCGATCCGAACGGCGATTTTCACGGCTTTTCGCAGAAATTGACGGAGCGGCACGACCTGTTCGCGCAATTTGGCGGCTTCTACCGCACGCTCGTCACATCCGGCGTCGATCCGCTCGGCAAGGAGAGCGCGGCGGTCGAGTTCTTCACGGCGCTGCACGGCGCGCTCGATCGCGACCTGCCCGGCCCGCGCGCAGGGGACGACAACGCCCGGCTCGCACGCGCGGCCGACTACATCGCCGCGCATTGCCGCGAGGGCGTCACGCTCGATGCGATCTGCGCGGCGGCCGATCTGTCGCCGTCATACCTGATCCGCGCGTTCAACGCCCGCTACGGGATGACGCCGCATGCGTTCCTGATCGATCGCCGCGTGCAGTACGGCCGCACGGAGCTGCGCCGCGGCCGGCCGATCGCCGACGTCGCGCTGGACGCGGGCTTCGCCGACCAGGCCCATTTCCAGCGCGCGTTCCGGCGGATCGCGGCCGCGACGCCCGGGCAATACCGAGGTGCGGTCAAGTCATCCTGAACGACCGACACCGCGTTGGCTTTCGAAGTGACAGGGTGAGCCGATCGATCAGGCAACCGATGAGGAAAATCCACGGCAATTTCACTTGGGCCGACGCTGTCGGTGGCGTCGAGGATACTCAGTCACCGACCTCTTCCGAGCGTGCGATGGTGAGGGAGGTGCGCCCTCGAAAACCAAGATTGTTATTGAATGCCACTTTTGTGTCCGGGGCGCGGCCCAGCCCTGGAAAATACCGTAGAACCGCGCCAAGCGCTTCTCCTGCAATGATGCGAACCGTCGGCGCCCCGAGGCAGTAGTGAGCCCCTCGACCGAAGGCAAGGTGGTGAACGTCGTCGCGCATCAGATTGAATTGGTCGGGGGCGTGGTAATGCGCGGAATCGCGATGTGCCGAAGCCACATAACACAGTACGACTTGCCCCTCGAACATCCGGCAGTCTTTCCAGACGAAGTCCTCGCGTACGAGCCGGCCGACGAATTGAACCGGTGTGTCGTAGCGCAGTGTCTCCTCCACGAGCGCGCCTACGAGATCCGGCTTGCGATGAAGGATCGCCAGCTGTTCCGGGTGGCGCTGCAGCGCGGCCACGGCATTACCCACCAGGTAGGCAGTCGGTTCGATCGCGGCGAACAAGAGCATCACGGCCTGCGCGATTGCCTCACGACGGCCGGGACGGTAGCCGTCGACCTCGATGTTCATGAGATCGCCCAGCAGCGAGTGACTGCTGTTGGGGTGCTTCGCGAGATCGTCGAGATACGACAGCAGGGCCAATGCGCTGCTCCGGATGCGGCGTATCTCGTCCAGCGGCAAATTAGTCGACCCGTAGAGTCGGGATATGTCATCCGCCCATGCTTTTAACAGAATCGCGTCGCTTTTCGGAACACCGAACAACTCGGCCAGCACGAGAGCTGGCAATGGGGTGGCGAGCTCAGCCATGACATCGAGCCGATGTTCGTCTTTGCGTTCGACCAGCAAGCTGCCGATGATGCGACGTACGCAGGGACATAGTGATTCGGGCATCAGCCGGGCCATCGCGGAGTGGGCTTGCCGACGCATTCGCATGTGCTGGTGGAACTCGTTAAACGCGATCCAGCCATCAAACACCGAGAACATGTCTTCGAACTCGCTGCGAGTCGCGTCCGCAAGCCCCTTGACAGGTAATCGCGCGCGGGATGTCGACAACCACGGGGCGCGCAGCAGTTCGCACACGTCGAGGTAACTGAACATGAGCCAGGCGCCGCCAAAGAGGTGTTCGGCGCGATACCGACTCATATGTTGTCGCATATACGCGTAGAACGGGTAAGGGTCGGCAATGAATGCGTCGTCGTTGTGCTCGAATATCCGGGGATCGAATTCAGCGTCGCGCATGTGCATTGGGCCGATTGGCAGGGGTCGTGATGTGTAGCGGATTCCCGTCGGGATCTTCTACGACGGACATCACTTTTCCCCACGGCTGTGGCTGAACTTCTTTAATGATCTTGACACCCGAGCTTCTCAGTTTCTCGATCGCGGCCTCGGTGTCCTCCACGTACAAGCATAATTCTCCCCGCGGTCCGGTGGGAGGCGGCAGCATCCGCTGCTGAAAGTAGCTTGCGGCCACGAAGGTCCAGAGTCCCAGCCGCTTGCCGGCCAGCTCGAGCGTGACATACTCGGGTTCCGCACCCTCTTCCTCCGGAAATCTGTAGGTTTCTCGAAATTCAAGAAGCTCGATATAGAACTTCAGTGAACGCTTTAGATCGGCTACGTAGAAGATCGGAAACATATCGAAATACATGACTACCTCCTGTTTTGTTTGATGATCCTGCGCATGGTGTTGTGTCGGGTAACTATTTATGTGTTAAAAAATCATATGCCGGAAGCGGCAGTCCAATGCGCACGTGCCTTATCCCGGGCAAGATTGCCCAGGCATGGTTTCATGCGACCCGGCGGATTGGGGGCGGTTCACGGCGCCGGTATTTGAAAGCGGAGGATGTTCTGTTTATGAATTAAAAGAGATTTTTTAAAAAAATCAATGATTTTCTTTAATTGGATAGAGCAATTTTTGCGTTTCGGATTCCAGAAAATGAATCGCGATCGTGTTCAGCCGCGTATCAGGTCGGGTTTCGTCACGCGGGATGCATTGGCACGATGCGACTTGTGCCGGCAATTTGACTGAGATTTTGACGAGTGGACTAAAAATCAAACAGGAAGAGGGCGCTGCCCGCGAGCAGCAGCGCCATCAGCCGGTTGAACACGCGCATGTGCCGCGCGTTCGCCAGCCGGTGCCGCAGCGACGCGCCCGCATACGACCAGCACGCGATCGACGCGAAACAGATCACCAGGTACAGCGCGGCGAACTGCCAGACCTGCGTGCGGTCGCCATCGGCCGCATATGCGCCCATCGCGGCCACGCACGCGAGCCACGCCTTCGGATTCAGCCACTGCATCGCCGCGCCGGCCGCCGCCGACGGGCCGGCCACGTCCGGGTCGGCCGACAGCCGGCCGTCATCGAGCGCGAGCCGCAGCGCCATATACAGCAGGAACGCGATCCCCGACCACTGCGTGGCGGTCGTCAGCACCGGCCAGCGCGCGAGCGCCGCGTGCAGCCCGAGGCCGATCAGCAGGAACAGCGCGACGAAGCCGAGCGTCGCGCCGGCCGCATAGCGCAGGCTCGCGCCGAGGCCGTGGCGTGCGCCGGCACTGAGCGCGACGATGTTGACGGGGCCGGGGGTGATCGACGAGGCGAGCGCGAACGCGGCCATCGAAACCAGCATGCTCATTGGGTGTCTCCATGCGAAAGGTCGAAAGTCGCATCGAGACTACGGGCGCCGCGCTGGCCCGTATTGAAGAAAACTGCCCTCGTCGGGCGGCCGCGCGGCCGCCGCCGTCAGTGCAGCGCGCTCGGCGCGTGCGCCGGCCGGGTCTCGTGCCGGTCGGCCGGAGGCAGCGGGCCGCCGGCGCAGGGTTTCGTCGATACCGAGAAGCCGAACGTGTTGACGCCGCCCGAACACGCGACGAATACGCTGCCGCCGTGCATCTCGGCCACGGCCTTGACGATCGACAGCCCGAGCCCGTGGTTCTCCTTGCTGTTCGCGCGCGCTTCCTCGAGCCGGTAGAAGCGCTCGAACACGTGCGAGCGCCGGGCGGGGTCGATCGGCTCGCCGGGGTTCGCGACGGACATTTCGACCAGCGTGTCGCGACGCACGATCGTCACGCTGACCGTCGCGCCGGGCGCCGAATGCTGGATCGCGTTGATCAGCAGGTTCGTCATCGCGCGGCGGAACAGCGACGGATCGACGGCCGCGCGCGCATCGCCATGCAGCTCGGCGCGCAACTGCGCTTCGTCGAGCGGGATTTCGAGGAAGTCGAGCATGCGCCGCACTTCGTCGGCGAGCGACACGTCCTTCAGGTCGGTCGCGCGTTCGCCGCGGTCGCTGCGCGACAGGAACAGCATGTCGTTGATGATCACGCGCAGCCGCTCGAATTCCTCGAGGTTCGACTGCAGCGTCCGCTCCATCCGCTCGACCGTGCGGTCGCGGCTGGTCAGCGCAACCTGGGTCTGGCCGATCAGGATGCTGACCGGTGTGCGCAGCTCGTGCGCGACGTCCGCGTTGAACGCCTCGAGCCGCGCGTAGGTTTGCTGGATGCGGTCGAGCGCACCGTTGAACGACGTGGCGAGGTCGCGCAGCTCGGGCGGCAGCGCGTTGGTCTGCAGCCGCTGGCGGCGGTTCGCGAGGCTGATTGCCGAGGCGTCCTGCGACAGGCGGTCGAGCGGCGCGAGCCCGAAGCGGGCCACCGCGCGGCTCAGCAGCAGCGTGATGATCGTGGCAATCGTGATCAGCCCGGCGAGCGTCCAGCCGAAGCGGCGCAGCATCCGCTGCGTGCGCTCGCACGAGCTGGCGACGATCAGCTTCAGCGCCGGCCGCTCGCCGTTGCCGGCCACCGTGACGGTCTTCGTCATCACGTCGTAGGTGCTGTGGTTCAGCGCGTAGCGCTGGAACGCGCCGAACGGCGCGCCGACGGGCATGCCGTCGACGGGCGTGCCGAAGCGGAAATCCGGGTTCGGGCTGTCGACCTGGTAGTGCGTGGAGCCGTCGGGCGGTTCGAGGTCGGCGAGCTTTTCCTGCATGAGGCGCCCGCGCATGGCCGTGGTCGCATGCGACACGATCATCTCGGCCACCTTGGTGCGCGTGTCGAGCGTCGCGCGCAGCTCGGCGAACAGCTGGCGCTCCATCATCACGAACAGCCCGCAGCCCACCAGCGTGAACACGAGCAGCGACACGATGCCGAACATCGCCGACAGCCGCAGGACGATCGAGCGTTTCATGCGGGCCTCTCGGTGTCGCCGTCCTCACGCGCCTCGAGGACGTAGCCCATGCCGCGGATCGTGTGCAGCAGCTTGTCCGTGAACGGGCCGTCGAGTTTCGCGCGCAGGCGCTTGATTGCCGTTTCGACGACGTTCGCGTTGCTGTCGAAGTTCACGTCCCACACGAGTTCGGCGATGGTCGTCTTCGACAGCACTTCGCCGCTGCGCCGCGCGAGCACGCCGAGCAGCTGGAATTCCTGCGCGGTCAGGTCGAGCCGCGTGCCGTCGCGGGTCGCGCGGCGGCCGATCAGGTCGACGCGCAGGTCGCCGATCGAGATCAGCGTCGATTCCTGCACGCGCGCGCGGCGCGTCAGCGCGCGCAGCCGCTCGATCAGCTCGAGGAACGAGAACGGCTTGGTCAGGTAGTCGTCGGCGCCGCCGCGCAAGCCCCGCACGCGATCGTCGACGCGGTCGCGCGCGGTCAGCATGATGACGGGCGTCTGCTTCTGCGCGCGCAGGGCACGCAGCACGCCGAAGCCGTCCAGCTTCGGCAGCATCACGTCGAGCACGACCACGTCGTAGTCGAATTCGACGGCTTTCCACGCGCCGTCCTCGCCGTCGAGCGCGGTGTCGACGACCCAGCCTTCCTCGGTCAGGCCGCTCTTCAGGTATTCAACGACTTTCGGTTCGTCTTCGACGATCAGGACTTTCATGTTCGAATCCGTTGTCCGGGTAATCCGGTTAAGGGCTCGGGTGCGCCGGGGCCGGGGCTGGCACCGGCGCTGCCGTGGCGACCTCGGCCGGAGCGGGGCCGCCCGCGGTGTGGCCATCCCAGCCGCCGCCCAGCGCCTTCGCGAGAAACACGACGAGCGCCGCGCGCTGGCCCTGGATCTGCACGGCCTGCCGCTCGCTCGTCAGCAACTGCTGTTGGGCCGTCAGCACGTCGATGAACGGCGTCAGGCCGCCCGCGTAGCGATCCTGCGCGAGCGACACGAGCTTGCGCGCGTCGTCGACGGCCGCGGCGGCCTGCTGCGCGGCGTCGGCGAGCACCGACAGTCCCGTGACCGCATTCTGCACCTCCTGGAACGCGGTGAGCACGGTCTGCCGGTAGCTGGCCTGCGCGGCGACGTAGCCGGCCTGCGCGAAATCGACGCCGGCTTTCAGCTTGCCGCCTTCGAACAGCGGCTGGCTGAGCGATCCGCCGACCGACCACAGCAACGCCGGCACGGTGAACAGGCCGGCGAAGCGCGTCGCGTCCCAGCCGATATCGGGCGACAGCGTGATGCGCGGGAAATACGCGGCGCGCGCGACGCCGATCTGCGCATTCGCGGCCGCCATCGCGCGCTCGGCCGACGCGACGTCGGGGCGCCGCTGCAGCACGTCGCTCGGCAGGCCGGTCGGCAGCGCCGGCGCGTTGATCGGCACGACGCGCGGGGCGATCGAGAAGCCGGGGGCCGGTGTGCCGACCAGCGTCGCGATCGCGGTTTCGACCTGCACGCGCTGCTGGAGCAGCAACTGCGCCTGCGTGCGCGTCGCGTCGAGCTGCGCGCGCTGCTGCAGCAGGTCGAGGCCCGACACCGCGCCGAGGTCGTGGCGCGCGCTCACGTAGTCGAGCGCCTTCTGCTGCAGGTCGATCGAACGCTTGACGACGTCGATCTCGGTATCGAATTCGCGCAGCGCGAAATAGCTCGACGCGAGATTGGCGGTCAGCACCAGGCGCGCGTTCGCGAAATCGTCGCCGGCCTGCTCGGTGGTCGCCTGCGCCGATTCGACGCTGCGCCGCACGCGGCCGAACAGGTCGAGTTCGTAGCTGACGGCCGCGCCGACCTGGATGTCGTTCTGCACGGTCGATGCGCTTTTCGTCGCGTAGTTGGTCTGCGGCCGGTCGGCGGAGATCTTGAAGCGCTGGCCGCTCGCGTTCAGGCCGACGGCCGGATACTGCGCCGAGGCGACCGACGCGAGCGTCGCCTTCGCCTGGTCGTAGCGCGCGGCGACGGCTTTCAGGGTCTGGTTGTTGCGCAGCGCGTCGGCTTCCAGCGCATCGAGCTGCGGATCGCCGAACGCGGTCCACCATGCCGGGTCGAGCGGCGCGCGGGCCGGCGCGGCCGGGTGCCAGTACGCATCCGCCGGGTCGAGCCGCCACGCGGCCGGCGTGTCGACGTCGGGCCGTTTGTAATCGGGGCCGACCGTGCAGCCGGCGAGCGCGGCGGCGAGCGCAATCGACGTGATGGAGATGGCGGCAGGCCGCCGGCGGGGGCGCATCGCGATCACGACTTCGCCTCCGCGGCGCCGGAGGCCGGCTTCGCGGCCGGCGCCGTGACGATCACCGGGTCGCCGTTCGCGAGCGCGTCGCTCGGGTTCGTGACGAGGCGGTCGTTCGGCGTGAGCGGGCCGTCGACTTCGAGCGTCTGCCCGATCGTGCGCACGACCGTCACCTGCTTGAGGCGCACCTGGCCGTTCGCGTCGACGGTGGCGACCGTCGGGCCTTCGGCGCGGAACAGCAACGTATTGGCCGGCACCTGCAGGCGGCCGACCGGCGTCATCGGCAACGTCGCCTGCACGTACGCGCCGGGCAGCAGCCGGCCGTCCGGGTTCGGCAGCGTGATCTCGATCTGCAGCGAGCGCGTCGCGACATCGATCGCCTCCGACGTGCGCGTGACCGTCCCGTCGAAGGTCCGGCCCGGCAGTTCGGCCTGCGCGACGCTCACGTGCTGGCCGACCTTCACCTGCTGCGCGTACGCCTGCGGCACCTGCACGTAGAGGCGCAGACGGTCGGCCTGCACGACCGTGAACAGGGAGCGGCCCGCGTTGCCGGAACTGACGAGATCGCCCACGTCGACGTTGCGCTGCGTGACGATCCCGTCGATCGGCGCGGCGATCCGCTGGAAGCCCTTCAGTTCGGTGAGGCGGCGCATGTTCGCATCGGCCGCGGCGAGGTTCGCGGTGCCCTGGTTGAACGCGCCTTGCCGGTCGTCGAGTTCCTGCTGCGAGACGGCATCGCGCTGGCGCAACTGCTGCGCGCGGTCGAACGACGTCTTCGCGAGCGCGAGTGCGGCCTGCGCCTGCTGGCGCTGCGCGGTGGCCTGCGCGAGTTCCTGGTTCAGCTCGGGCGTGTCGAGTTCGGCAAGCGTCTGGCCCTGCTTCACGTGCGCGCCGATGTCGGCCTGCCAGCGCAGCACGTAGCCGCTCGCGCGGGCATAGATCGGCGCCTCGACGAAGCCGCGCAGCGTGCCGGGCAGCGTCAGCTTGCCGCCGGTGGCCGCATCGACCGGATGCGCGATGGTCACGTACTGGCGCGTGTTCTGCTCGGCGACCGCGTCGAGCCGGTTGTGGTTCAGCACGTTGACGACGATCGTGCGCGCCGCGCCGGCAGCCAGCAGCACGCCGATCACGACCAGGACGATTTTCCCGCGTCGCGACACCGACGACCGTGTCGGCAGGTGCATGCCATGTTCGTCCACCTGGATGCCGACTGCGCTGTGATGTTTCTCTTCCATGAATTCAACCAAATCAACCGGGTAGTGGGACGAAAGTCAGTGGCCGGCCTGGCGCGCACGCCGGCGGGCCAGCCGCGCATGCACGCCGCCGAACACCAGCGGCACGAACAGCAGGGTCGACACGGTCGCGAACAGCAGCCCGCCGATCACCGCGCGGCCGAGCGGCGCATTCTGCTCGGCGCCTTCGCCGAGGCCGAGCGCCATCGGCACCATCCCGATGATCATCGCGAGCGCCGTCATCAGCACCGGCCGGATCCGCGTCGCGCCGGCTTCCAGCGCGGCCGTGAGCGGCGGCGCGCCGTCCGCGAGGCGCTGGCGCGCGAACGACACGACCAGGATGCTGTTGGCGGTCGCGACGCCCACCGTCATGATCGCGCCCGTCAGCGCGGGCACGCTCAGGTGCGTGCCGGTGATGAACAGCATCCAGACGATGCCGGCGAGCGCGGCCGGCATCGCGCTGATGATGATCAGCGGGTCGAGCCACGACTGGAAATTGACGACGATCAGCAGGTAGACCAGCACGATCGCCATCGCGACGCCCGCGCCGAGGCCGATATACGACGTGCGCATCGTCTCGATCTGGCCGCGCATCGTCAGCTCGGTGCCGCGCGGCAGCGTCGCGCGCGCATCCGACACGATGCGGTCGATCTCGCCGGCCACCGCGCCGAGGTCGCGGCCTTCGACGCTCACGTACACGTCGATCGCCGGGCGGATGTTGTAGTGCGTGATCACGGCCGGGTTCGCGGTGCTGCGCACCTGCACGAGGTTGCCGAGCAACTGCAGCGGCATGCCCGTGCGGCCGCTCGCCGAGATCGGCGTGCCGAGCAGATCGTCGACCGACGCGATGTTGTATTGCGGGGTCTGGATCTGCAGCGGGTACTGGACGCCGGTGCGCGGGTTGATCCAGAACGACGGCGTGGTCTGGGAACTGCCGGACAGCGAGATCAGCATGTTCTGCGCGACGTTCTGCGCGGAGAGATTGAGCTGCTGCATGCGCGTACGGTCCATGTCGGCCAGCAGGGTCGGTTCGTCGTTACGTTGCAGCACGTGCACGTCGACGGCGCCGGGGATTTGCCTGATCTTTTTCATCAGGCCGCTCGCGATAGTCATGTTACTCGCGAGATCGTTGCCGAGCACCTGCAGGTCGATCGCGGCCGGTTGGCCGAAGTTGAGGATCTGCGTGATGATGTCCGACGGCTGGAAGAAGAACTCGACGCCCGGGAAGCGCTCGGGCAGCACTTGGCGCAGCGCCTGCACGTAGTGCTGGGTCGCGCGGTGGCCGGGCTTGAGCGCGATCAGCAGCTCGCCGTCGAGCGTGCCGATCGTGCCCGCGTTGCTGTACGACAGGTTGATGCCGCTCACCGGCAGGCCGAGGTTGTCGACGAGCGCGCCGAGTTCGTCGGGCGGCACGGTGTCGCGGATCACGCGCTCGACCTGGTCGGCGAGGCGCGCGGTTTCCTCGATCCGGTAGCCGGTCGGCGCGCGCATGTGCAGCCGGATGTTGCCGGAATCCGCATTCGGGAAGAAGTCGCGGCCGAGCACGAACACGAGGCCCGTCGACAGCACGCAGAAGCCGAGGAAGCACATCGCGTAGAAGCGGCGGCGCACCAGCAGGATGCTGAGCAGCACGATGTACCACGCCCGCAGCCGCTCGAACGCCGCGTTGAACGCGTGATGGATGCGCGCGAAGCGCGACGTCGCATGGTCGGCGCCGGTGCCCGCTTGCTGCGGGCGAAACAGCAGCATCGCGAGCGTCGGCACCAGCGTGCGCGACAGCACGTACGACGCGAGCATCGCGAACACGACCGCTTCCGCGAGCGGCACGAACAGGAAGCGCGCGACGCCCGTCAGGAAGAACATCGGCACGAACACGATGCAGATGCACAGCGTCGACACGAACGCGGGCACCGCGATCTCGCCCGCGCCTTCGAGGATCGCGTCGTGCAGGTTGGTACCGAGATGCAGGTGCCGCTCGATGTTCTCGATCGTGACGGTCGCATCGTCCACCAGGATCCCGACCGCGAGCGCGAGCCCGCCGAGCGTCATGATGTTGATGGTCTCGCCGAGCGCGGACAGCGCGATCAGCGACGTGAAGATCGACAGTGGAATCGAGATCGCGATGATCAGCGTGCTGCGCCAGTTGCCGAGGAACAGCAGGATCATCATCGCGGTCAGCACGGCGGCGATCAGCGCCTCGTGAATCACGCCCTGGACGGCCGCGTTGACGAACACCGACTGGTCGAACAGCGGCGTGATCGTGAGCCCTTCGGGCAGCGTCGGGATCACCTTCGGCAGCAGCGCCTTCAGGTCCGACACGACCTTGAGCGTCGACGCGTCGCCGCTCTTCAGGATCGAGATGAGCACGCCGCGCTGGCCGTTCTGGCGCACGACGTTGGTCTGCGGCGCGAAGCCGTCGCGCACCGACGCCACCTCGCGCAGGTAGGTGGTCGCGCCGTTGATGGTCTGGACCGGCAGGCTGCTGATGTCGGCGACGGTGTCGGCCGACGCGTTCGTGTCGATCCGGTATTCGGTCTGGCCCATCTTCGCGGTGCCGGTCGGTAGCACGAGGTTCTGCGCGTTGACCGCGTTGACGATGTCGGCGGGCGTGAGCCCCTTCGCCTGCAGCGCCTGCGGATCGAGGTCGATGGCGACCACGCGCGTGCGGCCGCCGTACGGGAACGGGATCTGCACGCCCGGCACCGTGATCAGCTGCGGGCGCAGGAAGTTGAGCGCGATGTCGGCGAGCGACTGTTCGCTGAGCGTCTTGCTCGACAGCCCGAGCTGGATCACCGGGATGCTCGACGCCGAATAGGTGATCACGAGCGGCGGCGTCGCGCCCTGCGGCATCTGCCGTACGATCGCCTGCGCGGACGAGACCGTCTGTGCGATCGCCGTCTGCACGTTCGCGCCCGGCTGCAGGAACACCTTCACGACCGCGATGCCGGGCAACGACGTCGATTCGACGTGCTGGATGTTGTTGACGGTCGTCGTCAGGATCCGCTCATGCACGGAAGTGATGCGGTTCGTCATCTCGGTCGCGGAGAAGCCGCTGTAATTCCAGATGACGCTGATCACGGGAATGTTGATCGCGGGCAGCACGTCGACCGGCGTGCGCATCAGCGCAAGCGGGGTGGCCAGCACGATCATGATGGCCATCACGATGAACGTGTAGGGGCGCTTGAGCGCGAGATTGACGATCCACATGGAGGCAGCGGGACGGGCGGTGATCAGGCGTGGGTAAAGGGCACCCGAATGATAGGCGTCGGCGTGGAACGGGTTACTGTCGCGAAACTGGCGGAATTGTCAGGTGGGGGCGGGGCGGCCGATTGCCGATTCAGCAGAGGAAACGCCGCGCGGCGCGATGGCCGGAAAACGGCTGCGATACCGGATGGGCGTGCTGCTTCGATGGCGATTCCGTTCATCGGCGCGCCCTCAGATCTGCTCCATCCCGACACGCGCGAGCGCACCGAGATCGACGACGTCGATCTGGTTGTACGCGAGCCGCAGCGCGCCGAGCTTCTCGAGCTGCTGCAGCGCCTGGTTGATGCGCTGTCGCGATACGCCGACGAGCATCCCCAGTTCCTCCTGCGAGATCGACAGCGACGGGCCGGTGTCCGGGTACAGGTCGGGGTTGAAGAGTTGCGCGAGCGCCTGCGCGACGCGCGCATCGACATCCAGCAGCCGGCTGTTCTGGATCGACGCGATGAACTCGCCCATCCGGTTGTTCAGCTGGTGGATCACGAAGCGCGTGAACGGCAGGCTCGTGTCGAGCAGCGCATGGAACGTGTCGACCGGCACGAACAGCACGGTCGAGCGCTGGATCGCGACGACCTCGTACTTGCGCAGCTCGCGCTTGATCACGCTGCCTTCGCCGAACCAGCCGCCCGACGGCACGCCGGAGAACGTGCAGCCGCGCCCCGACGCATTGAAGATCGCGAGCTTCAGCAGCCCGCGGTGCACGCCGATCCAGTACTCGGATGGCGCGAGCCGATGCGCGATCACATCGCCGGCCTCGCAGTGCTCGACGCGCGACTGCGCGAGCACGAGCGCCTGGTGCTCGGGCGCGAGCGTGCGGAACCACGCACACTGGACAAACAGTGTGGCCAGCGCCGGCAGCGGGCCCGGTTCGGGCAGCGCGTCGGCGGGATGAGCGGGCGCGTCGGGCGGGGCAACGAGAGGGTCGTGCATGGGTGCGGGTTTGCGAGGATAGGGATAACGCGCAGCGCGTGAAAGGCACTCTGTCGTTTCGATGACAGACGGCTCACAATAGCGCCCGTTAGGCTGTCGGCAATTGAACCACATCAAAACGATCCGGGGTGGATGGGCCCCGGTCGACAGGACACGGGAGACAGGATCATGACGCAGATGTTCGAGGCCGGACTCGGCCGCCGCGACGCGAATTACGTGCCGCTCACCCCGATCGACTTCCTGGTCAGGACGGCCGAAGTCTACGGCGAGCGCCTCGCGATCGTGCACGGCGACGTGCGGCGCACCTGGGGCGAGACCTACACGCGCGCGAAGCAACTGGCGAGCGCGCTCGCGCGGCTCGGCGTCGAACGTGGCGACACGGTCGCGGCGATGCTGCCGAACATTCCGGCGATGGTCGAGGCGCACTTCGGCGTGCCGATGGCCGGCGCGGTGCTGAACACGATCAACACGCGGCTCGACGTGTCGTCGGTGCTGTTCATGCTGCGTCATGGCGAGGCGAAGGTGCTGATCGTCGACACCGAATACGCGGAGTTCGCGCATCGCGCGGCGCTCGAGGTGCCGGGCCTGAAAATCGTCAGCGTGGCCGACGCGATGCCGGCCGACCCCGCGCGTTTCGCGGGCGCGACCGACTACGAGGCGCTCGTCGCGAGCGGCGATGCCGACTACGCATGGACGCCGCCCGCCGACGAATGGGAGGCGATCGCGCTGAACTACACGTCCGGCACGACCGGCGACCCGAAGGGCGTGGTCTATCACCATCGCGGCGCGTATCTCGCGGCGGTCAGCAACCTCCTCGAATGGGACATGCCGAAGCACGCCGTCTACCTGTGGACGCTGCCGATGTTCCACTGCAACGGCTGGTGCTTCCCGTGGGCCGTCGCGGCGCGCGCGGGCGTGAACGTCTGCCTGCGCAAGTTCGATGCGAAGACGGTGTTCGACCTGATCCGCCGCGAACGCATCACGCACTATTGCGGCGCGCCGATCGTGCAGAGCGCGATCGCGAACGCTCCGCCCGAATTCCGCGAAGGCATCGATCACACGGTGCACGCGATGGTCGCGGGCGCGGCGCCCGCGCCGGCCGTGATCGCGAAGATGAAGGAGATCGGCTTCGACCTGCTGCACGTGTACGGGCTGACCGAGGTCTACGGCCCGGCGACCGTCTGCGCGAAGCAGTCGCACTGGGAGGCACTGAGCGACGACGAGCGCGCGCGGCTCAACGCGCGCCAGGGCGTGCGCTATCACCTGGAGGCGGGCGCGACGGTGCTCGATCCCGACACGATGGCGCCGGTGCCGGCCGACGGCGAGACGCTCGGCGAGATCATGTTCCGCGGCAACATCTGCATGAAGGGCTACCTGAAGAACCCGAAGGCGACCGACGACGCGTTCCACGGCGGCTGGTTCCATACCGGCGATCTCGCGGTGCTGATGCCGGACGGCTATATCCGGATCAAGGATCGCAAGAAGGACATCATCATCTCGGGCGGCGAGAACATCTCGAGCATCGAGGTCGAGGATGCGCTGTACCGGCACCCCGCGGTGGCGGTCGCGGCCGTCGTCGCGATGCCCGACCCGAAGTGGGGCGAGGTGCCGTGCGCGTTCGTCGAGCTGCGCGAAGGCGCGAGCGTGACCGAGGCGGAGATCGTCGCGCATTGCAAGGCGCTGCTGGCGGGCTTCAAGGTGCCGAAGGCCGTGCGGTTCGGCGAACTGCCGAAAACATCGACCGGCAAGATCCAGAAGTTCCAGCTGCGCAACGCGGTGGGATCGGACAAGGCGATCGATCTGGCGGGCGACGACAAGAAGTAGGCGATGGGCCGGCCTTGGCCGGCCATCCGTGCTTCGTCACGCACTCCGCTCGAGCCGGAACACGCTGACCGCGTCCGACAGGTGAGCGGCCTGGTCGCGCAGCGCGACGGCCGCGCGTTCGGCATCCGAGATCAACATCGCGTTCTGCTGCGTCGCGTCGCCGATCTGCGTGACGGCCAGGTTCACCTGCTCGATACCGGTCGACTGTTCGCGCGACGCGGCGCTGATCTCGCCGATCAGCGTGCTGACCTGGTCGACGCGCGCGACGATGTCGCGCATCGTGCCACGTGCGGCCTCCGCGATCCGGTAGCCCTGTTCGACGGTCGTCGACGATTCGGCGCTCAGTGCGTCGATCTCCTTGACCGCGGCCGCGCTGCGCTGCGCGAGTGCGCGCACCTCGGCCGCGACCACCGCGAAGCCCTTGCCGTGTTCGCCCGCGCGCGCGGCCTCGACGGCCGCGTTCAGCGCGAGGATGTTGGTCTGGAACGCGATGCCTTCGATCGCGCCCGTGATCTCGGCGATCCGGCGCGTCGCGCGGCCGATGTCGTCCATCGTCGCGACCACGCGCTGCACCGCGGCGTCGCCGTTCGTCGCGGCGGCCGACGCGTCCGCGACCAGCGCATTGGCTTGCGCCGCGTGCTCGGCACTCTGCTGCACGGCGGCGGTGATCTGTTCCATGCTGGCGGCCGTCTGTTCGACGCTGCTCGCCTGCGTCGCGATCCGCGCGGCGATGTCGCTGCTGCCGGCGGCAATGTCGACCGTCCCGCGCGCGATGTCGGCGGAGCTGTTGCGCACCTGCGCGACGATCCGCGCGAGGCCGTCGCCGATCCCGTCGACCGCCTGCACGAGCCGGCCGATCTCGTCGTCGCCCGCCTGGCCGCGCGTGGCCGCGCCATCGCGGATGCGCACGCTGAGATCGCCCGCCGCATAGCGCTCGGAGGCCCGTGCCGCCGCATCGAGCGGCCGGCTCACGACGCGCCGCACCACGATGACGAACAGCGTCGCGAACGCTGCGACGAGCACGGCGCCGATCATCAGGAAGCGGTTGCGGGTGGCGCGCATGGTGGCGAGCAGTTCGTCGTCGAGCGCGATGCCGCCGACGAGCCACTGCCACTGCGGAATCGTCGTGAACGACACGAATTTCGCGGTCGGGCCGCCGTCGTGCGCGGCCGGGTCGGTCGACGTGTATGCGAGCCGCCCCTGGCCGGCCGCGAGCATCTGCGCGTACGGCGCGCGCGTGTCGTCGGCACGTTGGCCGTCGGCATCCGGGTGCACGACGAAGGTGCCGCGCGACGGGCCCTGCGACGCATCGATCACGAAGTAGTAGCCGTTGTCGCCGATCTTCAGCGAGCGGATGCCGTCCTCGACGAGCTTGAGTTCGGCGCCGATGTCGAGGCCGACGAACAGCGCGCCGATCACGCGGCCGGTCGCATCGGTCACCGGCTTGTACTGCGTGATGTACGGCCGGCCGAACAGCTTCGCGAGGCCCGTGTAGCTGCGTCCGGCGACGAGCGGTGCGTACGCGGGGCCGGCACGGTCGAGTTTCGTGCCGACGGCACGCGCGCCGTCCTGCTTCTTCAGCGACGTCGTGATGCGCACGAAATCGTCGCCGTCGCGCGCGAAGATCGTCGCGATCGCGCCGCTTTTCTTCAGGAACTGGTCGGGAATCGAATAGTCGAGGTCGAGCGGCTGGCCGCCCGCGAGCAAGGTCGGCGCGGCGACGCCGCCGATGTCGACGGTGCGCGCCGGGTCGAGCGAGAAATCGGGCGGCAGGAAGCTCGCGAACAGCGACATCGAGCGGTTGGCTTCGGCCGACAGCGCCTTGTCGAACAGGTCGACCATCGCGCGGATCGACTGTTCCTTGTCGACGATCCGCATGTGTGCTTCTTCAGCCAGCTGCTGGCCGGCGAAATGGGCGAGCGTCCACGCGAACACGGTAAACAGCACGGCAACGAGCGCGCACGCCAGCGCCGCAAGACGCGCGCCGACGCTCACCCGGCCCAATTGGGTCAATCTCATGGAACATCCTGAGTGGGGAGGGAGAGGGGGCGGAACGCACGCGTCACCGCTAGTCGACCGGTTAATACGGCAACTTCGGCGAAATCTTTAGCAGCGCGTCGTCGATGGCGGCGCCGGCAAGTGCGGCCATCGCGCGGGTGGACGACGGGAAGCGGGGTGTCAGTGCGTCACGAGCCACGCGATCGCGAGATACCGCGCGACCTTCGCGACGGTCACGATCGCGAGGAACGACGGCAGCGGCTCGCGCAGCACGCCGGCGATCATCGTCAGCGGATCGCCGATCACGGGCGCCCAGCTCAGCAGCAGCGACCAGCGGCCGTAGCGCGCATACCAGCGCTCGGCGCGCGCGAGCGCGGCGGGCTTGACGGGAAACCAGCGGCGTTCGCGGAAGTGCTCGATGCCGCGCCCGAGCGCCCAGTTGATTACCGAGCCGGCGACGTTGCCGATGCTCGCGACGAGCACCAGCGCCCACACGGGTTCGCGCCCGGCGAGCAGCAGGCCGGCGAGCACGGCTTCGGACTGGAGCGGGAACAGGGTCGCGGCGACCATCGACACGGCGAACAGGCCGCCGTAAGTGAACAATTCGGACATCGCGCGATTGTACCGGGCACGCACCGGCCAATCCGGGGCACCGGGTCACACGGTCATGCGGCGTCGGCCGTGCCGAACAGCAGGTGCGAGATCAGCGACTTGTCGACGGGTTCGTCGTTGAGCGTGCTGGCCAGCAGTTCGCCCGCCAGTTGCTGAGGCGAGAACACCATGTCGGGCTTCAGCAGGCGCAGCCGTTCGAGGTTGCGCTGCTGGTTCACGAGCGCGACCGTGCGCACCGCCGGTGCGATCTCGCGGATCGCGAGGATGATGAACGCGTTCTCGGCATCGTCGGAGCGCAGCGCGAGCACCGCGCGCGCGGTCGCCGCGCCGGCGCGTTCCAGCACCGCGTGGTCGGTCGCGTCGCCGACGATCAGGTCGGTCGCGGCCGGATAGTTGTGCTCGACGCCGGCCGGCACGACGACGGTCACCGCGTAGCCGCGCTTGCGCAGCCCGTCGTGCACCGCATGCGCGACGGGTGTCGCGCCGACGATCAGGTAATGATGCTTGCGGATCACGTTCGAAATGCCTCCCTTGACGATCCGTTTCAGATTGCCGCCGATCACGGGCCCGACGACCGCGCTGATCGACGTCGCGAACACCGTGATGCCGAGCACGATCACCGACGCGGTGAACAGGCGGGCGGTCGGCGCGTGCGGAACGATGTCGCCGTAGCCCACCGTCGACATCGACACGATCGAGAAATAGACGGCCGTGGCGAGATCGTGGACGGGCGGCGTGAATTCGTCGCCGAGATACAGCACGCCGAAGGTCGCGTAGATCAGCAGCGACACGATGCTCAGCAACGCGAACAGGCTGCTCGCGGCGACGCTCGCGCGGTCGAAGTGCCGCCAGTAGTACAGCAGCGCGACGGCCAGCACGGCCGTGTAGACGAACACCGCGTGGCTGCGATAGCCGCCGAGCACGCTGATCGCGGCGGCCGCGACCAGCAGCAGGATCGACAGCACCCACGCGACGCGGGCGCGCAGCACGATGCCGATGGCCATCGTCGCGAGGCCGGCCGCGACGACCACTTGCGGCAACACGACGAGCCCGGCGTTGTCGACGAGGTTCAGCGCATCGGCGAGCCACGCGTGATGCACGTCGAGCCTGGCATGCTCGATGACGGGGCGCAGCACCATGAGCGCGTCGAGCGCGAGGAGGAGAGCGAGATACCAGTGCAGGCCGATCGGCGCGAACAGGCGCCGCAGGCGGGAAGTGAGAAGCTTCATCCAGTCGCCCGGCTGGCCGGGCATGTCCAACGAAACAGCCGCTACCCTAAAGCATTCGGCGCTCGGCTGCTTTTTAGAGGGGCGTGGCGGCGGCCGCGATGATGCCGGCCGCCCGGCCGCTGTCAGTTCCAGCCGACCATGATCGCGCCCATCCCGACGAGCAGCCCGCCCGTCAGGCGGTTCATCGCGCGCATCCTTGCGGGCCGCTGCAGCGCGCGGCTCAGCCGGTGCGAGAACAGCGCCATCGACGCGACGCCGCCCGCGAACAGCACCGCGAACGTCGCCGCGAGCAGCAGGTATTGCTGGTTCAGGCTCCAGTCGGCGCTGGGGCTGATGAACTGCGGAAAGAACGACGGGAAGAACAGCAGCGTCTTCGGATTGAGGCCCGAGGTTGCCACGCCGCGCCAGAACAGCGCGCGGTGCGAGTCGGTGTCCGGCGTGGCCGGTCGGGCCGGCCCAGCCGCGGCGGCGGGCGCGCCGGCCGGCGTGCGGCTGAGCCATTGCTTGCAGCCGAGCCAGACGAGGTAGGCCGCGCCGGCCCAGCGCAGCACGGTCAGCGCGCGCTCGTCGAGATGCACGAGCGAATTCAGGCACAGCGCGGTCAGCGCGAGTTGCAGCAGCACGGCGAGCGTGCCGCCCCAGACGCACGGCAGCGCGCGGCGCCAGCCGGCGCGCAGCGCCTGGTTCATGGTGAGGAGGTTGACGGGGCCGGGGGCGTAGACGAGCACGGCGGAAGCCGCGAGGAACGACAGGTAAAGCCTGAACGACATGACGGGTAGGGCAGGAACAGGAACACGGGCGCCGAGGCCGCGCGGCCGGATAGGCGCGCGGACGGCGGGGAATCGCATGCCTGCCGGCCGGCACCGCAACTCGTGATTGCGGCTGTGCGTCCCGGTGCGAAGGGGTTGTCGCGGGGAACGTGCCGGACAGCAGGCATGGGTGAAAATATATCAAGGGGCCGGATTAAAAGGCTTCCGCTTTTCCACACAAACCGACACAAATCCGGAATGTCGTTCAGATAAAATCCCGGTTTTCAGGAGAAGATTCTTTCTGTCATGGCCACACGTGAACGCTCGCCGAAAACGCTCGACAGCCAGGACCGCAAGATCCTCGGCGCACTGCAGAAAAATGCGCGTCTGTCGAACGCCGAACTGGCCGAACAGATCGGCATGTCGACCACCGCATGCTGGAACCGCACGCGGCAACTGGAGGTGGACGGCTACATCGACGGTTACGTCGCGCTCGTCAATCAGCGCAAGCTGGGCTATGCGGACATCGTGATTCTCGAAGTCACGCTCGATCGCCACGAGGACGATGCGCTCGCGCGCTTCGGCGAGGAACTCGCCGCGCTGCCCGAGGTGCTCGAGGCCTATCTCGTGTCGGGCGAGTACGACTACTGGATCAAGGTCGCGGTGGACGGCACGGCCGGTTACGAGCGGTTCCTGCGCGAAAAGCTGTACAAGATTTCGAGCATTCGTCACAGCCGCTCGATGTTCGCGCTGCGCTGCATGAAGGACGTGCCGTCGATTCAGGTGTGATGGGGGCGGGGAAGCGGGTGCGGCCGTCGTTGAAACGACGGCGCATTGGGGCCGCGCATGTGCGCGGAGCAAGCCGGCAATCGGGAGAGGGGCCAGGCAGAGGCGCGGTTCGGCGCCGGGGTCTGCAACGCGGATGAATCTTCTGTCCGTGGTGATCCGTCGGACATACGCGCTGGCGAGATAACTGTTGCCTGCCCGGGCAACCGGCAGACAAAACCGCGCCGAGGTTGATCGGCGCCGGCATCGGCTTTAAAGCAACTGCAGAGCGACTTCAACGCGCGCCTGAAACAGCGCGCGCATCCGACGGGACTACCCGGCCTGTTTCCGACGACTTGCCTTGCAACCCGTTGCTCGACGCCGCGACCTCATGGCGCGCGTCCGGGCAAGCGGATCAGGCAGGGTTTCGTGGGGCCAACCGGCTGGCGGCCGGCCATTCCGCGCTCAGTGCGGCAGGCGTGCGTGTGCTTCAGCGATGATTTCGCAGTTCTCGAGGTGGAGTGCCCAAGCTTCTGCGATCAGCTCGCCCATACGTGCGAGCCAGCCAGCGGATTCGGTGGAACGGTCGGAAAGGTTAGACGTTTGCATGACGAAGCCCCGTATAGGTGGCGAGTTAGGGATAACCCTAATCATAGCGAAACACCTCCGCTTTGTGAAATGCGATTTCGTTATATGAGAATTCCTGACGGTTTATGTTGCCGCGATGCAACAAGAATGGCGGTCGCACACGGCTTCATAGCGATGTCATTTAGTACGGCCATCCCGCCCCGGAAAGGCCGGCGCGCAGGCGTGACGAGGCTGCGCCTCGCGGCGCGGTCTGGCAGAGGGAAGAAGAGGAAAAAGGGGACGGCTATCCGCCGATCCACCCGAACCGCCACGACAGCCGTCGCGTCGCGGCGAGCAACGCCTGCGCGAGATCGCTGTCCGGCCCGCGCGGAAAGCCGCGCGACGAACCGATGATCGCGATCACTAGCCGGATGCTGCCGGTGTGATCGAACACGGGCGCGGCGACCGTCCCGATGCCCGGCACCGGCGCGTCGAACGCGAAATCGAGTTCGTCCGCGCGGATCGTCGCGAGCCGCGCGCGGAAGGCCGTGTCGACCGGCGCTGCGGCGCGGCCCGCGAGGCGCACGGGCTCGTTGGCGAGCAGGTCGGCCAGCACGTCGTCGGACATGCCGGCCGCGAAGATCCGGCCGATCGCCGTATTGACGAGCGACATCACCGTGCCGACCTGCAGGCTCACGTGCTGCGGCCGCGCCGACTCTTCGAGGCGGATCACGGTCGGGCCGAGCGGCCCGAGCGTCGCGGCCGCCACGCTCATGTCGGTCGCGCCGGCCAGCGCGACGATCTCGGCTTCCGCGTCGCGGGTCGGCGACACGCGCTGCATCGCGATCAGGCCGAGCGCCTGCCCGAGCGGGCCGCCGCCGAAGCAGCCGGCGTCGTCGCGGCTCAGCAGGCCGATCTTCTGCAGGCTGACGAGATGCGGAAAGGCCTTCGCGGCCGGCATGCCGGTGGCCGCCGCGAGATCGCGCAGCGGCAGCGCGCGGCCCGCCGACACCAGCGCGAGCAGCAGCTCGCCGGTGCTGTCGAGCGCATTGATTCCGCGCTGCGTCTTCATATCGTCGGCCAGTGCGGGCGGCACGCGCGGGGCTGTCGGCGCCGAGGTGGAAGCCTGCGGAAGCGCATCGTGCGCCGCGCCGAGCGATGCGGTTGCCTGAAGAGCCGCGTCGCGTAACGCCGCCGCGATCGGGCCGTCCCAGTCGACGTCGATCGAGCCGGTCGAACCGATCACCGTCAACGCGAGTTGCAGCGTGCCTTGTGCGTCGAACACCGGCACGCACATCGCGCTGACGCCGGGGCTCGGCAGGTCGACGCCGCGCTCGATACCGCGTGCGCGGATCGCGTCGAGTTCCGCCTGCGGCACGCCGGCGTCCGGCGCGGGCTGCTCGGCGCCCGCGAGCGTGGCGCCCGCGCCGGCCTGGCTGGCCGCCATCGCGTCGAGTTGCGCGGGCTCGCCGAACGCGCGGAACACGCGGCCGGTGGCCGTCGTGTCGAGCGACATCACCGAGCCCACATGCAGGTTCACGTGCAGCGGATAGCCGCCGTGCTCGATGCGCACGATCGTCGGCCCAAGCACGCCCGGCACCGACACCGCGACGCTCAGGCCAACAGCTTCCGCGAGCCGCGCCGCGTGCGGCAGCGCCGCGCGATAGGCCGGCTGGCGCTCGATCGACATCAGCCCGAGCCGCAGCGACAACGGGCCCGGCTCGTAGTTGCCGGTGAGCGCATCGCGTTTCACGAGCGCGAGCCGCGTCAGGCTGACGAGATAGGTGTGCGCCTGCGCGGTCGACAGATCGGCCGCCGCGGCCAGCTCGGACAGGCCGAGCGGCTTGCGCCGGCGCGCGAGCGCGTCGAGCAGCCGGCCGCCGACCTCGACACTCTGGATCCCGCGCTGCGCCTTGGGCGGCGCGTCGTCTGCGCTGACTTCGTGGTTCTGCACGCGATGATTCTTCCGTTGACGAAACCCCGCATGGTATCCGACGCCATTTATCGCGCCAGCCCGCAGGTTTACCCGTATTAAACAATAGCAAGTGACTTTGCCATTGACAAATATTCGGCGCAGGACGAAGATCCGCTCACTCCCCTCAACACATGGCTCGCAGCCACGGAACGCAACATGGCCAAAGCATTCGCCTCCCAAGCCGATCTGGAAGAGAAGAAAGTCACCTGGACGAAGCTGTCCGAGAACGCGTACGCGTACACCGCCGAAGGCGACCCGAACTCGGGTGTGATCATCGGCGACGACAGCGTGCTGATCGTCGACACGACCGCGACGCCCGCGATGGCGCAGGACCTGATCGCGAAGATCCGCAGCGTGACCGACAAGCCGATCAAGCACGTGGTGCTGTCGCATTACCACGCGGTGCGCGTGCTCGGCGCGTCCGCGTATTTCGACGAAGGTGCGCAGCACGTGATCGCGAGCCGCGGCACGTACGAGATGATCGTCGAGCGCGGCGAGGCCGACATGAAGTCGGAGATCGAGCGTTTCCCGCGCCTGTTCGCGGGTGTCGAGACGGTGCCCGGCCTAACCTGGCCGACGCTCGTGTTCGAGCGCGAGATCACGCTGTTCCTCGGCAAGCTCGAAGTGAAGATCATGCACGTCGGCTCGGGCCACACGAAGGGCGACACGATCGTCTGGATCCCGTCGCAGAAAGTGCTGTTCTCGGGCGACCTCGTCGAATACGACGCTGCGTGCTACTGCGGCGACGCGCAGCTCGAACAATGGCCGGCCACGCTCGAGGCGCTGCGCGCGCTCGGCGCCGAGAAGCTCGTGCCGGGCCGCGGCCCCGCGCTGTTGAACCCGGCCGACGTGAACAAGGGCCTCGACTACACGAAGGATTTCGTCACGACGCTGCTCGCGCAGGGCCGCAAGGCCGTCGAGCAGAAGCTCGACCTGAAGGCGTCGATGGCGCTCACGCGTGAAGCGATGGATCCGAAGTTCGGCCACGTGTTCATCTACGAGCACTGTCTGCCGTTCGACGTGTCGCGTGCCTTCGACGAAGCGAGCGGCATCACGCATCCGCGCATCTGGACCGCGCAGCGCGACAAGGAAATGTGGGCCGCGCTGCAGGACTGAGCGGCTTGCACAGGCGGGGTGTCCGGCAGGGCGCTCCGCCTTTTTTCTGACGCGGCGACGGGCCACGGTTTCCCGCCGGCTTTCCGTCCGCCGTATCCGATCTCACAAGAAAGCAGGGCGCACGTACGCCCTGGGAGACGGCTGCGCGCTCGAATCGCGCAACCTGTTTGGAGAGAGACATGCCCCAATCGCTTCCCGCCGAAGCGACGCTCGCGCACGCGAGCGCTTCGGCTTCCGCATCCGCCGCCACGGACGACGCGCTGCTGTTCCGCAAGATCGCGTGGCGAATCGTGCCGTTCCTGTTCCTCTGCTACGTCATCTCGTTCCTCGACCGCATCAACATCGGCTTCGCGCAGTTGCAGATGAAGCACGATCTCGGCTTCAGCGACGCGATGTACGGCCTCGGCGCCGCGGTGTTCTACGTCGGCTACGTGTTCTGCGAAGTGCCGAGCAACCTGCTGCTCGCGCGTTTCGGCGCGCGCCGCACCTTCACGCGGATCATGCTGCTGTGGGGCATCGCGTCGACCGGGATGATGTTCGTGTCGCAGCCGTCGCATTTCTACGTGCTGCGCTTCCTGCTCGGCGTGTTCGAAGCGGGCTTCTTTCCCGGCATCGTGCTGTACCTGACCTACTGGTTCCCCGCGAACCGGCGCGCGGCCGCGATCTCGGTGTTCTTCGCGGGCGTCGCGGTGGCCGGCGTGCTCGGCGGCCTGATGTCGGGCTGGATCATGCGCGACATGAGCGGCGTGCTCGGGCTGCACGGCTGGCAATGGATGTTCGCGATCGAAGGCGCGCCGGCGATCCTGCTCGCGTTCGCCGCGTTCACGTTGCTGGTCGACCGGCCGCAGGACGCCACGTGGCTCACGTCCGATGAGAAGGCGCGGGTCGCCGCGCTGTGCGCCGATGGCCGCGGCCACGGCCACGCGCACGACGGGCGCAGCCTCATGGCGGCACTCGCGAACCCGCGCGTGTACCTGTTCGCGTTCATCTATTTCTCGCTGACCTGCGCGTCGCTGACGCTCAACTTCTGGATGCCGCTGATGATCCGCGACTTCGGCGTGACCGACGTCGTGGCCGTGAGCCTGTACACGGTCGTGCCGAACGCGGTCGGCGCGGTGGGGCTGATCCTGATCGCGCGTCGTTCGGACCGCACCGGCGAGCGGCGCAAGCACTTCGCGTGCTGCACGATCGGCGGCGGGCTCGCGCTCGCGGCGCTGACGCTGCACCTGCACAGCTTCGCCGCGATGCTCGCGTGCCTGTCGGTCGCGGCGACGCTGATCTTCGCCGCATTGCCGATCTTCTGGGCGGTGCCGACCCGCTACCTGTCGGGCAACGCCGCCGCGGCCGGGATCGCGCTGATCAGCAGCATCGGGATCACGAGCGGGATCGTCAGCCCCTGGGTGATCGGGATGATCCGCACGCGCACCGGCAGCATGGATCTCGCCGTGTATCTGCTGGCCGCGCTGCTGGTGGCGAGCGGCGTTGCGCTGATGCTCGGCGTGAAGGGCGAAGGCGCGCGGCGCGACTGATCGAGCAACGGCCGGTCGCCGCTCACGGGCGGCGGCGACCGGCACGCCGTGTGAACCCCGCACCCGAATCCAGCGAGGAGACGATCGATGTCAGCCCCTCTTCAAGCGGACGCCGCGCGTGCCGTCGCGTCCGGTATCGCTTCAACGGACGACGACGCACTGTACCGCCGCATCGGCGCGCGAATCGTGCCGTTCCTGTTCCCCTGCTACATCGTGTCGATCCTCGATCGCAGCAACATCGGCTTCGCGCAGTTGCAGATGCGGCAGGATCTCGGTCTGACCGACGCGATGTACAGCCTCGGCGCGGTGCTGTTCTTCGTCGGCTATGTCTTGTTCGAGGTGCCGAGCAACGCGCTGCTGCGCCGCTTCGGCGCGCGCCGCACGTTTGCGCGGATCATGTTCCTGTGGCGCGCGGTGTCGGTCGCGGCGATGCTGATCTTCGCCGCGCATCCGGTGTTCTGGGCCGTGCCGTCCGTGTATTTCTCCGGCGCGGGCGCGGCGGGCGGGATCGCGCTGATCAGCAGCATCGGCGTGTCGAGCGGCATGATCACGCCGTGGCTCGTCGGGCTGATCCGCACGAGAGCCGGCAGCATGGACCTGGCGATGCTGATGATCGCGGCGCTGCTGGCCGCGTGCGCGGTCGCGATGCTGCCGGGTGTGCGGGCGGCGCCGCGTGCGGAATCGGCGTGACGCGGGCGGCGGCGGTGCGGTTCGGCGGTGTGGTTCAGTGGAAGGACATAAACAGCCCGGGCAGGACGATCAGGCCGTGCAGCGCCAGCGCCCAGTTGATCGTGCCGCCGCGCGCCTGCTGGTCGATCGACAGGCACGCGATTGCCGCCATGACGCCGATGACCGACAGGCCTGCCGCCCAGAAGAGCGCGGTGATGAACACGCGAAGGCCCATGTACGGATCGTCCATCGAACTGGCGAAACCATAGCCGAACAGCAGCGCCAGCAGCTCGATGAGCGCGACGGCGAGAAGACCTGTCGCGAGACGCGCGGTCAGTTTGGAATTGTCCATGGCAAATCGTGGTCAGTAGGGCCCGGAGCGCTAGCCTACACGATCGGTTCCGAATATGTCGCTCAATGGAGGCGGCGGGACGCCAGGAGGGGGCGGACGTCGCGCGCCCGAACGCTACGCCCGATACACCTCGATCCGGTTGCGGCCACGCTCCTTCGCGAGATAGAGCGCCTTGTCGGCGCGCGACAGCGGCTGGTAGGCGCCGAAGTCCGACGCCCGCATCGCGTCGATGCCGATGCTGACGGTCAGCGTGACCTGCTGGTCATCGTGCATGAGCCGCGCCTGCATCGCGCGTTGCTGCACGCGCTGCGCGAAGGCCAGCGCGCGGTCGAGATCCGCACCCGGCAGCACGATCGCGAATTCCTCCCCGCCGACGCGTCCGACGATGCCGTCCGGCCCGGTTTCCGCGAGCAGCAGCCGCGCGAAATGCCGGAGCGCGCGGTCGCCGACCGGGTGGCCCCAGCGGTCGTTCAGCGCCTTGAAGTGATCGAGATCGAGCATCAGCACCGCGGCGGCCTGGCCGGTCGTACGCACGGCGCGCAGCGCGGCCTCGCTTTGCCGCATGAACGCATGGCGGTTCGACAGCTGCGTCAGGTGGTCGGTGGTCGCCATCCGGTGCAGTTCGGCCTCGATGTGCTTGCGGTCGGTCGCGTCGGTGATGAAGCCGTGCCACACGGTGCCGCCGTCGGCCGTGCGCTGCGGCCGCGCATCGCCTTCGCGCCAGCGCAGGCCCTGGCCCGGCAGCAGCACGCGATATTCGAGGCGCCACGGCGTCAGTCGCACCGCCGAGTCGTGCAGCGACAGCCGGTAGGCGACCAGGTCGGCCGGATGGATGCGCGTCTCGACCGTCTCCGCGCTGCCGGCGAGCTGCTCGGGCGTCAGCTCGTAGATGTCGGCGACACCCGCGCTCGCGTAGGAAAAGAAGCGGCGCCCGTCGGGCGCCTGCCGCAGCTGGAACACGAGCCCGGGAACCTGGTCGGTGAGATCGGTGACGAGCGCGGCCGAGTCGCGCAATCGCGCGGCGAGCTCGCGCAGCGCGGTGATGTCCGTGGTCGTCCCGACCATCCGGAGCGCGCGGCCGCGGCTGTCGCGGTCGATCACCTTGCCGCGGCTGCAGATCCATTTGTATGAGCCGTCCTTGCAGCGGATGCGGTGCTCGACCGCGTAATGGTCGGTGCGCTGCTCGAAGTGCGCGAGCATCGCGGCCTTCACGTCGGCGACGTCGTCCGGATGCAGCCGTTCGTACGCATCCTCGATCCGGGTGCTGAGCTCGTGCGGCGCGTAGCCGAGCAGCGCCTTCCAGGCCGGCGAGTAATGGATCTCGCCGGTTTCCACGTTGCGATCCCACACACCGGTGCCGCTTTCGGTGAGCGCGAGCGTGGTCAGCGCGCTGTGTTCCTCGACGGTGCCGAGGCGTTCGCGCAAGGTAACCGTTTCGATCGCGCGGGCAAGCGTGCTTGCAGCCAGTGCGGCGAGGTCGCGCAGCGTCGCGCGTTGCGTCGCGTCGAGCACCGGGGGCTTGTCGTCCACGACGCACAGCATGCCGAATGTCGTGCCATCGGGCGCGGTGAGTTCGCTGGCCGCGACGACCCGCAGCGCGCGACGCGGGCCGTCGTTGCGTTGCCCGTTGGCGTGCGTGCTACGCGGGACGAAGCGCGAATCGGCGGCCGGCGTCGGCTCGGCTTCGGGCAGCAAGGCATCGGCGGGCAGCGGGTCGGGAAGCCGATCGGGCAATGCTCCGTCGGCGGCCAGCACGCGTGGCGCACCGGCGTCGGTGCGCGCGATGAACGCGCCGGCCGCACCGACATGCGCACGCGCGACACGGCAGATGGTGTCCAGTTCCGGCAGGGGTGGGAGCGCGGGCAGACGGTCGGCCGACCCGCGTGCGGAGGCCGGCGCGTCGCCGGTCTCGGTGATGAACATACGGGCCTGCATGATCGAATTCCGCAACGGACGATTGCCCTCGTGATCGGACGAATGCCGGTCGAACGAGGTCGCTTGGGGACTGCAATCGCAGAGCTTACTGTTGCGCGGAATGCGTGGCAAGCGAACCGGAATCGTCGGTTCGCACGCGACATTTATGCCGACCGGGAAGCAATCCGACACGTCTTCCCGCAGACGAATTCATCGATCCGCATCGGCCCGGAAACGTGCCGCGGAACCGCGGATGATTGCGGGCGACTCGCCACGTATCACCGTGTTCCGCGGCACCTCCCGGGTTCGACGTGCCTGTTGCTTTCGACCTGCGGGATGCCGCGTGGTCAGCCTGCCGTCGAATAGCGCGGCGCGGGCGTGTCGGCCGACAGGTGCGGCGCCATCGTGCGGCGCGCGGCCTCGTACGCGGCCCATTCGTCACCCGCGTGCAGCGACGGGATCGTCACGAGTTCGCCGCGATCGAAGCCGACCAGCGCCGCGTCGACCATGTCGGTCGCCGACATCACGATTTCCTTCGGCAGGTGCTCGAGCGGCAGGCCGCCCGTTTGCCAGAAATCGGTGGCGGTCGCGCCGGGCAGCACGGCCTGCACCTGCACGCCCTTGTCGGCGAGTTCGTGATGCAGCGACTGGCTGAACGCGAGCACGAACGCCTTGCTGCCGCCGTACACGCCGTTCAGCGTTTCCGGCGAGATCGCGACGATCGACGAAATGTTGATCACCGCGCCGTTGCCGCGGGCGACGAAGCCGGGCACCGCCGCATAGGTAAGGCGCGTGAGCGCGGTCACGTTGAGGTCGATCATCCGCGTCATCGCATCGACGTCGCTGTCGAGCAGCGGCGTGTGCGTGCCGATGCCCGCGTTGTTCACGAGCAGCGTGATGCTCGCATCCTGCTTCAGCTTCGCTTCGACGGCGGCGAGCGCGGCGCGGTCGTTGAGGTCGGCGTCGATGATCTCGACGCTGCGCTGCGTGTCGTTCGTGATGCGGTCGGCGAGGGCGGCCAGGCGGTCGCGGTTGCGCGCGACCAGGATCAGGTCGTAGCCGCGGCGCGCGAGGCGATCCGCGTAGACGGCGCCGATGCCCGACGAGGCGCCGGTAATGAGGGCGGTACCGCGATGTGCTTGCGTCATGATGTGCTCCGTTTCGAGGGAAATGGCCGGATGGCGTGAAGCCATTCTGGTCCCGAATCGCTGCGACACAAATGACGTAGATGGGTATGATTCAGGACATCGGGCCGACCTATTCGCCCGGGACGGGAGAACTCACATGCACCGCATCGGCTTTCTGATCAGCGACGGCTTCCAGATCATGGCGCTCGCCGCGCAATCGGTGTTCGAGTACGCGAACATGGGCATGAGCGAGCCGTTCTACGGGATGGCCAACTATTCGGTCGACGGCGGCGACGTGCGCTCGTCGCTTGGGCTGCCGGTCGCCACGCACGCGCTGCGCGGGCGGATCGCCGTCGATACGTGGATCGTCGCGGGCGTCAACGATCCGCTCGCTTCGCCGGCGCCGGCCGGCGTCGTGACGTTCCTGCGCCGCACCCAGGCACGCGCGCGGCGGATCGCCGGCATCTGCACCGGCGCGTTCGTGCTGGCCGAAGCCGGGCTGCTTGCGCAGCGCCGCGCGACGACGCACTGGGCGTTCGGCCGCGACATGCAGCGGTGCTATCCGGAGATCCGCGTCGAGGACGACCGGATCTACATCGTCGACGGCCCGATCTGGACGTCGGCCGGGATGACGGCCGGCCTCGACCTCGCACTCGCGATGGTGGAAAAGGATCTCGGCGCCGATGCCGCCCGCTCGGTCGCGCACAAGCTCGTGATGCACCAGCGGCGCGCCGGTGGCCAGTCGCAGCATTCCGAAATGCTGGAACTCGCACCGAAATCCGACCGGATCCAGAACGCGCTGAACTACGCGCGGCAGAATCTCGGCCGCGCGCTGACCGTCGAGGATCTCGCCGAAGCCGTCCACCTGAGCCCGCGCCAGTTCAGCCGCGTGTTCACGCTCGAAACGGGGCAGTCGCCGGCGAAGGCGATCGAGCGGCTGCGGCTGGAGGGGGCGCGACTGATGATCGAGCAAAGCCGCCACTCGCTCGACGTGATCGCGAAGGAAAACGGCTTTCGCGACCGCCGGCACATGCGCGAGGCGTTCGTGCGCGGGTTCGGCGTCCCGCCGCAGGCGATGCGGCGCGACGCGCGTGCGGACGAGCGGGAAGCGGGCTGATGCCCGCGGGCGCGGGACGCCAGCGAAGGTCGGAAAAATCGCGCAGAATCTCCGGCACGTTTCGCGAGGAGACACCATGCACGCCGAGCCGTTCGAGATTGCGATACCCGATCACGCGCTGGATGACCTGCGTCGGCGCCTGCGCGCCCGCCGCCCGCCGTTGCTCACGCCCGCCGAGCCGTGGCAGCAGGGTGTGGACGGCGCGTGGCTGCGCGAGCTGACCGACTACTGGGCCGAGCGCTTCGACTGGCGCGCGGTGGAGCGTGCGCTGAACCGGTTGCCGCAGTTCGTCGCGGACGCAGGCGGGCAGCGCGTGCACTTCATCCATCGGCGTGGGGCGGGATCGAAACCTTATCCGCTCGTCATCACGCACGGCTGGCCGGGCTCCGTGTTCGAATTTGCCGCACTGATCGAGCGCCTGTGCGATCCGGCGGCATTCGGCGGCGATCCTGACGACGCGTTCGATGTCGTCGTCCCGTCGCTGCCCGGCTTCCTGTTCTCGCCCGCGCCAACGGCACCCGGCATGTCGGCATGGCAGGTCGCCGACTGCTGGGCGGCGTTGATGTCCGGCCTCGGCTATCGACGCTTCGGCGCACAAGGCGGCGATCTCGGCGCAGGCGTGTCGATCGCGCTCGGCGCGCGGCATGCCGACCGGGTGGACGGTATCCATCTGAACTACCTGCCCGGCAGCTACGAACCTCCGGCCGACGCGGCCGTGCCGCTGACCGACGACGAACGGGCCTTCGTGACGCAGCGCGGCGAGTGGGCCGCGCTGGAAGGCGGATACGCGCATGTGCACATGACGAAGCCGCAGACGCTGGCCGTCGCGCTCAACGATTCGCCGGCCGGACTGGCCGCCTGGATCGCCGAGAAATTCCGCGCGTGGAGCGATTGCGACGGCGACGTCGCACGGCGGTTTTCGCACGACGATCTGCTGACCGGCATCTCGCTCTACTGGTTCACCGGCTGCATCGGCTCATCCATGCAGATGTATTGGGAAAACCGCCTGCAGCCCATGCGCTTCGCGGCCGGGCAACGCGTGACGGTGCCCGTCGCGTTCGCGCGCTTTCCGAAGGAAATCGGCCGTCCGCCGCGCAGCTGGCTCGAACGCGGGTTCGACGTCGTGCAGTGGACCGACATGCCGAGCGGCGGCCATTTCGCGGCGATGGAAGAGCCGGATCGGCTGGCCGACGATATTCGGACATTTTTCCGGCGCTTTCGGTGACGATCGGGGCGGCCGGCGAAGCGCACCGGCGACCATCCGGTCGACAAGGAACGCGAGCGCCACGCGGATCGTGACGCGACGGCGGCGCCTGCCTTAGCGCCTGCCTTAGCGCGTGACGAACGGCGCGGCGTCGTTCGGCGCCGTACGCGCATGTTTGCGCTGGCGCAGCAGCGCGACACGGCAGTTCTCGCGCGCGGTCTCGCGGCCGTCGTCGTCGAGCAGCACGAGATCGCCGCGCATCACGTTGAGCGTGATCACGTCCTCACCCGGCGCGCCGAGCGTTTCCGGTGTGTGCACCGAGCCGGCCGGCTCGAGCACCGTCGAGCCGGCGTGCGCCACCCAGTCGTATTCGCGGTAGCGCCACGCCCCCTGCAACGTATGGACGAACACCTCGCCTTCATGACGGTGGCGCGGCAGCGTGCCGCCGGCCGGCATCTTCAGCAGCGCGGTGAGTGTGTCCTCGGCCGCATTGATGTGCAGGTACTTGATCGCCAGCCCCGGCAGGTCGGCGCTCATCGGCAGCCACGGCAGCGCGTCGCCGGGCAGGCACGAGATCGGCGGCAGGTCGGTGGAGAGCGGGGCGGACGGCTGCGTCATGGCGGGCGGCAGAGCGGAAATGGGGAGCCCGCATTATCGCAGAGCCGGCTCACGCAGCCGAACGGGACATGTCGCATCGAATCGAGCGCACGCGACGACGCGATCCTTACAGCTTGAAATATGCAGCTAAACTGTACAGTTTTCCTGTATATCTGATATCTTGAATTCATGAACACGCCATTGCCTCCCTCCGAAGCGCTCCCGCTGGCCGGCCTTGCCGGCGAACTTCGCATCTCGGTCGGCAAGCTGATGCGGCGGATGCGGGAGCAAATCCACCCGAACGACCTCACGTCATCGCAGAAGTCGGTGCTGTTGCGGCTCGACCGCGACGGCCCCGCGACCGTGTCGGCGCTCGCACGTGCCGAAAGCGTGCGACCGCAGTCGATGCGCGTGACGGTCGCGACGCTCGAGACGCTCGGCGCCGTCAGCGGCGAGCCCGATCCCACCGACGGCCGGCAGACGCTGATCGCGCTCACGCCCGCTTTCCGCAAGGTGCTGCAAGCGAACCGCGCGGCCAAGGACGACTGGCTGTTCCGTGCGTTGCACGCGCAACTGTCGGCGGCGGAGCAGGCCGAGCTCGCGGCGGCCGTGAAGCTGCTGCAGCGGCTCGCCGAATTCCAGGAGCCGGCGCGTCCGTAAACCCGTAAACCGCCTCGCCCCGTTTGCCGCAAGGACAGCCTAAACATGAACTTCCCGCATCTCGTGTCGTATTTCTTCGGCGGTGCGTTTCTCGCGAACGTCGTGCCGCATCTCGTCAGCGGGTTGCGCGGCGAGCCGTTCCAGACCCCGTTCGCGAATCCGCCCGGGCGTGGGTTGTCGTCGTCCACGGTGAATGTGTTGTGGGGCGTCGCGAACCTCGTGATTGCCTACGTGCTGGTGTGCAGGGTCGGCGACTTCGATCTCCGCGTCACGGCCGACGCGGCGGCGTTCGGCCTCGGCATCCTCGCGCTCGGCCTGTTCCTCGCGCGGCGCTTCGGTGAGCTGCACGGCGGCAACGAGCCCGACCGGGAGCGGCCATGAACGTGCCGGCGGCGGGCGTCTTCCGCTCGCTGCGCAGCTTCAACTATCGCGTGTGGGCGATCGGCTCGCTGGTGTCGAACATCGGCACGTGGATCCAGCGCACCGCGCAGGACTGGCTCGTCCTCACGCAGCTCACGCATCACGACGCGTCGGCCGTCGGGATCGTGATGTCGCTGCAGTTCGGCCCGCAGCTTCTGCTGCTGCCGTGGACGGGCTACGCGGCCGACCGTTTCGACCAGCGCAAGCTGCTGATGGCGACCCAGGCGCTGATGGGCGGGCTCGCGCTCCTGCTGGGGCTGCTGACGGTGACCGGCGTCGCGCAGCTGTGGCACGTGTATCTGTTCGCGTTCCTGTTCGGCTGTGCGTCGGCGTTCGATGCGCCGGTGCGGCAAACGTTCGTTGCCGAGCTGGTCGCCGATCGGGAGCTGGCGAACGCCGTCGCGCTCAACTCGACGTCGTTCAACGCGGCGCGGATGATCGGGCCGGCGGCGGCCGGCTTCATCATCGCGTCGGTCGGCACCGGCTGGGCGTTCCTGCTCAACGGGCTCAGCTTCGTCGCGGTGCTGGCGTCGCTGTCGATGCTGCGTGACGACGAACTACGTGCGCATGCGCGGGCCGACCGCACGCGCGGGAGCCTGCTCGACGGGTTCCGCTATGTATGGCAGCGCCCGGACCTGAAGGCGATCCTCGTGATGCTGTTCCTGATCGGCACGTTCGGGCTCAATTTCCAGCTGTTCATCTCGACGATGGCGGCCAGCGTGTTTCATGTCGACGCGCGTGGCTTCGGCGTGCTGTCGTCGATGATGGCCGTCGGCACGATCACCGGTGCGCTGCTCGCGGCGCGCCGCGACCGGCCGCGTTTCCGGCATCTGTGGCTCGGCGCGGCGCTGTTCGGGCTCGGCTGCACGCTGGCCGCGCTGGCGCCGGGATATTGGCTGTTCGCCGCCGCGCTCGTGCTGACCGGGATCGCGGCGATCACCTTCATGAACTCGACCAACAGCCTCGTGCAGCTGTCGACCGAGCCGGCGATGCGTGGGCGTGTGATGGCGCTGCGCCTCGCGGTGGCGCTCGGCGGCACGCCGATCGGCGCGCCGGTGGCTGGCTGGGTCGCGAATCATCTCGGCCCGCGCTGGGCGCTCGGCGTCGGCGCGATGTCCGGTTTTGCCGCGGCGCTCGTCGCGACGCATTTCATGAAGCGGATGCGTGCACAGGCGGGCACGGGCGACGGCGCTTGACCGGCAGTGAAACCGACGTAGGCTACCCGACCGTTCAGCCGTTCAGCCGTTCAGCCGTTCAGCCGTTCAGCCGTTCAGCCGTTCAGCCGTTCAGCCGTTCAGCCACTCAGCCACGACGGCCGTTAAGCGACCGGCCGCGCCGCAGCATGCGCGGCCTCAAGGCACGACTGAAACAGCAACGCAGCCCGCGACGGCCGCGGCGAGCGCCGCAGCAGGCTCACGAACCGGCACCGGTAATTGAACCGATGCGGCGCGATCGGCTGCATCAGCCCCTTGTTTTCGAAGCTTTCCGCGTAATGGTCGGGGAGGAAGCCGAGATAGCGGCCGGACAGGATCAGCGTCGCGATCGACTCCTGATCCGACGCGGTCGCGCTGCGCGTGAGCTTCGCGCGATGGCTCAGCTCCATGTTCGGCGAATGGAAGCCGAGGCCCGCGAACGCATGGTTGCCGATCGTCGTCCACGTGAGCTTGCCGTGCGGCGCATCGTAGAGCGGATGCTGGCGGCCGCAGTAGAGCAGCATCCGTTCGTCGAACAGCTCCGAATACACGAGGCTGCCCGAGTTGCGGTGCGCGGGAATGATCCCGACCTGATAGCTGCCGTCGATGATCCCGCGCTCGACCTCGTTGATCGACGCGACATGCAGGTTCAGCGCGACGTCGGGCGCTTCGTCGGCGAACTGGCGGATCGCGTCGCCGAGCCGTGCGTTCGCGTTGGTGGCCGTCTTGTCGAATACCGCGATGTGCAGTTCGCCGCCCATCCGGTCGTGAATGCCGTCGATCCTGCTGCGAAATGCTTCCATCGACGCGAGCAGCCGCAACGTCTCCTCGTACACCGTCTGGCCCTCGGGCGTCAGCGTGAAGCCCGCGCGGCCGCGCCGGCACAGCACGAGGCCGAGGCGCGTTTCCAGATCCTTCACGTGCCGGCTGATGGTCGAGATGCCGATATTCAGTTCCAGTTCGGCCGCGGCCATCCCGCCGCACTGCACGACGCCCTTGAAGACCCGCAGCAGGCGGAGATCCATGTCGCTGAGCTGCCCGAGCAGCGCGCGACTCTTCGGTTGCTTTGCTTGCATAGATGCGCAAGTGAACATTGATATTGCGATATTCAAAAGACTAATTGGCCTCCCGACAATGCGCAATATCAACATAAGGAGGAGGGGCGCCCCGCGCCGACCGACATGACCGACATCACCACCGCCCAGCACGACGAAACCACCCTCCGCACCGACGCCGCGTGGCTCGACGCGCACTGGATGCCGTTCACGGCCAACCGCCAGTTCAAGGCCGATCCGCGCCTGATCGTGTCGGGCAAGGGCGCGTATTACACGGACGCCGAAGGCCGCAAGATCTTCGACGGCCTGTCGGGTCTCTGGTGCACGGGCCTCGGTCACGGCCGCACGGAAATCGTCGAAGCCGTGAGCCGCCAGGTCGCGCAGCTCGACTACGCGCCGGCATTCCAGTTCGGCCATCCGAAATCGTTCGAGCTCGCGAACAAGATCAAGGACCTGACGCCGGCCGGCCTCGACTACGTGTTCTTCACGGGTTCGGGCTCGGAAGCGGCCGATACGTCGCTGAAGCTGGCCCGCGCTTACTGGCGCGCGAAGGGCAAGGGCACGAAGACGCGCCTGATCGGCCGCGAGAAGGGCTATCACGGCGTGAACTTCGGCGGCATCTCGGTCGGCGGGATCGGGCCGAACCGCAAGCTGTTCGGCCAGGGCCTCGACGCCGACTTCCTGCCGCATACGCAACTCGCCGAAAACAAGTTCTCGCGCGGCATGCCCGAGCACGGCGCCGAGCTGGCCGACCGCCTGCTCGAGCTGATCGCGCTGCACGACGCATCGAACATCGCGGCCGTGATCGTCGAGCCGTTCTCCGGTTCGGCGGGCGTGGTCGTGCCGCCGAAGGGCTATCTGAAGCGCCTGCGCGATATCTGTACCGCGCACGACATCCTGCTGATTTTCGACGAAGTCATCACGGGCTTCGGTCGGGCCGGCGCGATGACGGGCGCCGACGCGTTCGGCGTGGTGCCGGACATCATGAACTTCGCGAAGCAGGTGACGAACGGCGTGCAGCCGCTCGGCGGCGTGATCGCGACGAAGGAAATCTACGACACGTTCATGGCCGCGGGCGGCCCCGAGTACATGCTCGAGTTCCCGCACGGCTATACGTATTCGGCGCACCCGGTGGCCTGCGCGGCCGGCGTCGCGGCGCTCGACCTGCTGGTGAAGGAAGACGCGGTGGCCCGCGTGCGCGATCTCGCGCCGCATTTCGAGGCCGCTGTGCATGGGCTGAAGGGCCAGCGCCACATCACGGACATCCGCAACTACGGGCTGGCTGCCGGCCTGACGATCGCGGCGCTGCCGGGCGAGCCGGCACGGCGCCCGTACGAGATCGCGATGCGCTGCTGGGCGAAGGGCTTCTACGTGCGCTACGGCGGCGACACGATCCAGCTGGCGCCCCCGTTCATCTCGGAGAAGCGCGAGATCGACAACCTGGTCAACGCGCTGTCCGACGCGCTGAACGAAGTGGACTGAGCCGCGGCTTGCCCCGAACGATAACCGAATTCACGAAAGAGTCAGATACATGAAACACGACAGCAACGTAACGTCCACCGTCGGCCACCTGATCGACGGCAAGCGCGTCGACGGCGGCAGCCGCGTCCAGCCGGTGTTCGACCCGGCCACCGGCGAATCGCACAAGAGCGTCGCGCTCGCCGACAAGCTGACCGTCGAAGCCGCGATCGCGTCCGCGCAGGCCGCGTTCCCGGCCTGGCGCAATACGCCGCCGCTGAAGCGCGCCCGCGTGATGAGCCGCTTCAAGACGCTGCTCGAGGAGCACGCCGACGAGCTGTGCGCGCTGATCACCGCCGAGCACGGCAAGGTGCTCGCCGATGCGATGGGCGAGCTGCAGCGCGGGATCGAGAACGTCGAATACGCGACCTACGTGCCCGAACTGCTGAAGGGCGAGCACAGCAAGAACGTCGGCCCCGCGATCGATTCGTGGAGCGAGTTCCAGGCGCTCGGCGTCGCTGCCGGCATCACGCCGTTCAACTTCCCGGTGATGGTGCCGCTGTGGATGTGGCCGATGGCCGTCGCGTGCGGCAACACGTTCGTGCTGAAGCCGTCGGAGCGCACGCCGTCGTCGACGCTGCGCATGGCCGAGCTCGCGCTCGAAGCGGGCCTGCCGCCGGGCGTGCTGAACGTCGTGAACGGCGACAAGGAAGCGGTCGACACGCTGCTGACCGACCCGCGCGTGAAGGCGGTGAGCTTCGTCGGCTCGACGCCGATCGCCGAATACATCTATTCGACCGGCTGCGCGCACGGCAAGCGCGTGCAGGCGCTCGGCGGCGCGAAGAACTTCGCGGTCGTGATGCCGGACGCCGACATCGGCAACGCGGTGAACGCGCTGATGGGCGCCGCGTACGGTTCGTGCGGCGAGCGCTGCATGGCGATTCCGCTGGTCGTCGCGATCGGCGACGAGACGGGCGACCAGGTCGTCGCGGGCCTGAAAGCCGAAATCGAAAAGATGAAGGTCGGCCCGGGCAACGGCGCGGGCATCGACATGGGCCCGCTCGTCACGCAGCAGCATTTCGAGAAGGTGACGGGTTTCGTCGAAGCCGGTGTGGCAGCGGGCGCGACGCTCGTCGTCGACGGCCGCGGCGTGAAGGTCGACGGTCACGACGGCGGTTACTACCTCGGCCCGTGCCTGTTCGACAACGTGAAGCCCGGCATGCCGATCTACCAGCATGAGATCTTCGGGCCCGTGCTCGGCGTGATCCGCCTGAAGTCGCTCGACGAGGCGATGGCGCTGATCGACGCGCACGAGTACGGCAACGGCACCTGCCTGTTCACGCGCGACGGCGAGGCCGCGCGCTACTTCGGCGACAACATCCAGATCGGCATGGTCGGCATCAACGTGCCGCTGCCGGTGCCGGTCGCGTACCACTCGTTCGGAGGCTGGAAGCGTTCGCTGTTCGGCGATTTGCACGCGTACGGCCCGGACGCCGTGCGCTTCTACACGAAGCGCAAGACGATCACGCAGCGCTGGCCGTCGGCCGGCGTGCGCGAAGGCACCGTGTTCAGCTTCCCGTCGAACCGCTGACGCGCCACCCGGCTGCATGCGTCGTCCGCCTGCCTGACGGCGGGCAACGCCATGCAATGCGGCCGGCGTGACCGCGACAAGGCCCGCCCGGATCGACGATCCGCGCGGGCTTTTTCTACGTCCGCGCGGCGCGCGCGGAAGACGTCGGAAGGTCGGTTACGGCGCCACCACGTGCCACATGTTCTTGAAGTTGTCGCCGTTGCGGTCGCCCTGTTTCATGTCCTTCGAGAAGAAGTACAGCGGCTTGCCCTTGTACGCCCATTGCGGGCTGCCGTCATCGCGCTTGATGATCGTGTAGGGGCCGACCGGGACATCGGTCGCGCTGGCCTTGTAGGGCGGCCAGAAGGATTCGCATTGGCCGGTGCAGGCGCTGGTGCCGGCGTTGGGCTTGTCCTGGTCGAATGCGTAGACGGTCATCCCGTTTGCGGCGACGAGCGCGCCGTTTTCGACTTTCGTGATCGAGCCTTGGGCCGACGCCGAAGCGGATGCAATGGCGAGCAGGGCGGAACTGACGAGCAGCGCGGCTTTCATGAGGGCCTCCTGTAATCCGGTGGGCGGCCGCGATGGCGCACGGGCGAGCGTGCGCCGGGATCGCGATGAATGGTGCCGGAACGCGGTGCCGTTACCGCCGGTGCGAGCGACGCAGGGTCGAGTGGCGGTGAACGGGGCGCTCCATTCACGATAGGCGGTTTTTGGCGGGGCTGCGAGAACATCGGGGGCGTATCGGCCGCGCGTGGGCGTGACACAACGGCCGTCACGCTCCGGCGCCGGGATTCGACATCCGTCCCCTTGGGCGCGAGGAGCGCATGCCGATGCGTCAGCGCCTCGCGCGATTGGTCAACGCGACGCCCGCGATCACGAGCGCACCACCGGCCAGCATCGACGGCGACAACGGCTCGCCGAGCAGCGCGACCGACAGCAGCACGCCGAACACGGGGACCAGGTTGGTGAACACGGCCGCACGGGCCGGCCCGAGTTCGCGGATGCCCTGCGAATACCAGACGAACGCGACCACCGTGCCGATCGCGCCGAGGTAGAGCATCGACGCGACGGCCTGCCACGTCAGCGGCGTGCCGCTGACGGCGGGCGAGCCGAACAGGTGCGCGCCGATCAGCAGCGCGAGGCCCCACAGCGCCGCATACGTCGTGGCCGCGAGCGGCGACAGCCCGTCGAGCGCGCGTCGGCCGATCACCGTATAGGCGGCCCAGCTCAGCACCGCGCACAGCATGAAACGTTCGCCCGAGCCGAACGTGTCGCCGAGATCGGTCAGCACCCGCAGCAAGTCGCCGCGGCTGATCACGACCAGCGCGCCGAACAGCGCGACGGCGATGCCGGCCCAGCGCGACAGCGACAGGCGCTCCCCGCGCACGACGATCGACAGCAGCACGGCAGTGGCCACCGGGTTCAGCGCGACGAACAGCGCGGTGCGGCCCGCCGGCATCCGCGCCAGTGCCGCGAAAAAGCACACGTTGTACAGGAAGATGCCGGTCGCGCCGAGCCCGAAGGTCGTCAGGATCTGGCGGCCGCTCAGCTTCGGCAGCCCGCCTTCGATCTTCCACGTCAGCACGACCAGCAGCAGCGCGGCGATCGCGAAGCGGCCGGTGGCCGCGGCGGTCGCGGACATCGTTGCGGCCAGGATCCGACCTGCGATGAATGTGCCGCCCCAGAACAGCGCGACGAGCGTGAGCTTCACGTAGATGGCCGCATGCGGCCGGGGGGCGACGAGGGCGGCGGGCGGGGCGGGAGCGTTCATGTGAAGGGTTTCTCGGTGAGCGCCTGCGGCAACGCGTGAGCGACCGCGCGCGGCCGACGATGCGGAATCGCGCGATGGCCGGCTGGCAGTCTGGATTCAGGGGGAAGGAGGGAGGCGCTGCGTCGTCAGCGAAACGCGGGCGCCGACGCGAGCGCGCTCAGCACGACCGGCATCGCGAGCGCCGCGGCGACCGTCTGGAACGCGGTGATGCCGGCCATCAGCGGTGCATCGCCGCCGAGCTGGCGCGCCATGATGTAGGACGCCGACGACGTCGGCAGCGCCTGGAACAGCAGCGCGACCGTCAGCGCCGCATCGCCGAGCCCGAACAGCCGGCCGGCGGCGAGCGTGATGAGCGGCATCGCCATGAACTTGAATGCCGACGCGACACACACCGGCTGCAGCCACGCACGCGCCGCATCGAATCTCAGTGCCGCGCCCACGCACAGCAGGCCGAGCGGCATCGACGCGACGCCGAGCGCGCGCACGGCCGGCGCGACGGCCGCGGGGAACGAGACGCCGCCGGCCTGCATCGCGATCCCGAGCGCGCACGCGACGACCAGCGGATTCGACAGGATCTGGCGCACGAGTGCCGCCGCGCCGAGCCGCGTGTCGCCGTAGCGTGCGAACACCAGCACGCACATCAGGTTGACGGTCGGGACGATCGCCGCGACGCATACGGCCGCGAGCGCGATGCCTTTTGCGCCGAACAGGCCGGCCGCGAGCGCGGTGCCGACATAGTTGTTGAAGCGCACGGCGCCCTGGAATACCGACGTGAAGCCGGCGCCGTCGACCCGCACGAACCGGCGGACCAGCAGGAGAAGCGCCGCGGCGAGTGCGGTCGAACCGACCAGCGCCGCCGCGAGCGGTAAAACGGGCAGTGATTGCAGCCGTGCGTTCGCGAGACTGTCCGTGAACAGCGCGGGCAGCAGCACGTAGTAGCACAGCCGCTCGGCCTGCGGCCAGAACGCATCGCCGATGAAGCCGGAGCGCCGCAGGCCGTGGCCTAACGCGACCAGCAGCGCAACCGGTGCCAGCGCGAGCAGGATTGGGCCGATCATCGACACGCCTTCACGCGAGCCGTGCGGGCGGTGCGGGCCGCCGCGAGCGGCTGGCACGCAAAACGGCGGAACGAGGCGGGAATCCATCCGGCGGGCACCATGGCGACACGCAATCGAAAGAGTGACGATGCCGCCAAGTTAACACGCGCAAGCAACAGGAATAATGGTTAATTATCGGGTGTTCAATGAGCAATTCTCATCGATGACGCGGTGACTTCGGCGGCCAGTGCACGTGCGAAACGCTCGGCCGGACGCGACTGGTGTTCGAGCAGGACGACCGCGCGCCCCATTTGCGGCTGTCCGAACGGCAAGCGCGTGACGGGCGGCAGCCGCGCGAGCGTCGAATCGGGGAGCGCGACGATCGCCGCGCCGAGCCCTCGCGCGACCATGCGCGCGATCGTTTCCGCGCTGTCCAGCACCATCTCCTCGCGCACGCGCACGCCGATGCGGCGCAGCTCGGCGGCGATCATGCGCCCGGCCCATGCCTGCGCATCGAAGCGGATGAACGGCAGCGAATCGAGCAGCGTGACCGCGTCGCGTTCCGCATGGTCGGGCGGCGCGAGCAGCCAGAAGCGATCCTCGTACAGCGTGGTCCACGTCAGTTCCGCCGGATGCGGGCGCACGGGGCGCGTCGTGATCGCCGCATCGAGTTCGCCGGCCGCGACGCGGTTCGCGAGTTCGGCCGACATCCCGGCCGACACGTGCACGCGCAGCCGCGGGTGCGCCGCGCGCAGCGCGAGCAGCGCGTCGGGCAGCGGGCCGGACAGCGCGGTCTGGATCGCACCGATCCGCAGGCGGCCGACCAGCTTCTTCTCGTCGCTGAGCGCGTCGGGAATCCGGTCGACCATTGCGAGCACCTGCTCGGCCTGGGCCAGCAGGATGTTGCCGGCCTCGGTGAGCACCGGCTGCCGGCGCGAGCGATCGAACAACTGCACGTTGTATTCGCTTTCGAGCGTCTTGATCTGCAGGCTCACCGCCGATTGCGTGAGGCCGATGGCTTCGCCGGCGCGTGCGAATGTACGGTGTCGGGCGATGGCGACCAGCGTTCTGAATGCGCGTAATGACATGGGTGAAGTCACATGAGGGGCGGGATGGACCGCGGACGACAGGCATGCGCAGGGTCCGCGCCCATCGTGCCCGCTCGGGTTGGATCGGGCAACCGGGAACCGGTACGGCAACGGCGGCCGAAGCGCGATCGCCGGCGCCTTACACCCACAGCCGGTACATCCAGAACGATTCGTCGTCGATGAAGCGTTGCGTGAATTCGCTCGGCGAGAACCCCGTGATGCGCTTGACCTCGCGGCTCAGGTGCGCCTGGTCGGCGAACCCTTCGTCCAGCGCCAGCGTGGCCCAGTTGAACGCGGCGCCGGCTTCGTACCGGTCGCGCGCCGCGAAGAACGCGCTTTCCGTCCTGACGAGCGTTTGCCATTCGCGCAGCGATCGGCCGCTGTAGGTCTTGATCCGCCGCTCGACCTGGCGCGGGCTGTGGGTATCCCGCCATTCGCGCGCCTGCAGCGCGAGGCGCTCGACCCAACTGCGTCCCGCATTACGTAGCGATGACAGCGGCGTCGTGGGCCGCAACGCCTGCCAGCGAGATGCAAGATGACGTTCGATCGCCGCCAGCGCATCGGCATCGCGGTCCGCGCCGGCCAGCGCATCGAGCAGCGGGTGCCAGTCGTCGCCGAGGCACGCATGGGCGTCGAGCACGCGATCGTGGATGTCCGCGAGCGCGATGCCGAACAGCGCCCGCGCCGCATCGGCGGTGAAGCAGATCATGCCGATTCGTCCGCCCGTCGGCGCCCAGGCCACGGTAGGGGCCGAATGGCTGCCCGACAGCGTCACGGCGGCACCGAAGGGGCGCCACCGGGGCCCGTCGGCCGTGGGTTCGACGAAGCCCACGTCGAGATCCCGATACCACGACACGCACACGAGCGGCGTGGCCGGAAAATGCGAGAGCCGCTGCGCGTCGCTCAAGGCGACCCCGCGCGTATCGTGCAACACGATCGCGACCACCGCGCCCTGCAGGGCAGCCGGCGCGGGGTACAGCCGTCCACGCGGCGCTCGCCCGTCGCTCGGCGCGCGAGGGGCGCGCGCCAGCGGATCGGGGCACGACGGCGGGATCGATGACGGGTCGGAGAACATGACGCTGGAGTATAGGGAGCGGCCCGACGCGTGTCGATGTCGTTTGCGTTCAAGACCGCCGCCATGCCGGTGCGGACAATCCGGCCCATGAACACGCGATCCACATCCTCATGTCCATTCCATACGGGCGCTGCTGCTGCGGCGCCCGTGCTTCACCCGCCCGGCGTATGGCCGCCGGGGCCGCCTGCCGGCCTGACGGGTTGGGGGCTGCTGCGCGCGATGTCGCGCGACCTGCTCGGCACGCTGGCCGGCTGGCAGCGCGCATACGGTGACGTCGTGCACGTGCGCGTGTGGCCCGAGCATGCGGTGGTCGTGACCGATCCCGCGCTCGTGCGCGAACTCCTGGTCACGCATCACGATGCGCTCGGGCGCTGGGAGCGTGCCGTCCGCGTGTTTGCGGAGGTCCACGGCCATAGCGTGCTGATCGCCGAAGGCGACGCGTGGCGCGGCAAGCGGCAGGCGTTGCAGCCGAATTTCATGCCGAAGGCGGTGCAGACGTTCGTGCCGTCGATCGCGGCGACGGCCGGACATGCGCTCGCGCAGTGGCCCGCGCGCGATCCGGACTGGCCGATCGAAAGCGCGCTGACGTCGCTGGCGATGGACGTGATCATGCGCACGATGTTCTCCGACGCGATCGGCGACGACGCACGTGCGGCCGAGGAAGCCGTGCGCGCGGTGAGCGCGGCGGCCAACGCCGATTTTTACTGGCCCGCGAGCACGCCGGACTGGGTGCCGTGGAAGCGCGGCAAGGCACGGGCGATGGCCGTGCTGAACGGGCTGATCGACCGGCAACTGCATGCGCGTCTCGACCTGCCGGCGCGTGCGTGGCCCGACGATCTGCTGTCGCGTCTGTTGCGGCTGCATCGGGACGACGCGCGGCGATGGCCGTTGCAGGCCGTGCACGACGAATGCATGACCGCGTTCCTCGCGGGCCACGAGACGACGGCTGGGGCACTGACCTGGTGGGCGTGGTGCATGGCGACGAATCCGGCGGCGCAGGCCGCCGCGCGCGATGAAGTGTCGCGCGTGCTGGGCGGTTGCGCACCGTCCGCCGAGACGCGAGCGTCGCTACGCTACCTGACGCACACGCTCGAGGAAACGCTGCGCCTGTATCCGTCCGCGCCGATGCTGATCAGCCGCCGCGCGTCGCGGCCGATCGTGCTGGGGCCGTGGCAGTTTCCCGCGCGGACGCTGTTCATGCTGCCGCTGCAACTCATGCAGCGCGATGCGAGATGGTTCGACGCACCCGACGTATTTCGCCCCGAGCGTTTTGCCGACGACGCGCCGGCCGCACCGCGCGGAACCTACATGCCGTTCGGCACGGGCCCGCGCGTGTGTCTCGGGCAGCATCTGGCGATGACGGAAATGACGGTCGTCGCGGCGATGATCCTGCAGCGCTACGCGTTGTCGGCGCCGCCCGGCAGGGTGCCGCCGCGGCCGGTGCTGAACGTGACGCTGCGGCCGGACCGGCCGCTGCATCTCGCGATCGCGCCGGCGGCGGATGGGTGTTCCGCGTGATGTGGTCGGCGTGGCCGGGCGAGCGTGCCGCTGAGTCGACGGCAGATATCGAACGCGACGGCAGGCTCGGCTGATTCGCGCGTCGCGAACGCTTGCCGTTCGCGACACACAACGCAATCGAATCGTCGGAATGTGAATGCGTGCCGGCCGCTGCCTTCGACGCCGCTGGCGCGGCATCGCGCAGCACCTATGCTTGAAGGGCCCAGGTCGGGCTCAGCTCAAGGAGGCGGGTCATGCGCATGCTTCTCAACATACGAATCCCTCACGAGCCGTTCAACACGCTGGTGCGCGACGGCAGCGTCGGCGACGTGATCGGGCGAATACTCGAAGCGGTCAAGCCCGAGGCCGTGTATTTCACGGAGCAGAACGGCGGGCGCGGGGCGGTCGTGATCGTCGACCTGAATGATCCGTCACAGATCCCGGCGCTCGCGGAGCCGTGGTTCCTGATGCTGAATGCGGATTGCGAGTTCCGCGTGGTGATGTTGCCGGACGATCTCAAGAACGCCGGGCTCGCGCAGATCGGCGCGACGTGGAAGTCGACACAGACGTAGCGGGAATCGGCGCATGACGATCCCCCTGCTCGAGACCCGGGCAGGCGGTTTGTTGCGCCGTCGTTCGCGTACCGGCTATCGCGCAGGCTTCGACGGTTCGGCGTTCGCTGTTTGCCCGTCCTTCGGCCGCACCAGCAACAGCAGGCCGCTCAGTGCCGCGGCAGCGACGAACACGAAAAAGCACTGTTCGTTCCATCGGCGCAGGCTGTCGGACGCCACGCCGCCGTGACTCCCGGCCGAGGCGCCGGCCTCTAGCAGGAACGTGAAGACGGCCGGCACCGGCGCTGAACCGAGATAGGCCAGGAACGCGAACTGCAGCCGGCCGCGGGTCAGGATCGACCAGACGTGCTTGCCCATCAGGCAAGCGACCAGCACCACCGGCGGGATGAGCACGATCGATGCGGCACTGATCGCGCACAGCAGCAGCCAGCCAAGTCCGATGATCGGAATGAGCGACATGAATCGGGGCTCCTGTTGTCGGGCAATCCTGTTGTCGACGGTGCATCCGCATCGGCCTTACCGGATGACCGCGGCATGCGGCGTTTCACGGAGTGTGCCCGATTCCACGCCGGTTGCCCTCCGTCGGCACCGATGCCGTCATCCGGCCGCGTCTTCCCCCAGCGCCTGGATGAAGCGCGAAAACAGCTCGGGCTGCGACGCAATCCCGAGCTTCGCGTACAAATGCCGCCGGTGCACCTTCACCGTTTCGGGGGAGATCGCCAGCCGCTCGGCAATCGCCTTCGACGAATTGCCGCGCAGCACCATTCGCGCGATCGACATCTCGCGATCGGTCAGCACGCCCGCGCCGAAGCGGGCAAGCGCCTGCTCGACCCGCGCACCGAGATCGGCATCGGGCGTCGCGCGCGCCGCGTCGCCCACGAGCCGCCAGTGCTGCCGGATCGCCGCGAGCACCCACGGCATCGCGGCCGTCAGCTTGCCGAGCGGCTCGACGTCGAACCGCGTGCCCGCACCGAGCGACAGCGACAGCAGCGTGTCGGCGTTCGGCCGCACGAGGATCTGGATCTCGTCGTCGCCGACCGCATCGCGGAAGTAGCTCAGGAAATATTCGCTCTGCCGGAACAGGTCGGGCGCGACTTCCTCGAGCCGGTAGCAGCCGTCGGCGAGCCCGTCGTGCGCGGCCTGCAGGAACGGGTCGAGCAGATACAAGCCGTTCAGGTAGAGCGGCACCGGCGATGCGACATCGGTGCCGCCGGTGTCGTATTCGTCGAGCACGAGCGGCACGCCGTCGCGGCCGATCGCGGTCGCGAGCGCGTTGTCGAACGGCACCATTTCATTGAGCAGCAGCACCAGGAACCGCCAGAAGCGCGGCTGGCCGAGATGATCGATTGCGCGGCCGAGCGCCTGGTGCATCGCGATTTCGGAAAAGAGACGATCCATACCACCACCGGAAGGGCGTAACACGAAGGGGGAATAGCGGTCCTGAAATTGGCTTCCTAGACTGCCACGCAATCAATCGGGCCCGAGTATGGGCGTTCAAAAAAAAGTGGCAAAGGATTGGCCCAAGCACAGGAGAACGAAATGGCGATGATGTCGGAATCGACGGGCACGCTGCAAGCGGCGCCTGCAACGGAAGACGCGCCGCGCGCGCTGTCGCAGACGCTCAGCGTGCGCGATGCGGTGATGATCACCGTCTCGGGCGTGACGCCCGCGAGCTCGATCTTCGTGATCGCGCCGTTCGCGATCCAGCAGGCCGGCAGCGGCGCCGTGCTGTCGTTCCTGCTCGGCGGCGTGCTCGCGCTGGCGTTCGCGCTCTGCTATGCGGAGCTCAGCGCCGCGCACCGCAGCGCCGGCGGCGAGTACGTGATGGCCAAGCGTGTGTTCGGCACGCTGCCCGGCTACCTGACCTTCATCACGGTGCTGTCCGTCAGCGTGTTCATCCCCGCCGTGCTCGCGAGCGGCGCCGCGCCCTACCTGAACAACGCGCTCGGCACGCATTTCAGCAACCAATCGGTCGCGCTGACGATCGTGCTGCTCAGCTACCTGCTCGGCATGCTGAACATCAAGACGAACGCGTGGATCACGGGCGCGTTTCTCGTCGTCGAGATCGGCGTGCTGATGCTGATCGCGGGCCTCGGCTTCGGTTCGCCGCATCGCGGCGCCGACGCGCTGATCGCGCCGGTCGTCGCGAGCGGCAACGCGCTCGTGCCGGCGACGCTGGCCGCGATCGTCCCGGCGATCGGCACCGCGATCTTCTGCTACAACGGCTTCGGCTCGGCCGCCTATCTCGCGGAAGACCTGCGCGGCGGCAACCGCAATGTCGCGAAGGCGGTGATCTACTCGCTGCTCGTGATCCTCGTCGTCGAACTGATTCCGCTCACCGCGATCGTGCTCGGTGCGCCGTCGCTGACGGAGCTGACGAAGAGCGCCGACCCGATCGGCTATGTCGTGCGTTCGCTGAGCAACCCGGCCGTGTCGCGCGTGGTCAGCGGCGGAATCTTCCTGTCGGTGTTCAACGCGATCATCGCGATCGTGATCACGATGGGCCGGCTGCTGTACAGCAGCGGCCGGCACGCGCTCTGGTCGCGCACCTGCAACCGCGCCTTCTCGACGATTCACCCGCGCTTCGAATCGCCGTGGCTCGCGACGATCGCGCTCGCGGTGCCGTCGGCGGGGCTCGTGTTCGTGTCGAGCCTCGACGAGCTGACCGCGTTCACGGTCGACCTGCTGCTGCTGATCTATCTGGTCGTCGGACTGGCCGCGCTCGCGAGCCGCTTCGTGCGCCGTGACGTCGAACATCATTACCGGATGCCGTTGTGGCCCGTGACGCCGCTCGTGGCGGTAATCGGCGCCGCGTATACGCTCTACACCACGCTCGCAACGGCCACGAAGCCGACCGACCTGATCATCATCGCGGGGCTGCTGGTCGCCGCGCTCGTGATGTATGCGGTCTGGGCGCGCCACAGCGAAGCCTTCCGCGCGCTCTGAGCGCGGGATCGAAAGCTTGCCGTACCGAAACATCGAAACACTGAATCATCGAACTACTGAAAGACTGGAGGAATTGCATCATGCGCACGAGGGATCTCGGCATCCGCATCGGACTCGGCACGCCGGGCCGCTTCAACGCGATCACGGACGTTCCGGGCGTGCGGGTCGGACATTGCACGCTGAACGTCGAGAATGGCGACGCGTCGATCCGCACCGGCGTCACCGTCATCGAGCCGCGCGCGGGCGCGGCGCACGATTCGCCGTGCTTCGCGGGCGTGCACGTGCTGAACGGCAACGGCGACGCGACGGGGCTCGAATGGATCCGCGAGGCCGGCCTGCTGACCACGCCGATCGCCTATACGAACACGCACAGCGTCGGCGCGGTGCGCGATGCGCTCGTCGCGAACGAGCGCGAAGCGGCGGCCGGCCGCGTGTACTGGTGCATGCCGGTCGTGATGGAAACCTACGACGGGCTGCTGAACGACATCTGGGGCCAGCACGTGAGCGCCGCGCATGTGCAGCGCGCGCTGGCCGCCGCGCAGTCGGGGCCGGTTGCCGAAGGCGGCGTGGGTGGCGGCACGGGGATGATCTGCCACGAGTTCAAGGGCGGCATCGGCACCGCGTCGCGCGTGCTCGCGGCCGATGCGGGCGGCTGGACCGTCGGCGCGCTCGTGCAGGCGAACTACGGCGTGCGCGAGATGCTGCGCGTGGCGGGTTATCCGGTCGGCGAAGTGCTGCGGCACGTGCCGTCGCCGTTCCGCGCGCCAGGCGCGCAAGGCGAGGCCGGGATGGGCTCGATCGTCGTGACGATCGCGACCGACGCGCCGCTGCTGCCGCACCAGTGCACGCGTCTTGCCCAGCGCGCGAGCGTCGGGCTGGCGCGGGCAGGCGGCGGTACGGAGGATTCGAGCGGCGACATCTTCCTGGCGTTCGCATCAGGCAACGACGGCCTGCCGGCGGCGAACTACGGCAGCAAGGGCGCGCCGACCACCGGCGTGAAGATGGTCAACAACGACCATATTTCCGCGCTGTTCGTCGCGGCGGCGGAAGCGGTGGAGGAAGCGATCGTGAATGCGCTCGTCGCGGGCGGCGACGTCGAGTCGCGCGGGGCGCGGGTCGAAGGGCTGGGGCAGGCGCGCTTGCTGGATGCGTTGCGCGAGGTGGGCTGGCGGCCGGGGCGCGGCGCCTGAAACGGCATGCGCCGCTTCAATCGAAGCGGCGCGGAAGGGAGCGGCGATGCGGCGATCGGCCGGGCCGCGATCGGCCGGGCCGCCGCTCGCCCATGGATGCAACGCGGGCGGTGCGGGCCTGGCCGTGACGACGCGGCGTCATGCTCAACTGCCGAAGTAGATGTTGCAGAAGCTGACGGGGCCGACACACGCGTTCGGGTCTTCCTGCTTCGATTGCGAACGATCGACACGACCGGCGGCCTTCACGGCTTCAGCGCGGTTCGCCGGTTGCTGTGCGACGTCTGCCGGTGCCGGCTGTGCGTGAGCAACAGCAGCGGTGAGCGACAGGGCAACGAGGGCGAGGTGCAGCGGCTTCATTTGGGTTTCTCCTGGGTGGGTGCCAGTCTCGCTGGCAGTGAGGACACTATAGGCTCGCACTGCTTAAAGATTAATCACCGCGGCTGTAGAGCTTATTTCCATCCGGAACAAGGATCCCGTTGCGCGCGCACCGATCGTCAATGGCGGTGCCGGTTGAACGGCGCATCCTTGTCGAGCAGCGCGCTGCGCATGAAGTGCAAGCAGCCGACGATGCGCTGCATCCGGTGCCGCTCGTCGGGCACCGCATACCACGCCTCTAGCGTGTGCTGCGCCGCGCGGATCGCCAGGTTCACCGATTTCAGCGTGCGCGCGTGGTGGCCGGGCGTCGGGTCGTCGAAGAAGCGCGGCAACTCGTGCAGCACCGCGTCGATCGAGCCGGTCCAGCGCAGCGTTTGCGGCGGTTTCGATGCGCAGAACGCGTTCAGTTCGTCGCGCAGGTCGATCACCGCGTGGCCGACCTCGAGCGTCGACAGCATCCAGCGCAGCGCGTCGCGATGCTGTCGCGTGCGCCGCACGAGCAGCGTGCGCAGTTGCGCCATCAGGTCGTGCGTGCTCGACTGGAAGCGCTGCGCGAGGCGCTCCGTCGGCCCTTCGCACGCCAGCGTGACCTGACGGCGCAGGTCGTGCGCGATGCGGCCCGTGAGCCATGGCATGTGGGTAGGAAAGACGACCGCGAACACGAGCGAGCACGCGAGCATCGCGACGACGATCGCCAGCCCGTTGTTGATCAGCAGCTCGGGCGTATAGGCGATCACGTTGTCGGGCCCCGCGAGCAGGCAGAAGAACACCGCGAAGCCGATCCCGTAGCCGGACAAGCCCGGCCGCATCGCGAGAAACGCGCCGAGGCCGAGCACCGGCGCGAGCGCGGCGCACAGCAGCGGGAACCCTTCGATGTTCGGATACACGTAGCACAGGTACACGTAGCCGACCGCGGTCGCGAACGCCGCGCCGACGCTCATCTGCGCGACGAACTTCGGCGCGCGCGGCGACGTCGAGCTGAGCGCGCACGCAATCGCGGTGGCGATCACGGCGAGCGGTCCGCTCGGCCATTCGGACGCGAGCCAGAATGCGCTCATCGCGCCGACGGCGACGATCGTGCGCAGGAACGCGAACCCGACGAAGAACGAATTGGTCTTCACCGCGTAGTGCGTGACCGAGCGTTCGAATGCATGATCGTCCTGGTCGAGCGACGCATAGGTGTCGGCGTAGCCGAGATATTCGCCGATGAAGCGGTACAGCAGCTCGATCGCGGTATCGAAGTCGAGCAGGCCGCCGGCCGCATGCGCCTCGATGGTTCGCCGCGACGCGCGGGCCGCTTTCGGCAACGCGCTGTGGAAGCGGCGCAGCTCGAGCAGTGCGTCGGCGGCCGGCGCGATGCCGCGCTGCTGCTCGTCGCGCAGCGCGGCGAAGCGTTGCGCAAGCGCATCGACGTGCGGCGCCAGCGCATCGAGCACCGCGTCGGAGCCATTGGCGCGCAATCGCTTGACGAGCTGATGCAGCGCATGCAGCCGCGTGCACGCGTTCATGAACTCGCTGTTCAGCCGCGCGAGGCGGCGGCTGCGCGCGCGAATGTGCGGATCCTCGAACGACGCGAACGCGCGGTTGGCCTCGAAGCCGACGATGTCGTCGACAAAATCGGCGAAGCGCCGCTCGAAATCGCCGCGCGCGACGTCGCCGGCGAGTGCGCCGGCCGTGAATGCCGCGAACGTCGCATGACGGGTGCCCAGCGAACGCATCAATGCCTTCGCGGAGCTGAGCGGCAGGATCAGCGCGCTGACCGCGCCCGAGCACGCGATGCCGAGTGCGACTTCCGCGGCGCGGGTCAGCGCGGACTGGAACAGCGTCTGCGGGGTCATCACGGACGGCAGGCCGATCAGCGCGGCCGTATAGCCGGCCAGCACGAAGCCGTACCAGCGGAAGTGGCGGTTGCGCACCGCGAGCGCGATGCAGGTGCCGATCCACAGCGTGATGCCGGCCATGTACAGCTCGGGCTGCTGCGCGAACAGACCGCCGAGCGCGAGCGCGGCGACGAGGCCGGCCGCCGTGCCGAGCACGCGGTAGAAGCTCTTCGCGAACACCATCCCCGACAGCGGCTGCATCAGCACGAACACGGTCGTCATCGCCGTGCGCGGCTGCGACATCTCCAGGCGCATCGCGATGCCCATCGCGAGGAGCGCCGCGAACACGGTTTTCGCGAGGTGCAGCCAGATCAGCCCGTCGCTCGCGGCCCAGTCGCGCGCCGCGTCGCCGAGTGGATCGAGCCAGGTTCTCCATCGTGCCGGTTCGATGGAAGGGCGCTCGATCGCAGGTTGTGGCTTCATGAAAAGGGGGGGGGCGGTACGGGGCCGGCACGGTGCGCGGCGCGTCCGAACGGGTCCGTTCGACTGTTGAGGCGCCGATTGTAGGAGGGCGGCGCCCGCGCATTAACGCAGCTTCGGGGAAACGATAGTTGCAGCCGGAGTAACAATCTGTCGCATCCCGTGGAGGAAAATAGCGGCTCCGCTACAGGTTGCTCACAGGAATGGATACCCTACAAAACATGCGGGTGTTTTCGCGCGTCGTCGAGACGGGCAGTTTCACCGCCGCCGCGCAATCGCTGAATTCGACGACGGGCGCGATGTCGCGCGCGGTGTCGGAGCTCGAGGCGCGCCTGCGCACCCGTCTGATGAATCGTTCGACGCGCCGTCTCGCGCTCACGTCGGCCGGCGAAAGCTATCTGCGGCGCTGCCGCCAGATCCTCGCCGACGTCGACCGCGCGGAAGAAGAGGCGAGCTGCGCGCACGAACGGCCGGCCGGCGTGCTGCGCATGCACAGCTTCGCGAGCGTCGGCCATCACTATGTGTTGCCCGCGCTGACGCGCTATCACGCGCAGTTCCCGGACGTGTCGATCGAACTGTCGTTGTCGCAGCGCATGCCCGACCTGTTCGACGGCACGAGCGACATGGCCGTCGTGACCGCGTCGTCGCTGCCCGATTCGGAACTCGTGTCGCACCTGCTCGGCTCGACCTTCAGCATCCTGTGTGCGTCGCCCGATTACGTGAAACGCCACGGCGCGCCGGTACGCCCGCAGGATCTCGCCGCGCACGCGTGCCTGACGTTGTGCACGCCGGCGTTCCCGACGCACGAATGGGTGCTCGAAGGGCCGGAAGGCGTCGAGCAGATCCACGTCGCGGGGCCGGTGCAGACCAATACGGCCGAATCGCTTGCCCTTGCCATCCGCGACGGCATCGGGATCGGCATGCTGCCGCTGTACTCGGCGATCGACGCGCTGCGCGACGGCACGCTCGTCCGCGTGCTGCCCGCGCATATCCTGCAGAAGATGAACGTGTATGCGCTGTATCCGTCGCGCCGCTTCGTCGATGCGAAGGTGCGGACCTGGGTCGAGATGCTGCGGGCCCAGGTGCCGGGGATGATCGCGCGCGACGTCGAGATGCTGAACGCGATCGATCGCGAACCGCAGGCCGCCTGAGCGGCAGGCGCGTACCGGCGCATTGCCGCACCGCCGGTGTCTTCTCTTCAAGCCAATCGAGCGAACGCAACCGCGCCGCGCCTGCATGACATCGTTCACGCGGGCGCGGCGCTTCGTCATGCCGTTACAGCGCGGGCTTGGCCGCCACGCCCGATTCCGTCGCCGGTGCGCCGGCGTGGCCGTAGGCGGCCTGCGCGGCCTTCTGTTCCGCGAGACGCTTTTCGTGGAGTCGTTCCTGCGCCGCCATGATGTCGTCCGGATAGTTGTTGATCTCGCCGCGCGCCGGGTTGTAGCCGACCGACTCGAGATCGATCAGCTCCTGCAGCACTTGCGCGCGCGTGACAGGCGACTGGGCCGACTGGGCGAAAGACAGGGCCGGTGCAACGAGCAGGACGGCAGCGGCGGCGGTAACGACGAGCGATTTCACGAGGTTCTCCTGGGGACGGGGTGGGCGGCCGGTTCGACGCGCGATGCGTGACCCCGACCTTTGCAGGCAGTCTACGCAGCGCCCCCGCGCGCAAAAACCCCGATTCCAGGCAGGCTGCCTTCCAGATGGCACAACATTGATCGACGCCGCCCGCGGCCGGCGAACCCGCGTGCGAACGCGGGTTCGTGGCCGGCGGGCGGCGACGCATCGCGCCGGTCAGAAGCGCGTGCGCATGCCGATCGTGCCGACGATCTGGTTCGCCGTGCTCGATGCGCCGCCCGAGCCGTTGATGAACGCCTGGTAGCCGCGGCCCGCTGCGTGCTGATACATCGCTTCCGCGTAGACGTCCGTGCGGCGCGACAGCTTGTAGACGGCCTGCAGGTCGACCTGGTGCCATTTCGGATCGGTGCCGTGCTTGCTGTCGGGGTTCGACACGCTGGCGTCCGTGTACACGTAGGCCGCGCCGAGGCTGACGGCCGGCGTCACCGCATAGCGCACGTTCACGTCGTAGTTGTTGAACGCGACCTGGCCGGTCGAGCCGAACGAGCCCGTGTTGTCGTACTGCGAACGCGTATAGACGAAGCCGACGGTGGCCGGGCCGAACCCGTAGCTGATGCCGCCGCCGTACGAACGCATGCGGTCCGAGCCGATCGACCAGCCGCCCTGGTTCAGGCTCTTCGCTTCGGCCGCATCGGTCGCGCCGGGGCTCGCGCTCGTCGAGCCCTTCGTGCCGTTCATCTGCAGGTACGCGCCGGCCAGCTTCAACGGGCCGTTCGTGTAGCTCGCCGCGACGCTGTACGCGCGGTTCGCGCCGAAGTTGGTCGCGTTCGAGAACGCGACCATCGCGCCGACCTTGAAGCCCGCATAGGTCTCGCTCGTGTACTTGACCGCGTTGTTGATGCGCAGCGAGTGGTTCAGGTTGTCGTTGTCGAACGGATGCGCGAAGCTCGCGTCGCCGAAATCGCCGGCCGTGGCCGACAGCGGCGCGACGAAGTCGACCATCGTGTCGTACTGGCGGCCGAGCGTCAGCGTGCCGAAGCCGTTCTGGCTCAGGCCGACGTACGCGTGGCGGCCGAACAGCTTGCCGTCCTGCCCGAGCCCGCCGTTGTTCACGTTGAAGCCGTTCTCGAGCACGAACAGCGCCTTCAGGCCGCCGCCGAGATCCTCGGTGCCGCGAAACCCGACGCGGCTGCCGTTGACGGTGCCGCTGTTCAGGCGCCACAGCGACGCGCCGTTGGCGTTGTTGGTGTAGACGATGCCGGCGTCGATCAGGCCGTACAGCGTGACCGAACTCTGTGCGTGAGCGAGCGGGGCGAACAGGGCGGCGGTGCATGCGCCGGCGATGAGGGTTTTTTTCAAGTCAGGGCTCCTGCGTGTGGGACTGGGAACGAAAGTTCGGCGCAAGTGTAGGGGCGCATCGCGCGCGCAAGGCCGCCGGGGCGGCGAGCGCACCTTTCCGGATCCCGCAAGAGTCCTTCACAAAACTGACACGATGTGCCGCGCGCGCGTGACGCCGGCGGTTTTTGCGTGATCGTGTGCGGGCGGCAGCCGTTCATCGAGGCGCGCCTGTCGCGTCGTTGCAACATGCGCGCCGTGCGGTACGGCGGTTGATCGGCGCGTCCGGCGAATCCCGTCGTGCTTGATGCGGACAGCGACGACGAAGCGGTGCGGCGACAGGCCAAGGCCACGCTGTCGATCTGTCAAGGGAGGGCGATCCTGCGGTGCGAACCTGAGCGCGTCATATATCCGGATTGAGGTGAACGGCGGGCGATTTGGGCCCGTCAGACGCCATGTATTCACAAAATGCATCAGTCAATTCGAAAAATACGTTTGTCTCATGATGGGACGCCGGCCTACGATGCGGTCCTGACGGCGGCGTGCATGTTGCGCGCCGTCTTTTCGATTCCATTCGCCGATCCCATGCGCCCCGATCTCCCATCCGCCCCCGCATCCTCCTCGCCGGCCGCCAGCCCGTTCGCGCGCGTGGCCGTCGTCGCGATCCTGACCGGCGTCGGCGCGGGCCTCGGCGGCATGCTGCTCGCACTGCTGCTGCATGCGATCCAGCACGTCGCGTACGGCTACAGCGTCGCGCACGTGATCGGCCCCGAGAGCTTCCTCACCGGCGTGACCGGCGCCGATCCGCTGCGCCGCCTCGCGGTGCTGGTCGTCTGCGGGATCGTCGCCGGCGGCGGCTGGTGGGCGTTGTACCGGTATGGCCGGCCGCTCGTCAGTATTCGCCGCGCAGTGCGTGCAGCCGATCCGCGGATGCCGGTCGTCAGCACGACGGTTCACGCGCTGCTGCAGATCGTCACCGTCGCGCTCGGCTCGCCGCTCGGCCGCGAAGTCGCGCCGCGCGAGATCGGTTCGCTGCTTGCCGGGCGGTTTGCGCACGCGGCGGGGCTCACGCCCGACGACTGCCGGCTGATGGTCGCGTGCGGTGCCGGTGCGGGGCTCGCGGCCGTCTATAACGTGCCGCTCGGCGGGGCGATCTTCGTGCTCGAAGTGCTGCTCGGCACGTTCGAACTGCGTGCGCTGGTCGTGGCGGTCGCGACGTCGGCGATCGCCGCGGCCGTTGCGTGGATCGGCCTCGGCAACGAGCACCAGTACACGGTGCCGCCGTTCGTGCTGAGCACGCCGCTGGTGGCGTGGTCGATCGTCTGCGGTCCGCTGTTCGGCCTTGCCGCGTACGGCTTCGTGCGGCTCACCACACGTGCCCGGGCGAACGCGCCGAAAGACGGGCGGTTGCCGGTGCTCGCACTGATCAACTTCGCGATGATCGGCGTGCTCGCGATGGGGTTTCCGTCATTGCTCGGCAACGGCAAGGGCCCGGCGTCGCTGGGCTTCGACGGCACGTTGACGATCGGCCTCGCCGCGGCGCTGCTCGTGCTGAAGGTGCTGATCGAGGCCGGCAGCCTGCGGGCGGGTGCGGAAGGGGGGCTGCTGACACCGGGCCTCGCGAACGGTGCGCTGCTCGGCGTCGTGCTCGGCGGGTTGTGGAGCCTTGTATGGCCGGGCGCGTCGATCGGCGGATGCGCACTGATCGGTGCGACCGCGTTTCTCGCCGCGTCGATGCAGATGCCGATCACGGCGGTCGTGCTGCTGCTCGAATTCACGCGCGCGGATCACGACAGCCTCGTGCCGATGCTGCTTGCGGTGGCCGGCTCGCTCGTTGCGTACCGGTTCGCGCAGCGGCTGGCGGAGCGGCGGGCGAATCCGGTTGCAACCATGAGCACACCTGCGACCGCCGTGCGCTGACGCACACGCTTCCGTCCTTTTCACCGGCGGTGCCGATCGCACCGCCGGTCGCTGTTTTCCTCTCCCGTTTCCCCATCCGCGCCAGCACGCGATCGTAGCCGCGTGCTCCAAAGCGCGTGCGCCGGTTCTGTGCAAGAATCCGCGCGTTTCCGCGCCTCAACCAACAACGACACGCGCGGACGTCCCTATCAGGAAACGAGGAGCTCAAGTTGATACAGCGCATTTCCCAATTCTTCACGCAGGTGGTCCACCGCGTGTTGCCCGACCCGTTGATTTTCGCGATCCTGCTGACGATCGTCACGTTCGCGCTCGCGTTCGGCCTCACGCCGAATACGCCCGTGCAACTCACGACGATGTGGGGTTCGGGTTTCTGGAACCTGCTCGCGTTCTCGATGCAAATGGTCATGATCCTCGTCACCGGTCACGCACTTGCGAGTTCGCCGCCCGTGAAGCGCATGCTCGTCGCGCTCGCGAGCACCGCGCGCACGCCGGGGCAGGGCGTGATGCTCGTTGCATTCGTCGGCGCGCTCGCGTGCGCAATCAACTGGGGCTTCGGCCTCGTGCTCGGCGCGATGCTCGCACGCGAAGTGGCGCGCCGTGTCGCCGGCAGCGATTACCGGCTGCTCGTTGCGTCCGCCTACATGGGCTTCCTGAGCTGGCACGGCGGCTTGTCGGGCTCGGTCCCGCTCGTCGCGGCCACGAAGGGCAATCCGATGGAGAAAACCATCGGGCTGATTCCCGTGTCGGAGACGATCTTCACCGGCTACAACGCGTTCATCACGATCGGCCTGATCGTGATGCTGCCGTTCCTCGCGCGCATGATGATGCCGAAGCCGGGTGACGTCGTCAGCGTCGATCCGGCGCTGCTGGCCGAACCGCCGAGCGTCGAGCGCCAGCTCGGGCCCGATGCGACGTTTGCGGAACGGCTGGAGGAAAGCCGCCTGCTGTCGGTTTTCGTCGCGGCGCTGTGTGCGGCGTTCCTCGTGCTGAAATTCGTGCAGAAGGGCTTCGCGCTCGACATCGACACCGTGAACCTCGCGTTCCTCGCGGCCGGCATCCTGCTGCACCGTACGCCGATGGCCTATGCGCGCGCGGTGGCCGGCGCGGCGCGCGGCGCATCGGGGATCATGATCCAGTTTCCGTTTTACGCGGGCATCCAGGCGCTGATGGATCACTCGGGGCTCGCGGGCGTGATCACGAAGTGGTTCGTCGATATCGCGAACGTGCATACGTTCCCGCTGCTCGCGTTCCTGAGCTCGGCCGTGATCAATTTCGCGGTGCCGTCCGGCGGCGGCCACTGGGTCGTGCAGGGTCCGTTCGTGATGCCGGCGGCCCAGGCGCTCGGCGCGGATCTCGGCAAGGCCGCGATGGCGATTGCGTACGGCGAGGCCTGGACCAACATGGCGCAGCCGTTCTGGGCGCTGCCCGCGCTGGCGATCGCCGGGCTCGGCGTGCGCGACATCATGGGGTATTGCGTGACGACGCTGCTGTTCTCGGGCGTCGTGTTCGTCGCGGGGATGTATCTGTTCTGACGGGGCGACGCGAGAGACGGGCGGCGTACACGTCCGCCTCTCGCGATCCCGAATCCGGCCGGCCGTCAGCCGTGCGACCGCGCGTCCGGCCGCTCGTGTCCGTGCCGCAACGCGAGGCTGGCGAACGCCGCGATGACGAGCGCGGCCGCCAGCAGCGTCAACCCGTTCTTCGCATTGCCGGTTGCCTGCTCGATCGCACCGACGACGGTCGGTCCGACGAAACCGCCGAGCAACCCGCACGTATTCACTAGTCCGAGTCCGCCGGCCAGTGCGTTACCGGCGAGCCGCGACGCGGGAAACGTGAAGACGATCGACTGAACGACGAAGAACATGAATGCGGCCACGCACACGCACAGGAGCCCCGCGGCAGGCGACGCATGCGCGGCGCCGACCATCCCGGCCGCCATCACGACCAGCCCCGCACACAGCATCCGGCGCGAATGCCGCGACTCGCGCGCAAAGCGCGGCAGCGTGGCGGCGCCGCACGCGGCGGCGAGCCAGGGCAGCGCGGTCAACAACCCGACCGCGAACGGCGAGAAGCGTCCCGATGCGCCGATGATGCCCGGCAGGAAGAAAATCACCGTGTAGATGGTCAACTGGTGGCAGAAGTACGCGAAGATCGCGAGCCAGATCTGCGGATCGCGCAGCGCGGCGCCGAACGTATGGCCGCCGTGCGCGCCGGCGCCCGCATCCTGCTCGGCGGCCAGCGTGCGTTCGAGTGCACGCCCGGTTTCCGGGGAGAGCCACGGCGCGGTGCTCGGACGATCCGGCAGCCGTGTCCACACGACGAATGCGAGCAGGATCGCCGGAATGCCTTCGACGACGAACAGCCATTGCCAGCCGCGGAAGCCGAGCGTGCCGTCGAGCTCGATCAGCGCGCCGGCCAGCGGCCCGCCGACGATGTTTGCGATGCACACGCCCAGCAGGAAATAGCCGGTTGCGCGCGCACGCTCCTCGCGGCCGAACCAGTACGTCAGGTACAGCATCACGCCGGGAAACAGGCCGGCTTCGGCGGCCCCGAGCAGCAGGCGCATCACGTAGAACGACGTCTCGCCGCTGACGAATGCCATCGCGACCGACAGTGCACCCCACGTGATCATGATCCGCGTGATCCAGAAGCGCGCGCCGACGCGATGCATGATCAGGTTGCTCGGAATTTCGAAGAGCGCATAGGTTAGGAAGAACAGCCCCGCGCCGAGTCCGTACGCGGCCGACGAAATGCCGAGATCGACCCCCATCGAATGTTTGGCGAACGCGATGTTGGTGCGGTCGAGGAAGCTGATCACATACGCGGCGATCAGCAGCGGCAGGAGTTTGCGGAACAGCAGCCGGTTCAGCGACGCGCTCGCGTCGCCGGCGGCGGAAGACAGGGCCTGGGCCTGATGAGTGGACATGCGGACGACTCCGGTAAGGGCGAACCGGCGCGCACGGCAAGCACGGTGCGCCGCGTTCGGCAGATGCCGCTGCGATGCATGCAGCGGATGGGCAGACGACGGAGCCGCGCCGGCAGCGCTCGAACGGAGCGGGGCGATGATGGGCGTCCTGGCGCCGGCCGGCTCGGGCCGGCGCCTTGTCACTGCGCTTGCGGATTCTGGTGTTGGGGCGCTACCCGGCGATCAGAAATTCACCGCGTCGCCGCCCTTGAGTGCGAGCATCGTGCGCGCCTCGGCCGGTGTCGCGATCTCGAGCGACAGGCCTTCAAGCACCTGTCGCATTTTCAGGACCTGCGCGGCGCTCGATTCCGCGAGCTTGCCCGGCGCGATCCACAGCGAATCCTCGAGCCCGACACGCACGTTCGCGCCCTGGGCCGCCCCGATCGTCGCCAGCGGAATCTGGTTGCGGCCTGCGCCGAGGATCGACCACACGTAATCGTTGCCGAACAGGCGGTCGGCCGTGCGGCGCATGTGCATCAGGTCTTCCGGGTGTGCGCCGATCCCGCCGAGCAGGCCGAACACACTTTGCACGAAGAACGGCGGCTTCGCGAGCCCGCGGTCGACAAAATGCGCAAGGTTGTACAGGTGCGAGATGTCGTAGCACTCGAATTCGAAGCGCGTGCCGTTCGCCCCGCAGCGCGTGAGGATCGTTTCGATATCGGCGAATGTGTTCTTGAACACGAGGTCGCGGCTCTTCTCGAGATGTTCGCGTTCCCACGGATGCCTCAGCTCGCGAAAGCGCTCGAGCATCGGGTACAGCCCGAAGTTCATCGAGCCCATGTTCAGCGATGCGACTTCGGGCTGGAAATGCAGCGCGGGCTGGAGGCGTTCGTCGACCGTCATGTGCGGGCTGCCGCCCGACGTGAGGTTGATCACCGCGTCGGTTTGCGCCTTGATGCGCGGCAGGAATTCGGCGAACACGGCCGGATCCTGGGTCGGCTTGCCGTCGGACGGATTGCGTGCGTGGAGATGCAGGATCGCTGCGCCGGCCTCGGCGGCCGCGACGGCGGCCGTTTCGATCTCGTGCGGCGTGACGGGCAGGTACGGCGACATCGACGGCGTATGGATCGCGCCGGTCGGCGCACAGGTGATGATGACTTTGCGAGCGTTGGCCACGGATGGATTCCTTTCGGTGATCGATGCAGGGTGCGTCAGAGCACTTCGACGTTGCCGCAGACGGAGATCGCCTGCCCGGTGATGCCATGCCCGCCCGGCGAGCACAGGAACAGCGCGGTCGCGGCGATCTCGGCCGGGTCGGTCATGCGCCGCAGCGAGATCTTCTCGAGATAGCGCGTCTCCATTTCGTCGTAACCGATGCCGAGCTGCTGCGCACGGGCCTGGATCACGCGGCGCATCCGCGGGCCGCGCACGATGCCGGGTTGAATGGCGTTCACGCGAATGCCGAGCGGGCCGAGTTCGATCGCGAGGCTCTTCACGAGGCCGACCACGGCCCATTTGGTTGCCGCATACGGCGTGCGGAACGCGTAACCGAGCCGGCCAGCGACCGACGACAGCGCGATGATCGCGCCGCCGTGTTTCGCGTCGCGCAGCAGCGGCACCGCGCGGCGCGCGAACTGGAATTGCGCGGTCAGGTTGATCGCGACGGTTTGTTCCCACTGCACCGGGTCGATTTCGTCGATGCCGCCGGTCGGACCGGCGATGCCGGCATTGTTGACGAGCACGTCGAGGCCGCCGAGCGTGGCCGATACGTCGGCGAACACGCGTTCGACGGCGGCCGGATCGGATACGTCGGCCAGCGTCGCGCTGATCGCGCCGGCTCCGGCGCGCGGCGGCCGGTCGGCGAGCGCTGCAATCGCGGCTTGTGACGCGTCGCATACATGCACGTGTGCGCCGCATTCGGCGAAGGCGTCCGCGATTTCAAGACCGATGCCCGATGCGCCGCCCGTCACGAGGACGCGCAGGCCGTCAAAGGGTTTCAGCAGGTCGGAAGCTGTCATACCGGGTTGTCTCCATCGTTGATGTAGTCGGATCGCGGACGCTCGCGACCGGGCGCCCGCGGCAGGCGGCCGCTACGGCTTCGCGTTCACGGTCCGCGGGGTCTGTTCCGCCCGCAGCGTCTCGGCGAGATCGTGTGCCGCGCCGCCGATGTCGAGCGCGATGCCTGCGCGCACGCCTGCGCCGTCGCGCCGTTCGAGCGCATCGACGATGGCGCGGTGCGCATCCATCGAGCGCCGCATGTGCGGGATGTCGAGCGCGACCATGTTGAGGAAGGGGCCGACGCGCATCCACAGGTTCTCGACGATCGCGAGCGTGCTTTCGCTTGCGCCGTGCGTGTAGATCCCGCTGTGGAACGCGAAATTGCTTTGCAGGTAAGCGCGCGAGCGGCCTGCCTCGGCGTGCGCCTGCATCGTCTCGCAGGTCTTGCGCACGGCCGCGATCTGCGCGCCGCTCATGCGTGCGCACGCGCGTTCGGCGATGCAGCCTTCGAGTGCGATACGCACGTCGCGCAACTCGTCGAGCATGTCGAGCGTCATCGGCGGCACGACGAGCGCGCGATTCGGGCCGTCGACCAGCGCGCGCTCGGCGTGCAGCCGGGTGAGTGCTGCGCGCACGGGCATCGTCGACGAGCCGACCGCCTCGGCGACGCTGCGCAGGCTCAGCGCCTGACCGGGCGCGAAACGGCCGCTCATCAGCGCTTCGCGCAGTTGCTGGTAGACCTTGTCGGCCATCGTTTCCTGTTCAACGGCTTTCAGTGCGGGCGTGACGATACGAGGCGCCAAGACGGGGTTCTCCGAGGTTTGATCTGTGATGTGTGATCACACTTGCAATGTGCAAAGTGTTGACGATCGAAGGCATCGAGTCAAGGCGAACGGGATCGGGGAAAACGCGGAGGAGGGTGGTTGAAGCGGTGGCCAGGCCGGCACCACGACGGGCCCGGCTACCGCGTACGAGCAGGCGCCCGGCGCGGGCAAGGCTATTGGCAGCGGCACGCGCGCGTCGTGCAACCCGGCGTGCCGCGACAGGGCGCACGCGGTGTCTGCCATGTGGCGCGTGCTACTCGAGCGTCCGGATCGAATTGCTGATGCCGCGCGCGCAGTCGATCACGGCCGGCGCGAGCTTGCGGCGCGCGTCGTCGAACGTCCAGCGGCTCGTCGGCGCCACCACGTGCACGGCGGCCACCGGCTGCCCCTGGCTGCCGAGCACGGGCGCGGCAATCGACATGTCGCCGATGAACAGCTCCTCCTGGTTGGTGGCATAGCCTTCGAGCCGCGCGCTGTCGAGCAGCGCGACGAGTTCGTCGAGCGCCGTGACCGTGTGCGGCGTGTGCAGCGGACGCGCCATGCCGTCGAGACGCGCGCGCGCGTCGCCGGGCGGCAGCGCGCTCAGGAATGCGCGGCCGGAACCGGTGCAATACATCGGGATGCGGCTGCCGATCGGCATGTGGATCGGCACGAACTTCGTCGACACGAAACGCGCGACGTACACCATCTCGTCCTCGTCCGGCTCGGTGAGGTTGGTGGTTTCGCCGGTCAGGTTCGTGAGTTCGGACAGAAACGGATTCGCCACGTCGATCAGCGTATCGGCCGCGAGATAGTTGAAGCCGATCCGCATCACGTGCGGCGTGAGCTGGTAGCGCCGCGTCACTGGATGCTTGCGGATGTAACCGAGCTTCTCGAGCGTATAGACCATCCTCTGCGCCGAGCTTTTCGTCATGCCGGCCGCGTCGGCGACTTCCGCCAGCGTCATCGTGCGCCGCTTCGCGCTGAACGCGCGCAACACGTTCAGCCCTTTCTCCAGCGACTGGTTGAACAGCAGGTCGTTTGACTGATCGGGCGACGTTTCCATGTGCAAGGGGCCGAAGCGATTCGATATCGCATCATACCGTATCGCATATCGATACTCAAAAATCTTTTTACGATATTTTTGATTCGTTTTAAGATCGAGTCATCGTCGCAGTGTCGATCCGCGACCGGCCGGCGCACCGAAGTATTCGAGAAGGAGACATCATGGTTTCGTTCATCAAGCGGTTCGGCGCACTGGCCGCCGGTTTCGCCATCTGCATCGCTTTCTGCACGGCATCGGCCGGCGCCGGTGCGGCCGAGCCCACGCTGAAGGTCGGCGCGACGGCCACCGGCGTGCCGTTCACGTTTCTCGACGTCAAGAGCAATTCGATCCAGGGGATGATGGTCGATGCGATCACCGCGGCCGGGAATTCGGCCGGGTTTCGCGTCGACGTGCAGCAGACCGTGTTCTCGGCGCTGATCCCGTCGCTCACCACGCAGAAGATCGACATCATCTCGGCCGCGATGCTGAAAACGCCGGCGCGCCAGCAGGTCGTCGACTTCTCGGACACGGTCTATACGTTCGGCGAAGGCCTGATCGTGAAGGCGGACGACCCCGGCCGCTATACGTCGATGGACGATTTCAAGGACCAGGTGGTCGGCGCGCAGGTCGGCACGGCGTTCGTCGATGCGCTCAACAAGAAGGGCATCTTCAAGGAAGTCCGGACCTACGATTCGATCGCCGACATCATGCGCGACGTCGCGCTCGGCCGCATCAAGGCCGGCTTCGCCGACCAGCCGATCGTCGCGTACCAGATCGAACACGGCGTCAACCGCCAGGTCCGGCTCGTGCCCGAATACCAGAGCGTCGTGAAGGGGCAGGTGTGCTTCATCGTGCGCAAGGGCGACACGGCGACGCTCGAACAGCTCAACGGCGCGATCCGCAAGATGAAGAGCGACGGCACGCTGCAGCAGATCCTGCAGAAGTGGCACATGAGCTGAGCGCGCGCCCGGGATTCCCGAGCGGTATCGCCCGCGCATCGCGGGCACCCACTGCGATGTGCCGCAGGGTCGTCGCATAGGAGACCTCATGTTTTTTCAGAACGCGATCGATTTCCTGCCGATCCTGCTGAAGGGGGCGGTGGTCACGATCGAGATCACGGCATGCGCGTTCGTGCTCAGCTCGGTGCTCGGGCTGATCCTCGCGTTGCTGAAGGTGTCGCCCAACCGTGCCGTGTCGACGGTCGGGAGCACGGTCGTCAACGTGATTCGCGGCCTGCCGATCATCGTGCAGCTGTTCTACATGTACTTCGTATTACCCGATCTCGGCATCCAGCTGTCGGCATTCCAGGCCGGGGTGCTCGGCCTCGGCATCGCGTATTCGGCCTACCAGGCGGAAAACTTCCGCGCGGGCATCGAGGCGATCGACCGCGGCCAGATCGAAGCCGCGCACGCGATCGGCATGCGCGGGCCGATGATCATGCGGCGCGTGGTGCTGCCGCAGGCGTTCCGCATCGCGCTGCCGCCTTACGGCAACACGCTGGTGATGCTGCTGAAGGATTCATCGGTCGCGTCGACGATCACGGTCGCGGAGATCACGCGCGCCGGCCAGCTGATCGCGTCGTCGACGTTCCAGAACATGAGCGTCTATACGCTCGTCGCGTTGCTGTATCTGGCGCTCGGCCTGCCGCTGATGTTCGGCGTGAACCGGCTCGGCAAGCGACTCTCGCTGAGGAGAAGCGCATGATCCGGATCGATGCGATACACAAGCGCTTTCAGCAGCACGCGGTGCTGAAGGGCGTCAGCCTCGACGTGCAGCAAGGTGAGGTCGTGTGCCTGATCGGGCCGTCCGGCTCGGGCAAATCGACCGTGCTGCGCTGTATCAACGGCTTCGAGACTTACGACGAAGGATCGATCACGATCGACGGCGTGAAGGTCGACGCGCATTCGAAACGGATCCACGAGCTGCGGATGCGGGTCGGCATGGTGTTCCAGCGCTTCAACCTGTTCTCGCATCGCACGGCGCTCGAGAACGTGATGGAAGGGCCGGTCCACGTGCGGCGCACGCCGGCCGCGCAAGCGCGCGAGCAGGCCCGCGCGCTGCTCGACAAGGTCGGGCTCGCGCACCGGATGAATGCGTACCCGTCCGAGCTGTCGGGCGGGCAGCAGCAGCGCGTCGCGATCGCACGCGCGCTCGCGATGGAGCCGCAGGCGATCCTGTTCGACGAACCGACGTCGGCGCTCGACCCCGAACTCGTCGGCGAAGTGCTCGGCGTGATGCGCGGCCTCGCGCGCGACGGCATGACCATGGTGGTCGTCACGCACGAAATGGCATTCGCGCGCGAGGTGGCCGATCGCGTGTGTTTCCTGCACGACGGCACCATCTGCGAAAGCGGATCCGCGCGCGACGTGCTCACGCAGCCGAAGCATCCCCGCACGCAGGAATTCCTGCGTCGACTGCTGGCGTCGGACGACGCCGCCAACCCGGATCGAACATGAGTGCAAGGAACGCGGCACCCGGATGGCCCGACGCCCAGTGGCCGGATTCGCTGTGGGCGGCGACCGCCGCGCCGGCGCCCGAAACGCCCGCGCTCGAAGCTTCCGCGTCGTGCGACGTGGCGATCGTCGGCGCCGGCTTTACGGGACTGTCGACCGCGCTTCACCTGGCCGAACGTGGCGTGAGCGTGCGCGTGATCGACGGCGCGCAGCCGGGCTGGGGCGCGTCCGGCCGCAACGGCGGGCAAGTGATCCCCGGCCTGAAATACGACCCCGACGAATTGATCCGCCGGTTCGGCGACGAAGCCGGCGAGCAGCTTGCCGCCGTGGTCGGCGGTGCGGCCGACACGGTATTCGACCTGATCGCGCGGCACGCGATCGACTGCGATGCGCGGCGCCACGGCTGGATCCAGCCGGCGCCGACCGCCGCGATGCTCGACACGGTCGCCCGGCGTGCGCGGCAATGGGCCGCGCGCGGCGCACCGGTCGAACTGCTCGGTCGCGACGAGGTCGCGCGCCGGCTCGGCACGCGTGCGTATGCGGGCGGCTGGATCGATCGCCGCGCGGGCAGCGTGCAGCCGCTCAGCTATACGCGCGGCCTCGTGCGCGCCGCGCAGGCGAGCGGGGCGATCGTGCACGGGCTGACGCGCGCCGTCGGGCTGACGCGTGCCGACGGACGCTGGCAGGTCGCGACGGCTGGCGGCGCGACGATATCGGCGGACCGCGTCGTGATCGCGACCAACGGGTACACGGACGGGCTGTGGCCGGGTTTGCGCCAGTCGGTGATCGCCGCGAACAGCTTCATCGTCGCGACGCAACCGCTCGCGCCGGAACTCGGTCGCGACATCCTCGCCGGCGGCGAGGTCGCATCGGATGCACGGCGCCTGTTGCTGTACTTCCGGCGAGATGCTGCGGGACGCCTGCTGATGGGCGGCCGCGGCCCGTTCGCGGAACCGCGTGCGACGAGCGACTGGCGCCATCTCGAGCGTGCGACGACGCTGCTGTATCCGCAACTGAAGGGGGTCCGGTTCGAGTACCGGTGGGCCGGGCGCGTTGCGATCACCGCGGATTTCATGCCCCACGTGCACGAGCCCGCGCCGGGCGTGACGATCGCGCTCGGCTACAACGGGCGCGGCATCGCGATGGCGACGACGCTCGGCAAGCATCTGGCCGCGCACCTGTCGGGCGATGCGCAACTGCCTCTGCCGTTCCGGCGCACGCCGATCCGGCCCATTCCGTTTCACGGGCTGCAGCGCTTCTACATTGCGGCCGGCGTGGCCTGGTATCGGCTGCTCGACAGCCTGTCGTGAGGCAGGCGAGACGTCGAGTCGCCACCCGCCGGCGGATCAGGCAGAATCGGCTCCCCCCAGTTTCTATCGACGGAGTCCGCATGACCGATCCGAACGAACCACCCGGCCGCCAGGCATACGCGAGCTTCGCGCAACGCTACGCCGACATCGCGCCGACGAAGGCGCACAACGCGCTCTACGAACGCCCGGCAACGATGGCGCTGCTCGGCGACGTCGACGGCCTGACGGTGCTCGACGCCGGCTGCGGGCCCGGGATCTGCAGCGAACACCTCGCACGCCTGGGCGCGACTGTGCATGCGTTCGACGTCACGCCGGAGATGGTCGCGCTGGCGAGAACGCGCTGCGAGGGCCTCGCGGTCGACGTCGTGGAGGGCGATCTGGAGGGGCCGCTCACGTGGTTGCCCGACGAAGCGTTCGACAAGATCGTCTGTTCGCTTGCGTTCGACTACGTGCGCGACCTTGCGCCGACGCTGCGCGAATTCCGGCGCGTCGCACGGCCGGGCGCCACGCTCGTGTTTTCGATGGCGCATCCGATGCGCGACTGGATGGACGAACGCACGCGCGGCGAGGGCACCTATTTCGATACGTCCCGCTTCGGCTTCCACTGGTCGGGTTTCGGCGAACCGAAACCCTATGTCGAAGCGTGGCGGCGGCCGCTCGCCGACATCCTGAACGCCGTGGCCGACAGCGGCTGGCGGCTCGACCGGTTCGTCGAGCCGAAGCCGCTGCCGGAGATGAAGGCCGCATCGGGGCGGCTTCATGCGGAGCTGTCGCTGGCCCCGGCGTTCCTCTGCATCCGCGCGCGCCGCTGATACGACGCGGCGGTCATCCCGCACTCAATGCCGAACCGGCTCGTCGTTCAGCGTGCCGAGGAACGCTTCGATATCCTTGATGTCCTGCGCCGTCATCGCGGGCTGGTCGCCCGGCTTGCGGTCGAACGGCGCATCGGTCACGTCCACGTTCGCGCGATATTTCGGCGGGATGTCGTCGTACTCGTCGACCTTGCCGTCCGCGCTGCGCGAATAGAACTTCTGCGGCGAGATGCTGCGCTCGTTGTAGAACGCCATCACCTGGTCGAGCGTATGGAACACGCCGTTGTGGAAGAACACGTGGCGCGTCGCCGAATTGCGCAGCGTCGGCGTCAGGAACATCCCGCAATACTGCGTCTGGTCCTTCAGGTCGTCGCGGAACGGCCCGCACACGCCGAGATCGTAGAACGCCGGGTTGCGGTTCTGCGCCAGCTCCTTGTTGCGCGGCGCGCCGAGCGCCTCGTACTGGTAATCGGTCAACATCGGCGGCAGCCCGTCCTTGCCGGGTTTCGACAGATGGCAGCCCGCGCAATTCGCCTTGTCCGGATCGTTGAACAGGCGCAGCCCGCGCAGTTCGGCCTGCGTGAAGCGCGCACGGCCTTCGAGCCAGCGGTCGTACTTGCTGTTGTACGGATGGAACGACGGATCTTCCACCTGGTAGCGCGCGATCGCGAACATCGCCTCCGACACCGCGAGCTGCGGGCTGTCGAACACGCGCGGGCCGAACAGTTGCTCGAGCTTCGCGCGGTGCGACGACTGCTTGAGCTTGCGCGCGACGTCGGCGACGCTCGCGTTCGCCATCTCGACCGGATTCAGCAGCGGGCCGAACGCCTGTTGCTGCAGCGTATCGGCGCGGCCATCCCAGAACAACCCGCCCTGCGGCACGAGTTGCGGCGCGGCCGACGTGCCGGCCACCTTCTGCGCCTTCACGACGCCGGCCGCGGATGCAGCCTGCTGCGCGACGCTCGGCGCGGCGTCGTTTTCACCGGCATCGGGGCCGATGCTGAAGTTCGGCTGACGGTACAGGTACATCAGCGACGGCGGCGGGCGATAGCCCTGCTGCGTCATCGCGAGGCCGCCCGGCTGCACGTCGAGCGCATTCGGCGGGCCATACGCATGATCCGGGCTGTGGCACGACGCGCACGACTGCTTGCCCGACGCGGACAGCGACGGATCGGCGAACAGCGCGCGGCCGAGCTGCGCGACCGCCGACAGCGGTTGCGCAGCGGGCCGCTGCAGCACGACCGGATGCGGGTTCGCGCCCGTCCAGTCGGCGACCACGGTGCCGATCGCCGCGGGCACCTGCGCGGGGAACGCGATCGCGAACGCGCCGTAGCCGAGCACGGCGGCGCCGATCACGAACGCCGCGCGGCGCAGCAGGCGGGAAGGGGCACGCGGCGTAGGTGTGCCGGCGGCATCGGGAGACGGAAACGCGGGGCGGGCTGTCATGCTGTCGGTCGAAAAACGGGCGTCGCACGAAGCGACGCGTTGAAATGGAAACGGCCGGCGCGTGCTGCGCCGGCCATGCGGTCACGACGTCCCGGTCAGATCGCCGGTGCCGAGCTCAATACGGTGCCGAGCGTCGGGTCGAGGTACAGCGGCGTCGTGTTCGGCTTCGACGTGAAGTCGAACAATGCGCGCAGGTCGCCCGCCGTCGCATCGAACGAGCCGCCGCCGATGCGCTGGCCGCCGAGCCAGTTGTCCTCGATGAAGCGCACGACGGACGCCTGGTCGAGCATCGTGTGGTCGACGTAGTTCTGCTTCGCGTACGGCGAGATCACGACGAGCGGAATGCGCACGCCCGGGCCGCAGCGGCCGTTCACGGTCGCGCCGTTCACGCCGGTGGTGCCGCCCGTGCCGCACTTGCCGCTGCCGTTGACCTGGTCGACCGGGTCCGACGATGCGTGCGTCGGCGCCGTGTAGACGTGGTCGTACCAGCCGTCCGAGTCGTCATAGGTGACGATCACGGCCGTGTTCTGCCAGTCCGGCTGCTGTTGCAGGAAGTTGACCACCTTCGTCACGAACGCCTGCTCGTCGAGCGGATCCGAATAGCCCGCATGCCCGTCCTGCGCGGCCGGCGCCTTCAGGTAGCTGACCGACGGGAAGTTGCCGGCCTTCACGGCGGCGAAGAAGTCGTCCGTGTCGTACTGGTGGTTCGCCGGTTCGGCGGTCTTGCCGTCGGTCTGGAAGCTCGAACCGATCGCGGCGACCGAGCTCGGGCGCGTGTGCTGCGGGTTCGCGGTCGACGCGTAGTACTGGAACCAGTTGTGGTGCGGGATGTAGTCGGCCGTCGCGGCGTTCACGGCGGTGGCGACCGTGCTGCGCGCGCAGCCCGTGGTGCCGTTGCCGTTCGTCGTCGACAGGTTGAAGCCGCCCATGAAGCCGCCCCACGTGATCTTCGCGCCGTTCAGCAGGTCGCCGATGTTCTTGCCCGTCATCATCGCCTGGTCGGTCGTGCTCGAGCACACGTCGAAGCCCGGGTCGACGTCGTTGATCATCGTGAAGCCGCCCTGGCCGTCGTTGATGTAGTACGAGGTCGCGGCGAGCGTCGACGGCTGCTTCGACGTCTTGACGATCTGCATCCCGTTGGTCTGGCCCGACACGACGTTCAGCGCGCCCGGCGTCGACGGGCCGTAGACCGTCGTGAACGTGTTGTCGCTCATCGCGAAGCGCTGCGCGTAGTTCCACAGTGCCGTCACGGTGTTGCCGTCGAAGTAGCCCATCACCTGGCCCTTCGTGCCGAACGCGCCGGCGCCGCCGGACGAGCCCTTGCCGGTGTATTTCGGGAACAGGTCGGCGAGGCCGTTGTCCTCGGCCTGCTGCTCGGCCGTGTACGCGTGGTTCTGGTCGGCGGTCGCGGCCTGCGTGCGGTCGAGGCGGAACGGGTTCGCCGCGTCGGTGCCGTTGGCCGTGTTCGTGAAGTTCGGGTTCGCGGTGAGCAGCGTGCCGGTCAGCCCGTTGATCGTCGGCGTGCCGGACTGGGCGGTGAACGCCGGTTCGCCCGACGGGTTCGTCGCGTTCGGGTAGGTGCCGAAGTAATGGTCGAACGAGATGTTTTCGCCGTAGATCACGACGACGTGCTTGATCGGCGTGGCGGTCTGCAGCGCATCCTGCGACGACACGGCAGGCGTCGACGTGGGATCGTCGCTGCCGCCGCAGGCGAACAGCGCCAGCGCCGCGGCTGCGCAGGCGGTGACGAGCAAGGCTTGACGGAACATCGGGAAACTCCAGGTAAGGTCTTCGATGGTGGAGAGCGGCCCCGTCGCCGTGTCGGTTCGGCGCGAAGCTCTTGAGCGAGCACGCGCATTGGAACAGCCCCATATGAAGATATGGGGACGGAGTGGTTTCGTCGCGATTGCGTTGCGGTATCGATTTCATTACGACGGAATGCGACGCGAAAGCCAACGGAAAGGGGTGGACCGCATGCCACCTTCACGTCACATCTCGCGGCGCATGGGCCGGTTGCCGCGGATGCCGCGCGGGGCGGGCGAAAGCGCGTCGTCGACCGGTTGGCGCACGATGCGGTGCAGCGCCCGTTTTTTGACAATCGGATGACGTATTCCTACGATGAACGCCCTGCGGCGACGATTTCGCGTGGCCGACCGTCAGCGAGTATTCACCGTGCCGATCCCCGTTCTGTTTGCCGTCCTCTGTGCGGCGTTCCTGCACGCGTCGTGGAATGCGCTCGTCCGCAGCAGCGGCGACCGGCTGCGGTCGGCCACGGTGCTGCAGATCGCGATCGGGCTGTTCGCGCTGCTGTTCCTGCCGGCCGCGGCGCCGATCACGCCCGCGAGCTGGGCGTGCGTCGTCGCGTCGGCCGTGCTGCACGTCGTCTATACGCTGCTGCTGGTGCGCGCATACGAGCACGGCGACCTCACCGTCGCGTATCCGGTCGCACGCGGCACCGCGCCGCTGCTCGTCACGCTCGGTGCGGCGGCGTTCGCGGGCGAGCGGCTGAACCCGGGCGCTCAGGCAGGGCTCGTGCTGATCTGCGCGGGCATCCTGGCGATCGGCCTGGAGCGCGGGCGCGGCGCGAAGCACCGGATGATGCAGGTGCTGCCGACCGCGTTCGCGACCGGCGTGTCGATCGCGGCCTACAGCGTGGTCGACGGGATCGGCGTGCGGGAGAGCGGCAATACGGTCGGCTATACCGCGTGGATGTTCGTGCTGACGGGCGCGATGATGGCGGCCTACTACCGGCTGCGGGCGGGGCCGCTGCGGCTGACGCAGGAGGTCGGCGAAACGGCGAAGGCCGCGTGCGGCGGCGTGTTCGCGGCGCTCGCGTACGGCATCGTGATCTGGGCGATGGATCGCGCGCCGATGGGGCCGGTGTCGGCGCTGCGCGAAACGAGCGTGGTGTTCGCGGCGCTGATCGCGCGCGTGTATCTCGGTGAGCGGCTGACGCCGCGCCGGGCGGCCGGTTGCATGGTGATCGCGGCGGGGGCGTTGCTGATCAGTGCGTTCGAAGCGGTGCGGTGAGTCGATGCGAAAGCCGTTGGTTTCGGCGAGTGCGAGAGTAATCGTTGCACGCGCAGCACGGTGGACTGTCGCTGATGGAGACTGTTGACGGAAACCGGGATGCGCTGGTGACGAGCAAGCCCCAAATGAATCCGACAAAGGCGGCAGCCAGTCGTTTCACTCAATTTCCCAGAAAAGGATTTCTGTCGAATCGACCAGATCCAAGTACCAATTTCCGCGTCGACCCCGAAGATAATCGAGCGGGTTGATCATGGACCGCACGCTGATGCGAAACCGCCAGAATGACGTGGCAGAGGGCGTGAGTGTGCACTCGGGGTAGAGCGATTCGTGACCCGATGAGGTTCATGGCCGGCATGGCGCGTCACGATCACGAAGATCGCGCCATGAAATCGCATCGGGTACGAGCGTAGTCAACTTACTTTCCGGCTATCAAACCGAAGCTCGCGTGAGCTTGCCCACAAGTCCCCCATAGCTCTGGCACGAGATGGCACATGGTTTGCACATGCGACTGCAAAGTGTCGGCGTCTTCCGCTGATAAGTCTTGTAGCGAAAGCTCAGTCAGAAATTGACCAACGTGCGTAGCCCAATCGGCCAAATCAGCATGGGCTGCACATCCCAATATTCCTACCCGAAACGTTTCATCAGCAGTAAGTCGCCCGGGGGCGACACGCCAATTGACGCGCAGTGTCGTTCGGATAGCCTCGCACAGCTTTGTGCTACGGCTGACAGCCGCAACCGAGGCTAAGCCTAGAAGGCAGGCGGGCAGGGTGACATGTTCGTCAGCCTGAATTTGGTAGTGGTAGCGCTCAAGAGCGTCAGCTACGAGACCAGCTAGATGATCGGGGATATGAAACCACAGGGACGCGTTGATCAAGCTGATGAATGTCGCGGTGTCGATCGCTCCTTTCAGCGACTCCGCTAGCCGAGCTGTTACCTCTGGCGAAAGTTCAATCTGTGAGCGAGTTCCGCCCTCGAGCGGGCCTGGTAGATGTGCCGCCGCGCGATCGATCTGATGTGTAATGACCTGTGCGACATCTCCAATGAGTCGTTCTTCCAGTCCTAAGTCTTTGGCAGCCTCCGGCGCACAATTCGCGGCCGTCCAGACTCGACCCAACAATTCGTTTTTCCATTGTTCGGCTGAACCAAGCTCCGGAAACCAACGTGGCTCAATCCGCATGTCGAGCAGAGTCTGGATTACGAAATACCTATCGCTCACGTTCTGCAGCCAGCGGACGAGTTCGGTTCGGTCCGCGACTAGTGTCAGAAAGTGGTTGCCGATCCAACTCGCGTGCGCGATAGCTGCCAGTCGGCGAGCGAAGGGTGGCCATGTCGCAAGGATGCGGCGTTTGGCCATTTGGGCGTAGATGCAGGTGAACAGGGCTGAATGGAGTCCGAACGTGTCTATCTCGTCAGTTGGTTCGCCGTCGAGAAACGCATTGATCAACGCTGCTAGCGGCTGCGTCAGTGTTGGGTGTTTTTGTACCCTCCGCAGGCCAACTTCGATTGCGCCAGTGCGGCTTATAGGATCGCCACTTTCAGCCAGTCGCAAGATTTCAGTGACTAGGACTTGCTCGTCGCCTTTCCACTCTCGTTCAATCAGCGGGCTGATAGATTGGTGGGAGCAGAGAGGCCACGCTAAGCTCAATGCTCGTCGATGACCGCCGGCGAGTAGTTTTGCTAGGAACGGAGCAGTCACCTCGGCAACATATTCTTCTAGCGTAATGGCGCCACCGATGCCGCCAACCAGCTGGCGGTAGTAGGCCTCATCTCGGGGTACAAGGGTATCAAGCGATAGATTTCCGGCTTCTAGGCTTTCGCGAATGGCTTCGGCTACTCGAATAGGTGTGTTTTGAAGCTCATCTCGGAGTGCAGTAATCTCGCGGTCCGTCGGTACTCTCTGCTCAAGCAGTACGCGCCAGCGATCTATCACATCACTTGGGAGCTGGTTATGGTCGGCAATCTGTTCGAGAGCATGAAGGCGCATCTTAACTTCAGGCGCAAGCAGAGCGAACTGGGCAACAATGAACCGTTTGTCGCCTTGCACGAGCGCAACGTTGGGCGGCTGAGATTCGCCAACAAACACGATTATCCATTCATCACCGGTGACAGTCTTAACGGTTGGAGTAGAGACTCGGTCATAGGCCGAAGCAATGGCTGGGAAAAGCTGGGATCGTAAAAACGACAAATCTTCCGAACCGAGTGTGATCGTTGCATCTGTCTCGATTTCATCCTGATCAAGAATGTCGGGCCTTGATAGCAGTTCGTGCCTGAGCAGCGGTGCGTAGCTATTGGCGAAGACCATGACACGAGCTGCCCGGAGGTATTTATCTTCGGCGATCATTTGCCGTTCTCCCAATTTTCCTTCACTACTTCACCGAATAACTCTGCCGCTGATGCGACAACTTGACGAAAGATCTCCGGTTCAGTTTCTTTGATTTCTCTGAAAATTCGCTCGTCGATCCACTGATGATAGGCGCTGTTCTTTTGCTTCAGGGCAATTGTCGGAGCGCAACAAAGTGCGTGAAGTATTCCCGCGTAGCTCATCACGGAGAACTGCGTAGCGGCACGTGGGTCAGCAATCGACGCCCACCCGCGAACGTCAAGTTGCCCAAGTAGCCATTCGCAACGGGCTTCCGCGACCTTTGGATCGTTTTCTCCGTCCCACACCGAGCTCACGGCTTGAATCAGGGCGACGATGTACTGATTGAGCCATGCGAGCTCGGTGGGAGCTTGGAGCACCTTTGCCAGCCTCAAACGCTGGGCGGCTTCTCGTATCGCCCGAAGTTCTGCGGTTTCAATCAGTGATCCATTTTCGAGCGGCGCCTGCATCACGTGATGTGCCAGCTCATCGTTAAGCACGGGTACAAAGGTGTACCCGGATCTTCTGAGTGTCGTTCGGTGCTCTCGCCCCTCATCTACACTGAGGTAGCCAGAAGCGACTAGATGTTCCACTACATCCAGGCTGGTCAGAATGGGGGTCTGTTGGTCGCCACGCGTCATATGAAGATAGCGATTTACGAAGCGATCATCGACGACAAAAGCATCAACTAACTTATCTGTAGCTAGGAAATTCAGTTGGGCTTGTGGCCGAGAATCTTCTCTATCGCGATCGGGAGACGCGATCGTTTCGATCTGGCGATCTGCTATTGCGGGGGCCAGTATCGCCCGGATGTTCTCGATGACGGCGAGTTGTTCATCGGCAAAACTTTCGTAAGCCAGAAGTTCATTGTCTCGATCATCTAGCGACTTCGTAACGTAGACCGTGAAACCTGAACCCTTTAGTTTCCCGAGGACGCCCGCTGTCCGTAGATAGCTTGTCGATAGATCGTCCAAATAGAGGCTAGCGCCGTCTCGGATGCGTGGTTCGCTCGGCCAGCGCTTCTCATGGAGTTTGAGATGCGAAAGGGCTCGTTGCTCTTCGGCTGCTGTGATCATTCCTTTTAAGCGGAGTGCCTCGACTACCGCATGACAACTGCACAAACGCGCCTCGTATTGTGTAAGGTCGACCTCCTCTTCCATTACGCTGCCAAGGCGCCGAACCGGTGTGGGGCGGACGACGTAGGCATGGTTCGGCGATTGAGTCGCGGTTTCTAGCATAGACGCCAGGTCAACTCCCACCTCTTGGACGAGGAAGGGGTTCGCCGACACTTCAGATTCAAAGATTTTCAGAGAATTGTTCGCGAGTAAGCGCTTCAGGGCCTGCGCGTCCTTGACGCGGCTAGGTTGATGGAAAGCGACGCGCTGGCGTTCCTGAAATAACCATACCAACAGTTGATCTGGAATGAGCACGCGCTCAAAGTGATCGATGACTTTCTGCAAAATGCTGAGCTGCGCGAAGGTAAAGATCGCCGTGAGATCAAGCGCTATGCGCTTCGGCTCCGTTTGGACCGTTGGCGGTCGTGCCCCGCTGAAGGCATATACAACACTGCGCCGCCGCGCGTCGGACTCCAGTCGATTGGCCGCTGGGCGCAGCAGACAATTTTCGATCATCGATTGATTTAGGGCGTAGGCCGCACCGGAAATCGTGATCTCACCGGCCCTTAACGCCGTTGAGAAATGAGTCTGGCGACGATCCCAATTTGGCTTCATCTCGTCAAACAGTTCTCTCATCGTGACCGATTTCAGAGGACCGTGATCGTCTGACTTTGCAGCCGCGCGCAGCAGCCAATCGCTGACCATCGAATCACTTTCCCATCCAGCATTTGACGCGTGGAAGTATGCCGGAGCCAAAATGTGGGGATTTTCAGGGTCAGCTTCTGTTGATGCAATGATTAGATCCTTCGCATGGGGAGAATTCACTGCCTGAGCCAATTGACCCGCATTCAGCAATTCCGCTGCAGTACGATCGCCTTTGTGTTCCCACTCGCGCGTCGCATGTTCGACCAGCGTGTTCCATTGACCAGATGCGATAGCAAGGTTGACGAAAAGAGCGCGGTCGTTGATGTGATCTCGCTCAGTGCGCAAGAGTGTCAGAATCTCTGACGCCTTGCTAAATTGGCCATCGTGATAGAGCGCCCAAGCGAGTAGCGATTGCAGATCGTTATCCTGATCAACAATGTCAGGAATATTTTCCAAGAACCCCAGAGCACGCTTATGCTCGCCGGCGCCATTAAAAGCGCGGGTTGCGCGCAACGCGTTTTGGACCGAGTGCGTCTGATTGAATAGCACCTCGACCAACGGGCATAGGTCCTGCCACGCACTCTCTTCTTCAAGAGTGTCGACGAGGTTCACGAGATCGCGTAGTTCGCCAGTCTTCTCGTATAGTTTCCGGCGCTCGGAAGCCGGGTCGGCTCCGTCCGCCTCGGCGATCATGCGTTGCAAGCGCTGATATTCCAGCGCGCCTATCTCTATCGGCATCAATTGAGCTAGAGCTGTTTTCGCTGTGTTGACCTGCCCCGATTTGCACAGTAGTTCGATTTCTATGGCGAGGAGTGGTGTGCGCTTGAGAAACTCGCTTAGCTGGCTGCGGTGTGCGGCGATGTATTCGACGGCCGCCGCGGGGGTTCCTTTCGTCATTGCGAGCGCCAGTCGAGCTAAGGCTTCGTCGGCAGTGCCTTTGCCGGTCAGTGCAACCCGCTCATTTATGCGGCGTTCTACTGTTTCGAGATCGATTTTGAGGCCGAACTGCGCGGCAAGTGGAAAGCGCCTGATCATCAGCGCATCGTTAGACATGTTTTCGCGCAAAGCTGCCAAAGCAAGATCATGAAGCTCGGGGTCGCGAAGGCGAAGCCACAAAGCCATGTCAGAACTCAGCTGCGCAGCTTCGTTGGCTCCGAATTCCTTGGCGACGGTCGCTTGCTTCTCATAGAATTCTATGGCGCAGCGTCGATCGTGCAGCGCTTGCCGATTATCTGCAATGGGGAAGTGTGCGGCATTGAGCGGAACTTGTGAGAGCGCCTGTGTCCGCAATTCCTCGGGAACGATTTGAGCGAGATGGGCTTGAGCGGCTGCATAGTTCAATACTGGCGTCTCTTCAAAGTCGGCGGCAGTAAGTAATTGAACATTCGCATACGCGTCGCTCCAGCACCCAGCAAGCTCTTGGTTCATGATGAGTGTCAGTTTGCCGTCACCACTGAAAGAGGTGAGGCTTAAGCCAGCGCTTCGTACCCAGTCAAGCGAGCCCTCGTGTCCTCTCTCATTGCTGACGATACGCAACATGACGGATCGGGATTCAGATGTTCCCAGCGGTGCAAGCAGCGCTAGGCCGGCGGTGCTCGACGAGGACTCAGCGGCCACGATACATGCGTTGGCAATGTCGGTTTCCGGAGATCCCCCAAGATCACGCGACTTCGCCAGCAGTTCCTTGGCGCGCGCGAGATTCTCATCCTGGGTGAGCATCCTGGCACACCAGGCTAATGCTCGGGCTCTAACTTCCTTGGAGCCACCGGCAAGCTCGGTGCTCTCAACACTCGCCGCTAGAGCGCGGGCTTTGTCAACGCTGGAATATCCTGCGAGATGTCGAGCTTGCCGGATACGGCGTACCTCTGCGTCGATTTGCTGATCCGTAAGCGCCACGGTGAAGGCGAATTGCTGAACTTGTTCTTGGCGATGTATGGCCTCAGCAGTGTCTCTCTGGAATTTTGCCTCGTGGTCCCGTTTCCACTGCCTCAAAAGGTCAGCGGGGTAGTTCTGATATTGGGTATCCACCATTGGATGATGGAACCCGCACAAGAGGATCAGATTGTCAGGGCTGTTCCGTTCTTCGTCGCTGAGACCGGGCTGTCCTCGTGGGCCGTTATCGGAAGCGGCATATATATGGCAGATTTGGCCCAATACAGCGTCATGAGACTGCTCAGTCCCAGAAACTATGACAGGATTTGTGCAATCGGGATGAGCGCATTGGTTGCCGCTGCTGCCGAACAAGACTTTGATGGTCTTGAGTGAATATGAACGATTTGCCATGGGGTATCTTAGCTTCCGGCAAAGGCATTAGCGCCTAGGGTGCCGTCGATCGCCTGTGGGCGATTCGCGGTGAGCGTCCACCGCGATGCGCGTTAAGGCCAATTGCGATAAAGGTTGCTGCACATTCTGCCACTCACCACATCGGGATGAATTGCCGCCAATATTTTTTTTATCGTCGGTCCCAGGCGCATTAAGGAGTGGACGACGATCGCCCATAGAAAACAAGTCGCCTATTAGACTTGTACGATTTTTCGAGAAATCTGCCAACGATTTTTGGGCGTCTTGTTAATTATTGATATGGGCAAGGACGGAGCCGACCACGTTTTCCGAGCAATCGTTGATCGCAGCCGGCGCGCTGGCGTTACGCCTCGACCGGCATCGCACTCGTGCACTTGATCTCGTCGAGGCACACGCTCGAATGCACGCCGCTCACGCCGGGAATGCGCATCAGCGTCTCGAGCAGGAACCGCGACAAGCCTTTCAGGTCGTGCGCGACGACCTTCAACACGTAGTCGATGTCGCCCGTCACCGAGAAGCACTCCTGGATCTGCGCGAGATCGGACACCAGTTTCTGGAACTTCGACAGGTCGCGAATATGCCCGCGCTCCATCGTCACGTGCACGAAAGCGGTCACGCCGAAACCGAGCGTGTCGGGGCACAGCCGGGTTTCATAGCGACGGATCGCACCGATTTCCTCCAGCCGCCGGTGGCGGCGCAGCGTCTGCGCGGGTGACAGGCCGACGGCCTTCGCCAGGTCGAGGTTCGACGCGCGGCCGTTCTCCTGCAGGATCGCGAGCAAGTGGCGATCAAGGCGATCCAGAACCGGTTCATGCATTTTTATTTCCTCATCCGTCTCCCAGATGCAATCTTATCTCATAATGTAGGGTTTGCATGAACGGGTTACGAAACCCGATTTCGCCGTCGCGACGCTAAACTGACGCCGGATTTTCGTGTGCGAGCGCAGCAAGGCGGGCGCGGCGACGGTCGGCGGCCGGTCTGGCGGGCACGCCGACGCGAATCGGGCGCCGCCACGCGAAGATTGCAGTCCCCAACCCGGCGGCTCCACGAACGGCCCCGGCACACCAAAACAGCGCCCGGCACACCGAGGCGCGCCGCACCCCGCTGCAGGCGGGCGCGGACAGAGTGGAGAAGACATGGTTTCTGGAAACGAGAGCGACGGCCTGAAGCGCGGGCTGAAGAACCGGCACATCCAGCTGATTGCGCTCGGCGGCGCGCTCGGCACGGGGCTGTTCCTCGGCATCGCGCAGACGATCAAGATGGCGGGCCCGTCCGTGCTGCTCGGCTACGCGGTGGCCGGCATCGTCGCGTTCTTCATCATGCGCCAGCTCGGCGAGATGGTCGTCGACGAGCCCGTCGCCGGCTCGTTCAGCTACTTCGCCAACAAGTACGTCGGCCACTTCACCGGCTTCCTGTCGGGCTGGAACTACTGGGTGCTGTACATCCTCGTCAGCATGGCCGAGCTGTCGGCCGTCGGGATCTACGTGCAGTACTGGTGGCCGGGCGTGCCGACCTGGGTGTCGGCGCTGGTCTTCTTCGTCGCGATCAACCTGCTCAACCTGGCCAGCGTGAAGTCGTACGGCGAGACGGAATTCTGGTTCTCGATCATCAAGGTCGCCGCGATCGTCGGCATGATCGGCTTCGGCGGCTGGCTGCTCGCGAGCGGCCATGCGGGGCCGGAGGCGAGTGTCCGGAACCTGTGGCAGCACGGCGGCTTCTTCCCGAACGGCGTGTCGGGGCTCGTGATGTCGATGGCGGCGATCATGTTCTCGTTCGGCGGGCTCGAGCTGATCGGCATCACCGCGGCCGAGGCCGACGATCCGAAGCGCAGCATTCCGCGCGCGACCAACCAGGTGATCTATCGCATCCTGATCTTCTACATCGGCGCACTCGCCGTGCTGCTGTCGCTGTATCCGTGGGAAAAGGTCGTCACCGGCGGCAGCCCGTTCGTGCTGATCTTCCACGCGCTGAGCAGCAACCTGGTGGCCAACGTGCTGAACGTGGTCGTGCTGACGGCCGCGCTGTCGGTCTACAACAGCGGCGTGTACAGCAACAGCCGGATGCTGTTCGGCCTCGCGAAGCAGGGCAATGCGCCGAAGGTGCTGTGCTCGGTGAACAAGCGCGGCATTCCGCTCGCCGCGCTCGGCGCGTCGGCGCTCGCGACCGGCGTGTGCGTGCTGGTCAACTACTTCATGCCGGGCAAGGCGTTCGAGGTGCTGATGGGCCTCGTCGTGTCGGCGCTGATCATCAACTGGGCGATGATCACGCTGATCCACCTGAAGTTCCGCCAGGCCAAGCGCGCGGCCGGGGAGGAGACTTCCTTCCGCAGTCTGGGCTATCCTTTCACGAATTACCTGTGCCTGGCATTCATGGCCGGCATTCTCGTCGTGATGTACCTGACGCCGGATCTCCGTCTGTCGGTGTACCTGATCCCGGTATGGCTCGCGGTGCTCGCGGTCGGGTATCGCTTCCGTCAGAAGAATGCAGGCTATGCGGTGCACGACGGCGCATCCGCACGCTGATACAGGCCACGACCGACCATTCTTCCAAACGAGACCGACTCAAGCCATGTTCGAACACATCGACGCGTACCCGGGCGACCCGATCCTGACGCTCAACGAGAACTTCCAGAAAGATCCGCGCGACCAGAAGGTCAACCTGAGCATCGGGATCTACTTCGACGCCGAAGGCCGGATTCCGGTGATGGGCGCCGTGCGCGAAGCCGAAATCGCGCTGCAGCGCGACAGCGGCGCGAAGCCGTACCTGCCGATGGTCGGCCTGGCCGCGTATCGCGACGCCGTGCAGGCGCTCGTGTTCGGCGCCGATCACCCGGCCCGCGCGGCCGGCCGCATCGCGACGCTGCAGACGCTCGGCGGCTCCGGCGCACTGAAGGTGGGCGCCGATTTCCTGAAGCGCTATTTCCCGGAATCGCAGGTGTGGCTCAGCGATCCGAGCTGGGAAAACCACCGCTTCATCTTCGAGCGGGCCGGCTTCACGGTGAACACGTATCCGTACTACGACGAAGCGACGGGCGGCCTGAAGTTCGACGCGATGCTCGCGGCGATCGACGCGCTGCCGGCGCGCAGCATCGTGCTGCTGCACGCGTGCTGCCACAACCCGACCGGCGTCGACCTCGATGAAGGCCAGTGGGAGAAGCTGATCGACGTGATCGAGGCGCGCGGGCTGCTGCCGTTCGTCGACATGGCGTACCAGGGCTTCGGCGCGGGCCTCGACGCGGATGCGTTCGCGGTGCGCGAACTGGCCCGCCGTGGCGTGCCGGCGCTGGTCGCGAACTCGTTCTCGAAGAACTTCTCGCTGTACGGCGAGCGCGTGGGCGGCCTGAGCGTCGTCTGCGAGGATGCCGCCGCGGCCGACCGCGTGCTCGGCCAGCTGGCCGGCGCGGTGCGCTCGAACTACAGCAACCCGCAAACCTACGGCGCGAAGGTCGTGGCAACCGTGCTCGGCACGCCCGCGCTGCGCAAGCAGTGGGAAGAGGAACTGGCGGCGATGTGCCGCCGCATCGCGCGGATGCGCCAGTCGATCCATGACGGCCTGCGCGACCACGTCAGCGGCGAGGCACTGACGCGCTACGTGAAGCAGCGCGGGATGTTCACGTACACGGGCCTGACCGAATCGCAGGTCGACGCGCTGCGCGAAGTGCACGGCGTGTACGTCCTGCGTTCGGGCCGGATGTGTGTCGCGGGCCTGAACGACTCGAACGTCGCCATCGTCGCGGATGCCATCGGCAAGGTGCTGAAGAGCGGCGTCTGAGCGCGGCGCGCTCCGGCGCGCCACGCGGCTGGCCGAACCGGCTGTCTCCGCAAGGGGGCAGCCGGTTTTTCGTTGCGCGGCCGCAATGTGCGCCACCCGGCTGACGCGGGGGCACGCACGGCGGTACGATCACGGCATCCCACGCAACTCGGAAGGAAGCACATGGGCATCCGGATCATCCAGCTCGGCACGCCGCGCGCGGCCGGCGAGGGCCTGCGGATCGGCACGGTGCGGCGGCCGCCGCGCGGCGTGCCGAAGGCGGAATTCGCGTCGCGCAACTACTATGATGTATGGCTGCCGACGTTGTCGCCGAGCCCCGAACTCGTCGCCCAGGCGCAGGCCGCCGAAACCGATGCCGAATGGAACGCGTTCCGGCGTCACTTCCGCGCGGAGATGGCGCATGGCGATGCGCCGAAGGTGCTCGACCTGCTGGCGGCGCTGTCGGCGACCACCGCGTTTTCGATCGGCTGCTATTGCGACGACGAGCGCCATTGCCACCGCGGCGTGCTGCGCGAGCTGCTCGCGGAGCGCGGCGCGGCGATCGAGCCCGACGCGGGCTGAAAGCCGTTTGCAGCGGCATCGCGCAGCCGCGCCGGCACGCCGCCGCGCCGTTATCGTGCGGCGCAGCGAACCGGTTGACGTGGGTCAAGCGTGCGGGCGCGCGCGCCACTATGCTCTTGTCATGGAGCCATCACGACGATGACAGGCCGACAGATGCAGATTGTTTTCCCGCCGGAACCCCCCGAATATTGCGCACGCGACCTGGTCGTGGCGTTTTCGGCGCTGGTCGACGGACAGTGCGTGCAGTGCGCGGTCACGGCCGAGGCGCTGGAGGATCATTTCGGCGCGCCGTCGCTGCTCGAACGCGATCTGCTGGCCGCATTCGACGCGCACCGGTCGGCGATCGAGGCGATGGCACGACGCATGCTCGAGGAAATCGGCGGCCGGCCGGTGCTGCTGCACAGCGGGCACTTCCGGCTCGGAGACTGATACCGCAGGAGGGCGCATGACACTGCAGGGCAACATTCACGAACGCGACTGGTCCGTCGAAGTCGAGACGCGCCCGTGCGAATCGGGCGAATTCCGCTGCCGCGTGTCGGTCGAGCACGGCAGCGGCGCGGCGCGTTTTCATCATACGTTCGAGCACAGCCATGCGTATCCGACCGAACGCGAGGCGATGATCGAAGGGCTGCGGGCCGGCATGACGTGGATCGAGATGAAGACGTCGCAGACCTTCAACGTATGAACGGACCCGCGCCGGCGACGGCGCGGGCAGACTATCGGCCGGCAGCGATCGCAGAAATCGCGCCGTGCCACGGGCAACGCGTGCCGCCGCCTTTCGGTGGGGGCGGCACATGCAAGGCGGTCGACGAGCGGGCGGCCCCGTCAGGAGACACGACATGGGCGTGGGCATGCAGATCGCCTGCCTGGGATTCGCGGGGACCGCCGCGGTCGAAGCCGAAGCCGGCGCGCAGTTGGTGCGGCTCGAACGGTTTCGCACGCTGCTCGACGGCTGTCACCTCGCCATTGAAGCGAGCGCCGACGCCGATGGCGCACGCGTGTACGACGTACGACTCGACCTCGTGATGCACGACACCGCGCGCTGGCCGCTGCCGCCGTGCGTCGGCGGCAACCTGGACGACGCGCTGCGCCGCGCGTTCATGCAGGCCGAACAGGCGCTGCTCGCGTGCCAGGCGGCCGGTGCAAGGGTGGGGCTGCGCAACGCGGCGGCCGATGGCGCGGTGCGATGATGCACCGCGCGCGGCGCCGCCAGGCGCGGCCTGGGTTCCGGGTTGTCAGACCCGTGCGAGCGCTTGCGAATCGATGATGCGCACGCGCTTGCCGCGCGTTTCGACCAGCGCTTCGCGATGGAACCGCGAGAACATCCGGCTCACGGTTTCGAGCTTCATCCCGAGATAGCAGCCGATTTCCTCGCGCGTCATCCGCAGGTTGAATTCCGTCGCCGAATAGCCGCGCGCCTCGAAGCGCGACGACAGGTTCAGCAGGAAATGCGCGACGCGCTGCTCGGCCGACATCGTGCCGAGCAGCAGCATCTGGCTCGATTCGCGGACGATCTCGCTGCTCAGCATCTGGTAGAGGAAGTGCTGCATCGGCTTGATCTCGCGGCACGCCGCTTCGAGCGCACCGAACGGGATGATGCACACGACGCTGTCCTCGAGCGCGATCGCGTCGCAGCAATGCTGGCCACCGCCGATGCCGTCCATCCCGAGCGTTTCACCGGCGATCTGGAAGCCCGTCACGTGTTCGCGGCCGTCGCGATGCATCATCACCGTCTTGAACGAACCCGCACGTACCGCATAGATGCTCTGGAACGGATCGTCGGTGCGGAACAGCGCGTCGCCCTGGCGCACCTGCCGGGTCGTGCAGATGATCGAGTCGAGGCGGCCGTATTCGGCCGCGGTCAGGTGCGGCGGCAGGCACATCGAGCGCATCGCGCACACCGAGCAGCGCGCGGCGGGATGTTTGGCGGCGTCGGCGCGCGTGACCGCGCGAAGCGGAATCGTCGGCCGAGGCGCGATGGATACGTCGGCGGCGCAGGGGGTGGCTGTGGACATGAGTCACTCCGGCTCGTCAGGGTTGGTGCACGCGAGCGTGCGCCAGGGATTCGATGACCTGGCATGCGGCGTCGAATTCGACGGTCTTGTCGAAGAAGTAGTCGGCTCCGGCCAACGCGCATGCCTCTCTGAATGCCGGCGCCGAGTGATTCGTCAGCACGATCGTGACGATGCGCGGCGCGGCCTTCGACAGCGTCCCGATCAGCTCGAGGCCGCTGCCGTCCGCCAGCCGCAGGTCGACGATCACCACGTCCGCCTGGCTGCTGCGGATATGGGCCCACGCGTCCTGGCCGTCTTCCGCTTCGCCGACGACGGCGACACCGCGGATCGCGCCGACGAGCAGCGCGATCCGCTGCCGGACGGCAGCGGCGTGATCGACGAGAAACACCCGGAGCGCGGCGGGTAACGGGCTGGCATTCATGCGGGCAGTATCGTGTTGCGCCGCCGAAAATGAAATCGGCCGAATTGGAAGTTGATGTAGGCCGCTGCGACGCGTTGTAGGGCGATTCCTACAACGCGTACGGGAAATCGCCGGCGCGGCTGCGAGGGGGCGATGCCGCGAGCGCGGCCGAAGGGGGGGCGTTGCCGGGTCAGCCGGCCTGGCGCGCAGCCAGCGCATCGCGCGCCGTGCGGCATGCGGCGAGATCCCACGCCGCACAGCCGACGCTCTTGAACAGCAGCGGCCCGGTGCGGTCGAATGCGCCGCCCAGCACGTCGGCGAGCGATGCGACGTGCTGCCAGTCGACCTGCGCGACGATCAGGTCGCCGGCCTCGTGGCGCGCGCCGGCCGGATCGTCGACGACCAGCCGGCTGGCGCGCACCGTGTTCGCGTCGATCTCGGCCGCGTCCGCGGTGAACGCGCCGACGCCGACCACGAGCCGGCCTGCGCGCGCGGCTTCGCGATAGACGGGCGTGCGGCTCGTCGTCAGCGTGACGACCACGTCGATCGCAGCGGGAATCGCGTCGCCGTCGAGCGGTACGAGACGCGGCGCCTGCGCGCGGTGCGCGGCACAGAATGCCGCTGCGCTGTCGGCGCGCGTGCCGCGCACGTGAAGGCGCGCTTCGGGAAAGATCGCGGCGAGCGCTTCCGCGTGATTGGCCGCCTGCTTGCCGGTGCCGATCAGCACGATGTCCTGCGGCGCGGCGCCATGCAGCGCCTGGATGCCGAGCGCGGTGATGGCCGCCGTGCGGCGCCCGGTGACCGTCGGGCCGTCGAGCGCGAAGCGCATCTCGCCGGTGGTCGCGTCGTAGGCGGTGACCTGGCCGAGGATCGTCGGCAGCCCGCGCAGGCCGTTGCCCGGGCACACGTTCACGAGCTTGTGGGTCGCGAGGTCGGGTGCGCTCGACGGCATCGACAGCATCACGCCGCCTGCCTGCAGCGGCACGACCAGGCGTTCGGGGCTGACGATCTCGCCCGCCGCATAGTCGGCGACGGCCTGCCTGAGCGTGGCGAGCAGCGCCGGGTAGTCGAGCAGCGCGGCCGTGTCGGCCGCATCGAAAACGGGAATCGGGGAAAGAGCGGTCATCGTGTACGTCGCATGCGTCGGTGAGCGTGGACGACGGGCGCATGCCGCGCCCGCCAAGAGCTGCCGGATACCGTGACACAGGGCAGTGTGGATCGAATCTATACCACTTGCTGGCCCACCTGCAACCCAGAAAATAAAGCGCCTCGCCGGTTTTGGTTCTAATATCTGTCCAGAAGGGCCGCCATGGCCTCGATGCCGGCGCGCTCCGGTATAGTGCGAACCCATTCCCGATTCACGCCCTCGACCGGGCAGGAGCCATACGATGATGTCCGCGCGTCCCGACACACTCGAAGGCGGTTTCAGGCCGCTGCAGATCTACGAGCAGGTGGCCGAGAAGATCCGCGACGAAATCCGCGCGGGGCGCTATGCCGCCGAGTCGCGGCTGCCGTCCGAGCGCGAGCTCGCAGGGCTGTTCCAGGTCGGCCGGCCGGCCGTGCGCGAGGCGCTCGGCGCACTGCAGAACGAAGGGCTCGTGTTCACGAAGCGCAATTCGGGCACCTACGTCGTCGCGTCGCCGCTCGACGTGCTCGCGGCGCGCGGCGACACGCACCGGGCGGCCGAACCCGATTTCAGCCCGACGTCGACGCTCGACGTGCGGCTGATCCTGGAGCCCGCGATCGCGCGCCTCGCGGCTGCGCACGGCCGCGCCGACCCCGGTGCCGAACGCTATCTGGCCCAGATGGAGACCATTACCGATGTCGACGATCCGCATCAGCGCGCGCTGTGGAACGAGAGCGACCGGCTGTTCCACCGCCAGCTGGCGTTGATGACCGGCGACGCGCTGATCGTGAAGATCGCGGACGAAGTCGCGAAGACGATGGACCAGCCGCTGTGGAAGCGGCTGAAGGACGACGGCATCTACGATGCGGGCCGGATCCGGCTGTACGTGTCCGAACACCGGCTGATCTACGAGGCGATCGTGTCCGGCGATGCCGATGCGGCGGCGTTCTATGTCGAGCAGCACATCCGCCGCGTGCGGCGCGACATCACGCCCAAGTGACCGTGCTGGGCTCGTTCTGGTCTGAAAAATGACCAGAATCGACATTTTTATTTTGAAATTGCTTGCATGGTAACCACGCGTATCCTACATTGGTTTCACACAAAACCAATCAGGAGACATCATGCGACACCTCGTTACCGCGCTCTCGGTGGCCATCGCCGCCGGCGCGCTGACTTCCGCGCAGGCGCAGGAAGCGGTCATGATCGGCCATTCGGCGCCGCTGACCGGTCCGCAGGCCGCGAACGGCAAGGACAATGAAAACGGCGCACGCCTGGCCGTCGACGAACTCAACAAGGCCGGCATCAAGGTCGCCGGCAAGACCGTCACCTTCAAACTGGTCTCCGACGACGACCAGGCCGATCCGAAGGCCGGCGTACAGGTGGCGCAGAACCTCGTCGACAAGGGCGTCGTCGCGGTGCTCGGGCCGTACAACTCGGGCGTCGCGATTCCCGCCTCGCGCGTGTACTCGACTGCCGGCGTGCCGATGCTGCCGGTCGCGTCGAACCCGGCACTGACCAAGCAGGGCTTCAAGAACATCTTCCGGATCGGCGCGAGCGACGAACAGCTCGGCGGCACGATGGCGACCTTCGCCGCGAAGACGCTGAACGCGAAGACCGCCGCCGTGATCGACGATCGCACCGCGTACGGGCAGGGCGTGGCCGAGCAGTTCATGAACGTCGCGAAGGCGAACGGGATCAAGATCGTCGACCAGGAATTCACGAGTTCGTCGGCCACCGATTTCCTCGGCATTCTCACCAAGATCAAGGCCAGCAACCCCGACGTGATCTTCCTCGGCGGCTATGCGGCACAGGGCGCGCCGATGGCCAAGCAGATGAAGCAGCGCGGCCTGCGCGCGAAGCTGCTCGGCGGCGACGGCATCTGCTCGGCCGACATGGGCAAGGTCGCGGGCGATGCGGCGTCGATCGTCTACTGCGCGCAGGGCGGCGTCGCGCTCGAGAAGACGGCGGCCGGGCGCGAATTCCTGAAGAAGTACCACGACACGTATCACACCGATACGCAGGTCTATGGCGTGAACTACTACGACGGGATGAAGCTGCTCGCCGACGCGATGGTCAAGGCCGGCACGACCACCGACAAGGCGAAGCTGATCGCGCAACTGGCGAAATCGAACTACACGGGCGTCGCCGGCACCTATTCGTTCGACGCGAACGGCGACCTGAAGGGCGCGCCGACCACCGTCTACGTGATCCGCAACGGCCTGCCGGAACCGTACGCGAAGTAACGGCCAGCCTGCCATCGGACGGCGGCGCGGCCGCCGTTCTTCGTTTCAACGCTTCCGATTCCCCCATGAAAATTTCCCGATCCCTTTCCACCGTCGAAGTCCATACGGGCGGTGAAGCGTTCCGCATCGTCACGAGCGGGCTGCCGCGCGCGCCCGGCGACACGATCGTCCAGCGCCGCGCGTGGCTCAAGGACAACGCCGACGAGATCCGCCGCGCGCTGATGTTCGAACCGCGCGGCCACGCCGACATGTACGGCGGCTACCTGACCGAGCCGGTGTCGCCGAACGCGGATTTCGGCGTGATCTTCGTGCACAACGAAGGCTACAGCGACCATTGCGGACACGGCGTGATCGCGCTGTCGACCGCGGCGGTCGAGCTCGGCTGGGTGCAGCGCACGGTGCCGGAAACGCGGGTCGGCATCGACGCGCCGTGCGGCTTCATCGAGGCGTTCGTCAAATGGGACGGCGAGCATGCGGGGCCGGTGCGCTTCGTCAACGTGCCGTCGTTCATCTGGCAGCGCGACGTGTCGGTCGAGACGCCGTCGTTCGGCACCGTGACCGGTGACATCGCGTACGGCGGCGCGTTCTATTTCTACGTCGACGGTGCGCCGTTCGACCTGCCGGTGCGCGAAGCGGCGGTGGAACGGCTGATCCGCTTCGGCGCGGAAGTGAAGGCCGCCGCGAACGCGAAGTACCCGGTCGTGCATCCGGAGATCCCGGAAATCAACCACATCTACGGCACGATCATCGCGAATGCGCCGCGCCACCCGGGATCGACGCAGGCGAACTGCTGCGTGTTCGCGGATCGCGAGGTCGACCGTTCGCCGACGGGTTCCGGCACCGGCGGCCGGGTCGCGCAGCTCTACCAGCGCGGGCTGCTCGCGGCCGGCGACACGCTCGTCAACGAATCGATCGTCGGCACGGTCTTCAAGGGGCGCGTGCTGCGCGAAACGACGGTCGGCGACATCCCGGCCGTGATTCCGGAAGTCGAAGGCAGCGCCCATATCTGCGGGTTCGCGAACTGGATCGTCGACGAGCGCGATCCGCTGACCTACGGTTTTCTCGTGCGCTGAGTCGCGGCGCGGCCGCCCGTTTGTCGTACCAGGCTTGGCGCGTCGTTCCCGTTGCGGGGCGCGCGCCTTTTTTGCGTGCGGACCGCCCGCGCAGCCGCCCCGGGTAGGTCGCCACCGGGCCATCGCCGTCCGGCGGCCCGCGCGAGTTTGGTACGATGCACCCTTTTCAGCCGAGCTCCACCCGCGTGAATCGCCGAAACGTGTCGTCAGTGCGTGCCTTCTGTGCCAGATGGGTCGCGCGCGCCCAACCCGTCGCGGCTGCCGCCGTCGCGCGGGTCAAGCCTCTCGCCGCCACCGCGTGGCGCCATGTCCGTCACCCGACGCGCCGCGGCGTACTGCTCGCCGGCGCCGCCGTGCCGGCGCTGTTCGTGGTGTACGTGGTCGTGCTCATCCCGTTCACGCCGGGCATCGGCGACATCCGCAAGGCGCGCGTCGACCAGCCCGCGCAGGTGCTGTCCGCCGACGGCAAGCTGCTGGCCGAATTCAAGCCGTCGAACCGCGAGTGGGTTCCGCTCAAGCAGATCTCGCCGCACATGGTCGACGCACTGATCGCGACCGAGGATCACCGTTTCTACGAGCACCACGGCCTCGACTGGAAGCGCACGGCGTCGGCCGCGCTCCACACGTTCTCGGGCAGCCGCCAGGGCGGCTCGACGATCACGCAGCAACTCGCGCGCAACTTGTATCCGGACGAGATCGGCCGTGCGCCGACGCTCACGCGCAAGGTGAAGGAGGCGATCACCGCGCTGAAGATCGAGGCGGTCTACAGCAAGGACCAGATCCTCGAGACCTACCTGAACACGGTGCCGTTCCTGTACAACGCGTACGGCGTCGAGATGGCCGCGCGCACCTATTTCGACAAGTCGGCCGACGAGCTCGACGTGCTCGACAGCGCGACGCTGGTCGGGATGCTGAAGGGCAACAGTTACTACAACCCGGTGCTGAACCCCGAGCGCGCGCTGCAGCGGCGCAATACGGTGCTCGGCCAGATGGTGAAGTACGGCAAGCTGTCGCCCGCGCAGTTTGCGCAGTTGCAGCGCCGGCCGCTGCGGATCGACTTCGAGCGCCAGAAGGAGCCGCCGGGGCCGGCGCCGCACTTCGCGCAGCAGCTGCGCAAATGGCTGATCGCGTGGGCCGACCGCAACGACTACAACATCTACTCGGACGGGCTGATCGTGCGCACGACGATCGACGCGCGGCTGCAGCAGATGGCGACGCAGGCGCTCACGCTGCAGGGCAACCAGCTGCAGGGCATCGCGAACAGCGCGTGGAGCGGCCGCGACGGCTGCGGCACCGACAACGAGGTGTTCCGCACCTTCATGCGCGAGTCGCCCGAGTACAAGGCCGCGCAGGACGCCGGCAAGGACGACGCGGCCGCGATGAAGCTGCTCGCGGCCGACCGTGGTTTCATGCGCGCGCTGTGCAAGACGAAGACCGACGTGCAGGCCGGCTTCCTCGCGATCGATCCGCGCGACGGGCAGATCCGCGCGTGGGTCGGCAGCCGCGACTTCACCCACGAGCCGTTCGACCACGTCGCGCAGGCGCGGCGCCAGCCGGGTTCGACGTTCAAGCCGTTCGTCTATGGCGTCGCGTTCGCGAACGGGATGAAGCCGGACGATACCTTCATCGACCAGCCGGTCGAGATCCCGTTGAAGGGCGGCGAGATCTGGCGGCCGAATGACGACGTGCCGCCCACCGGCAAGCCGATGACGCTGCGCGACGCGGTCGCGCTGTCGCGCAACCGGATCACCGCGCAGGTGATGGAGAAGGTCGGGCCGGCTGCCGTGGCCCGACTCGCACGGGACATGGGCGTGCGCGAAAGCCCGCTCGAACGCGTGCCGTCGCTGGCGCTCGGCACGAGCCCGGTCACGCTGAAGGAGATGGTCGCGTCGTACGCGACGATCGCGAACGGCGGGTTGTATGTCGAGCCGCAGATGGTGACGCGCATCGAGAACCGCCAGGGCGACGTGCTTGCCGAATACGCGCCGGCGCCGCCCGAGCGCGCGCTCGACGCCGAAACCGACAAGACGCTGCTCAGCGTGATGCGCGACGTCGTGACGCGCGGCACGGGCGGCAGCATCCGCACGCGCTTCGGGATCCGTGGCGACGTGGCCGGCAAGACCGGCACGACGCAGGACAACGCGGACGGCTGGTTCATCCTGATGCAGCCCGGCCTCGTCGCCGGTGCGTGGGTCGGTTTCGACGACGGCCGCGTGACGCTGCGCAGCGACTACTGGGGGCAGGGCGCGCACAGTGCGCTGCCGATCGTCGGCGATTTCTTCCAGCGTGCGCAGCGCGCCCGGCTCGTCGATACGAAGGCGAAATTCGATACCGAGCCGTCGCCGGGCTGGTTCGCGTCGCTGCGCGAACGCGCGACGGACCTGTTCGACACGTGGTTCCCGCCCGACGCGAAGAAGGCGCCCGCACCGGTCAGGACGCAGCGGGTGGAGCGGGCGCCCGAGGCGGATACCGACGAGGCGTCGGCCGCCTCGGCTGCCTCGGCGCCCGAAGCGGCATCCGGGGGCATCGTCGAGGAATGGGTGCCGGCGTCCGAAGTGGCCGCGTCGGCCGCCGCGCTGTCGGCGGGCGCGTCGCAGCCGCCACCCGCGCAGCCGCCCGCGGGGGCGAGCGCGGCCGGCGGAGGCAGCGCGGGCCTCGGCGCCGCACCGGCTGCCGCCCCTTCGACCGCACCGTCCCAGGCGCCGGCACCGGCCGCGCCCGACGCGACCGGCGCATCGCAGTAACGGAGCCGTTCAGAATTCGCGCGATGCTGCCGTAATCATGTTGTCATGACAGCTCGCGCGGTCGCTCCGCGCCGCCCCGATGAGGCTATCTACCGATTACGTCCCGCTCACGCGCGACGATCTCGCCGCCGGCGTCCCGCTCGGTTTCGATCTCTACGATGCCGACGGCGCCGCGCTACTGCCGGCCGGCACGACGCTGCGCGATGCCGCGCAGCATGCCTTCCTGTTCGACCATTTCCGGCCGGTACGGCGGCGCGACGACGCCGAAGCCGCGGCCGAGCCGCGCGCGCCTGACGCGGTGCCTCACGCGCCGCGGATGGGGTTGTCGGCGGGCGCTTCGATCGGCATCCGCCGCCGGGTCGGCACGACCCGCGGGCTGCAGCGCTGCCGGCTGATCGGCATCGCCGCGTCGGGCGCGCTGTTCGTCGAGCCGCAGCCGGCGGCCGCCCTCGACTTCGTACGGGGCGACGACATCGAGGCCGTGGCGATCGGCCGTGCCGCGGTGTCGCGGTTCGGTGCGACGGTCGAGTCGGTGCAGGCGGCGGGTGCCGCGCGGTTCCTGGTGCTGTCGCCGCCCGGCTTCGTCGACCGGCTGCGCACGCGTGCGGAGCCGCGCGTGCCGGTGCGGATCGCCGCCTGTTGCGCGGGCGGGTCGGAGGGCGCGGAAGGCCTCGGGATGGTGCACGACATCAGCTTGAGCGGCCTGTCGATTGCCGTCGACCGGCCGATCGCCGCAACCGGCGAACCCTTGCGCGTGCAGCTTCCGTACGCGGCGGGCGACCGGGTCGAGCTGCTGGCGCTCGACGGCACGGTGCGGGCCGTCCATGCCGACCCGGCCGCGCCCGCGCTGACGCTGCATCACGCGGCGTTCGGCGAGACCGGCGCCGACGACCTGATCCGCCTCAAGGCGCTGCTGTTCGACCGGCTCATGGCGCCGTCGGAAACCGACCGGCGGCGCTGATGCACGGCCGGACGCACGGGGCGCCGCGCCACGGTATTCAGCACGTGAATGCCGATAATCATCTGACGATTCGACGTATTCCGTGGCGATTGTCTGGTTTCCGTCAACAGTGAATTCGCGATTTAAGTATTTACCCTGATAGCGTCGCCTCCTAGACTTCTACTCATGCGCAACGACCCCGAGTCCGAAGCGCCTGACAAAACAATTCTGGAGGTAACCCATCATGAAATCGCTGATCAAGGCAGTTGCACTGGCCGCCCTGGTGGCCGCACCGGTCGTCTCGTTCGCCCAATCGAATCAGCAGCCGCTGACGCGCGCGCAAGTGCGCGCCGAGCTGGTCCAGCTCGAGAAGGCCGGCTACAACCCGAACGACTGGATGAACTACCCGGAGAACATCCAGGCCGCCCAGGCAAAGATCGCCGCCGCACAGAACACCGGCGCGCAAGCTGATGCAACGGGCTACGGTTCGAACCCGGCCGCGGCGTCGCAATCGGGCCAGCGCGTGGTCGTGCCGGCCGCCACCGACCGTTCGTCGGTGTTCTTCGGCCACTAAGCCAGGCAGCGCCCGCCAGGGCGCCCGGTTTGCCGTTTCATCCGAAACCCGTGCACGGTATCCGTGTACGGGTTTTGCATTTGGGCCGCTGGAATGGGCGGGGCTGCGTGAGCGTGCCGCGCCTGACGGGCATCACCGCGTGCTGCCCGCCCGCCGCGCCCGCGTCGCGAGCACGGTCGCGACGCCGCCGAGGATCGCGGCCGATGCGAGCGCGAGCCGCCAGGTCGGCTGTTCGGACAGGAGCAGCACGGCGCCGCACGCGGCGATGGGCGGGACGGACAACTGAACCGCCGCGGCGCGCATCGCCGTGAGGTGCCGTAGCGCGGCATACCAGACCACGTAGCCGAGGCCCGACGTCAGCGCACCGGAAAGCGCGGCGAGCGCGATGCCGGCCGGCGTGACGTGCACGCGCGCGGCGAGTGCGACACTCAGCGCGAGCGCCAGCGGCGCGGCGCGCAGGAAGTTGCCGGCGGTGGCCGCGACCGGATCGACGGGCCGACGGCCACGGATCGAATAGATCCCCCATGCGATGCCGGCTGCCGTCATCAGCGCGGCGCCGCGCGGCGTCGGCGCGGCGAGCCCGGGCGACACGAGATAGACCAGCCCGCCGAGCGCCGCGCCGAACCCGGCCCAGCCGGTCGCGGCAAACCGCTCGCCGGCATGCCATCCCGCCGCGAACATCGTCAGTTGCACCGCGCCGAACAGGATCAGCGCGCCGGTGGCCGCGCTGACGGTCAGATACGCAAACGAGAAGCACGTGACGTACACGAACAGCATCGCCGCAGCCGGCCAGTCGGCGGGCGGGGCGGACCGTCGTGCCCCCGCACGCGCGACGATCGCGAGCATCAGCGCGCCCGATACGAGGCGCAGGCTGCCGAAGCTGGCCGCGTCGATCCGTCCGGCCTGCAGCGCGAGCCGGCACAGCAGCGAATTCGATGCGAAAGCGAGCATCGCGATCGACGTCAGCGCGACGGCGCGCATGCCCGGCCGGACATGCCGCGCGAGGGCGGAGGCGGGCGGTCGCATCGCGGGCCTCACGCGTGGCTGGCGACGATCAGCACGGCCGCGCCGAACAACGCGGCGCCGAGCGGCGCGGTGAGCGCCTGCCCCCATGATGCGTTCTTCTCGAGGGCCATCAACGCGGCGAGCGCCAGCATCCAGCCGAGACTGCCGGCGCCGACGACGAACATCAGCAGCATCAGCGCCCAGCAGCAGCCGACGCAGAAGAGCCCATGGCTGACGCCCAATGCAAACGCGTGACGCATCGGCGTGCGGCCGCGCCAGCGGCTGATCACGAAACTGAAGGGGGTGCGGCACCGGTCGAGGCAGTGCGTCTTCAGTCCGCTGAACTGGAACGCGCCGGCGAGCGCGAAGACCGCCGCGCCGATCAACCAGCCGCGCCACGCGAGCGCCGGCACCCGCGCGACACCGGTCAGCAGCAGCCCGTGCAGCCCATGCGCGACGAGGCCGAAGCCGCTCCACGTGGCGACGTAGCCGATGCCGACGAGCGCGAGCAGGCGCGTCTGGTCGGGGCGGCTGGCGACGACGCGGGCGAACGCGTCGAACAGCGACAGCGTCGTCGGCAGCATCATCGCGAGGATCATCAGCGTCCAGCCGGCCGCGGTGAACGCGGCCGGCAGCCATAGCGCGCCGCCGGGCAGCGCGCGGCAAAGCGCGTTGAACGGTTCGGCCAACGTGCCGTCGCCGTGGTCGAGGTAGCGCCCGTAAGGACTGCGCGTCCACGCCCACAGGGTGAGCCAGGCGAACGCGACGAGACTCGCGAGCACGAGCGGAAACAGGCGCCGGTGCAGCGATGCGGCCATGACCGTGGGCGTGCGATCGCGCGTCACGCGTCGAACCGGAACGTGCTCTGCAGCGCGTTGTGATTCTTCAGGTCGACGTCGATGCCGATCGCCGCATTCTTCGACCGGTAGACGGGCGCCTTGCCGACGAACACCGGCGCGCCGGGCACCGTCGAGAACACGGTGTCGGTCAGCGTCGTCTGCGCGCCGCTCGGGCCGAGGTACGGCTCGAGTTCCGCGTGGTAGTCGGTGCCGATCGACAGCGTGCCGCGAGCCCCCTCGACATTGAACGTGATGGGCGCGCGTTCGATCGACACGACCGTGCCGATCAGTTTCGCGAGTTCGGCGATGGGGCCGCCGGCCTGGCCCGTGTAGACCCTGAGGAGCGCCTGCTCCTGCGCTTCGGACGCCGTGTCGCTGACGTAGATCGCAGCCGTCCAGTTGCCTTCGAGGATGTTGCCGGGCACCCGGCACACGGCGGCGATCGTGTTGCCGCCCACGTCGACGCCGTCGACGGTGCCCTTGTCGACATGCCACGCGACGATCGTGTCGCAGACGCCGAAATCGGGATCCTCGCCGATCCAGCACGGGCAGAGTACGCGACAGTTGCAGACCTCGAGCAGACGGCCTTCAAGGTGATAACTCATGATTCCCTCCAGGGGGCGACGGCGAAGGCACGTCGGGCCGGGGGGAGGAGGCTGGCAGACGAATCGTCACCCCGCTCGGCGATGCGAACGCGAAATGCGCTGAGGAATGCGCGGAAGCGGAGACGGGATGGATGCGATAGCGCGGGCCTGAAGCGGCGTATCGATTTTCAAGTGTAGGTGCGAAGGGGCGATATGCAAGCCGTCGCGGGCTGCGACACCGGCTGACAAGCCGGCGCGCGTGCGCTAGCATCGCGATCGGTGTCGCCCCGAGACGGCGGCCGATGCGCGACCGCGCGGCAAGCCCGGCACCGGGTTCCACGACTTCAACGAACAACAAGGAGCATCCATGCGTGTCTTGACCGGTCTGCTGTGCTCGCTCGCACTGGCGGCGAACCTCGCCCACGCGCAGGCGAATTGTGCCGACGCGACGGATCAGGGGGCGATGACGGCGTGCGCCGATCGCGCGTACAAGAAAACCGACGGGGAACTGAACCGGACGTACCAGGCCGTCACCGCGCGCCTGCGCGATACGCGGCCGCTCGCCGACAAACTCGTGAATGCGCAGCGTGCGTGGATCGCGTACCGCGATGCCGAATGCAGCTTCTCCAGCGCGAACGCCGAGGGCGGCAGCGTGTATCCGATGGTCGTGTCGACCTGCCTCGACGATCTGACGAAAGCCCGTACCGAAACGCTGAAGGGCTATCTGTCGTGCGAGGAAGGCGATCTCGCGTGCCCCGTGCCGGCGAAGTAAGCGGGTAAGCGGGGTGCTCCGCCCGGCTGCAGGCCGTGCGGCCGGCGGCACCTGAGATCCAGGCGGGGCCGGGCGTCGTCCGTTACACGTCGTCCGCTACACGTCGTCCGTTTCGTCGAGCAGCTTGTGCCGCATCGCGTAACGCACCAGCGCCGCTTCGTGCGGCATCTGCATCTTTTCCAGGATCCGCGTCTTGTAGGTGCTGACCGTCTTCGCGCTCACGCACAGCGCGTTGGCGATCTCCGTCAGCGTCTGGCCGGCGGCGATCCGCCGGAACACGTCGAATTCGCGGTCGGACAGCCGCTGGTGCGGCAGCGTCTCGGCCGGCTCGTTCAGGCTCTGCGCGAACTGCTCGGCCATCGCGAGGCTCACGTAGACGCCGCCTGACGCGACCTTCGTGACCGCGCCGACCAGTTCGGCGCTCGCGCTTTCCTTCGTCAGATACCCGGACGCGCCGGCGCGGAACGCGCGCACCGCGTACTGCTGCTCCGCGTGCATGGTCAGCACGAGGACGCGCAGCGCGGGCTTCTCGTCCTTGATCTGCTTGATCAGCTCGACGCCGTTGCGGCCCGGCATCGACAGGTCGAGCACGAGCACCTGCGCGGGCGTGGCGCGCACGAGCGCGATCGTCGACGGGCCGTCGCAGGCTTCGCCGGCCACCTCGAATCCGGTGGCGTTCTGGAGGATGTGCCGCAGACCGTCGCGTACGAGCGTATGGTCGTCGGCGATGAGCACCTTGATCATGTGATGAGCGTTTCCTGTTGGACGGTACTGAGCGGGAGCGCGACGGTGATCGAGAAACCGCGCGCGAGCGCGGTGTCGATCGTCACGCTGCCGCCCAGCATGTGGGCGCGTTCGCGAATGCCGATCAGGCCGAACGATTTGTCTTCATGGGCCGGGCCGCCGGGCGCCGAGCCGCGGCCGTTGTCCGCGACACGCAACACGCAGAAGCCTTCCTCGACGTCGAGCCGCAGCGCGACGCGCGTCGCATCCGCGTGGCGCGCGACGTTCGTCAGCGCTTCCTGGACGATCCGGAACAACGTGGTCGCGCCCGCGCTGGTGAACGTGAGCCCGCCGGTTTCGATGTGCCGCTCGACATCGATCCCGTAGCGGTTCGTGAAATCGTTCGCGAGCCATTCGATCGCCGGCACGAGGCCGAGATCGTCTAGCATCACGGGCCGCAGGTCGGCCGCGATGCGCCGCACCGACGCGACCGTCGCGTCGATCAGCCGTCGCATGCCCTGCAGGTGCGTCTGCACGTCTTCGTCGGGTTGCGTGCGACCCGGCACGCGCAGCTGCTGTTCGACCACCGACAGATCCATCTTCAGCGCGGTGAGCTGCTGGCCGAGGTCGTCGTGCAGTTCGCGCGCGATGCGGGTTTTTTCCTCTTCGCGCACGTTCTGCAGGTTCGCCGACAGTTCGCGCAATTCCTCGCGCGACTGCTTGAGCGCGTTATCGGCGCGCTGCCGCTCGGTGATGTCGCGCAGCATCACCGTATAGAGCTTGCCCGACGCGTCGCGGATCTGCGAGATCGACGCCTCGATGGGGAATTCCTCGCCGTTGGCGCGCAACCCGAACAGCACCCGCTGGCGGCCCATCTGGCGCTCGGACACGCCCGTCACGCCGAACTGGTCGACGTGCTTGGCGTGCGCGGCGCGGAACCGCTCGGGGATGAAGCGCGACAGCGGCGCACCGATCGCCTCCATCGCGGATACGCCGAACACCTGCTCGGCCATCGGATTGAAGATCACGACCGTCTGTTTTTCGTCGATCGTGATGATCGCTTCCATCGACGAACGGATGATGCCCATCATCCGCGCCTCGTTGAGGATGCCGCGGCTGCTCGCGCCCGGATCGGCGGCGGAGCGGCCGCGCAGCAGCGCATGGATCAGCACCGCGAACGCGATCGACGCGATCAGGCCCGCGGCGAGCACGGTGCCGGCCGCGCGCTGCGCGCCGGTGGCGCTCGGGCGGCCGTCCGCGGAATACGCGAGCGTCAGCACGGTACCGCCGAAATTCAGCTCGTCGGTGCGCCGCATCAGGTCGGGCGATGCCGACGCCTCGTCGGTCGTCGTTTCGACGCTGACGATCGCGCGCCGATCGCCGCCGGCGGCGATCCACACGTCGATCCCGCGTTCCGCGTCGAGCGCACGCTCGACCAGGCGCCGCGGGCTCAACGCCGCGAACAGCACGCCGTCGGCGCCGGTTTCGCGCAGGCCGGGCGGTGCGGCGGCCGCATGCGGCGACGCGGCGACCGGCAGGAACAGCGTGAAGGTGCGGGCGTCGCGGGACGTGTCGTCGTCGGCCGGGTGGACGCCGAGCGCGACGTCGCCCGTCTGCAGCGCGCGCGTGAGCGGCGCCGCATCGGACGCGCCGAAGCGTACGACCGGTGAATTCGACGCCGGTGCGCTGAGCGCGGCGGTCGCGAGCGTGCCGGCCGGCATCGGCTTCGCGCCGGCGAGGGCCGTGCGCGTCGCGGGCGGCAGCGGGGCATAGCCGATCTGGCGAACCGGCGAGCGCCCGCTGTCGAGGTCGAGCATCTCAGCATACCGGCGCCATTGTTCGGGCGTCATGCCCGGGACGAGGTTGAACGCGCCGCGCGCGCCTTCGAGCACGGCCGCGCTGGATTGCAGCTCATGGCGGAGCATCGCCGTCACATGCGTCGTGCGGCGTTCGAAACGCGTATGGACGGCGCCTTGCCACTGCTCGCGCACGAGCAGCGCGACGCCGAGCGACAGCACGGCGCCGGCGCACAGGGCAACGACGCTGGACGCGAGCGGCTGGCGTAACATGGTCTGGAGGCGCGTGGGCCCTCGGGTGTCACGCGTCGGGGTTCCACTTGCGGTCATTCGATTGGCATTCTGTTGTCAGGGGCCGCCCCCTGGCACCGGGAGCAGCACAGCAAGACCGGGCGAAACTCGCACCGGCTGCGCGCAACGTCTAATTTCAAGATGAAATTGTGCGCGATTTACATGTTTTTTGTAATGGGGTCACTGGAAATTGCGGCAACCGGCGTGAAGCAGCGGGCGCGCCGGCCGCGCTTGACGCGCATCAACGGGCGCGTCGGCACGTGGGGCAGACTGTTCGGCAGGCCATCCGGCATCGGGCCGGGTGGCGATGACGGGCCGCCGTCGCGCGACGCGCGATGCGTGCCCGGTCGGAGGGACGGACCATGTACAAGCGGATTTTCGTCGGGCTCGACGGCAGCCCGAGCGCGCGTCTCGCGCTGAACGAGGCGATCCGGATCGCGGCGGCGTCCGGCGGCGACGTGACCTGCGCGTATGTCGTCGAGCACCGGCCGCAGCTCGTCGACGTCGATGCGGGCTTCGCGGCCGCGCGCGAGGGCGAGGCGGCCGCGACCGATGCCGTGACGCCGGCGCTCGACGACGCGAAGGCCGTGCTCGCGCAGGCGCATGTATCGGGCACCGTGCGCGCGCTCGACGCGTACGGCGAGGATGTCGCCACCGTGCTGATGCGCACGGCGGCCGAAGCCGATGCCGACCTGATCGTGATGGGCACGAGCGGGCGGCATGGCCTGCGCCGGCTGCTGCTCGGCAGTGTCGCCGAATCGCTGCTGCGCGCGGCCGACCGGCCCGTGCTGCTGGTGCGGCACAGCGAGACCGGCACGTCGGCGGCTGCGTGACGCACGCGGCAACGCACCGACGTTGACGCACGCACGGTCGCGGGCGGCGGTCGTCTCGCGCATTCGTAGGATGACGGCCTGATGAAACGGAAACGCCCCGCGCACGGCGGGTGAGCGCGACTGCCGCTGCCGACACATCGACCGCGCGAGGGCGGCACGCCCGGTGTCCCCCCGCGCGATCGCGTGCCGGCGGTTGCATCCCGACATGCAGTTCTGGCAGCATCGACCGGTGTCCGCTTGTTCGCCGCGCGCATGGCCGCGGCGATCGACGCAGCAGCATCCGGCGATAGGCGACCGCGTTCGCGATGAGCGAGGCGACGCCGTCCGCCGGGTGCCCGGTTCCTTACCTTACCGACGTCATCCGCCATGCCGATATCCGCGACCGACCTGATTCGCCAGTTCGACCTGCAGCCGCATCCCGAAGGCGGCTATTTCCGCGAAACCTACCGTGCGGCCGATTCGGTCGTGCGTCCGGCCGACGGCGCGCCACGCGCCGCGTCGACCGCGATCTATTACCTGTTGTGCGACGGCGCATATTCGTCGTGGCACCGGATCCGTTCCGACGAAGTCTGGCATTTCTACGCGGGTGACCCGATCGAAGTGTGGGTGCTCGACGAGCGCGACGGGCTGACGATCCACCGGCTCGGCAACCCGCTCACGCATCCGGGCACCGTGTTCCAGGCGGTCGTGCGGGCCGGGAGCTGGTTCGGCGCGCGCTGCGCGTTGCCGGAGCATGTCGCGCTCGTCGGCTGCACGGTGGCGCCGGGCTTCGAGTTCGCGGAATTCGAGCTGGCCGACGCGGCCGCGCTGGCCGCCGCGTTTCCCGATTACTCGGAACACGTCGGGCAGCTTGCCCAGCGCACCGACATGTGACTGTCACGGCGGCGCCACCCCGGGGCGCGAAGCCCGTGCCGATGGTGCGTGTTCCGCGCGGCCGCGGCCAAACCCGTTTAGAATGCCGTGGTGCATCGGGTCGGCCGCGGGCGTGCCGCGGCGGCCGTTGCCCAGCGGTGCCGACGGCCCTCGTCGCACGGCTGCATGCCTTCCAGGAGCGCCGCCGTGTGGCACTTTCCCATTGCTATTCCATCGTCGCTCGGCCCCTGGGCCGTGTTCGCGAGCGTGTTGATCACGCAGCTCGGCGTGCCGGTGCCGGCCGTGCCGATGCTGATTCTCGGCGGCACGATGGCGGCAATGGGGCAGGCGTCCTGGGTCAGCATGTTCGCGGCGGCGATCGGCGCGACGATGCTGGCCGATTCGCTGTGGTTCTTCATGGGCCGCACGCGCGGCCGGCGCCTGCTGAATGGCCTCGTGCGCTTCTCGCTGTCGCTCGACACGACGCTGCGTTTCGCACGTAACGTCTTCGAAAGATACGGCGCGCCGCTGCTGGTGCTGTCCAAATTCCTGCCGGGCCTCGGCCTCGTGTCGGCGCCGCTGCTCGGCACGACCGCGATCGGCGTCGGCGTGTTCCTGTTCTGGGACCTGGCCGGCGCATCGCTGTGGGCCGCGTTCTGGCTGGTCGGCGGTGCGGCCATTCACGACCAGATCGTCCAGTTCGTGCTGTGGGTGCGCGCGAGCGGCGGCACGATCCTCGATGCATTCCTCGCGATCTTCATCACGTTCCTGCTGTACCGCTGGGTGCGTCGCGTGCAGTTCCGCCGCTATCTCGCGCAAGTGCGCATCTCGCCGCCGCAGCTCGTCGAAATGATGACGTCGGACGAGCCGCCGCTGATCTTCGACGCGCGGCCAAAAGCGATCCGCGAGCGCGAACCGTACCGGATCGCCGGCGCGGTGCCGGTCGATCTCGATTCGCCGGACCTGCTCGATCCGGAGATGCTGAAGCGGCCGATCGTCGTGTATTGCGTGTGCCCGAACGAAGCCACCGCGAAGCGCCTGATCGCGAAGATGCAGCGCAAGAAGATGATCCACAACATCCGCGCGCTGAAGGGCGGCCTCGATGCGTGGGAAAAGCACGGCTATCCGGTCGAGCCGATGCCGGCCGATCTCGATGCGTCGCGGTATTTCGTGCGGCCGGATCACGGTGCGATCGAAGGCGAATATACGGTGCGCGCGACACTGTCGAAATAAATCCAAGTGCGAGCGTCGCGCGCATTCGAATTCCATTACCGGTTTCACGCCCCGCGATTTTTACGAAAATCGGCTGGCGTGAAACGGCTTATCCTCCCTATAATCCCGCCTGCATAATGCGTGCGCCTGATCGCGCACCTTCGACGCGTGTTCGTTCGCGCCGAAAGCGATTGATCCCGTCGCCGTCCGTTACGCGCACAGCCGCGTTGAACGGGCCGCGCGGGCGTATTCCGTGAAAGGCCCGATCCGTTTTCCGGATTGTTTCGGAACATACGGATAATCGGCGGCGATTCCCATCGGATTGACGCAACATCCGTGTCGTTTCTAATTCAGAAAACGACGGCGGAGATTATTTCGTTTTCGGCATGCCGGGATCGGCATGAACGGTCGCGCATTGATATCGACAATGACGGCGGCCCATTCGCGGTTGCCAGGAGACGGACTTGAAACAACCAGAAGACCAGTTGCATCGAGGGCTGGAAGAGCGGCACATCAACCTGATGGCGCTCGGCGCGACGATCGGCGTCGGCCTGTTCCTCGGCTCGGCCACCGCGATCCGCGTCGCCGGCCCGGCCATCCTGCTGACCTACCTGCTGGGCGGCATCGCGATTTTCCTGATCATGCGCGCGCTCGGCGAGATGGCGATTGCCAATCCCGTCGCCGGCGCGTTCAGCCGCTACGCGCGCGACTACCTCGGGCCGCTCGCCGGCTACCTGACCGGCTGGACCTACTGGTTCGTATGGATCGTCACCTGCATGGCGGAGATCACGGCCGTCGGCGTCTACATGCACATGTGGTTCCCCGGCGTGCCGAACTGGATCTGGGCGCTCGCGGCGCTCATGGCGATGGGCTCGGTGAACTTCATCGCGGTCAAGCTGTACGGGGAATTCGAGTTCTGGTTCGCGCTGATCAAGATCGTCACGATCGTGCTGATGATCATCGGCGGCGGGTTGATGATCGCGTTCGGCATCGGCAACGGCGGTGTCGCGATCGGCCTGTCGAACCTGTGGGCGCACGGCGGTTTCATGCCGAACGGCCTGAACGGCGTGGTCGCCGCGTTGCCGATCGTGATGTTCGCGTATCTCGGCGTCGAGATGCTCGGCCTCACCGCCGGCGAGGCGCGCAACCCGGAGAAGTCGCTGACGAAGGCCGTGAACTCGGTGTTCTGGCGCGTGCTGATTTTCTACATCGGTGCGCTGTTCGTGATCATGTCGCTGTATCCGTGGGACCAGATCGGCACCCAGGGCAGCCCGTTCGTGATGACGTTCTCGCGGCTCGGCATCCCGGCGGCGGCCGGCATCATCAACTTCGTCGTGCTGACCGCGGCGCTGTCGTCGTGCAACAGCGGCCTGTTCAGCACCGCGCGGATGCTCTACAACCTCGCGCAGCAGGGCCAGGCGCCGAGCAAGCTCGGCCAGGTCAATCGCAACGGCGTGCCGGTGTACGGCGTGATCGTGTCGGTCGCGCTGCTGCTGATCGGCGTGCTGCTCAACTATCTCGCGCCGCAGCACGTGTTCACGTGGCTCACGTCGGTGTCGACGTTCGGCGCGATCTGGACGTGGTGCGTGATCCTGATCGCGCAGATGCGCTTTCGCCGCACGCTGTCGGCCGACAAGATCGCGCGCCTGCCGATCCGCGTGCCGTTCTATCCGCTCGGTTCGTTCGTCGCGCTCGGCTTTCTCGTGCTGGTCGTCGTGCTGATGGCGTTCACGCCCGACACACGCGTCGCGCTCGTGATCGGGCCGGTCTGGATCGTCCTGCTCGGCATCACGTATGCGCTGTTCTACGCGAACCGTCCGGCGGCATCGGTGCCGACGAAGTCGTAAGCCGCACGGGCAGGGGCCCGCGCGACCCTTGATCACGATCATGCACGCGCGGGCCGGACGACCTATGCTGAACGAATCGATTGTCCGCGTTTCGCGTGGCAACCCGCCGATCCCCGTGACCGCCGCGACCGCGGCGGTGGCCCGGCCGCCGTGCGCCGCTTCCGCGCGAAGCTCCCGTCGTCGTTCCGCGGCGACGCGCACGCACGGAGGCCTTCGCCATGCAGCCTGCCCAGCCCATCCCGACGCTTGCGCGGATCGCGCTGGCCGTCGATCCGACGCCCGAATCGCTGTCCGCCGCGCGCTATGCGCGCACGCTGCTGCGCCCCGGCATGCGATTGCGCATCGTCTGCGCCATCGACAACCCGCGCCTCGTGTTGCCCGACATCCCGCGCATCGACGCACTGCTGACGTCCGCGCGCGAGGACCTGATGCGCGACGCGCAAGCCATCAACGAACGGATCGCGGCGATGTTCGCCGGCAGCGGTGTCGAGGTCGAGCAGGCCATCATCGATACGTCGGTGACGGGCGGCTCGGTGGCCGATGCCTTGGTGAGCGATACGTCGGCATGGAACGCGGACGTGCTGATGGTCGGCGCGAATCCGCATCACGGGCTGCTGCGGCTCGTCGAAGGCGCGATGTCGGACACGTTGACGACACGCGTGCGCTGCGCGTTGCTGATCGTGCCGGCAGCCTACGTACGGCCGTCGGACGGCGGCCTGCAGCGGCTGATGTTCGCGGTCGACGGCAGCGAGCCGTCGCTGCACGCGGTGCGCGTCGGGCTCGGCTTCGCGACGCCGACGACGTTGCTGTATGCGGCCTACGTGATCGATCGCGCGGTTCGTCTGACGGATATCGTGCCGGTGCGCGCGCTCGAGGATGCCTATCGCGCGGAGGGCGAGGATGCGCTCGCGAAGATCGGCCCGCTGTTCCATGCGACCGGGAACCCGAGCAAGCGCGGTGTCGTCGAAACCCGCCCGACCAGCGACGACGTCGCTCATGCGCTGATGCGCGACGCCGTGCACTGGCGCGCCGAACTGCTGGTGGTCGGCACGCATGGCAGGCGCGGCATCGCCGCCTGGCTGATCGGCAGCGTGGCGCGCCGCATAGCGCATCTCGCACAGGTGCCGGTCCTCCTCGTGCGCGGTGCCGAATAAATCGTGCGATGTCGAGAGCGAAGCAGGCTTGGCTTGACCTGCATCAGAAACGGCGTGCCTCGCGCGTGAGACATTGAAGGAACGTCCGGCGACACCGCCGGTCTGTCGTGCATGTACCGCGCAGCCACGCTGCAACACGCGTGTTGATGGCGGTGATCGACGGTGCATTCACAGCCGTGACATCAATTTCCGGAGCCGCACCGTGCGATGCACGGCGCGTCATCCGACCGAGAACTCTCTGGCACGAGGGTAGGCAGCCACGGTTGCCTTGGAGGACGGGCGGGGTGCAAGTCACCCCGTCCGCTTTCCGCGTTCGTGTTGTAGTTGGCCCCGTCTGGATTGCTTTCCCCGCAGGAATCGTCGTCATGGCCGCCGCGTCGAACGGCGCGTCATGAGGCGTGATGGCGCGCGGTGGCGCCGATGCGGATCGGTGAGGATCGCGGCAGGTGCGCCGCTCGCTGTAGTACAGGCGCGGCGTGCGTCAGGCGCTGCGACGTCGTGAGACATTCAGCCGTTGCACGGCCCCCGCGCCGCCCAACGGCTGCCTGCATGCTCAGGTGAAGCGAACCATCGACCGCAGGTCGTGCCGTCGGCCGGGAGCGCGGCGCACCCGCGGACGCTGACGCCCGACATGCAGCGGCGCGCACGCGCTGCACATGCGGTTGCGCAGGCGGTTCGCGTGCGGCCAGCCGGGGCGCGCCTTGCGACGTGGCTCGGCATCGGCCGGCGCGTCGGGTGCGGCCCGCGCGCAGAGTGCCGCGGCGAACCGTTGCAACGCGAGCACCGAGCCCGCGACGCTCTGGTACTTTTCGCGGCCGATCTGCCCGTCGAGCGTGACGAGCAATCCGGCCTCGCGCGCCAGCGCAAGCAAGGTGTCGATATTGTCGGACGGAAGGTTGCCCGCCGACACGGGCTGGGCAGGCAGGGCGCGCGCTTTGCCCGACGCGCGCCGCTGGCCGTCCCGGCCCGGTAAGTTGCGATGTGCCATGATTGGTCTCCTGCGCCAGGCCCCGCATGCCGGCTCGACGGCCGGCTGAGCGATGACCCGTATGAACGTTTCGTCCATGTCACCAGTATCGTGTCGCGCCCGTGCGCTGCCAAGCAGCGCGCGCTGAAGTCGCTGTCAGGTAATGCGCGGCACCTATAGGAATCCGCTGACACGCCGGCCCGTTCGTTCGGACGAATGGGGAGCGCGCGGAGGGGATCGCTTGACGCATGATTTCGGCCGGTCTAACTTGGCCAGTGCATCGGCGTCGGGCAACGTTCCATCGTTGGCCTGTGTCAGCCGGTGCCGCGCCCCGGGGTGGCGTGGCAGGGTTTCCAGTCTCGTTCGCGGGCAGTTTGCGCCGCGAATCTTGCGCGGCCGGTTCGGGGACGGATCGGCACGGCGGCACGCAACGTGCCGTTGATCGCGCACAAACATGCGCCGGCGCATCGCACGCCGCGCCGCCGTTCAGTCTTTAAGCTTCCGGTACCTTCTTCTTTTCGTTCCTCGACCGTCAGGAGTCCGTCGATGTCCAAGGACAGTTTGCTCGATTCACTCAAGGAAGCCGCCAAACAGCGTGCGATCGGTTCGGATCAGTTGCGCGCGATGCTCGACGACGAAGTCCGCGCGCTGTCGTCCGACGCGCGGGTGCACGACTACATCCACGTATTCGCGATCCGGCACCTGCGCGAACGGATGCGCCGACAGGACGATCTCCACGACGACACGCGTGCAGATGTGCCCGCGGACGCCGATCCGCGTCCGAGCCATCGCCTGTGACGGGCGAGCGCCGCGGCGGATGCGCGGACGTGACACGATCCGTGGCCGTGGCCAGGGCCAGGGCCGGATCCTGATCGACATTCATACGTTGATCGACAGCGAACCGGCCCGTTCCAGCGCGCTTCTTTATCGCCGTGCCCGGGATCGACGGGGCCGTCGTCGCTTCCGCAGGCGGTGCGCACACGGCGCCGCACAGCACAGTCATCCTGACGATCCGCTAACAACCCGCCTTACGTTTCGTCATACTTTCACTGAATTGTCACAGCGGTCTCAAGTAAGTGGCGCGATTGCCGTTTACCCGGTGAATTCGTCCACCGGGCGTTCGCGCTCCCTTACCGAGTCGTTGCCATGCTCTCGTCCATCCGCGCCCGCATCCTTGCCGCGTGCGTTGCCATCGTCGTATTCGCGCTGGTCGCCACCACGCTCATCAACTATTTCATCGCGCGCTCGTACAACGACGACGCGATCGACCGCAACCTGACCTCCGTCGCCAGCGGCCACGTGGTCGGGATCGCCGACTGGGTCGCCACCCGGAGCCGGATGATCGCGTCGCTGCAGGATGCCGCGCTGACGCCCGATCCGCTGCCGGTGTTCAAGCAGATGGCCACGGCCGGCGGTTTCACGAACGTCTACGCGGGCTACGCCGACAAGGCGTTCCACTTCTCCGACCCGACCGGCATTCCGCCCGACTACGATCCGACCGGCCGCCCGTGGTACAAGCAGGCCGCGCAGGCCGGCAAGCCGGTCGTCACGCCGCCGTACGTCGACGCCGGCACGGGCAACCTCGTCGTCACGTTCGCGGTGCCGATCCTGCGCGATGGCGCGGTCAAGGGCGTCGTCGCGGCGGACGTCTCGATGGACACCGTGATCGCGAACGTGAAGACGATCCACCCGACGCCCGCGAGCTTCGGGATGTTGATCGACAGCAGCGGCCACGTGGTTGCCCACCCGGACGCGAAGCTCACGCTGAAGCCGGTCGCCGACGTGTCGCCCGAACTCGGCGCGACGAACGGCGCGACGATCGCGGCCGCGGCCGCGCCCGTCGAGGTGACGGTCGGCGGCGACGCGAAGCTGGTGCGCGCGCGCCCCGTGCCGGGCACGGACTGGTACGCGCTGGTGCTGCTCGACAAGAACGAAGCGACGGCCGGGATGCGCTCGCTGCTGACCGCGTCGCTGATCACGCTGCTCGTGATCGTCGGCGTGGCGTCGCTGATCATCGGCGCGATCACCGCGACCGCGTTCCGCCGCCTGTCGCAAGTGCGCCAGGCCATGGCCGCGATCGGCTCGGGCGCCGGCGACCTGACGCAGCGCCTGCCGGCCGACGGACGTGACGAAGTGGCCGACATCGCCCGCTCGTTCAACAGCTTCGTCGACAAGCTGAACGACGTGATGCGCCAGATCCGCGATGCGAGCGAATCGGTGCGCACGGCCGCGAACGAGATCGCGGCGGGCAACCAGGACCTGTCGTCGCGCACCGAATCGGCGGCGGCGAGCCTCGAGGAAACGGCCGCGTCGATGGAAGAAATCACCGCGACGGTGGGCCAATCGGCCGCCGCCGCCGGCCAGGCCGACGAACGCGCGGCGGCCGCGTCGCGGATCGCGTCGCACGGCGGCGTGGTCGTGTCGGACGTCGTTGCGACGATGGAGAAGATCGAGGAAGCCTCGGGCCGCATCGGCGACATCATCGGCGTGATCGACGGGATCGCGTTCCAGACCAACATCCTTGCGCTGAACGCGGCCGTCGAAGCGGCGCGCGCGGGCGAGCAGGGCCGCGGCTTCGCGGTCGTCGCGCAGGAAGTGCGCAGCCTCGCGCAACGCAGCGCGCAGGCCGCACGCGAAGTGAAGGTGCTGGTCGAATCGACGGTCGCGAGCGTGTCGGCCGGGTCCGGGCAGGTGCGCCAGGCGGGCGACACGATGCGCGAGATCGTGTCCAACGTATCGAACGTGACGACGATCATCTCCGAGATCACGCACGCCGCGAACGAGCAGACGCGTGGCATCCAGGAAGTGAATCGCGCGGTCACGCAGCTCGACGAAATGGTGCAGCAGAACGCGGCGCTCGTCGAACAGTCGACCGCCGCCGCGACCGCGCTGCAGTCGCAGGCGAACGCGCTGGCGACCACGGTCGGGCGGTTCAAGGTCGCTTGACGCGGCGCGCGGGAAAGACGGCCGCGCCGCTCAGGAGCGGCCGTTGTCGCGCATCAGCGCGAGCCGGTTGTAGAGCGTTTTCAGGCTGATCCCGAGCGCTTTCGCGGCGCGCGGCTTGTTGCCGTCGAAGTGGCGCAGCGTCGCCGCGATGAAGCGCTGCTGCGCATGGTGCAAGGTCGCGCCGAGCGGCAGCGCCATCGTGTTCTCCGACAGGCGCTCGGGCGGCATCGCCGGCTTCGGCAGCGTGACGTCGATGCCTTCGTCCGCCAGGATGTACGCGCGCTCGATCGTGTTGTGCAGCTCGCGGACGTTGCCGGGCCACGAATACGCGCGCAGTGCGGCGATCGCCGCGTCGGTCAGCCGCTTGTGCGCATGGTGCCGCGCGTTGAGCGCGTCGACGAATTCCAGTGCGATCGTCTCGATGTCGCTGTCGCGCTGGCGCAGCGGCGGCACGTACAGCGCGAACGCGGCGAGACGATAGAACAGGTCCTCGCGCAGCCGGCCGTCGCGCACGGCTTCGGCCGGGTTGTGGCGCGTGGCCGACACGATGCGCACGTCGAGCGCAATCGGCTCGGTGCCGCCCACTCGCACGATCACGTTCGATTCGATCGCCCGCAGCAGCTTCACCTGCAATGACGCGGGCATTTCCGCGATCTCGTCGAGCAGCAGCGTGCCGCCGCGCGCGGCTTCGAAGAACCCTTCGCGCTGCGCAATGGCACCCGTGAAGCTGCCTTTCTCGTGCCCGAACAATTGCGATTCCGCGATATCGGGCGGAATCGCGCCGCAGTTCACGGGGACGAACGGGCCGTCGCAGCGGGCACTGAGATCATGCAGCCGGCGTGCGACGATATCCTTGCCGACCCCGCTTTCGCCGGCAATCATCACGCTGGCGCGGGTCGGGGCGATCTTCTCGATGCGGCCGAGCAGCGTGCGCATCGCGGTGGACCGGCCGGACAACCGGCGGCCGTCCGCACGTTGCTTCGACCGGTTTGCGGTTTCTCCCATTGGCATGGATCGGCATGGGTGGGGCCGTTTTGAAAATCGGCACCACGCGCTCCGTTGATTGCAATATTTTCATCGACAGCGAAACGACCACGAAGGTGCCGCAAAATAGAAATTTCCAATGTACGCGGCGGGGACGGAAGAAACAGGCCATCGAGTCCTGACGCGCATCGCGGCACTCCTGTGCCATCCGGGGTCGTATCGGTGCTTTTTTACAGAATTTCGATGAAAAAGCTGGTCATGACCAACGTGCGTTGATGCAGCGCGCGACACCGGCCGGTGCTCAACCGGTTACGGCACACCCGACAGACGGAGTCAGGCAGGCAGCCATCCTGCGATACGCGCCGGGCATGCCGCTTGCGGATGCCATCAGGCTCGCCCGGCACGCTCGACGGCAGGCCGGATGGTCGACTTGCAGCATGACGCCGTGCGACCGGAGCCGGCGCGAGGCAAGGATGCAATGAGGACCCTGACCCGTGAGCTGTTACGGCAGGGTGCATGGATCGTGCTGGCCGTCGGGCTGGCGTCCGCGCTGCAGGCGTGGGCGGTTCGCGTCGTCGGCGAGCACGCGCCATTTGCGCCGCTGCCCTTTTATGCAGGCGTTGCGGCTGCCGCCTGGCTGACGTCGTTCGGCGGGGGGCTGGTCGCGGCCGCGTTGAGCGTGGCCGTGATCGGCACGCTGTGGTGGCGCGATGCGCCGCTGGCCGCGCTGCTCGTACAAGCCGGTGCGTTCGTCGCGATCAGCTTCGTCGAGTGCGTGCTCGTGATGGCCGTGAAGCCGCTGCTCGCGAACGATCGCCTGCGCGAACCCGATGACAGCGGCAACGCCGACGCCCGCGAGCCGCATCGCGAACCGGCGCCGGTCGCACCTGTGCCGGTACCCGACGACCGCCTGCTGCGCCGTGTGGTCGACGCTTCGCCCGACGCGATCGTCGGGGTCGATGCCGCACGCCGGATCACGAGCTGGAATCCGGCCGCGCGCCGGATCTTCGGCATCGACGCGGCGCAGGCCGCCGGGCGCGACGTCGCCGCGATGATCGCGCCGCGCTGGTTGCGCCGCCATCCGTTGCCCGCATCGTTCGCGAACCTGCACGCGCCGGTCGGTCCGCTCGACGTGCTGTGCGTGCGACGCGACGGGAGCCGTTTTCGGGCGACCTTCGCCGCCTCGCCGATGGTCGATGCGCAGGGCAACTGCACGGGCCTGTCGATGACGCTGCGCGACGCGCACGAACGACGCCGCGACGAGCGGCGCAACCTGCGCTCGCTGCGCGGCGCACGCGACGCACGCGCCCAGGCGGACACGTCGAACCGGCTGAAGGACGAACTGCTGGCCACGGTGTCGCACGAGCTGCGCACGCCGCTGAACGTGATCTACGGCTGGGTCGAGGTGCTGCGCAACATCGACGGCCAGGGGCTCGCGCAACAGGCCGTCGACGCGATCGATCGCAGCGCGCGGTCGCTGTCGCACATGGTGGCCGACCTGCTCGACGCGTCGTCGCTCGCGACCGGCCGGTTGCGCCTCGAGCGCGTGCCGGTCGATCTCGTGCGGATCGTGCGCGATGCCACGCGTGAACTCGACGCAACGGCACGGGCGAGCGGGCTCGAGCTGTCGACCCACTACGCGATGCCGACCTGCGTGATTCCGGCGGACCGCGAGCGCGTGCGCCAGCTCCTGTCGAACCTGTTGTCGAATGCGATCAAGTTCACGCCGCCGGGCGGGCGCATCGTCGTGGCGCTGGCCCGGGCAGGCGAGCGCGTGCGGCTGTCGGTCGCCGATACGGGGCAGGGCATTGCGCCGGAATACCTGCCGCACCTGTTCGAGACGTTCAGCCGGCCCGAACGCGCATTCGCGTCGCCGGAGCGCGGCCTCGGGCTCGGCCTGTCGATCGTGCGCCACATCGCGCAGCTGCACGGCGGCGATGTCGTGGCGACGAGCGCGGGCACGGGGCGCGGGACGACCGTCACGGTCACGCTGCCGGCTGGCTGGGACATCGACGATCCGGCCGACAACCTGCTGCACGCGGCGGCCACGCCGGAGCCGGTGACGCTCGACGGCCAGCGCGTGCTCGTCGTCGACGACGACGCGACATCGCGCGCGAGCCTCGCCGCGGCCCTCGAAACGATGGGCGCGCAGGTATCGACCGCGCAGTCGGGACACGACGCGCTCGACGCGGTGGAGCGGCAGGCGCCGAACGTCGTGCTGTCGGATCTCGCCATGCCGGACGGTGACGGCTTCTGGCTGCTCGACCGCATCCGTCATTTGCCGGGCAGCAGCGGGCATCTGCCCGTCGTCGCGGTCACGGCCCACGCCGGCAACGCCGACCGGCACCGCGTGATGGCGGCCGGGTTCGACGCGTATCTGCGCAAGCCGGTGGACATGCCGACGCTGGCGAGCGTGATCGCCGATGTCGCGCCGGACGCCGCGCACGATCGGAAAGGGCGCGGCCGCTAGCAGCCGGCGTGGCGGCTCGCCCGGTCATGACGAAGGGAGGCGGCGCGATGGGCGCAACGGCGCCCGCGCGGCCGGCCCGCTCCGTCGCGACACACGGAGGTCCGGATGAACACGAATCGAATTCATCGGCCGGCGGCGATCATGCTGGCCGCGAGCGTCGGCGCATCGATCGCCGTACTCGCTCATGCGCAGGCGTTACCCGCTTCGTCGGCCCAGGTCGCGCCGGGCGTCATCCGCCCCGGCACGACGCCCGACGAGGCCGGCATGACCCAGCGGCCGACCGGCATCGATGTCGAATTCATCGACAAGGCCGGCATGATCGGCAAGGTGGAGCGGCAGGCCAGCCAGCTCGCGCTCGATCGCTCGTCGAACCCCAACGTGAAGGCGTTCGCGCGCCGGATGGTCGACGATCACGAAGGGCTCGCAGCCGAATTGCGGGAGCTTGGCGCGACCAAGGGCGTACCGGTCCAGTCGCGGATGCTCGTCGATCCGGCCGTGACCGCGTTGCGAACCAAGGAAGGTCATGCGTTCGACACGGCCTATGTCGCGCTGGCGGGCCCGCGCGCGCATGAAGAAGCGATCCGGCTCTACGAAACAGAGGCGCGCAACGGCCGCGATCCGCAGCTTCGCGCGTTCGCGGCCAACGCGTTGCCGACGCTGAAGGCGCACCTGACCGCCGCCCGGCAACTCGCGCAGACGGTGGCGGCCGCACACTGAGCGCCGATCCGCGTTACCGCTTGCCGCCGTCAGGGCTTTCCGGCGCTTCGGGGCCGCCCGGCGACGCCTCGTACGGCGGCGAGTCGAGCGCCGTTTCGCCTTCCTCGATCAGCCAGTACGGCGAACTGCCGTAGTACGCATGCAGCGCCTCGGCCCACGCCGGATCGGCCATGGCGGGCCAGCGGTCCCTGTCGAAGCCGGGGGCTTCGCGCACGCGTTCGGTGGCGACGGGCAACACGAAGCAGCGGCGCTCGACGTCGAGCACGAGCACGTTCCACGGCACCGCGAGCAGCTTGTCGCCGCTCCCGGGCGGGCTGCCCGCCGACACGACCGCGTACGCGATCCGGCCGGAGCGCACGTCGAGCATGATGTCGGCGATCTGGCCGATGTCGTCGCCGTCCATCGTCAGCACGCGATCGCCTTCGAGCGTGCGGGCGGCCATCACGTCGGGCCCCGGCCCGCCGCCGGTCGTGCGGCGATTGCCGCCGACGATGCGCGTGTCGTCACGCGACGGTCTGTCCGTTGTCATCGAACACCTCCTGGTCGAAGCGGCACCCGGGCGGGCCACGCGGTATCAACGGGCGCCGGTCAACGCCGGCGCGGCAGCGACACGTCCTCGAGCGTATTGGCCAGCTCGTCGCGCTCGGGGCCGCCGGCGCGCGTCGCGATGTCGCCGAGCGACACGATGCCGACGAGCCGCCGGTTGCGGTCGAGCACCGGCATCCGATGCAACTGCACGTCGGCCATCCGCTGCTGGACGTCGCCGACACCGTCGTCCTCGACGCACCACTGCACGGGTTGGGACGCGACCGCCTGCACGGGCGTATCGGACGAATGGCCGTGCGACAGTCCGCGCACCGCGAGGTCGCGGTCGGTCACGATCGCGACGAGTTCGGCGCCGTCGCAAACGGGCAGCACGCCGATATCGAAGCGCCGCATCAGTTCGGCCGCGTGGCGAATCGTGTCGGTCGGCGCGACGCACACCACGTCGCGCGACATGATCTCGGTGACGCGATACATGAACGTCTCCTTCGTGAGCAAGACTATCGGGGAGCAGAAGGCGTGCCGCGCGCGGGCCGCACACGCCGGGCCTGGCCGGCGAGGCGACGGAGAAATTTGCCAGCCCGCTTGTACATCTTCCACGGCGACAGCCGCGAGCGGGCGGGGCAGGACCTCAGTGGCCGATGCCCGTCATCGCGACGATCGCGAGCACCACCGCGCTTTCGATCGCCGCCAGCGCGGCGACGCCGGCGGCGCCGCTGACTTCATGCCATCTGCGTTCAAGGCGTTTCATCAGATCAACTCCAGATTGCTCCGGCACGCGGCTGCGCCGCCGCGCAGCGCGGGCCGGTTGCCGCCGTCAGCCGTGATCGCGGGGCGGTGAAGGGACGTCCGGCGAGCGGCGTTCGTGCTTGCCGGATGGCTTGGCAGGATCGATACGGGTCGCGCCGCCCACGGCGGGCGGGTCGCTGGCCGGAAACGTCTCCTCGAGGCCCTCGTCGATGCGTTCCTCCGTCTTGTCTTTGGACGGCGGACGCGACGTGGCGAGCCAGAGCAGTCCGGCAGCCGGTGACACGGCGTCGTGGCGGCCGGGGGCGTGAACGGTCATGGTCGAACCTCCTTGGTCATGGATAGAGGCGCAAGCGCCATGCCTGCGCGGGCCGACGGCACGACGGTTGCGCGTTGGCGAAACCGCACGCTGCGCAGCCACGCGCGCCGTCGGCGTGGACGAGAGGACATCGTGATGAATGCATCCAGGGAAAGAATACGTTACGACGCGAACGTATGCGGCGGCGATTTCGCCCATGTGCGCGAGCGTTTCGACACATGGAAGCGCGAGTCGCGGGTCTATCGGCCCGAGCGGCGCATGTTCGACGGCAAGGACGAGGTTCGCGAACTGAACGACACCGTCTACGACGGCCCCGAGCGTGCGCAGCGGGCGCTCGTCGCGGAATGCACGCCGTCCGACCGGTTCGCGCTCGCGGCGCGGCTGACCGCGGAAGGCCGCACGATGTGGCTGGTGATGGCGGCCTACGACGACTGAGTGCGCGGCAGCGTCCAACCGGAGCGGGCAACCGGGCGCGCAGGAGCGGGCACGCCGCTTGCGCGCGATGCCGGCGCCATCGAGATGCGCGCGCCGTCGCGCAGGAGAGACATGAATACGCCATCCAGGCTGCACCGCCCCGAGCCGACGACGCCCGATGTCGACCCGGATCCGCCGCCGCCCGGGCACGACGATCCCGTCGATCCGCCCGTGCCAGACGGGCCGCCGCAGGGCGACCCGCCGTCGCAGCCGCCACCGATGCGGATGCCGGGAGGCGGTGCGTCACAACCGTCCGCGCGAACACTGAAAAAAGGAGGACCCTCATGGACATTCACGTGCAATCGCCAGACAAGCGCGCGATCGCTCAGGTGCTGGGCCGCTACTTCGAATCGCGCTCGTTGCGCTATCACATCGAGGAATTGCCGGGCGGCGTGCTGCAGATCGGCTTCCGCGCCAGCGGCCGCCCGGCTGCCGTCACCGTGTCGTTCGACGATGCCGCGTACGACGCCTATACGCACTGGGATGCGAGCCAGAAGCAGCTTGCGCTCGGTCGGCTCGCCGACGGCTTCTCGCGGATGATGTCGACGCGCAGCCCGGCCGCGCTGGCCGGTGACTATCACGTCGAGCGATTCTGATTCCATCCCGCTTCACCGGACTGTCCCGCGTACGGCAAAGTGCCCGCACGCAGCGGGCGCTTTGCGTCCGCGCGCGTGTCGCGTAGGATGTCCGTTAATTCAGCGCACGCTACGTTCGCGCCGCAGGCTGCCAGCCGCTGCAGCCGAAGAGGCGCAATGCGCTTCTTCACTTCGGGTTCGTTTCGCGCAACCGACGGGGACCTTGATGACTGTTGCTCGCCCTTTGCTGTCACCCGGCGCACGCCGGTTCGTTTCCGGGGTGTCGGCCTGCGCGGCGCTCGCCGCGGCCGGCGCCCGCGACGCGTCGGCCCAGACGCCTTCACCGCTCGGCGAGTGGCAATACTCGGCGGGCGTGCCGCTCCAGAAGCTGTTCGAGCCGAATGTCTCCACCTGGGATATCAGCATGGGCGCCGCGATGACACTGCAGCCGCGCTATGCGGGCTCCGATCGCTATCGCGTGATGGGCGGCCCGACGGTCGATATCCGCTATCGCGACCTGTTCTTCCTGTCGACCGGCGAAGGGCTCGGCGCGAACGTGCTGCGCGGGCCGAACTGGCGCGTGAGCCTGTCCGTCGGTTACGACCTCGGGCGCCGCTCGGCCGACGACATCCAGCACCTGAACGGCCTCGACAACATCAACGCGGCACCGGTGATGAAACTGGCGGCCGATTACGTGATCTCGAAGGAATTTCCGCTCGTGCTGCGCGCGGATATCCGGCGCAGCATCGGCGGCTCGAATGGGTGGGTCGGCGATTTCTCCGCATACATGCCGTTGCCGGGCAGCAACGAGCATTTCTTCTGGTTCGCGGGGCCGACCGTGTCGTTCGCCGATTCGCGCTACATGAACAGCTGGTTCGGCGTGAGCCAGGGCGCCGCCGCGCGTTCCGGGTTGCCGGCCTATTCGTCGGGGGCCGGGCTCAAGTCGGTCGGCGCGGGCGTGACGATGGCCTGGTTCGTGAACAAGCACTGGTTCGTGACGATCGACGGCGCGCTCGAGCAGCTCGTCGGCCGCGCCGCGCACAGCCCGATCACGCAGCAGAAGACCAACGGCGTGTTCGACATGTCGGTGAATTACCAGTTCTGAGCGGGGCCGGGAAGCCGATCGCCGACGGGGCGTGCGGCAGTTGCCGTCACATTTGATATGATTCCGACCTGTACAAATGTACAGTGATCGATCCCCGTGACGCCTGCATCGCCGACGCCCCCGGCGTTTTACTACCTGACCAATTTCGAACGCGCGCTGGCCTGGCTCGGCGCGCGTTACGCCGACCTGTTCGACGCACACGAGCACGCGTTCGTCCGCCAGTTCACGACGCTGCCGCAGGCGTCGCGCGCGCTGCTCGTGCGGATGCTGATGCGCAACGGGTCCGACTTCCGCGCCAGCAAGCTCGTCTACGACGAAATCGGCTGCGCGCTCGACGCGGTCGCGCCGCTCGTCACCCTCGGCTGGGTCGATCCGGCGCCTGCGCTGACGCTCGACGAACTGTTCGCGCTGTCGACCAAGGCCGATCTGCTGCGCATCTTTCCGGCACTCGCCGCGCATGCGGGCGAGCGCAAGCCCGACTGGCTCGAGCGGCTGCGGCCCGCGCACGACGTCGCGCAACCGCTCGACGCGTGGTGCGCGCAGGCCGGCGACCGCGTGCTGCGCGTGACGGTCGGCGCGCTGTGCGACCGGCTGCGCCTGATGTTCTTCGGCAATCTCCATCAGGACTGGAGCGAGTTCGTGCTCGCCGATCTCGGCGTGTTCCAGTATGAAAGCGTGCCGATCGCGCCGTCGTCGCGTGCGTTCCAGCAGCGCGGCGACGTCGATGCGTACCTCGCGCTGCAGATGTGTCGCGACGCGCTCGACGCGTGGCCCGACGATCTGCCGTTCGACGACCTGATGCGCGCCATCGACGCGGTTGGCTGCACCCAGCCGTGGCTTGCGACGCGTCGCGCGAAGCTGCTGTTCGCGCTCGGGCAGACGTGTGAGCGCCGGGCCGACTGGGACGGCGCGCTCGACGCGTATGCACGCAGCGCATGGCCCGGCAGCCGCCATCGGCGCATCCGCGTGCTCGAACGCTGCGGGCGTGACGACGAGGCGCTCGCGCTGGCGCTCGCCGCGCGCGGCGGCTTCGAGAGCGACGAGGAGCGCCAGCGTGTCGAGCGCATGCTGCCGCGCCTGCAGCGCCGGCTCGGCCAGCGCGTCGAACGTGCTGCCGCGGTCGCAGACGTGCCGCGCGAGACGCTCCTGATCGCGCGCCCCGATGCGTTCGTCAGTGTCGAATTCGCGGTGCGCGACCATCTTGCGCAGCCGGCTTCGCCGGTCCATTACGTCGAAAACACGCTGATCAATTCGCTGTTCGGGCTGCTGTGCTGGGAGCCCGTGTTCGCCGCGGTGCCCGGCGCGTTCTTCCACCCGTTCCAGCGCGGCCCGGCCGATCTGCACGCACCCGATTTCGTCGCGCGTCGTGCGGAAGCGTTCGCCGCGTGCTTTGCGCAGCTCGATTCGGGCGCCTATCGCGACACGATCCGCCGGCATTTCGCGACGAAGGCCGGGCTGCAATCGCCGTTCGTGTTCTGGGGCGTGCTGACGGACGCGTTGCTCGACGAGGCGCTCGCATGCCTGCCGCCCGAGCACTTGCGGCTGTGGTTCACGCGCCTGCTCGCGGATATCCGCAGCAACCGCTCGGGGTTGCCCGATCTCGTCCGCTTCTGGCCCGGCGAGCGCCGCTACGAGCTGATCGAGGTGAAAGGCCCCGGCGACCGCCTGCAGGACAACCAGACGCGCTGGCTCGCGTACTGCGTCGCGCACGGCATCCCGGTGCGCGTGATCGATGTCGAGTGGGCCGGCGAGGGCGTCGCGCACGCCGAAGCGGCGGGACTGTCCGCATGAGCTACGTCGTCGCGGTGCGGGCGATGTGCGAGTTCACCGCGCGACGCGGCGACCTCGACCTGCGCTTCACGCCCGCACCGACCGCGCTCGAAGGCATCGCCGGCCACGGCGCGGTCACGTCGAACCGCGGCGCCCGCTACGAAACCGAGATCGCGCTGACGGGCACCTGGGGCACGCTCACCGTGCGCGGCCGCGCGGACGGCTACGACCCGGTGGCGAACCGTCTCGAGGAGATCAAGACTTATCGCGGCAGCCTCGATGCGATGCCCGACAACCACCGCGCGCTGCACTGGGCGCAGGCGAAGGTCTACGCGCACCTGATGTGCGACGCGCGCAGCCTCCCGGAAATCGACGTCGCGCTCGTCTATTTCGACATCGTGTCCGAGCGCGAGACGGTGCTGACGCAAACGCTGGGCGCGGCCGAGCTTGCGACGTTCTTTGCCGAGCAGTGCGCGTGCTTCGTCGGCTGGGCCGAGCGCGAGACGGCCCATCGGGCGGCGCGCGATGCGGCGCTGCGCGCGCTGGCGTTTCCGCACGAGCAGTTCCGCAGCGGCCAGCGCGAGCTGGCGGTGGCCGTCTATCGCGCCGCACGCGACGAGCGGTGCCTGATGGCGCAGGCGCCGACCGGCATCGGCAAGACGCTCGGCACCGTGTTTCCGCTGCTGAAGGCCTGCGGCGAGGGCGAGCTCGATCATGTGTACTTCCTGACCGCGAAAACGCCCGGCCGCGCGCTCGCGCTCGAAGCGGCGACGACGCTCGGCGCCGGCACGCCCGTGCTGCCGCTGCGCGTGCTGGAACTCGTCGCGCGCGACAAGGCGTGCGAGCATCCGGACAGCGCATGCCACGGCGAATCGTGTCCGCTCGCGAAAGGCTTCTACGACCGGCTGCCGGCCGCGCGCGATGCGGCGATCGAGGCCGGGCTGCTCGACCGCGAGACCGTGCGCGCAGCGGCGCTCGCGCACGACGTGTGCCCGTACTACCTGTCGCAGGAGCTCGCGCGCTGGTCCGACATGGTGATCGGCGACTACAACTACTACTACGACGGCAGCGCAATGCTGCACACGCTCGCGCAGCAGAACCAGTGGCGCGTCGGCGTGCTCGTCGACGAAGCGCACAACCTGCTCGATCGCGCGAGGAAGATGTACAGCGCATCGCTCGATCCGTTCGCGTTCGCGGCGGCCCGCGAGATTGCGCCCGCGGCGCTGCGCAAGGCGTTCGACCGGCTCGCCCGCGCCTGGGGCTCGGTCAGCCGCGCGCAGGCCGAGCGCTATGCCGCGTATCCGGAGATCCCGGGCCCGATCGTGTCGGCCGTGCAGAACCTCGTTGCAGCAATCGGCGAACACCTGGCCGACGCGCCGCGCGCGAACGGCGATGCACTGCTGCGGTTTCATTTCGAGGCGATCCAGTTCGGCGTGCTGGCCGAAGCGTTCGACAGCGCGTCGATCTTCGACGCGACGCTGCACGGCGAACCGATGCCGCGCCAGCCGGCGCTGGACGGCGTGGCGTCGGCCGGCCGCCGGCGCCGCGTCCAGTCGACGCTGTGCGTGCGCAACGTGATTCCAGCCGGCTTTCTTGCGCCGCGCTACGAAGCCGCGTGCGCGACCGTGCTGTTCTCGGGCACGCTGAGCCCGTTTCATTTCTATCGCGACACGCTCGGGTTGCCCGGCGACACGGGCTGGCTCGACGTCGACGGGCCGTTCCGCGCCGAGCAACTGACGGTGCGCGTCGCGAGCCACGTGTCGACGCGCTGGCGCGACCGCGATCGTTCGCTCGAACCGATCGCCGACCTGATCGCCGCGCAATACGCGACACGGCCCGGCAACTATCTCGGCTTCCTGAGCAGCTTCGACTACCTGGGGCGCGTGGTCGCGCTGATGCAGACGCGGCATCCGGACGTGCCCGTCTGGGCGCAGGCGCCCGGCATGGCGGAAAGCGAGCGCGACGCCTTTCTCGCCCGCTTCGACGCTGGCGGTCGTGGCGTCGGCTTCGCGGTGCTGGGCGGGGCATTCTCGGAAGGTGTGGACCTGGTCGGCGAGCGCCTGATCGGCGCGTTCATCGCGACGCTCGGGTTGCCGCAGGTCAACGACGTCAACGAGCAGATGCGGCGTGCGATGGACGCGCGCTTCGGCAACGGCTACGACTACATGTACCTGTACCCGGGCTTGCAGAAGGTCGTGCAGGCGGCCGGGCGCGTGATCCGCACCGAGCACGACGAAGGCGTCGTGCACCTGATCGACGACCGTTACCGGCGGCGCGAAGTGCGCGACCTGCTGCCGCGGTGGTGGCGGATCGGGTGAGACGGACGAAGCGCTGCCGGCAGACTGCCGATTCCGGCAGGTGAGCGCCATCCGTCGCGTAGCGAGATCGGGCGGCCGCGGACGCGGCCTCGGTGAGTGCTGCCGCTACAGCACATTCAGCATCGCGAGCGCGGTTTCCTGCAGATGCGGCAGGACGCGCCGCACGGCCGCGTCGGTCGTCTCCGCGCCGATCGGCATGTTGGTGCTCAGCGCGGCGACCACTTCACCGTGACGGTTCTTCAGCGGCACCGCGATGCCGCGCACGCCGACCTGCAATTGCTGTTCGATCGCCGCGAAACCGGCGTCGCGTGCCTGGTCGACCTGTTCGAGCAGGCGCGCCTTGTTGGTGATCGTGTGCGGCGTGAACGGCGGCAGTTCGGTGTCGTCGAGCCACGCGCGCACGGCTTCGCGATCCGGATGATGGGCGAGCAGCACGACGCCGGGCGACGTCAGCGGCGCCGGCACGCGCGCGCCGAGCACGAAGCCGGTCGTCATCACGCGCGACACGCCGTTGCGCGCGATGAACACGAGCTCCCAGTCGTCGAGCACGCTCACGTACGCCGACTCGTTCAGCGATGCGCTCAATTGCTGCAGATAGGGCTGGACCGTGCGCGGCAGGCGGGCCGAATCGAAGTACGACCAGCCGACCCGCAGCACGCGCGGCGTGAGACCGTACAGCTTGCCGTCGGTGTACACGTAGCCGAGTGATTCGAGCGTCAGCAGGTAGCGCCGCGCGGCCGTGCGCGTGAGGCCGGTGCGCGCGGCGGCCTGGGTGGGCGTCATGCGCGCATGCTGGCTGTCGAACGCCTCGAGGATCGCCAGGCCTTTTTCGAGGCCGGCAATCCAGTCGCGTCGGTCGAGTTCGGGCTTTTTCATCGTCGTGAGCAGGCGTCGGAATGCGCGGTCATCGCGCGTGAATGGGCGATTATCGCGCACCTTTTTAGGTGGATGGCGTGCGGAGGACGGGATCCCCCATTTGGCCAGCTTTGCCGACGGGAGACTGGGATATACAATTGAAGACGTATATCCAAGGAGGTCCATATGCAGGTTGCAAAGTGGGGCAATAGTCTGGCCGTCCGCCTTCCGGCCAGTGTGGTCGACGCTCTGGAGCTTCGCGAAGGTGACGACATCGAAATCGTGGTCGATAGCCCTCGCGTTTTCGCCGTGAGTCGCAAGCCCAGGCCCGAAGAGCTTCTGCAGCGGTTGCGGCGTTTCCGTGGCAAGTTGCCCGCCGATTTCAAGTTCAGCCGGGATGATGCGAATGAGCGGGACTGATGCGACGCACTCGTTCGTCGACAGCAACGTCGTGCTTTACCTGTTGTCCGAGGACGATACCAAGGCGAACCTGGCCGAGTCGCTCCTGCTTCGGCGGCCGACCATCAGTGTCCAGGTATTGAACGAGGTAGCCAGTGTCTGCAGTCGCAAATTGCGGATGCCGTGGATCGACGTGGGGCAGTTTCTGGAGCCGATCAGGGGTTTGTGCCGTGTCGTGCCGATCTCGGTCGATACACACGACCTGGGGCGAAAGCTGGCGGAGCGGCACGGCTTGTCGTTTTACGACGCGTGTATCGTTGCAAGCGCTTCGATCGAGGGCTGTGAATACCTCTACACCGAGGACATGCACGACGGCTTGTGTGTGGAGGGCGGGCCGGTGCTGAAAAATCCGTTCGCGTGAGTACCGACGGTTTCAGTTGCCCGCCCCGCGCGTCTGTCAGCGCAGGCGAACATGACATCGGGCCAAACCCGGCATCGACTTGAACTGGACATGAAAATCCGACAATCCCTGTTTATCGCGTACGCCGCGTTCGCGCCGTTACTTGCCGCTGCCAACTCCTCGGCTGACACGTCATTGCCGCGTCCGGCCGCCGACATCCGCGCGTGGCCGCGCATGACGTCACCGAAATTCGGCTGCTACGTCGAAACGGCCTTTGGCTACCGTGACAAGCGCTTCAATTGCGCGCTGAAGCAGTACCGGAACACCGGCGACGCGTGCAAGAACACGAAGGCCTACTACGAGGGCCCGGCGTTCCCCGACCGGCTCGCGGCCAGCGTGCATCCGCTCGCGACGAAGGTGGATCTCGACTGGGAGCAAGGCAGGCTGCAGATGGTCACCGTCACGCTGAAGGGGACGTGGAACGAAGCGGACGTGCGCAAGGCGTTCGGGCTGCCGCGCGCGGAAGGGAGCAAGCTGACCGAAGCGGAGCTGCGCTCGGAGCCGGGCAACCTGATGGACACGAGTGTCCAGTATCCGTCGTCTCCGCTCGATGAAGGCCTGGCGAAACGCCCGAGCAACCCCGCGCGCGGCACGACGGCCGTGATGCTCTACGGGTTCGACCACATGGGCGGCGGCGATGTCGATTGCGGGGGAGGCGAGTAACGCGGGAGGGCGCGGCCGGCGCAGGCGCCGGCCGGGTGGGGAGGATGGTACGGTTGTTCGCCGGGCGTGCGCCGTACCGTCAGTGCTTTATTCGCTGCTCGTCCATTCGACGTTCGCGCCGACCGAGCGCAGGTTCTCGACGAAGTGCGGGTGAGCACGGCGGATCGGCAGCGCGTTCATGATTTCCGAGCGGCCTTCGATACTCGCGGCCACCATCAGCAGCGCGATCGCGACGCGGATGATGTACGGGCTCTCGACGCGCGCCGGCGTCAGCTGCAGCCCGCCGAACGTGATCAGCCGGTGCGGATCGGACAGCAGCACGTGCGCGCCGAACTTCGACAGTTCGCCGGACCAGCCGAGCGCGCCGTCGTACACCTTGTTCCAGAACATCGCGCTGCCTTCCGCACGCACGCCGAGTGCGATGAAGATCGGCAGCAGGTCGACCGGCAGGTACGGCCACGGCGCGGCTTCGACCTTGGTGAGGATGTTCTGCGTGAACGGCCGGCGCACGCGCAGCGGGCCGTCGCGTTCCGCGCGCGACCAGCCGTCGCGGTGCGTGACGGTCACGCCGAACTTCGCGAACGTGCGGTCGATCAGCGGGAAATGTTCGGGCGACGAGTTGCGCACCGTGATGTCGCCGCCGGTGATCGCGCCGAGCGCGAGGAACGTCGCGATCTCGTGGAAATCCTCCGCGAAGCGGAACTCGCCGCCGCCGAGCTTGCGGCCGCCCGTCACGCACAGCCGCGACGTACCGATGCCCTCGATCGCGACGCCGATCATCGCGAGGAACTGGCAGAACTCCTGCACGTGCGGCTCGGACGCGGCGTTCATCAGCGTCGACGTGCCGTTGGCGGCTGTCGCGCAGAGCGCGAAGTTCTCGGTGGTCGTGACCGACGCGTAGTCGAGCCAGTGGTCGTTGGCCGTCAACGGGCCGTCGGTACGGACGATCAGCGAATCGGGCGTGCGCTCGATGTGCGCGCCGAAGCGCTCGAATACCTCGACGTGCGGATCGATCTCGCGCACGCCGAGCGTACAGCCCTTCACGTCGTTCTCGAGGCGCGCGACGCCGAAGCGCGCGAGCAGCGGCGGGATCAGCATGATCGACGAGCGCATCGCTTCCGGCAGCCGGTGAACGGCCGGATCGAATTTCGTGTTGCGATGGTGGAGTTCGAGCAGGCCCGTCGTGAAGTCGACCGACACGTCGCTGCCGAGCGTGCGGAAGATGTCGAGGATCTTGCGCACGTCGGTGATGTCCGGCACGCCGATGAGGCGCAGCGGCTGATCGGTCAACAGGGTGGCGCACAGAATCGGCAGGACGGCGTTCTTGTTCGCGGACGGCTTGATGTCCCCGCGCAGCGGAGTGCCGCCGTGGACGATGAGATTCGACATGATATGGGGGCGTATCGGTGACTGACGTAGGCCCATATGATGCCATTGGTCGGCACGCGGCGTGGCATGTTCAGCGGGGAAAAGGGCGAATCGACGCGTGTAACTGACAGTGTTTGACGTCGTGCGCTCGAACGCGAGGCAGTGGCGCCATTGCAGGTCATCGTCGAGCCACGCGGGATGGCCGGCCGCGCATCGGGCCGGCCATCCGGTCAGCGTGTTACTGCGCCGCCCGCATCCGCGCGGCGACCACCAGCGAGATCAGGCAGCCCACCGCGAGATAACCGGCGACGAGGTGCCACGAGCCGCCGGCCACGCTGACGAGGCCGACCGCGATGAACGGCGTGAACCCGCCGCCGACCACGCTCGCGAACTGGTAGCCGACGCCCGCGCCGCTATAGCGGTACTCGGCGCCGAACAGCTCGGTGAACAGCGGCTGCTGGACGCTCACGACCATGTCGTGCGCGGCGTTAGCGAGCAGGATCGAGAAGATCACGATCCATGCGAGCGACCGCGCTTCCAGCGCGACGAAGAACGGCACCGCGGACGCGAGGCCGATCAGCGCGCCGATCAGGTAGATGCGGCGCAGGCCGTAGCGGTCGGCCAGCCACGCGAAGCACGGGATCGTCACGCAGCTCACCGCGCCCACCAGCAGGCCGATGTTCAGGAACAGGTCGCGCGACATGCCGAGGTTCGTCGTCGAATAGCTGAGCGCGAACGCGGTGACGATATACATCGTGAACAGTTCGGCCAGGCGCAGCGCGATGATCAGCAGGAATGCCTTCGGATGACGCGTGAGCGCTTCCAGCACCGGCAGGCGCAACTTGCGGTTGCCGTGTTCGACCTTCTCGACGAACTCCTGCGATTCGTCCATGTTCTTGCGTACCCACAGCCCGATCAGCACGAGCACGATGCTGAACACGAACGGCAGGCGCCAGCCCCACGACTTGAACGCGGCCTCGCCGAGCGTGTGGCTCAGGATCGACACGATGCCCGTGGCCAGCACGAGGCCGACGCCGTAACCGACCTGCACGCCGCTGCTGTAGAACGCCTTCTTCTGCTTCGGCGCGCTCTCGACGGCCATCAGCGCCGCGCCGCCCCATTCGCCGCCGACCGCGAAACCCTGGATCGCGCGCATCAGCACCAGCAGCACGGGCGCCCACCAGCCGATCGTCGAGAACGCCGGCAGCAGGCCGATCGCGACCGTCGACAGCCCCATCAGCATCACGGTCAGCACCAGCATCCGCTTGCGGCCGAGCCGGTCGCCGTAGTGGCCGAACACGACGCCGCCGAGCGGCCGGAACAGGAAGCCGACGCCGAAGGTCGCGAACGCCGCGAGCGTGCCCATCGTCGGGCTGACTTTCGGGAAGAACTCGGAATTGAATACCAGCGCGGCGACGATCCCGTACAGCAGGAAGTCGTACCAGTCGACGACGGCGCCCACGAAGCTGCCGATCGCGGCCTTGCGGGCCTGGCTGCGTATGCGGGCGCCGGCTGCGGCGTCGAGGGTGTCGAAGGTTGGGGTCATGGCGATGTCTCCTGGCACGGCGCATCGTGGAATCGTGGCGGCGCCGCGTCCGATGCTGCATTGAAGTCGATGAGTGAACGGAGAATAGGGCGCGCGCCGCACGGCGGCAATTGGCCAATCGGATAGAGTGCGCGATTAGCGTTCAAGTCCGTGCGATTATCGAACGCTTTTCGGGTTTGCACTAGGCGGCGTGACGATATCCCGTTTGGCCAGGGTGTGCCGCCGTGAACGAACTGGTTAAAATTGGCGCATTGAAAACTCGCCTGTTCGGAGCGGACGCGCGGTCGCCACCCTGGCCGCGCCTTCCGCACGCAACGAGCGCCATCCCCATCGACGCATGCCCCCGGAGACTGGAATGCCCGGCAATTCCCACCCCCTGTCCTGCGATACGCCGCCCGCTGCCGATCCGGCTGCCAATCCGCTCGGGATGGCCGGCCTCGAGTTCGTCGAGTTCGCGGCGCCGGTGCCGGAAGCGCTCGCGCAGCGCTTCGAGCAGCTCGGCTTCAAGGCGATCGCACGCCACGTCAGCAAGAACGTCACGCTCTACCGGCAAGGGCAGATGCACTTCCTGATCAACGCCGAGCCCGACTCGTTCGCCGCGCGCTACGCGGAGGAATACGGGATGGGCGTCTGCGCGATCGGGCTGCGCGTGGCCAGCGCCCGGCGCGCGTTCGAGCGGGCGATCGAACTCGGCGCGTGGGCGTTCGAGGGCGAGAAGGTCGGCGTCGGCGAGCTGAAGATTCCGGCGATCCAGGGCATCGGCGATTCGCACCTCTATTTCGTCGACCGCTGGCGCGGGCGTGACGGCCAGCGCGGCGGCGTCGGCGATATTTCCATCTTCGACATCGATTTCCGGCCGATCGACATCGCAACCGCGCATACCGACCTCGACTGCGTGGGTGTCGGGCTGCAGCAAGTCGATCATTTCACGCAGACCGTCGGCGCAGGGCGCATGCAGGAGTGGCTGGATTTCTACCACGACCTGCTGCATTTTCGCGAGATCCACGAAATCGACGCGCACTGGCATGTGTCCGAGGAATCGCGTGTGATGGTGTCGCCGTGCGGCGCGGTGCGGATTCCGGTCTATGAGGAAGGCACGCGGCGCACCGAGCTGATGCATGCGTACCTGCCCGACCACCCCGGTGAGGGCGTGCAGCACGTCGCGCTGGCCACCGACGACATCCTGTCCTGCGTCGATGCGCTGCGGGCGAACGGCGTCGAATTCGTCGAGCCGCCGGCCCGCTATTACGACGACGTCGACGCACGGCTGCCGGGGCACGGCGTCGACCTCGATGCGCTGCGCCGCCGCGCGGTGCTGGTCGACGGGGAGATCGGCAGCGACGGCGTGCCGCGCCTGTTCTTCCAGACCTTCGTCAAGCGCCGGCCCGGCGAGATCTTCTTCGAAATCGTGCAGCGCAAGGGGCACCACGGGTTCGGCGAAGGGAATCTCGCGGCACTCGCCCGCGCACGCGACGCCGGCTGAGCGGCCGCGGCGCCCGCATCAGGCATCAGGCATCAGGCGTCGGGCATCAGGCGTCGGGCATCACGCGTTACACGTCAAACCTCAGATGCCTGCGGCCGGCACGCGGTTCGGCGTGGGGTCGTTCGGCTCGCGCAGCACGCACGCGGTGCCGCCCGGCGTGTACATCGACACGACACAACGGTTGCACGACGTGCAGCCCGACTGCGCGAGCCGGCCGTCGCGCAGCCCGTTGACGAAATCCGGTTCGAACACGAGCGCACGTGCGAGCGCCACCGCGTCGAACCCTTCGCGCATCGCCCGCTCGACGTTCCCGCGTGAACGCACGCCGCCGAGGTAAGCGAGCGGCATCCTGACGGCCGCGCGCACCTTCCTCGAGTGCTCGAGGAAATACATCTCCCGAAACTCACCCATCTTTGGCTCGGTGAGCTTCTGCAGCGCCATTGCCGCGCGCACGATCGCGTTGTCGGCATTCGCGCGCGCGTCGCCCGGCAACGGGCTGCCGAACAGCTGCCACACCGATTCGACGTTCATCCCGCCGCTGAGCACGAGCAGGTGCGCGCCTTCGGCTTCGAGCCGCCGCGCGACTTCGCAAGCGTCGTCGGCCGTGCCACCGCCGCGCACGCCTTCGGTCACGCCGATCTTGCAGACGACGGCGAGGTCGCGGCCCACCGCATCGAGCACGCGGCGCAGCACCTCGGCCGGGAACGCGGCACACCGCGCCGCGTCGCCGCCATACGCATCGCGGCGGCGGTTGTACAGCGGCGACAGGAACTGGCTGAGCAGATAGCCGTGCCCCATGTGGATCTCGACTGCGTCGAAGCCGGCGTCGCGCGCATGGCGTGCGGCCTGCGCGAATTCGTCGGCGATGATCGACATCTGGTCACGCGTCATCGCCTGCTTCAGGAAGCGGCCGCTCATCACGCCGACCTTGTTGAAGCCGCCCGACGCGCTCAATGGCCGCTTGGTCGACAGCGACGGCAGGAACGTGAAGCAGCCGCCGTGCGTGATCTGCGCGGATGCGGCGGCGCCGTGGCGATGGACGGCGTCGGTCAGCGCGCGGAACTGGCGGACCGTCGGCGCGTCGAGCCGCGCCTGGTCGACGAACGTGCGGCCGTCGTCGCTGATCGCGCAGTACGCGACGGTCGTCAGCGCGGCGCCGCCTTCGGAGATGCGTTCGTGAAAGCGGACGAGCGCGCGCGACGGCACGCCGTTCGGCGTCATGCCCTCGTTGGTGGCGGACTTGATCAGGCGGTTGCGCAGCGTCAGCGGGCCGATCTGCAGAGGGCTGAACGCGGGAGACAGTTCGGTGGGTTCCATGTCGGGAAGACGTCGGGAATGGGTTCGACGGTCATTGTGCGCAACCCGCACCGGCGCGCATCGTCCAGGTGGATGGCCCCGATCCGGCCGAATGAAGCATGAGACGGCAGGCCGGGGGTTCGGACTTTGGCGACGCTGCCGGTTTGCAGAATGGCATCGATCAATGGCATCGTGACGAAGCGGCATGCCGCACACACGACAGGAACATCCGGAGAACCGAATGAGCAGCCAGTCACAGCCGAAGCAGAAACAAAAGCAGAAGCGCATGCCGAAACCCGCCGGGCGCCAGGCGATCCTCACCGAACAGCGCCGCCGGAAGATGGCGCGTTCACCCCACGCGTACGTGCGCGGCAATACGGCGCGTTTCTACGAATGGCTCGTCGAAACCAACGGCAGCGCGCTGCCGCACGGGCCGTCGATCTGGATCTGCGGCGACTGCCATACCGGCAATCTCGGCCCGGTCGCGAACAGCGAAGGGAAGGTCGACGTGCAGATCCGGGATCTCGACCAGACGGTCATCGGCAATCCCGTTCACGACCTGATCCGCCTCGGGCTTTCGCTGGCGACGGCCGCGCGCGGGTCCGCACTGGCGGGCCTGACGATCGTGCACATGATGGAGGCGATGACGGCGGGTTATACGTCGGCATTCGGCAGCCGCCACGCGAAGCTGCCCGAACGCCCCGAACCCGTGCACCTCGTGATGAAGCAGGCCATGCGCCGCTCGTGGCGGCAACTCGCGGTCGAACGGATCGAAGGGCTCGCGCCGACGATTCCGCTTGGCCGTCGCTTCTGGCCGCTGAGTGCGAAGGAATCCCGTGCGATCGGCAAGCTGTTTGGCGACGAGGCGATCGCGTCACTCGCGACGAGCCTCAAGGGCCGCAAGGACGGGGGCAAGGTCGACGTGCTCGACGCGGCGTACTGGGTGAAGGGCTGCAGTTCGCTGGGACGGCTGCGCTACGCGGTGCTGCTCGACATCGACGGCGACGTGAGCGACGGCGACGACCTGTGTCTGATGGACATCAAGGAGGGCGTGACGGCCGCTGCACCGCGCGACGAAACGGCCGCGATGCCGCGCGACAACGCCGAGCGCGTCGTGGAAGGCGCACGGCATCTGTCGCCGGCCCTCGGCGAGCGGATGCGGGCTGCCCGCCTGCTCGATCGCGCGGTCGTGATCCGCGAACTGCTGCCGCAGGACCTGAAGCTCGACATCGATCTGCTCGCCGAGGACGATGCGCGTGACGTCGCGCGCTATCTCGGTGCGGTGGTCGGCGTGGCCCACGCGCGCCAGATGGACAAGCCGACACGCGCGGCGTGGCGCACCGAACTCGGCCGCAACCGCGCGAAGACGATCGATGCCCCGATGTGGCTGTGGAACAGCATCGTCCAGCTCGTGAGCAGCCATGAAGCGGGGTATCTGGAGCATTGCCGGCGCTTCGCCGCCGGCGCGTAGCGTATCGCCGCGGGCGACGGCCGAGGCTACCCGGCCGCGCCCAGCTTGCGGGCCTGCCGTCGCATGCCCTCGAAGATCGCATCCGCCACGTCCGCCGGAAACGCCGCCGGGATCTGCGCTGCAGCCTCGGTGATCGCGGGTTCCGTGCGCGCGACGACGGCTGCCATCGCGGCGTGCACGTCGTCTTCGGTCAGGCCGACACGCCGGCCTTGCGCAATCCAGTGGCGCGGCTGGATCTCTTCGCCCTATGCGCGCCGAGCCGTGCTCAGCACCTTGAAACGCTGATCGATGCCGGCTCCGACGGGGGCGCACGATTGCTGCGTGACGCCGGTCGGTCAGCAGGCGTTGTCAAAATACAAACCAAAGACTGTATCCGCCAAAAACAAGCGATAGCCTGTCAGGCGTAAAGCCGACCTGCCATCCCGAGTCAACCATCACGCCGCCCGCAGCGGATTCGCCTGCACGCTCCGTGCGCTTTCCGGATCGTCGTCGCCGAGCGGAATGAACGCCATGATTTCCAGGTCGTGCCCCGACAGCGCCGGCAGCCGGAACGGACTCGACAGCACGTTCAGCCGCCGCACGCCGAGCTCGCGCAGGATCTGCGAGCCGATCCCCGTCACGCGTCCGTCGCGGCGCGCATGGCCGGTCGGCACCCGCGTCGCGTCGCCACGCATGTCGCAGTCGAGCAGCACCGCCACCCCGCAGCCGGCCGCGTCGATCCGTTGCAGCGCGGCGTGCAGCGGCCACGAGTGCGCGGACGGCTCCGCATCGAGCAGGTCGAGCAGCGAATGGCATTCGTGCACGCGCGTCAGCACCGGCGTCGACGGATCGGGCTCGCCGCGCACGAGCGCGAGATGCGGCGCGCCGTGCACCGTATCGCGATACTCGATCGCGCGGAATCGTCCCCAAGGCGTATGCAGCGGCCGCTCGCCGATGCGTTCGACGAGCGATTCGTGTTCGCGCCGGTAATGGATCAGGTCGGCGATCGTACCGATCTTCAGCCCGTGATGCGCGGCGAACGCCTTCAGCTCGGGCAGCCGCGCCGTCGTGCCGTCGTCGTTCATCACCTCGCAGATCACCGACGCGGGCGTGAGCCCCGCGAGCGCCGCGAGATCGCAGCCGGCCTCGGTGTGTCCCGCACGCACGAGCACGCCGCCGGGGCGCGCGGCGATCGGGAACACGTGGCCGGGCTGCACGAGGTCGTCCGGGCGGGCGCCGGCCCGCACCGCCGCACGGATCGTGTGGGCCCGATCGGCCGCCGAAATGCCGGTCGTCACGCCTTCGGCCGCCTCGATGCTGACGGTGAACGCGGTGCCGAACGGCGTGCCGTTGCGATCGGCCATCGGCGGCAGCTTCAGCTGCTCGCAGCGCTCGGCGGTCAGCGTGAGGCAGATCAGCCCGCGCCCGAAGCGCGCCATGAAATTGATCGCGTCGGGCGTGACGTGATCGGCCGCGATCACGAGATCGCCTTCGTTCTCGCGATCCTCTTCGTCGACGAGCAGGACCATCCGGCCCGCGCGCAGTTCGTCGACGATCTCCAGCGTGCCGGCGAGCGTCATCGTGCCTCCGTCACATCGAACGCGCGGCGCAGCGCATCGGCGCCGAAGGTCAGCGCGCGGTCGGCTGCATCGATCGCGCCGAGCATGCTCGCGAAACCGTGAAGCTGGCCCGGCCAGCGCACGAGCGTCACCGGGGTGCCGGCCTGCGCGAGACGCAGCGCATAGGCTTCGGCCTCGTCGCGCAACGGATCGAATTCGGCGCTGATGATCGTCGCCGGCGCCACGCCTGCGACGTCCGGCGCGGCGAGCGGGCTCGCGAGCGGCGACGCGCGATCGGCGCCGTCGTCGAAATAGTGGTGCTTGAACCAGCGCATCGCGTCCGCCGTCAGGAAATAGCCGTTGCCGAGCGTTTCGTACGACGGATGCTCGGTCGCGCAATCGATGACCGGATACAGCAGCAACTGGTGCGCGATCGCGATGCCCGAGCCGCGCAACTGCAGCACGGCGACGGCCGCGAGATTGCCGCCGGCGCTGTCGCCGGCCACGGCGATCGCGCCGGCGCGCGCGCCGAGATCGCGCGCACTGGCGGCGGCCCAGCGCACCGCGTCGCATGCGTCGTGCGCGGCCGCCGGGAAGCGCGCCTCGGGCGCAAGACGGTAGTCGACCGACAGCACGAGCGTGCGCGCCCGGGTTGCAAGGCTGCGGCACAGGTTCGCATGTGTATCGATTCCGCACGACACGAAGCCGCCGCCGTGGAAGAACACGGTCAGCGGCAACGGCCCATCGGCGGCGGGTCGATACAGCCGTGCGGACAACTGACGGCCCGACAGCGGAATCCGCCAGTCCTCTTCGGCGGCGACGGCATCGCCCGGGGCAAACGCGCCGCCGGCGGCAAGGCTCGCGCGGTACGCGGGAACGGTCAACTGCGCGAAATCGATCGCGGGTGCCTGGGCAAACGCGGCGAGCAGCGCCTGCGCCTGTGGGTCGAGCGGCATGGGGACTCCTGTCTGAATCGGATGCGTTTTGAATCAGGTAAACCCGTGTCGCGGTTTTCCCTGAGTCCGCGCCGGACGCTTGCCGGCACGGCCTGACGGGCATTCCAGCGCAGCGGGCAGGGCGCCACATCATCCGATCGGACGATGGTTCGTTCGCCCGGATAGCCAATTCTCACCATTCAGTGAATCTCCCGATGACGCCGGAATTTAGACGCGTCTTAATCATGGCGGCGCGGTTGGGTCGCGCCGGAAACATGCCGTATGGAGGATGGAGCGTGCTGATGGAGACGAGATGGGCTCCGCAAGAGAGCCAGGCAACCAGTGACGAGGCCGACATCGGCGTCGCGGATTTCAGCGAACTGATGGCGCGCATCTACCAGGGGCCGCTGGAGACGCCGCCGTGGGCCGGTGCGCTCGAACTGGTCCGGCGCTGGCTGCAGGCGAACTACGTGACGCTGATCCTGCGCGCCGCCGCGAGCGACCGCCGCGCGCCGCTGTCCGTGCACGCGTCGGAATTCGGCCCGGTGGTGCCGGGCGACGGCGAGGCGTCGTACAACAACTACTACTATTCGCTCGACCCGTTCGTCGGCCTGCCGGCCGATCGCGTGGTCACGGTCGACGACGTGTTCGGCGACACCGGCTGGCTGTCGAGCGAGTTGTACAAGCAGTTCCTGAAGCCGCAGGACGTGCGCTATATCCTCGGCGCCGACCTGCGCACGGCGTCGGGCGTCGAGTGCCGCTTCCGCGTGTGCCGCAACCATGCGTCGAAGCAGTTTTCCGCGCGCGACAAGGCGATCTGCGCGCTGCTGCTGCCGCACCTGAAACGCGCGGTGGAATTGCATTCGCGGCTCGACACGGCCGAGGTCGAACGCTCGATCTATGCGAATGCGATCAACCGGATGCAGATCGGCACGATCACGCTCGACGAGAACGGCACGATCATCGACCTGAACAGCGTGGCCGACGAGATCCTCAAGCAGAACAACGGTCTGACGATTGCGCGCGGCACGATCGAGGCGACCGATGCGCAGGAGAACCGCACGCTGAAACGGCTGATCCGCCATGCGGTGATGGGGCACCACGGCACGGCCGTGGCGACCGTCGAGGCGATGCCGATCACGCGCAGCTTCGACAAGCCGCGCCTCGGGCTGCTGGTGCGCACGGTGCTGCTGTCCGACTGGTCGGAGGACAACAAGCGGCGGCCGGCCGTCACGCTGTTCCTGCGCGACCCCGACCGCAAGCCGCAGGGCGCGCAGGAGATCATCCGCAAGCTGTTCGACCTGACGCCCGCCGAGACGTCGCTCGCGCTGCTGCTGACGAACGGGCTGACGCTCGAGGAAGCCGCGGAGGAATCGGGGATCAGCAAGAACACGGCGCGCACCCATCTGCGCGCGATCTTCTCGAAGACGGGTGTCACGCGCCAGGCGACGCTCGTGCGGATTCTGCTCGGGAGTGTCGTGCCGCTCGGGTAAGCGAAGCTGGGCCGATCCATCGGAACCGGCCGCATTCGTCTGGCGATACATCGACAGGGAGCGACGTGTCGCGTATAGCACGATGAGGGCGGCGACCTCATGCAAAAGAGGCTCGCACCGCGCGAGCCTCTTCTTCATTCATCGCCGATAGCGGCTAATGCAGGGCGACGCCCGCTGCGTTCACGAGCCGCGCGTCGACCGATCGGCCCATGCCGACAGCGCCGGCCACTGCGCACAGCCGCGCCGGATGAAACCCACACCCGTGCGGATCACGAGTGCGCCGATCGCCAGCGCGGCCAGATCGTCGAGACGACCGAAGCCGACCCATGCCGCGCTCATCGCGAGCGTCGCCAGCAACGACGACAGCGCATCGGTCCGCACATGCCAGCCGCTCGCCTCGAGCAGCGCGGAGCCAGTCTCGCGCGCCTTGCGCAGCATCCAGTGCGACAGCCCGGCCTTGCCGGCGAGCGTGAGCGCGACGAGCGCGAGTGTCGTCGCGCCCGGCTGCACGACGGGCGGCAGCGCGAACCGGTTCGCCGCGTGCCAGATCATCTGCGCGCCGGTCGCAACGAGCAACGCGCCGAGGCCCGCGAGCGCGAGCGGTTCGTAGGTCGGGCGCCGCGCCGGCGGCAGGCGCGCGTCGAGCCGGCACGCAATGAGGATCAGTGCATCGGCCGCGAGATCGATCGCCGCGTGGGCGACGTCCGCGAGCAGCCCCGACGAATGCGCGGACCACGCCGCGACCGTCTCCACGGTGAGCAGCAGCAGGTTGATCGCGAGGCTGACGGCGAGGGCGCGGGACGTGGCCGCATAAACGTGGGGCGTGGCGCGCAATGTGCGCTGCATGGCGGATTCGTCTGTCGATAGCGTGGGTCAGCCCCGAACGCTACCGGTCGACGGTGGCAGATCGGTGACAGCGGTGCAATCGCGGGAACGCCCACGCGCAACGGTGTTGCCGTGTGTCAGGCGCGTCGCCGTCAACGCGCCGATCTGCTCGCCGGCGCTGCCCGACCGGATCGGGCAGGGAACCGGTTGCCGGTACGCGGCTTACTTGTCGTACCAGGTGTGGATTTTCGATGCGCCCTGTTGCTGCAGGTATTGCTGAAGCTCCTGCTCGTTGCGGACCGATGTGGTCTGGTTGATTTGACGGTCGGTGATGTCGAGACGGTCGCCGACCCGTTTCGCGGACACCAGGTGACCGATGCCCGAATCGCGTTGCATGCCGAGCGCGAACTGGTGACCTTCGGGGAATTGCGCGAGCCCCTTGACGAGATCGTCGGCGGTGCCCTGACGATGCTCGACGTTGCCGTTGTTGATGTGCTTGAACGCAGCGGTCACCGTATCGGGCTGCATGCCGTGCGCGCTGATGTCTTTCACGTCCTGCTCCGACAGCCCGAGCTTCTGCACCACGGTGGGTTCGGACCAGCCGGTGAGGGACGCGATGGTATGCAGGCCGCAATCGTTCTGCGTGCCGGCGTGAAACGGCGTCGTGCCGTTGTCCGCGCCCATCGTGGCACCCGTTGCACCTGCGCCGCGCTTCGGGCGCGCCATCGACGACAAGTCGGATAGCTTTCCCAACGATGCTGCAGGCGCCCGCGGCTTTCCCGCGGAAGGCTCGATCGGGCTGTCCTGCGTGTGTTCGGAAACGGCACCGTTGCGGGCAGACGAAATTTTCATGGTGGAAATGCTCCAGGGAGAATCGGGAGGACGCCGGCGGCCCCGGTCAGGCAACGGTGTTCCGGGGAAGATGCGACGGTCGCCGGACAGGTCGAATCGAGTGTAGTGGATGCGTCATGCCTGAAACCGTGACGCATTCGGATCCCCGAACGTCTTTTCGCATTCACCGCGCAACGCGCAACGCGCAGCGCGCAGCGCCGCTGTCGGCATCCGTGCGCGGACGAGCCTGAACGGCCTTCGCGAAAGTGGCGCTCGCTTCGTATCGCTGCCGGATCCGCGCCCGCACTATGCCAACGTAGCGCGCAATACGATCCTGCCGCGAGATCCCCATGTTCCGAAAGATCAGCAATGCCGTGCTCGAGCGGCGGCAGCCCGAGCCCTCGACGACGTCCGGCGAACGCAAGGCGCCGGAAACCGGCAAGCAGAAGGCTCCTCCGGTCGCGACGCCGCCACCGCAGCTTGCCGGGCTGGATACGCGCTCGCCCAGGAAGTCGGCGGAGACGCCGCGGGAATCGCCGTCCGACTGGGGCGCGGAAACGCTGAAGGCGCTGGATGGCGTCGCGCGGCCCGGCGCGCTGCCGGGCAGCGAGCGCGCGACGGGCTTCACCGTCAGGAAATCGCCGTCGCTACGCTCGAACACGTCGCTCGCTTCGCTGAAATCGAAAAGCCGGCCCGCATCGATCACGGACAAGACGAGCGAGGTCGAACCGTCCGAGCCCCGGCATGTGCCGGCCGTCGTCGCGGCCACGCTGCACGAGACGGAGACCGGGACGACACCGGTCGCGAAGGCCGCCAAGACGGCCGAGACCGCCGATCCGCCTGCAACGGGCGACCATGTGGCGCGTCTCGGTCGCGTATTCGACACGTATTTCGGCGAAGCCGGCGACGTCGACACGCCGGCCGTCACGCCGCCGTCCGTCAAACCGCCTTCCGGCAAGGACAAGCACACGCCGGTGGTCGCCGATGTGCCGCAGGCAGCGCGCAACGCACAACTCGACGCGACTCGCGCGTCCAACGAGCGCTTCGAGCGGTCGCTTGCCGGTCAGGACATGCAGCCGATCCGCAACAGCGGCCGCGACAACAACTGCTCGATTTACGCGCTCGTGCAGTGCGCGAGGCCGGACCTCGACGGTCCGGCGCTGGACCAGGCGGTGAGCGAGATCCGCGCCGGCTTCGACGCGCAGCACCCGGACGAGAGAGGCAGGATGCTGCTGCTGGACACCAACGAAGGCGGACACGGCGCGGCACTCGTCTCGCTCGTGAACGAGAAGTTCGGGGTCGACATGCAGGTCGGTGTCGTGCAGGCGGGGGTCGACGACACGCATCCGGTCACGACGCTCGGCCAGTTTCACGGCAGCCAGCATCGCGCGGGACAGGTGCCGACGCACCGTGTCGTCGTCTGGGACCAGCACGGGCACTTCGAGGCGATTACCAGTACACCGGGCAAGGCAGCCGGCAGCGGGATCGACGCGACGAAACCGAAGCCGGCGTCGCCGACCCCGACCGTCACGACCCCGCCGCCGGCCGACCTGGCCACGGGCAAGCGCGCCGACGACCCACCCAAAAAGACGGACGGAACGACGAACACCGGCAAGAAGGAAGCCGCGCCGCGCCCGCATGGCGAAGCACTGGGCCAGCTCGTGCCGAACGCCTCCGTCGGCGCGAAGGCGCTACGCAGATTCGGGCGATGGATCAAGGTCGACAACGAGAACGCGCTTCCCCAACTGCTGAACAGGACGAAACCGGAAGGCGGGATCGTGCAGGGGCTGACGAAGGCGCATCTGACCGCCTCGCCGGCGTCCGCGCTGGCCCTGGCGCACGAAGGCGTGAATACGGTCTACGCAGCGCAGGAGCTGGGCTCGTCCGCGCTGCGCAAGAGCCGCTACCAGAAGCAGCTGGGGAACTGGCCGGCTTCCGCCGACGAGCCGAAGGTCGCGACGGGCGGCCACGAGGTGCCGTTGTCGGAAGTCGCGGGAAAGACCGACTTCCAGTCCCGCTACGATCTCAAGGTGGCGATCCTGAATCAGCCCGAGGGCCCCCAGCGGGAGAAGATGCTCGACGTGCTGACCGGGCGCTACATCGCCGAGGTCCAGGGCAAGAACCGCGTGGTCCGGTCAGCGATCAAGACGACCATGTCGGCCGTGGGGATCGGGGCCGGCGTCGGTCTCGCGGTCGGCACGCATGGCGCCGCGCCGGCGGCGATCGCAGGCGGCGCGATCCTGTCGGGGCGCGACCTGCTCGACAACCGCAAAGCCGCCCACTCGCTCAAGCAGCACTACCGCGACAAGAAGATGGCGGCCATCGCCGATGGCGCGATGCGCAACCGGCTGGAGAAACAGTTCGACGGCGAGCCGGGCGCGACGGAAAAGGGCGATTGGGACGGCATTCGCGACACCGTCAACCAGCAGCGCATCGGGCGCTTCCTGCCGCTCAAGTTCGACCTGTTCGACGAGAACAAGTCGACCGACAACAAGAAGCAGGAAGTCGACCTCGTGAAGAAGCATGCGGCCGCGCGCGTGGTCGGCATGCTGGAGGAAAGCCACGGGCGCCAGTCGCTGGCGCCCGCCTATCTGCAGGCGAGCGGCGGCGTGCGTCACAAGGAGTTGAAGGCGTTCTATCGCAAGGCGGTCGACGACGACCGGCGAGCCGACGGCGGCAGCGACATCGCATCGGCATTGCAACTGATGCGCGATCTCGGGATGTCGAAGATGGAGGCGATCGCCCACCTGCGGACCGCGGCCGGCGGTGTCGCGCAGAAGCCGCTCGACGAGGATCAGGCCAAGCAGATGAAGGACGATCCCGATCCGATCGTCAGGCTGATGGCGCAGTCGCCAACCGACCGTCTCGAATCGGCACTCGGTTCAGCGATGGGGCGGCGCTAGCGGCGCGGCAATCGCCGGCGATCGGCGAAGAAGCCGGTAATTGCAGAGGGAGCGGTCAATTTTTCATGATCGCGATTTTGAGTCAGGTAATTATGACGCGTTGCAATCGATATTTCGCTTCGTATTTATGCGCGTCGATACGTGCCGGTTCCCGTGTCGGGTCATCCACTCACCTATATTGACCGCACGAAATGCAAGCCGGGTAAATACTTCCAATCAAAGACAGGAGTGTCCGATATGGCCGCGAATATCACGATTACCGTCAGTCCGTCGACGACCACGCCGACCGACTTCGGCAATTCAGGCGCCAATGGTGCATCGTCGGCGAATCAGCCGGTGAACCTCACGCTGGACGCCGGTTCGCTGGCCGCGCTCCTGAAGCCGCCGGCCGGCGGTAACTGTGGCGTGAACGGCCTCGGTGGCGCGGGCCAGGGGCTGCACAACGTCAAGCTGAGCTCGGACAAGGGTACCGTGCAGGTGCAGATGGACAGCCAGGGCAACCTCTACGACAAGAGCGGCAAGAGCATCGGCAAGCAGAACCCGGACGGCTCGTTCACCTTCGACAGCGGCAAGAGCCCCGAGGCCGAAATCCTGAATACCGGCTCGGCGAACGGCAAGCACCAGCCGCAAGGCCGTGAAACGATGGATGCGTCCGACGTCAGCGTGTCGGCGGGCGATCTCCGCGGCCCGAACGGCAACGGAAACGGCAGCCCGGACGCCGGTTCGACGATCCCGGTGAGCTACCCGCAAAATAACGGCGGGTACAACGCGAACGGCGGCAACAGCGTGCCCGGTGGCGGCCAGAACGCCAACTTCGGCATGGGCAATGCGCCGACCGGCGGCCAGACCATCACGATCACGCTCGGCGACGGCGCGTCGCCGAATGGCAGCGTGCCGCCATCGGGCAACTCGCCGTATGCGAACGGCGGGCTACCGGTCGGCCTGGGCGGCTCCGGGCAGGCCGGCCAGGGGCTGCACAACGTGAAGCTGAGCACCGACAAGGGCACGGTGCAGGTGCAGATGGACGATCAGGGCAATATCTACGACAAGAGCGGCAAGAGCATCGGCAAGCAGAACGCGGACGGCTCGGTCACGTTCGACAGCGGCAAGAGCACCGCAGCCGAGATCCTGAACACCGGCTCGACGAACGGGAAGCATCAGCCGCAGGGCCGCGAAACGATCGACGCGTCCGATGTCAGCGTGTCGGCGGGCGACCTGCGCGGCAGCCAGGGCGAAGCGCAGGATGCGGCGACCGGCAAGGAAGTCGAAAAACTCAGCCAGTTGGGGCTGGGACCGGTGGATCCGCAGGGGCAGACGGTCACCGTCTGACGCAGCGGGCACGGCCGGACCGGCAGCGGCAATCCGCCGGCCCGGATACGACGGACGACGCGGCGGGCGCGACGCGCCTCGCCGCATGGCACTCGCAATTGGCATGAGACGGCTCATTCTGGATCGAAGCGAGGACGTGATGCAGTTCGTGGCGTCCTTGACGGGGGAAGCGCGTTACCCCAACTACGACGACGCGATCGGCCTCGAGAAAGATGGCCGACTCGTGGCCGGCGTCGTGTATCAGGCCTACAACGGCCCAAACGTGGCGATGCATTTCGCGGTGGCCGGCTCGCCGCACGTCATCACGCCCGGATTCGTCTGCGCGGCGTTCCGCTTCCCGTTCATCCTGTTGCGCTGCAACCGGATCAGCGGCTACGTCCGCGCCGACAACCCGGCCGCGCAGCGGCTCGACGAAAATCTCGGCTTCCGGCGCGAAGGGGTGATTCGCGAGGGGGCGTCCGACCGGACCGACTTCATCCTCTACGGCATGCTGAAACACGAGTGCCGGTTCCTCGACGGCCGCTACCTGGCGGCGATGAACCGCGACCTCGCACAACCGGAAGCGGTCGTGCCTTGAAACGGGTGAACCGATACCATCAATCGACGCGCGATGAATGGAAGGCGCACTTCATGAAAAATCGGCATAAATCGACACAATGGAATCATTGCGGATTTAATCGAATCGACATAAAAGATTGTCGCCAGCGCAATCGGTCGATATTAATTTGTTTACACATCAAGATAAACAAATCAAGGCGAAATAAGCAAGAGAAGCCTCATTGACAATTCGTTACAGATAAGCGCAATACGAAAGTTTGCCGGATGCAGCATAATCTCATCGCATTGCGGTTTTCCTGGGGTCCGCACAACAATTTGCGCGACACGATCAACTCATTTTTCATTGATTTGTTTACCGATTAAGCTAAACGAATTCAAGCGAATTCAATGATGGGAATGGCATTGAAAATCAATACCAATGTTTCCCCCGTGGCTATTTTTCAGGTGACGCCATTTGCGTATAGCTGCGGCGTATTCCGCTGATTTCGCCTGACATTCTCCGTTTACCGATCCGGCTCCCTTGCCCGGGGTCGTATGTAGCATTCATCGCATCCGCCTTCGACGATGCAGCCCGTCGCCGTCGCCGGAGCATCCAGTTGCCGCAGTCGGAACCATGACATCGCTCCTCGCATGAAGCCGCCCGCCGGCCGGCATGGACGACGCCTTTCCTGCCTGCTCATACAGGGAACGAGCTGATAATGAATCTTGCGGTTTTCTCCAAAGACATGACGCGGCGCGATGCAATCTGCAGCCATCTCGCCGCGAACGGCATCGCCGTCGACCGGTTCGACGACGAAACGACCTTCGCCCGCGCGCTCACGCGTCGCGAGTTCGATGCGATCCTGATCAGCATGGAGCGGGGCATCGATCCGCAGCATCCCGTGCTCGTCCATCGCGCGTGCCACGGCGTCCAGCGCGCGCCGCTGATCCTGATCTGCTCGCCGGGCGACAGCATGGACGCCGTGGACCTGCTGGATTACGAAACGGACGAGATCGTGCTCGCGCCGATCAGCCTGCCGGAACTGTTGCTGCGTCTGCGCCTGACCAGCCGCCGGCTCCAGTGCACGCGCAGCAGCGTGGACCGCGAACGCTTGACGTGCGGCCCGTACCGGCTGGATCGCCACGCGTCGGCGGTCAGCGTGGCCGGCGACGTGATCCGGCTCACGTCGCGCGAGTTCGCGATCGCGTGGATGCTGTTCTCGCAGTTCGACAAGTACGTCGCCCGCGGCGAGATCGCACGGACGGTGTGGGGCAGCCCGGAGGACGTCGTCAGCCGCTCGCTCGAACAGCACATCTACAAGCTGCGCAAGAAGCTCAGCCTGAACGGCGAGCACGGCGTCTACCTGCGCACGATGTATGCCGTCGGCTACCGCATCTTCATCCAGACGAGCGAACACCGCGTTGCGCCGGTACGGCAACGCACGACGATGCCGGTGCCGGCGTATGCCGACGACATCGATGCGCCGGTCGCGCGGCACGCGGCCGCCGGGCGCTGACGCATGACACGGGCACGCGCGACGATCGATCGAGCCGGGGCACGTTGCCTGCCGTGGCTTCGCCGGATGGAAGCGCTCGCCATCCCGTTCGCCCCGGTTCGCTCCCATGTCTTCGCACATTCCATCACACCGCACGGCAACTGAGGCCGCCCGGACCGACGACACGCGCGGGCCCGACGGCGTGACGCCGGATGCCGCGCGCGATACGGTGCAGCTCGACGGCGATGTCGTGCTGAGCCTGCTCGCGGTGATCGGCGGCGGGGGCGCGGAACTGAAGGACGCGGCCGGTGGCGGGCAGGGCCAGGGGCGGCCCGCGGACACGGCGCCCGCGCCGGCACGTGACGGCGTACCGTGGCCGCGCACGGCGTCCGGTGCGCCCGGTGCGCTTGGTGTGCCCGGCATACGCGGGGGCGCGACAGGGCCGGTGGCGCCCGGCACGGGCCCGGCACTCGCTGGAAGCGCGCAGGCAGGTGGCAACGCGGTATCGGGCATCGTGCCCGACGAAGGCGGCGACACGGCCCAGCGGCAGGAACCTGAGCTGGCCGCGCCCGAAGGCGCGCTGCCACTTCCGTCGGCACCGGAGGGCGACCTGTCTCCTCGGTCCGGTGCAGGTAACGCCGGGGCATCCGCGGCCGATACGCAGCCGGCGCTGCACACCGCAGGTCGGGACGACGTCGGGCCGCACGCCGGCGGCGCGGCCGGCGAAACGGTGCGGGGGCTGGCCGGAACGCCGGTTTTTGCCGGACCGGCAGGGCCACTCGCAACGCCACCGCGTGCCGGCGCCGTCGCGCAAAACGAGCCGTTCACTCCGGCACGCGGTCATGCACTGCCCGATACGCAACCGCGAGCGTCCACGCTGCCCGTCACCACCACCGCCACGACGCAAATGCCTACGGCGCGACGCGGCGAAGCGGCACCGACGGCCCGCTCCGCCCACGACGTCATCGCCGATGCAGCCGGCACGGCCGGCCGCTACGCGAGCGCGACCGTGCGCCGCGCAGGCACGCTCGCGGCCGCCACGGGACGTTCGCTGGCCGCGCACGGCGCGGCGCTGCCGGGCGTGCGCGCGCTGGAGGCCAACCTCGTCGAACGCGGGTGGCTCGCCCGTCGTACGCGGTCGTCCGTGCCATCGGACGAAGCCGGCATCGGTACCGGTGCCGGCACGGATGCGGGCGATCCGTCGTCCGTCGCGTCGGGCAACGAAGCCGCCGGCGTGGTGAACGTCGTGCGGTTCGTGGTGCAGGCACGCGAATGGCTGGACGAGCGACGCCCGCGCACGCCGGCGGCCGGCTGCCCGCATCGCCGCAGCCTGCGTTGCCGCTGGCACTGCCGCGCGGGATGCACACGGCGCGGCCCATGAGCGAGCACCGCCTCGTTCCTTTTCAACCGACCAACCGACGGGGATGACCCGCTTCGACATGAGAATCGACACGATGCAGGGCGCGGCGATCGCGCTGCTGGGCAGCATGCTGCTCGCGGGTTGCAGCACGCCCGCACCCTCCGCGGCAAACGGCACGCCGGTGTTCCCCGATCCGGGTGCGGCATGGGTGGCCGGCGGCGCCCGGGTCAGTGCGCGCGACCTGCGGCAGGTCGTGCCCGGCATCACCGAGAACCAGGTGTACCTGCTGATTCATGAACCGCATTTCAGCGAAGGCACGTACGGCGTCCGCGCGTGGAACTACCTCTTCAAGCTGCCGACCGGCCGCCCCGGCGAATACGCGACGTGTCAGTACCAGGTGCAATTCGACGCGCACCGGCTGGTCCAGGCGACGCACTGGAAAGACCCGGTGTGCGCGCAATACGCGACGCCGGGCGCGACCGCGGCGGCGATCCCGGCCGACGCGCCGTAGTGCGGCTCAGGCGGCGCGGCGGAGCGCACCGCCTGCGTCACAGGCGCGCGCGGCCGCCGGACGAATCGCGCAGCAAGTCGCGCAGCCAGGTGCCGGCATCGGGCGCCGGCGCGGCTGGACAAGCGTGCCGGGTCAACACGTAAAGCAGGCAGTCCGCTGCGTCCAGATCGCGATTCGGCTGCGGCTCGTGACGTTTCAGCACCGCTTCGCAGCGGAAACCCAGGCGCTCGATGCAGTGACCGGCCGGGCTGCCGGCCACGCAACGCGCATGGATCCGTTGCACGCCGCGCTGGCCGAGCAGCCAGCCGAGCAGTTCCTGCAGCGCCATCAGGCACGCGCGCCGGCGCCGTGTGCCGCCGCGCTTCGCGATCATCACCGACAGGCGAACCCCGGGCAGGTCGGGGGTGAGTTCGATCACGCCCGCGAGCTGCCCGGTGGCGCGGCACTCGCACACATAGCGGATCAGCGTCCGGTTACGCCAGCCGCGGCGGGCTTCGGCGATATACGCGTGGGTTTGCGCGAGATCGCCGTGACGCCCGATCGGCAGGTACTTCATCGTTTCGGGGTCGCTCAGCATCTGCTCGAAGAGCGCGGGCGCATCGCCGGGCACCAGCGGGCGAAGTATCAGCCATTCGGTTTCGAGGTGGGTCAACGGGGGCAGTCGCATGATGATCGCTCGTCATCGATCGGTCGGATCAGTGTTGCGCAAGGGCGTGCGCCGCGGCGCGAATGCGCGAACCTGCACGTGCGTCACGGAATGTCTTCGCATGGGTGGCGCCGGGTTCGTCGCACCGCACGGGTAGCGCGGTGCGTCGTGACATGCTGGCGGATGCGCGGCGCAGCGTGGCAGGCAGCACCGGCCGCCGCCGTTCCCTCGATGGAGATACCGCATGCGTTTCGCACTCGCAGGATTCGATCTGTTTCATGGGGTACTCGAGACATTCGCGAGCGCCGGATGGACACCCGTATCGCTGTTCAGCTTCGTGACCGACGACCGTGTGAATTCGAATGCGGAGATCGTGTCGCATGCGACGCGGCACGGGCTGCCGCTGCAGCTGTCGCGAATCGACGAAGCCGCGCTGCGCACGCTGCGCGATCTCGATTGCGACGTGCTGGTGGTGGCCGGGTATGGCTGGCGGATTCCGGACTGGACGCCGTACGTGCGGCACGCGATCAACTTCCATCCTTCGCTGCTGCCGCAGGCGCGCGGCCCGTACCCGCTGATGCGCGCGATCCTGGATGGCCATCGCGAATGGGGCGTGACCTGCCACCGGATCGCACCGGAATTCGACGCCGGCGAAATACTGGCCCAGGAGCGCTTCGCGCTCGCCGCCGACGAGTGCCACGAAAGCCTGCAGCTCAAGGTGCAGATGGCCGGCTGCCGGCTCGCGCAGCAGGTCGCGTACCGCTTCGACGCGCTGTGGGCCGCGCGCGTGCCGCAGGCGGGCGGCAGCCATTGGCCGATGCCGTCGCAAACCGACCGCACCCTCGATTTCACGCAGCCGGTGGATCGCGTGATGACGCAGGTCCGGGCCAACGGGCTGCACGAATGCATCGCGCACGTCGGCGGCAGCGTGCTCTACGTGCGGCGTGCGGTCGGCTGGCACGAACGGCATGCGTGGGAACCGGGCGCGATCGCGCACGTCAGCGGCCGCCGGTATGTGATCGCGGTGCCGGACGGTTTCGTCGCATTGCTCGAATGGAGCGCGCTGAGCCTGGCCCGTCGCGCGGACATCGGGCCGTGATCCGCTGCGCGCGGCGCGTACGGGCGGCGCGATTCGGCCGGTCACGGGGTCACGCCCGCAGCCAGAAGAATTCGCCGGAAGCGATGCCTTCGAACATCTCGTCGCTCGACTCGATGATGTTCTGCCGCCAGTAGCGGCCGTGGTCGGCATAGTGAACCAGCAGGTCCGCGAGATCGGCACCGCTGAAATCGGGATCGAAGGGCAGCCGCAGGATCAGGACGATCGAGCCCGTGTCCGCGTCGATGCCGAGTTGCGCCTGGTCCTGCGCGTAGATCAGCAGGTTGGCCTCGAGCATCAACCGGAAAATGTGCAGCGTGCGGCCCGCCGTGACGGTGCCGAAGTGGAAGTTCGCGTAGATCGCCTCCTGGTCGCGCTCGACGTGCTCGAGACGCACCTCGAACCCTTCGACCTCGACCGAACCGGTTTCCTGCACGTAGTCGACGTCGTGAAGCCCGACTACCGCGCAAAACTGGGCCACGAGTTCGAGATAGCGGGGATCGTTCATGAGCGGGACGACGCGACGAAAGCGGGAATGAGAAGAGGCCGGCGCGCCGGAGCCCGCCGGATGACCGGGTCGGGCTGGCCTGTCGCGCCGGCGGTGGCGCCGCGGTGCGGCGTGCGAAGCGCGTTACTGGTTCTTCGCGATGTCCTTGAGCGAACCGGTTGCCGAATTGGTGGCGTTGGCTGCCGCCGTCGCCGCATTCAGCTGGGCGTTGTTCGATGCCTGGGCGGTGGCTGCCGCCGAGCTCGCCTGCGTGATCGCGGTCTGTGCCGCCGTGGATTGTTCAATGCTCGCGACTGCTGCACCTGCACCTGCCAATGCGCCTGCCATGGTGATTCTCCTTGTGAAGTGACGACGGTTACTGCGGATAAACCGTTCTCGAGCGGCAAGGGCCGCAGCGGAACAGAACGGAAGCGGGGCGCGCTACGCCCGCCGGATCTGCTGGATCACACGCGTGGCGGCCAGCAGGCCGCGGTAAAGCGTCGCGCGATTCCGGTTGTCGATCTCGGCGCCCGGCGTGGCGTTGTTCACGTTCTCAGCGATCTCGGCGAGCGCGCGCTGGATCCCGTCGATCGTCGGCGCCGCGTTCGGATCCCTGACGACCGCGGAAAGATTGTCGAACTGCTTGGCGTAGGGCGTAATCGGTTCGTACATGTCGGTGGTCCTGTCGAGGTCGGTGGAAAGTCAGGAGTCCGGCGCAGCCGGGCGGGGCGCGGCATGCACCTGCTCCGCGCTGCGCACGATCGTGCTGCTGTCGACGGACGGCAGCGCCGGGCCGGAGGCGACCGGCACGCCGGACGCCGGCACCGGATCAGCCGGTGCGTCCGTCACGTAGATGTGCTTGACGCCGTCGGGCGTCTGCGTGTACTGCACCGTGTCCGACGACACGATCTCCGAATACTGTCCGGTCACGGGCGCGGCGTGGCCGGGATGCTCGACCGCCTGCACGACGAGCCGCCGGATGTTCGAATCGAGGTCGGCGCGCACGCGCGTGACGGCCTTGTCGAGCGCGTCCTTGCTGTCGACCGTGCCGGTGATCGCGAACTCGCCGTTGCCGAGGTACTTGACGCGCACGCCCGCGATGCCGAGTGAATCCTCGATGCTGTGCACCGCGTTCTGCGCGACGTCGTAGCTGCGCACGACGTCCTTCAATGCGATCTTCGCGAGCGTCGAGCGGACGAGCTGATCGTCGGCGAGATTGGCGACCATGCCCGTCACGACGCTCGTGTTCCCGACCGTGCGCACCTGCAGCTCGGTCATGTGCGCGGCCGCGAGCGCGTCCTGGATGCGGGTGGTCCGGTAGTCGGCGCCGTGTCGCAGCGCGGCCTCGCTGTCGGGCGCGGTGGTCAGCAGCACGGCGGTGCCCGCGACGATGCCGATCGCGATGCACGCGACGAGTGCGCCGTAGTAGCGTCGCCGCTTGCGCCGCTCGGCATCGACCCGCGCATCGGCAGGCCGGGTCAGCAGCGTCGACAGCAGGTCGAGATCCGACGGCCACGGCACGTCGTCAGGACCCACGCACAGGATCGTCTCGCCGAACCGCATCGGCACGAAATCGACCAGGATCACCGTTTCCGGTTCGGCCGCGGTATCCGCGGGCGTGGTTTCCGGCGCGTCGATACGCGTGATCGCACGCACGACGCCGGACGGATCGACGTCGAGCGTCACGTCCGGGCCGCTCCAGTCCGTCAGACGGATATCCGCATCGGCACCGCCATGAACCCGATGCTGACCCGGCGCGAGCTGCAGCATCGCGCCCGCATGGAATCCCGTCAGTATCCGTAGCTGTTTCATGAGCGAAGCGTTCAATCGATATCAGGTCCGTATGCCGAATCGGCGGTGCCGTGCACGACGGGCGCGCATCGTCCGTCTCGCTGTGAATGTAGAGGCTAAAAACGCGCTGCCGGCCCCGGATGCGAAGACTTCGCGTGTCGAACGAAGCATCGGGCGCCACCGCGCTACGGCATGCGCCGCAGCGCGCGCAACGTGTCGAGCGCGTCCGCGAACTGTCGCGGTGTGCGCGGGCGGTCGAACTGGCGCAGCAGCAGGCCGGCCAGCACGTTGAAGTCGCGTGCCGCTTCCGGCAGCGGTGCCGCCCCCCGCTGCGGCGGCTGCGTGCGCAGCATCTCGAGATCGGCCTCGGGCAGCGCGACGCCGGACTGCTGCACGCGCAGCCAGCGCGCCGACCACGCGTGCACGTGCGCGGCGACGCCGGCACCCGGCTGCGCGGCGAGCGCGCGTGGCAGCGCGAGCAGTTCGCGGGCGCACGCGTCGCGCAGCGCGCGCGGATCGAGGCCGGGCGCAGGGGCAGGTGGCGATTCCGCGGCGCGCGTCGACGCGGCCGGCCCGGCCGTGGGCCTGCGGCCGGTCTTGAACGTGGCCGTGGCGACGCGTTCCGTTTCGTTCGCATCGTCCTGCTCGTCGCCCTGGCTGTCGCGCCCGCCGCCGTTTCCGCCCCGGCGTTCGTGCTCGTCGCCGGATACCTCGAGTTCCGGCGGTTCGCCGGCGGTGTCGGCGCCGTCCGCTCCGTCGAGCGAACCGGCGCCACGTTTGCCGCGTGCGGTGCGGCGGCGCCGGGCGAGCCGCGCGGCCATTTTCTTCGCGCGCTGCATCTGCGCGGCATTCTGCTGTGCCTGCATGCCGCCGTGCGCGAAGCGCGTGCCGCGATACAGCGTCGCGAATTGCCCGGCCGGCTTCGTGCGCGACGGTTTCGCCGACTTCCGGTGCGCGGCCGCCGCCTGCTGGGCGAGTGCGGCGGAGTGGGGTCCGATACGTGTCATCGCGGCCTCGCGTCAGTTGGGAAACGCCGTTCGCATCATCTCGTTCGCGAAATGCAGGATCGCGGCGCAGGACAGCGGGGCGGCGATCACCAGCACGATCGTCACGGCGATCAGCTTGACCGCGAACGGCAGCGCCTGGTCCTGCAGGGACGTGATCGCCTGGACGAACGACACGGCGAGCCCGACCGCGGCGGCCGCGATCACGAACGGCAACGACACCGTCAGGCACAGCAGCATGCCCTGGGTGGCGGCGTGAACCAGAGAATCGACGTCCATGGCGGCTCCGGTCATTTGTAGGTCAGCACGAGCCCGTGGATCAGCGCCGACCATCCGTCCATCACGACGAACAGCAGCAGCTTGAACGGGATCGCGACGTTGGTCGGCGACACCTGGTTGAGCCCCATCGACAACAGCACGTTCGCGATGATCAGGTCGATCACGATGAAGGTCACGTACAGCAGGAAGCCGATCTTGAACGCGTCGGTGAGCTCGGTCAGCGTGAAGGCCGGCGCGAGCACGATCAGGTCGGTTTCCTTCAGCGACTGCGCCTCCTCCTTCGGCCACACGATCGACGCCGATCGCATGAAAAAGCGCTTCTCGCGCTCCTGCGTGTGCTTGATGAGGAACTGCCGGAACGGCTCGCGTGCCGCGTCGGCCGCCTGGATCACGGCCTGCGACGATTGCGGCGAGATCGTCTGGCTGCTCAGCGTCTTCGCCGCCATCATGCCGATGGGCGCCATCACGTACACCGACACGAGGATCGCGATGCCGTTGAGCACCATGTTCGGCGGCACCTGCTGCACGCCGAGCGCGTTGCGCAGCAGGCCCAGAACGACGACCACCTTCGCGTACGACGTCACGACCATCGCGACGAACGGCAACAGGCCGATCGCAACGACGATCAGCAGCAGGCCGGACAGGTCACCGTACTGAACCATGCTCGTGCGCCATGCGGAGAATGCGGATGCCGACGTGTTCGCCGATGCCGACCAGTTCGCCGTAGCCGATCACCTGGCCGTGCGCGACGAGCTTGAGCGTCAGGTCGGCGATCGCGGTCGGCAGCTCGATCACGTAGCCGGGCGCGAGCGACGACACCTCGTCGATCGTCAGCGCAACGGTATCGGCGACGAACTGCACCGGCAGCTCGAGTTCGCCCACTTCGACGGCTTGCTCGGCATCCGGCGCATCGAGCCCGGCGTCCGGCGTGTTCAGGACGGTGGTTTCCGTCATCACGGGTTCCTTCAACAAAGTGATCGTTCGGGTTTGCACGGCCACCGCGGCCCGGCCATGCGCGAGGCCCGCGCTGCCCCAGGTCGCGAAGGCGACGGGGTGCGGCGCGGGGTCCGCACGGGCGCCGGCGCCGTGCAGCCACGCGGCGTCGAGCGACGGATCGAACACGCGCAACAGGATGTCGCCGCCGCGCAAGCTCTGCAGCGTGTCGATCGACAGCGCCTTCACGCCGAGCACGAGGCTGCCCGGCACGCGCAGCGACGCATCAAGCCAGCCGGCGCGCGCGGTGCGCGCCAGGCACGCATCCAGCCACTCGATGCAACGGCCCGGCAACTGCACGAGCGCGTCGTGCCGCCGGTCGCGCAGCGTCAGCGACAGCGCGACGGTCACGCTGTGCGGGCGCGGCGCCGGCCACGCGCCGCGCCGGACCGCGACGACCTGCGCGCCGGTCAGGCCGAGCGTATCGAGACAACCCAGCAGCGGCGCGCACAGCACGTTCGCGACGGCGTTGCGCAGTGTCAGTTCGGGGCTCGTGCGCCGGTCGGCAGCCTGGGCCTCGGACCACGCGCAGACCGACAGGGCGGGGTAGCGTGCGAGATCGAGCAGCAGATGCGCGCTCACGGACCCGGCCGGCGTGTCGATCCGCAGCTCCGCGACGGCCGGGTCCGCATGGTCCGGCGTGTCGACCGCGAAGCCGCAACGAAAATCGCGCACGCAGAGCGTGTCGTGCAGGAACACCGGCAGGCGCGCATCGAACAGCCGGCGCGACGCATGCGCGCGCGCCGGATCGAACGGTGGCAGGACGAGCGGCGCGCACGGCGCGTCGCCAGGGGTGATCGAATGCCGAATCAGTTTCATCCGTGGCCGGAAAATGCCGCCGTTGGCCCGCGCAGGCCGCCCGCCGGGCGTCGTGCTCGAGGCAATTCACGCGGGGCCGGCTACCACACCGTGAGACGGACGGTCCGCGGCTGCCCCCATGCCCGCAGCATCGTGTCGAGTTCCTGTTCGAGCGCGACGCTGTGGGCCAAGAGTAACTGTCGTGCTTCGCGATCCTGTGTTTCGAACCGAAGCTGCAGGTCGAAATGCGAAAGCGACACGTGCAGTTCGGTGGCCGCGAGGATCCGGTCGCTCAGCACGACGTGCGCTTCCCACTGCCCGCCGGCCGCGACCGCGGGATCGCCGCAGAACGCCGCGATCTCGCGCGACAGCACGCCGAGCAGCCCGAGGTGGTCGCGCTGCTCCTGCAGCGTGACTGTCGCGATCGGTGCGGCGGCGCTGGCGATGCGCGCGGCGATGGCGCGACATTCGGCCAGTTCGGCGGGCGTCGGCGCCGGGTCGGAAGCGGGCGCGTCGCGCTCGTTCGAGATCAGCGGGAACGGCTCCGCACGGCCGGACGACGGATCGGCTTCATCGGACGGATCGTTCTGCTGGCGCGACGCGGGCGGCGCATCGGATACCGGGCGCGCCACGGTGCGGCGCGTGGCCAGCAGCGCCGCGTAGTCGAACCGGCGCGCGCCGCGCGCGGTCCGCGGGGGCGCGTCGTCCGGGGGCGGCAGCGCTCGCGCGTCGCGGCTGTCGATGCGGGGCACGGCGCGGCGTCAGACGGTGATGCGGCCGATCGGGCGCAGATCGACGTGCTCGCCCAGTTCCTGGTACGAGTACACCGCCAGCCAGTCGAGCTTCGCCTCGATCATCCGGCGCACGTAGCGGCGGATGTCCATCGACGTGACCAGCGCGACGCCGTCGGTCGGCTGCGGCCCGACGACCGCCTGGATCTTGTCGATCAGCAGGCCGATCTCGTCCGGTGCGAGCGCAAGGAAATTGCCGGTCGGCGTCTGCTTGATCGCCTGCCGGATGTGCTGCTCGATCGGCAGGTCGAGCAGCACGGCCGACAGCGTGCGCTGGCCGCGCGTCGCGCGATGCGCGATGAAGCGCGACAGGTCGCCCCGCACGTACTCGGTCAGCATCAGCATGTCCTTTTCCTTCGGCCCCCACGCGATCAGGCTTTCCATGATGGTCCGCACGTTGCGGATCGAGATCTGTTCCTCGAGCAGGCGCCGCAGCACGTCGGCGATCCGCTGCGGCGGCAGTACCTTCTGGACTTCCGCGACGAGCCCCGGGTGATCCTCGCCGAGCTGCTCCAGGATCCACTGCACCTCCTGGATGCCGAGGAACTGCGTCGCATGGTGGCGCATCAGCGCGACCGACGCGTGCGCGACGACCTGCTCGGGGCCCCACGCCGGGATCCGCGCCTGGGCCTCGCGTGCGTCGACCCAGTGGGTCGGCCGCCCGCCGGGATCGATCGGCGGCCGCGATTCGCCCTTCGCCACCAGCGCGTCGCGCTGCTGCACGTCCTCGGCTGACAGCGGGGTGCCCGTCGCGACGCGCTCCGGCTCCGGCAGCATGACCATGCCGGCCGGCAGCTCGACCAGCAGATGCGGCACGTCGTGAATCAGGATCTCGGCGTGCATCGCGGGCAGGCCCGCATGGGTCCACATCGTGATGCCGGGAAACGGCAGCCCCAGTTCTTCCTGCAGCCGAGCACGCTCCGCGCCGAACGACTTGTCGAGCACCGGCAGCGCCAGCCGCTGCATCAGGTCGGGGGCGACGCGCACGCCGATCGGGCAGGCGAACTGCGGCGCCCGCGTCATGATCGCGGGCGTATCGGCCTTCGCGCCCGAACGCTGCATCGCCTGCAATCCGTCCTGGGCCGGCCCTTGCTGCGGCTGCCGGTCGTTCAGCTTGTACGCGATGAACGCGAGGATCGCGGACAGCAGCAGGAACAGCACGACCGGAAAGCCCGGCACCAGCGCGAAGCCGAGCAGCAGCAGCGCGGCGAAATACAGCGCGCGCGAACTCGAGCCGAGCTGGCGGCCGATTTCCTCGCCGAGCGAGCGCGGCTTGTGGCTGCGCTCGTCCGCGACCCGCGTGATCATCACGCCGGCCGCGACCGACAGCAGCAGCGACGGAATCTGCGACACCATCGCATCGCCGACCGACAGCACCGAGAAGCGGTTCGCCGCTTCGCCCGCGCTCATGCCGTGATAGGCGACCCCGACCGCGATGCCCGCGACGATGTTGATGGTCGTGATCAGCAGGCCGGCGATCGCATCGCCTTTCACGAACTTCATCGCGCCGTCCATCCCGCCGTGCAACTGGCTCTCGATGGCCAGCGTCGCGCGGCGGTGGCGCGCCTCCTCGGGGCTCAGCAGGTTCGCGCGCAGGTCGGCGTCGATGCTCATCTGCTTGCCCGGCATCGCGTCGAGCGTGAAGCGCGCGCCGACCTCGGCCACGCGCTCCGAGCCTTTCGCGATCACGATGAACTGCACGGTCGTGATGATGATGAACACGACCAGCCCGACGACGAGGTTGCCGCCCACCACCAGCTTGCCGAAGCTGTCGATGATGTGGCCGGCCTCGGCGTGCAGCAGGATCGACTTGGTGGACGCAATGTTCAGCGACAGCCGGTAGAGCGTCGTGAACAGCAGCAGCGATGGAAACGCGGACAGCGACACGATGTCCGGCACGTACATCGTGACCATCAGCAGCGTGACGCTGATCGTGATGTTGATCGCGAGCAGGATGTCGATCAGCTCGGGCGGCAGCGGCAGGATCATCAGCGAGATGATCGCGGTCACCAGCAGCGCGATGCCGATTTCGCCGCCTGCCGGGAACTTGAGGGCCTTGAACATCGGAACGCTCAGTGAAGGGGTGGGGTGGAGGGCGAGCCGATCGCGTCGACCCAGCGCAGGATCGCGGCGACCGTCTCGAACAGCTCTTCCGGTATCGGCTGGTTCAGCGTGACCTTGTACAGCGCGCGCGCGACGGGCGGGTTGCCGATGATCGGCACGCCCGCGTCGCGGGCCGCGCGCCGCAGCGATGCCGCGTCCGCATCCATGCCCTTCGCGATCACGACGGGCAGCGGGTGTTCGTCGGGCGCATAGCGCACCGCGACCGCGAAGTGGGTCGGATTGACGACCAGCACGTTGGCCAGGCCGACGCGCGGCTTCGGCGGCGTGCTCGCCAGCTCGCGCGCGAGGCGGCGGCGCTCGCCCTTGAGTTCGGGACTGCCTTCCTGCTCCTTGTGCTCGCGCTTCACCTCGTCCTTGCTCATCTTCATCTTCTTGATGAACAGGAAGCGCTGCAGCTTGATGTCGACGGCGCCGACCAGCAGGAAGATGCCGACGGAGATCGCGCCGAGCTTCGCCAGCATGTCCCAGAACATCAGCGACAGTCCGCCGAGCGGCTGGTAGATCGAGCCGACCACGAGCGGGAACAGCCACTTGATCGACTGCCACATCACCCAGCCGAGGATGATCGCCTTGACGACCATCTTCGCGCAGTCGATCAGGCTCTTCGCGGAAAAGATCCGCTTGATGCCGCTCGCCGGATTCACCGTCTGCAGGTTCGGCGTGACCGGCTTGGTCGCGATGCGGAAGCCCGCTTGCGCGACGGAGCCGGCCGTGGACGCCAGCGCGGCGGCGAACACGCATGGCACGATCAGCTTCAGCGCGGTGGCGCCGAGCCGGAACAGGTCGGCGTGCATGCGCTCCAGCGTGCGGTCCTGCGCGACGAACGACAGCGGGATCGACACGAGCTCGTGCAGCCCGTCGCGAAAGAGCGGCACCGTCGCGACCAGCGCGATCAGCGCGCCGGCCATCGACAACGCGTCGGCGAAGTCGGTGCTGCGCGCGACTTCGCCGTCCTTGCGCGCATCCTCGAGTTTCTTGTCGGTGGGCTGTTCGGTCTTTTCGTCGCTCATGAATGGGCCCGCGGCACATCTCGGCCGGATCGGATCAAAAGGGGCGCGCATTCGCGCCGCTGCGATGACCTTAGCGCCCGCCGTACGCGGCCGGCGGGCGCGATGCGAAGCGGCGCGGCGCATGCCGAAGCGAGCGGCCGGCCGGCGCGGCCCACCGGGCCCGCTTCGCCTCGCGCGTGCTGGCTTCGCATGCGCGCCGGCCGGCCGGGGCGGAATTGCTATGTTGGCAGACGTCGGCATGCATCCGGCGGCGAGCCGCCCGCCGCACGACCGGCCGGACCGTTTTCCTCTCATCGCAGGAGTGCATTGCCATGACCGTAGACACGCCGGAGTACCTGAACTGCAGCCCGGAATTCATTGGCGGGCTGATCGAGACCGTCTCCGTGGCGCTGCTGGACAATTTCCCGAATACGCCCGTCGACCTGTTCGACATCGAGCAGGTGATCGACGCGCTGCGGCTGCTGCGCCCGCGCGTGGTCGAGATCGATGCGCTGGACGGCCTCCTTCGCATGGCGAAGGGACAGTGGCAGGAAGCGAACCAGGTCCTGCTGCGGGTCATCGAGATGCGTCCGCAGTTCGGCTATGCGAAGGCGCTGCTGGCGTTCTCGCTGTCGTCGATGGGCGACCCGTCGTGGCGGCAGATCGCGACCGAGGCGCTCGCGGACGATCCGCACAACAAGGACACGCGCGCACTGGTGCGGGCGCTCGAAGTGAAGGACGAGGTCGATCGCGCGATCCGCGAGCATCGTCCGGGCCAGCCGTTCGTCGCACCGGCGTCGCTCGAGGAAGCCGACGCACGCACCGACGCACCGCAGGACACCGTGCAGCACGCCCCCGCGCCGGCGGCCGAGATGTTCCACGGCGGCGCCTTCCTGCGCGCGTGATTCAGAGGAGGCACCGAGATGTCCATCGATCCCGTCAGCCAGCTCGCACCGGCCGCCCTCGACGCAACGGCGGCGACGCCCGCGGCCGCGCCCCCCGCGACGACCGAGCTGGGCGACAAGTTCACGGCGCTGATGGCCCGCGCGCCGATGGCGCCGCCCGAGCACGCGGGCAGCCATCTGTCGTCGTCGGTATCGAAAGCGATCGAGGCGCAGGACGTGCAGTTCCGGCACACGATCGAGGATGTCGGCAAGCTGACGGCCGACCTGCCGGGCATGTCGATGACGGAGATGACCCAGCGCACGATCCAGATGATGTACGAGATGACCAGCATGCAGATGAACATGCAGGTCAAGATGAGCCTCGCGGAATCGTCGAAGTCGTCGGTGCAGACGCTGATGAAGAACCAATGAGCCCCGCGGTCCGCCGGCGTGCGGAGCGGAACGTCGCGAACGGCAGTGCCCGAAGGGCGGGTGGCAAATCTCATGAAGTCTAATCGTCGCGCGGCGCGCATTGCGGTCGTCGCGCTGTGCATCGCGCTGCTCGGCGGATGCAAGAAGGAGCTGTACGGCAGTCTCACCGAGCAGGACGCGAACGAGATGCTCGTCGCGCTGCTGGAGCAGGGCGTGTCCGCGAGCAAGGACAGCCCGGACGGCGGCAAGAACTGGACGCTGGACGTCGACGACGCGCAGGTCGTGCGCGCGATGGAGGTCCTGCGCTCGCGCGGGCTGCCGCACAGCAAGTTCAACGACCTCGGCGAACTGTTCAAGAAGGACGGCCTCGTATCGACGCCGACCGAGGAGCGCGTGCGCTTCGTGTACGGCATCTCGCAGGAGCTGTCGTCGACGCTGTCGAAGATCGACGGCGTGCTCGTCGCGCGCGTGCAGATCGTGCTGCCGAACAACGACCCGCTCGCGCAGGACATCAAGCCGTCGTCCGCCGCCGTGTTCATCAAATACCGGCCGGACGCCGACATCAACACGCTGATCCCGCAGATCAAGACGCTCGTGATGCACAGCGTCGAAGGGCTGACCTACGACCACGTGAGCGTCACGACGGTCGCGGCCGATCCGGTCGAGCTGTCGAAAGCGCCGCCCCCCGTGTCGAGCCCGTGGTGGATGATCGCGCTCGGCGCCGCCGTCGCGGCCCTGCTGGCGGGCGCGGGCTTCGCCGCGTACCGGTTCGGCTTGACACGCGGCGCACCGCCGCTGCAGGGCTGGCTCGACGCCTTTGCCGGGCGCTTCCGGCCGGCCCGCAAGGAGCCGTAGGCGATGGTGGGTTTCGCAGCGCCAGCCGGGCTCGAGGCCGGCGTGCCGGCCGTGCGCGTCGCGACGGCACTCGACCGTCATCGCGACAACGTCGATTGCGTCGCCGACTGGGTGCACCCGTCGTGGATCGCCGCATCGCTCGGCGTGCCCGAAGCGCACCTGCGCGACTGGCGGGCACTGCTCGCGGGGGCACCGACGAGCGCCGCCGTACGGTGCTCGCGCGCGCTGGTTCGCGCGCTCGGCGTGACGCCGCCGGGTTTCGTCGAATTGTCTCAGGGCGGTTTCGCGAGCATCGGTGCGGCCGTCGCGCCGCAGCCTAACGCGTGCCTGCTGGATGTCGCACCCGCGCCGCTGACGCTGCGGATCTGGCGGATGCGTGCGCTGCTGCTGCGCCGCGGCGAGGTGCGGCGGCTGATCGACCGGCATGCGCAACGGCGGCTCGCCGACTGGACGGGGCTCGACGTGGACGTGCTGATGCGCGGCCCGAACACCGACAGCGCGAACGACGCGGCACGTCTTGCCGCCGTCGCGATGCCGCCGCTCGCGTCGCTGGATGCGCAGGCGCTCGCGATCGAAGGGATGCTGCTGATGCTGCGCGACCTGAAGGGCGCGGCCGGGCTGCCGTTTCCGCTGTCGCGGCTTGCGTTGCCGCGCATGATCGACGTGCCCGCCTGGCTCAACGCGTTGCCGACGCAGCACGACGAAGCGGGTACGGCCCGGCTGTTTCGTCGTCTGCCTGAATTGCTTCGGGAGTGGGCATGGTTATTTGGTTGAACACCAGCCGGCTGACGGCCGGCACCGGCGACACGGGCGAGGGCGGCCCCGCGGTGCGGTTCGGCGTGCATGGCGACGTGGTCCGGCGCGAGACGTTCGGCCATCTGCTGTCGATCGCGGACGCTTACGCGCAGCTCGACGCCGACCGGGCGCGGGTGCTCGAGGACGCGCAGGCCGAGGCCGCCGCGATCGTCGCGGCAGGCGAGGAACAGGCCGAGCTGCTGCTCGACGCCGCGCGCGACACTTACGAAACCGCTGAACAGCGCGGCTACCGCGAGGGTTCGAACCGCGCGCTGTCGGAATGGATGGAGCGGCTCGCCGATGCGACCGACGCGCAGAGCCGCCTGCAGGTCCGCATGCGCGAGCGGCTGGCGGACATCATCGCGTCGGCGGTCGAGAGCATCGTGCACAGCATGGATCGCGAAGCGTTGTTCGAGCGCGCGCTGTCGACCGTCGACCGGATCATCGACAATTCCACCTACCTGCGTGTCGCGGTGAATCCGCAGGATTACGAAGCGGCGCGTGCCGCGTTCGACCAGCTCGCGGCGAAGTGGCGCGACCTCGGCCGGCCGATTCCGGTGTCGATCGTGGCCGACCGGCAGCTCGAGCCCGGCGCGTGCGTCTGCGAGACCGATTTCGGCTCGGTCGACGCGAGTCTCAACACGCAGTTGCGGGCGATGCGCAGCGCCGTCGCCCGCGCACTGAAGCGCTCGATCTACCTCGACGCGGCCGACGTGAACGGCGCGGCGGACGATCCCGATGATGCGGCGGCCGCCGGCACCGGCGACGAAGCGGAAAACGGCGATGCGGCGGCGGCCGAGGTGTCGCGATGAAGGACGGCTGGTTCGACCGGACGCTCGGCTTCGAGCGCCTGACCGACGAGATCGAGCGCGAGATCCTCGCGCGGCCGGGGGTGCTGCGTACCGGCAAGGTGATCGAGGTGATCGGCACGCTCGTGAAGGTCGGCGGCCTCGACGTATCGCTGGGCGAGCTGTGCGAGCTGCGCACGCCGGCCGGCGCGCTGCTGCAGCACGCGGAAGTGATCGGTTTCACGCGCGACTGCGCACTGCTGTCGCCGTTCTCGCGGCTGACGGACATCTCACGCTCGACCCAGGTGGTCGGGCTGGGCCGCTCGCTCGCCGTCAAGGTCGGCGACATGCTGCTCGGGCGCGTGATCGACAGCCTCGGCAATCCCGTCGACGGCGGCCCCGAGATCGAGTCCGACACGCTGCAGCCGGTGTTCGCGTCGCCGCCCGAGCCGATGAGCCGGCGCATGATCGATACGCCGATGGCAACCGGCGTGCGCGTCGTGGACGGGATGATGACGCTCGCGGAAGGGCAGCGGATGGGCATCTTCGCACCGGCAGGCGTCGGCAAGAGCACGCTGCTCGGCATGTTCGCGCGCGGCACCGACTGCGACATCAACGTGATCGCGCTGATCGGCGAACGCGGCCGCGAGGTGCGCGAATTCGTCGAGCTGATTCTCGGGCCGACCGGCATGGCGAGATCGGTCGTCGTCTGCGCGACGTCCGACCGTTCGTCGATGGAGCGCGCGAAGGCGGCCTACGTGGCGACGGCGATCGCCGAATACTTCCGCGATCGCGGGCTGCGCGTGCTGCTGATGATGGATTCGCTCACGCGCTTCGCGCGCGCCGGGCGGGAAATCGGGCTGGCCGCCGGCGAGCCGCCGGCCCGGCGCGGCTTCCCGCCGTCCATCTTCGCGGAACTACCGCGCCTGCTGGAGCGGGCCGGGATGGGCGCGACCGGCTCGATCACCGCGCTCTATACGGTCCTCGCCGAAGACGAGAGCGGCAGCGATCCGATCGCGGAGGAAGTCCGCGGGATTCTCGACGGGCACATGATCCTGTCGCGCGAGATCGCCGCGCGCAACCAGTATCCGGCCATCGACGTACTCGGCAGCCTGTCGCGCGTGATGTCGCAGGTGATGCCCGCGCCGTACGTCGACGCGGCCGCGCGGGTGCGCGCATTGATGGCGAAGTACCGCGAGATCGAGATGCTGCTGCAGATCGGCGAATACAAGCCGGGCGCGAATGCGCTCGCCGACGAGGCGATCGCACGGCACGACGCGATCAAGGCGTTCCTGTCGCAGCCTACCGACGAAATCGTCGCGCTGGCCGACACCGAGGCGCGACTGCATGCACTGACGGCTGCCTGATGGCGGACGCGAACCGACACCGCATCGCCGCGCTCGCACACGCGAATGCGCGGCGCACGCGCGAGATCGATGCCTGGCGCGGCGCGCTCGCCGCGCGACACGACGAACGCGCGGGATTGCTCGCGCGCCGCGCGGCGAAGGTCGCGCAGATCGACGGCGAGACGCGGGTGATCGACGGCTACCAGGCCCGCGTCGCGCAGATGACGGGCGGCAGCGACGGCTTTTCGATCGACGCGTTCAACCAGTGCGTGCGGTACATCGGCGTCGTGACCGACCGCCGGCGCGCGATGGTCGCGGAACTGACCCAGCTCGACGGCCTGATCCAGGGCGTGGACAGCGAGATCGCGCGGATTCAGCGCGACATCGCGCGCAACACGCAGCGGATCGACCAGTGCAGCGAACGGATCGCGACGATCCGGCAGGCGATCGATCTCGCTCGCGAGGACGCGCAGGACGAAGAGAACGAGGAGATCGCCACGTCCCGGTTCATCCGGGCGCGTGCCGCCCAGGGATGACACCGGATGACCCAGACACTCGAACCGCTCGTCGGCCTGCATGGCCTCTTCATCGGCTACCTGACGGTGACCGGCGTCTGTTCGCTGAGGCTGTTCGTGCTGATGTTCGTGTTCCCGCCGACCGCGGACGGCGTGATCCAGGGCACCGTGCGCAACGCGATCGCGATCGTGTTCAGCGCGTATGTCGCCATGGGCCAGCCGATTGCGTTCATCGAAGCACTGCACGGCCTGTTCCTCGCCGAAGTGATGCTGCGCGAGGCGGCGATCGGGCTGGTGCTCGGCTATGCGGCGTCGACCGTGTTCTGGGTCGCGGAAAGCGTGGGCGTCTATATCGACGACCTGACCGGACACAACAACATCCAGATCACCAATCCCGCCAGCCAGGAACAGAGCACGCCCGTCGGTACGTTGCTGCAGCAGGTGGCGATCATGGCGTTCTGGGCGCTCGGCGGGATGACGTTCCTGCTCGGCACGCTGTACGAATCGTATGGCTGGTGGCCGGTATCGACCGGCGCGCCGATCGCGGGCGACATCGTGGCGTCGTTCGTGCTGCGGCAGACGGACACGCTGATGCAGTCGATCGCCAAGCTCGCCGCGCCGCTGCTGTTCATCCTGGTGCTGGTCGACGTCGCGTTCGGCTTCGTGTCGAAATCGGCGTCGAAGCTGGATATTTCCAGCCTGAGCCAGCCGGTGAAGGCCGCGGTTGCGATCGCGATGCTCGCGATCTTCATCGGCTTGTTCGTCGACCAGGTGCACGGACAACTGGCCCTGAATTCCCTCGAGGCGCAATGGAATGGAATTTTCTCAAATCGTGGGAAAGCAGATAATCATTAGTTTACTAATTCATTTCAAACTCAATCTTTCTCAAAAAATGGCCAAAGATTAGATTAATTGAGTTTCTTCATACTTCATTCCATTACGCTGTTCTCCAAGGCGGCCTGACAAGCCGGCACGCACTGGAGTCAGTTATGTTTTCGACACTTTATTTCCCGCTTGCTGCCTATCTGGGAACCCCGGATTTCGCCGCAGGGCGCGAACGTTTCGGCGCCATGCTGTTCAACGGCGACATCGGCGTCGCTCGCCAGCTGGCGAGCCGCTGGGCGGACGAGGCCGATGCGTCGCGCAATCCGCCGTACGCGCTGCAACTGCACGCCGACATGCAGCTGCTCACCGGCGGCGACGTGGAAGCGGAAGAAACCTATCGGGCCGCGCAGCGCCTGAGCCACGCATCGCGCCAGGCAATGCGGGCGGAATCCTGCCGCAACACCGCATGGCAGGCGCTCTTCCGCTACCGGCTCAATACGGCGCTGGCCTGCTTCGGCCGCGCAGCGGACGAGGACGACATTCCGATCGACCGTGTGCTCGAAGTCCGCGTCGGCATCGTCTGCGTGCTCTACGAACTGGGCCGCGTGAGCGAAGCGATCGGCGAACTGGATGAACTGCGCGAACTGGCTCGCGAGGCACCGGAACCGACCATGCCGGCCTGGCATGAGCTGCTCGCGGCGCTGAAGCTCGACATCGCGATGCAGTGCACGCTGCGTTCGTCGGCCTCGCTGCAGGATCACGTCTACTGGCAGTCCGGCTTGATGCACGGCCGCTCCGCGCGGGCGTCGCTGCACGCGTACCTCGACAGCGCGCAAAGCAGGATCGATCTCGCGAGCGTGCATATTCCCGTGCTGCGCTCACGCGTCGATTACCTGTGCCAGTTGCGTGACGCGACCGGCGCCGACCGGAATGCGGTCGACGGACTGCTCAGGCACGTGAACTGGGCACGTGACCACAACCTGCGCGACTACCAGCGCACGCTGCGGCTCGAGATTGCGCTCGCGATGCTGGCATGCGATGCCGCCCAGGTCGCCGACATGATCCTCGAGCCGCTGTACGGCGCCGCGCAGTCGGGCGTCGGCGGACACCGGCAGATCGAATACCTGTACTGCGTGGCCAAGACGCGCCAGGCGCAGGGGCGGCTGAAGGACGCGCAGCAGTTCTACAGCCGCTATGCGCTGACCTCGATGGAGTGCCTGCGTGAAGCGCTGTCGGCACGCGTGCCGTTCCTCGAGCGCAAGATCCGCGAGACGTCCCAGCTCGACGACATCGGCGCGCGCTTGCCGGCCCGTTACCGGCGCGCCTACACCTTCTTGCTCGAGAACCTCGAGCACGCCGACCTGTCCGTGCGCGACATCGCCGCGGAAGTCGGCGTGACCGAGCGGGCGCTGCAAAGCGCATTCAGGAAATTCCTGAACATGTCGCCGACCGAGCTGATCCGCCGCCAGCGGATGGAGCGCATCCGCTCCGAGCTCGTGGACGGCTCGGCGTCCGACGGCGGCGTGCTCGCCACCGCGAGCCGCTGGGGCGTGCAGAACCGCTCGACGCTGATCAACGGCTATCGAAAGCAGTTCGACGAAGCGCCGTCGCACACGCTCGAACGATAACGAACCGAATTTTCCCTCCGTAACGGGTGTGCGACAGCGATGAGATCGAAGGCGATATTTTGCGCGGCGTGGGCCGTGTGGGTGATCGGCATGGGCGCGACGGCGGCAGCGCATGCGGACGCGGTGCGCTGGCGCAGCGGCGTCGCGCACGTGACGGCAGAAGGCAAGGATCTGAAGGATGTGCTGCGCGACCTGCTCGCGAGTCAGGGCGTGACGGCGTCGATTGCGGACAACGTCACCGGAACCGTGACCGGGCGCTTCGACATGCCGCCGCAACGGATCCTCGACACGCTCGCCGCGACGTTCGGCTTCGTGTGGTTCTACGACGGCAGCGTCATGTCGATCAGCAACGCGAACGACGTCACGCGCCAGATCGTCCGGCTCGACAACGCGTCGATCGCCGATCTCAACGCCACGCTGCGCGGCATGCGGCTCGACGACAAGCGTTATCCGCTGACCTACGACAGCAGCGCACGCACCGTGATCATCAGCGGGCCCCCGCAGTACGTGCAGATGGTGGCCGGCGTCGCGAAGCATCTCGACGAGAACATGCAGCGCTCGAACGGCACGGTGGTGCGCGCGTTCAAGCTCAGCAGCGCGTGGGCGGCCGACCACAAGGTGCAGCTCGACGGCAAGAACGTGGTCGTGCCGGGCGTTGCGACGGTCGTGTCGAAGCTCTATCACCCCGAGCAGGGCGGCTCGACGGGCAACCCGTCGGCGCAGACGATCGGCGGCATGCAGCGCCTGTCGCCGATGGCCGACGCGAGCGGCGGCACCACCGGCGGCTCGCCGGTACCGCCGCTGCCGCCTGGCATGGCGGGCGGCGACGCGTCGCGCAGCCTGGTCAGCGGGCTGTTCGGCGGCGGCCAGTCGGGCAGCGGCAAGAACGGCGCCGTGTCGGACGGCACGCAGGGCGGTGCCGCGGATCCCGGGCCGGGCGACCCAAGCCTGCCCGTCGTGGAAGCCGACCCGACCACCAACACGGTGCTGGTCCGGGACACGCCGCAACGCATCGGGCTCTATGCGCCGCTGATCGAGAAGCTCGATGCGCGCCCCAACCTGATCGAGATCGAGGCGCACATCATCGAGATCAACGACGACCTGCTGCGGCAGATCGGCGTGGACTGGCGCGCGCACAACAGCCACGTCGACCTGCAGACCGGCTCGGGCACGCTGCAGCAGAACGGCTACAACGGCAACATCAACCCGAACTTCGGCGTGACGACGCTGGCCGACGGCACCACGTCCGTCGCGGCCACGCCGGTCGGCGGCGCGATCACGGCGGTTCTCGGCAATGCCGGGCGCTATCTGCTCGCGCGGATCACCGCGCTCGAATCGACGTCGCAAGCGCGGATCGACTCGAGCCCGAAGGTCGCGACGCTCGACAACGTCGAGGCGGTGATGGACAACAAGACGCGCTTCTTCGTGCGCGTGCAGGGTTATACGTCCGGCGATCTCTATTCGGTGTCGACCGGCGTGTCGCTGCGCGTGCTGCCGATGGTCGTGCAGGACAAGAACGACGGCACGACGCGGATCAAGCTCGACGTGCACATCGAGGACGGCCAGCTCACCGGCGACAAGGTCGATACGCTGCCGGTCATCACCAGCAGCGAGATCAACACGCAGGCGTTCGTCGGCGAGGGGGAGAGCCTGCTGATCGCCGGCTACAGCACCGACAACGATTCGAACGGCGTCGCACAGGTGCCGTGGGTGTCGAAGATCCCGCTGCTCGGCGCGCTGTTCCGGAATACCGACCGGTCGCACAAGCACATGGAACGCGTGTTCCTGCTGACGCCGCGGATCATTCACTTCTGACCCGGCGGCTATGCGCGGCGCCGTCGATGCCGGCGCAGCCGCATGGGCGGGCGCTCGTCAGGCCGGGTTCCGGTCGGACATCACGATGTTGACCGTCTTGCTCGGATCGCCCGCGAGGCCCATCGCGGCCGCATCGTCGGTCGAATACAGGTATGGGCGGATCGCGTCGCCGTCGCCGGCGGTGCGCCCGTCGGACAGCGTCACGGTCATGTTCTCGTCGTGACCGGCGAAATCCTTGTCGCCGTCGACCTTGCTCACGTCCGGATTGCCCGCGCCGGACGCCTGCCCGTTGTCGGCCCCGCCGTCTTCGTACAGCACCTCGTCCGGATGCGTATTGCCGTTCGCATCGGATGGCGAGATCCGTACGCCGATGTCGTGCGAACCGCCGACGAAGGTGCCGGTCTGGCCCGGTGCGAGCGTGAGGGTCGCCTTGTTCTGGCCTTGCACCGCGTACGTGAACGACTCGGGCCGGTTCGTATTGTTGGTGACGTTGAAGGTCTTGTCGTTGCCCGTACCGGTGTGGACGGTTTGCGTCGACGTCGGGGCGATACCGTCGATCGCGCCGGCCTGCGCCACACCGCCCGCGTTGGTCGACAGTTTCGCCGAGCTTCCGGAGGGCGCTCCGCCAAGCGGCGGATTCTGGTCGTTCCGGGTGCGCGGCGTGTTCGGATCGACCGGCGCATTCCGGCCGTTCGACGGTAATGTCTGCGGCTGGACCTCATGGTTGGCCAACGGCGGGACGGACCGGCCCGTGCTTGCCACCGGTGGCGAGGAGGGCGAGTCGTTGCCGTTTTGCCCTGACAACAGGCTTTTGAGCTCCGCCATCAGTGCCTGGATGATCTGCGCGATCTGTTGCGAACCCGGGCTGTCCGCCGATCCGGCGTCGCGCGCGGGGTCGGTCCGGGAAATCGGGGCGTTGCCCTGGACGGTGATGGTGATCATGAGCGCCGTTCTCCGCGGGGAGTGATCGGGGGAGGCGCGCTCGTCGACCGGCGCGCGTCGCCGTTTGCGCCGGCCGGACTGCGTCAGGCCGGCGTCGTTTGCCGTTTGCCGTTTGCCGTTTGCCGTTTGCCGTTTGCCGTTGGTCGCTTGCCCCTGGCAGCATCGTAGGCCCTTCGACTGTATGCCTCGGCGCAGCGCCCGGGCGGCCCGACACGAAACACCGGCGCGCGACGCGAAGTGCCGAAGCGCAGCGTGGCGAAGCTGGCCGGTGGCGGCGCCGACCGCGCGCGGCGCCGTTCCGATTCGCAAACCCGTCGCCCGCTTCGCGCCGGCCGCACGCGTCATCCGCCATGCGGCCTATAGTCGGTCGAGGTGGCCCGTCCCGCGATTCCCGGAAGGAGGCAGTCATGTCCTTGACAGTGAGTTTGAATTCCACCGGGTCGACGAACTTCGACCCTTCGCAGGATTCCGGTTCGAACCAGGCGCAGATCACGCAGGTGCTGGCCCAACTCGAGCAGATCCTGCAAGCGGTGTTCGCCGCGCTCAAGCAGGCGTCGGCCGCTGACGGAACGCAGCCTGCCGGCGATGGAAACGGAGGCGGGATGCCGTCGATACGGCTGGCGAGCGGCGACGGCGGCGGCAACGACGGCACACCGCTTTCGTTCTCGCTGAACGGGCCGTCGTCGAACGACGCGCCGCCGGCCGGCAGCGCACCGCCGGCGAACGCCAGTATCCCGCCAGGCGGGCAGAGCGACGGGCAGACGCATGGCCAGAGTGGGTCGACGCTCCCCGCGAACACGGGCGGCAGCGCGGCACATGCGATCGCGGACGACCTGCGCAGCCGCTACGGGCTGAACGATACGCAGATCGCGGGCGTGCTCGGCAACCTGCAGCAGGAAAGCGGCCTGAAGCCGAACGTCAACCAGGGCGGCGCCGAAGGCGCGCCGTCGGGCAACTTCGCGGACGACAACGCGAACGGCTGGGGGCTCGCGCAGTGGGGCGGCACGCGCAAGCAGGGCGAGATCGCGTATGCGCAGCAGCACAACCTCGATCCGGGCAGCCTCGACGCGAACATCGGCTACATGAACCAGGAACTCGACGGCCCGTACAGCAAGACGATTTCCGACCTGAAGAACACGACGAACGTGTCGCAGGCCGCCCAGGTCTGGGACACCGACTACGAGCAGGCGACCGATCCGCAGATGGACAACCGGCTCCAGTACGCACAGAACTTCCTGAACGAAGGGCTCTGAGCCGTATCCGCCGTCCGGCGCGTCAACGCGGCGGCGGCCCGCATTCCCGCTTGCCCCGTACCGCGGCCAGCGACGGCACACCTGCCGTTATCGCGACTGGCAACGTGCCGGCGGCATGATGCCTGGGCGCGCATTGGCGCCGCACGACACATCTTCCGCATCGTCCGGTAGATCGGCGGCACGCGTCCGGACGGCGGGCGCACGCGCAGGGTCCCGCTCGACAGCGACGGGAGGAGTACGCGTCCCGGCGTCGCCCCCGGCGATTCGACAGCGCCCCGGCGCCCACACCGCCCGATCTTTCCCCTCGCTCGCCATCCCTGTCGCTACGGCAACATATGCCCGCACACGCCCCCGGTCCTGCCTGGGCCGGCGTCGTGCGCGAGTGCACCGTACGCGACATGGCGATCCATCACGCTCGACATTATAGAAATAATGTCAAATTAAAAGGCACGATAAATTGGGTATTCAACGGTTTACGTTATATTATTTACGAAATCACCAAGCCAACCCGCCATGTCCGATCTCGCTGCCGACGAATCCCGCCTGACCGCCGAAATCGAGCGCCTCAAGGCCGACTTCCCGAAAACCCGCGAGCTGTATCGCGAAGCCTGCGCGCTGCTGTTCTTCCGCTTCGGCATCACGCCGACCGCGAACCGCCTGTACCAGCTCGTCCGCAAGGGCAGCATGAGTACGCCGACGGCCGTCCTCGGCGAGTTCTGGGCCGAGCTGCGGGAAAAGAGTCGCGTGCGCATCGAGCATCCCGACCTGCCGGCCGATCTGCAGGCGGCCGCCGGTGAGCTGGTGGCGGCGCTATGGAATCGGTCGAGCGCCGACGCGGCCGGCGCGCTCGACGCATTGCGCGCGGAGGTCGAGGCCGAGCGGGTAGCGGCAAGGGCGGAAGTCGCGGCATTGCAGGCCGAACTGGCCCGCACCGAAACCGCGCTGGAGCAACGCACGGCCGCGCTGCTGGCCGCGCAGGTGCGCATTCAGGAACTGGAACAGGCGAGGGCGGCGGACGACGCATCGCGGCAAGCGCTGCAAGCGGACATCGAACGCCTCACGGCCGACAACGCGGAAGGCGACCGCGCACTTGCGCAGGCGCGCGCGGATTTCACCACCCAGCTAGACCGGCTGCGCGACGACGCCGGTCGGGCCGAGGAGCGCTTGCGCGCGTCGGAGAAGCGGGCGCTTCAGGAGATCGATCGCGAGCGGCTCGCGGCCGCGCGGCTGCAGAAGGAACTCGAGGCAGCAGCCTTGCGCATGGAGCAGCGCGATGCGCAGCAGCGCAAGGAAATGGCCGCACTGCAGACGCAGCTCGGCGACGCGCTCCACCGATGCGGCGTGCTTCAAGGGCAGCTCGACGGTGCGCAGGCGACCGAGGCGGCACGGGTCAAGGAACTCGATGCGCTGCGGCGCGAAATGACGGCGCTCTCGCGCCGGTCGGCGCTGCGTGGCGCCAAGGCAGCGCCCGCCGCACAACGGGACGAGCGGAGGGCGCGCACGCGAAAGCGCGCGGACGAAGCGCCGCCGCGTTGAAGTAGAAACCACAAGCGTGCGTCAGCCGAAGGCGACGCACGTCCGGAGCCCGGAAGCCTGAAGCGGCCAGGCAAGCGCCCGAGCCCCTCCCCCCCCCGATCGCCCACCCATCCACCGATACCGATCAACTCGACACATACCGCGACGGCAACGCCGGCGCATCCGCCGGAATCGTGACGAGCGACGTATTGAGCCAGCCCTGCGGCGACCCATTCGACTGCGCGTAGGCGCCGACGTACGGCATCATCCGCGTCGTCTGATAGACCTGCGGCGTCCACCCGGCGGGCGCGAGGAAAATCGACGTCGCGCGCTTCTCGCTATACGCGGACGCCCCATACGTCGAGATGTTCCACAGCGTCTGCTGATACGTCGCATAGTCGGCGTTGTGCCGCGAACCGCCGGCCTGCCAGCCTTCGAGCTGGATGAACGTGTTGTACGTGCCGGCGCCCGCGAGCAGGTTGTTCACCGTGCGCCCGTACAGGAACGACAGGATCAGCCCGCAGTTCGCCGGCGCGAAATCGCTGCCGACGCTCAGGTAATAGCGGCCCGTCGTGTTCAACACCGACGCGTAGTGCGAGTTGCCGATATCCGTCGACGTCGTCAGCCCGCTCGCCCCCATGAAGCTGTCGAACGCCTGCATCGTGACGCCCGCCGGCAGGTCGTTCGTCGCGCTGATCGCGACGATATGCGAGCCGGCCGCCAGCAGCGTCAGGAACGCGGACAGCGTGCTCGCGTTCCAGTTGCCCTGCGCATCGACGAACGGAAACGCGCGATAACCCGTCAGCGCGAACACGGCCGGATCGGAACCGGCCTGCCACGCGATCTGCGGCATCCACATCGTCAGCGGGCCGGCGTTCGACGCGCCGGAGACGTACTGCTTCAGCGCGTCGACGAGTTGCGCATCGGCAGCGGGCAGCACGCCATAGGCCGCGCCGCTCTGCCAGCGCTGCACCCATTGCGAGACGAAGCCCGCCAGCTGGCCGCCCGTGAAGTCGGCAGGCGGCACGTAGCCGAGCGGGCCGGTGCTTTGGTACGCGGACTGGATGGCCGCGGCCGTGCGCACGTTGCTGCCGAACATGCTGTTCGCGAAATCCTGGCAGTTGTTGGCCGGCGGCGTCGCGAGCTGCGCGAGCGGGACGACCCACGCGCCGTTCGCGGTCGCGACGCCGCGATACAGCGTGAGATTCGCGACCGAGTCGTGACCGGGAAACGTGGCGGCGTCGGCGCCCGACACGTAGCCGGCGGACGGCGTGACGCTGACGGTGGTCGGTTGCGACCCGAACGGATGCGTGTACGAAATGGCAAACGAGGCGTCGCCGCCGGCCAGGCTGAACGATCCCGTGCAGTCGCCCCAGCTGTTCGACGCGCTGACGGCGGTCGATTGCCCGGTGGCGACCTGCGCTTGCGACGCCTGCGGCAGCGAGCCGCTCTGGCTCGCCGCGTTGCCGTACGCGAGCGTCGTCGACGGGATCGCATTGACGACGTTGATCGTGATCGAGCGGTCGGCGATGCCGTAGCTGCGCGCGGAGGCATCCGCGGCGCCGGCGGCGGCGGCGGCGAACGACGACGCGGACGTCGGGTTGCCGTCGCCGCCGCAGGCAGCCAGCGAGCCGACGAGCGGCGACAGGGTCAGCGCGGCGCCGCGCTGGATGAAGCGCCGGCGGTTCGGCGCGGACGGGCGTTCGGGTTTCGAAGCGGTCATGGACGTTCCTGGTCACGGTTTCGGGAGGCGACAACGACGATCCGGCGCGTTGCACACGTGTGCAATGCCGGTCGAAACGGGTCGATCGCCGGCACATGCGCCGCGCATATTTATGCGGGAGATCGATGAAACGCCTGCGACGAAACCGAGTCGGGCGTGTGACGCCGCGCGCTCGGCGGAGCGGGAAGGAGGGCGGCATGCCGGCGCGACGTTTGGGCGCCAGGCGGGGATCGGGTAAAGTGCCGCTCAACATGCCGGCTCGACGTCACTAGACGACCGGTCTAATCGTTGCTACCATACGCCATCATGAATGCATCTTCGGGCGCGGAAGTCCGCCAGCACATCCTGAATATCGCCAAGCCGATCATGCTCCACAAGGGGTTTTCGGCGGTCGGCCTGAACGAGATTCTCGCTGCGGCGGGCATCCCGAAGGGCTCGTTCTACCATTACTTCGGCTCGAAAGAGGCATTCGGCGAAGCGCTGCTCGAATCGTATTTCGACGGCTATCTCGCGCACCTCGACAACCTGTTCAAGCATCAGGCCGGCACGGGCGCGGAGCGCCTGATGACGTACTGGCGCAACTGGCTGCACACGCAATGCGCCGACGATCCGGAAGGCAAGTGCCTCGCGGTGAAGCTCGGCGCGGAAGTGTCGGATCTGTCGGAAGCGATGCGCGCGGTGCTGCGGCAGGGCACGAGCCAGATCATCGAGCGGCTCGCGGGCGGCATCGAGGCCGGGCTGGCCGACGGTTCGCTGAGCGGGGTCGCCGATCCGTCGCATACGGCCGCGATCCTGTACGAGCTGTGGCTGGGCGCAACGCTGCTGGAGAAGATTCACCGCAATCGCAAGCCGCTCGAACGGGCGATGGTCGAAACGCGGCGCATGCTGAACCTGCCGCCGCTCGAGCCGGGCGACGTGAAGTCGTAACGCGGGCGCGCATCGGCGCGCCTTGTTTTTACCCCGATTCTAGACGACTGGTCTACTCATCCACGCATGACGAACGTGTCACACCGCGTTACGCTGTCCCGATTGATTCAACCGCATGCACGCAGCCGCGCCGGCCTGAGCGCCGATGCAGCCGCCCGCGTGCGTCTCCCGCTGGTCCATCCCTGATCCGATCGTGCCCACGAAGCACGTCCATTCCTGTTGACGGAGGCTCACATGCCACAAAGCAAGACCGCTAATCGCCAGATCATCCTGAATTCGCGCCCGGTCGGCGCGCCGACGCCGGGCAACTTCCGCGCCGAATCCGGTGACGTGCCGACGCCCGGCGCCGGCCAGGTGCTGCTGCGCACGGTCTGGTTGTCACTCGACCCGTACATGCGCGGCCGGATGAGCGACGCACCGTCCTATGCGCCGCCGGCCGAACTCGGCCAGCCGATGGTCGGCGGCACGGTCAGCCAGGTCGTCTCGTCGAACCTGCCCGCGTTCCGCGAAGGCGACCTGGTGGTCGCCGGCGCCGGCTGGCAGGACTATGCGTTGTCCGACGGCCAAGGTCTGATTCCGCTCGGCCGCGACTTCGCGCATCCGTCGTACGCGCTCGGCGTGCTCGGCATGCCGGGCTTCACCGCCTATACCGGCCTGCTGACGATCGGCGATCCGAAGGCCGGCGAAACCGTGGTCGTCGCGGCGGCGAGCGGTGCGGTCGGCGCGGTGGTCGGCCAGATCGCCAAGCTGAAGGGCTGCCGCGTGGTCGGGGTCGCGGGCGGCGCCGACAAGTGCGCGTACGTGACCGATACGCTCGGTTTCGACGTGTGCGTCGACCACCGCGATCCGGCGTTCGCCGCGAAGCTGAAGGAAGCATGCCCGAACGGCATCGACATCTATTTCGAGAACGTCGGCGGGGCCGTGTTCGACGCGGTGTGGCCGCTGCTCAACGACCATGCGCGCGTGCCCGTGTGCGGGATCATCGCGCACTACAACGACGCGGCCTACGACGACAAGGCCGTGTCGACCGGCCGCGACCGCGTGCCGGCACTGATGGGCACGATCCTGCGCAAGCGCATCCGGATGCAGGGTTTCATCATCATGGATCACTATGCCACCGGCTATGCGACGTTCATGAAGGACATGAGCGAATGGGTCGCGCAGGGCAAGGTGAAGACGCGCGAGGACGTCGTCCCCGATCTCGCCGATGCGCCGGAAGCGCTGATCGGCCTGCTGGCCGGCAAGAACTTCGGCAAGGTCGTCGTGCGCGTGGGCCCGGACGAACTGGCCTGACGCCTCGGCACGGCGACACACAACGGCTGCACGCTGGCGTCACGCGACGCCGGCTTGTGGCATGCTCGATTCCGCTATCGACGACTAGGAGAATGACAAGATGGCGCTTCACGTGATTGCTTCCCTGTTCCTGAAACCCGAACACGCGGCGGCCGCCGAGGCCGAGCTGCGCGGCATGGTCGCGAAGACGCGCACCGAACCGGGCAACCGGCGCTACGACCTGTTCCGCGAGCAGGACGGCTCGCCGAACCTGCACCTGTACGAAATCTACGACGACCAGGCCGCGTTCGACGCGCACCTCGCGAGCCCGTATTTCGGCGAATTCCGCGCGAAGTCGGCCGACTGGTTCACCGCGCCGCCGGTCATCAAGGTGCTGTCGGGCATCGACGTCGCCGAGTAACGCCGCCGTACGCCCGTCGCGGCTCGCGCCCACCCGGGCCGCACGGCACCCGCCGCACAGCACGCGGCGGCGATGACAACACCACGCGGCGCATCGTTCGCGCCGCTTCCCCCATACACCGGCCCCGGAGGCTGAATGATCACCCTCAACATCAACGGCGAAACCCGCTCGGTCGACGCCCCCGACGACATGCCCTTGCTCTGGGTGCTGCGCGACGTCGTCGGTCTCACCGGCACGAAGTTCGGCTGCGGAATCGCGCAGTGCGGCGCGTGCACGGTGCATCTCGACGGCGTCGCCGCACGCTCGTGCGTGCTGCCGGTCGCGGCGGTCGCCGGCCGCAAGATCACGACGATCGAAGCCGTCGGCGCGACGCCGGCCGGCCACAAGGTCCAGCAGGCCTGGCGCGCGCTCGACGTCGTCCAGTGCGGCTATTGCCAGTCGGGGCAGGTGATGGCCGCCACCGCGCTGATCGCGTCGAACCCGAACCCGAGCGACGCCGACATCGACGCGGCGATGGCCGGCAACATCTGCCGCTGCGGCACGTACAACCGGATTCGCGCGGCCGTGAAGCAAGCCGCCAAGGAGGCCTGATATGTCACGAGGACTGATCGAAGCCGGTCGGGCCGGCGCGGGCGTGTCGCGCCGTTCGTTCCTCAAGCTCGGCATGTCGCTGGGCGCGGCGGCCGGCGGCGGGTTGCTGCTCGGCTTCAGCATGCCGGCCGCGGGTGACGATGCGCGTCGTTCGGTGATCGGCGGCGATGCCGCCGAGCCGGCTCAACCGGGCGTGTTCGCACCGAACGCGTTCGTGCAGATCGACCGCGCCGGCAAGGTCACGCTGGTGATGCCGAAGGTCGAGATGGGGCAAGGCGTCTATACGGCGCTGCCGATGCTGATCGCGGAAGAACTCGAAGTGCCGCTGTCGAGCGTGACGCTCGACCATGCGCCGCCGAACGAGAAGCTGTTCCTCGATCCGCTGCTCGGCGGCCAGCTCACCGGCGGCTCGACGTCGATACGCTACGCATGGGAACCGCTGCGCCGTGCCGGCGCCACGGCGCGCACGCTGCTGGTCGCGGCGGCCGCGAAGCAATGGAACGTCGATCCGGCAGCCTGCCGCGCCGCGAACGGCGAAGTGCAGCATCCGCCGAGCGGCCGGCGCGCGTCGTACGGCCAGCTCGCCGATGCGGCGGCGAAGCTGCCGGTGCCGAAGGACGTCGCGCTGAAGCAGCCGGCGGATTTCAAGCTGATCGGCACGCCCGCGAAGCGGCTCGATTCGCCGGAGAAGGTCGACGGCACCGCGCAGTTCGGGCTCGACGTGCGCCTGCCCGGCATGCTGGTCGCGGTGATCGTGAACAGCCCGGTGTTCGGCGGCACGGTCGCGAGCGTCGACGACACGGCCGCGAAGAAGATCCCCGGCGTGCGCCAGGTCGTGCGCGTCGACAACGCGGTGGCGGTGGTCGGCGATCACACGTGGGCCGCGAAGCGCGGCGCGTCGGCGCTGGTCGTGAAGTGGAACGAGGGCGCGGGCGCGAAAGTCTCGACCAAGGATCTGTTCGCGGATCTCGCGCAGGCGGCGGCGAACGGCAAGGGCGCGGTCGCACGCAAGGACGGCGACGTCGACAAGGCGTTCGCGAATGCGAAGACGCGCGTCGACGCCGTCTACGAACAGCCGTTGCTCGCGCACGCGACGATGGAGCCGGTGAACTGCACGGTGCACGTGCGCGGCGACGGTTGCGAGATCTGGGTCGGCACGCAGGTGCCGACGCGGGCGCGCGATACCGTGCAGCAGCTCACGGGCCTCGCGCCCGACCGGATCGTCGTGCACAACCACCTGCTCGGCGGCGGCTTCGGCCGGCGGCTCGAGACGGACATGATCGGCCAGGCCGTGAAGGTCGGCAAACAGGTCAACGCACCGGTGAAGGTAGTCTGGACGCGCGAGGAAGACGTGCAGCACGACATGTACCGGCCGTGCTACTACGACAGGATCTCGGCCGGCCTCGACGCGAACGGCAAGCCGGTCGCGTGGCAGCACCGGATCGTCGGCTCGTCGATCATGGCGCGCTTCGCGCCGCCGGCGTTCCAGCACGGCGTCGATCCCGATGCGGTCGAAGTCGCGGCCGAACTGCCGTACGACCTGCCGAACCAACTGGTCGACTACGTGCGCCAGGAGCCGCGCCACGTGCCGACCGCGTTCTGGCGCGGCGTCGGCCCGACGCGCGGCACGTTCGTGGTCGAGAGCTTCATCGACGAACTGGCCGCACAGACCAAGACCGACCCGGTGCAATACCGCCGCGCGCTGCTCGGCAAGACGCCGCGCGCGCTCAACGTGCTCGACGTCGCGACCAAGGCGGCCGGCTGGGGCGGCCCGGCGCTGCCGACGGGGCAAGGGCGTGGCGTCTCGGTGATGCACGCGTTCGGCAGCTTCTTCTCGATCGTCGTCGATGTCGCGGTGGATAACGGCGAAGTGCTCGTGAAGCGTGTCGTGTGCGCGGTCGACTGCGGCATGGTCGTCAACCCGAACACGATCGAGGCGCAGGTGCAGGGCGGCATCATCTTCGGGATTACCGGCGCGCTGTATGGCGAGATCACGATCGAGGAGGGCCGCGTCGTGCAGAGCAACTTCACCGACTACCGGATGCTGCGGATCAACGAGACGCCGCCGATCGAGGTGCATCTCGTGAAAAGCGGCGAGGCGCCGGGCGGGATCGGCGAGCCGGGTACGGCCGCGACCGCCGCGGCGGTGGCGAACGCGATCTTCGCGGCAACCGGCAAGCGGCTGCGCAAGCTGCCGGTCGGCGACCAGCTGAAAACGGCTTGAGGGGAGGAGACGACCATGCAAAACCTCACCCTGAAGATGCTCGGCACGTCGTTGCTCACCGTGTCTGCACTGCTGGCCGGCACGGCCGCATATGCCGCGCAGGCGGCGCAGGCCGACAGCGCGCTCGTCGCGCGCGGCGCGTATCTCGCGAAAGCGGGCGACTGCGTCGCGTGCCACACCGCGCCGCGCGGCACGCCGTTCGCCGGCGGCCTGAAGATGGTCACGCCGATGGGCGCGATCTACACGACCAACATCACGCCCGATCCGGAGACGGGCATCGGCGGCTATACCGAAGCCGACTTCGCCAGCGCGTTGCGCAAGGGCGTCGCGAAGGACGGTCACAACCTGTATCCGGCGATGCCGTACCCGTCGTACGCGAAGCTGAAGGACAACGACGTGAAGGCGCTGTACGCGTATTTCATGCACGGCGTCGAACCGGTGAAGCAGGCGAACCGGCCGTCGGACATCCCGTGGCCGCTCAACATGCGCTGGCCGCTCGCGTTGTGGAACAAGGTGTTCCTCGACACGACGCCTTACGCCGACAAGCCGTCCAGGGACGTGGTGTGGAACCGCGGCGCGTATCTCGTGCAGGGGCTCGGGCACTGCGGGTCGTGCCACACGCCGCGCGGTGTCGGCTTCCAGGAGAAGGCGCTCGACGAAGGCGGCACGGCGTTCCTGTCGGGCGCGCCGATCGACAACTGGTTCGCGTCGAACCTGACCGGCGAGCCCAACACGGGGCTCGGCCGCTGGAACGAGGCCGAGGTCGCGCAGTTCCTGAAGACCGGCGCGAACCGCCATGCGACCGCGTTCGGCTCGATGGTGAGCGTGATCAACCACAGCACGCAGGCGCTCTCCGACGACGATCTGGCGGCGATTTCGCGTTACCTGAAATCGCTGCCGGCGGCAGGCGGCACGGGCGCGCCGCCGTACAGCTACGATCCGAAGGCGACGCAGGCCGCGCTGGGCCGGCCGGCGGCCGATCCGGGCGCGAAGGTGTATAACGCTTACTGCCTGCATTGCCACGGCGCGGACGGGCGCGGTTACGCGCCGCTGCTCGCGCCGCTCGCCGGCAATCCGAACGTGCTCGAAGCCGATGCATCGTCGCTGATCAACGTGACGCTGAACGGCAGCGACACGCTCGTGATCGATGGCGTGCCGTCCGCGTATCCGATGCCGGCGTTCTCGAACCAGTTGAACGACCGGCAGATCGCCGACGTGCTGACGTTCATGCGCGCCGGCTGGAACAACGGCGCGCCGGCCGTGCAGGCAGCGGACGTCGCGAAACTCCGCAAGGCGACGGCGGCCGCGCGCTGAGCGCGGCCCCATGCGGAACGAGGGCGGGCCGGCGTGGCCGCCGTCACTGCCGCCGGGTGCGTGCCTGCCCCGGCGGCGTGGCTTTTTCTGTCAACCGGCGCGCGGCCGTTCGCGGCAGCGCGCGTTTATCGACGCAATGTAGGGGTGTCTGGATGGCTAACGTGACTTATACGGATACGCAACTGCTGATCGACGGCGAGTGGGTCGACGCCGCGAGCGGCAAGACGATCGACGTCGTGAACCCGGCGACCGGCAAGCCGATCGGCAAGGTGGCCCACGCGGGCATCGCCGATCTCGACCGGGCGCTCGCCGCCGCGCAACGCGGCTTCGAGGCCTGGCGCAAGGTGCCCGCACACGAGCGCGCGGCGACGATGCGCAAGGCGGCCGCGCTGGTGCGCGAACGCGCCGACGCGATCGCGCAACTGATGACGCAGGAGCAGGGCAAGCCGCTCACCGAAGCGCGCGTCGAAGTGCTGTCGGCGGCGGACATCATCGAATGGTTCGCGGACGAAGGCCGCCGCGTGTACGGCCGGATCGTGCCGCCGCGCAACCTCGGCGCGCAGCAGACGGTCGTGAAGGAGCCGGTCGGCCCGGTCGCCGCCTTCACGCCGTGGAATTTCCCGGTCAACCAGGTCGTGCGCAAGCTGAGCGCCGCACTGGCCACCGGCTGCTCGTTCCTCGTGAAAGCGCCGGAAGAAACCCCGGCCTCGCCGGCCGCGCTGCTGCGCGCGTTCGTCGACGCGGGCGTGCCGGCCGGCGTGATCGGCCTCGTGTACGGCGATCCGGCTGAAATCTCGTCGTACCTGATCCCGCACCCGGTGATCCGCAAGGTCACGTTCACGGGCTCGACGCCGGTCGGCAAGCAGCTCGCCGCGATGGCGGGCCTGCACATGAAGCGCGCGACGATGGAGCTGGGCGGCCATGCACCGGTGATCGTGGCCGAGGACGCCGACGTCGCGCTCGCGGTGAAGGCAGCCGGCGGCGCGAAGTTCCGCAACGCGGGGCAAGTCTGCATCTCGCCGACGCGCTTCCTCGTGCACAACAGCATCCGCGACGAATTCACGCGCGCGCTGGTCAAGCATGCGGAAGGGCTGAAGGTCGGCAACGGCCTCGAGGAAGGCACGACGCTCGGCGCGCTCGCGAACCCGCGCCGCCTGACCGCGATGGCGTCGGTCATCGACAACGCGCGCAAGGTCGGCGCGAGCATCGAAACCGGCGGCGAGCGGATCGGCTCGGAAGGCAACTTCTTCGCGCCAACCGTGATCGCGAACGTGCCGCTCGAGGCGGACGTGTTCAACAACGAGCCGTTCGGCCCGGTCGCGGCGATTCGCGGTTTCGACAAGCTCGAAGAGGCGATCGCGGAAGCGAACCGTCTGCCGTTCGGTCTCGCCGGCTACGCGTTCACGCGTTCGTTCGCGAACGTGCACCTGCTCACGCAGCGCCTCGAAGTCGGGATGCTGTGGATCAACCAGCCGGCGACGCCGTGGCCGGAAATGCCGTTCGGCGGCGTGAAGGACTCGGGCTACGGGTCGGAAGGCGGGCCGGAAGCGCTCGAGCCGTACCTCGTCACGAAGTCGGTGACGGTGATGGCCGTCTGACGGTCGTCGATCGATCGCGTGCACGGCGCTGTCGGCGTCGCGCACGCGATCGGCGTGGGCCCGGCGGTGCGCCCGGTCTCTCGCCAGTGTCTCGCTCCCGCCGTGCATTCGAACGGCAACGCTCCTCGGTATTTCAATATGCGTGTCACTGCTGGCGAATTGTTTCAATTCCGTCACCGGCAACGACTCGCGCCGCATCCGTCGGCGAATTGACGTCGGCACCTTCCGCCCGATGCCGTTCAGCTCACGTGACCCGCAACCTGGCAAGTACGGACTGCCCCTCGTACCCGGACGTCACACTTTTTGGTATAGCTTATTTCAGAAGAAACCATAACAACCGGTGCGTCAGCATCGGCCCAACCTGAGAGGACACGGATGCATCCGCGGTCGGCAGCGCCGTACTACGTTGTGCTGGCGGGGACCTTGATAGCGTGCGCGCTGATGGGCCTCTGCGTGTTGCAGTTGTTCCAGAGCCGTCACGACGCGCTCGATCGCGCACGCGAGACGTCGCGAAATCTGGCGCTCGTCGCCGAGCGCGACATCGAGCGCAATATCGAGCTGTACGGGCTGTCACTGGAGGCGGTGATCCAGGGCCTTCAGCGGCCGGACGTCATGGCGGCCACGCCGGCCCTGCGGCGCGGCGTCCTGTTCGATCACGCGATGACCGCGCAATTTCTCGGCTCGATGCTCGTGCTGGATGCGGCCGGCAACATCATCCTCGATTCGGCGAACGACGTGCCGCGCCAGGGCAATTTCGGCGACCGCAAATACTTTACGGTTCACCGGGACAATCCGAACGCCGGGCTCTACATCAGCGATCCGTTTGCATCCCGCCTGCGCGGCGGCTCGCTCAGCGTGGCGCTGACGCGCCGCGTGTCGAATCCGGACGGCTCGTTCGGCGGCATTGCACTGATCGCGGTCAATCTCGAGTATTTCCACACGCTGTTCGCCGGCCTCGCGCTCGGCTCGCACGGCGCGATCTCGCTGGTCGGCCGGGACGGCATCATGTTCATGCGCCAGCCGTACGACGTGCGCACCATCGGCCGCGACATCAGCAAGGCGGCGACGTTTCGCCACTTCATGACGGCGCCGGAAGGCTCGTTCATCGAGACCTCGACGATCGACCACGTGCGCCGCCTCTACTACTTCAAGACGTTGCCGCATCTGCCGCTGATCATCATGGTCGCCGAGGCGGAGCAGGACATCTACGCGGCGTGGCGGCGGCGCGCGATCACGATCGGCGCGCTGGTGGCGACCTTCGGCGCGGCGTTCATCGTGCTGTCCTTCTTGCTGGGCACCCAGTTGCGGCGCAGGATGCGGGCCGAATCGGAGCTGGTGATGCTCGCGCGCACCGACGGCCTCACCGGGCTCAACAATCGCCGCTCGTTCGGGGAAGTGCTGGACCTCGAATGGCGCCGCGCACGCCGTGCCCGGTCGGTGTTTTCGCTGCTGTTCGTCGACGTCGACCGCTTCAAGGCCTTCAACGACACGTATGGTCACCAGGCCGGCGACGACGCGCTGGCGGCGGTTGCGCGATGCATCGGCGAGAACATCCGGCGTCCCGCGGACACCGCCGCCCGCTATGGCGGCGAGGAATTCGTCGTGATCCTGCCCGATACGCCGGCCACGGGCGCGACCGAGATCGCCGAACGGATTCGCGCGGCCATCGACGGGCTCGCGATCGAACATGCGGAAAGCGAATTCGGACGCGTCACCGCGAGCATCGGCGTGGCAAGCTGGGCGCCCGGGCAGGAAGGGGAGGTCGAGGCGGTGATCAAGGCGGCCGACGAGGCGCTGTACCACGCGAAGGAAACGGGGCGAAACAAGGTGGCCTCGCATGAAACGGGCACCTGACATCGCCGCCGGCACGCACCGCCCGCCACCGCCGGCGGGCGTGCCGTGCGGCGCTCAATGCCGGCCGCTGCCGCGGTAGCTTTCCACTTCCGCGTCGTACGCGGCCAGAAACGCCTTGCCGAACACCGACGCGAAATCGTCCTCGATCGCGAACACCGTGTCGCGATGGGTCGCCGCGTAGCGATCCCACATCCTCGCCTTGTACAGCACGGGCACGCGCTTCTCGTACCAGCGCATCGCGTCGTCGCGCTCGCGCAGCCGTTGCGGCGAAAAGCGCGTCAGCAGGTCCATCAACGCGGCGCGCATGCCGGCGACCATGCCGATCTGGTGCGCATGCAGATCCTGGAACGCGTCGCTCACCGCGCTCTGCGGCGACATGAAGCCCGGCAGCGGCAGCCCGAACATCTGCCGCAGCACGGCACCGCCGTCCGGCAGCAGCTTCAGCGGGTTGTTCTCGCGATCGAGCAGCATCGTCATGTGCGCCTTCACCTCGCGCTTCAGGATGCTGCGCGACGACAGCAGCTCGACCGTGCCGTTCGCGAACAGCGCCAGCAACTGGCCCGCGATGTACAACTGCTCGGCCGACCACTGATGCGACTCGGCGGCCGTATCGAGCCCCGCGCCTTCGAAGAACGCGCTCAGCAGTTCATCGGGCGTCGGCGCGCGCGCGGCATGCGGCGCCGGTTCGGCGGCCGGCTGCGGATGCGTATCGGCCGCGCGCGCGGCGGCGGGCTGCACCCGCACGTGTTGGGTCCACTCGGGCGCATGGTCGGCCTGGGTCGCGGACGACGCTTCGCGTGCCGTGTTGCCGCGGTCAACATGCGGTGCCGTGCCCGTTGCGCCTGATGTGCCTGATGTGCCGATACCGTCCGACGGCTGCGCGAACAGGTCGAGCGGATCGATCGACAGCTGGTGCAGGTCGCGCTGTGAAGGGGCGGGCGGTACGGTTTGCGCCGCGCGGTTCGCCGGTTGCGTGGCATCCGCCCGTGCAGGGCCACCTGGTCGCGTACCGGTGTCCGCGGCCTTGCCGCGTGGCGCGAGACGATCCTGGAGCAGCCCCCACAGCCGGTTGCCGGCGCCTTTCGTATCGATCCGCGAAGACGATGCGGGCGAGGGCGCCGCCGACGTTCGCGCCTGCGACGGCGGATCGACGTGCACGCCGGTATCGGTCGCCATGTCGATGACCGGTGCATCGTCGCCCAGGCCGCCGTCGTCACGTTCGGCGCGCAGCACGTACGGCCCGATGCGGATGATGTCGCCGGTATTGAGCGGGCGCTCTTGCGCATAGCCGACCGGCTCGCGGTTCACCTCGATCGTCGAGACGCTGCTCAGGTTCTTCAGCAGGCACGCGTCGTCGCCGACCTGCAGCAGCGCCTGCAGGCGAGATATCTGCCGCGTGTCGTCGCGCAACACGAGATGGTTGTCGCTGGCCCGGCCGATGGTGCCGCCGGGCGGATGAAACACGACGGCGTCGTAGGAGTCGTTTTCGACCGGCTCGCCGGCATGTTCGATCACGATCAGTTGCATGTCATACGTCGCTCGGTGAAGCGCTCGCGTGGAAACCGGTTCGTTCAGGATGACGACGCATGCCTGCGGCGCGCGAATTCGAACGCGGGCCCCCAGATCGGATGCCCCTTCTCGGCAGGGGACAAGTCGAAGCGCGGGTTGAGGTCGAGAATTTTCGAGAACTCGGCGCGGCACGGCGTGATGCGGTTCGTCACGCAATAGCTGAACGCGAGGAGCTTGTGCGCGGCCACCTGCGTGTCGGGGTCGGCGCCGTCGATCTCCTTCGCATGGCTCAGCAGTGCGATCGTGCGCCCGTAGTCGCCGCTGTCGTACGCGGCGCGCGCGCTGTCGAGCGTCGCGCGTGCAGCCGACTGTGTCGGGGACGTACTGCACCCGCCGGCCCCCAGCAACAGTGCGCCGAGAAAAAGAACGAGCGATGAACGACCTTTCATTATTGAAATTAAAGATTGGCGTAATTGGAAGGTGGCACACAAGCGCTGTTGGATTCTAGTGCCAATCATCGGCACCCAACCAGCTGTTACGTTTTGTTTCATTTCGGCAATCCGTTTCCACCTGAATGCAGAATCGACTACGAATCTCCGTGCTTGTGAAACCGGAAAAACGGCCTATAGTTCGCTGTGTTTTTCGGATTCATCAGTTGTTTGGTCAGCGCACGTCAATGCACGAAAAACGGTGCCGTCCGTTCGTGCGAAACGAATAGCCTGCCACACCACCTCCGTCGCGAGCGTCCGTTGCCCGGCGGGTGGCTGGCTTGCGCCCCGCGTCCATCCGACAGGTGTCCACGCCATGGAACCGGGCAGCCCGCGTGCACCGGCCGGATTAACCTTTGCCATTAATTTACCAATCCCGATTCAATTGCCCATCATCTCGCCAAAGCGGCTTTCAAAAATCATTAATGATATGACCCGGCTTTTTACAAGAATAATTTGCCGACACGAATTGCAATGGATGGATATGCCGGTTACACAATTACCGATCAATTAATTGTCCCTTTTTCAATCAGGCCATCCGGTTTCGAAGTCGAAAACCGGCGCACGGCTATTGGGTGGCGAGGGTGGAATATGCAATGGCGGTCGAGCAGTTTCATCGTATGGGGATGCGTGATGCTGTTGCCGGGGTGCGGTGCGACGGAGCACGCCGCGGCGGTGCCGTATGCGATCACCGTTGACGTTGCGCCGGACGTCAACCCTGACATGAACCGCAAGCCTTCGCCGATCGTGCTGAAGGTATTCCAGCTCCGCGCGGCGGCGTCGTTCGGCAGCGCGGATTTCTTCTCGCTGCAGGACAAGCCGGAAAACGTGCTCGGCGCGGACCTGCTCGGCACCGACCGCGTGATCCTGCGGCCGGGCGAGTCGCGCACGCTGCACTATCGCGGCAACGTCGAGGCCGGCGCGATCGGCGTGGTCGCCGAATACCGGATGCTCGACAAGAACCGCTGGCGGCTGACGGTGCCGCTGCCGCGCGCGAAGCAGCTCAATCTCTACAAGTTCTGGCAGACGTCGCCGGGCGAGCTGAAGCTGTCGATCGCCGTCCGCAATGGCGGCGTCGCGCTGAACGATGCGAAGGGGCGCCCATGACCGAACCGACGATGTCCGCGACGCCGGTCGCGGCGCTCCGCCAGCGCGTGGTGTGGACCGAGGGGATGTTCCTGCGGCCGCAGCATTTCCAGCAGCTCGAACGGCACTGGGAACGCTACGTCGCGCTGCGCTGCCTGCCGCTGCAAGGCTTCTACTGGGGCTTCGACACGCTGGAACTCGATCGCGAGCAACTGGCGCTCGGCAAGGTCGCGCTGCGCACCGCATCGGGCGTGATGCGCGACGGCACGCCGTTCGACCTCTCCCATCCGGACGATCTCCCCGAGCCACTCGACGTGCCCGCCGATGCGAAGGACCAGCTCGTCGTGCTCGCGCTGCCGCTGTGGCGTGGCGGCGGCGAGGAGGTGTCGTTCGGTGCGGGTGCACGTGCAAGCGGCGCCAATGCCGCGATCGGCGCAAGTGGTACGCATAGCAGCGCCGACGTCGCGCGCTACGTCGTTCGCGAATACGAAGTGGCCGACGCGAACGCGGTCGCGCTCGGCCCCGCGCTGCTGCAGACGGGCCGCCTGAACGTGCGGCTGATGCTCAAAGCCGAGCTGACCGGCGACTGGCACGCGCTCGGCGTCGCACGGATCGTCGAGCGGCGCACCGACGCGCGGCTGCTCGTCGACGACGGCTACATTCCGCCGCGCCTCGTCGCGCAGCACGACGCCGTGCTGCTGGCGTATGCGCGCGAGCTGCACGGGCTGCTCACGCAACGCAGCGAAGCGCTCGCTGCACGGCTGTCGGAGCCCGGGCGCGGCGGCGTGTCGGAAGTCGCGGATTTCCTGCTGCTGCAGCTCGTGAACCGCTATCTCGCGCTGACCTGGCACGCGCAGCAGCACGTGTCGACGCACCCGGAGGCGCTGTTCTGCGACTGGCTGAAGCTCGCCTGCGACCTGAGTACGTTCACGGCGGCCGGCCGGCGCCCGCAGTCGCTTGCGGTCTACGTGCACGACGACCTGCGCACGAGCTTCGCGGAGCTGATGACCGAGCTGCGCCGGTCGCTGTCGACGGTGCTCGAGCAGAACGCGATCCAGATCGAGCTGCGCGATGCGGGCAACGGCATCCGCGTCGCAACGCTGGCCGACCCGGCGCTGCGCGACACGGCCGGCTTCGTGCTCGCCGTGCGCGCGGACGTGCCGGCCGACAGCCTGCGCGCACGGTTTCCCGCGCAGGCGAAGCTCGGGCCGGTCGAACGGATCCGCGATCTCGTGCAGCTGCAGCTGCCGGGCATCACGATGCGCCAGCTGCCGGTCGCGCCGCGGCAGATTCCGTATCACGCGGGCCATACGTACTTCGAGATCGACAAGGGCAGCGACCTGTGGAAGCAGCTGGCGCGCTCCGGCGGTCTCGCTTTCCATTTCGCCGGCGAATTCCCTGGGCTCTCGATGGAGTTCTGGGCGATACGCGGGTAAGGGCGGGGCGACGCGATGAATTCCTCCTCCGATTCGATCTCCCCCGGCGCCGGCGGATTCGTGCCGCCGAATCCGGGCGGCATGCATCCGGCCGCGGCGGGCGCGGCCGGCCCGACCGCGACGCAGCCGCGCCCCGGGCGCTGGGCCGCGAGCGGCACGAACCCGCTCGTCGCGGCCGCAAATCCGTTGCTCAACCTGGTGCCGCAGATCCGCTCGACCGTCCATCACCCGAATCCCGCGTGGCTGCGCGAGCACCTGGTCGTCGAGATCCGGCAGTTCGAGGCGCGGGCGCAGGAGGCCGGCGTGCCGTCGGAAGCGATCATCGGCGCGCGCTACTGCCTGTGCACCGCGCTCGACGAGGCGGCCGCGCTGACGCCGTGGGGCGGCAGCGTGTGGTCGTCGCACAGCCTGCTGGTGTCGTTCCACAACGAGACGTGGGGCGGCGAGAAATTCTTCCACCTGCTCGAACGCCTGTCGCAGCAGCCGCGCCAGCATCTCGACCTGCTCGAGCTCCTGTATTTCTGTCTCGCGCTCGGTTTCGAGGGCCGCTATCGCGTACTCGATAACGGCCATGCGCAGCTCGACGCGCTGCGCCACCAGCTCGCGCTGACGATCCGCTCGGTGCGCGGCGAATTCGAACCGGCGTTGTCGCCGCACTGGCGCGACGTCGTCACGCGCGACGTCGCGCGCCGCTTCGGCGTGCCGCTGTGGGTGTGCGTGGCGCTCGCGCTGCTGATCGGCTTCGGCGTGTTCGTCGGGCTGCGGATCGCGCTCGCCGGGCATTCGGATCGGCTGTTCGCGTCGATCGACGCGCTGCACGTGCCGAAACTGCAGCCCGCGCAGGCGCCGCCGCGCCCGGCGCAGGCGCCGCGCATCGCGAAGTTCCTGGAACCGGAGATCGCGGCCGGCCTCGTGGCGGTGCGCGACCAGGCCGACCGCAGCGTGATCGTGCTGCGCGGCGACGGGGTATTCAAGTCCGGCTCGACGTCGGTGATCGACCGCTACGTGCCGGTGCTCGCGCGCGTGGCCGATGCGTTGAACAAGGTGCCCGGCAACGTGCGCGTGACCGGCTATACCGACGACACGCCCGTGCATACGGCGCGCTTCGCATCGAACTGGGACCTGTCGCGCGAACGCGCGGAAGCCGTGCGCGGGATGATCGCCGCGCGGCTCGACCATCCGGAGCGGCTCGCGGCGGAAGGGCGCGGCACGCTCGATCCGGTCGCGCCGAACGATTCGCCGGCGAACCGCGCACTGAACCGGCGCGTCGAGATCACACTGCTGCCGGCGCCCGGCAGCGCCGCCGTCGGCGCGAGCGCCACGCAGGGAGCCAATTGACCATGAACCAGGCTGTCGCGCGTTTCGTCCGGCCGTTGCCGTCGCGGGAGATCTGGACCTTCGCGGGTCTCGTCGTGCTCGCGTGCTTCGTGTGGCTCGCGGGGCCGCTGTTCGCGTTCGCCGAGGTCCGGCCGCTCGAAAGCGGCTGGGCGCGCGGGCTCACGATCGCGGTGCTGTTCATCGCGTGGGGCGCACGCGTCGCGTGGCGCAGCTGGCGCGCCGGCCGGCTCAACGCGCAGTTGCTGAACCAGCTGCGCGAGGCCGCGCCCGGGCCGGCCACCGCCGACGATCCGGCGAAAGCGCAGCTCGACGAGTTGCGCAGCCGCTTCGACGAAGCCGCTTCGCTGCTGAAGAAGGTGCGCTTCGGGCAGGCCGACACCGTGCGCAAGGGCTTGCCGCGCTGGTTCGACCGGATGTCGCGCCAGTATCTGTATCAGTTGCCGTGGTACGTGTTCATCGGCGCGCCGGGCTCGGGCAAGACCACCGCGCTCGTGAATTCCGGGCTGAGTTTTCCGCTGGCCGAGCAGTTCGGCCGCGCGGCGATCCGCGGTGTGGGCGGCACGCGGCATTGCGACTGGTGGTTCACGAACGACGCGGTGCTGATCGACACGGCCGGCCGCTACACGACGCACGAGGGCAACCGCGCGCTCGACGAGGCCGAATGGAAAGGCTTCGTCGACCTGCTGAAGAAGTACCGCACACGCCAGCCGCTGAACGGCGCGATGCTGACGATCAGCGTGGCCGACCTGCTCGGTGCGTCGGAAGCCGAACGCACGCAGCACGCGATGGTGCTGCGCAAGCGGCTGCTCGAGTTGCGCGCGCAGCTCGGCATCCGCTTTCCCGTGTACCTGCTCGTGACGAAGGCCGACCTGCTCGCGGGCTTCGCCGAGTATTTCAGCCACTACGGCCGCGCCGAATGCGCGCAGGTGTGGGGCTTCACGTTCCCGCTCGCGCAGAGCGAGGCGCCGGGCTTCGACCTGCGGGCGGCATTCGACCGCGAATACCGGCTGCTGCACCAGCGGCTGAACGACGGGCTGCCCGAACTGCTCGCCGCGCAGACCGACGCGCGCCAGCGCGAGATGACCTACCTGCTGCCGCAGCAGATCGCCGACCTGCAGGACATGCTCGGCCAGTTCGTCGCCGAGGTGTTTTCCGTGTCGAGCTACGAGCCGATGCCGATGCTGCGCGGCGTCTACCTGACGAGCGGCACGCAGGAGGGCACCGCGTTCGATCGCGTGATGAGCGGCATCAAGCGCTTCCTGAAGATCGAGGGCGTGCCGCCGGTCGCGCAGGTCGGCTCGACCGGGCGCAGCTTCTTCCTGAAGTCGCTGCTGCAGGAACACATCTTCCGCGAGGCCGCGCTCGCCGGCAGCGACCTGCGCTGGCACCAGAAGCGGCGCGTTTTGCAGATCGCCGGCTACGTGCTGCTCGCGCTGGTGTGCGTGGCCGTGCTGTTTGCGTGGCTGCGCAGCTATTCGAACAACCGCACGTATCTCGACCAGATCGCCGGGCGTGTGCCGGCCGTCGATGCGCAGATCGCCGGCGCGACATTCTCCGATGCGGCCGACGTCGCGCGCCTGCTGCCCGTGCTCGACGCGCTCGGCAACCTCGCGAATGCGGGCGGCGTCGACCTGCAGCATCCTCCGCTCGCGTACCGGTGGGGGTTGTTCCAGGGCGAGAAGATCGACGAAGCCGTCGACGCCGTGTACCGGCGCGCGCTCGAAGACGTGCTGCTGCCGATCGCCGCGAGCCGGATGGAGGCGGCGCTGCGCGACGCACGGCCCGACGAGACCGAATATGCGTATGCGGCGCTGAAGGCCTACCTGATGCTGTACGACAGCGCGCACTACGATCCCGCGTTCGTGCAGGCCGTCGTCGACCTCGAGATGGAACGCGCGCTACCGCCCGATTTCTCGCCGGCCGAACGCGCCGCGCTGCGTGCGCATCTCGCCGCGCTGTTCGGCAACCGGGTCGCGGTGTCGCCGTATCCGATGAACGAGCGGCTCGTGGCCGACGTGCGCGACCGGCTGCGCCAGGTGCCGTTCTCGCAGCGGCTGTACCGGCAGATGACGATGACGCTGCGGCCGGCCACCTCCGCGTTCGACTTCAGCGTGGCGCGGGCGGTCGGCCCCGACGCGTCGCTGGTGTTCCGCCGGCAGAGCGGCAAGCCGCTGTCGGAAGGCGTGCCGGGGCTCTACACGCGCAACGGCTATCGCAACGTGTTCGCGCCGCGCCTGGCCGGCGAGGTCGAAGCGTACGGGCGCGAGGAGGTGTGGGTGCTGAACCTCGGGCTGTCCGAGATTCCCGGCCCGAACGACGCGGCCGCGTGGGCGCGCGATATCCGCCAGCTCTACCTGAACGACTACCTGAAGATCTGGGACGACTATCTCGCCGACATCAAGCTGCAGCGCACCGCGACGCTCGCGCAGAGCATCCAGGTGGCGCGTGCGTTGTCCTCTGCCGATTCGCCGCTCACGCGGCTGATGGTGGCGCTCGCACGCGACACCGCGCTCGGCGACGCACCGGGCGGGGCGCGCAATCTCGCGGCGCGTGCGCAGGACAAGGTCGACGAGGCGCGCAGCTCGCTGTCGCAGATCTTCGCGGGCCAGGGCAGCAATTCGAGTGCGTCCGCGGCGGCGCCCGCGAGCGCCGAGCAGATCGTCGACAGCCACTTCGCCGGGCTGCGTGCGTTCGCGCCGGGCAGCGGCGACCAGGCGTCGGCATTCAACGACGTGCTGAAGTCGATCGACGCGCTGTACACGTACCTGACGGCCACCGACGACGCGCTGAGGAGCGGCGCGCAGCCGCCGCCGTCCGATGCGCCCGCGAAGCTGCGTGCGCAGGCCGGCCGCCTGCCGACACCGTTCCGCGAAGTGCTCGACGACCTGTCGAACGTCGCGAACGGCAGCGTGGCGACCGTCGAGCAGCGCAGCGTCGCGACGCGGGCCGGCGCGAACGTCGGCGACTTCTGCCGGCAGGCGATCGCGGGCCGCTATCCGTTCGCGCGCGGCGCGGCGCGCGACGTCGCGCCGGCGGATTTCGCGCAGATGTTCGCGCCCGGTGGGCTGATGGACGACTTCTTCCAGAAGAACCTGCAGTCGATCGTCGATACGACGTCGCACCCGTGGCGCTTCGCGAACCGCAATGCGGACGCCGATCCGTCGGCCGCCGCGATGCTGGCGTCGTTCGAGAAGGCGGCGGTGATCCGCGACGTCTACTTCGGCGGCGGCGCGCGCACCGCCCAGCTGAAGGTACAGATTCAGCCGCTCGAAATGGACCCGTCGATCACGGAGATGGTGCTCGACGTCGACGGGCAGATCGTCCGCTACGCGCACGGCCCGCTCGTGCAGAGCGCGGTGAACTGGCCGGGCCCGCGCGGCAGCAACCAGGTGCGGCTGCAGGTGTCCGGGCAGGCCGGCGCGACCGACGGCTTCTCGACCGACGGGCCGTGGGCGCTGCACCGGCTGTTCGACCGCGCGGGGGTGTCGGCCGGGCGCGGCTCGGACCAGATGATTGCGCGCTTCACGGTCGACGGCAAACCGATCGTGCTGCAAGTGAATGCGGGCAGTGTCCGCAACCCGTTCAGGCTGCCCCAGATGGAGTCCTTTACATGCCCGCCGAAGCCATGAGCCCGACACCGCCGTTCACGCGTACCGACGGCGATGCGCCGGCCTGGTACGGGAAGATTCCCGGCGCCGGCGACTTCGTGAACAGCCGGCTGCCGCATGCGCTTGCGCTGTGGTGGGAGCGCTGGCTCCAGCAGGGCATGGCCGCGATGCGCCAGCGCGGCGCGGACGAGATCGAGCGCCACTACACCGTCGCGCCGGTCTGGAATTTCCTGATTCCGGCGGGCGCGGGGGCGTCGTGCATTCAGCCGGGCTGCCTCGCGCCGAGCTGCGACCGCGTGGGGCGCTACTACCCGGTGATCGTCACGCTGCCGATGCGCGCCGTCGATTACTGGAACGGGCTGCCGGATGCCGCCGACACGTTCTACTGGCAGGTCGGCCAGGCGCTGCTCGACACGATCCGCCATGCCCGCGCGCCCGGCGATCTCGAGCAGATGCTGGCGCGCGTGCGGCTCACGCCGGGCGACGACACCTACGCCGACATCGTCAACGGTATGCCGGCGCCGCCGCCGGAACGGCCGGCCCCGGCCGCGTGGCCCGGGCTGTCCGGTTACTTCGATCCGCACGGCGGCACCAGTTTCTGGTGGACCAACCGCGCGGACGGATCGCCGCTGCGCACGCACGCGCATACGGGCACGCCCGACAACGCGCTGTTCCTGACGCTGTTCGGCGGCAGCTAGCGACCCGGCTGACGGACGGCGGGTGCGGCGGGTGGAATGGACGCGGTTTCGAGAGGTGGTGGAGATGAAGGACGCTGGATCGAGAGACAACGAGCACGACACGGCGACACGCGGCGACGCATCCGAATTCACGGTGCGGCCGCTGCCGCTCGGCCATCGCCTGGGCGAACTGCAGCTCGACGAGGTGCTGGGCATCGGCGGCTTCGGGATCGTCTATCGCGCGTTCGACCGCACGTTGCGGCGCGCGGTCGCGATCAAGGAATACATGCCGTCGATGCTGGCGACGCGCGGCGGCGACTACACGGTATCGCTGCGCTCCGAGCGGTTCGCGCAGGCCTTCGACGCCGGCCGCGGCGCGTTCCTCAACGAAGCGCGCCTGCTCGCGCAATTCGATCATCCGGGGCTCGTCAAGGTCCTGCATTTCTGGGAAAGCCACGGCACCGCGTACATGGTGATGCCGTTCTACGAAGGGCGCACGCTCAAGCAACTGCTCGACGGCGGGATGCGGATCAGCGAGACGCAGTTGCGCAATATCGTCGGCGCGCTGCTCGGCGCGCTCGACACGCTGCATCGCGCGCAGTGCTTCCATCGCGACGTCGCGCTCGACAACGTGCTGATCCGGCCGAACGGCAGCGCGATCCTGCTCGACTTCGGCGCGGCGCGCAAACGGATCGGCGACCTGGTCGACGACGGCGCGATGATGATCAAGCCCGGCTACGCGCCGATCGAGCAGTACACCGACGATCCCGCGTTCAGCCAGGGGCCGTGGACCGATCTCTATGCGCTCGGCGCGGTGATGCACGCGATGATCACCGGCGAGCTGCCGCCCGCGGCCGTCGTGCGCAGCATCAAGGACACGTACCGGCCGCTCGCGTCGCGCGAACTGCCGGCCGGCGAGGTGTACAGCCCGGCGTTTCTCGCGGCGGTCGATCATGCGCTGCAGTTGCGGATTCCGGATCGGCCGGAATCGGTCGCGGCGTTCGCGGCGGAACTCGGGTTGCGGGACGTCGGGACGGGCGGCGGGTATGGCGCGGCGGTCGTGCCGCCGGCGGGTGAGGCAGGCAGGAGCGGGGAAGGGAAGGGGGAGGCTTCTGCTGCGTCCGGCGTCGCGTCGGCTGCTGCGGCGGCTTCGATCGGTGCTGGCGGGACCGCTTCGGGCAACGCTGCGGCGGATGGGCGGGCGTCGACGCCAGTTGGTGCGGATCATGGGTCTGCGCCTACGGATACGGCATCCGCATCGTCTGGCGTGTCCGGCGCCAAGCCGGAGGCCGATGCGCCTTCGACGTCCAGAACCATCGCGCAAGGCGCCGCCGTTGCGGCTGTGGGCTCGCTCGCAGCGTCTGTTGCATCGCATACGTCTCAATCGTCTGCGAAACCGGTTGAAAAACCGGTCGAATACGAAACGCCGAACGGAAACGTCGAACGCAAGCAAGAAGCGCCCGCTGCACGAACTGACACACGCGACGCAGCCGGTACGCGATCCCCAATGACCGACAACGAAGCCGGTACGCGATCAGCGAATACGGCCCCGGACATCGACGCGCAAGGTGCAGCCGGTTCCGGCAACGCGAACGCATCCGCGGCTGCCGGCGCCGCCGCTTCGACCGCACCGCATCCCGCCGCATCGGCGTCGGCCTCGTCATCGAGTGGCGCATCCGTGCCGACCGGCGCCCAACGCGGCCACGCTCCGCCTGGATCGCGCAATCGCCGCCTGCCTGTCTACGCCGGCAGCGCACTCGTTGCGTTGATCGCCGTCGGCCTCGCGGCGACTTATCTGGCGCGTCCCGCCCGCGTCGCCGACGAAGCCGCATCGGTCGCGAGCCAGCCGCAGGCCGGTACGTCACCGCCCGCGAGCACGCCGGGCGCCACGCTTGCCCAGCAAGGGCCGACACCGACCGTCGTGCCGCCGTCCAGCCTGCCGGCCGGATCGTCCGCGCAGGTTCCACCGCCCGCCGTCGCCGCCGCGCCGGCCAGCGCGCCTGCCGTCGAAGCCGCCACGCCCGCGCCGCAGGTTGCGACCACCGTGACGAACCCGGCTCCGTCCCCGTCGGGCCCCAGCTCGGGCATCGCCCCCGCCGGCAGCCTCGATTCGTCGGAACGCGTCGTCAACGTGCCGCCGTCGGAAGCGGCGGCTGCGCCGGCAACCACGCCCGCGACGAAATCGAAGCCACCATCGGAAGCCGACACCGCGGTCGCCGCCGTGAACGTGCTGCCTGCCGAGCAACAGCCGCGTCCGCCGAAGGCCCAGGAAACCGTGCAGGTGCGTTTCAACGTGCGGCCGTGGGGCGACGTCTACGTGAACGGCGCGCGGCGCGGCGCGAGCCCGCCGCTGCGCTCGGTATCGCTGACGCCGGGCGTCTACGTGATCGAGATCCGCAACGGCACGCTGCCGCCGTTGCACCGCACCGTGGCGATCGACTTCGGCAGCAAACCGGTCAACATCGACTATGCATTCGAATGACGTCAGCCAGGCGGCGCTGGCCGCCGCCGCATATGCCACGGTGCCGCCCGGCCTGCCGGCGACGCCGCGCGCCGACCTGATCGGCCAGCTGCTCGCGGATGTCGCACCCGATGCGCGGTGCGGCGCGAACCTCGAATACGACGCCGAGTTCCTGCAACTGCAGGAGCGCGCGACGCCGCGTGCCGAGCAGCAATACGGCGACACCGTGATCCCTGCAGAAGCGCCCGACTGGCGGGCGGTCGAGCGCCTCGCGCTGGCGCTGTCGGCGCGCACGAAGGATCTGCGCGTCCTCGCCTGTCTCGCACGAAGCTGGATCGAGCAACACGGTATTCCGGGCTATGCGGACGCGCTCGCGCTCGTCGCAAACCTGCTCGAACGCCGCTGGGACGACCTGCATCCGCGGCTCGACGCGGACGGCGAACCGGACCCGACATTGCGGATGAACGCGCTCGCCGAGATAGCCGGCGCGCACGACTGCGCGCGCGCGGCGCGCCGCCAGCCGCTGTTCGACGGCGGGCCGAGCGTGCGCGATGCGGAACGGCTGCTCGACGGCCGCGACGACGCCGGCAGCCCCGTGGCGGGCAGTCGCGACAGCCTGCTGGCTGCGCTGTCGGCCGCGCGCAGCAACGGCACGACGCCGCTCGACGCGGCGCGCGCGGCACTGCACGCGCTGGAGGCGATCCGCGCGGGCGTGACGGACCGGCTGGGCCGCGAATGGACGCCCGACGAAGGCGACGCCGAGAAGGCGCTGCAACGGATCGTGCGCGAAGTGCCGCTGCCCGAGCCTCAACCGGGGTCGCCCGACATGCAGCAGGCCGCGCCCGGCGACACGGCACAGCCAGGCGCCGCCGCAACCGCACCGGGGGCAATACCGAACGCCCACACCTGGCGCGATGCCGAGGTCACGAGCCGCGACGACGTGCGCATCGGCCTCGACAAGATGTGCCGCTATTTCGAGCAACACGAGCCGAGCCATCCGGCGCCGCTGCTGCTGCGGCGCGCGCAACGGCTGCTCGCGCTCGACTTCTACGAAATCATCCGCGATCTCGCACCGGAGAGCCTGCCGAAGCTGGACCTGCTGAGCGGCGAGCGGAGCGAATGAAACGAGCGAGCGCCGCCGCGATGTGGGCGGTGACGACCAACTGCGCAACCTGATCGATGTGAAGGAGTGGACGATGACGGACAGAACCAAGGCGGCAGGCAGCGGACAGAAGTTCATCGCGCGCAATCGTGCGCCGCGCGTGCAGATCGAGTACGACGTCGAGACCTACGGCGCCGAACGCAAGGTGCAGTTGCCGTTCGTGATGGGCGTGATTTCCGACCTGGCGGGCAAGCGTGCGGAGCCGTTGCCGGACTTGCCGGAGCGGAAATTTCTCGAGATCGACGTCGACAACTTCGACGAGCGGATGAAATCGATCGCACCGCGCGTCGCGTTCCAGGTGCCGAACACGTTGACGGGCGAAGGGATGCTCAACGTCGACATGACGTTCGAGCAGATCGACGATTTCTCGCCGGCCGCGATCGCGCGCAACGTCGACGCGCTGCGCCGGCTGCTGGAGGCGCGCACCGAGCTGTCGAACCTGCTGTCGTACATGGACGGCAAGCACGGCGCCGAGCAGTTGATCGAGCGCGCGATCAACGATCCCGACCTGCTGAAGACGCTCGTGCGCAATCCGCACGAGCCCGCGCAGAGCGGCGACGCGACCCAACCGGAGGCCCGCGATGAATGATCCCGTCCAATCCCGCGCGGACACGCGCGACGCCGCGCAACCGGCCGTCGCGCACGACGAATTCGCCGCACTGCTGCAGAAGGAGTTCAAGCCGAAGACGGCCGAGGCGCGCGAGTCGGTCGAGCGCGCGGTGCGCACGCTCGCGCAGCAGGCGCTCGAACATACGGTCGGCATGACGACCGATGCATACGGCAGCGTGAAGCAGATCATCGCGGAGATCGACCGCAAGCTGTCCGAGCAGATCAACCAGATCCTGCATCACAACGAGTTCCAGACGCTCGAAGGCGCGTGGCGCGGGCTGCATTACCTCGTCACGCACACCGAGACCGACGAGCTGCTGAAGATCAAGGCGCTGCCGGCGTCGCGCAACGAGGTCGCGCGGGTGCTGAAGCGCTACAAGGGCGTCGCGTGGGATCAGAGCCCGCTGTTCCGCAAGATCTACGAAGAGGAATACGGGCAATTCGGCGGCGAGCCGTTCGGCTGCCTGGTCGGCGATTTCCATTTCAACCACAGCCCGCCGGACGTCGAGATGCTCGGCGAGCTGTCGAAGATCGCGGCGGCCGCGCACGCGCCGTTCATCGCCGGCGCGTCGCCGGAGCTGATGCAGATGGATTCGTGGCAGGAGCTGTCGAACCCGCGCGACCTGACGAAGATCTTCCAGAACACCGAATACGCGGCGTGGCGCAGCCTGCGGCAGTCGGAGGATTCGCGCTACATCGGCCTCGCGATGCCGCGCTTTCTCGCGCGGCTGCCGTACGGCGCGCGCACCAACCCGGTCGACGAATTCGACTTCGAGGAAGACACCGACGCCGCGAACCACGACCGCTACACGTGGGCGAACTCGGCGTATGCGATGGCCGCGAACATCAACCGCTCGTTCAAGCAGTTCGGCTGGTGTTCGTCGATCCGCGGCGTCGAATCGGGCGGGGCGGTCGAAGGGCTGCCGAGCCACACGTTCCCGACCGACGACGGCGGCGTCGACCAGAAATGCCCGACCGAGATCGCGATCAGCGACCGCCGCGAGGCCGAGCTCGCGAAGAACGGCTTCATGCCGTTCGTGCATCGGAAGAACTCGGATTTCGCGGCGTTCATCGGCGCGCAGTCGCTGTACCAGCCGGCCGAGTACCACGATCCCGACGCGACCGCGAACGCGCGGCTGTCCGGCCGCCTGCCGTACCTGTTCGCGTGCTGCCGCTTCGCGCATTACCTGAAGTGCATCGTGCGCGACAAGATCGGCTCGTTCCGCGAACGCGACGACATGGAGCGCTGGCTGAACGACTGGATCATGAACTACGTCGACGGCGACCCCATCAACTCGTCGCAGGAAACCAAGGCGCGCAAGCCGCTCGCGGCCGCGCAGGTGGTGGTCGACGAGGTCGAGGACAACCCCGGCTACTACACGTCGAAATTCTTCCTGCGGCCGCACTACCAGCTCGAAGGGCTCACGGTGTCGCTGCGGCTCATCTCGCGGCTGCCGACCGCGAAGGCGGCCAACGAGTGAGCAGCGCAGCAAGCAACGATCGGCATTCAACGCGGCATTCATCCTGACATCGCACTGAAACGGAGACGGCAATGGGCGTGGCAATGTTTATGAAGGTGGACGGCGTGACCGGCGAATCGGCGGACGCGCAGCACAAGGGCTGGACCGACATCCAGTCGTTCACGTGGGGCGCGAGCCAGCCGGGCGCGATGGCGAGCGGCAGCGGCGGCAACGCGGGCAAGGCGAGCTTCAACGATCTCGTCGTCGCCGCGTACATGGACAAGGGCGCGCCCGCGATCATCAAGAACTGCGCGAACGGCAAGCACCTTTCGTCGGTCGAGATCTCCGCGTGCAAGACGGGCGGCACGCAGGTCGAGTTCATGCGCGTGACGCTGCAGGAGGTGCTCGTCACGTCCGCGCAGGTCGCGGGCATCGATCCGGGCGACGTCGCCGACCGGCTGATGATGCATTACGGCTTCCAGGCCGCGAAGGTGAAGAAGCAGTACTGGCAGCAGAACGACAACGGCGGCAAGGGCGCGGAGGTGACCGTCGGCTGGAACATCAAGGAAAACACCGAGATGTGACGGCGCGGAGATGACGATGGACGACCCGCGAACCCGCGACGGACGCGACGGCAGGGAAGGCAGCCTGCGCGACCGGCTCCAGCCCGCGCTGCTCGACCGGCTCACCGACGACTCGCCGCAGCGCGCCGCCGAAGCGCCCGGCGCGCAGTGGATCGGCACCGAACGCCTGCGCGCGGCCGTGCTGCGCGATCTCGCGTGGCTGCTCAACACGCGCAACGCCGAGGACGGCTTCGTCGACTGGTCGGCGTTCGCGCACGCGCAGGCGTCGGTGCTCAACTACGGGATGCGGCCGCTCGTGGGCAAGCCGATGTCGGGCGTCGAGCGGATGTCGGTCGAGGCGTCGATCCGCGACGCGATCCTCCGCTTCGAGCCGCGCATCGCGCCCGACAGCGTCGAAGTGCGCAGCGTGATCGACGCCGCCGGCGGCCGCGCCGGCGAACGGCGCCACAACGTGCTGCTGTTCGAGATTCGCGGCACGCTGTGGTCGATCCCGCATCCGCTCGAATTCGTGCTGCGCTCCGACCTCGATCTCGAGACGGGCGCGATGTCGCTGCAATCGGTGGCAGGAGCCTGACGCGATGGATACGCGCCTGCTCGACTACTACAACCGCGAACTCGCGTACCTGCGCGAGCTCGGCGGCGAATTCGCGCAGCAGTTCCCAAAGGTGGCCGCGCGGCTGCGGCTCAATGAATCGGGGCCGCCCGACCCGTACGTCGAGCGGCTGCTCGAAGGCTTCAGCTTCCTCACCGCGCGCGTGCAGCTCAAGATGGACGCCGAGTTTCCGCGCTTCACGCAGGCGCTGCTCGATGCCGTGTATCCCGGCTATATCGCGCCGCTGCCGTCGATGGCGATCGTGCGGTTCGCGCCGCTGCTGAACGAAGGCAGCCTTGCGCAAGGCTGGCGGCTGCCGGCCGGCACCGCGCTGCGCGCGCGTCCGGCCGCGTCCGAGCAGACCGCTTGCGAATTCCGCACCGCGCATGACCTGACGCTGTGGCCGCTCGAACTGACCGATGCGACCGTCACCGGTGCGCCGTCGTGGCTGCCGCGCGGCGCGTTCGCCGCGCGGCAGGACGTGCGCGGCGCGCTGCGCATCCGGTTGGAGGCGCGCGGCGGTGCCAAACTGTCCCAGTTGCCGCTCGACCGACTGACGTTTCATCTCGCCGGCCCCGAACGCGACGCGCTGCACCTGCTCGAACTGATCGCCGCGCATGCGCTCGGCGTCGTGTGCCACGATCCGGCGCAGCCGCCGCGCTGGCTGCATACGCTCGATGCCGACGCGATCGTCCACGAGGGCTTCGATCCCGCCCAGGCGATCCTGCCCGACGACGGCCGTAGCTTCCACGGCTACCGGCTGCTGCGCGAGTATTTCGCGTTTCCGGCGCGTTTCCTGTTCTTCAGCATCGGCGGGCTGCGCGCCGCGCTCGCGCGCGCGACCGGCGACGCGTTCGAGCTGACCGTGCTGTTCGATCGCCACGATGCGGCGCTCGAGGCGGCCGTCAGCGCGAAACACCTCGCGCTGAACTGCACGCCGGCCGTGAACCTGTTCGCGCGCCGCGCCGACCGCATTCCGCTGCAGCCGGGCGCGCGCGAGCACCATGTCGTCGTCGATCGCAGCCGGCCGCTCGACTACGAGGTCTATGCGGTGCAGCGGCTCGCGAGCGAGCAGCGCGACGATGGCCAGTCGCGCGAATTCCGGCCGTTTCATGCATCGTTCGCGAGCGACGACGGCAATCACGGCGCTTACTACACGGTGCGGCGCGAACCGAGGTTGGTGTCCTCTCAGGCACGTACGAACGGCACGCGCACCGGCTACGTCGGCAGCGAAACCTACGTGTCGCTCGTCGACAGCCAGTGCGCGCCGTACGACGAAACGATGCGTTACCTGGCGGCCGATACTCTGTGCACGAATCGCGATCTCGTGCTGCTGCAGCCACCGGGCGATGCGAACACGTTCACGCTGCGCGTATCGGCCCCCGTCGAAAGCATCGTCGCGATCCGCGGCCCGTCGCGGCCTCGGCCGCCGATCGCCGACGCACAATCCGCATGGCGGCTGATCCGCCATCTCGGGCTGGCCCGCCACACGCTGACCGATCTCGACGACGACGAGGGCGCGCATGCGCTGCGCGCACTGCTCGGCCTGCATGCCGACCCGGCCGATGCCGCGATGCGCCGGCAGATCGACGGCGTGCTGCGCGTGGCGTTCTCGCCGGTGTTCCGCCGGCTGCCGGCGTCCGGGCCGCTGATGTTCGGGCGCGGCGTGCAGGTCGACGTGACCGTCGACGATCACGCATTCTCCGGCGACAGTCCGTTCCTGCTCGGCGCGGTACTCGAACAGTTCTTCGCGCGCCACGTGTCGATCAATGCGTTCGCCGAATGCGTGCTGACCAGTGCGCAGCGCGGCACGCTCGCTCACTGGCCGGCGCGCATCGGCAGGCGGCCCGCGATATGAAGCGCGATATGTCTCCGGCCGCCGGGCCGGCTGCCGAAGCCGCACGCCGCGACGCGTGGTGGGCACGCCTGCGCGCCGCGCCGCACGGTTACGACCTGTTCCAGGCGCTGCGCTGGCTCGATGCGCTGTCGCCCGGCCGCGCGCCGCTCGGCCATGCGACGCGGCCGCGTGACGAGCCGGTGCGGCTCGGGCAGCAGCCGTCGCTCGCGTTCGCGGCGTCGATGCTGGCCGGCGTGAGCGACGAGGGCAGCGGCATGCCGCCGCGCATCGCGATCCACGGGTTCGGGCTGTTCGGCCCGAACGGGCCGCTGCCCACGCACCTGACCGAATACGCACACGAACGCGCGGCGCAGCACGACGACCCGACGTTCGCCGCGTTCGCCGACCTGTTTCATCACCGGCTGATCCTGCTGTTCTACCGCGCCTGGGCCGATGCGCAGCCGACGGTGAGCCTCGATCGCCCGGAACGCGCACGGTTCGACGGTTATGTCGCGAGCTTGATCGGCCGGGCGGCACACGGCGACAAGCCGGCCGCGAAAGCCGATACCGACATGCTTGCGCCGCATGCGCGCTTGTTCCACGCGGGCCATCTCGTGCGGCACACGCGCAACCCGGAAGGGCTCGTGCAGATCCTGCGCCGGCATTTCGGTGTCGAGGCGCGCATCGTCGAGCACGTGCCGCAGTGGGTCGCGATCGAACGTTCGCAGCGCTGCACGATCCGCGCGACGCGGCCGACGTTGCGAGTCGGCGCCGTCGCGCTCGGTGTGGCCGTGCGCGATGCGCAGTCGCGCTTCCGGATCGTGCTCGGCCCGCTGTCGCTCGACGCGTACCGCCGTTTCCTGCCGGACGGCCCGCACGCCCGGCAGCTCACGCAATGGGTGCGCGAATACGTCGGCATCGAGTTCGACTGGGACGTGCAGCTCGAACTGGCGGCCGACGCGGTGCCGGCGATCGCGCTCGGCGCGCCGCAGGGCATCGGCCGCACCGCGTGGCTCGGGCAACGGCTCGACCACGGCCCCGCGCGCGACCTCGTCGTTCGCTACGACGTGCGGCGCGGCGGCGCCCCCCTTCATCGCGAAACCGCCTAAACGGGAACCGTCATGTCCGATATCGGCCGCGCCAACCTGTTCGGAAAGCTGAATCCGTTCCTCTACGAGACGCTCGAGCAGGCGACCGGCTTCTGCCGGCTGCGCGGCAATCCGTACGTCGAGCTCGCGCACTGGTTCAAGCAGATGCTGCAGCGGCCCGATGGCGACCTGCCGCGCGTGCTGCGCCACTTCGGCGTGGACGCCGCCACGCTCGACCGCGGGCTCGTTACCGCGCTCGACAAGCTGCCGCGCGGCGCGGGCTCGGTGTCGGATCTGTCCGTGCACATCGACGATGCGGTCGAACGCGCGTGGGTCTACGCGACGCTGAAGTACGACGCGACGCGTATTCGCGGCGCGGTGCTGCTGCTCGCGATCCTGAAGACACCGCAGTTGCGCAACGTGCTGCTGGCGATTACGCGCGAATTCGAGCGCATCGTGCCGGACGTGCTCGCCGACGAACTCGCGTCGATCGTCGAAGGCTCGCCCGAAGCGCCACCGGCCGGGCAGGCGGCGCCGGGCGGCGACATGACGATGCGCGGCGCGACCGCCGCCGCCTCCGACGGCTCGGCGCTTGCACGCTTCGCCGTCGACCTGACCGCCCGCGCGCGGGCCGGCGAGATCGATCCGGTGATCGGACGCGATCCGGAAATTCGTCAGATCGTCGACATCCTGCTCCGACGCCGGCAGAACAACCCGCTGCTGGTCGGCGAGGCCGGCGTCGGCAAGACGGCGGTCGCGGAAGGCTTCGCGCTGCGGATTGCCGACGGCGACGTGCCGCCGTCGCTGCAGGACGTTGCGCTGTACCTGCTCGACATCGGGCTGCTGCAGGCCGGCGCGAGCGTGAAGGGCGAGTTCGAGAGCCGGCTGCGCGGCGTGATCGACGAAGCGATGTCGTCCGAGCGGCCCGCGATCCTGTTCATCGACGAAGTCCACACGCTCGTCGGCGCGGGCGGGGCCGCCGGCACCGGCGACGCCGCGAACCTGCTGAAGCCCGCGCTCGCCCGCGGCCTGCTGCGCACGATCGGCGCGACCACGTGGTCCGAGTACAAGCAGTACATCGAGAAGGACCCGGCGCTGACACGACGCTTCCAGCTCGTGCACGTCCATGAACCGGAGGAAGCGGCCGCGCTGACGATGCTGCGCGGCCTCGCCGGGAAGCTCGAAAGCCATCACCGCGTGCTCGTGCTCGACGCTGCGCTGGAGGCCGCCGTCACGCTGTCGCACCGTTACATTCCCGCCCGCCAGTTGCCGGACAAGGCGATCAGCCTGCTCGATACGGCCTGTGCGCGCGTCGCCGTCAGCCAGCACGCGGTACCCGCGCCGATCGAAGATGCGCGCCGCCGCATCGACAGCCTGCGCGTCGAACAGGAGCGGATCGGGCGCGAATGCGCGCTCGGCACCGGCGATACGGCGCGGCGCGATGCGATCGAGCACGACATTGCCACCGCCCGGACCGAACTCGACCGGCTCGACACCCGCTGGCAAACCGAACGCGACGCCTTGACCGCGATCGTCGATGCCCGTGCGTTGCTGCTCGACGACGATCCGTCCCACGCACTCGATGCGGATGCACGCGCTGCGGCACAAACCCGTCTCTCGGCCGCGCAGCAGGCGCTGGCCGACCTGCAGGGCGATGCGCCGCTCGTGCTGCCCGCCGTCGACACCCACGCGGTGGCCGCCGTCGTGGCCGACTGGACCGGCATTCCGCTCGGCCGCATGGTGCGCGACGAAACGCAGGCCGTGCTGAAGCTCGCCGATACGCTCGGCGAGCGCGTCGTCGGCCAGAAGCACGCGGTCGAGCTGATCGCCGAACGCATCCAGACCGCGCGCGCCAAGCTGGACGATCCGAAGAAGCCTCATGGCGTGTTCCTGCTGTGCGGGCCGTCCGGCGTCGGCAAGACCGAGACCGCGCTCGCGCTGGCCGACACGCTGTACGGCGGCGAACACAACGCGATCACGATCAACATGAGCGAATTCCAGGAAGCGCATACGGTGTCGACACTGAAGGGCGCGCCGCCCGGCTACGTCGGCTACGGGCAGGGCGGCGTGCTCACCGAAGCCGTGCGCCGCCGCCCGTACAGCGTCGTGCTGCTCGACGAGATCGAGAAGGCGCACCGCGACGTGCACGAGATTTTCTTCCAGGTATTCGACAAGGGCTGGATGGAGGACGGCGAGGGGCGCGACATCGATTTCCGGCATACGGTGATCCTGCTGACCTCGAACGTCGGCGCCGATCGCGTGATGCAGCTGTGCCGCGATCCCGAGCGCCTGCCCGACGTGCAGACGCTCGCCGATGTGCTGCGCGCGCCGCTGCTCGACGTGTTTCCTGCGGCGCTGCTCGGCCGGTTGACCGTCGTGCCGTACTACCCGCTCACCGACGCGACGCTCGCGCGAATCGTCGCCTTGCAATTGCGGCGGATCGAGCAGCGGATCGACGCGCACCACGGCATCCGGCTGCGCTGCACCGATGCGGCGACCGCGCTGGTCGTCGAGCGTTGCCGGACGATCGAATCCGGCGGCCGGATGGTCGACGCGATCCTCACGCACACCGTGATGCCGCGCATCGGCCGCGCGATCCTGCAGGCCACGCTGGAAGGCCGCACGCTGTCGTCGATCGAGCTGAGCGCCGCCGACGGCGAATTCACGTACCGGTTCGACGAGGAGGAAACGACTTGAATCGCGTATTCACACTCGACAGCCCGCACGGCGACGGCCTCAAGTTCCATACGCTCGACGGCAGCGATGAACTCGGCCGCCTGTTCGAATTCCGGATCGAGGCGCTCGCCGACAGTCACAGCCTGTCGCTGAAGGACATGCTCGGCAAGCCCGTGACGGTCCGGATCGAACAGCAGGACCTGTCGACCCGCTACCTGAACGGGATCGTTGCGCGCGCATCGCTTTCCGGCCGGCGCGCCGAGCGCTACTACGGCTACGAGCTGATCGTGCGCCCGTGGCTGTGGCTCGCGACGCGCCGCTCCGATTGCCGGATCTTCCAGAACAAGACGGTGCCCGAGATCGTGCAGGAGGTGCTGTCGACGTACGGCTTTCCGATCGAGAACCACCTCGCCGAATCGTATGTGCCGCGCGACTATTGCGTGCAGTACAACGAGACCGACGCCGCGTTCGTGTCGCGGCTGATGGAGTTCGAGGGGATCTACTTCTGGTTCCGGCATGCGGAGGACACGCATACGCTGATGCTCGGCGACGCGATGTCGTCGCACACCGTGCTGCCCGGCTACGAGACGATTCCGTACATCGCGCGCGACCGCACCGCGATCGCCGACGAGGAGCACATCGACGGCTGGCTGCCCGCGCAGGCGGTGAGCGTCGGCCGGCACCAGACCACCGACTACGACTATACGAAGCCGCGCGCCGATCTTTCGTCGCAGAAAGTCGATCCGCGTGGGCACGATCACGACGGTTTAGCTTCGTTCGAGTGGCCGGGGGGGTATCGCGACGATGCACCCGGTGCGCATTACAGCCGCGTGCGGCTCGAGGAACAGCAGGCGGAACATGAGCGGGCGAACGCCGATACCGATGTGCGCGGTGTCGCACCCGGTTATCTGTTCACGCTCGAACATTGCCCGCGTGCGGACCAGAACCGCGAGTACCTGATCGTGCGGTGCCAGTATCGGTTTCAGGAGAACGCGTATGCGAGCGACCAGGGTGCGGAGGCCGTCGTGCATCAGACGATGATGCTCGTGCAGCCGTCGAGCCTGCCTTACCGGTCGCCGCGCGAGACGCCGCGGCCGCGCACCAACGGGCCGCAGACGGCCACCGTCGTCGGGCCGCCGGGAGAGGAAATCTGGACCGACCAGTATGGGCGCGTGAAGCTGCAGTTCCGCTGGGACCGGTACGGGCAAAGCAACCAGGATTCGTCGTCCTGGGTGCGGGTGTCGAGTCCGTGGGCCGGGGGTGGGTTCGGGGGCGTGCAGATTCCACGGGTGGGCGATGAGGTCGTCGTGGATTTTCTGAACGGCGATCCGGACGAGCCGATCGTGACCGGGCGCGTTTACAACGGCGAGAAGATGCCGCCGTGGGGACTGCCGGGGAGTGCGACGCAGAGCGGGATGTTGTCGCGATCGTCGCCGGGCGGGACGACCGACCACGCCAATGCGTTCCGGTTCGACGACAAGAAGGGCGCCGAGCAGCTTTGGATGCACGCGGAACGGAATTTCGATGCGGAGACGGAGCTCGATCATTCGCTGTCTGTCGGGAACAACCATACGCACACGGTCGGGAACGACGAAACGATGCAGGTGAAGAACAACCGACAGCGGAGCGTGGGGCAGAACGAGACGGTGAATATCGGGCAGAACCGGGTCGCGCAGATCGGGGCGAACGAGACGCATGGGGTTGTCGGCAACCGGACGCGGACGGTCGGACAGAACGAAACGGTGACGATCGCCGCGAATCGCGACGCGACGATCGGTGGCGTGCATACCGAGACGGTCGCCAAAGCCAAGACCGAAACGATCGGCGAGGGCAAGACGTTGAGCGTCGCGCAGCTTTATCACACGACGTCTCAGGACATGAAGACGCAGGTCGGGTCCACGCATACCGAGGAAATCGGCACGCGAACGTCGACGATCGCGAACGCGCATACGCACACGGTCGGCGGCGAACACACCGTCAACGTCGGTGCGAACCATACGACAAACGTACAGCATCAGGTGACCGTCAACGCCGGCGACCAGCTTTCGCTCGTCTGCGGAATGTCCAGCATCGTGATGAAGAGCGACGGCACGATCACGATCCAGGGCGTCAACGTCGCGTCGACCGGTACGAACACCCACAGCGTGAACGGCAAGACGGTAACGTCGTCGGCGACCGCCGAGCACACGGTCGAAGGCGCCGTCCTGAAACTGAATCCGTGACGGAGACACGCGCGAATGCAGAACTGGCAGCCGACCAACCCGGTGGAGCGCAGGTTCATGGATGCGCATACGGACTGGATGAGTTTCGCGCAAGAGCGGGACGCGCGATTGATGATCTGGCAAACCGACGAGACGGATGCGGAACTCGTGCACTTGTATTTCCAGATTCAGGACGAGACGTCGTGCGCGGTCAGGACGATGCGGGCATCGTTTATCAATGAAGCGGGTTATGCGAAGGCGTTGACGGATGAACTGATCGCGTTCTACGACAGCCGGCGAGAGGCGTCCCATGCACATGGCATACATGCGGATTGGCAAGCGCCGTACGACGACGGCAAGAATCCCGTGCTCTATCTGTTCGCTGTGACCGACAGCCTGATGCAGCACCATCCGGACGTTTTTCCGGCGATGGTGTTCGTGCTGGAACCTGTGAAAGTGCGAGATGAAACGGCATGGGTGCGATGGATGGACGATTTGCTGTCGATCATTGCGATCGCGCCGCAGCTTGCCGAGCGCGTGCGCTTCGTCGTGCCGCGTATCGATATCGCGTCGTTTGCTGCGCTGATGCAACGGCATCGCGCCGCGGTTCGCGTCGTGCACGGCAAGTATTCGATGGCGAGCGTGCCTCGCGAGTTACTGGCGGAATCGGGCGAGCGCGGGCCGAGCGGGGAGTTTCGACGGCATTTCGTGATGCTGACCGAGATGATCGAAGGCGGTAGTCCGTCTCGGCTGGAGGAGCTTCGCGCGGCGGCGCTGAAGGTGGCCGAGCGCGAGCAGTGGTTCGATCAATGCGTCGTCGTGCATCTGATTGCGGGGGCTGCCTATCTGAAATGGCGCGATCGGGAGAAGGCGATCGAGGCTTACCAGAGCGCCGCCAGCAGCGGCATGCGCGCGGTCGAGGCCGGGCATCCGGCGGGGCACAAGCTCGTGGCGAACGGGTTGTTCGGCGAGGGGAGCGTGCATCTGACGCACAAGGATTATGCGCACTCGGCGTATTGCTATGAGCGTGCGGCGGCGTCGACCATGGCGGCGAAGGACGGGTTGATGACGGTCGAGGCATGGCGAATGAGTGCCGTGTGCTGGGAGCGGGCAGGGGAGCGCGAGCACGCGCTGGAGGCCGGGTTCAATGCGCTCGATGCGGGGTTGATGATCGACGAGCCGATGCGGGCGAACAGCAGTCTGCCGATGGTTGTCGAGTGGATGGTGTCGCAGCTGGGTGTACACGACCGACGGCGCAACGCGTTGAGCGAGAAGGTCGCGGCGTTGCGTAGCGGGCGCTGAGCGGAGGCGAAACCGTGGCACTTCTGGCCGTCAAGCATCTCGACCCGGTTGTTGGCGTCGATGTCCATTCGGTATTGGTCACGCCGGGGACCCCTCCTGTATTCCTGCCGCACCCTCACGTCGGATTCATGCTCGACAAGCGCGAGTACATCCAGGCCGCAAAGGCCGTGGTTGGCTGCATTGCAACGATGATCGCGCAGGAGAAGGTGACCGAATACATCGAACACCACCCCGAAGATGTAAAGAAGCTGGAACATCTCGCCGATGAGGCAAATCAGCAGGTCAATGACTTGATGGGGGGCGGCAAGCTGCCGGACACCGTCGTGGAGGGAATAAAGCTCGCGAACGAGGCCAACAAGCTCAAGAACCGCATCAGTGACGATCTTGGCTCGAACGTCGGGTCAGGTGGCAGCAGCGGCAGGCCGATTTTCGTGAACGGGATGATGCGGGCGACGGCGGGGACGCATGCGTATCACGTTCCAGGATTGCATTTTCCGCTCGGGGAATCGTTTGCTCCGCCGCCTGAGGAGATTGAACCGTCGAACGACGGCGAATCGTTCATGGGCAGCAAGACGGTGCTCGCCAACAACGACCCGATGTCGTACATGGCGTTGGAGGCGTTGAGTTGCTGGTCGATCGGGATGGAGCCGCCTCCGCATAACAGCGCGCATACGGATCGAACCTATCCGTCGATGCCGAGTTCGGTGATGTTGCCGATTCCGGCCGGGCGGCCGGTGTTGGTGGGTGGCCCGCCGATCATGAACATGGCTGCGGCAGCGAAAGGGTTGTTCAAGGCGTTTCGGGGATCCAAGTGGGCGAAAGCGCTGGCGGACAAGCTCCATTTGAAGCCGGGGTTCTTGCGCTGCAATGTGCTGAAGGCGGAACCGGTCGATGCGACTACGGGTGAAGTCGTCGTTCAGCAAAGCGATTTCACGGTATCGGGGCGGCTACCACTCGTGTGGGAACGGCACTACTCGAGCCAGAATCCGTACCTCGGGGCTGTCGGCGCAGGTTGGCAGACTCCAGCAGATACCCGGCTCGAATTGATGCCGCACGACGACGTAATCGGCGCCGTCGTGTGCTTTCCAGACCATTCGACCGCATTCGACGCACTACCGGCCGACGACGGTTGGCCCGCTCACGTCTACGATTGGCAGCATGGGTATGCGCTGTACCGGCAGGACAACCGGTTGATGCTGCGCACGCGCGAAGGGATCGAATACGGATTCGTGCTGCCGCGGCGATGGTCGTCCCGAACGAACGGCACACGCGACGGCAATGCGCGACGAGCTTTGCCTGTGGAGCGCATGAGCGATCTGAGCGGCAACGCATGGGTCTTCGAGCGTGACGAGCGAGGATGCGTCGTACGTATCTCGGAGTGGACGCGAGACGGGCCGACTGCCCGTGCCGTCAAATGCGGCACAACGGGTGTGGCGCACACCACCGCCTGGCTCACCGCGCTAAGCTTGATCGACGATGAAGGGCGAACACATCCGCTCGTCACGTACGTGCAGGACGATGCCGGGAATCTGCGCGCCGCATTCGACGCAATGGCGCAACCGCATCGCTTCGACTACATCGACGGCCATCGAATGGTCGGTCACACCAGCGCGCGAGGTGTGTCGTTCTACTACAGCCATCGTGTCTACGACGATGGTGTATGGCGCGTCGATCGAGCATGGGGCGATAAAGGGCTATTCGATTATCGCTTTGCGTACGACACGGAGGGGCAGGAAACCAGGATCACCGATTCGCTCGGCTACACCACCATCCTCCAACTGAACAAGCAACGTATGCCGGTGGTCGAGATCGACCCGCTCGGCGGCGTAACGACCTACCAGTACGACCGGCAGGGACGCACAAATGCCCGGACCGACCCCGCTGGCCGCACGATCAGATGGGAATACGACGGATACGGAAACCTCGTCACACAGACGCTGCCGGATAGCAGCGAGATTCGAACGGAATATGACGAGCATCACCGCCCCGTCCGTGTGACGTCGATTGGCGATCGTCAGTGGCGATACGAGTGGGACGCTCTTGGCAATCTGCTGGCGCGGATCACCCCGTCCGGCGCAGTCACTCGATACGCATACGACCGATTCGGTCAGCTCATCGAGCAGACCGGGCCACGCGGCACCGTCACGCGGCTCGATTACGACCTGGACGGCAATCCTGCATCGTTGACCAACACGCTTGGCCAGGTCACCCGATATCGGCATGACGCACACGGCAACCTCGTCGAAACCATCGATGCGCTGGGGCGCCAGAGCCGTTACACGTATGACCGCAACGGAAACCTGATTCGAGCTATCGAGCCTGGGGAGCGCGAGATCCATTGCGCCTACGACGCCGACGGCAATCTGATCCGCTATCGCGATCCGGCGGGACACGTGACACAGATCGATTACTCCGCGCTCGGACAGGTCAGCAAACGATACGCCCCCGACGGCACTGCGGTCGAATATCGGTACGACACGGAAGAACAACTTGTTGGCGTCGTCAACGAAGGCGGAAAACTCCATGCGATCGAACGTGATGCCCTCGGTCGTATCGTCACGGAAACGGACTATTGGGGGCAGGCGCGGCGCTATCGGTACGGTACTGCAGGCGAACTGCTTGTCAGCGCAGATCCATTAGGGCAGTCGATCGAATACCGATATGACAGGCTTGGGCGTATCGTCGAGAGACGTGCTCCGGATCAAGACCAGGACGGCGGCCTCCGGATTGACCGCTTCACGTATGGCAAGACCGGAGACTTGGTGACTGCTGAGAACCCGTTTTGTCGCGTCGAGTTTCGTTACGACGAAGAAGGTCGGGTCGTTGAGGAGCGACAGGGGGACGATTTCACGATCGTCAGCGACTACGATGCAGCAGGTAATCGAACGTCGCGCAAAACCCGGTTCATTGCGAATGGCGAGACCGTAGAGCACACCGTGCGCTATGTGTACGACGCACTGAACAACGTGTCGTCGATTCAAATCGACGACGCCGTGCCTGTCGTGCTTGAGCGTGATGCGCTCGGACAAGTGCTGGTAGAGCACCTTAGTGCAGATCTGCAGCGTGAATTTTCGTATGACGCTGGCGGTCAGCTCGCCGCACAACGAACACTGTTGGTCAATACTGGCTCGCTGTTTGCGAGTGAATATGTTTACGACGCGAACGGTGAGTTGATCGAGAAGCGTGATTCTCGCGGCGGCGTCGAATGCTTCCAGTACGACCCAATGGGCCGGATAACCTCGCACATCGATCCCGCTGGTCGGCTCCAGCGCCTTCTCTACGACTCGTCAGGCGATCGACTGAAGACGCAAGTCCGAGAACGCAGGACTGCGGGCGCAGGCGTCGATCAGGCAGCGACCTGGATACGAGAGGGCGAACTTGAAAGTTGCTACTTTGCATATGACAGAGTGGGCAATCTGATTCGCAAACAGGACGCTGAACAGGATCTGACACTGCGCTGGGATTCCGCTGGGCAGCTAGTCGAAACGATGGCGATTCGGCCGGATATCATTGCCGCAAGCGGCGCGACCATTCAGATCCACGCGCGATACGAGTATGACGCACTCCGACGCCGAGTACGCAAGATTGTGCATGAGCGGGGCCACCGCCGTACGGGGCATCCAGCGGTCTCACGTACCAGTCGCTTCTTCTGGGACGGTAATGCGCCTTGTGGGGAATATGCGGCTAGTGGTAGCGAAGCGGGCGATTCCGGTCTGTCACAAACGCGAGATCGCCAGCATGAGGTGCAGCAGGCGCGAACGCGAACTGCTGGTGCGAACCGACCTGTCTCCATACGCGAGTGGATCTACTATCCGGGCACTTTCCGGCCGTTTGCCGCAATACATTGCGATCTCGCGAACGAATCGCCGTTATATGGTTCAGGATCATTTTATTTTTACCAGAACGATCCCAACGGGGCGCCGGTACGGATGCACGATGCCGGTGGCGATGTCGTCTGGGAGGCACGATACTGTTCGACGGGCGCCGTTAGAGGCGTGGATCGGTGGGTAGCGCAGCCGATCAGACTGCAAGGGCAGTATTGTGATCCCGAGTCGAACCTGTACTACAACAGGTATCGGTACTTCGACCCGAGCACCGGATCATTCATCTCGCAAGATCCGTTAGGGTTGGGCGGTGGTGACAACCCGTATCAGTTTTCTCCCAATATTTTTGCCTGGATTGACCCGCTGGGCCTTATCAATTGGACCAACCACGGCAACAAACACAAGGCCACGACATCCAATAGAGTATCCTGGGCAGACATTGTCAAATCGACGAAGAGTGGTCCGGCAAAATATTTACCCGGGACCGACATAGAAGCATTGGAGAGAAAGATCTATGCCACAGGACAAGCCGTAACAAATGGAAAGTCTTGGAAAGTCAAAAACATGGGCGAGGTAATTGGTGCATCCGAAGGGGAGGAGACAACCTTCGTCCGGGTCGAGGAGAGTGCAGGTGTAATTCACGGCCACCCAATCACGGAAAGAGAATTCAAAAAGTTAACTTGTGTCAAAAAACCCAAGAAAGGGAAAAAATGATCAATGACATCGTAACCAAGCATGGCGGAAAGATCGTCTTTGACGATCTGTCCATGCTCGATGAGAAGAAAAAAATAGCGTCTCAGATTGATGACTTGAAGGAAGATCTATTTCAGGCAACTTTTTCTAACGATCGAATTCTGGACATCGGTTGGTATCCCAGTTTCGAACCAACCGGAAGTTTTCATATCAAGCTGGTTTTTGAGCATGACTGGGACAATCCAATATTCTCGGATACGGCAAGAAGCTTTGAAAAATTGTCAATCGCAGTTGAAAGGGCCGTTAAAAAAATAACTTAGGGTGGCGATGATTTCCGAGGCCGTTGGCGGAATGAAGTTAGCCATCGGTCGCGCGCTGTGACTCGATAGCTTCCGAACGGAGACAACGATGGCACTTCTGGCGGTCAAGCATCTTGATCCGGTTGTCGGGGTCGATGTTCACTCGGTGCTGGTCACGCCGGGTACGCCGCCGGTGTTCCTGCCGCACCCTCATGTCGGGTTCATGCTCGACAAGCGCGAGTACATCCAGGCCGCCAAGGCCGTGGTCGGTTGCATCGCGACGATGATCGCGCAGGAGAAAGTGACCGAATACATCGAACACCACCCCGAAGATGTAAAGAAGCTGGAACATCTCGCCGATGAAGCGGACCAGGAGGTCAATAATCAGCTCAATAACCTAATGGGTGGCGGCAAGCTGCCGGACTTCAAGGACGACCCCACTGTCGCGGAGGGGATGAGGCTCGCTAAAGAGGCCAACAAGATCAAGAGCCGCATCAGTGACGATCTTGGCTCGAACGTCGGATCCGGCGGCAGCAGCGGCAGGCCGATTTTTGTGAACGGGATGATGCGGGCCACGGCGGGGACACATGCGTATCACGTTCCGGGGTTGCATTTTCCGCTCGGCGAATCGTTTGCGCCGCCGCCTGAGGAGGTTGAACCGTCTAACGACGGGGAATCGTTCATGGGCAGCAAGACGGTGCTCGCCAACAACGATCCGATGTCGTACATGGCGCTGGAAGCGCTGAGTTGCTGGTCGATCGGGATGGAGCCGCCTCCGCATAACAGCGCGCATACGGATCGGACGTATCCGTCGATGCCGAGTTCGGTGATGCTGCCGATTCCGGCCGGGAGGCCGGTATTGGTGGGCGGGCCGCCGATCATGAACATGGCGGCGGCAGCGAAAGGGTTGTTCAAGGCGTTTCGGGGATCGAAGTGGGCGAAGGCACTGGCGGACAAGCTCCATTTGAAGCCGGGGTTCTTGCGCTGCAATGTGCTGAAGGCGGAGCCGGTCGATGCAACAACAGGACAAGTGGTTGTACAACAGGTCGATTTCACCGTGTCGGGACGGTTGCCACTCGTGTGGGAACGGCATTATGCAAGTGCCAATAGTTACGATGGGGCGGTGGGAGCAGGGTGGCAGACACCCATGGATATCAGGCTCGAGCTGATGCCGTACGAGCGCGCAATCGGTGCAGCGGCGCACTTCCCAGATCACTCGACTGCATTCGATCGGCTTCCCGACAGCGAGGGCTGGTCATCACGCGTTTACGACTGGCAATACGGGTATGCGCTATATCAACAAGGAAGTACATTGAAGCTGCGTACGCGCGAAGGGATCGAATATGCGTTCGCGTTTCCCTTGCTGCGACCGGCCAGTGCGCTCGAGAGTAATGCCCGACTTACCTTACTCATTGAACGCATAGGTGACTTGAGCGGCAACGCATGGGTCTTTGAGCGTAATTCCCTCGTCTGCATTCGCATTGCAGAGTGGGCGAAAGATGGTCCGACGGAACGCGCAGTCGAATGCAGTGTCCGAGTGGAAACCTCCATCAAGCACAGTGACCATCTACGCGCTGGCGCCTGGTTGACTGGACTGACCCTTCTCGATAGAGACGGCCACGTGCATCCGCTCACTACGTACGAGCAGGACCATGCGCGGGATTTACGTGCAGCCGTCGATGCGATGGCGCAGCCGCATCGCTTCGACTATACGGCTGATCACAGGATGATCAGCCACACAAGCGCACGGGGGATTTCATTTTTTTACAGCTATTGTGTCTGCAGCGATGGCATATGGCGCGTCGCACGAGCGTGGGGTGACGAGGGTCTCTTTGATTACCGATTTTCATACGACACCAAACAGCGGGAAACAACGATCACCGATTCACGCGGCTATACAACCATCCTGCAACTGGATAGGCACGGCCTGCCCCTTGCAGAGATCGATCCGCTTGGTGGCGTGACAAGCTACCAATACGACGTGCAAAGGCGCACGAGTGCCCAAACCGCCCCCTCGGGCGACGCAACCAGATGGGATTACGACGCGTACGGCGACCTAGTCACACAGATACTGCCTGACGGAAGCATGATCCGCACGGAATACGATGCCGATCGTCGTCCTGTGCGCGTAACGTCGATCGGAGGTCAGCTGTGGCGCTACGAGTGGGATGGGCACGGTAACCTCCTGACGCAGATTGCGCCGTCCGGAACAACATCACTTTACGAGTACGACCAATATGGCCAACTCGTCAAACATATAGGGCCGCGCGACACGATCACGTGTTTCGAACACGACAGGGATGGCAATCCCTCAGCGGTGACAAATGCACTTGGCCATCGCACACAGTACCGGTACGACGCTCGCGGCAATCTTGTCGAAACGATCGATCCACTCGGGCGACAGGGGGCCTACTCATATGATCGAAACGGCAACCTGACCCGCGCGATCGAACCAGGCGGGCGCGAAACCCATTGTACGTACGACGCCGATGGCAATCTAATTCGCTATCGTGATCCGGTGGGGAACGTCACGCAGATAGACTATTCGGCGCTCAGCGAGATCACCAAGCGATGCGCGCCCGACGGCACTACAGTCGAATACCGATACGACACTGAGAATCAGTTGATCGGTGTTGTCAATGAACGTGGCGAGCTATATACGCTGCAACGTGACGAGCTTGGGCGAATCATCGTCGAGACAGACTACTGGGGACAAGCCCGACGCTATCGGTACGGCCCAGACGGCGAATTGCTCGACTACACCACCCCGTCAGGACAAACGATCGAGTACCGCTATGATCAGCTTGGACGCATCGTGCAGAAGCGCACACGAGGTGACGAAGGCGTTCGAGTAGACGACTTCGAGTATGACCGCAAGGGTAATCTGGTACGTGCCGAAAATCCGTCTTGCCGCATCGAGTTGCGCTACGACGAGGATGGTCATGTGATCGAGGAACGGCAGGACGACATTTTCACGATCGCGAGCGATTACGATTCAGCCGGCAACCGGACGGCGCGCAGGACGCGGCTTGTTGCCGGCCGGCGAGTCTTCGAACATCTCGTCCGCTATTCTTTTGATGCCATCGGCGCAGCGATGTCGATTCAGATTGACGGGGCCACGCCGGTCCTATTTGAACGTGATGCTCTAGGGCGGGTGCGTGTTGAGCAACTGGGGGCAAATCTGCGACGCGAGCTGTCGTATGACCCCAGCGGTCAACTGGCCTCGCACCGGACGCTGCTGACAGATACCGGAGTACTTTTCGCTAGCGAATACGCGTACGACGCAAACGGCGAACTGATTGAAAGGCGCGATTCTGGTTTCTCGGTCGAGCGCTTCCAATATGATCCCGTGGGCCGGGTGACTTCGCATGTCGATCCGAGCGGTCGACTGCATCGTTTTCTGCATAACCCGGCCGGGGACCTGCTAACGATGGATATCCACAAACTTCATCCTACAAACGCAACCGATGCCATGGGGGACGATACGTGGGTGCGAGAGGCCGAGTACGACGGCTGTAACTTCACGTACGACAGAAGTGGCAACTTGATTCACAAACAGGATTCCGGACAGTCTTTGACTCTATATTGGAACGCGGCTGGGCAGCTAGTCGAAACGGCTACGATTCGGTCGACTGTAGTTGCTTCAGGGGAGATCTCGTCCCAAATTCACGCAAAGTACGAATATGACGCGTTCAATCGACGAATACGGAAGGTTGTGCGCAGGCGTGCGGAAGCCGACGGGCTGCACGGACATGTTTCGCTGATCAGCCATTTTCTATGGGATGGCAATGCTCTCACGGGGGAATACTCAGTGGAAAATGATTCACAGCCCTGTTTCGCGCGCGAGTGGGTTCATCTTCCTGAAACGTTCCAACCATTAGCAGTAGTCCAATGTGATCTAACGGAAACCCAGGCATCAAGTCAACCAACCCGACAATTGACTGATGCTCGAGAGGCGCTTTACTTCTACCAGAATGATCCGAACGGCGCACCAACGCGAATGCATGGAATATGTGGGGAGATTATATGGTCGGGTCGGCATAATCCGACCGGAAAGTTTGACAGCTTTGATTTTGATATCGCGCAACCATTGAGATTGACCGGTCAGTATCATGACCAGGAAACTGGATTGCATTACAATCGTCACAGATATTTCGACCCCGATTTCGGCGAATTCATCAGCCAAGATCCGTTAGGTCTTCTTGCGGGAACCAATCCGTATCAATACTCACCGAATGTTTTTGGATGGCAAGATCCACTTGGATTGAACGCCTCATGCATCGAGGCTCGTTTGACCGATCGTTTGGCAAAGTGGAAGGCGTACAAAGCCGCCGGTGGCAATATGAGCATGGCGCAATGGGTTCAACATACTCGTTCACAAAGCTGGGGACATCGTGCGGGTGGGGGGTATGGTAGCTGGTATCGATCCATAACAAGCACGCACGGTAACAGTCTTGCCGCGACAGGGCCACATGATCTCTATGCAATACGTGAGGTTGGCACAAAGAGGGTTCTTCACATCGGCGAGACAGGGCGTGGTTATATGACAAGATTTGGTGAACATCAGGCTTATTTTGCAAAATTAGGAATCGATGTTTATCCGGAGTGGCTGAGAACAGTCGAGGGAAAGGCTGCCGCCAAATCATTGGAAACCGAATTAATCTTGGCACATACAAAATATTTTTATTTCCCGCCGTACAACAAAGGCGAACACTAGCTATTGAGTTGTCTCGCCCCATGATCGAGCTGTGACTGACGGACTGCGCCAAGCTGGACGTTTTGATGACGAGATCCTATAAGCGACAGGCGGAGACGGACGGAGATCTCAAGGTGGGTGGCGTTTGGGAACGAATATCTACCATTTGACATAACGTGAATTATCGACGGATTTGCTTGTAGTGGCTAGATTGAAATGTCCGCTTTTGGCTACATAGAAATGTCCGCTTTCGGGCCGCGTAAGCTGTTCGGTCGCCGGGTGTCCGGCGCCGGAGGCTGCGATGGCTGTAACGGAACGGATCAC
>NZ_JAIZRT010000009.1:0-366333 GCF_020420065.1 Burkholderia sp. AU31624
TCGCCACTCGCCACCAGGTGCAAGCACCCGTGCTGCCGTTCGACTTGCATGTGTAAGGCATGCCGCCAGCGTTCAATCTGAGCCAGGATCAAACTCTTCAGTTTAAACCTGTTACTGTTTTCGGTTCAGTTAAGAACCGGTCGCTCACTCAAAGCTGACAGGAATATGAATCACTTCATAAACCTGACTTACTTTAGTGTGAGACTCTTGATACTTTCGCTATCTGATCCGAGGATCAGCTCGCTTCCATCAAGCGCCCACACTTATCGGCTGTTAATTTTTAAAGAGCATTCTGCGAGGAACTTCGTGTTTCTCAGCAGCGCTGCGTTTTCAGCAGCAGAGAAGCGAGATTATGAACCGTGTTTCGCAGCTCGTCAACAACTTTTTACACTACATCGTTGCGACTGCGGGGCTCAACTTCCAGGCCAGTTGCGCGCCCCAGACTCCAGCACACCGCCAACCCTGCTTCCCTTCCCCCGCGCCGCGTTTCCGTTAGCGCGAAAGAGGCGTGATTGTAGGCAGCCTCCTCGATCTGCGCAAGGGGTTTCTCAAAAAATATAAGGCCCCGCACGCTGCCGCGTGCGGGGCCTTATATAGATAGAAGCGGCCGAACCGTCAGGCCGCCACGCGCACCTGGCGCGAGACGATCTCCATATAGTGATCGAGATCCGGCGTCACCTTGCCTTCTTCCTTCGCCATATCGTCCCAGCGGCGCAGACGCAGTGCGTCCTCCGCGAACGGGCGCTGCAGGAACGCCGCCGTCTCCTCTTCACTGAAGATGCCGCCCTGCAGCGCGAGGCTGCGCACCGAGTCCGGCGACAGACTCTCGAAGTAGCCGGCGTCCGTGCGGCACAGGCAGCGCTTCGCGTCGACGTGCAGCCGAATCGGCTCCAGCACCGCGTCGGAAAACAGCGGCCGCAGGAACGGCAGCACGTAATACTGATGCAGATCGTCGATCCCGCGCGCGCTCGGCGTCTCGCCCTGGCGATTCAGCAGATGCCCGAGGTCATGCAGGAACGCCGCCGCGACCAGCGCTTCGTCCGCCCCCGCCTCTTCGGCCAGCAATCCGCTCTGCAATGCATGCTCGAGCTGCGTGACCGGCTCGCCGCTATAGGCCACATGGCCATGCTCGCGATACAGCCCGTGGATCTCTTCCACCGTCAATGCCATTCATTCACTCCCAAGGCAGCGAAAACGTCTTCAGGTTCGTGAAGCTCTTCATCGCCTCCTGAACGCCTTCCTTGTAACCGAGCCCCGAATCCTTGATCCCGCCGAACGGCGACAGCTCGATCCGGTAGCCGGGCACTTCCCATACATTCACCGTGCCGACGTTCAGCTCGTTCACGAACCGCACGACCGCCGCCGTGCTGTCGGTACAGACGCCCGACGACAGCCCGAACGCCGTCCCGTTGCTGATCCGGATCGCGTCGTCGATCGTGTCGAACGTGATCACCGGCGAGACCGGCCCGAAGGTCTCCTCGCGCACGAGCGTCATCGACGGATCGACGTTGTCGAGCACGGTCGGCGCATACAGCGCGCCGCGCCGCACATTGCCGGTCAGCAGGCGCGCGCCCTGCGCGACCGCCTCTTCCACTCGCGCCTCGAACAGCCGAGCCGCTTCCTCGTCGATCACCGTGCCCATCTCGTTGGCGGGATCGAACGGATCGCCGTACTTCCATGCACGCGTCTTCTCGACGAGCAATTCGGTAAACGCCGGCGCGATCGAACGCTGTACCAGCATCCGCTTGACCGCCGTGCAGCGCTGGCCCGAATTCCGATACGAGCCGAGCACGGCCAGCGACGCCGCGCGTTCGAGATCGGCGTCCTCGAGGACGATCAGCGGATCGTTGCCGCCCAGCTCCAGCACGATGCGGCGGTAGCCGGCCCGCGCGGCAATCGCCTTGCCGATCGCCACGCCGCCCGTAAACGTAATCAGCGACGCATGCGGATGCGTGACGAGTTCGTCCGCGATCTCGCGCGGATCGCCGGTCAGCACCTGCAGCATCGGCTCCGGCAGCCCGGCTTCATACAGCAGATCGGCCAGGTAGAACGCCGACAGCGGCACCTTCTCCGACGGCTTCACGATCACACGGTTGTTGGTCGCGATCGCCGGCGCGATCTTGTGCGCCACCTGGTTCATCGGATGATTGAACGGCGTGATCGCGACGATCACACCGTCAAGCGGCTGGCGCTGCGAAAACACGCGGCGCGCCTTGCCGCGGGGCGTCAGGTCGCACGAGAAACTCTGCGCGTCGTCGCGCAACGCCTCGACTGCCGCAAACTTCAACACGTCGGCCACGCGGCCGATCTCGTAGCGGGAGTCCTGTTTCGACAATCCCGATTCGAGCGTGATCAGGTCGGATGCTTCCTCGGTGCGCTCGCGCAACAGCGCGGCCGCACGCTCGAGGATCTGCGAACGCTCGTACCGCGTGAGCTTCGGCCGGTACGCCATCGCGTAGTCGAATGCCGCGCGCACATCGTCGATGCTCGCCAGCGGCACCGTCCCGACGCGCGTGCCCGTGTAAGGGTCCATGACGTCGAGCGTGCGTTCCCGCGTCGCGCGGGTGCCGCACCAGCGCAGCGCCTCTGCACGAAACGCCGGGTGATCGTGTCGGGGATGAGCCATCATGTCGCGACCCGGTTCAGCACGAAATCGAACACGTCGAAGTTGCGCGGGCGACGCGCGGGATCGGCCGGCTCGATACGGCGATTGAACAGCAGCGGCACTTCCTGCTCCGACACGCCGCCATGCGAACGCAGCGGCACCGTGAGGCCCGACAGATCGTGTTCGCGCTCCCGCGTGCCGAGCGTCATGTCGCGGCGGCCGATCACGACGAGATCGCCGATCCGGTCGGCCGGCAACTCGAAACGGGCGGCGGCTTCCGCGTTGTCGAGCACGAGCTCGACGCCGTCGAGGCCGCCGACGCGCCACATCGCCTCGGCCCGGTCGACGCCCGGCGCCAGATAGACGGTCGCAAACGAGCCGAGCGCGCCGTGGTGCACGACGTACGGATCCGTGATCGGCAGGATCACGCGCGCGGCCTGCGCGCCGTACCAGCCGTCGAATGCGTCCTGCAGATAGATGACGTTCGGCCGGCCCGTCGCCGGATCGTGCTTGGCGTTCATCCCGTGGTCGGCCGTGAGGCCGATCGCCCAGCCGAGCGCGTCGAGCTGCGCAAGATAGCCGTCCATCATCGCGTAGAACGCGTTCGCGCCCGCACTGCCCGGCTCGCACTTGTGCTGCACGTAATCGGTGGTCGACAGGTACATCAGGTCGACCTGGCGCGTCTGCGCAAGCCGCACGCCGGCCGCGAACACGAATTCGGACAACGCCGCGCTGTAGACGTCCGGCGACGGCAGGCCGACCCAGTCGAGCACGTCGACGATCCCGTTTTCCGCGAGATTCGCCTGCGCGGCCTTCTCGGCCGAAAAGCAGATGCCGTTCAGTTGCCAGCCGAGCAGCCGGCGCAGCTTGTCCTTCGCCGTCACGACGGCGACGCGCGCACCCGCGTCGGACGCCGCGGCGAGCAGCGTGCCGGCCCGCAGGTAGGCCGGGTCGTTCATCATGACTTCGGCGCCACGCCCGCCGTCGGCGGCCGAATCCCAGAAATAGTTGCCGCAGATCCCGTGGACCGACGGCGGCACGCCGCAGACGATCGACAGGTTGTTCGGGTTGGTGAAGGTCGGCACGACGCAATCGGCGCGCCAGGCCGTGCCTTCCGCGATCATCCGGCCGATGAACGGCGCGACGCCCGCTGCCACCGCCCGTTCGAGATAGTCGTACTCGCAGCCGTCGACGCAGACGACGACGGTCGGCTCGACCGGCAGCCGGTAGTGACGGCCGTTGACGTCGACGGAACGTCCCGCGAGGCCCGTCGATGCGCCGGCTGCCGACGCGTCACCAGGCTGGCGCAAGGCGAACGCGGCGTTCATGATGCCACCCGCTTGCCGCGCGGCACGCGCGCAGCGATCAGCAGCAGCGCCGCGAGCGACGCGCCGAGCATCAGCAGCGACAGCGCCGATGCCGGAAGGTAATACCCGCGCTCGACCTGGCCGATCACGACGATCGGCACGGTGGCGAAGCCGGGCGGATAAACCGTCAGCGTCGCGCCGAGCTCGCCGAGCGACAGCGCGAAACCGAGCGCGAGGCTCGCGCGCAGCGCGGGCACGAGCTGCGGCAGCAGCACGCGACGCAGCACCATCGCGGGCGACGCACCGAGGCTTGCCGCGGCCTCGCGCAGCACGGTCAGTTCCGGACGCAGCGCGGCGGCCGCGCAGCGATAGCAGAACGGCAAGATCAGCGCGAGCTGCACGAGCACGACGATTGCCGCCGAGCTCGACAGGTCGACCGGCTTCTGGTGATACGCGATCAGCACCGCGAGCCCGAGCACGACGCTCGGCACACCGTTCGGCACCATCACGAGCGCATCGACCACGGCACCGAGGCCGCGCCGGTCGCGCCCTTCGAGCGCCAGCGCGAGCCACAGCCCGAGGATCGTGCCGACCGCCGACACGCCGAAGCCGATTTCCAGGCTCGTCAGCAGCGCATCGTATTCCGGCGACCCGAGCCGCTCGAACCAGCGCAGGCTGTAGCCGGCCGGCAGGATCGTGCCCGACCACTGCGTCGACACGCTCGACAGCGCGACGACGATGACCGGCAACACGAACAGCCAGAAGCACGCGAACGCGGCCAGCGCGAGCGCCGCGCGCGACGCATGCTTGAGCACCGTGTCGCCCCAGCCGATCTGGTGGCGCGGCACGGCTTGCCCGATACGAAATTCAGCGGACATCGTTTCCTCCCGTCGCACGCCGGTTCACCCGGCGATAAACCGCATACAGCGCCAACGACAGCGCGAGCATCACGACCGCGCCGGCCGACGCGGTCGGCAGGTCGAGGTCGACCGTCGCGCTGCTGTAGATCGCAACCGGCAGCGTCACGAGCCGCGCGCTGCCGAGCACGAGCAGAATCCCGAATTCGTTCAGCGTCAGCAGGAAACACAGCACGGTGCCGGCAGCGATGCCCGGCCACGCGATCGGCAGCACGACGCGGCGCGCCAGCATCCAGCCGGACGCGCCGAGGCTGCGCGCGGCTTCGATCAGCCGCAGATCGAGCGTCGCGAACGACGCGAGCGTCGGCCGCACGACGAACGGCGTATAGAACACGGTCTGCGCGAGGATCACGCCGCCGATGCCGAACAGGAAGTTCAGCGGCGGCTCCTCCAGATGGAACAGGTGCTGCAGCGCGATGCTGATCGAGCCTTGCGAGCCGTACAGGAAGATCAGCGTGAACGCGACGAGGAACGACGGGAACGCGACGTACAGCTCCAGGAAACGCGTGACGAGCGACGCGCCCGGAAAGGGCTTGAAGAACAGCAGCGCGGCCAGCAGCACGCCGAGCACCGACGCGGTGCCGGCACTCGCGAACAGCACGCCGAGTGTGGTCAGCATCACGCTGCGCGTGTCGGGGTTGCCGAAGAACGTGCGGTACGCGGCGAAACTCAGCCCGTGGTCGCCCGACACGCTCAGCAGCACGAGCCGCACCAGCGGATAGACGACGAGCGGGCCGAGCAGGACGATCGCGAGCGCGGCCAGGTGCAGGTCGCCCATGCGCTTGCGGCGCCGCGCGGCGGCGGCGTGCGCGGCGGCCGACGCGAGCACGTGCGGCGGCAGGCCGGCTTCAGGGCTCGATAAGGACGACATCGTCTGCCTCGCAATGCAGGGAAACGCGCGCACCGCGCTCGGGAGCCGCACCGCGGCCGCGTTGCATCGTCACGCGCACCGGCTCGTCGGGGGCCGCATCGATCGTGACCGCGATCGACAGGTCCGCGCCCTGCCATTCGACGGACGATACCGTGCCGTGCAGCCCGCCCGCGGCGGGCGGCATCAGGGTCAGGCGCTCGGGGCGCACGCAGGCCACCTTGCCGCGCACTTCGTGGCGCGGATCGCCGAGCGGGAAGATCACGTGCGGCGGCAGCAGGTTCGCCGGGCCGAGATAGCGTGCGACGTAGCCGTCCTGCGGCGCGTCGTACAGCTGCTGCGGCGTACCGAGCTGCGCGATGTGGCCGTCGCGCATCAGCAGCGCGCGATCGGACAGCACGAGTGCGTCGTCGCGGTCGTGCGTCACGCAGACGACGGTCAGGTTCGGCAGGCGCTCGTGCAGCGCCTTCAGTTCGCTGCGCACCGAGGCGCGCAGGTTGGCGTCGAGCGCCGACAGCGGCTCGTCGAGGAGCAGCACGTCCGGCTCGATCACGAGCGCGCGCGCCAGCGCGACGCGCTGCTGCATCCCGCCCGACAGTTGCGCGGGCAGGTGATGGCCCGCATCGCCGAGCTGCACGAGCTTCAGCGCATCGGCGACGCGGCGCGTCACTTCCGACGACGCCATGCCGCGTGCGCGCAGCCCGAATGCGACATTCTCGAACACCGTCAGGTGCGGGAACAGCGCGTAATTCTGGAACAGCAGACCGAGATTGCGCTTGTGCGGCGGCGCATAGGTCAGGTCGCGTCCGGCCACGGCCAGCGTGCCGGTCAGGCCGTCGGCCTTCACGAACCCGGCGATGAAGCGTAGCAGCGTGGTCTTGCCGCAGCCGCTCTTGCCGAGCACGGTCAGAAATTCACCGGCACCGATCGACAGCGACAGATCTTCCAGCACCGTGCGTGCGCCGTAGCGCACGCTCAGGTGTTCGATCTGCACGCCGCCCGGCGCGCCGGACCGCAGGGCTGCCTGCGGTTCGGCGGCGCCGAATGCGCCGGGATGGGTCAGGGTGGTGTCCACCGGGTTCATCCTCTTGCTCACAAATACAGGCGGCGTGCGCCGATCACTTCGGCTTGACGACGTCGAGCTGCTTGCCCGAGCTGCCGATCACGTCCTTCTTCCAGCGCTCGATCCACACCGGCTTCTTCGCCATCACCTGGGTCCAGTCGACCGGGATCAGCTTCACGCCCGCGATCGCCTTCTTGACCGCTTCGCCGTTCTTGCCGGCCAGCGGCACGTCCGTGCGGCCCGGGATGCCGTACATATCCGGCACCTTCGACTGCACGTCCGTCGACATCAGGTAGTCGATCAGCTTCTTGCCGGCGTCCTGGTTCGGGCCGCTCTTGATCAGGCCGATGCCGTACGGGAGCTGGAACGTGGTCGGCTGGTCGCCTTCCTTCGCGGCCAGGAAGATCGGCTTGACGGACAGCGCGCCGTGTTCGGCGTCGTCGAGGTCCATCTGCAGGTCGCCGTTCGCGACGCTGATTTCGTTACGCGACAGCAGCACGTTCAGGTAGCCCGTGCCCTTCGTGTGGAACTTCACGCTCTGCGACAGCTTCGCGAGGTAGTCGAACGCCTTGTCCTCGCCCATCAGCGACGTCGTCAGGATCAGCACGGCCATCCCGTCGCCGGCGGTGGCCGGGTTCGAGTACGCGACCTTGCCGGCGTAGGCCGGCGCGAGCAGGTCGGCGAACGTCTTCGGCTGGCTCTTCACGACGTCCGGGTTGATCGCGAACGAGAAGTAGTTGTTCACGAACGTCGCCCACGTGCCGTCTTCGGCCTTCGCGATGGCCGGCACGTTCTTGTAGTTCACGCTCTGGTACGGCTGCAGCAGGCCCATCTGGCCCGCTTGCTGAATGAACGGCGGCAGCGTGACGATCACGTCGGCCTTCGGGGAGTTCTTCTCGATGTTCGCGCGGTTGACGACTTCACCGCTGCCCGCCGTCACGATGTTGACCTTGACGCCTTCCTTCTTCTCGAAAGCCGGCAGCACATCGCGATAGAGGTTCTCGAGGCCGTCTGCCGTATACAGCACGACCGCGTTCGCCGCATGTGCGGGCAGCGCGGCGCCCATCAGGCCGGCGACGCTGGCGGCCAGCGCAAGCTTGCGGAACGCGCCGGCAGCGGCGCGCGAGGGTTTCTGCAGTGTCATCTGACTTCTCCGTAGGCGGAACACCAAATGGCCGGGGCACGATCCGGCTCTCCTGTTATCTCCGGGCAAGGCCGATCGACGGCCCGCCTCGCTACCGCGCCGAGGTGAGGTTTCGCGCGGCAAGCGAAGGATCACAGCGTTCGATGACAAACCCGTGACGAATGCGGCAATTTCCAAAAAATGACACATTTTGCCAATATCATGCAAGTCATTCAGAAATGCTTCCCGGCGTTTCTTCCGACCTTTGCAGAGGAAAACCATGTCCGATCCGATTCTTCTTACGCCTGGCCCGCTCACCACGTCCGCCACAACGCGCCACGCAATGCAACACGACTGGGGCTCGTGGGATGCCGCGTTCAATCAACTGACGGCCAGCGTCTGCGCGGATCTCGTCGCGATCGCGCACGGCGGCGATGAATACGTGTGCGTGCCGATGCAGGGTAGCGGCACGTTCTCCGTCGAAGCCGCGCTCGGCACGCTGGTGCCGCGTGACGGCGTCGTGCTGGTGCCCGACAACGGCGCGTACTGCGCGCGCATCCTGAAGATCCTCGGCCGGCTGGGTATCGAAGCCATCGCGTTGCCGTTCGGCGAGGACGCGGCCGTCGATCCGGCCTTGCTCGAAGCCGCGTTCGTGCGCGAGCCGCGCATCACGCACGTCGCGCAGGTGCATCTGGAGACGAGCGCCGGGATCCTGAACCCGCTCGACGACATCGCCGCCGTGTGCCGGCGCCGCGGCAAGCGGCTGATCGTCGACGCGATGAGCTCGTTCGGCGCGCTGCCGATCACGCTGGCCGGTAGCGGCATCGATGCGCTGATCTCGGCGAGCGGCAAATGCCTGGAAGGCGTGCCGGGGATGGGGTTCGCGATCGTGCGGCGCGACGCGCTCGACGCGAGCGAAGGCAACTCGCCGTCGCTCGCGCTCGATCTCCACGATCAATACGCGTACCTGCGCAAGACGGGCCAGTGGCGCTTCACGCCGCCGACGCACGTGATCGCCGCGCTGCGCGCCGCACTCGATCAGTACCTCGCCGAAGGCGGCCAGCCGGCGCGCGGCGCGCGCTATGTGGATAACTGCCGGACGCTGGTCGATTCGATGCACGCGCTCGGCTTCACGCCGTTCCTCGATGCGAGCGTACAGGCGCCGGTGATCGTCACGTTCCACGCGCCCGACCACCCGGCCTACGATTTCCGCCGCTTCTACGACGCGGTGCGCGACGCGGGCTTCATCCTGTATCCGGGCAAGCTCACGCAGCTCGAGACGTTCCGTGTCGGCTGCATCGGCGCGATCGACTCGAACGATATCCGCCGCGCGGTCGCGGCCATTGCGCAGGCGGTCGAATCGCTCGGCATCGCAGTTCAGCGCGCGTAAGCGCCGTACCACGCAAAAAAGCCCGGCGGCCTTGCGGCTGCCGGGCTGACGCACAGGATCTGCGTGGAGCCGGTGCTTACAGCTCGATCCGCTTGATGTCGCCGACCACGAAGATGTACGACGCCGCACCGACCAGCGCGATCACGCCGATGAACACGAGCGCGCCGACGAACGACCCGGTCGACGCGACGATGAAGCCGACCACGAGCGGCGTGACGATGCCCGCCAGGTTCGCCGCGAAGTTGAAGATGCCGCCCGTGACGCCGAGCAGGCCGTCCGGCGCGATGTCCGACACGAGCGTCCAGCCGAGGGCAGCCATCCCCTGCGCGAAGAACGCGACCGACATGATCGCGATCACGGCCTCGTTGCTCTGCACGTAGTTCGCGAGAATGATCGTCGATGCGAGCAGCAGGCCCGCGATGATCGGCAGCTTGCGCGCGAGGTTCGCGGACTTGCCGCGACGCAGCAGCCAGTCGGAGAAGATCCCGCCGAACATCACGCCGACCGACGCGGCGATGAACGGCATCACCGCGAAGAAGCCGATCTTCAGCCAGCCCATGTGGCGTTCGGTGGCGAGGTAGGTCGGGAACCAGGTCAGGAAGAACACGAGCGTCGAGTTGCCGGCGAACTGGCCGAGGCAGATGCCCGCAAGCTGGCGCTTCTTCACCAGTTGGCCGACCATCGACCAGCTGAACTTGGCCTGCGCCGGCTTGTCGCCCTTGTCGCCGCTCTTGCGCGCACCGTGTACGAGACCGCCGCCCGCCTCGATATAGGCCAGCTCCTCCGAGTTCGCACCCGGATGGTTGCGCGGCTCGTGATAGAACTTCCACCAGACCAGGCCGAACACGATACCCACCGCGCCGACGACCCAGAACAGCGAGCGCCAGCCGAACGCACCCATCAGCGCGAACAGCACCGGGCTGAAGAACGCCAGGCCGATGTACTCGCCGACGGTGTAGGTACCCGTCGCCATCGCACGCTCGTTCTGCGGGAACCACGTCGCGACGACGCGGCTGTTGGTCGGGAAGCACGGCGCTTCCGTCACGCCGAGGCCGAGCCGGCAAGCGAGCAGCGTCGCGACGCCCGGCACGAAGCCTTGCAGGAACGTGCACAGCGACCACAGCGTCATCGACCAGTAATAGGTGATCTTGCTGCCGAAGCGGTCGAGGAACAGGCCGCCGGGAACCTGCATCGCGACATACGTCCACGAAAACGCGGAAAACATGATGCCCATCACGGCCGCGTTGATGCCGAGCTCCTTGGTGAGCTGAGGCGCAGCCACCCCCAGCACGGTGCGGTCGAGATAGTTGATCATCGTGCCGATCGCGAGCAGCGCGAGAATCTTGTAGCGCGCCGAAGTGCGCCGGACGGTGCCGGCCGCCTGCGCCGGCGCGGCGCTCGTGTGGGTGGTGTGCTGCATGGTCGTCTCCTGGTCTCTCTTTATGGAAGGGGTCAGCGCGCGACGAGCGACTGAAAGTGTTCGAACATCCGCTCGGCGTCGGGCGTGCGTCCGGTGAAGATCTCGAACGCGTCGACCGCCTGGTAGACGGCCATCCCGCCGCCCGGCAGCGTGGCGCAACCGGCCGCGCGCGCCGCGTGGATCAGTTCGGTTTCGAGCGGGAAGTACACGATGTCGGCCACCCACATGCCCGCGTGGAGCAGGTCGGCCGGCAGCGGCAGGCCCGGATGCTTGGCCATGCCGGTGGGCGTGCAGTGGATCAGGCCCGTCGCGGCGCGCATCGAGGCCGCGAGATCGTCGCCCTGCACGACGCGTGCCGCCGGGAAGCGCTGCTGCAACTCGGCCGCGAGCGCGGCGGCGCGCGTGCCGTCGACATCGAAAATCGTCAGCTCGGCCGCGCCCGTTTGCAGCGCCGCATGCGCCACGGCCGCGCCCGCGCCGCCCGCGCCGAGCTGGACGACGCGTTCGAGCGACGCGTCGGGCAACCCGCGGCGGAACGATTTCGCGAAACCCGACCAGTCGGTGTTGTGGCCGATCCGCTTGCCGTCCTTGAACAGCACGGTGTTCACCGCGCCGAGCGCGCGCGCATCGTCCGACAGCTCATCGAGGTGCTCGATCACGCGCTGCTTGCACGGGTGCGTGATGTTCAGGCCGTTGAAGCCCATCCGCTGCGCGGCATCGAGCAGTTGCGGCAGCGCGTCGACGGTCACGCCCAGCACGTCGAGATCGATGCGCCGGTAGACATAGCCGAACCCCTGGCGGAACCCTTCTTCCTCGTGCATCGCGGGCGACAGCGAGCCGCCGATGCCCTGGCCGATCAGGCCGATCAGAAACGACGGGCGGCTCATCGTGCGGCTCCCTGCGCGAACAGCGTCGCCAGACGCTGCAGCGCGAACACGTAGCCCTCGGTGCCGCAGCCGCAGATCACGGCTTCGGCGAGCGCCGACACATAGGAATGGTGCCGGAACGCCTCGCGGCGATGCACGTTCGAGATATGCACTTCGATCACCGGCTTCGCGATCGCGGAAAGCGCATCGGCCAGCGCCACCGACGTATGCGTATAGGCGGCCGGGTTGATCACGATGCCGTGCGTGTCGTGACGGGCGGCGTGCAGCCAGTCGATCAACTGGTGCTCGGCGTTCGACTGGCGAAAGTCGATTTCCAGCCCGAGCGCCTCGCCCGCCGTACGGCAGCGCTGCTCGACGTCGGCCAGCGTTTCCGCGCCGTAGATATGGGGCTCGCGGGTGCCCAACAAATTCAGGTTCGGGCCGTTCAGCACGAGCACCTTGTGCTTGCTCATCGTGTTTCTGCTCCTGAAACAGGGGCAGACCACGATCGGCGCCGCCCCGAAGACATCGGAATGTGGCGCTAGTGTGCGCCCGTGCAAGCGGGCTGTCTTTTCGGGTTTTCGCTAATTTGTACCACCTAGTTAGTTTGTACAATACGCATCACCAGCCCAGTAAATTCGGGATATGGCGTTCGCGACGAATTCAATGACTGGTTCATTCAGGGTCGATTCGACCGGCGCCATGCCCCGCTCATCCGCAGGAATCGCCCATGCAGCGCTCGATCGCCACCGTGTCACTGTCCGGCACGCTCGCCGAGAAACTCGCCGCCGTCCAGGCCGCAGGCTTTGACGGCGTCGAAATCTTCGAAAACGACCTCGTCTACTTCGATGGATCGCCGGCCGACGTCCGGCGCATGGCCGCCGATCTCGGCCTCGACATCGTGCTGTTCCAGCCCTTTCGCGACTTCGAGGGGGTGAGCGCGGCCCAGCTCGCCCGCAACCTCGACCGGATCAAGCGCAAGTTCGACGTGATGCATGCACTCGGCACCGACCGCATCCTGGTATGCAGCAACGTGTCGGCCGACACGATCGCGGACGACGGGCTGCTCGTCGACCAGCTCGGCGCGCTCGCCGAAGCCGCGCGGCAGGCCGGCGTGGTCGCCGCGTACGAAGCGCTCGCATGGGGTCGCGTCGTGAAGCGCTACGGCCATGCGTGGAAACTCGTGAATGCGGTGAACAGCCCGCATCTCGGCCTGGCGCTCGACAGCTTCCACACACTGTCGCTCGACGATTCGCCGGACGCGATCGCCGACATCCCCGGCGACCGGATCGCGTTCGTGCAGATCGCCGATGCGCCGAAGCTCGCGATGGACGTGCTCGAATGGAGCCGCCATTTCCGCTCGTTCCCAGGCCAGGGCGACTTCGACCTCGCACGCTTCACCGCGCGCGTGATCGAGTCGGGCTATACGGGGCCGCTGTCGCTCGAGATCTTCAACGACGGCTTCCGCGCGGCGCCGACCGCGATCACGGCTGCCGACGGTCATCGTTCGCTGCTCTATCTGGAAGAACTGACGCGCGAGCGGCTCGCGCAGGACGGCCGCGCGCCGGCCGCCGGCCAGCCGCTGTTCGCGCCGCCGGCGCCGCCCGCGCACGTCGGGTTCCAGTTCATCGAATTCGCGGTCGACGCGCAGGCGGCGGCGACCGTCGGCGAGTGGCTCGGCCGGATGCGCTTCCGGCTCGCGGGCCGCCATCGCTCGAAGGACGTGAGGCTGTTCCAGCACGGCGCCGCATCGATCGTGCTGAACGCCGAGCGCGACTCGTTCGCCGACGCGTTCTTCCAGCAGCACGGGCTGTCGCTGTGCGCATCGGCATTCCGTGTCGACGACGCGAAAGTGGCGTTCGAGCGCGCAGCCGGCTTCGGCTATGCGCCGTTCTCCGGCCGCGTCGGGCCGAACGAGCGCGTGCTGCCGAGCGTGCAGGCGCCGGACGGCAGCCTCGAATACTTCGTCGACGAAGCGCCGAACGCGCCGACGCTGTACGAATCGGATTTCGTGCTGACCGACATCGACGGCCCGAGCGAAGTCGGCCCGCTCACGGGTATCGACCACGTGTGCCTCGCACTGCCGGCCGACGCGCTCGATACGTGGATCCTGTTCTTCAAGACGGCATTCGGCTTCGAGGCGGAACGCAGCTGGCTCGTGCCCGACCCGTACGGGCTGATGCGCAGCCGCGCGGTGCGCAGCGCCGACGGCTCGGTGCGGATCGCGCTGAACGCGTCCGTCGACCGGCACACGGCGGTCGCCGAATCGCTCGACCGCTACCACGGCACGGGGCTGAACCACGTCGCGTTCCGCACGGACGACATCGTGAAGACGATCGCCGCGTTCGCAGCCGACGGCATTCCGTTCCTGCGCATTCCGCCGAACTACTACGACGATCTCGCCGCACGCTACGCGCTGCCGGACGACCTGATCGACACGCTGAGCACGCATCACCTGCTGTACGACCGTGACGAGCACGGCGGCGAATTCCTGCACGCGTATACAGAACTGGTCGACAACCGCTTCTCGCTCGAGATCGTCGAGCGGCGCGGCGGATACGACGGCTACGGCGCGACGAATGCGGCCGTGCGGCTCGCCGCCCAGGCGCAGCGCAGGAAATAAGGGAAGGAAGCGGGCAGGGATTCAAGGGGCGCATCACATTCGCGGCCTGCGGCTGCTTCAAAGGGCCGCATCCTGGGTGCACCATCGTGGGGAATCGCTCGGCCGCGCCCCCATCCGCGCGGCTCGCCACGATCGGGCCGGAAACCGCATTCCATATGGCGTTACATCCGGTAACCCGTACCGCAGCGCAGCATTCCGTCGCCCACCGCGGTTTTAAGAATCGCTTAAGTCTTCGACGGCACCATCCGCAACCAGTACCCGATGGTTATCTCGAAAAGGAGGAAAGCGATGAGCGCCGTAGAAGCACCCGCGGGCCGCCCGGCCGCGCCCCCTGCAAAGAAGACGATGCTGCGCCGCCTGCTCAGTCATCATGAAATCGCGACGCTGCTCGTGCTGCTGCACGCACCGATCGGCGCCAATGCCAAACCCGAACTGCCTGCGCTGCAGGAAGCCGGTCTCGTCGAGATGGTCAAGCTCGACACCGAAACGGCACCCAGCTTCCGGCTGACCGAAGACGGCACCGCCGTCCTGAAAGGGCTCGGCTACCGCTGAGCCGGCGTCTTCATCCCTTTCCCGCTTTCCCGCATCACCCCGATTCCCAGCGACTCGCCGGCCCTGTCGGCGTGTCGCGTCACCCCGCCCGCTCCTGCAGCATCAACCGGTATTCCGTCGGCGTGACGCCGACCGTCGCCTTGAACTGGCGCGTGAACGCGCTGTGGTCCGTATAGCCGCATAGCGCCGCGACGTCGGTCACCTTGTCGTGCGTGACGAGCAGCGCGGTGGCCGCATCGAGCCGCGTCTTCAGCAGCACCTGGCGCGGCGTCAGGTGGAACACCTTGTGGAAGTAGCGCTCGAGCTGCGCGACCGACATCCCCGCCATCTGCGCGAGATGCTTCAGGTTCAGCGGCTGCACGTAGTGATCCTGGATGTGCTGGACGACGTCGGCGAGCCGGCTGTACGCCGGGTGCGATCCCTCGTGTGCCTTCAGGTCGCGCGAGATGCCCGCGAGGCCGACCACCCTGCCCGCGGCGTCGCGCAGCGGCTCCTTGCAGGTCAGGCACCAGCCCGGCTGACGGCCCGGATACAGGTGCAGTTCCAGCTGGTCCATCAGTTGCTGGCCGGCGTTGATCGTCGCCATGTCCTGCTCGAAATAGCTGCGGCCGAAGCGGCGCGGAAACACTTCGTCGGCCGTCTTGCCGAGCAGGTCGCGCTTGTCCTTGTAGCCGCAGCGCATCGCCAGCGTGCGATTGACGATCGCGTAGCGGCCGCTCGCATCCTTCACGAAGAACGCGACGTCCGGCAGTGCATCGAACACCGGTTCGAGCAGGCGGAAGTGCGCAAGCATCGCGCCGAAATCGGCGTTGTCGGGCTGGTAGCGCAACGGTTCGGACAGGCTCATGGGCGGTACGGCAAGCAAGGGCGTCATCCCGGCAACCGCAATGCGAGTGGCAGATGGCGTCGATTATAGAAGCGCCCCTTCGATCGCGTCGCGCCGATCGCAAAGGCGGGCAAGTTGGCGGCGGCCGTCGCGTCGCGGCGCGCCGCCGATCGGCCGGCATCGTCACGCGACATACGTTGCGTGCGCAACCACTGCGTCGAGCGTGCGGCGGCCGGCGGCGAATCCGCTTGTGTCGACGCAGCCACCACGCGTGCGCCGGTGCCGACACGCCGCGCGCGGACTGGCGCACTCGCACGCCGGCACCGTACGCCCGAACTTGCCAGCATAGAAATGCGGACGTGCAGCGTCTTGGCGCGTTTGCGCATTCGGCGTGACGATTTCGGCATATATCAGGGTTATCGACGATATGCCGATATCGTCGCCGCCCACGCATCGAACGCGCAAGACGCACGCATTTTCGCTATCTAGACTTCGCTTCACGGTCACGAGACGACCTCACGCCGCGGCAGCAATCGGCATGCATGGCCTGCGGCATCGGCCATCAGGCGCGCCGATTCCGGCACAGCCCGGACAGCACGCGGCAAGCACGCACGGCCCTCGCATCGGCCTGCCGACCGAACCGTCTCGCCCGGTTTACCGGCGCCGGCCCGCCAGCCGGCGGCGGCCCAACCACGCCATCAAGGGGAAGTGAAAGTGAAGCTGAAGGTATCGCACGTCGCGCTGGCCGCTGCCTGCGCACTGTCGGGCACGCACGCCATCGCCGCCGACGTCGTCAAGATCGGTTTCGCCGCACCGCTGACCGGCCCGCAGTCGAACTACGGCACGGACATGCAGAAGGGCGTGCAACTCGCGATCGCCGATTTCAACGCGACGCGTCCGACCATCGGCGGCAAGCCCGTCACGTTCCAGCTCGACTCGCAGGACGACCAGGCCGACCCGCGCACCGGCACGACCGTCGCGCAGCGGCTGATCGACGACAACGTCCGCGGGATCATCGGGCACTTCAACTCGGGCACGAGCATTCCCGCATCCGACCTGTACGATCGCGCGGGGCTGCCGCAGATCTCGATGGCCACGTCGCCGCAATACACGGCGCGCGGCTACAAGACGACCTACCGGCTGCTGACGAGCGACGCGCAGGCGGGCCGCATCGTCGGCACGTACGCGGTGAAGACGCTGCGCTTCAAGCGCATCGCGATCATCGACGACCGCACGGCCTACGGCCAGGGCATCGCCGACGAATTCGCGAAGGCCGTCGAAGCGGCGGGCGGCACGATCATCAAGCGCGACTTCACGAACGACAAGGCGCTCGATTTCTCCGCGATCCTGACCAACCTCAAAGGGATGAACCCGGACGCGATCTTCTACGGGGGCGGCGACGCGCAATCGTCGCCGATGATCCGCAAGATGCGCCAGCTCGGGATGAAGTCGGCGTTCGTGACGGGCGAGATGTCGCGCTCGCCGACGTTCCTGAAGGTCGGCGGCGACGCGGCCGAAGGCGCGATCGTCTACATGGGCGGGCTGCCGAAGGAAAAGATGCCCGGCTTCGCCGGCTACGCGGCGCGCTACAAGGCGCGCTTCAACGAAGACGTGATCACCTACTCGCCGTACTCGTATGACGGCACGATCGCGCTGCTCACCGCGATGAAGGACGCGAACTCGACCGACCCGAAGGTGTACACGCCGTATCTCGGCAAGGTGTCGGTCAAGGGCGTGTCGGCCCCCAGCATCGCGTACGACACGAAGGGCGACCTGAGGGATGCGCCGGTGACGATCTACAAGGTCGAGCACGGCGCGTTCAAGCCGGTCGATACGATCGCCGGCAACTGATACGTAAAACCCCGCCCCACGCGGCGCGTCAGCGGCTCACCGGCCGCCCGCGCCGCGTGCGCTTTTGCGTCTGCGTCTGCTCCGGCTTCGCGATCCGAACCGTTCCTCGGCGCGCCCCCACGCGCGTGCATTTCGCGCTCCTGTAGAATCCCCCCACCCGCTTTGACGCTTCGTCTCCGCCGCGCCCCATCCCGGTGCGGCGGCGCGTGTTTCGTGCCGCACCCGGCACGCGGCACGCTTCGACGATGCAAGCCGCGCCTTGTCAGTCCATGCCGAAAAGCGGGCCCTGGAGACGCAGCACCGACAACACCATTCGAAAAACCAATCGTCCTGACCATGCAAGCTTCCGAATTGAGCGGCGTGCCTCGCGCCGCCGAACGCGCGCTCACGCGCAGCGACTACAAGACCCTTGGCCTCGCCGCACTCGGCGGCGCCCTCGAGTTCTACGACTTCATCATCTTCGTGTTCTTCGCGCCGGCGATTGGGCAACTGTTCTTCCCGCACGACATTCCCGACTGGCTGCGCCAGCTGCAGACGTTCGGCATCTTCGCGGCCGGCTACCTCGCGCGCCCGCTCGGCGGCGTGATCATGGCGCACTTCGGCGACCTGTTCGGCCGCAAGCGGATGTTCACGCTGAGCGTGCTGATGATGTCCGTGCCGACGCTGCTGATGGGCCTGCTGCCGACCTACGACACGATCGGCATCCTCGCGCCGGTATTGCTGCTGCTGTTCCGCGTGCTGCAGGGCGCGGCCGTCGGCGGCGAAGTGCCGGGCGCGTGGGTGTTCGTGTCCGAGCACGTGCCGTCGCGCCACATCGGCTATGCGTGCGGCACGCTGACCGCGGGCCTGACGGCCGGCATCCTGCTCGGCTCGCTGGTGGCCGCCGGCATCAACAGCCGTTACTCGAGCGCCGAAGTCGGCGCGTTCGCGTGGCGCATCCCGTTCCTGCTCGGCGGCGTGTTCGGCCTGTTCTCGGTGTACCTGCGCCGCTGGCTGCACGAGACGCCGGTGTTCGCCGAGATGAAGGCGAAAAAGGCGCTCGCGGCCGAGATTCCGCTGAAGGCCGTGCTGCGCGACCACGGCCGCGCGGTGATCGTGTCGATGCTGCTCACGTGGATGCTGTCGGCCGCGATCGTCGTCGTGATCCTGATGACGCCCGCGTTGCTGCAGAAGCAGTTCCACCTGACACCCGCGACGACGCTGTTCGCGAACAGCGTCGCGACGCTGTGCCTGACGGCCGGCTGCATCACCGCGGGTTCGCTCGCGGGCTGGATCGGCGCGAAGCGTGTGCTCGCCATCGGCGGCATCGGGCTGGCCGCGTGCTACTACCTGCTGTTCGCGCAGGTCGCGGCCGACGCGTCGACGCTGCCGCTCTACTACGGGATCGCGGGCTTCATGGTCGGCACGATCGGCGCGGTGCCGTTCGTGATGGTCAAGAGCTTCCCGGCCGTCGTGCGCTTCTCGGGCATCTCGTTCTCGTACAACGTCGCGTATGCGATCTTCGGCGGCCTCACGCCGGTGATCGTGTCGCTGATGATGAAGTCGAATCCGCTCGCACCGGTGGTGTACGTCGCGGCGATCTGCGTGCTCGGCGCGATCGCCGTGCAGTTCTCGAAGGATGCGAAGGAGGATTCGCCGCACTGAGCGGCGACGGCGCGCGTGCGGTGGCGTCCAGCGCCGCATTGAATGACCGAATGCACGCGCTCCATGAACAAAAGGGCCGAATCCCGCGGGATTCGGCCCTTTTGTTTTGCTTCAGCGCAACGGCGACGGCGCGACGACGTGCGATCAGCGCAGGCTGCCGTACGTCGTGCTCGGCCGGCGCAGGCCGTCGATGCTCGCGCCGCCGGCGCCGGTGACGTACAACAGCAGGAATCCGCCGGCGATCGCGATGTTCTTCCAGAAATGGATCACCATGTCGTGCTGGACCGCGGCGTCCGTCGCGTCCCAGAAATTGTGCCCGACCATCGCGGTCGCGACCGTGTAGAACGCCATCAGCAGCGCGAGCGGTTTCACCTTGTAGCCGACGATCAGCAGCAGCCCGCCGAGCCCCTCGATCGCGACGACGATCGGTCCGATCACCTGCGGATACGGCACGTTCAGCCCATGCAGGTAGCCGATGAAATCGCCGTAGCCGAGCAGCTTCATCACGCCGCCCCACAGGAACAACGCCGCCAGCGCCAGGCGCGCGAAAAAAATGACGCCGGAATCGACGGAACGCGTCATGCCTCTCTCCTCGTATGCAATTCGGCCGGCCGCCCGGAGCATACCCGGACAACTCGGCGCCGCGCGACCCTGCGGGGCCCGCGGCAAATGGGCCAGCATAGACAGAGTTTCGGCCGTGTCCAAGAAAAAGGTTGTAGCAAATCTTTACACGGCGGCCGCCGCGCGGCCCGAAGGCAGCGGTATCGCCAAGGCGTTTAGCCCGCGTCGCTCAACAACACGCCCTTCTTGAAGATGAAGCAGCCGTAGCCGCGCAGCTCGCCGGTGACGATCACCGCGTACGTCTGCTGCGCGCGCTCGTAGAACGCGAACCGCTCGATCCCCGTGAGCGGCACCGGGCGCCCTTCGGCGCGATCGATCTCGGCCTGCACTTCGCGCTGTACGGGCGGCACCGCGGCTGCATCGCCGACGACTTCCATCCGCCACGCGGGGGTGTCGACGTACGTGTCGAGCGGCAGCACGGACAGCACCGCGCGCACGACGCGTGCCGAATCGGCACCGTCGATCCGCAACGCGCGGCCGACCACCGTGTGCTCCGCGACGGATTCCGCCGGGAAATTCGCATCGCAGATCGCGATTTCGTCACCGTGGCCCATCGCGCGCAGCGTGTGCAGGATGTCGGCGTGCAGCAGCGGGTCGAGATTCTTCAGCATGTCGGCTAGTCTCCGGGATCAGGAACGAACGCATAACGTTACCCGATCCCGGTGGCCGCTGCGCATGCATCGCTCGTATCACGACGCCGCGGCCGGCATTTCGTCGATGAAACCCGTGACCGACGCGAGGCGGCCCGATGCGTCGACGGTGCCGAAGTCCGAACCCTTCACGATCGCCGCGCCGTCGGGCGACACGAGCGCCCACGAGAACCGCAGGTGCTGGCCGAACCCGTCGACGTCGGTCGTGCGGCGGAAGCGGAACGCGGGGAAGCGCGCCTGTACGGCCGCGATCATCGCGTCGATGCCCGCGTGGCCGTCGCCGGCCATCAGCGGATCGCGATACGCCGCGTCGCTCGCGTAGGTCGCATCGATCAGCGCGCGGCGGCGCGCGACATCGGGTTCGTTCCAGGCGTCGATGTAGCGGTCGATCAGGTCGGCGTGAACGGACGAGGCGGATGGGGCGGTGTTCATGGCGAGGCTCCTTGGGTCGATGAGAGGACGATGTCGCGAACGTCGCGTGTTGCGTGTTGCTTGTTCGCGTGCAGACATCGTCGCCGGCCTCGCGCGGGCGGTCGATTACGTACGAGGTAAGGAAATCGCACCCGCGCCACCGCGATCAACCATCAACCATCAGCCATCAGCCATCAGCCATCAATTGGCCGCGTAGTCGACCGCCAGGCTCCACGCCGGATCCTCGTGCTTCGCCCAGTACGCGTCGAACAACCGGCGCGTCACCGGGCCCGGCCGGCCGTCGCCGATCGGCGCGCCGTTCAGCCGCGTGACGGGCATGATCCCGCCGGCCGTCGACGTGATGAACGCCTCGTCCGCATCGCGCAGTTGCACGTCGTCGATGCGATCGGCTTGCGCGTCGATGCCCATCGACGCCGCCAGCTCGAACACGGTCTGCCGCGTGATGCCGTGCAGCACACCGCGCTCGGGCGTCCGAAGCCGGCCGTCGCGCACGACGAAGATGTTGAATCCGGGCCCTTCGGCGATGCTGCCGTCCGTGCACTTCAGCACGACCGACTCCGCCCCTGCGTCATAGCCCTTCAACAGCCCCGCGACGAGGTCGAGCCAGTGGTAGTTCTTGATCTGCGGATCGACCGATTCGGGCGGAATCCGCCGCACGTCGTCGATCAGGTGCAGGTGCAGGCCCTCGCGCAACTGCCGCTCGTTCGCGACCGAGCCGTACGGCACCGCGAACGCGATGAACTGGTTCACCGCGTCGCGCGGGTCGCGGCTGAAGGTGGGCGACACGCCGCGCGTGCACAGCATTTCAACGTACGCGTTGCGCAGGCCCGAGCGGCGCACGCATTCGACGAGGATGTCGCGCAGCGCGTCGTCGCTCAGCGGCACATTCAGCCGCAGCCTTGCCAGCGAACGCCTGAACCGCGCGATGTGCCGGTCGAGGCGGAAGAAGCGGCCGTTCCACACGTGCACGGTGTCGTACGTGACGTCGGAATGTAGAAAGCCCCAGTCGAGCACCGACACGCGCGCGTCGGCGATCGGAATGAAGCGGCCGTTCATGTACGCGGCACCCGGCGGATACGCGGGTGCTTCGGCTGACTGACTACCTTCCTGCGTCGTGCGCGTCGCGGCGGGAACGTACGGTGGCGCGTAGTCGACCTGCGCGGCAAACGACGCGCGATCGGCGTCGAACACGCTGCGATGCACGACCGCATTCGGTCCCGCCGCACGATCGAACGACAGCTTGCCGTCGAGATGATCGATCTCGTGCTGCATCAGCTCCGACACATCGGGCGACAGCGCATCGCGCCGATGCAGTTCGCCGTCGAGCGTCGTGTACCGCACGCTCACCGACGCGTGGCGCTCGACGCGCACGAACAGGTCGGGAAAGCACATGCAGTCATCCCACAGCGTCATGCGCGCATCGCTGCGCCACACGATCTCGGGGTTCACGATCACGTCGGGCCAGCCGTCCAGCGCGAGCGCGATCATCCGTTGCCCGACGCCGATCTGCGGCGCGGCGACCGCGCGGCCGAAACCGTGTTCGTCGCGAAACGCGCGTAGCGCGGCGCGCAGTGCGCTGGCCGCTTCGCGCACGGCGGGATCGGCAACGTCGCCGACCGGCCGCGCGACGTCACGCAACGATGCGGTGCCCACGGGAAGAATCCGCGTATTCATTTCACTACCTCCGACAAAGTCACCTTGTTGCCTCCTTTGAACGTCGAAATCGTTGCCGCCGGATTGCGCAGCTCGCCGTTCGCGTCGAACGCGATCCGGCCGGTCACGCCCTGGAAGTCGACGCGATGCAGCGCGCCGACGATCTTCGCCGGATCGGTGGACTGCGCGAGCATCACCGCGTGATAGACGGCCATCATCGCGTCGTAGGCATACGGCGCGTAGAGCTGCACGGGGGCGCCGTACTTCTGCGTGAAGCGCGCCGCGAACGCGGGGCCGCCCGGCATCTTCGCGAGGCTCCGGCCGCCGTCCGCGCACACGAGGTTGCCGTCGAGCGCATCGCCGGCCAGTTTCAGGATCTCTTGCGTGCACAGACCGTCGCCACCCAGCAGCGGCGCGACAATTCGCAGCTTCTTCATCTGCCTGAGCATCGGGCCGCCCTGCGTGTCCATGCCGCCGAAGAAGATCGCGTCGGGCGCCTTGCCCTTGAGCAGCGTCAGCGGCGCGCCGAAGTCGAATGCCTTGTCGGTCGTGTATTCGCGGCCGACCACGGCCGTGCCCGTCTTCCCGAGCCCGTCGACGAACACATCCGCGATGCCCTGGCCGTAAGCCGTGCGATCGTCGACGACGCCGATGCGGCGCGCGTGCAGTTGCTCGACCGCATAGCGGGCGACGGCCTGCCCGAGGAAGTCGTCGTTCGCAAGCATCCGGAACGTCGTGTGATAGCCGAGACGCGTGAACGCCGGATTGGTGGCCGACGGCGTCAGCTCCGCGATGCTCGCCGTCGCATAGAGCCGCGCGACGGCGATCGACGTGCCCGAATTCTGGTGGCCGATCACCGCGCTGACGTGCGTATCGACGAAGCGCTGCGCGACCGTCGTCGCGACCTTCGGGGCGGCCTGGTCGTCCTGCGCGTCGAGCGCGAACGTGACCGGATGCCCGGCGACGCTCGGATGCGCCGCGTTGATTTCATCGATGGCCAGCCGGATGCCGCGTGCGCTGTCCTCGCCGAAATGCGCCTGCGCGCCCGTGAGCGCGCCGGCAAAACCCACGACGACCGTATCCGCACCGAACGCGGGAACGGCCAGTACAAGCGACACAAGTGGCACGAGCGGCGCCAGCAGCAGACGTCGGGAACGCATGATGTTTTCCTCGCAGCTTCGTCGTTGACGGATGCTACGATTATCGGCAGCCGTCACGAAATCCGATAAACATCGAGCGGCTTCGTTCGTGAGTTTGTTTCGTTTTTTCTCTCCGAAGGAAATCCGATGAATCCTGCCGCCGCGCCGCTCGACGACTTCGACCTGCGGATCCTCGCCCGCCTCCAGCACGACAACCAGATCACGAACCAGGCGCTCGCCGCCGAGATCGGCCTCAGCCCGCCCGCGTGCCTGCGACGCGTGAAGCGGCTGCGCGACGAGCGCTACATCCAGCAGGACGTGTCCGTCGTCGATCCGACCAAGGTCGGCCTCCCGTTGACGATGCTGGTGCTCGTGCAGGTCGAGCGCGAACGGGTCGACCTGCTCGACGAATTCAAGCGGTTCCTGAAATCGCTGCCGGAAGTCATGCAGTGTTATGTGGTGACGGGCCGTGCGGATTTCGTGCTGATGATCGCGATGCGCGACATCGACCACTACGAGGAGTTTTCCACGCGCGTGTTTCGGCAACACCACAACATCCGTCACTTCGAGACGATGGTCGTGATGTCACGCGTGAAGGTGGGGCTGTCGCTGCCGATCGGCATCGAGTGACGACCGCCCGGCCCGGACGCGGGCCCGTGCACGTGCACGTGCACGAGCCGCCGCGATGAAAACGGGCGCCCTCGGGCGCCCGCTTCGTCCGGCCGCAACAGCCGCGCGCGTCAGGTCACCGGCGCCGGATTGAACAGCGTCAGCGCGTTCGCGAGCTTCCATTGCTCGGCCCACGTGCGGCGCTTGCCGCTCGCGACGTCGAGCATCAGCCGGAACAGTGCCCAGCCGGTGTCCTCGATCGTGGCCGCGCCGGTCGCGATCTGCCCCGCGTCGAGGTCCATGAGGTCGTGCCAGCGACGCGCGAGGTCGCTGCGCGTCGCGACCTTGATCACCGGCACCTGCGCGAGCCCGTACGGCGTGCCGCGGCCGGTCGTGAAGATGTGCAGGTTCATCCCGGCCGCGAGCTGCAGCGTGCCGCAGATGAAATCGCTCGCGGGCGTCGCCGCGTACAACAGCCCCTTCTGCTTCGCGCGATCGCCGGGACGCACGACGCCGGCGATCGGCGCGCTGCCCGATTTCACGATCGATCCCATCGCCTTCTCGACGATGTTCGACAGACCGCCCTTCTTGTTGCCGGGCGTCGTGTTCGCGCTGCGGTCGACGCGGCCACGCTGCAGGTAGCGGTCGTACCAGTCCATCTCGCGGATGATCTCGCGCGCCACGTCCTCGTTCGCCGCGCGCGACGTGAGCTGCGCGACGCCATCGCGCACTTCCGTCACCTCGGAGAACATGATCGTCGCGCCCGCGCGCACCAGCAGGTCGGCCGCGAAGCCGACGGCCGGGTTCGCGGTGAGCCCCGAGAACGCATCGCTGCCGCCGCACTGCACACCGACGACGAGATCCGATGCCGGGCACGTCTCGCGGCGGCGGCGGTTGAGCCGCTCGAGATGCGATTCGGCCATCTTCATGATCGAGTCGATCATCGAGTTGAAGCCGACGTGCGCGGCGTCCTGCAGGCACACCACGCCGCCGTTGTCGGTCGCACCGTCGGCCGCGACCGGAATCGTGCCGGGCGGCAGCAGGCGCTCGGGCTGCAGCTTCTCGCAGCCGAGGCTCACGGTCATCACCTCGCCGCCGAAGTTCGGATTCAGGCTGATGTTGCGCAGCGTGCGGATCGGGATGTCGGCGTCGGGCGCGTCGATCGCCACGCCGCAGCCGTACGTGTGCTCGAGCCCGACCACGTCGTCGACGTTCGGGTAGCGCGGCAGCAGCTCGGCCTTGATCCGCTTCACCGCGTGCTCGACGACGCCCGACACGCACTGCACGGTCGTCGTGATCGCGAGGATGTTGCGGGTGCCGACCGAGCCGTCGGCATTGCGGAAGCCCTCGAACGTATAGCCTTCGAGCGGCGGCAGCGGCGGCGCGGCGCGCGTCGCGAGCGGCAGGTCGTCGAGCCCCGGCGGCTCGGGCATGCGCATCGTGCGCTCGTTGACCCAGCTGCCGCGGCGCAGCTCGACCAGCGCATAGCCGATCACCACGTTGTAGCGGACGATCGGGTCGCCGGCCGCGAGATCGACCAGCGCAACCTTGTGCCCCTGCGGCACGCCTTCGCGCAGCGTCAGCCCGTCGGCGAACGTCGCGCCCTCGGGCAGGCCGCCGTCGTTGACGACGATCGCGACGTTGTCGTCCGGATGCACACGGATATAGAGCGGGGAAGCAGTCATCGGAATTCCTGGAGGCTATCGGCCATATCATTAGTCATCATACGACATTCGACCTTGCTCGGCGATGCTGCGTAAACCCTTATCCGGAAAGACCCTACTATTTATCGACCAGCAAACCGCTTGCGTCGCCCCTCCCCTCGTTGTACGATGACATACAACGACATCGCCAATGTGGCTCGTATGCCGTTCCCAACGAACCCAGCACTCGCGCTAGACGGACGACCCAACCATGACCTCACCGCAAGAACTCAAACAGATCATTTCCCACGGCCTGCTGTCGTTTCCGCTGACGGATTTCGACGCCGACGGCAGCTTCCGCCCGTCCACCTATGCCGAGCGCCTGGAATGGCTCGCGCCCTACGGTGCGAGCGCGCTGTTCGCGGCCGGCGGCACCGGTGAATTCTTCTCGCTCACGCAGCGCGAGTATTCGGACGTGATCCGTGTCGCGACGGAAACCTGCAAGGGCAAGGTGCCGATCCTCGCCGGCGCGGGCGGCGCGACGCGCGTCGCAATCGAATATGCGCAGGAGGCCGAGCGCCTCGGCGCGAGCGGCGTGCTGCTGATGCCGCATTACCTGACCGAAGCCAGCCAGGAAGGGATCGCCGACCACGTCGAGCAGGTGTGCCGTGCGCTGAAGATCGGTGTCGTGGTGTACAACCGCGCGAATTCGAAGCTGAACGCCGACATGCTCGAGCGCCTCGCCGATCGTTGCCCGAACCTGATCGGCTTCAAGGACGGCGTGGGCGAAATCGAAAGCATGGTGACGATCCGCCGCCGCCTCGGCGACCGGTTCGCGTACCTCGGCGGCCTGCCGACGGCTGAAGTCTATGCCGCCGCGTACAAGGCGCTCGGCGTGCCGGTGTATTCGTCGGCCGTGTTCAACTTCATCCCGAAGACGGCGATGGCATTCTACGAAGCGATCGCGAAGGACGACCACGCCACGGTCGGCCGCCTGATCGACGAATTCTTCCTGCCGTACCTGAAGATCCGCAATCGCCGCGCGGGCTATGCGGTCAGCATCGTGAAGGCGGGCGCGAAGCTCGTCGGCCATGATGCAGGCCCGGTGCGCGCGCCGCTCGTCGATCTCACCGATGCAGAAGCAGCAGAGCTCGACGTGCTGATCAAGAAGATGGGGCCGCAATAAGCGGTGTTCGTCGGCAGCGCACGTCTTCATTGGCACCGCGCCGGCAGTGCTACATCGCGGCCGGCATTCGCCGGCCGCCACCTTTTGCGCGCTTTCCGCGATGACGCACGCATCCGCCGCAATGCGTGTCGCCACCGTCACATCTGCGCGATGACCCCGACGATCCGGTAACGCACGTTCCCCAGCTTGACGCGTGTCGCCTCGATCTGGTCCTGCGCACCCGATCGCGCGCGCGAATTCGATTCGCTGCCAAGGATCTGCCCGAGTACGTCGCGGTCAACGACCGCGTCGAAGAACCGGCCGACCGTGATCGTCGCCGACTGCTTCGCGGTCGCGAGCTGGCTGTTCGCCTGCATCAACGCTTCGGTGCGCAGGCCCGGATCGCGTTCATCGATGCCGCGCCGGTACTGGAGCGCGAACACCAGCGCTTCCATGTCCTGCCGGAAACGGCGAACGGCTTGACCGAACACGAGCGAGTGCGCGTCGGAACCCGTAACGAGCCGCCCCTGGTTGATCGTGATGTCGAATTCGCTGCCGCCCAGGTCGCGCTGGAATTCCAGCAGTGCATTCGCGAGCACGCGTCCTTCGCTGTACTGGCCGATCTGGGTGCGCACGGATTTCGCGACGTCGCCGATCGCTTTCCACAATCCGGCCGCGAACAGGTGGTCGCCACGTTTGTTGATATTCATGGATTCGGTACCCTTTTAGACTTTTTCTGGATCTCTCAGGCTTCGCCCGCAGGTCGGTCGACCCGGGGCTTCGGTACTGTAGGAGAAAAGCGCGGGCGGCGAAAGTCTGCCGGGGTGGCATGCATCCGTTCTCCGACAGTTTCCGAAGCACGCAAAAAAGGCGGAAGCAGCCGACCGGCTACCTCCGCCTTTCCGATTTCAGGCACGCAATCGGCGCATTGACCGCCGTCATGACGCCATCAGCCGTGCGTGACGATTACTCCGCCTTCCCGTCCCGCAGCCGCGGAATCGCGAGCGGATTGCTTTCCTGCAACCCTTCCGGCAGCAGATCGTCCGGGAAATCCTGGTAGCACACCGGCCGCAGGAAACGTTCGATCGCCGTCGCGCCGACCGACGTGACGGCCGGGTTCGACGTGGCCGGGAACGGCCCGCCGTGCACCATCGCATCGCACACCTCGACGCCGGTCGGGTAGCCGTTGACCAGCAGGCGGCCCGCCTTGCGTTCGAGAACCGGCAGCAGCCGGCGCGCGAGCGGCTTGTCGTCGGCGTCCATCTGCAGCGTGGCCGTCAGCTGGCCTTCGAGCGCTTCGAGCACGCGCGCGACTTCGTCGAGATCGCGGCAACGCACGATCAGCGACGCCGGCCCGAACACCTCGTGGCTGAACGCCGGCTCGGCGAGGAACGCCTGCGCGCCCACTTCGTACAGCGCGCCGCCGGCCTGGCAGTCGGTCTGCGCCGCCTCCCCCGCGCCGATCTCGCGCACGCCCGGCAGTTCGGCCAGCTTGCCGCGGCCGTTGCGATACGCATCGGCGATGCCGCGCGTGAGCATCACGCCGGCCGGCTTCTTCGCGAGCGCCTGCGCGGCGACGGTTTCGAAGCGGTCGAGATCGGGGCCGTCGATCGCGAGCACGAGGCCCGGGTTGGTGCAGAACTGGCCGACGCCCAGCGTCAGCGAATCGACGAAGCCCGTCGCGATCGCGTCGCCGCGCGCGGCGAGCGCCGCCGGAAACAGCACGACGGGGTTGATGCTGCTCATTTCCGCGTAGACGGGAATCGGCTGCGGGCGCGCGTTCGCGAGTTGCACGAGCGCCATGCCGCCCTGCCGCGACCCCGTGAAGCCGACCGCCTGGACCGCCGGATGGCTGACGAGCGCCGCGCCGATCACGCGGCCGGGGCCGACCAGCAGCGAGAACACGCCCGCCGGCATCCCGGTTTTCGCGACGGCGGCGCGGATCGCGCGGCCGACCAGCTCGGACGTGCCGAGGTGCGCCTCGTGCGCCTTCACGATCACCGGGCAGCCGGCCGCGAGCGCCGACGCCGTATCGCCGCCGGCCACCGAGAACGCGAGCGGGAAATTGCTCGCGCCGAACACGACGACGGGCCCGAGCCCGACTTTCTGCAGCCGCAGGTCCGAACGCGGCAGCGGTGTGCGCGCCGGCTGCGCGGGATCGATCGACGCGGCAAGAAAGCGCCCGTCGCGCACGACGCGCGCGAACAGCCGGAGCTGGCCGACGGTGCGGCCGCGCTCGCCCTGCAGCCGCGCGACGGGCAGGCCCGTTTCGGCGTGCGCACGCTCGATCAGCGCGTCGCCGAGCGCGACGATTTCATCCGCGATCGCGTCGAGAAACGCCGCGCGGGCCGCGAGCGGCTGCGCGCGGTACGCGTCGAACGCATCGCGCGCGAGTTCGCATGCGCGCTCGACGTCGGCCTGCGACGCAACGCCGAACGCCGGCGCGTCGATCGGCTCGCCCTTCGACGGGTCGAACGCGCGCAAGGTACCGGCCGAGCCGGCGACCGCTTCGGCGCCGATCAGCATCTCTCCAGTCAGTTGCATGGGGTGTGCTCCGTGGTTCGGGAATAGGTCGTTCATTGTAGCTCAACAGATATGATGTCCGCCCACATAACCTCAATATTCGCGTCAATGGTCGGGCAGGTGCCGGCACGCGCAAAACCCCTATTTCACGCGCCAATATCTGGGATTTTTACGCCTTCACGTCACCATCCAGAGGGAAAACCCGAGGTTTCTGCGTCTGATTATTGCCAATAAACTGTCGCCAAGTCATACGACGACATACATTAAAGTGCCTAATCAAACCCCTTCTCGCGAGCTTCCGCTCGACCTCGCGCGCACCGCGCGCCGGACCGCCGTGCGCTACTGGATCCTGGCGATGCTGTTCGTCGTCACGACGCTCAACTATGCGGACCGCGCGACGCTGTCGATCACCGGCACGCCGATCCGCAAGGCGTTCGGCATCGATCCGGTGACGATGGGCTACATCTTCTCGGCGTTCAGCTGGGCGTACGTGCTCGCGCAACTGCCGAGCGGCTGGCTGCTGGACCGCTTCGGCGCGCGGCGCGTGTATGCGGCCAGCATCTTCCTGTGGTCGGCGTTCACGCTGCTGCAGAGCACGATCGGCCTCGGCGGCAGCGCCGCGTTCGCGGTCGCCGCGCTGTTCGCGATGCGCTTCGCGGTCGGCATCGCCGAAGCCCCCGCCTTTCCGGCGAACGCGAAAGTGGTCGCGAGCTGGTTCCCGACCGCCGAACGCGGCACCGCGTCGGCGATCTTCAACGCCGCGCAGTACTTCGCGGCCGTGGTGTTCTCGCCGCTGATGGCGTGGCTCACGCATGCGTACGGCTGGCACCAGGTGTATCTGTGGCTCGGCCTCGCGGGCATCGCGCTCGCGTTCCTGTGGCTGCGGGTCATGAAGGATCCGGCCGACCATCCGGCCGTGAACCGCGCGGAACTCGACCATATCGAGCAAGGCGGCGGCCTCGTGCGCACCGCTGCACGCAGCAGCAACGGCGCGCGCTCCGAAAGCAGCCGCGTGGCCGGCTGGTACTACGTGCGCCAGCTGCTGTCGAACCGGATGCTGATCGGCGTGTACCTCGGCCAGTACTGCGTGAACGTGCTCACGTACTTCTTCCTCACGTGGTTCCCGATCTACCTCGTGCAGGCGCGCGGCATGTCGCTGCTGAAGGCCGGCTTCATGACGTCGCTGCCCGCGATCTGCGGGTTCCTCGGCGGCGTGCTCGGCGGGATGCTGTCGGACGGGCTGATCCGCCGCGGCGTGTCGCTCACGCTCGCGCGGAAGATCCCGATCGTCGGCGGGATGGCGCTGTCGATGGTCATCATCGGGTGCAACTACGTCGACAGCGAAGTGCTGGTGATCGTGCTGATGGCCGTGTCGTTCTTCGGCAAGGGGATCGGCTCGCTCGGCTGGGCCGTCGTCGCGGATACCGCGCCGAAGGAAGCGATCGGCCTGTCGGGCAGCCTGTTCAACATGTTCGGCAACACGGCCGGCATCGTCGCGCCGATCGCGATCGGCTACCTCGTCGGCGCGAGCGGCTCGTTCAACGGCGCGCTCGTGTTCGTCGGGCTGAACGCGCTCGTCACCGTGTTCAGCTATCTCGTGATCGTGAAGGACATCAAACGCGTCGAACTGCGTCATCGCGACGCCTGACGTTCGGCTTCAAGACAAAGCAACGGCGGCCGCATGAAAACGGCCGCCGTTGTTGCATCGGATACCCGGTATCAGCAGTCAGATCGACGAATGTGCGACGCGTAGCATGTCGTGCACGCCGGACGTCATCAGCGCGAGGAACGCGAGCAGGCCCACGTAGCAGAGCGCGTACGTCGTCTTCGTCTCGATCGATGTCGCGTAGTACACACGGTTCTCCGGCGCGTCGGGATCGTAGCGCCACGCGCGCTTCAGCTGCGGCAGCGCGAGGATCGCCATCACGATCAGCAACGGGCTCGGGCGGTACACGAACAGCGCGATCAGCACCGGCACGCCCGCGAACCAGATGCGCGGCGACAGCACCGCGGTGATCCGCCCGCCGTCGAACGGCGACAGCGGAATCATGTTGAACAGGTTCAGGAAGAAGCCCGTGTACGACAGCGCGAGCAGCAGGTTGCTGTCGGTGTGGCGCGCGGCCGCGTAGCAGGCTAGCGCGCCGAGCGTGCCGACGAACGGCCCGGCGAGCCCGACGTACGCCTCGGTTTCCGCGTCGTGCGGCATCTCCTTCAGCTGGATCCAGGCACCGACGAACGGGATGAAAGTCGGCAGCCCGACGTCGAGCCCGCGCCGCTGCGCGGCGATATAGTGGCCGGCCTCGTGCACCAGCAGCAGCGCCACGAAACCGGCCGCGAACCGCCAGCCGTAGAACAGCGCGTAGACCGCGATCGACGCCAGCATGGTGCCCGCCGACATGAGCACCTTGCCGAGCTTCAGGCCGCCGAAGATCAGCAGCAACAGCTTCGTCATTCCTTGCGCTCCGTGCCGGATACGTCGGATACGCTGGATGCCTCGGCGACGGCCGGCACCGCGGCCGCCTTCGGCTTGCGCCCGAAGAAGCGCTTCAGTGCCGCACCGCCGGCCAGCAGCGCGACCGCGCCGATCTTGAAGAACTTCACCGCGAACGCGCCGATCAGCGCGAGCAGGCCGAGCTTCTTCGCGCCGACGCCGACGATCAGCGCCGCAAGGCCGTACTCGGCGACGTGGTCGGTCGACTTGTTGAAATCGGCATAGCGCTTGCCGTCGTTGAAGCGGATGTTCGACAGCAGCTCGTCGGCCGACGCCTTGTATTTCGGCAGGTCGGCCAGCGTCGACGCCATCGTCAGCGACAGGTAGCCGTCACGGCCGAGCACGAGCGTCCGGTAGTTCACGCCGTCGTTCTCCGCGTTCGGGGCCGCGCCCTTGTCGCGGATGATCGCGGACCACACGAGCCGGTGCGTGGCCGCGTCGTACGCGGGCGCCTTCGCCCAGCCGACCACCTCGGTCTCCGGCAGGCCGCGCTCCTTGCGCCCCGGGTTGTCTTCCTCGGTGCCGGACTGCAGGCTCTTCAGCAGCTCGTCGGGCTTCCAGTCCTTCGCGTCGTCGTCGCGGATATAGCCGCTCGGCTCGAACGACACGACCGAGATCCAGTCGGCATCGGGATCGTCGGGCAGCACGAGGCCGACCAGCTTGGATTCGTCGATCGAGTTACCCATCGAGCGCAGGTAGCGGCCGGCTTCGGCAGCCGGCACGAACGATTCGCCGGCTTTCAGCTTCAGCACGGCTTCGTGTTTTACGTCGATGTCGGTCGGGCCTTTCACGACCGCGTCATTGGCGGCCGCGGCGGCGGCCCTCATTTCCACCTGCGCAGCTTCGGTCTGCGCGTGGCCGGTGGTCGCGGCGAATGCAAGCGTCGCCACGCAGGCGAGCCGGACGGCAAGTTTTTTCATTGTTGGATTCCCCTGGAATGCCTTGTCGTAAATATGCACGCCACCGGCCCAGGCGTTTTCAATCGCGGGTCCGGCGTCGTCTCTCAGTTGGCACGGGGGCTATGGTAACGCAGCGCGGTGACTCGCCCGGGGAGCGGCGCGATGCTTACGTCCGAGGTAATGCCCAAGGTGCGCGGGATTGCCTATCATCTGCCACATGAACCCGACCGCCGCCCTCCATTCGCCCTCCCCGTCCGCCGGCCGCGCGCCAGGCATCGGCCCGCTGCTGCGCACGTGGCGGCAACGCCGGCGCCTGAGCCAGATGGCGCTCGCGCTGGACGCGGACGTCTCCGCGCGCCACCTGAGCTTCGTCGAATCGGGCCGCGCGCAGCCGAGCCGCGAGATGGTGCTGCATCTCGCCGAGCGTCTCGACGTGCCGCTGCGCGAGCGCAATGCGCTGCTCGTCGCGGCCGGCTTCGCGCCGCTGTTCCGCGAACGGCCGTTTTCGGATCCGCAACTGGATGCCGCGCGCCACGCGGTCGAAGCCGTGCTGCGCGGCCACGAGCCTTATCCGGCACTCGCCGTGGACCGCCACTGGACGCTGCTCGCCGCGAACCGGATGCTCGGCGCGCTGGTCACGCAAGCCGACCCGGCGCTGCTGCAGCCGCCCGTCAACGTGCTGCGGCTGAGCCTGCATCCGGACGGGCTCGCGTCGCAGATCGTCAACTGGCACGAATGGCGCGCGCACATCCTGCATCGGCTGCAGCGGCAGATCGATGCGAGCGGCGACCGCACGCTGCACACGCTGCGCGACGAACTCGCCGCGTATCCGGCGCCGGCCGGCCAGCCCGACGACACGCAGGCGCGCACCGACTTCGCGGAGATCGCCGTGCCGCTGCGGCTGCGCACGGCGGCCGGCGAACTGACGTTCTTCAGCACGACGACGGTGTTCGGCACGCCGGTCGACGTGACGCTGTCGGAACTCGCGATCGAGGCGTTCTTTCCGGCGAACCCGGAGACGGTGGAGGCGATGCGGGCGCTGGCGGATGCGTTGCCGGCGGAATAAAGCCGGCAGGCGCGCCGGCGCCGCGGCTGCGATCAGCGGCGCTCGAGCGCCAGCTTCACGCCGAGCCCCAGCAGCACCATCCCGCTGACGCGATGCATGCGCGTCAGGATGCGCGGATTGCGGCGGATTGATGCAGACAGCAGGCCCGCGAACAACGCGACCGGCCCCTTGACGAGAAACGTCAGGCCGGCAAACGTCGCGCCGAGCAGGAACAGCGACAGCATCGGATGCGCGGCGCCCGCCGGCACGAATTGCGGCAGGAACGCCAGATAGAAGAGCGCGACCTTCGGATTCGACACGTTGGACAGCGCGCCTTGCGCGAATGTGCGAAGCCGCGATGCCGGCGCACCGTCGCGGCCGCTCGCGAGCGTCAGTTCGCCCGACGACCGCAGCAACGTGATGCCGAGGTACAGCAGATACAGCGCACCGATCACCTTCAGCGCCGTGAACAGCCATTCGGATGCCTGAAGAAGCGCGCCCAGACCGAGCGTCGCGAGCATCGTATGAACGAGCAGCCCGACGCTGACGCCCGCCGCCGTCACGAGGCCCGCGCGCGTGCCGCCGGATAGCGTGCGCGACATCACGAGCACCATGTCCTGACCGGGCGTGACGATGATCAGAAGCGACGTTGCGATGAATGGCAGCCAGGATAGATGTGACATGGGAGCGCTCCTGAAGGGATAGCCGACGGACGGGAATCGCCCGGCCGGTCGTCAGATTATCGGTGCCCTTCCGTGGAGATTGGATGCGTATTTGGCTACATGAAATCAGCGATTTGGAGCTAATCTCTAGTTTTCAAGCTTCTGGTAGCAAAAAATGCCAATCAAACTGGACGCGATCGACCGACGCATTCTGCGTGCATTGCAACGGAATTCGAACCAGACGAATGCCGAACTCGCGCAACAGGCCGGGCTGTCGCCCACGCCATGCCTGCGCCGCGTTCATCTGCTCGAGGAACAGGGCGTGATCGATGCGTATGTCGCGCTCTTGAACCCGGCTGCCGTCGACCTGCGATTCACCGCGTTCGTGCGCGTCACGCTGGAGCGCCAGGACAAGAAGACGGTCGAACACTTCGCACGCGAGATGGAGCAAGCGCCCGAAGTACTCGAATGCCACCTGATGGCCGGCAGCTACGACTATCTGCTGCGCGTGATCGCGCGCGATCTCGACGACTACCAGCGCTTCCAGATGGAGACGCTCACGCAGATCGAAGGCGTCCGCAACGTCGAAACCGAGATTCCGCTGAAGCGCATCAAGCAGACGGTTCGCCTGCCGATCTAGGCATCCAGAAACGTCACGGCCTGCCCTGCCGGCTCCCCGTTCAGCTCGCCATCGCGCACCGCGACCTGCCCGCGCACGACCGTATGCACGGGCCAGCCCGTCACCGCGCACCCGTCGTACGGCGTCCAGCCACTCACGCTGGCAATCCATTCGTCCCGGATGACGCGACGCGCCTGCAAGTCGACGACGCTGAAATCGGCGTCGTAGCCGGCCGCGATCCGCCCTTTCCCCGCGATGCCGAAGATGCGCGCCGGCCCGGCGCTGGTCAGGTCGACCAGCCGCGCGAGGCTCAGGCGGCCCGCCTGCACGTGATCGAGCATCAACGGCAGCAGCGTCTGCACGCCGGTCATCCCGCTCGGCGACTGCGGATAGAGCCGGCGTTTTTCGTCGCGCGTATGCGGCGCGTGATCGCTGCCGATCACGTCGACCACGCCATCGCGAACGGCCTGCCACAGCGCATCCTGATGATGCCGCTCGCGCACCGGCGGATTCATCTGCGCGAACGTGCCGAGCCGCTCGTAGCAATCGGGCGCGTGCAGGCTCAGATGATGCGGCGTGACCTCGACGGTCACGCGCTGCCGGTGCCGCGCGAGGAACGCCATTTCGCCGGCGGTGGACACGTGCAGCACATGCAGCCGGCGGCCCGTCTCGGCGGCCAGCCCGACGATGCGCCGCGTCGCCGCCAGCGCGCTTTCCTCGTCGCGCCAGCGAGGATGATCACGCACATCGCCGCTCGCTTCGACGAGCGCCCGGCGTTCGCGCAGCCGCGCCTCGTCTTCCGCGTGCACGGCCATGCGCCGCCGCCCGTTACGCACGATCCGGCGCAACACGGCTTCGTCGTCGGCCAGCAGGTCGCCGAATGAACTGCCCATGAAGACCTTCACCCCCGCGCAGCCCGGCAGGTTTTCGAGCGCCGGCAGCCGTTCGGCATTCGCGGCCGAGCCGCCGATGTAGAACGCGTAGTCGCACCAGGCACGGCCGCGCGCAAGATCCAGCTTGGCCTGCAGATCCTGCGCGGTCAGCGTCAGCGGATGCGTGTTGGGCATCTCGAAGATCGTCGTGACGCCGCCGAGCACCGCGCCGCGCGTGCCGGCCTCGAGGGTCTCCTTGTGCGTCAAGCCCGGTTCGCGGAAATGCACCTGGCTGTCGACGACGCCCGGCAACACGTGCAGGCCGCCGGCATCCAGCAGGACGTCGGCGCTCCACGTGCCGTGCAACGCGCCCAGCGCGACGACACGGCCGCCCACGCACGCGATGTCGATCCGCTCGGCTCCGTTGGGTGTCATCGCGGTGCCACCATGCACGAGCAGGTCGGCGTGACGTCGCTTCAGCGCGTCGCTCACGCCCGCTTCACGTCGGATAGGCTCGTCCATGACTCAGAACTCGTTCTGGATGTGCTTGTAGCCCAGCACCAGCGCATTGTTCGTGCGTGCGACGTCCTCGGAGAAATCGCTCGCGTCGGCCGTCACCTGCGGCAACGCGGCGAGATCGGTTTCCGGCCCGATGCGTTCTGTCGAACGCACGTAGAACCCCGGCGGCAGGTGGCAGCCGTCGACGACCGCGTTGTAGCGCACCACGCAGCCGTCGTCGATGGTGCAGTTGAACAGCACGCTGTTGAAGCCGACGAACACGCCGTTGCCGACCTTGCACGGCCCGTGGACGATCGCGCGATGCGCGATCGACGTGTGCTGGCCGATGGTGACGCTCGCGCCCGACTTCGAATGGATCACCACACCGTCCTGGATGTTCGAATGCGCACCGATCACGATCGGCGCAATCCGGCCACCGGCATCCGTTTCGTCGGCGCGGATCACCGCGTACGGGCCGATGAACACGTTCTCCTCGACGATCACGAGCCCGCACAGAATGGCGGTCGGATCGACGAAGGCGCTCGGATGAATCTGCGGCAGGTCGCCGCGCGGGTTCTTTCTGATCATCAGGATTCCTGCGTTGAAAGGGGGCGGCCGCGCTTGATCCGCTCGAACAAGCCCGGATCGCGCCACTGTGCGGCGATGGCCGGCGCGAACACGATGTCGTCCAGGTCGATGCGGCCCATGCGCGGGTTGAACGCATCGTCGCGAAAGCACTGCGCGTAACCGGTCTCGGTCTCGTGAACGATGATCGAATGCAGCCGCACGTCGGCTTCGCCGTTCGTCATGCGGGTGCTGGACAGCGCCGCATCGACGAGGCGAAAGAACACGCGCGAGAACTGCTCGGCGCTCGGCGACACGGGCAGCAGCACCCAGCGCTCGGAATGCCGGCGCATGCTCTCGACATAACACGGGTCGTCATCCGACCACAGCGTCACGGCGTGATCGAACGCGTCGATCAGCTCGCGCACGTCGCCCTTGAGCAGCCCGAAGTCGTAGATCATCTGCCCGTGATCCAGCGCGTGCGCTTCCAGCAGCAGCTCGACGCGGTACGAATGGCCGTGGATCGAATGCGAGCAGCGCCGCGTGCTGCAGCCGCGCACGACGTGCGCGTTCTCGAAGCGGAACAACTTGCGGATCAGCATGCGTCGGCGCCTTCGCGAACCGGCGCGGCCCAGGCCACCGCATCGTGCGGATGCAGGCTTTCCAGATGGCGCACGTGCACGCGCGGGGTCGCATGGTGGCCGTCCAGCGCGGCCTGGACCCGGCGCGCGGCGTCCTCGACGAACATCAGGTTCCCGCCGTTGAGCACCGCGAAGGCCTGCTCGTCCGCGCGCTTGACGGCCGTCTGCACCGGCGTGCCGAGCGCGTGCTCGATGCGATCGATCAGGTCGATCAGCCCCAGCGTCGCGCCATCGGCGGGCAACGCCACGCTGACGACGGCTTCGCTGCGCTGGCTGTGCGGCGTGGCCGCCGTCGCGTGCCGCTTCAGCCACGCGGCGACCGCCGCCGGCTCCACGCGATCGTCGCGACCGAATGCCGCCAGGAACGCCTGCTCGACCCAGTGCCGCGACAGCGCGGCCGAGCACGGGCACGTCGACGAATAGACGACCGTCACCTGCGCGCGCAGCGCGAACCGGGAGCCGGTCAGCGTCGCGTCGAGCCGGACCGGATAGGCCTTCCATCCGGCCAGCCCGTCCGTCACCAGCGCGGCGCGGCGCGCCAGCAAGTCGAAGCGCAACCGGAGCCGCGCGCTGCGCGTGTCGCAGTCCCGATGGCTGTCGACCATCGCGTGCAGCACACGCTGAAGGCAGGCCGGCGACAGCGCCGCGCCATCATCGAGCCCGTCGAGCAGCCGGTACAGCCGCGACATGTGGATGCCCTTCACGTGCGGCGCGGGGAGATCGACCTGCACGTCGGCGCGCGCATGCACGTCGCGCCGGCAGCCGGGTTCGGCCACTGCAACGGGCAGGTCGATGCCCTGCATGCCGACCCATTCGAGCGGGCGGCCGCCCGGCGCGGCATCGGTCAGGGAAATATCGGGAAGCGGTGCGTTCATGCTCGAAATCCGGTGGAGCGCCTTCTCCATCCGGATCGATGCAGGAAGCGCGTTCAGGTCAGGGCCAGTCGCGGAACGGGTTGTCCCACGTGGTCCAGTGTTCGGGGCCGGTGGCCATCTCGGCATCGGTCAGCAGACACGCGTCGAAGCGCGCGCGCAGCGCGGGCTCGTCCATGTCCATGCCGATCAGCACGAGTTCCTGCCGCGCATCGCCGACGTGCTCGTCCCAGCGCGCGCGGATCTGCGCGACGGCTTCCGCGTCCTGCGGCCAGCGCTCGGGCGGCATGGCCGCCCACCAGTAGCCGGCCGGCCCGTGCCGCGCGACCGCACCGGCCTGCGACCACGAACCGGCGACGGTCGGGTGGGTGGCGAGCCAGAAGAATCCCTTCGAACGGACGACACCCGGCCATTCGTTTTCGACGAGATCGAAGAAACGCTGCGGATGGAACGGCCGACGCGCGCGATAGACGAAGCTGCGGATGCCGTACTCGTCGGTCTCGGGCGTGTGCGTGCCGCGCATCTCCTGCAGCCAGCCCGGCGCGCGCGATGCGGCTTCGAAGTCGAACAGGCCGGTGTCGAGCACGCGCTCGAGCGGCACCTTGCCGAATTCGGCGATCTCGATCCGTGCGCGCGGGTTCAAGCCGCGCAGCAACGCGACGAGCCGCTCGCGCGCGCTGGCGTCGATCAGGTCGATCTTGTTGATCACGATCACGTCGCAGAACTCGATCTGGTCGATCAGCAGATCGACGACCGTGCGCGCATCTTCCTCGCCCATCGATTCGCCGCGCGCCTGCAGGCTGTCGCGCGACGCGTAGTCGCGCAGGAAATTGAACGCATCGACCACCGTCACCATCGTGTCGAGCCGCGCGACTTCGCCGAGGCTGCGGCCATCCTCGCCTTCGAACGTGAACGTCTCGGCCACCGGCAGCGGCTCCGAGATGCCGGTCGATTCGATCACGAGCTGGTCGAACCGCCCTTCGCGCGCGAGCCGGTCGACCTCGATCAGCAGATCCTCGCGCAGCGTGCAGCAGATGCAGCCGTTGCTCATCTCGACCAGCTTCTCGTCGGTGCGCGACAGCCCCGCGCCGCCGTCGCGCACGAGCGCGGCGTCGATGTTGACCTCGGACATGTCATTGACGATGACCGCGACGCGCCGGCCCTCGCGATTGTTCAGGATGTGGTTGAGCAGCGTCGTCTTGCCGGCGCCGAGGAAGCCGGACAGGACGGTCACGGGAAGCCGCGTGGACGGGGAGAGTGCGGGGCTCATCGGGCGATTCCGGGAGGAGAGTGGACGATCATCGAGTGATATATAGTATCGCAACGATATAACATATCATTTCAAACGTCCAGCATGCCGGTTAGGTTTTGTCCGAAGCGGACCGCGCCGCTCCGGCATCACGCCGTCATGTATAGAGCGACGCCTGCGGCAACTCGCCCGTCAACGCGAACCGGCCCACATCCCGCAACCGGTAGTCGAGCGGATCGTGCAGCGTATGCGTGCGCGCGTTCCGCCAGAAGCGGTCGAGGCCGAGCGACGCGGCCGTCGCGCGTGCGCCGCAGGCGTCGAACAGCGCCTCGCCGTTCTCGAGCGCCGCGCGCTGCGCGACGATCTTCGCCTCCGATACCGCGAGCGCCACCTCGGCGCGCTCGTCCGCCGTCAGCGCATCCTGCCGCGCCCACGCGTCCTGCAACGCGGCGGCCGCGCGATCGGCCAGCGCCGCCGCGGCGATCGCCCGCACACGCATGTCGCCGAAGCGCTGTAGCGTGTACGGATCGTCGCTCGCCTGCGCGACCTCCGACTGGATCCACGGGCGGCCATGCTTCAGCACGTAGTCGCGCGCTTCCGCCAGCGCGCCTTCCGCGAGCCCGACGAACAGGTTGGTCAGCACGAGCTGCGACACGAGCGTGCGCAGCGTCGCGCGCGGGGTCGGCGGCGTCTCGGAGCGGTGCAGCACCTCGTCCGCCGCAAGCGTCACGCCGTCGAAGCGCACGCTGCCGCTGTCGGTCTGGCGCTGGCCGATCGGGTCCCAGTCTTCGTTGACCGTGATCCCCGCGCGATCGGTCGGCACCACGCCGAACACGGTGCGGCCGGTGTCCGGATCGTGCGCGGACACCGTCATCCGCTGCGAGCCGCGCGTGCCCGAACAGAAGCCCTTCACGCCATCGAGCCGGTAGCCGCCGTCAGGCGTCGCCGTGGCCACGAGCCGCGTGTCGAGCGGATTGACCGCATTGCCCCACCACCATTGCTGCTCGACCGTGCCACGCAGGTAGCGTTCGCGCTGCGCGGCGTTGCCCCACACGTCGACGCTCACCACCTGCAGGCACTGGAACCCGACGAGATGCGCGAGCGCACTGTCGACGCGCGCGATCTGCCGGATCGCATCGTAGATCCCGGGCCACGCGGCTTCCTGCCCGCCGAACGCACGCGGCACCGCGAGCGTCAGCAAGCCCGCATCGGCGAGCCACTGCTTCTCCTGTGCCGCATGACCGCCCGCGCGGTCGCGCGCGGCGGCCGTGGTGCGCAACGCGTCGATCGCGCGCGCCAGCGCGGCGTGGTCGAAGGCCGGGGCATCGGTATCGGGCGCGAAGGTCGCCGGGCCGCGTGGATCGTTCATGCGACGGCTTCCTGCGCAACCGCTTCACCCGACAGCGGGACGAGCGCGTCGAGCTGGCGGCCGGTCAGCCGCGACAGGATCTCGCGCCGCCAGTCATCGTAGATCGCGCGGTATTCGGCGATATCCGCGCCGAACACGTGCGCGGTGTGCGCGTACTCGTCGTGCAGGTAACCGTCGAGCCGCGCCTGCGTTTCCTCGTCGGCCGCGATCACGCGATCGATCAGCGCATCGCGTTCGGCTGCCGGCAGCGCCTTCAACGTGTCGAACCACCACTGGACGATCTGCACGCGATGCCATTCCTCGTCCGGCCGGATCCGGTTCTCGCCGTGCTCGCGCATCGCGGAATCGCCGATGCGGCCGGTCTTGCGCTGGATCCACAGCTTCGCGAGGATGTGCAGCTCGTAGTGCCATTCGAACGCGAGAAAGCCGGCGATGTCGCGCACCGCGATGTCGCCGATGCGCGCCCAGTGCGCGGCGACGAGCCGGTCGACTTCCGGCAGCGGATCACGCCCCGTCAGTTCGGTCACGCGTTCGCGGCCGATCACCGCGTGCGCGCCGTCGTCGCCGAGCTGGCGCGACAGGATCAGCTGGAAATGCGGATCGTCGCGGAACAGCGTGTCGATCGCCTTCGCGACGACCTGCACGATGAACAGGTCGTGCGACGCCATCTTCGTGTAGTAGTCGGCGACGGCGGCCAGTTCGTCGTCGTTGCGCGGCTCGCGCGGCGGCGTGGCGAGCTTCGCCGGGAAGTCAGCACGATGGCGTCGCGCCACGTCGAGAAACAGCGCTTCCTCGAATTGTCCGTTCCATTCGCGCGGCGCGCCGATGGGCAAGGTCATAGGTTCTTTCTCTCAGGATCATGAATGAAGCGAGCGGACGCTTGTGGCGTCGCTCAGGTACGCCGGGTCACACGTCGGACCAGGCGGTCGCCCGTGATTTGCACGGCCGAGACGAGCGCGATCAGGATCACGATCACGGTCGCCATGACGGTGGTGTCGAAACGCTGGTAGCCATAGCGGATCGCGAGATCGCCGAGGCCGCCCGCGCCGACGGCGCCCGCCATCGCCGTCGAGCCGATCAGCGCGACGACGGTAATGGTGAAGCCGCCGAGCATGCCGGGCAGCGCTTCGGGCAGCAGCACGTGCCAGACGATGTGGCGGCGCTTCGCGCCCATCGCGAGCGCGGCCTCGATCAGCCCGCGGTCGACTTCGCGCAGGCTCACCTCGGCGATCCGCGCGAAGAACGGGATCGCGGCGATCGACAGCGGCACGACGGCCGCCCAGACGCCGATCGTCGTGCCGATCAGCACGCGCGTGAACGGCAGCAGCGCGACGAGCAGGATGATGAACGGCGTCGAGCGGAACACGTTGACGAGCGCGCCGAGCACCGCATTCACGCCGCGCCGCTCGTAGATGCCGCCGGGCGCGGTCGTTACGAGGATCACCGCGAGCGGGATGCCGATCAGCGCGGCAATCACGGCCGACGCTGCGACCATCGACAGCGTGTCGCGGATCGCGTCGAGCAGTTCGGGCCACCATAGGTCAAACATAGCCGAGCACCTCTGCGTGATTCGCGTGGCGACGTGCGCGTTCGAGCAGCGCGGCCACTGCACCGCCGCGGGCCGGCGGCTGGCCGGCATCTTCCGCGCGCAGGGCTGCCGCGATCACGAGCCGCCCCTGTGCATGCCCCTGGATGCGCTCGATTCCGCCGTGCAGGAACCGCACCGAGCCGCCAAGCGCCACTGCAAGCGCGCCGACATCCGGCTCGCCGCCGCTCTCGCCCGTATAGCGGACGTCGAGCACGACCTGCGCGCCTTCAGGCAACGCCGCTTGTTCCGGCAACGGCTGCACGCGCGCGGCCAGTTCGGCCGGCAGGTCATGCACGAGCGTGCTGAGCAGCGCGCGCGTCGCGCCGTGGCGCGGATCGCCGAACACGCGCCACACGGGGCCCGTTTCGACGACTTCGCCCTGTTCGATCACCGCGACCGTGTCGCACACCGCGCGGATCACTTCCATCTCGTGCGTGATCAGCACGATCGTCAGCCCGAGGCGACGATTGATGTCGGCGAGCAGCGCGAGGATCGACTGCGTCGTCTCGGGATCGAGCGCCGACGTCGCCTCGTCGCACAGCAGCACCTCCGGATCGTGCACGAGCGCGCGGGCAATGCCGACGCGCTGCTTCTGCCCGCCCGACAGGCTGGCCGGATACGCGTCGCGCTTCGCGGCGAGCCCGACGAGTTCGAGCAGCGCCTCGACCTTGCGCACGCGCTCGGCCTTCGGCACGCCGGCGATCTTCAGCGGCAGCGCGACGTTCTCGAACACCGTCTTCGCGGACAGCAGGTTGAAATGCTGGAACACCATGCCGGTGCGGCGCCGCAGCGCGACGAGGCCATCCTCGTCGAGCGCGCCGACATCGACGCCCTGCACGCGCACGCGGCCCGAGCTCGGCCGCTCGAGCCCGTTCACGAGCCGCAGCAGCGTCGACTTGCCGGCGCCGCTGCGGCCGATGATCCCGAAGACCTCGCCGCGCCGCACGTCGAGCGTCACGTCGCGCAACGCGGCAGCCTGGCCGCGCGGCGTCGCGAACACCTTGCCGACCTGCTCCAGCGATACGGCGGCGCCGGCGCGGGTCGATTCGGCCGACGCGGCCGCTTCGTCATGTGCCGTTGCCTCGGCTCCCGCACGCACTGCCGACGTCTCAATGAAACCCAGCGTATCGAACAATTGCGTCATCGCTTCGCTCCGTCACGTTCAGACATGCGCGGGATGCGCGGATTCGGCGCGCACGGCGGCGCCCGGCCGGTGCTGTGCGCCCGTGTGCCACGCGGGCAGGCGCGGGCCTGCGCCGAACAGCTTCTCGCGCAGCGTCGGCGCGGGATCGTAGTCTTCCTTGTAGACGCCGCGGTTCTGCAGCTCGGGCACGACCCAGTCGACGAAATCCTCGAACGACTCGGGCATCACGGTGCGCGTCAGGTTGAAGCCGTCGATGCCGGTCTCGTCGATCCACGACTGCAGCTCGTCCGCGACCTGCGACGGCGAGCCGACGATCGGCGCATAGCGGCCGCCGAGCGACATCTGTTCGAGCATGCGGCGCACGGTCCACGTGCCGGTCGTGCTCTTGCGCGAGATCGCGTCGACGGCCGACTGGATCGAATCGGTCTTCACGTACGAGATCGGTTCGTCGAGGCCATACTTCGCGAAGTCGATGCCGGTCGAGCTCGCGAAATGCGCGAGACCGGCTTCGGCGCTCGCGTAGCGCCGATATTCGTCGAATTTCTCGCGCGCCAGAAGTTCGGTTTCCGCCGTCACGACGCTCACGCCGGCAAAGATCTTGATTGACGCCGGGTCGCGGCCCTGCCGTGCAGCGGCCGCGCGAATGTCGAGTGTCGCCGCGCGCGCGGCGGCCTTGCTTTGCCCGTTCACGAACACGCATTCCGCGTGACGGCCGGCGAACTCGACGCCGCGTGCGGACGAACCGGCCTGGTACAGCACCGGCGTGCGTTGCAACGACGGCTCGCTCAGATGAATCGCGTCGATCGAATAGAACGGCCCGTCGTGCTTCACGCGCCGCACCTTGCCGGGCTGCGCGAACACGCGCGCCTGCGCGTCGCGGATCACCGCATCGTCGTCCCAGCTCTGTTCCCACAGCTTGTAGACGACGTCCATGTAGTCGTCCGCGCGCTCGTAGCGGTCGTCGTGGCCGATCTGCTGCGCGAGGCCCATGCCGCGCGCGGCGCTGTCGAGATAGCCGGTAACGATGTTCCAGCCCACGCGCCCTTTCGTCAGGTGATCGAGCGTCGACATGCGGCGCGCGAACAGGTAAGGCGGCTCGTAGGTGAGGTTCGCGGTCACGCCGAAGCCGAGGTGCCGCGTGACCTGCGCCATCGCAGGCACCAGCAGCAGCGGATCGTTGACGGGCACCTGCACCGATTCGCGCAGCGCGGCATCGGGGCCGCCGCCGAACACGTCGTACACGCCGACGATGTCCGCGAGGAAGATCCCGTCGAACTTGCCGCGTTCGAGCGTCTTCGCGAGGTCGGCCCAGTAGTCGAGATCGGTGTAGTGCGCGGAGCGGTCGCGCGGATGTGTCCACAGACCGTGGTTGATGTGCCCGACGCAGTTCATGTTGAACGCGTTGAGCAGGATTTTCTTGCGGTTCGCCGTCGTCATGCCCGCCTCCGTCACCACGCGATCGCGTACAGCGAGCCGAACGCGTTGTCGAGCGCCTTGCGCACGGCCGGCGAGTGCTGGTAGATCGAGATGAACTTGCGGATGCGCGGATCGTTCACGCTGTCCGGCCGCACGACCCACTGGATCGCGAAGATCTTGTTTTCGGTGCCGTCGAACAGCAGCGCGCTGTTCGGGTCGGTCGTGCCGGCGAGCTTGATGAAGCTCGGGTAGCCCTGCGCGAGATCGACGTCGTCGAGCGAACGCGCGAGCTGCGACGCTTCGAGCGGGATGATCTTCAGGTGCTTCGGGTTCGCGACGATGTCGTGCGTCGTCGCGCGGTAGTCGGCGCCCGGCTTCAGCGTGATGAGCCCCGCGCGCTGCAGCAGCAACAGCCCGCGCCCGCCGTTCACCGGATCGTTCGCGATCGCGACTTTCGCGCCGTCCTTCAGCTCGCTGAAGCTTTTCACCTTCTTCGAATAGAGGCCGATCTTCATGATCGTGCCGGGCGCGATCGACACGAAGTTGTAGCCGCCCTGCTTGTTCGCGTTCTCCAGAAACGGGATGTGCTGGAAGTAGTTGACGTCGATGTCCTTGTTCGCGAGCGCCGCGTTCGGCGTATTCCAGTCGGTGAATTCGACGATCTTCACGTCGAGCCCCTGCGCCTTCGCTTCCTTCGCGGCAACTTTCAGCGCTTCGATCTGCGGGCTGGTCGAGATGCCGACCTTCAGCGGCGCGGTGTCGGCGTGCGCGCCATTGAGCAATGCGACGCCAAGCACGGCGGCAGCCAGCAGGCGCGCGACGCGGCCGGCGGAAAAGCGGGCGGAAAAAACGGCATGCAGCATGAAACCACTCTCCTGTCCAAAGACGGTATCGATGGATGAGCGACGCCGCGGCGAACGCACGGGCGTTCTCCGGACAGGGTCAATCGCATCGGAAAAGATCAGCCGATGATAGAGAGCGGCGCGGGGGCGGTCTACGAAGCGATTGTGCGAAGAAAATCGCGCGCGGCGATATGGCGGGCGGCCATGCGGGATCGGCGGCCCGACCGGGCACCCGGCCGGCCGTCAGGCCGAAATCTCGGCCTCGGCGCCGGACGAATTCCGAAATCTCGGCCAGCCAGTCGGGCCGCTCTTTCCGCAGACGAAACAAACCCCTTATAAATCAATGCATTAAAAATATTCCGGCGGCCCGGATTTCTGGCACGGGGGTTGCGTAATAGACGGCACACGATGCCGCGAAGCCATGCAGGCATACCAACATCAGGAGACACGTCTTGCAGACCTCTATCCATACCCCGTCCCATCCGGAGCCGGTTTCCGACGCCGTCGCCGCCCCGCGCGCGCGCTTCTGGCCGGAAGGCTGGTGGAAACTGATGGAAATCCGCATCGGCATCATTCCGCTGCCCGTCTATTTCATCCTGCTCGCGCTGATCGTCGGCTTCTCGGTGACCGGCAAGGTGCCCGGCGAGATCTCGATGGCGATCGCGGTGCTCGCGTTCTTCGGCTTCACCTGCGCGGAACTGGGCAAGCGCCTGCCGCTCTTGCGCAACATCGGCGCGGCCGCGATCTTCGCGACCTTCGTGCCGTCGGCGCTCACGTACTACCACGTGCTGCCGAAGCCGGTGCTGAACCTCACCGTCGAGTTCACGAAGTCGACCAACTTCCTGTACCTGTTCATCGCGTCGATCATCGTCGGCAGCATCCTGAGCATGGATCGCCGCGTCCTGATCCAGGGCTTCGTGAAGATCTTCATCCCGCTCGCGGCCGGCTCGGTCGCGGCCGCGATCGTCGGCACGGCGGTCGGCACCGCGCTCGGCCTCGGCGCGCGCCACACGCTGCTGTACATCGTCGTGCCGATCATGGCGGGCGGCGTCGGCGAAGGCGCGATTCCGCTGTCGATCGGCTATTCGGAACTGATGCACCTGCCGCAAGGCGAGATGTTCGCGATGGTGCTGCCGCCGGTGATGCTCGGCAGCCTGACCGCGATCATCCTGTCGGGCGCGCTCGACATGCTCGGCAAGCGCTTCCCGCACCTGACCGGCAACGGCCGCCTGCAGGTCGGCGAATCGGGCGACATGACGCCCGAAAACGAGGAAATCCGCGGCCACGTCGACGTCTCGCACATCGCGGGCGCCGGTATCACGGCCATCACGCTGTACCTGGTCGGCCTGATGGCGCACAAGCTGTTCGGCCTGCCCGCGCCGGTCGCGATGCTGTTCCTCGCGGTGCTCGTGAAGCTCGCGCGTGCGGTGTCGCCGCCGCTGCAGGAAGGCGCGTTCGTCGTCTACAAGTTCTTCTCGACCGCCGTCACGTATCCGCTGCTGTTCGCGATCGGCGTCGCGATGACCCCGTGGGACAAGCTGACCGCCGCGTTCACGATCGTCAACGTCGTCACCATCGTGTCGACCGTCGCGACGCTGATGGGCACCGGTTTCGTGGTCGGCCGCCTGATGAAGATGTACCCTATCGACACCGCAATCGTGAACGCCTGCCACAGCGGCCAAGGCGGCACCGGCGACGTCGCGATCCTGACCGCCGCGAACCGGATGCAGCTGATGCCGTTCGCGCAGATCGCAACGCGGATCGGCGGCGCGATCGTCGTCACGGTCACGCTGATCCTGGTCGCCCACTTCGGATGACGCGCCGCCGCGCGCACCGTCGCGCAGGCTGCTTTGCACGCGCCGCCGCCGGCCCAGCCGGCGCGCGGCGCGCGTCGTTCGGGGCGTCGCTTCGGGCGTCACGCCGGGCGGACGGATGCGGGCTTCGATGAGGGCGAACGTGCAGAAGAGCTTCAAGGGAATCCCGTGGTGGGGCTGGGCATCGGCCGGCGTGCTGTATGGGTGCGTGGCGGCCGCGGCCGTCGATTTCGCGTGGGAACGCGCGATCGACGCGCTCGAGGAAACCGGCGCGCACCGGCTCGACCTGTATGCGTCGAGCCTGAAGAGCGAACTCGGCCGCTTCGAGATCCTGCCCGGCCTGGTCGCGCGGCAGGACGGCGTGCGCACGATGCTGAAAGCCGCGCCGCATGAGGCTCCCGAACTCGTACACACGGTCAACACCTACCTCGAAGCCGTGAACCGCGACGCGGGCAGCGGCGCGGTCGACGTGATCGACCTGCAGGGCGACGTGATCGCCGCCAGCAACTGGAACGAGACGCTCAGCTTCGTCGGCACCAACGTGTCGTACCGGCCGTATTTCAAGGACGCACTCGCGCGCGGCAGCGGCCGCTTCTTCGGCATCGGCACCAACACCGGCGTGCCGGGCGTCTACTTCGCCAGCGCGGTGCGGGACAACGGCGTGCCGATCGGCGTGGCCGCCGTGAAGATCAGCGTCGATCCGCTCGAGTCGGCGTGGCGCGCACCGGGGGTCGCCGCGATGGTCGTCGACAGCAACGGCGTGGCCGTGATCTCGACCGAACCCGCCTGGAAATTCACCGCGCTGCGCCCGATCACCGCGCAGCAGCAGCGCGACATCCAGGCGTCGCGGCAATACGCGGGCCGCACGGTCGACGCGCTGCCGTACCGCCACATCGGCGACCGCAGCGCGGCCGCGTGGTTCGGCACCTTCCCCGATACACGCCACAGCGGCCGCACCACGCGCTATCTCGTGATGTCGCGCCCCGCGCCGCAGGCCGGCGATTCGCTGATGGTGCTGCTCGACATCGCGGGCGCGCGGCGCCAGCAGCAGACGGCCTTCGTATTCGTCACCGGTGCGTTCCTGATCGCCGCGCTGCTCGCCGGCTATGCGATCCAGCGCCGTCGGGCCATCGTCGCGCGGCTGAACGCGCAGGACGCGCTGCGGCGCGCGAACGACCAGCTCGAGCTGACCGTCGCGCAGCGCACGGCCGCGCTGACGGCCGCGAACGAACGGATGCAGCGCGAGATCGTCGAGCGCGAGCGCACCGAGCAGCGGCTGCGCGCATCGCAGCAGGAAGTCGTGCATGCGGGCAAGCTCGCGGTGCTCGGGCAGATGGCCGCCGGCCTCACGCACGAGCTGAACCAGCCGCTCGTCGCGATCCGCACGCTGTGCGACAACGCGCGCACGTTCTTCGAGCGCGGCCAGCCCGCGCCGGCGCTCGCCAATCTCGAACGGATCGGCAAGCTCGTCGACAGCATGGCGGTGCTCACCGGCGAGCTGAAGACCTTCGCGCGCAAGCCGGACGTCGAGCGCGTCGCGGTGTCGCTGAACGAGGCCGTCGCGCATGCGCGGCTGATCTACGATGCGCGGATCCGCGACGAAGGCGTGCAGCTCGACGTGAACATCGCGCCGGGCACCGCCGTGTCGGCCGAATCGAGCCAGTTGCAGCAGGTGATCGTGAACCTGCTCGGCAACGCGCTCGACGCGGTGCACGACGCACCCGTGCGCCGCATCGTCATCGAGGCCGCCGGACCGGACGAAGCCGGCCGCGTGCGCTTCACGGTCGCCGACAGCGGCGCGGGCATCGCGCCCGACGTGCTGCCGCACCTGTTCGAGCCGTTCGTCACGACCAAGCCGCGCGGTCAGGGCCTCGGGCTCGGCCTCGCGATCACGTCGCGCATCGTCGAGGCGTTCGGCGCGAAGATCGCCGCGACGAACCGCGACGAAGGCGGCGCGCAGTTCAGTATCGAATTCGCGGCGGCCACGCTGCAAAGGACAGAGCATGGAAGATGAGATTCGGGTGCTGGTCGTCGAGGACGATGAAAACGTCCGGATCGGCGTCGAGCAGGCGGTAGCGCTTGCCGGCTTCGCAGTGGACGCATTCGCGTCGGCCGCCGACGCGCTGCATCACGTCGCACCCGGCGCGCCGGTCGTGATCGTGTCGGACGTGCGGATGCCGGGCATCGACGGGCTGCAGCTGCTCGATCGCGTGATGGCCATCGACGCGCAGATTCCGGTCGTGCTGATCAGCGGCCATGCCGACATCTCGACGGCCGTCGGCGCGATGCAGGTCGGCGCGTACGACTTCATCGAGAAGCCGTTCTCGTCGGACGTGATCGCGGGACGCGTCGCGCGCGCGGTCGAGAAGCGCCGCCTGACGCTGGAAGTGCAGGGGCTGCGCGCGGCGCTGAACAACTGGCAGGGCATCGAGGCGTTCGTGCTCGGCAAATCGCCCGCGATGGCCGACGTGCGCAAGAAGATCCTGCGCCTCGCCGATACGTCGGTGTCGGTGCTGATCACCGGCGAAACGGGCACCGGCAAGGAACTGATCGCGCGCAGCCTGCACGACTTCGGCGGCCGGCGCGACGCGCATTTCGTCGCACTAAATTGCGGCGGCCTGCCGGAGCAGGTCTTCGAGAGCGAACTGTTCGGCCATGAAGCCGGCGCGTTCACCGGCGCGATCAAGAAACGCATCGGCAAGATCGAATGGGCGGACGGCGGCACGCTGTTCCTCGACGAGATCGAGACGATGCCGATTCCACTGCAGGTCAAGATGCTGCGCGTGCTGCAGGAGCGCGTGGTCGAGCGGCTCGGCGCGAACGAGCTGATTCCGGTCGACTGCCGCGTGGTCGCCGCGTCGAAGGCCGATCTAGCCGAGCTCGCGGCCGACGGCCGCTTTCGCGCGGACTTGCTGTATCGCCTCAACGTCGCGCAGATCGAACTGCCGCCGCTGCGCGAGCGGCGCGAGGACGTCCCGCTGCTGTTTGAGCATTTCGTGCTCGCGGCCGCACGCCGCTTCGGGCAGCCGGCGCCGGTCGTCACGGCTGCGCAGGTGTCCGAACTGATGACGCATGCGTGGCCCGGCAACGTGCGCGAACTGCAGAACGTGGCCGACCGCTTCGTGCTCGGGCTGACCGGCGACAGCCTGCTGTCGTCCGGCGGCACGCCGGCCGCGGGCGGCACGCTCGCGGAGCAGCTCGCGTATTTCGAGCGGATGCTGATCGAGGACATGCTGCAGCGTCACAATGGCAACGTCGCAGAGGCGAGCGAAGCGCTTGGCATGCCGAAGAAAACGCTCTATCACAAGCTGCGCAACCTGCGGATTCCCGCGCGCGGCGACGCGGCGGCCGATGGCGGCGAATGACGCGAACGAGGACACGCACAGCATGGATCGCATCGACATCACCGAACACGGCCGCGTCACCGGCCACCTGATCCGCGGCGTCACGCACGCGCAGAAAACCTTCCGCCCGAGCGACTGGCCCGAACGCCTCGCGGGCGTCATCACGCTGTTCGTCGGCGAGCGGCGGCCCGGCTATCCGTGCGCGCTGTCGCGGCTCGCGATGCCCGTCGTCGACGGCAACGTCAAATGCCTGTTCGTGTCGGACGAATTGCGCACCGTGTGTGCGGACGCATTCGATTTCGCGATGCAGTTCGCGACCGACAACGACCTCCCGGTCGTGCTTCAGACCGCGCCCGCGTTGGCGGTGCGCTGACGGGGCGGGCCGCTTTCGCGGCTCGTGCACCGCACCTTTGCGAATTGCTTCGAACAGCAACAGACCGCAACCCGGCATCATTTTCTCAATAAGTCACCTTGCAACGAGCACCCAATACGAGGCCCGGATTAGGAAAGCGAGTTGCTTCACTTATTCATCACGCCGCACCTAATCGACTAGACCACGTAGGTCACGAGATGGAATAGAATCGCCAAAAAAGTCACGATAGCGAACGCGATGCGCCATTTGTGCAACGACCAACGTCCATAAGCAATAGCATTGAGCGCAGCACAGGCGATCGATGGCCACAGGAGAATGACGAGCATCGTCGCGACCAAACCCATGTGAGACGCACATGACTCTCCGCAACCAACTGCAGGGGATGATGACTTGGGCCAATCAATACGGTTGAAGACATAGAAAGATGCCCCCGTCACCAGAAGTCCCCACACGAAGCCTAGAACTGCGAAAGCCATACGCTTCATTTCACTTCCCAAAATAAAATCTCTTTGGATTCCGCGAGGTCTGATATCCAGTTTACGTTCCCACCAGAACGAAACCAGGATCGTGGGTCCGGCATCGTTCGTCTACCAAGGCGAAACCGCCAAAACGACGCAAAGGACGGTGTGAGCGTGTCTCTGTTCCATAGGTCGATGTGACCGCCGCTCAGTGCGCCGACGGAATCTCCTTCCTGGCGCCAATAACCGAAGAAGTAGATGATACCGGTTCGACCTTTTATTTTGTCCTGCCAATCCGTCCCGGTAATGTTCTCAGGCCTCCCCATGCCGAGAAAGGGGCGCAGCTTCAGCCACTCAGCCAGTTCGTAAGCGCGGGTCGCGGTCGCCTTTTCATCGAGAATCAGACGACCCAGCGTTTTCTTGCCCGGCATCGGCTTCAAGACACTTTGGGAAAACGACTTCATGCTGCTCCCGACTTTATGAAACGTGGCACTCGTACGGATCGCACACTGGTTTTCATACTCGCCGGTACGGTCGTCATAGGGGTCTTCAGTCGGGTACGCGTTCCAGAGCGCTTGAAACGACAGAGCTTGGAGCGGCACCGACTTCTTCGATTTTTCCTTTTTGTTCGTGATGACTTTTGTGGGCGGGTTAGGCATCGCTTACCCCGTGGCGTTGTTTCGCAATGGCTTCGTCTCCCCAATAGACGGTGTACTCCCCGGATGCATCACCCGTATGGATGCGAGGCAGGATGCGGCTCGCATCAAGCTCGCCGGATTGCACTCGGCCGTCTGCCGTCTCGATGTAGTATGGGTAGCCTGTCGGTTCGGCAACAACGTCGCCGTTTACCGTCATCTCGACTTGCTCGTCAAACGCACCTTTTTTGATTGATGCGATTCCGCCTGTGGTTGTGCGGCTCGAAACGACCTCTCCGAGCCCCTTTAACCCATCACTACACCACGCGTCGCCGGCAAGTAACGCGGTGATATGTGGCTGCGTCGAACAACCGCACAGGATGATGTCGCGGTCTAGTGCAACCTCTCCCTGAAACTTGAGCCGGTATGGACCACCCGCCTTCGCGATGATGCCGATGCTCATGCACGCAGTGCAGAATGCGCTGCCCCCGATCAGAGCCGCTTGATGTCCGTGCACAAGGAACCGTGGCCCGCTGTAGGGTTGGATCGTCCCGCCACTTGAAAGGCTATCACCAACAACTGCAATTCTTCTATTCATCACCCGGCCCTCTTATAAAACCACAATCGTAGCCGGGCGCATCGATCACACATCTCAATATTATTCGGATATCTTAATATTCGGATTTTTTATACCCCGTTCTGACAAGGGGCTATCTTTTGCCTAATTTACGAATAGCGTGCGGCTTTGTGTTAACGCCTTCATCTCGCCTCGTGAATACTGCTTGCCTGTATCGCCGTTCTTCCATCCGCCTAGAAAATCTGGTCGGGATCGGCAAGCGCTAGGTCGAGTTCTTTCACGATTCAATATCCCGATACACAGGCCGCCGCACGCCCTCTTCCGGCCTTTCCGGCGCCGCGACCAATCGTCAGACGATTGAAAGCATCGACACCCATCCCCTTCCGACAAGGGTTTCCGGCAGAGCCATCAATAAAATTGATCGTCACGATGAAAATTATGCGTTTTCCTTGCAGGTCGCCGTGATGCATAGTTGCGTCGTGTTGACGCACCTTTGAGTCTTTCAGTCATGAACATGCGAATCGAGCCGTCCGTGCTCGCGAACCCCGACCTGCAATTTGCGACGCTTTCGTCAGGCATCAGCCTGCCGTATGTCGAGCGGGGCAGCGGCGCGCCGATGGTGTTCGTGCACGGCTCGCTGTGCGACTACCGCTACTGGGATCCGCAGCTCGCGTCGCTGTCGGCCCACTACCGCTGCATCGCGCCGAGCCTCAGCCATTACTGGCCGGCCGTCGAAGCGGGCATCCAGGACGAGTTCAGCTGGCAGAACCACGTCGACGAGCTCGCCGAATTCATCGACGCGCTCGACCTCGGCCCCGTGCACCTGGTCGGCCATTCGCGCGGCGGCAGTGTCGCGTTCAACGTCGCGCGCCAGCATCCGCATCTCGTCGAATCGCTGACGCTCGCCGATCCGGGCGGCCCGCTGCAACAGCCGGGCGTGCGCGAAGCCGCGCTGCCGGCCGCCGCGATCGCGCTGCGCACGCAGGCCGTGAACCTGATCGGGCAAGGCGACATCGAATCGGGCCTCGAGATGTTCGTCGATTCCGTGAGCCTGCCGGGCGCATGGAAGAAGAGCACGTCGCGCTTCCGCACGATGGCGATCGACAACGCGAGCACGCTGCCGAAGCAGTTGCGCGACCCCCTGCCCGCGTACTCGCAGCACACCGCCGGCGACATCGCATGCCGCACGCTGCTGATCGACGGCCAGCGCAGCCCGAAGATGTTCCGCAACAACGTCGACACGCTGTCGCAGTGGATCGGCAACGCGCAACGGCAGACCGTCGCCGGCGCGTCGCACGGGATGAACGCGGCAAGCCCCGCCGTGTTCAACCGCTTCGTGCACGAGTTCGTCGCCGCGTAAAAGCTCCCGGGCGGCTTCCGCGCCGCCCGTTCTCCTCGCTGTTCAACGACGATGCGGATACGCGCCGCAGCGCCGCTTCATCAACCGCCGTGCGTCGCCGGCGCGTTCGTCCCGTCAATCCGCCTGCGCGATTCCTTCAGCATGGCTTACCACACGGCCGGGTCCGGCTCCGCCTTGCGCGTGACCGCATCGGGCAGCCCGAACACGCTGTCGAACGCCCAGTTGTACGTGAACGTGAAGATCGGGAAGAACACGATCAGCACCGCGTCGTACAGGAACGCCTGCAGCAGCGACACGTCGAGCCACCACGCGATCAGCGGGATCAGGAACGTCACGAGCGCGATCTGGAAGCCGATCGCATGCACCACACGGCGCCCGACCGTGCGCGTCGTCGCCGCGCTCCTGCGTTCCCACGCCTCGAACGCGAGGTTGTACAGGAAATTGACGGTGACGCCCGTCGTCGAAATCATCACGCCCAGCAGGCCGCTCGCCGCCACGCTGGCGCCGCTCAGCATGCCGAGCACCGACGATGCGATCAGGATACCGAGCACCTCGAACATCACGACGTAGACTATGCGTCTCTTCCACCCTTGCATCACCATCCACCTTCTATCGAACAAGGTGGCGAGACTATCAGCGGGTAGCGCGTCCGCCAAAGTCAGGTCCTTTCAATTTTTCTGACAGGAGGCCAGTGCATGCTGACCAGCGACCACATCGACATGCTGCTGACCGTCATCGACAAAGGCTCGTTTTCCGCGGCCGCGCGGGCGCTCGGCCGCACGCCGTCGGCAATCAGCATGGCGATCGCGAACCTCGAGGCCGAGCTCGACCTCGTGCTGTTCGACCGCGGCACGCGCGAACCGACGCCGACCGCCGCGATGGCGGCGCTGCTGCCCGACGCGCGCGCGATCGCCGAGCGGCTGCACGCGCTGCGCGCGCATGCGCAGCACTTGTCGGAAGGCGTCGAGGATACGTTGCGGCTCGGCCTCGCCGCCGAACTCGACGGCGCGCCCGTCGCCCGCGCGCTGACCGCCGTCGCCGCGAAATACCCGGCGCTCGCGATCAGCATCGTCACGGCGCCGCAGGACGTGATCATCGATGCGCTGCATCGCGGCGCCGTCGATCTCTGCGTCGCGTATGGCGGGCTCGACCTGCATCCGCAGGAGCAGATCCACGCGCTGTGGACCGAGACGCTCGTCGCGGTCGCCGCGCCGAGCCATCCGGCGATCGCCGAATGCGCGCAACCGGAAGCGATCGAGCGGTTGTCGGGCTTCAGGCAGATCGTGATCGCCGATCCCGAGCGGCCGCTGACTGACGTGCGGCCGGTGATCGGCAACCGCACGTGGAAGGTGACCGACATGGCCACCGCAATCGCGCTCGTAAAGGCCGGGCACGGCTGGGCGAACCTGCCCGAATCCATGATCGGCCGATACGTCGCCGATGGCGAGCTCGCGCCGCTCGTGTTCGCGAACATCCGCAACGGGTTGCCGCTACCGGTGTACCTGCGCCGGCCGAAGCATTCGGGGCTCGGCAAGGCGGCGAGCGAACTGGTTCGCGCGCTGCGGGTGGCGGGTGACGAAAAATGACCGGCGTGGCGGCGAACGCCGCCACGCCGTTGATCAACGCCGGACGGCTTGACCGTTAGTTGCGATCAGGGCGTGGCCGCCGCCGCCGCGCTCTGGATCGAATCGACGAGCGACGCGTTGTCGTAGCGTCGTCCGGCAATGCCCCATCCACCGTCGACCGCATGAACCACATTCACCCACACTTGCGCGGCCGTCAGCCGCCCACCTGCCCGGCGCAGCACGATCGCGGTCGCCCGTTCGACGAATTGCCGCTGCCGCTCAGGCGCCGCGAGCGCCACGGCAGGCAACTTCAGCTCGACGAACGCAGCAGGCTCCGCGCGCCCATGCACGAAGGTCCGGTGTCGCGGCAGCACGTTGAGCGTGCCCACCACGTTCGGCGCCAGGAACGCATTCCCGGTCAGCCCCTCCACTTCCAGCAGCGCATCGGTCAACTCGGCAAACACCGGCCCCTCGTCGTCCGGCGTGAAAACCCCTTCGGATACGGTCAGCGTAATCGGCATCGCACTTTCTCCTGGTCAGGTCATCGGTCAGGTGACGTGATATAAATATCAGTCACTCTCTATACATTAGACACTGATCGCTCTCTATGCAAGATAAAGAGTGATCGCTCTGAAGCGAGCCTGTCATGCGTTATTCCGTCGAGCACAAGCACGAAACCCGTACGCGCATCCTCGATGCCGCGAGCCGGCTGTTCCGCGAGGAGGGGTATGGCGGCTCCGGCATCGGTCCGCTGACGAAGGCGGCGGGCGTCACCAACGGCGCGTTCTATGGCCATTTCAAAACGAAGGGCGAAGCGTTCCGGCAGGTCGTCCTCGATGGCCTCGCCCAGCTCCGGCAAGGCGTCGCGACGTTCAAGGCCGAGCATGGCGCGCGCTGGCGGCGCCCGTTCGTGTCGTTCTACCTCGGCCCGCGACGCACCTGCGAACTCGGTGAAAGCTGTGCGCTGCCGAGCCTGTCCCCGGAAGTGATGCGTGCCGATGACGAGACGCGCGACGCGTACGAGCAGGCACTGCGGCAGATCGTCGACGAAGTGTCGGCCGGGATGGATAACCCACCCGATGACGATCGGGCCATCGCGTTGCTTGCGCTGCTGTCGGGCGGCGTCACGCTCGCGCGCGCGGTGCGCGATCCCGAACTGGCGCAGCGCATCGCCGATGCGGTCGGCCGCTACGCGGTGGTGATCGCCGAACGCACGGACGTGAAGCCGGAGCAACAGGCCTGACCGCCCTGACTGACCGCCAATAGAAAACCCCGATCCACGTCGCCACGGATCGGGGTTCGTCGATCGACTACCCGTTAAGTCGACCCGTCTCGGGCCGGTGTATCACCGCGCCGCCACCTCCGCCTTGACGGGCGCCGCATCGCCCACCGCCGTCGGAGCCGGCCCCCATCCGCCGCCCAGCGCGCGGATCAGGTTCACGGTCGACACGGCCTGCGCGCCGGTCAACTGGTTCGACTGCAATTGCGACTGCAGCACCGAGCGCTCGCTGTCGATCACGTCGAGATACGCGACCTCCCCTTCCTGATACTGCGTGCGCGACAACGTCGCCGCGCGCCGCGACGCGTTGACGGCCGCATCCTGCGCGCGGATCTGGTCGTCGAGCAGGCGCAGGTCGGCGAGATTGTCCTCGACCTCGCGGAACGCGACGAGCACCTGCTGCCGGTAGTTAGCGACCTGCTCGTCGTACTGCGCGCGTGCCTGCTGCACGCCGGCCGCACGCCGCCCGCCGTCGAACAGCGGCAGCGTCAGCGCGGTGCCGGCGAACGGCCCGAGCAGGAACGTGCGGCTCGACCACAGGAACAGGTTGCCGAGCGTCGACGCTTCATACCCGAACGCACCCGTGATATCGAGCTTCGGGAAGTACGCCGACTTCGCGAGGCCGATCCGCGCGTTCGCGGCCGCCATCGCGCGCTCGGCCGCCGACACGTCCGGGCGCCGTTCGAGCAGCGCGGACGGAAGGCCCGGCGGCACCTTCACCGCGACCGGCACGATCGGCGTTTCCTTGAACGCGAAATCCGCGGGCGCCTTGCCGAGCAGGATCGCCAGCGCATGCTCGGACGCCGCGCGCCGCCGCGCGACGCCGACCGCATCGGCCTGCGCGGTGGCCAGCTCGTTCTTCGCGCGCGACACGTCGAGCTCGCTGATGTCGCCTTCGTTGAAGCGACGCTGCACGAGCTTCAGTGCCTGCTCGCGCAGCTCCACCGTGCGCCGGTACAGGTCCTGGTCGGAATCGAGCTGACGCAGTTCGAAGTAGTTCTGCGCGACGTCCGCCTGCAGCGCGAGCCGCACCGAACGGAACAGCGCTTCGCTCTGCGCCTGGTCGGCACGCGACGCCTCGACGTTGCGGCCGACGCGGCCGAACAGGTCGGCTTCATACGACACCGTGCCCTGCGCGCGCCACAGCGTCGCGTTGGTCGGGCCCGTGCCCTGCGGCTGGAACTGCGACGCCGACGACAGCCCCTCGCGCGTCGGCCCGAAACCGGCGCCGACCTGCGGGAACCATTGCGAGCGCGCCGAACGCGTCGCCGCGCGCGCTTCCTCGACCCGCGCGGCCGCGGCCTTCAGGTTCTGGTTCGCGGCGAGCGCCTGCGTCTCGAGCGAATCGAGCACCGGGTCGCCGAACACCTTCCACCATTCGCCGCGATGCGCGCCGTCCGCCGGCTCGGCCGTCTTCCACGTGCCGGCCTGCTCGCCGACGGCGAGCGTCGGCGCTTCCTTGAACGCGGCGGGCGTCGGCGCGTCCGGGCGCTTGTAGTCGGGCCCCACCGCGCACGCGGCGAGCAGCGTCGCGAGCAGGGTGCTCGCGGCCGCCACCTTCGCGAAGCGCATCAGGCCATTCGTGTTGTGCAAGTTATTCATCTTCCTGTCCTCAAGCATCCGAAGCCGGCACGTGCTGGGACGGCACACCGTAACCCGCCGAGTCCTTCCCGGCGACGTGGATCTTGCCGCCCGCGAGCGTGCGCAGCACGACGTAGAACACCGGCGTCAGCATCAGCCCGAACAGCGTCACGCCGAGCATCCCGAAGAACACGGCGACGCCCATCGCATGGCGCATTTCCGAACCGGCGCCCGTCGACGTGACGAGCGGCACCACCCCCATGATGAAGGCGATCGACGTCATCAGGATCGGGCGCAGCCGCAGCCGGCTCGCCTCGATCGCGGCCTCGAGCGGCGTCCTGCCGTCGTGTTCGAGTTCACGCGCGAATTCGACGATCAGGATCGCGTTCTTCGCCGACAGCCCCACCAGCACCATCAAGCCGATCTGCGTGAAGATGTTGTTGTCGCCCTGCGTGAGCCACACGCCTGTGAGCGCCGACAGAATGCTCATCGGCACGATCAGGATCACCGCGAGCGGCAGCGTCAGGCTTTCATACAACGCCGCGAGCACGAGGAACACGAGCAGCACGCTGATCGGGAACACATACATCGCCGAATCGCCGGCAAGAATCTGCTGGTACGTGAGGTCGGTCCATTCGAACCGCACGCCGCGCGGCAGCGTTTCATGCGCGATGCGCTCGATCGCCGCCTGCGCCTGGCCCGACGAGAAGCCCGGTGCCGGGCCGCCGTTGATGTCGGCCGCCGTGTAGCCGTTGTAGCGCACGACCATTTCCGGGCCGAACGTCGGCGTCACCGTGACGAGCGACGACAGCGGCACCATCTCGCCACGGTCGTTGCGGGTCTTCAACTGCAGGATGTCGTCCGCGCGCTGGCGGAACGGCGCATCGGCCTGCACACGCACCTGGTACACACGGCCGAAGCGGTTGAAGTCGTTCACGTACAGCGAGCCGAGATACACCTGCATCGTGTTGAACACGTCGGTCACCGGCACGCCGAGCTGCTTCGCCTTCACGCGATCGAGATCGACGTTGAGCTGCGGCACGTTGATCTGGTAGCTCGTGAACAACGGGCCGAGTTCAGGCGCCTGCTGCGCGCGCTTGATGAAGTCGTTGGTCGCATCCGCGAGCCGCGCATAGCCGACCGCGCCGCGATCCTCCACCTGCATCTTGAACCCGCCCAGCGTACCGAGGCCGAGCACCGGCGGCGGCGGGAACACCGCGACGAACGAGTCCTTCATCGCGCCGTACTTCTGGTTCAGCGCCCCCGCGATCGCGCCGGCCGACAGCGCCTTGCCGTGCCGTTCCGAGAACGGCTTCAGCGTGACGAACACGATGCCCGCGCTCGAGCTGTTCGTGAAGCCGTTCACCGACAGCCCCGGGAACGCGACCGCGCTCTCGACGCCCGGCTGCTTCAGCGCGATCGACCCCATGTCGCGGATCACCTTCTCGGTGCGGTCGAGCGACGCACCGTTCGGCAACTGCGCGAACGCGATCAGGTATTCCTTGTCCTGCGCGGGCACGAAACCGCCCGGCACGACCTTCGACACGAGCACGGTCGCGCCCACCAGCACGAGGTACACGCCGAGCATCAGCGTCTTGCGCGACAGCACGCCGCGCACGCCGCGGCCGTAGTTCTCCGCGCCGCGATGGAACACCTTGTTGAAGCCGCGGAAGAAGCCGCCGAGCACGCGGTTCATCACGCGCGTGAGCCAGTCTTCCTTGTCGCCGTGACCCTTCAGCAGGATCGCGGACAGCGCCGGCGACAACGTCAGCGAGTTGAACGCCGAGATCACCGTCGAGATCGCGATGGTCATCGCGAACTGCTTGTAGAACTGGCCGGTCAGGCCCGACATGAATGCGAGCGGCACGAACACGGCGACGAGCGTCAGCGCGATCGCGATGATCGGCCCGCTCACTTCCTGCATCGCCTTGTAGGTCGCCGCCCGTGCGTTCATCCCGCTCTCGATGTTCCGCTCGACGTTCTCGACCACCACGATCGCATCGTCGACCACGATCCCGATCGCGAGCACCATCCCGAACAGTGACAACGCGTTGATCGAATACCCGAACGCGAGCAGCAGCGAGAACGTGCCGATGATCGACACCGGCACCGCGATCAGCGGAATCAGCGACGCGCGCCAGGTCTGCAGGAACACGATCACGACGATCACGACCAGCGCGATCGCTTCGAGCAGCGTGTGCACGACGGCCTTGATCGACGAACGCACGAACTGCGTCGGGTCATAGACGATCTTGTAGTCGACGCCCGCCGGCATGTCCTGCTTCAGCTCGGCCATCGTCTTGCGCACTTCGTCCGAGATCTGCAGCGAGTTCGCGCCCGGCGACTGGTTGATCGCCATCGCGACGGCCGGCTTGTTGTCGAGCAGCGAGCGCAGCCCGTATTCGGATGCGTCGAGCTGGATCCGCGCGATGTCGCGCAGGTGCGTGACGCCGCCGTCCGGCGTCGTCTTCACGACGATGTCGCCGAACTCGTCTTCCGTCTGCAAGCGGCCGCGCGCGTTCACCGACAACTGCAGCGGCGTGCCCGGCAGCGACGGCGACGCGCCGATCACGCCGGCCGCGACCTGCACGTTCTGCTCGCGGATCGCCTGCACGACGTCCTCGGCCGACAACCCGCGCTGCGCGACCTTCTGCGGATCGAGCCACACGCGCATCGCGTAGTCGCCCGAACCCCACAGCTGCACCTGGCCGACGCCCTGGATCCGCGACAGGCGATCCTTCACGTTGATCAGCGCGTAGTTACGCAGGTAGGTCATGTCGTAACGGTTGTCCGGCGAGATCAGGTGGACCACCATCGTCAGCGTCGGCGAGCTCTTCACCGTCGTGATGCCGAGCCGCTGCACGTCTTCCGGCAGGCGCGGCAGCGCCTGGTTCACGCGGTTCTGCACGAGCTGCGTGGCCTTGTCCGGATCGGTGCCGAGCTTGAACGTGACGGTGATCGTCATGTTGCCGTCGCTGTTCGCCTGCGACTGCATGTAGAGCATGTCCTCGACACCGTTGATCTGCTCTTCGAGCGGCGACGCGACCGTCTCGGCGATCACCTTCGGGTTCGCACCCGGGTACTGCGCCTTCACGATCACGGACGGCGGCACGACTTCCGGATATTCGGAGATCGGCAGCAGGAACATCGCGATCACCCCGCCGAGCAGGATGATCACCGATAGGACTCCTGCGAAGATCGGCCGGTCGATAAAGAATTTTGAAATGTTCATGTGTGGCTCTGTCTGGTTGAACGCGGATCGGAAGCGGCGAGCCGCTTACGAATCCGCCTTCGCCGGGGCGGCCGGCTTCGCGTTGCCCGCCAAAGGCGCGGACGGCGCGTCACCGCCCGTCATCGGGACCATGTGCGGCTTCACCTGTTCGCCGGGGCGCACGCGCTGCGTACCGTTCACGACCACGCGATCGCCGGCGGAGAGCCCGCTCACGATCACGCGCCGGTTGCCGTGCTGCATCCCCTGCTGCACTTCGCGGTACGACACGCGGCCCTGCTGGTCGACGACGAACACGAACTTCTTGTCCTGGTCGGTGTTGATCGCCGCGTCGTCGACGAGCAGCGCCTCGTGCGGCGCGCTGCCGCCCACCTTCACGCGTGCATAGAGGCCCGGGACGAGCGCGCCGTCGGCGTTGTCGAAGCGCGCGCGCACGCGGATCGTGCCGGACGACGTGTCGAGGCGGTTGTCGACCGAGTCGATCTCGCCGCTGCGCGAGTAGCCGGTTTCGTTCGCGAGGCCGAGCTCGACCGGCACCTTGCGGCCGCTGCGCGCGCCGTTGATGTATTGCAGGTAGGTCTGCTCGTCCGCGTCGAACGATGCGTAGATCGGCGACACCGACACCAGCGTCGTCAGCGGCGCGGCCGCTGCGCCGGCCGACACGACGTTGCCGAGCGTGATTTCCGCGCGCGACACGCGGCCCGACACCGGCGCCGTGATCCGCGTATAGCCGAGGTTGATGCGCGCCGTTTCCAGCGCGGCTTCGGCGGCCTTCAGGTTCGCCGTCGCCTCGCGGGCCGCATTCTGCTTCTCGTCGTAGTCGCGCTTCGCGATCGCGTTGTCGCCGATCAGCCGCTGCGCGCGCTGCCAGTCGGTCTGCGCGTAGCCGTTGCGCGCCTGTGCTGCCGCGAGCTGCGCGGCCGCGCGATCGGTCTCGGCCTGGTACGGGCGCGGGTCGATCACGAACAGCACGTCGCCTTTCTTCACGAGCGCGCCGTCCTTGAAGTTCACCGCGACGATCGTGCCCGACACCTGCGGGCGCACGTCGACTTTCTCGACCGCTTCGAGGCGGCCCGAATAACTCTGCCAGTCGGTCACGGTCTGCGGCACGACGGTCGCGACGTCGACTTCGGGCAGCGGTGCGGCCGCTTTCTCCGGTGCGTTTGCGTTCACGCGCATCGCGCCGAATGTTCCGAGGCCGACGACGGCGAGCGTCACGATCGCCGCTGTCGCGATTCGGGAACGGGAGGTGCGTAGGATGGCCATGTGGATCTCCAGTAAACGTGGATTGGTTTTGGTTATTCGGGACGGTTCGGCTGGCGCGCCTGGAAGCGGCACTGGAAGAAGCGCACGGCTTCCTCGAAGGCGGCTTCGTGCGTCGCGAGCGCGGCGTGCGTGATGTCCGGATAGCGGATCACCTGCGTGAGCACGCCCGACGAGATCAGGCAGCCCGCATATTTCTCCGCCTCGACGTGCAGCACGTCGTTCTGCGCGGTGACGACGAGCGTCGGCGGCAGCCCCGCGAGGCGCACCGATTCGAGCGGCGCCGCGTACGGGTGCATGCGTTGCGCGGCCTGCGGCAGATACGCGCGATAACAGGCCGCGCATTCGCGCGGGGTGATGTCGGAGGAAAGGCGATCGGCGTCGCCGATGCGCGTCATGCTGGGGTCGAGCATCGGCCCGAACAGCGCCTGCGCGACGATCTGCACCTCACCGCGATCGCGCGCGATGAACGCGAGGCAGTTCGCGAGCTGGCCGCCCGCGTCGTGGCCCGCGACACCGATCTTCTTCGGGTTGCCGCCGAACGCGCGGGCGCGCGTCGCGGCCCACACGGCGGCGCGATACGCATCCTCCGGCGCGGCCGGAAAAGGAAAGGCCGGTGCGAGCGAATAATCGACCGACACTACGAGCGCTGGTAAGCGTTCTGCTAAAAAACGCGCGGCGAAATCGGCGTCTTCGAGCGAACCGCGCACGAAGCCGCCACCGTGGAAATAAAGCACTACTGGCAACCCGGTCTTGTCCGGGCGGCGGTAGAGGCGCAGCACGATGTCCTGCGCGTAGCCGGGAATTTCGACTTCGGCGACCGTCAGCGCCGCGCCTGCCGTGGCTTGCACGGGCAACGCGGCCTTCAGGAATTTGCTGAATTCAGAAGCGTCCATGACGATGCAGCATCCATTTCGAGATGGAACGAATTCTGGGTCCGGCAGACATTGGGATAAATGCCTATAATCCGGCAACACAATTCAACGCCCCCGAACAATCCGAGGCTGCGTTTACCCACGAGGTAGCGCAGCCTCTTTGTTCCGGAGGCTCATTAGATTGCGGAGGTTGTGATGGACCGGCTTCAGGCCATGCAGGTGTTTACTCGCGTCGTCGATACAAGCAGCTTCACCAAGGCAGCAGAAACGCTCAGCTTGCCGCGAGCGTCCGTCACGACGATCATCCAGAATCTCGAAGCGTTCCTCGGTGTGCGGCTGATGCACCGGACCACGCGCCGGCTGTCGCTCACGCCGGACGGCGCCGCGTACTACGAACGATGCGTGCGGATCCTCGCGGACGTCGAGGAAACCGAGGCGAGCTTCCAGGCAAACAACCGGAAGCCGCACGGAAAGTTGCGTATCGACATGCCGGGTTCGATCGGGCGGCTGCTCGTGATTCCGTCGCTGTGCGAATTTCATACGCGCTATCCGGACATCGACCTGCAGCTCGGCCTGTCCGACCGGCCGGTCGACCTGCTGCAGGAAGGGGTCGATTGCGTGATCCGCGTCGGTGCGCTGCAGGACTCGTCGCTCGTCGCGCGCCGGGTCGGCCTGTTCGAATGCGTGACGGTCGCGTCGCCCGACTATCTCGAGCGTCACGGCGAGCCGCAGACGATCGACGACCTGAACCAGCACAAGGCCGTCAACTACTTCTCGAGCCGCACCGGCCGCACGATCGACTGGACATTCCTGACCGACGGCAAGGAAGTCGAGATGAAGATGGAAGGCATCGTGTCGGTGAACGACGCGGATGCATACGTGACCTGCGGGATCGAAGGCTTCGGGCTGATCCAGCCGCCGCTCTTCATGGTGCTGCCGCATCTGCGCGAAGGCCGGCTCAAGGAAGTGCTGCCGGGCGTCAAGCCGCTGCCGATGCCGATCTCGGTCGTGTATCCGCACAGCCGCCATCTGTCGCCGAAGGTGCGCGTGTTCGTCGACTGGATCGCCGAGGTGTTCGACCGCTGCCCGCTGCTGAGCGGCAAGGGCAGCCTCGACGCGACGTGCAGCAAGCGCACGTTCGAGGAAGCCGAACGCGCGCCGGCGCTCGACACGCCGGTCATCAACGAATGGGTTGCGTAAGCGCCTGAACTGAGCAACTGAACCGCACACGCGGGCTGCCAAGCCCGCGTGTCGTCCCGCCTCCGCGCCCCATTTCCCGCCCGGCGCACCCGATCCTTCCCGAATCCGCAGCAAACCTTTGTGCCAGGCGACGCAATCGTCCGCCTGCGTCGTCGCGCGCCGTCGTCGCTCCCGTGCGAGGCCCGCTTCAAGCGGGTTCGAGCGATTTCCGCATAACCCTGCCGGGTGTACGGATGGCGATTGTTCCACTGACACGACAATTCAATTCGCCTCTGCCGCATTTATCGCGACGGAGCAGATACCTAGAGTAAACCCTGTCGCGCACCTCGTTGCGCATCGAACAGATCCCGCTTGATGGGACCGGAGTAAGCGCTCGAGCGCCAGCTCCGACATTCTAGGAGTCTCGCCATGAACCGCCGCCATCTTCTCTCCGCCCTCGCCCTCACGCTCGCCGTGTCCGCCCCGGCCTTCGCCGATTCCGGCACCCCGCACGCCGGCGACTACGGCAACACGTCGTGGTACTCGCAGCACAACGGCCCGCGCACGCGCGCCGAGGTGAACGCGGAAGTCGAGCAGGCACGCAAGGACGGCACGCTGGCGTACCTGCGCAAGGCCAATTCGTATCCGCAAGGGCTCGACCTGGCGCAAGGCCCGTATCGCTCGTTGCCGGAGAGCAACCAGCTCGCCGGCGGGGGCCGGTAAACGCGCAACGCCGCGCAACGGGTTGCCCCGCGCGCGGCGTTTCGCACCCTTCATCGACGACTCGCCGAGTCAGTCAGCTAGATAGTTAGTTGCAGGAGCATATGATGAACGATCAACTCCCTTCGCCGCTCGATCACTGGGACGACACCACGCCGGTGTGGACGCCGTTCCGTTCGGCCCCGCACGCGCACTGATCGCGGCTGAGTCGTCGTCCGGCACTTACCGACGCGGCACCCCGTCACGCCATTCGCCCCAGTGCGTCACGATGTCCTGCACCAGCGGATTGCCCGCGCGGTACAGGTTTTCGGTCGCCGGGGCGAAGCCGCCCTGGTCCGCGTAGTTCAGCAGGTTGTCGGCACTCGTCTGCCCTGCATACGGCCGGTCGAAATCGGACCCGGTGCGCAGCACCGCGACGCGCGACAGGTCGACCCGCTTCACGCTCGCCGCGCGCTTGAGCGCTTCATACGTCGCGTTGTCTTCCTGCGCGGTCATGCAGTACGTGCCCTTGCCGTCGGTCAGGATCTTCGTCCACTGGCGCGCGCGCTCGCCGATCAGCGTGCCCGAGAACCACGTGTTGCCCGATGACGTGTCGCACTGGATCACCGTCGGCGGCCGGTTCGCCGGCGCGTAGTTGAACTTCGCGCGTGCGGCCTGCGCCTGCGCGCTGTCGGCGAGCACGACGTTGCGCGACAGCGCGACCGCGGCGTCGGTCAGCTGCGGATTGAGCTGGAACACCTCGGTGCGATAGTCGAGCGGCGGCTTGTCGTTCGGGCTCTTCGTGTTGATGCCGAGGAAGCCGGTATTCCAGCCGGCCGGAATCTCGCGTGCATCGAGCTCCCACTGCAGGCTGAAATCGACGAGGTATTTCGACCACGCGGCCGAACCGACCGTGCCTTGCGCGGGGTCGACGCCGGCGATGCCGGAGATCAGGAAGTACGTGCGGCGCAGATCGAAGCGCTGCGAAAACGTGAGCGCCATGATCGTCGCCGACGCGTTCGCATAGCCCATGCCGGTCGTGACCACGCACACGTCCTGCTTGTTGCAATGCACGTTCGGGTAATCGGGCGACAGGCCGGGCACGGCGATGTCGCGCCACGGGCCGATCCGGTCGAGCCAGGCCTGGCCCTCCGGACCGAACATCGTGATGATCATGACCTTGACCGGGCGGCCCTGTGCACCGGTCTCGGCGAATGCATTGTTGCCCGCGTTGTTGCCCTGGTTGTCCTGCGCGATCGACGGCGCGGTCGCACAGGCTGCGAGCGAGAATGCAGCGGCGGAAAGAATGGAGCGAGTCAGCATCGGCGTTCCTTGTTTCGATGATGTTGGGTGAGAACGGCTCTCGTAGACTGCGCGTCGGAGTATAGAACGCGCGTGCCCGATGCGGAACCCGACTACGAAACGGCGGCGGTGCGACGGTGCGGGTCCGCTACGTGCGGGAATGACGCAGGAAATGGTCTCCGCGCGTCGACACACCATCAGGATTACTATCCGGTTGCTCGACACCGACGCGTCAATCGCACTGGCACGCGCGTAATCCGGCGAACCGCTACAACCGCGCCAGCCCCGCCACCCCGTAACCCAGCACGACAAGCGCCGCGACCACATGGCTCGCCGCGAGCAGCGCCGGCGACTTGACGATCCGGCCGATCACGCTGCCGCCGAATGCGAACACGAGCTGCCCCGCGAGGCTGCCGGCAAACACGCACGCGGCACCCAGCAGCCAGTGTCGATGCGCACCGGCGGCAGCCGTTGCATAGCCGTAGAACAACAGGATCGTGAGCGGATTCGCCAGCGTGACGAAAAACATCGATGAAAACGGGCGGCTGCCTGGCGGCCGTGCATCACCGTCGAGCGTGCGGCGGCGATCCCGCAGCGCCTGCCACAGCATCCGCGCGCCCATCGCGAGCAGCACGAGCGCGCCGACCAGGCGAAACAGCAACAGATGGGCGGCGAGCGTGCTCGCGAGCATTGCGCCGAGCGTGAATGCGACGACCGCATAGCAGCCGTCGGCCGTCGCGACACCCACCGCCGCGCGCACGCCGCTTGCGGTGCCGGCGCGCATTCCGTAGTTCGCGATCATCAGCGCGACGGGCCCGACCGACAGCGCGATCATCAGCCCGAACAGGAAGTCGTTCATCGGTCGTCGATGCCTTCGATGGAAGGCATCGATTCTAGCGACCGCAAAAAAAATCCTGTGTGGCGCGTGAGCGTCACGCGACGTCGACGCGTGCAGGCCCGTCCACCATCTCGCCGATCACGCCCGCGCGGTCGAAGCCGTCGGCACGGAAGCACGCGAGCACGTCGTCGACGGCCTCCGGTGCGCACGCGACCAGCAGGCCGCCCGACGTCTGCGGATCGGTCAGCAGCGCCTGCGCGACGGGCGGCAGCGTGGCGGCCAGCTGCACGTCCGCGCCGTACGCGGCCCAGTTGCGACCCGACGCGCCGGTGAACACGCCATCGGCGACGAACGCCTCGACGCCCGCGAGCCACGGCAGCGACGCATAGTGCACGCGCGCGGTGAGGTGCGCGCCGCGCGCCAGCTCGAGCGTATGGCCGAGCAGCCCGAAGCCCGTCACGTCGGTCAGCGCATGCACGCCCGGCAGCGCGGCGAGCTCGGCGCCCGGCCGGTTCAGCTTGGTGGTCGTCGCGACCATCTGCGCATAGCCATCGGCATCGAGCTGGTTCTTCTTCAGCGCGGCGGACAGCACGCCGACGCCGAGCGGCTTGCCGAGCACGAGCACGTCGCCCGCGCGCGCGGCCGCATTGCGCTTCACACGCGACGGATGCACGACGCCGATTGCCGCAAGCCCGTAGATCGGCTCGACCGAATCGATCGAATGGCCGCCCGCGACCGGGATGCCGGCGTCCGCGCACACCGATTCGCCGCCGCGCAGCACGGCCGCGATCGTTTCGTGCGGCAGCACGTTGATCGGCATGCCGACCAGCGCGAGCGCGAGGATCGGCTTGCCTCCCATCGCATAGACGTCGGACAGCGCGTTGGTCGCGGCGATGCGGCCGAAGTCGAACGGATCGTCGACGATCGGCATGAAGAAGTCGGTGGTCGCAACGATCGCCTGTTCGTCGTTGAGGCGGTAGACGGCCGCGTCGTCGGAGGTCTCGGTGCCGACCAGCAGATCCGGGAACAGCGCGGGCGGCGTCGCGCGCTTCAGCAGCTCGGACAGCACGCCCGGCGCGATCTTGCAGCCGCAGCCGCCGCCATGTGACAGGCTCGTGAGGCGCGGAACGGCAGGCTGGGCTTGGGTGGCTTCGGTCATGGTCGGCATCCGGTGAATAACAACACGCCATTATCGACAATTCCATGCGAGTGCGCCCGATACCCACATAATGACGGCGCCGCCTCCGCTCCCGCCCCTGTCCGCCGCATCGTCCATGGACCACCTCTTCATCGGCCTCGTGCTGTGCTCCGCGTTGCTGCACGCGATCTGGAATGCCTTCCTCCACGTGAGCGAAGACCGGCTCGTCCAGCTCGGCACGATGTCGCTGCCGTATTTCGTGTTCGGCGCGGCCGGCGTCGCGCTGCTGCCCGCGCCGGCGCCTGCCGCGTGGCCGTACATCGCCGGGTCGGCCGTGCTCGAGGTCGCGTACTGCTTCACGCTGGCGCGCGCATATCGCAGTGGTGAATTCGGACAGATCTACCCGATCGCACGCGGGATTTCTCCGCTACTCGTGTCGGTACTCGCGCTCGCGATCCTGCACGAGCGGCCGACGCCGTTCGGCTTCGCGGGCATCGCGCTCGTGTCGTTCGGCATCATGTCGCTCGCGCTGCGACGCGGCTTCCGGTTCTCCGGCGAAGGCGTGCCGTTTGCACTGCTCACGGGCGTGTTCATCGCCGCGTATTCGATCTGCGACGGCATCGGCTCGCGCGTGTCCGGCAACGCGCTCGGCTACATCGCGTGGGTGTACGTGCTGTGGAGCGTGCCGCAGTTCGTGCTGGTCTGCGCGGCGCGGGGCGGCCCGCGCGCGGTGCTCGGCTCGCGCACCGCGCTCACGCAGGGCGCGATTGCCGGCACGATCTCGCTCGCGGCGTACGGGATCGTGATCCTCGCGTACCGGTACTTGCCGGTCGGAACGGTGTCCGCGCTGCGCGAAACGAGCTCGATCTTCGCGGTTGCGATCGGCTGGCTCGTGATGCGCGAGCGGCCCGGCGCGCAGCGGCTCGCCGCATGCGCGCTGGTGGTGGCGGGCGCGGCGCTGATCCGGCTGTAAGCGGAAAGCGCGCGCGCTCGCGGCTTGCCGGCGCGTCAGAACTTGTGGCGGATGCCCGTCACCGCGACGATCTGCGTGCGCGTGCTCGACGGATTCGAGATTCCTTCGATCGTGGCCACCGTGTTCGACGACGCACGCTGGTAGAACGCGTTTACGTAGATATCGGTGCGCTTCGACAGGAAATACTGTGCACCGACGCTCGTCTGCAGGTAGTGCGAACTCGGCTTCGGCCCCTGCGACGCGAGCACCTGCGTATAGGTTTCGCCGAGCGCGAACTGCAGCGCGGGCGTCATCAGGTAGCGCACGCTGCCCTCGTAGTTGTTGAAGCGCATCGCGCCACCCGTCTGCAGGTTGAACAGCGAGCTCGTGTAAAGCAGCCCGAACGTCGCGGCGCCCCACGCATACGCGCCGCCCGCGCCCCAGATCTGCTGGCGTGTCACGCCCTTGATGAACGTGTAGTAGTTGTCGGATGCCGCCGCGCCGGTGGTGTCGAGCGCCGGATGATCGACGCGCACGTAGGCCGCACCGAGTTGCAGCGGCCCGTTCTCGTAGCTCGTGCCGATGCTCCACACGCGGTTTTGCGCGAACGACGTCGAATTCGAGAAGCCGTACAGGCCGACCGCGCGCAAGCCGTACCAGGTGGGCGTCTGGTACTGCACCGAATTGTTGGTGCGGAACGTGTTGTTCAGGTCGTCGGTGTCGAACGGATGCAGCGCGTACTGCGTGAGCGCGGTGGTCGCGCCGATCTGCAGCGGCTCCAGCACTTCCTGCGCCGCGTTGTACTGGCGGCCCATCGTCAGCGTGCCCCAGCGGTCGTTTTCCAGCCCGACGTACGCACGGCGCCCGAACAGCCGGCCGCCCTGGCTCGCGGCGCCGCTCTCGATGTTGAAGCCATTCTCGAGCCGGAACACCGCGCGCGTGCCGCCGCCGAGGTCTTCCTTGCCGAGCAGCCCGAAGCGCGTGCCCTGCTCGTTGCCGCCGGTTGCCTGCCACGCGGCGTGGCCGTTCTGGTTGTTCGTGTACGTGATCCCCGAGTCGACCACACCGTACAGCGTCACGCTCGACTGCGCATGCGCGTGCATCGCACCCGCCGCCGATGCGAGTCCCGCCAGCGCGACCGCCATTCCTTTTCGCTTCATCTCCGACCCTTTTATCAAATGAATATGGGGAGCGATTTAATTCGCTCGATACGTGTTTTATTGAATAAAACATCGTCTTATTAATTGTCGAATTCGGCGATTTGAAGCGTCAAGCAATGCCAAAAATCTCACATGGGAGTCGAATACCCCTGAATCACCAGGCGTTTCAACGAATGAAACGAGTCCAATAACCACGGGCATTCTAGCCAGATCGCGACGTGCAATCCCGGTATCGAAAAAAGCCCTTGACCGCGATTTTCAGTCGTTGTGAAATATTGATACACTGTTTTAATGATTAAAACAAACGCACGAGACGCTTCGAGAAACTAGGTAAAGAACCTGATCCCCATGCTGACGTTTAATTGCAACAACGCGACTGCCGGTGCGTCGCCTGCGTATTTCGTCGCGACGCCGACGGTGCCGGCGCTGCCGATCGTCGTCGATTCGCCGCACAGCGGCATCGCGTATCCGCCGGACTTCGCCACCGTCGCGCCCGATGACGCGATCCGCACGACGTGGGACGCGTACGTCGACGAACTGTGGGCCGGCGCGCCGGCGCGCGGCGGCACGCTGCTCGGCGCGACGTTTCCGCGCGCGTACATCGATCCGAACCGCGCGGAAACGGACATCGACGCGACGCTGCTCGCCGAACCGTGGCCCGAGCCGCTTGCGCCGCAGCCGTACACGCAGCGCGGGATGGGGCTGATCCGGCGCGACGCGCTGCCCGGCGTGCCGCTGTACGACCGCAAGCTGTCGCTCGAAGCAGTCCGCAACCGGATCGACGTGTACTACCTGCCGTACCGCCGCGCGCTCGCCGGCATCGCCGAGCCGCTGCACGCCACGCACGGCGCGCTGTGGCATATCGACTGCCATTCGATGAAGTCGCGCGGCAACGCGATGAACGTCGACGCGGGCGCATGGCGGCCGGACGTCGTCGTCAGCGACCGGCGCGGCACGACCGCCGACCCGGCCTTCACCGCGTGGACCGCGCAGTGGTTCGCCGACGCCGGCTATCGCGTGCAGGTCAACGACCCGTACCAGGGCGGCGACCTGCTGACCGCGCTCGCCGATCCCGCGCGACAGCGCCACAGCATCCAGATCGAATTCAACCGCGCGCTGTACATGGACGAGGCCGCATTCACGAAACACGCGGGCTTCGCCACGCTGAAGCGCTCGGTCGATGCGTATCTCGATGCACTCGCCGATTACGTCCGCGCGCGCATCGCGCCGCAGGGAGACCCCGCATGACGACCTACATCGTCGACGCCGTCGACAGCGCGCTGAAGTTGCTGACCTACGTGGCCGAGCATCCGAACCTCGGCGTGACCGAACTCGCGTCGCAGCTCGGCATCAACAAGTCGCGCACGTACCGGATGCTGTGCACGCTCGAACTGCACCGCTTCGTCGTGCAGGACCCGCGCACGTCCACCTATGCGCTCGGCCCGCAGGCGTTCGTGATCGGCGTGGCCGCGTCGCAGCAGAACGCGCTCGTGCGCGCCGCACACCGGCACATGCTCGCGCTCAACCAGGCGATCAACGAGACGATCGTGCTGCGCGTGCGCGAAGGGCTCGAATCGGTGTGCGTCGCGCGCTGCGAAACGACGCACGCGGTGCGCACCGTCGGCGCGGTCGGCAACCGCCGGCCAATCAATTTCGGCGCATCGGGCAAGGTGCTGCTCGCGTTCGCGCCCGATCCGGTGCGCGACGACTATCTCGCGCAACTGCGTCGAAACGGGCACGCCGACGATCCGGCGAAGCTCGCCGGCGAACTCGACGCGGTCGCGCGCAAGGGCTATGCGGTGAGCAGCGGCGAGGTGACGCCCGGCGCGGTCGGGATCGCGGTGCCGGTGCGCGACCTGACGGGGGCGACAGTCGCGTCGGTCAGCGTGACGGGGCCCGAGGTGCGCGTGAGCCACGCCGATATTCCCGACTATCTCGAGCGCCTGCAGGCATGCAGCCTCGCGATTTCCGCCGAACTCGGCTACGTCCCGGCGCGCGCCGCGCTGCAACCGGCCTGACGGCCCGCTTCCTTCTCCGACGAGGATCCGATGACCGCCTCTTCCCCGAACCCTGCCGGCGCACGCGCCGCCGACGCCACCACGCTCGCGGCACCGGCTGACGCAGCGAGCCACGACGCGGCCGACAATGCGCCCGGCGACGCGTCGGCCCACGCCGGCCGCGCGCCGCATCCGCACGGCAAGATGCTGCATCCGGTCGTGATGATGCTGTGGGTGCTGGCCGTCGCGATCGCACTCACGTGGATCGTCGATTCCGGCCGCTTCGAGCGCAACGGCCGCCTCGTCGTGCCGGGCACCTATCACGTGGTACCGAAGACCACCGCGCTCACGACGCTCGTTGCACCGGCAGTCAGCCACAGCACGCCCACGCATGCGATGCCCGCGAGCCTCGTCTCGGCATTCGTCGCGATACCGGAAGGATTGCTGAAGAACGCGCCGCTGATCGTGATGGTGATGTTCGTCGGCGGGATGTTCGGCGTGATGCGCCGCACCGGCGTGGTCGACGCGGGTATCGACCGGCTGCTGCAGCTCACCGGCAACAATGCGTACCTGCTGACACCGATGCTGATGATCCTGATCGGGCTCGGCAGCACGCTGCTCGGCTTCATCTCCGAGTACCTCGTGATCATTCCGATGGTGGTCGTCATCGCGCGGCGCTTGGGTCTCTCCGACCTGTTCGCGGTCGCACTGGTCGCACTCGCCGCGAAGATCGGCTATATCGCGTCGGTGACGAACCCGCTCGCGCTCGCCGTCGCGCAGCCGCTCGTCGGCGTACCGCTGTTCAGCGGCGTCGCGCTGCGCGCGGCCGTGTTCGTCGTCTTCCTGACGATCGGCATCCTGTACCTGCTGCGCTACGTGCGCAGCACCGGCTATCGCGCCGGGCAGACCGCCGCCGGCCACGCCGCACACGCAACCGCGAAGCTGTCGCTACGCCACAAGGCGACGCTGGCCGTGTTCGCCGCAGCGGTCGCGATGCTGATCTACGGCACGCGCGAACTGAAGTGGGGCAACGTCGAGCTGGCGGCGTTCTATACGTTCGTGAGCATCGTGACGGCCGTGATCGGCGGGCTCGATTCGCGCAGCGCGGCGGACGCGTTCGTCGACGGGATGAAGAACATGATCCTCGCGGCGCTGTTGATGGGGCTCGCCGCGTCCGTCGAACTGCTGCTGCAGAACAGCCTCGTGCTCGACACGCTGATCCACTTCTTCACGCGGCTCGCGGACGGGCAGTCGCCGGTGTGGGTCGCGAACGGGCTGATGGGGGTGCAGATGGTGCTCGACGTGTTCATTCCGTCGGTGTCGGGCAAGGCCGCGGTCAGCATGCCGATCATCGGGCCGATCGCGCAGCTCTCCGGCGTGAGCGGCCAGACGTCGGTGCTCGCGTTCGTGCTCGGCGGCGGGCTGACGAACCTCGTCACGCCGACGTCCGGGATGCTGCTCGCGTATCTGGCCACCGCTCGCGTCGATTTCGGCGCGTGGATCCGCTTCGTGCTGCCGCTGTTCCTGACGCTGCTCGCACTATCGTGCGTCGTGCTGACGTTCGCGGTGTGGATCGGGTATTGAGGTTCGCGGCAGGGTCTGCACAACGCGCGTGCGCTTCGCGGTGCGCAGCGCACGCCGCCGTCCGGCATCGATGGCCGCGGCGGGCATCGCCACGCGATACCGCCACCGCATACGCCGCTCAAGCCGCCTCGACCGCCCGACCGAACGCCCGCTCGTCGATCGCCTCGGCGAGCGTCGCGAACGCGGTCGCGATCTCGTCCTCCGGCACGCACGCATAGCCAAGCAGCAACCCCGACGCCGCACGGTCGCGGTCCGCGTAATACCCCGACAACGGCCGCACGACGATATTGCGTTCGAGCGCGGCCTGCGCGACCGCGCGATCGTCGACGCCGTCCGGCAACTGCGTGACCAGATGCAGCCCCGCATCGCTGCCGAGCGCGTGCAGCGTGTCGCCGTAGCGCTGCGCGACCGCGTCGAGCAGCACCTCGCGGCGCTGCCCATATAACGTGCGCATCTTGCGGATATGCGACACGAAGTGCCCTTCCGCGATGAATTCGGCCAGCACCGCCTGCTGCAGCAACTGCCCTTCGCGATACAGCTCGGCGCTGGCGGTCGCGAAACTTTCCGCGAGCGGTTCCGGTGCGACCAGGTAGCCGACCCGCAGCCCCGGAAACAGCGTCTTGCCGAAGCTGCCGACATAGATCACCTGCCCGGCCGTATCGAGACCCTGCAGCGACGCGAGCGGCCGGCTGCCGTAGCGGAATTCGCTGTCGTAGTCGTCCTCGATGATCCAGCAGCCGTGCTGGCGCGCGTATTCGAGCAGCATCCGCCGCCGCGCGAGGCTCATCACCATCCCGAGCGGATACTGGTGCGACGGCGTGACCAGCATCAGCTTCGGCGGTTCGGCGAGATCGGCGGCCGATGGCGCGATGCCTTCGTCGTCGACCGGGATCGGCCGCGTCGTCAGCCCCGACACGTTCAGCACGCTGCGCACGCCCCAGTAGCACGGATCCTCGGTCCAGATTGCATCGCCCGGGTCGGTCAGCAGCCGCACCGCGAGGTCGATCGACTGGTGGATACCGGTCGTGATCACGATCTGCTCGGGCGTGCAGCGCACCGAGCGCGACGTGCGCAGGTAGTCGGCCAGCGCCTCGCGCAACAGCGCGAGCCCGCCGCCCGGCGCGTAGGTCAGCAGGTCGGGGCGCAGGCGCCGCCAGTACTTGTTGTGCAGCCGCGTCCACACCCGCGCCGGAAATCGCGACACATCGGGCACGCCCGGCATGAACGCGCCGCCCTGCCGTTTCGACACGCCGGCGCCTTCCACGAGCCGCGTGCCGCGCGCGGACAGCCGCCGCGCCGACGGCTGCACGAGCGCCGCGTGGGTGGTGGCCGCGTCGGTCGGCGCACCGACGATCTCGTCCGGCGCGCTGTCGGCGACGAACGTGCCGCGGCCGGTCGCCGAGTTCACATAGCCTTCGAGCGCAAGCTGCTCGTAAACCTGCGTGACCGTGTTGCGCGCGATCCCGAGCTCGGCAGCCAGGAGCCGCGACGACGGCACGCGCGTGCCGGCCGGCAGTTCACGCGACAGGATCGCCTGTTGCAGCAGCCGGTGAAGCTGCCGGTAGATCGGCTGTTCGCCGCCGCGCACGAGGCGCTGCGCCAGCCAGTCCGACAACACGCTCGCGCGCATGATTGGCTCCTGAATATTTATTGAAATGGCTCTGATTGCCAGAGCCAAATGTGATTATAGTCGCCTCCATGGGCGGTCGAAGCGCCCGATTTCTACTCACCGGAAAGAACATCAAGGAGATGACCGTGAAGAATGCCGACCTGCAGGCCCGCAAGAACGCCGCCACCCCGCGCGGCGTTGGCGTGATGTGCGATTTCTACGCAGCCCGCGCCGAGAACGCGGAACTGTGGGATGTCGAAGGCCGCCGCTTCATCGATTTCGCCGCCGGCATCGCGGTGCTGAACACCGGCCACCGCCACCCGAAGATCGTCAAGGCGATCGCGGATCAGCTGAACAACTTCACGCACACCGCTTACCAGATCGTCCCGTACGCGTCGTACGTCGAGCTGGCTGAAAAGATCAACGACCGCGCGCCGGGCGATTTCCCGAAGAAGACCGCGTTCTTCACGACCGGCGCGGAAGCCGTCGAGAACGCGATCAAGATCGCGCGTGCAGCGACCGGCCGCCCGGGCGTCATCGCGTTCTCGGGCGGCTTCCACGGCCGCACGATGATGGGCATGGCGCTGACCGGCAAGGTCGCCCCGTACAAGCTGAACTTCGGCCCGTTCCCGGGCGACGTGTTCCACGCGCCGTACCCGAACGCCGTGCACGGCGTGACGACCGCCGACTCGATCAAGGCGATCGAGATGCTGTTCAAGGCCGACATCGATCCGAAGCGCGTCGCCGCGATCATCTTCGAACCGGTCCAGGGCGAAGGCGGCTTCTACGCGGCGCCGGCCGAGTTCGTGCGCGCACTGCGCAAGATCTGTAACGAGCACGGCATCCTGCTGATCGCCGACGAAGTGCAGACGGGCTTCGCGCGTACCGGCAAGCTGTTCGCGATGCAGCACTACGACGTGCTGGCCGACCTGATCACGATGGCGAAGAGCCTCGCGGGCGGCATGCCGCTGTCGGGCGTCGTCGGTCGTGCGGACGTGATGGACGCGGCAGCGCCCGGCGGCCTCGGCGGCACGTACGCGGGCAACCCGCTGGCCGTCGCGTCGGCACACGCGGTGCTCGAGATCATCGACGAAGAGCAGCTGTGCGAACGCGCGACGCAACTCGGCGACGTGCTGAAGGCGAAGCTGAACGCACTGCAGGCCGACGTGCCGCAGATCGCCGACGTGCGCGGCCCGGGCGCGATGATCGCGGTCGAGTTCCTGAAGCCGGGCTCGGGCGAGCCGGATGCGGAATTCACGAAGCGCGTGCAGGCGCGTGCGCTCGAGCGCGGCCTGCTGCTGCTCGTGTGCGGCGTGTACTCGAACGTCGTGCGCTTCCTGTTTCCGCTGACGATCCCGCAAGCCGTGTTCGACGAAGCGCTCGTGATCCTCGAGGAAGTGCTGAAGGAAACGGTCGGCGTGCCGGCCTGAGTGTCCGTCGATTTCATCCACTGAATGCGCCGCCGCCGTCTTCATGACGGCGGCGGCCGTTTCATCCGTCCTTTTCGAAGCAGGTGATTCATATGAGCACGGTTCAGGAAACCCTGGCACTGAAAGACCCGTCGCTGTTCCGCCAGCAGGCGTACGTCAACGGCGAATGGCAAGGCGCGACGAACGGCGAGACGTTCGAAGTCCGCAACCCGGCGACGGGCGGCCTGCTCGGCACGGTGCCGGCGATGGGCACGGCCGAGACGCGTCACGCGATCGAAGCCGCGAACGCCGCCTGGCCGGCGTGGCGCAAGAAGACCGCGAAGGAGCGTGCGGTCATCCTGCGCAAGTGGCACGACCTGATGATGGAAAACGCCGACGATCTCGCGTTGATCCTGACCACCGAGCAGGGCAAGTCGCTGGCCGAAGCGAAGGGCGAGATCGGCTATGCCGCATCGTTCCTCGAGTGGTTCGCGGAAGAAGGCAAGCGCGTGTACGGCGACACGATCCCGACGCCGGCGAGCGACAAGCGCATCGTCGTGACGAAGGAAGCGATCGGCGTGTGCGCGGCGATCACGCCGTGGAACTTCCCGGCGGCGATGATCACGCGCAAGGTCGGCCCGGCGCTTGCCGCAGGCTGCCCGATCGTCGTGAAGCCGGCCGAGGCGACGCCGTTCTCCGCGCTCGCGATGGCCGTGCTGGCCGAGCGCGCGGGCGTGCCGGCGGGCGTGTTCAGCGTCGTCACGGGCGACCCGAAGGCGATCGGCGGCGAGCTGACGTCGAACCCGATCGTGCGCAAGCTGTCGTTCACCGGCTCGACGCCGGTCGGCCGCCTGCTGATGTCGCAATGCGCGGCGACGGTCAAGAAGGTGTCGCTGGAACTCGGCGGCAACGCGCCGTTCATCGTGTTCGACGACGCCGACCTCGATGCGGCCGTGCAGGGCGCGATTGCATCGAAGTACCGCAACAGCGGCCAGACCTGCGTGTGCACGAACCGCTTCTACGTGCATGAAGCCGTGTACGACCAGTTCGCGCAGAAGCTCGCGGCAGCCGTCGGCCAGTTGAAGGTGGGCCGCGGCACGGAGCCGGGCGTCACGCAAGGTCCGCTGATCAACGAAGCCGCCGTGCTGAAGGTCGAGGCGCATATCGAGGACGCGCTCGCGAAAGGTGCGACCGTCGTGACGGGCGGCAAGCGCCACGCGCTCGGCCACGGCTTCTTCGAGCCGACCGTGCTGACGGGTGTCACGCCGACGATGAAGGTCGCGAAGGAAGAGACGTTCGGGCCGCTCGCGCCACTGTTCAAGTTCGGCAGCGACGACGAAGTGATCCGCCTCGCGAACGACACCGAGTTCGGCCTGGCCGCGTACTTCTACAGCCGCGACATCGGCCGCGTGTGGAAGGTGGCGGAAGCGCTCGAATACGGGATGGTCGGCGTGAACACGGGCCTGATCTCGAACGAAGTCGCGCCGTTCGGCGGCGTGAAGCAGTCGGGCCTCGGCCGCGAAGGCTCGCACTACGGCATCGACGACTACGTCGTGATCAAGTACCTCTGCCTCGCCGTCTGACGGTTCAGGGCCTGGCGCTTCGGCGACAGGTCCTGACCGCCCGGCCGGAACCGGGCGGTCCGACGCGGGCCGGTACTCCTCTCCGCCGTGCCCGCGTCATCTCTTCCCCTCCTCGCCCCTTCCCCCTCCTCGCCGCTTCCCCCCTCGCCGCTTTCACCAGACCGCGATCACCGCATCGGCCTTGATCGAACGGCTGACCGTCGTCATCAGGCCACGCCCGCCACGCCCATCCTCTCGAACAAAACCGAAAAACCAAAGCCCTCGCGACATCGGCACACGCCTTCACCCACCAACCTTTCAAATTTGATACGATTCAATTTCATTTTGAAAGGTTTCGGGATGCCGGACCGATGGTGTTGGCGCCCGGCGCGAACGCGGTTCGACCGACTGCGCACCCGGCGCAAGCGGTCGTCGTCAGTCTTCGAGCCACGCTCAACGAGGATGCTGTTCATGGAAAGCCACGTAGGACCAACGTGCCTGCGCGCCCAACTCAAGCGGGGGCTGCTCGAGATCAGAGTCGACGCCGCCGCGCTGCCTCCTGCGAACCTCTTCGGTTTCGCGGAGCGCCGGAATCCCAAGCGAGCCTTCCTCTTCGTATCCAAGGTCCTGGGCCGTCACATCCCGGTACGCCCGTCGATCATGGCGGCCAGCTTCGAGCGCCTGGCGGCCTGCATTCCGGCGGACCTGCCCGGGCCGGTACTGGTGATCGGCATGGCCGAAACCGCGGTGGGCCTCGGTGCCGGCGTGCACCGCGCCTATCGTGCGGGCCGCCCTGACAGCGTGTACCTCACCAGTACCCGGCATCCGCTGGGTACGCGCGTCTTTGCTCGATTCGAGGAAGAACACAGCCATGCGAGCGCTCATCTGATCCACTGGCCGGTCGATCCCGAGATGCGTGACCTGATGCTGAAGGCTCGATCGCTGATCCTGGTGGACGACGAAGCCTCCACCGGCAAGACCTTCCTGAACCTGCACCGCGCACTGGTCGCAGCAGGCCTGAGCAACGTCGAGCGAGTGGTCACCTGCGTCCTGACGGACTGGACTGCCGGTGCCGCGCGTCACGCGATCGGGGAACCGGCCACCGCGGTATCGCTGCTGACCGGCTCCTACCAGTTCCACGAGGATCAGTCCGCGCCGCTCCCGGATATGCCGAACGTCGGCACCGTTTCCATGGGCGAATGGCCGCTCTCGCCCCGCAATGACTGGGGACGTCTGGGCGTTCGGGAGGTGGACGACACGCTTGCGCCGGACGTCCAGGTCCGGCCCGGCGAGAAAGTCATTGTCGTCGGTACCGGCGAGTTCGTCTGGCGTCCTTTTCTGCTGGCGGAACGCCTGGAGCGATCTGGCGCGGATGTCCACTTCAGCTCGACCACGCGGTCCCCCATCGCTCTGGGCCATGCCATCGAGCACGCGCTGTCGTTCCCCGACAACTACGGCCTCGGTATTCCGAACTTCCTCTACAACGTGAAGCCCGGCCAGTTCGACCGGGTCCTGATCTGCACGGAAACGCCCGCTCAGGCACTCCCCGTGGAACTCGTCGATGCACTGAACGCAGAGGTGATTGTCGATGAGCGGTAACCGCCCCCTGGCATTCGTCGACCTCGACGACACCCTGTTCCAGACCGCCCGCAAGATGGCGGAAGGCGTCCCGCGCACGGCGGCCACGCTGGACGTGCACGGTCAGCCAAACGGCTTCATGGACCCGGTCCAGCACGCCTTCATCACGTGGCTGCTCGCCACCGCCGACGTCGTTCCGGTCACCGCGCGCAGCGTGGAGGCATACGGCCGCGTCATGCTTCCCTTCACCGAAGGCGCAATCTGCTCGCATGGGGGCGTCATGCTCCGCCCCGACGGATTACGCGATCGAAGCTGGCACGGGCAAATGGTCGAGGTTCTCCAGAGCGTTCAGGAGCGACTGCCGGCACTGTGCGAGGCCACGCTGGCGATCGGCGAGGAACTCGGCCACTCGCTCCGCGGCTGGGTCGTGGAAGAAGATGGCTTGCGCCACTACGTGGTGATCAAGCACAACGCGTCCGACGACGCGGTGCTCGCCGAGGTGCTGGCCGGCGTGCGGTCCCGGCGCATGGTGGACGGCATGCACGTTCACGCCAACGGCAACAACCTTGCCTTCCTGCCAACGGGGCTGGCCAAGCGTGCAGCCGTTCAGGAATGGTTGCGCCGCGACCGTGAGATTCACGGCGAGCGGCCGGTCCTGGGCTTCGGCGACAGCATCACCGATCTCGGGTACATGGATCTCTGCCACATGTGGGCGACACCCGCGCGCAGCCAGCTTGCGAATTGGGTGACGGGGACGATCCATGGGTAATCGCCTCGCGAGCCTGAACACCGTCGGCAGCGGCAGCTATGCCCCCGACGATGTGCACGTCCTTCTGCAACACGTGCGGATGAGCGTCACCGACGTCGAGGAGAAGGAGCGTCTGATCCAGACGAATCAAAAACACTACTCGGAAATGATCGGCCTCGAGCAGGCGCCCAGCGACGTGCACCAGCGCCTTTACGCCCGCGCGCTGGTGCAGAACGGCGCCCGCATGGCTTCGGAGGTGCAGTCCCTGGCGCTGGCGCTGAATGCCGCTTGCACCGGGCCGGGCATCGCGCTGGTCTCGTTTGTGCGCGCGGGCCTGCCGCTTGGCGTGCTGCTGCGCCGGGCACTCGTGGAGATGGGGCGCGACGCCCGCCACTACGGGATCAGCATCATTCGCGATCGCGGGATCGACACGGTTGCGCTGGAAGCCATCATCCGGCTGCATGGCGCCGAAAACATCGTCTTCGTCGACGGCTGGACCGGCAAAGGCGCTATTTCCGGCGAGCTCGCACGGACCCTCGCGGACGACACGCGCTTCCCTGAAGGTCCGCGCCTCGTGGTTCTGGCGGATCCTTGCGGCCGCGCGTGGCTGGCTGCCTCCGCGCAAGACTGGACCATTCCGTCCGGCATTCTCGGTGCAACCGTTTCCGGGCTGGTGTCCCGCTCCATCTGGCCGGCTCAAGGCGGCCTGCATGGTTGCGTGGTCTACGAACACCTGCGCGAACACGATGTCACGCGCGCGTTCATCGACAGGATCGACGCCGAACGTCGGGCGCTGGCAGCCGCCCGACTTGCCGCTCCATGGACCAACGACCAGCGACTGACGCTTCAGGCGTCCGCGGACGACGTGGTGTCCGCGCTGGCAACCCGCTTCGACATCGGCAACCTGAACCGCGTGAAACCGGGTATCGCCGAGGCAACCCGGGCGGTCCTGCGCCGTGTGCCGGATCGCGTGCTGGTACGTGACCGCGATGACTGCGACGTTCAGTTGCTGCTGCACCTCACCGAACGCGCGGGCGTGACCGTAGAGGAAGCTGGCGCCGATCTGGGGCCGTACTGCGCGGTCACCATCATTCGGAGCGCGAATTGATTAAAACCCTCTCTCCGTTCGCCCTCGGCGCGACGCTGTACATGCCGGCCACCCGCAGCGACATTCTGGATGTGGTTTCCGGCACCCGATTCCCTGAGCTGCGCTCGCTGGTGGTCTGTCTGGAAGACGCGGTGGCGGCAATCGACGTCGACAGCGCGCTGGCGAACCTGCGGGCGCTCCTCATGAATATCGATGCCCGGGGCGGGCGCGCCGAATCCGGTCCCTTGCTGTTCGTTCGGCCACGTGATGCCGCGATGGCGGCGGTGCTGAACGACTGGCCGCTGATGAAGCACGTCGACGGGTTCGTCGTGCCCAAGTTGACGCTGCAGTCCCTTTCGTCGTGGGAGAACACGGTCAGTCGTCCTGACTTGTACCTCATGCCTACACTGGAGACAGCCGACGTTTACGACCCGGGCGCAATGGTGGAGCTTGGCTCGGCCCTGAAGGCGAACCTGAACCGACGCATCATCGCGCTGCGCATCGGCGGCAACGACCTGATGGGTTGTCTTGGTCTGCGGCGCAATCCGGCCACCACGCTCTACAGCACGCCTCTCAGCTACGTGATTCCCATGCTTGCCGGAATCATGGGGGCGCAGGGATTTGCCCTGACCGCGCCCGTCTTCGAGCAACTCGCGACGCCCCATCTCCTGAACGAGGAACTGGAACTGGACATCGCTCATGGCCTGGTAGGGAAGACGGCCATTCATCCGAGCCAGATCCGCATCATCCAGGAGGCGCTGCGCGTGAGCCTCGAGGACTTCAACTGCGCCACGCTGATCGTCAACGATGCGGCGCCTGCCGTTTTCAAGCACAACGACGCGATGTGCGAGCCGGCAACCCACTACAAGTGGGCGGTCAACATCCTCGAACGCGCCAAGTGGCACGGGGTGAAGCCCACCGCCCCGAGTCATGGCGAGCATGGCGTCCGACTGGCGGAGGCCGGCTGATGCGCGCGGAAATGCATGAGGCTGCCGCACAAGACGAGTCATGGCGACGCTTTCCCCGTGTGGCGGCAATCCCGCTCGCCGTTTGGCCAAGCCGGGACTCGGCAACGTGACTCCGTCCGATCCCTCGCACGAACACTGAACATTGAAGATCAACAAGGAGCGTAAAGATGGCACTCACCCTGAGCAAGAATCAGAGCATCTCGCTGGAAAAAACCGCGGGCCGTGGCTTGACCTCGATTAGTCTGGGCCTGGGTTGGGACCCGGTAAAGCCCAGCGGCTTCTTCTCCAAGATGCTGGGCGGCGGCAGCAACGACATCGACCTCGATGCGTCCTGCATCCTGCTGGACGGCGACATGAAATCCGTCGACCTGGTCTGGTTCCGACAACTGGCATCCAGGGACGGCGCCATCGAGCACTCCGGCGACAACCTGACGGGTGAAGGCGATGGCGACGATGAAACCATCCACGTCGACCTGCAGCGCCTGCCGGGCACCATCCGGCATCTGGTGTTCACCGTGAACAGCTTCCGCGGTCAGACGTTCGACCAAGTCGAAAACGCCTACTGCCGCATCCTCGACGACGCCCAAGACAAGGAGCTGGCGCGTTTCAACTTGGCGGAGAAGGGCCGCCACACCGGTGTTGTCATGGCCAGCCTCAGCCGTGGCGGCGGCGGCTGGGAATTCAAGGCGATCGGCCAGTCCACCCACGGCCGCACCGCGGACGATCTCGTCAATCTGGCGATTCAGGCGGTGCGAGCATGACGACACTGGTACCTGGCGGCAATGCACCGGTGGCCACCGGTCAATTGCGCGTGGACATCAACTACGCGCCGATTCCAGGCGCGGAGATCGATATCTCCGCATTCGCGCTCACCGCTGCCGCGAAAGTCCGGGGCGATGGCGACATGTGCTTCTACGGCCAAACCAGTGTCCTGGGCGGCGCGGTTCAGTTGACCGCCACGACGGCCGGCCGGGCAACGTTCACCGTGGATCTCGCCCGGATCGACCCTGCCGTCGAGAAAGTCGCGCTCACCGCGACTATCCATGAGAACAAGGCGACCTTCGATCGCGTCTCGACGCTGGCGCTGGCCGTGACGGGAGGGATCGAGGCGCAGATCCCGACTACCGGGATGAAGGAGACTGCGCTGATCCTCGGGGAGTTTTACCGCCGTCAGGACGCATGGAAATTCCGCTGTGTCGCACAAGGCTTTGCCGGCGGCCTGGAGCCGCTGGCCAGGCACTTCGGCGTCGACGTTGCCGCACCTTCCGGTAGCCCGACCCAGAGCCCTCCCGCGCCGGCTCCGGCGCCCGTCCCGGCGCCCGCGCTCGCACCGGTACCGCCTGGCGCACCGACGTCCACGATCCGACTCGGCAAAGTCACGCTCGACAAATCACGCCCCAGCATCAGCCTGGAGAAGACCGCTGCCGGCTTCGGTGAAATCAAGGTGAACCTCAACTGGAACCAGGGTACGAGTGGCCTGCTCGGCGGCTTCCTGGGAAAACGCGGCGCCATCGACCTCGACCTGGGTTGCCTGTTCGAAATGCAGGACGGATTCAAAGGCGCCGTGCAGGCGCTCGGCAAGCGTTTCGGCGATCTGCGGGAGGAACCCTACATCCAGCTGATGGGAGATGACCGCACCGGCTCGGTGGCCGATGGCGAGTGGCTTCGCATCAATGGGCAACAGTGGAACAAGATCGAACGCATCCTGATTTTCGCGTTCATCTACGACGGCGCGCCGAACTGGAAGGCAACGGATGGTGTCGTCACCATTTTCGTGCCCGGCCAGTCCGACATCGAAGTTCGCATGAACGAGGAGGGCGGCCGCCACGGCATGTGCGCGATTGCCCTGCTTGAAAACGTGAACGGGGCCGTCAAGGTCTCTCGTCGAGTCGACTTCCATCCCGGACACGAGGAAATGGATCGTGCCTACGGCTGGGGGATGCGCTGGAAAGCAGGCTCCAAGTAACCATTGACCGGCGGGGCCGTCCGGCCCCGCTCACTGAGAGGAAACACATGCTCGACTGGCTGAAAACCAACGCGGCCAAAGCCCGCGAAACCTTGACCATCGAAGTCGCCAAATTCAAGAACCGGACGTTCATGGAGGCAACCGCCAACGCTTGCGCGCTGATCTCCGCCGCGGATGGCGAGATCAAATCCGAAGAGAAGCTGAAGATGGTCGGCTTCATCAACAATTCCCCGGAATTGAAGGTCTTCAACCTGAGCGACGTGATCGCGGTGTTCAACGACGCCTGCGGCAAGTTCGAATTCGATTTCCAGATCGGCCAGGCCGAGGCGCTGAAGGCGATCGGCAAGATCAAGGGCAAGGACGGCGAAGCACGCTTGCTGGTGCGCGTGGCCTGTGCCATTGGCGCATCCGACGGTCATTTCGACGACAAGGAAAAAGCAGCTTGCCGCCTGATTTGCCTCGAGCTCGGCTTGAACCCGGTTGACTTCGAACTGTAGGAAACCGAAACGTGGAAACGACACACATTGGCTTCCCGCCGTTGACCATGGCGGTATTCATCGGCCTGGCGCTGGCCGCCCTGGTGCTGGACATGGTGACCCACCGCGACGACAAGCCGATCACCCTCGCCCGGGCGTCCATCTGGTCGGTATTCTGGGTGGCCATCTCCGTTGCCTTTGCCGGCTTCCTGTACGTGCAGCACGGCGCGGAAGTGGCCAGCCTGTTCCTGACCGGTTATGCGCTGGAGAAGGTCCTCTCCGTCGACAACCTGTTCGTCTTCATGGCGATCTTCGCGTGGTTCAAGGTTCCGGACGGCATGCGTCACCGCATCCTGCACTGGGGCATCATCGGGGCCATCGTCTTCCGTGGGGTCTTTGTCGTCATCGGTACCGGCCTGCTGGCATTCGGCCCATGGGTCGAGATCGCCTTCGCGCTGATTGTGGCGTGGACCGCCGTCATGATGCTCAAGGGCGGTGACGACGATGACGAGGAGAAGGATTACTCGCAGCATCTTGCTTGCCGCTTCGCGAAAAAGCTCTTCCCCGTATGGCCCAGGCTGCACGGCCACAAATTTTTCGTGAGCCGCAAGCAGCTCGAGGCGGAAGCACGGACGGCCGAGCGGGACATGAGCCTGGCGGCCAAAGGCGGCCTGTTCGCTACGCCGCTGTTCCTCTGCCTGGTCGTGATCGAAGTGTCCGACGTCCTGTTCGCGTTCGACTCGGTCCCCGCGGTCATCGCAGTCAGCCGTGAACCGCTGATCGTCTACTCGGCGATGCTGTTCGCCATTCTTGGCCTTCGCACGCTGTATTTCGTGCTGGAAGCGCTGAAGCGCTACGTGGTGCATCTGGAAAAGGCCGTGGTCGTCTTGCTGTTCTTCATCGCGGCGAAGCTGGGCCTGAACGCGACCGACCACCTGTTCCACCACGGTATCAGCATCTCCCCGAACACCAGCCTGCTCATCGTCATGGCGGTCCTGGCAATCGGAATCCTGGCCAGCGTGATCTTCCCGAACAAGGAAGACGCGCAAGCCGAAAATCAGTAACCCGTCACAACTCAAAGGAGCTGTTTTCATGGCACTGACTCTTCAAAAAGGCGGCAACCTCTCCCTGTCCAAAGCCGACCCGAGCCTGACCCGAATCCTGGTCGGCCTCGGCTGGGACCCGCGCGCGACCGATGGCGCCGAGTTCGATCTGGACGCCAGCGCGTTCCTGCTGGGGGCCAACGGCAAAGTCCGCGGTGAAGCCGACTTCATCTTCTACAACCAGTTGCGCAGCCAGGACGGCTCCGTCGAGCATACCGGCGACAACCGTACCGGCGCGGGCGACGGCGATGACGAAGTCATCAAGGTCGACCTGAGCCGCGTTCCGGCCGACATCGACAAGATCGCCTTCACGGTCACCATCCACGACGCGGAAGCGCGCAAGCAGAACTTCGGCCAGGTCAGCAATTCGTTCATCCGCGTCGTGAACGAGACCTCCGGTGCCGAGGTGGTCCGCTACGACCTGGCGGAAGACGCCTCCACCGAAACCGCGATGATCTTCGCGGAGTTGTATCGCAGCAGCGGCGAATGGAAATTCCGCGCCGTTGGCCAAGGCTATGCCGGCGGCCTGCGTGCCCTGGCCAACGGCTACGGCATGAACTTCTGAACGGTCTCCTCACCTGAACAAGGAATCACACCATGGCTGTCAGTCTGTCCAAAGGCGGTAACGTCTCCCTGTCGAAAGAGGCCCCGGGCCTGAGCGAAATCGTCGTCGGCCTGGGCTGGGACCCGCGCGTCACCGACGGCACCGAGTTCGACCTCGACGCCTCGATCTTCGTCACCGGTGAAAACGGCAAAGTCCTGAACGACGCCAGCTTCATCTTCTACAACAACAAGAAGTCCGCCGACGGTTCCATCGAGCACCTGGGCGACAACCGTTCCGGCCAGGGCGACGGCGACGACGAGCAGGTCAACGTGAAGCTGACCGGTCTGGCGGCCGACGTGAAGAAGCTGGTCTTCGCCGTCACGATTCACGACGCAGAAGCCCGCAAGCAGTCGTTCGGTCAAGTGAGCAACGCCTATATCCGCGTCGTCAACAAGGCCGACAGCAAGGAAATCGCCCGCTACGACCTGTCCGAAGACGCATCGACCGAAACCGCCATGATCTTCGGCGAGCTGTATCGCCACAACGACGAGTTCAAGTTCAAGGCGATCGGACAAGGTTTCACGGGTGGCCTGAAGCCTCTGGCAGAAGCTCACGGGGTGAGCATCGGTTAATCCGAAAGGCTGGAAAATCTCCAGCCTGGCCGATCGCGCCGTTCAGTTCGTCACTGAACGGCGCGATCCACGCATGAGGCCGGTCGACATGCGTGAAGGCCAACGAGGCAAGCCACGCTCACCGGAACACGTTCACCGCATCCACCAGCCGCGTCGCCTGCTGCTTCAGGCTCTCCGACGCCGCCGTGCTCTGCTCGACCAGCGCCGCGTTCTGCTGCGTGATGTTGTCCAGGTGCACGACCGCCTGATCGACCTGCGCAACCCCCGTGCTCTGCTCCGCCGTCGATGAGCTGATCTCCGCGATCAGGTCCGACACGCGCTTCACCTGCGTGACGATGTCCTCCATCGTCTTGCCCGCGCCATCGACGATCCGCGCACCCGATTCGACGCGCTCGACGCTCGCGCCGATCAGCGTCTTGATCTCCTTCGCCGCGTTCGCGCTGCGCTGCGCGAGTGCCCGCACCTCGCCCGCAACCACCGCGAAACCACGCCCCTGATCGCCGGCCCGCGCCGCTTCCACCGCCGCGTTCAGCGCAAGGATGTTGGTCTGAAACGCGATGCCGTCGATCACGCCGATGATGTCCGAGATCTTGCGCGAGCTGGCCGTGATGTCGTTCATCGTCGCGACCACCTCGCTCACCGCCTGCCCGCCGCGCCCCGCCGCTTCGCTCGCGGACACCGACAACTGGTTCGCCTGCAGCGCCGTCTCCGCATTGCTCGACACGGTCGCCGTCATCTCGGCCATCGACGCCGCCGTCTGCTGCACGCTCGTCGACGCCTGCTCGGTGCGCGCGCTCAGGTCGTTGTTGCCCTGCGCGATCTCGTTGCTCGCACGCTGCACGTTCAGCACCTGCTCGCTGACGTCGTCGACGAGCCAGCGGAACATCAGCCCGAGCTGGTTGATCGTGCGCAGCGTCATGCCGATCTCGTCGACACGGTTCATCCGCACGCCGCTGCGGCTCTCGCCGGTCGCCACGCGCAGCGCCTCGTCGCGCAACTGCATGAGCGGGCGCGCAATCTGCGCATCGAGCCACAGCCCCGCGGCCGCCGCAGCGCCGGCCGTCACCGCCGCGAACGCGGCGAGCCCGCCGCCGGCCAGCCCGCACGCCCAGCCGCCGGCCACCACGACCGGTGCGAGCACGCACAGCGACGCATGGAGCCGCGCACGCACCGACATCGTCTGGAACAGCGACGTGAATCCGGCCACGCCCTTGCGGACGATCAGCCCCTTGTGAAAATGCCGGTTGCCAGCTTGCCCTTCGCGGAATTCCTTGTAGAGCGCCTCCGCGGCCGCGATCTCGTCGCGCGTCGCCTTCGTGCGCACCGACATGTAGCCCTTCGGCTCGCCGTTGCGCATCACCGGAATCGCATTCGCGCGCACCCAGTAGTGATCGCCGTTCTTGCGGCGGTTCTTCACGAGCGCGGTCCACGGCTCGCCGCCCTTGAGCGTCGCCCACATGTCGGCGAACGCCTCCTTCGGCATGTCCGGATGCCGCACGACGTTGTGCGGCTGGCCTTCGATCTCTTCGGGGGAAAATCCGCTGACCTGGATGAAGGCCGCGTTCGCGTAGGTGATGTAGCTGTTCGCGTCGGTGGTCGACATCAGCGTCGCGTCATCGGGAAAATCGAATTCGCGTTGCGTGACGGGCTGGTTGTTGCGCATGGTGTGGAGCTCCGGGTAACGGATCTTGCGTCCGCTTGTCGATTGATTCGAGACCCGCGCATTGCGGTCTGTCCGCATGCACGTTGGTCTTACCCCTGCGCTTTCGGCACATTCCACGAAAACATTATGGTGTATTCGGGTAAATATGCATTAGAAATACATTGTCTTGTTTTTACCGAACACATTGTTTATGGATGAAACTAAACGCCAAGACAGGCAACGGTTTGGCGGATATTCACCTGATGATTCAACGTAATTTTCTCGAATTGATTCAAAGCAAAATCGTGAAATCTTGAATACGAATATTTCTCGTTTGGGGCATTTTTAATGAATCGAAAAACCTGAACGCGCATTGCGCGCGTCACCGCGGATGGTTTGATTTGGCGCGCACATCACGTGCGCGCCCCGACGCTCACCGGAACACGTTCACCGCATCCACCAGCCGCGTCGCCTGCTGCTTCAGGCTCTCCGACGCCGCCGTGCTCTGCTCGACCAGCGCCGCGTTCTGCTGCGTGATGTTGTCCAGGTGCACGACCGCCTGGTCCACCTGCGACACGCCCGTGCTCTGCTCGACCGTCGACGAGCTGATCTCCGCGATCAGGTCCGACACGCGCTTCACCTGCGCGACGATGTCCTCCATCGTCTTGCCCGCCTCGTCCACGCGCCGCGCGCCCGATTCGACGCGCTCGACGCTCGCGCCGATCAGCGTCTTGATCTCCTTCGCCGCATTCGCGCTGCGCTGCGCGAGCGCCCGCACCTCACCGGCGACCACCGCGAAGCCGCGCCCCTGCTCGCCCGCGCGTGCCGCTTCCACGGCCGCGTTCAGCGCAAGGATGTTGGTCTGGAACGCGATGCCGTCGATCACGCCGATGATGTCGGCGATCTTGCGCGAGCTGGCCGTGATGTCGCTCATCGTCGTAACGACCTCGCCCACCGCCTGCCCGCCGCGCCCGGCCGCCTCGCTCGCCGACATCGCGAGCCGGTTCGCCTGCAGCGCGGTCTCCGCGTTGCTGTCGACGGTCGCCGTCATCTCGGCCATCGACGCGGCCGTCTCCTGTACGCTCGACGCCGCCTGCTCGGTGCGCGCGCTCAGGTCGTTGTTGCCCTGCGCGATCTCGTTGCTCGCGCGCTGCACGTTGTGCACCTGCTCGCTGACGTCGTCGACGAGCCAGCGGAACATCAGCCCGAGCTGGTTGATCGTGCGCAGCGTCATGCCGATCTCGTCGACACGGTTCATCCGCACGCCGCGCCGGCTTTCGCCGGTCGCGACGTTCAGCGCCTGGTCGTGCAGCCGCTTCAGCGGACGCACGATCTGCGCATCGAGCCACAGGCCGGCCGCCGCCGCCACGCCAACCGTCACGCCGGCAAACGCCGCGAGCCCGCCGCCCGCCAGCCCGCATGCCCAGCCCGCGCCAACGACCGCCGGCGCGAGCACGCACAGCGCCGAGTGCACGCGCGCGCGCACCGACATCGTCTGCGACAGCGATGCGATGCGCAGCAGCCCCGTACGGATCACCAGCCCCTTGTGGAACCGGCGTTGGCCGGCCTTGCCTTCGCGGAACGCGCGATACAGCGCGTCGGCGGCCTCGGACTCGTCGTGCGGCGCCTTCGTCCGCACCGACATGTAGCCTTGCGGCTCGCCGTTGCGCATCACCGGAATCGCGTTCGCACGCACCCAGTAGTGATCGCCGTTCTTGCGGCGGTTCTTCACCAGCGCGGTCCAGGGCTCGCCGCGCCTGAGCGTCGCCCACATATCGGCGAACGCTTCGCGCGGCATGTCCGGGTGGCGCACCGCGTTGTGCGGCTGGCCGACGAGTTCCTCGTTCGTGAAGCCGCTCACCTGCGCGAACGTCGTGTTGGCGTAGGTGATGATGCTGTCTGCGTCGGTCGTCGACATCAGCGTGACGTCGTCGGGAAAATCGAATTCCTGTTGGGTAACGGGCTGGTTATTGCGCATGCAAGGCTCCGAAAAGCGGATCTGACGTCCGCGTCGCGCTGACTTCACGCTCAGTAGCCGAAAAACGGTTTATCGCTTTACGACGGTCTTCATCTTACTGTCGGCATATTGGGGAAAAACCTTACCCTTTGATCGCATAAAATATTCAATTCGGCGGACGCCATGATTTCGATCAAATAATCCGGCAATATTCGCTGCGCGTGTTCATCCGCATGTCACGCCGCACCGCCCAGCCAGGCCGCACGGCACGCCAACGCCGTCGGCCGTTGCACTCGGCGAAACGATTCCGTCTATCCTGTCCCATTCAATCGGTATTCGAATTCGATGAAAAAGGCATTGCACGAACTGAATCGGCTGTCCTGGAATACGGCGACAGTCGCGCATAACAGTCATAAAGGCGATCAGGCCGCATTTTTCCGCGCGGGCGGCTCGACGCTCTTCCCGGAAGAACGCGAACTGCTCGGCGACGTCAGCGGGGTGCGGCTCCTGCATCTGCAGTGCAACGCGGGGCAGGACACGCTGAGCCTCGTGCGCGACGGCGCGGACGCGACGGGCGTCGACATCTCCGACGAAGCGATCGCCTTCGCACGGCAACTGTCGGCCGACGCGGGCCTGCCCGCACGCTTCGAGCGCGCCGACGTGCTCGACTGGATGCCCGAGGCCGCGGCGCGCGGCGAGCGCTTCGAGCGCGTGTTCACGTCGTACGGCGCGATCTGCTGGCTGTCCGACCTGAACGCGTGGGCCCGCGGGATCGCCGCGCTGCTCGCGCCCGGCGGCCGTTTCGCGATGGTCGAGTTCCATCCGTTCGCGCTGTATTTCGACGAACACTGGAAGCCGCACTACGACTATTTCAAAGGCGATGCGACCGAGGAGCCGGCAGGTGTCGGCGATTACGTTGCCGCGTCCGGCACCGGGCTCGGCGCGCAGCACGACCATCCGGGCGTCGTCGATTTCGCGAACCCGCATCCGAGCTACGAGTTCATGTGGGGCATCGGCGATGTCGTGAACGCGCTCGTATCGGCCGGGCTCGCGATCGACCGCCTGACCGAATATCCGTACGCGAACGGCTGGAAGGGTTTCGACGACATGCGCGAGCTGGACGGCCGCCGGATGGTGCCGCCCGATCACATGCCGCGCCTGCCGCTGATGTATGCGATCGCCGCGCATCGGGAGGCCGCATGACGCGCCGCACCGCTGCCGAACGCGACGCACTGTCCACCCGCCTGCTCACGCGCGACGACGTGCCGCTCGTGTGGACCATCGACCGGCGCGAGATCATCGAGCACCTGTACGTGCTGCGCGACGGCACGCTGCATCTCGTTCCCGACTTTTATGACGTCGCGGGCTGGCCCGACGGCGAAGCCGACCACTACACGCCGATCCTGCTCGACTGCCACGATCGCGGCGGCTGGTGCGTCGGCATGTTCGACGGCGCGCGGCTCGTCGCGGCGGTCTTCGTCGACAGCCAGCCGCTCGGCCCGCACGGCGACATGCTGCAGTTGAAGTTCCTGCACGTGAGCCACGACTGGCGCGGCTGCGGGCTCGGCGAGCAGCTTTACCGCGCGGCCCGCGAGCAGGCGCGCGCGATGGGCGCTGCGCGCCTGTATGTGTCCGCGACGCCGTCGCAAAACACGATCGACTTCTACCTGCGGCTCGGCTTCACGGTCAGCACATCGCCCGACCCGGCGCTGTACGCGCTCGAGCCGGAAGACATTCACCTGGAAGGACCGACGGCCTGACGCACCGGCGCGCGGTTGAAGCGTGGAATTTCCCGCTTTGCCACGGCCGCTATCGGCTATCGCCGCATCACGGAGAGTGAAATTGCAAAACGAAGCGCAGCCGCAAGCCATGCCGAAGATCCTCGTCAGCCTGTGCGTGATCGGTCATCCGGTCCGTTACAACGGCTCGGCCAAGACCGCCGCGCATGAGGCGCTCGAACGGTGGCAGCGCGAAGGGCGTCTCGTCCCCGTCTGCCCCGAACTGGCCGGCGGCTTCAGCGTGCCGCGCCCGCCCGCCGAAATCGCCGGCGGCGAATCGGGGCAGCGGGTGCTGGCTGGCGCCGCGCGCATCGTCGACGTGAACGGCACCGACGTGACGGCGCCGTTCGTGTCCGGCGCGCACACCGCGCTGGCCCTCGCGCGCACGCACGATTGCCGCTTCGCGATCCTGGCCGACGGCAGTCCGTCGTGCGGCAGCACGTTCATCTATGACGGAAGTTTCGAGAACCGGCGGCACGCGGGCGCCGGTGTCACGGCGGCGTTGCTGCGCGAGCACGGCATCGAAGTGTTCGCTGACACCGAGATCGACGCGCTCGATGCGCGCCTCAAGCAGTTGTCGCAGGCCGGTTAACGACGATGCGCGGCACGAGAACCCTCGTGCCGCGCATCGATTCGGATAGCGCGAAGCGGCGCGTGCGCTGCCGCTTCGCCGTGTGACGCAGGTCAGACGCGCTCGATCGCGATCGCGATGCCCTGGCCGACGCCGATGCACATCGTGCACAGCGCAAAGCGGCCGTTCGTGCGATGCAGCTGATACATCGCGGTCGTCACGAGACGCGCGCCCGACGCGCCGAGCGGATGGCCCAGTGCGATCGCGCCGCCGTTCGGGTTCACGCGCGGATCGTCGTCGGCCACGCCGAGCATGCGCAGCACCGCAAGACCTTGCGACGCGAACGCCTCGTTCAGCTCGATCACGTCGAACTGGTCGATCGTCATCCCGAGCCGGGCGAGCAGCTTCTGCGTGGCCGGCGCGGGGCCGATGCCCATCACGCGCGGCGCGACGCCGGCCGTCGCGATACCCAGCACACGAGCGCGCGGCGTCAGGCCGAAGCGCTTCGCGGTTTCCTCGTTCGCGAGCAGCAGCGCGGCGGCGCCGTCATTGACGCCCGACGCATTGCCGGCCGTCACCGAGCCGTCCGGGCGCACGACGCCCTTCAGCTTCGCCAGCGTTTCGAGCGACGTCTCGCGCGGATGCTCGTCGCGCGACACGACCAGCGGATCGCCCTTCTTCTGCGCAATCGTGACCGCGACGATTTCCTCGGCCAACGTGCCGTCCTGCTGCGCCCGCGCGGCCTTCTGCTGGCTGCGCAGCGCGAACAGGTCCTGGTCGGCGCGGCTGATGTTGTAGTCGACCGCGACGTTTTCGGCCGTCTCGGGCATCGAATCGACGCCGTGCAGCTGTTTCATCAGCGGATTGACGAAGCGCCAGCCGATCGTCGTATCGTAGATGTCGGCCTGGCGCGCGAACGCGCTCGCGGCCTTGCCCATCACGAACGGCGCGCGCGTCATGCTCTCGACGCCGCCCGCGACCATCAGCGCGGCCTCGCCGGACTTGATCGCACGCGCGGCCACGCCGACCGCATCCATCCCGGAACCGCACAGGCGGTTTATCGTCGAACCCGGCACGCCCTGCGGCAGCCCTGCGAGCAGCGCCGACATGCGCGCGACGTTGCGGTTGTCCTCGCCGGCCTGGTTCGCGCAGCCGTAGATCACGTCGTCGATCGCCGTCCAGTCGACGTCGCGGTTGCGCTCGACGAGCGCCTTGAGCGGCACCGCGCCCAGATCGTCGGCGCGCACGCCGGACAGTGCACCGCCGTAACGCCCGATCGGCGTACGGATCGCATCACACAGAAAAGCTTCGGTCATCAGTGTCTCCGGTCCCAGGACAGGCTGGGGGAATGAACAGGGCGCGCCCCTTGCATTGCCCGTCGGGATGCGCTTAAATGTTCTATATACGAACATAAGATCGTGTATCGAACGTTCACCGCATCATAGGGAGTGCGGGGACGACCTGTCAAGCGCGCGGTCCGCCGCGCGGTTGGCGTGTCAGGCCCCATGCGCTATCTTCTCGGCTGCACGATATTCCAGGCGCTCATGACAACCGAAGACACTCAGACGAAACCCGGCGACTCCTATGTCCAGTCGTTCGCGCGCGGCCTCGCGGTGATCCGCGCATTCGACGCGGCCCGTCCCGAGCAGACGCTCACCGAGGTTGCCTCGGCCACCGGGCTCACGCGCGCGGGCGCGCGCCGGATCCTGCTCACGCTGCAGACGCTCGGCTACGTCGAGGCCGACGGCCGGCTGTTCCGGCTCACGCCGAAGATCCTCGAGCTCGGCTTCGCGTACCTCACGTCGATGCCGTTCTGGAATCTCGCCGATCCCGTGATGGAGCAGCTGTCCGCGCAGATCCACGAAAGCTGCTCGGCGGCCGTGCTCGACCGCACCGAGATCGTCTACGTGCTGCGCGTGCCGACCCGCAAGATCATGACGATCAATCTGTCGATCGGCAGCCGGCTGCCCGCGTACTGCACGTCGATGGGCCGCGTGCTGCTGTCCGCGCTCGATGACGCCGAGCTCGACGAGACGCTCGCGCAAAGCGGCATCCGCGCGCATACGCCGCGCACGATCACCGATCTCGGCGAACTGAAGGCGGCGATCGCGCAGGTGCGCCAGCAGGGCTGGGCGGTGGTCGACCAGGAACTCGAAGTGGGCCTGATGTCGTTGTCCGCGCCGATCCGCAACCGGCGCGGGCAGATCATCGCGGCGATGAACATCAGCGGCAACGCGCAGCGGCATACCGCGAAGCAGATGGTGAAGGAGTTTCTCGGGCCGCTGCAGCAGGCCGCGCAGACGGTGTCGGAACTGGTGGCGCGGCGGGGGTGAGTACAAGCCGCCACGCACGGCGACGATGAAGCCGTTGCCGCCCTGCTGGTTCTTCGACATGGGCGGAGCGGCAACGCTGTGGGTATCGTCGTCAACACTGCGCCGGCAGAGATGGCGCTCCGATGCAGACCGAGACACTCCCGCCAAGCCGACGCGGCCGCCCGTATCGGCGTGCTCCGCTATCTTCGGAGCGGCTTGACGCGAGACTCCAGCATGCGCCGCGTGTTCTCCAACTCTCGTTGCAACAACTCCGCATCCGGTAGCACGGTTCGATAGTTTGCTGCCATGACCTTGGTGGGCAAACCCTCTAGCGCATACCGCGCAAGTGCGTGCCCCTTGTCGGCGCAAAGGATCAGACCCACCGGCGGGTTCTCGTCAGGAAGCGTCCAGTGCGCCTTGGCGTAGTTGCAATACAGATGCATCTGGCCCACGTCCGCGTGGGTCAGGCTGCCGAGCTTCAAGTCGACGATGACGAGACAGCGCAGCCGACGATGGAAGAACAGCAAGTCCACCCGATACCAGGTCTGGTCGATACGCAACCGGCGCTGACGCCCGACAAAAGCAAACTCCTCGCCGAGCTCGATCAGAAGATCTTCCAGCCGCTCGATCAGCGCAGCTTCGAGGTCCGACTCCGAGTACTCGTCCTTGAGGTCCAGAAACTCCAGCACATAAGGGTCCTTGATCGCGTCGTCGGGAGTAACGGCGTCCGCCGGCTTGCGTACCGCGCCCTTGACCAGCATCGCAGCCTTGTCCCGGGACAGCGCCGTGCGTTCGTAGAACTGGCTGCCGATCTGCCTGTCGAGCTGGCGCACGCTCCATCCACCACGCAGGGCTTCGGCCTCGTAGAACCGACGGGCCTGGTCGTCCTTGACCGACAGCAGCCGCACATAGGCCGACCACGGCAGCGTGAAGCACTGCGCCAGTTCGTCGAGCCGCCTCGGGTGTACCGGTGCCGGGGAAGATTCGCCAGACACTGTCTGGCGAATTGGCCAGGTCACGAAGAACGACCGCATTTGCTGCAAGTTCTGGCGACTGAACCCGCGACCGAACCGCCCGGTGAGATCGTTCGCGAGGCGCTCGATCAACTGCTCGCCATATCCTGCGCGCCGCCTTCCCTGCTGCTCAGCCTCGACGATACGGCGACCAATTTCCCAATAACTCGCCGTCATCAACGCATTGACCTTGCGGGCCGCCGCATGGCGTGCGGCCTCGAGCAATTCGACGATGCCACTATGGATGCCGGCATAGCCGGCCGGCACGACAGATCTTTTCGCGGTTGTCATAGAAAGCGTCCTGTTGCCCATGCGATCCCCTCCGCGGAACACGGAGATGACCGCGCAACACAATTTAGTGACGGGGCAAGACTCGGTCTATCTGACACGAACGAAAATACGCTGCACCTGTACGCGAAGCAGATGGTGAAGGAGTTTCTCGGGCCGCTGCAGCAGGCCGCGCAGACGGTGTCGGAGCTGGTGGCGCGGCGGGGGTAAACAACGGGCCGGCATGACGTGCGGCTTCCCGAATGACCGGGGCAACGACGCATCCGGCTCGAATTGTCGTATCAGCAATACGACAACTCGAGCAAAAAAACGGGCAGCCCAGGGCTGCCCGTATCAACTCCACTTGGTTACAACGTTCTTCTCACGGAACACGGAGCGAACTCCGCGCCGCACAATTTAGTGACGCACGGAACCGCAGTCAATTTGACAAGAACGAAACCGCGTCGCACACGGGTAGGACACCGCGCCGCTCACGCGCCCAGCAACATCCCCTTGCGTACCGGCACCGTGCCTGTCACGCGGCCCAGCGGTGCGCCAGCCGTGACGAAACGAATCGCGCGGCGCATGTAGAACACACCATCAGTGCCGCTCGAGATCGTCGTGCTCGCATCCGTCAACGGATCAACGATGTCGAACAACGGATCGCCGGCGCGGATCGTCGCGCCGATCGCCGCGCGGTGCACGAGGATCCCGCTCACCGGCGCGTAGAACTGCTCGCTGCCCGCGAGCGGCGTGGCCGGTGAGGCGAGCGGCGGCAGGGGCGTGCGCTCGCCGCGTACCGCGCCGCGCCACACGAGATAGTCGACGAGCGCATCGGCATCGCGTTCCGCATATTCGTAGGTCACGTCGCGCTGGCCGCGGCACTCGACCGTCACGGCCACGGTGCCCGCCGCCATCGGCGTGCCTGCCGGCAAGTGCTGCCGCAATTGCGTCCACAGCAGGTGATGCGCATCGTCGAACGCGTGCCCGCCCGAATCCTCGGCGAGCAGCGACACGTCCGCACCGAGATAACGCGCGAGCGGCTCGACCTCCGGCCATGCGGTGTCGCTCGTGTACACGTGCATCACCGCTTCGAGCGAACAATGCAGGTCGATCACCACATCGGCATCGAGCGACAACTTCAGCAGCGTGAGCTGCAGCGCATCGAACTCCGTGCGCGGCGCGATCTCGTCGAGCGCCGCGCCGACGCATTCGCGCACGATCGCGCGGTTGCGCTCGCCGTCGTCGCCGAGCCGGTCGCGCGCACGCGCGGCAATCTCCGCGAGCGGCAGGAAGCCGCGATTGAAGTTGCGGCCGCTCGCCAGTTCGAAACGGCCGATGAACTGCCCGAGCAGATGATGATTGAGGCCGACCGGGTTCGCCACCGGCACGAGCACGATCTCGGCCGCGAGCCGGCCGTCGGCATCGAGCTGCGCGAGACGCCGCTTCAGCACGAACGCCGCGAGCATCGCGGGCGTCTCGTCCGCGTGCAGCGCGGCCTGCAGGTAGATCTTGCGGCCGGTGTCGGCCGGCCCGAAATGAAAGCTCGTCAGTGTGCGCTGCGTGCCGATCGACGGTGACAGGAGCGGCGTGGTGCGAATCTGCATCGATGGTCTCGAACGAAATGAAAACGAAGAAGCCGGTGAAACGTCGAGGTGAGTCGGCGCTCAGTCGCCGTACGGGTTGAAGTCGAAATACTTCCTGGCGATCCGGTCGTACGTGCCGTCCGTCAGCATCGATGCGATCGCGCCGTCGATCGACGCCTTCAGCGCGGTATCCGACTGCCGCATGCCGATGCCGACGCCGCGATCGCCCAGGTCGAGCGGCGCGCCGACGAACGCGAAGCCCTTGCCCTTCGGCGTGCGCAGGAAGCCGTAGTCGGCTTCCACGGTGCCGAGCAACGCCGCGTCGAGGCGGCCGTTGACGAGATCGGCGAACACGTCGTCCTGGCTCTTGTACGGCATCACGCCGACACCGGCCGGCGCCCAGTGCGCGAGCGCCCACGATTCGAACTGCGTGCCCGACTGCACGCCGACGTGCTTGCCCGCAAGCGACGCGGTCGTGCTGTCGACGCCGCTGCCGGGCCGCGCGACGAGCCGCGACTTGAAGCGGAACAGCTTCGACGAGAACAGGATCTGCTTCTCGCGCTTCTCGGTGATCGCCATCGACGACAGGATCGCGTCGATCTTGCGCGCCTGCAGCGCGGGAATCATCCCGGAGAATTCGAGCTCGACCCACTGGCAGCGCAACTGCGCGCGGCGGCAGATCTCGTTGCCGAGATCGACGTCGAAGCCCTTCAGGCTGCCGTCGGGCGCCTTCGAATCCATCGGCGGATAGGTCGGATCGATGCCGAGGCGCACGGGGCGCGCATCGAGTGCGTGCGCGGAATCGGCCGCGAGCGCAAGGCATAGGGAAACGAGCGGCAGGAAGGGACGTTTCATGGTCGACGAAGGGCGGGACGATGGGCAAACGGCACGAGCCGGACTGCCTGCGATCGTAGTGCGCACACGCCGCCGCCGGAATCGCCCGCTGCCTTATCATGATCACTTTTCCCGATCACCGGCCCCGCGCTTGCCCATGGCGTTCACGCTCTCCCAGCTCCGCATCTTCCAGGCCGTCGTCGAGCACGGCAGCCTGCGCGCGGCCGCACGCGCGCTCGACCTCGCGCAGAGCGGCGTCACGCAGCAGCTGCAGAGCCTCGAGGCGACGCTCGGCGCGACGCTGTTCACGCGCACCAATCGCGGGATCGTGCCGACGGCCGTCGGCCAGCGGCTGCTCGCGCGCTCCGGGTCGATCCTCGGCGAATGCGAGCAGGTCGAGCGGGAAATCCGGCAACTGAGCGGCGCGTATGAAGGCACCGTCACGCTCGGCCTCGTGGCCGAACCGCTAATCGATGCGTTCGCGCCGGTGCTGAGCGCGTTCCGCGCGCGCTTCGACAAGGTCGACGTGCACCTGCGCACCGGCACGTCGCGGATGATGATCGGCTGGCTGCGGGAAAGCGCGGTCGATTTCGCGATCGCGCTGGTCGCGAAGCAGACCGACACGACCGATCTCGCGGTTACGCCGCTGCGTGCATCCGCGCCGGTGGTCGTGTGCCGCAACGGGCATCCGGCGATGCATGCGCAATCGCTCGCCGAACTGGCCGACTACGCGTGGGTGTCGACACGCTCGCCGAATCTCAGCGCCGATCCCGTCGTCAACCGGCTGCTCGCGTACTTCGACGTGCACGGCCTGCCGCCGCCGAAGATCCTCGCCACCGTCGAAGGAATGTTCGAGACGCTGCAGCTCGTCACGCAGACCGATTGCCTGTCGCTCGAAACCGAAGCCGTGACGCGGCACGGGCCGTTTGCCGGCGCGCTCGCGAAGGTGCCCGTGCGCGAACAGGCCGAATCGCAGGACATCTGCCTGCTGCAGCGCGCGGCCGTGCCGCTGACGCCGGCCGCGCAGGAACTCGCGACGATGCTCGCGTCGTACCTGAGGGTGGTGCGCGGGCGGTAAGCGCGTATTGCCGCCGGCCGCCCGTCGTGCTGCGCTGCGCCGCGAATCAGTCGATCGAATCCCCCGCCGTCTCGCGCAGCATCGCCACCGCGATCAGCGACAGCACCACGCATGCGGCCACGTAACCGGCCGGCGCGAGCTTGCTGCCGGTCGTCTTCACAAGCCAGGTCGCGATCAACTGCGCGGTGCCGCCGAAGATCGTTACCGCGAGCGCATACGCGATCGAGATGCCGGTCGCGCGCACGTGGCGCGGCAACGACTCGCACATCAGCGCCATTTCCGACGCCGAGCCGAGCGAATAGAACAGCAGCATCAGCGCGGTCAGCGGCAGGATCACCGACAGCGTCGGGTGATGGTTCATCAGCCAGAACGCCGGGAACAGCAAGGCGACCAGCACGCCGCGGCCGACGAAGATCGGCAGGCGCCGGCTGCCGAGCCTGTCCGACAGCCAGCCGAACAGCGGGCACGTGACCAGCATCACGCAGCCCGATGCGACGCCGACGAACATCGACAGCTTCATCGGCAGGCCGAGCGTGTGAATCGCGTAGGTCGGCATGTAGAACGTCAGGATGTAGGTCGACACCGTACCGCCCATTACCGTGAGCATCAGCAGCAGCACCGTGCGCGTGTGCTTCGAGAACAGCTCGTGCAGCACGCCGCGTTCGATGCCGTGATGGCTGTCGCCGGGCGCATCGTCGGCGAGCCGGCGGCGCAAGAACATCCCGACCGGCGCGATCAGCACGCCGACGAGAAACGGCAAGCGCCAGCCCCAGCCTTCCAGCGCATCCTTCGTCATCGTGTTCGACAACAGCGCCGCGAAACCCGAACCCATCAGCGCGGCGCCGCCCTGCGTCGCGAGCTGCCAGCTCGCGCGGAACGCACGGCGCGACGTGCCGCCCTGTTCGAGCAGCGTCGACGTCGCCGCGCCGAATTCGCCGCCCTGCGAGAAGCCCTGCATCAGCCGCGCGAACACGACCAGCAGCGGCGCGGCCACGCCGACCTGCGCATACGTCGGCGCGATCGCGATCAGGCCCGTGCCGAGCGCCATCAGCATGATCGTCAGGTTCAGCGCGGCCTTGCGCCCCTTGCGGTCCGCGTAGACGCCGAGCACGACGCTGCCGAGCGGCCGCGTGAAGAAGCCGGCGGCGAACGTCGCGACCGACAGCAGCAGCGACGTGGTCGGGTCGCTCGACGGGAAGAACAGCTTGCCGATCAGCACCGCGAAGAAGCCGTACACGGTGAAATCGAAGAATTCCAGCCAGTTGCCGATCACGGCCGCGGCAATCGCACCGCGCCGCGTGACGGCCGGTGCGCCTGGCGCGGGACTGACTTCGGCCGCCCCCGTCGATGCGTGGTGCAGCGCGAGATGGTCTTTCTGCATCGCTATCCTCTCCTGTCAATGCGCCGGAAGCGCCGGCCCCGCGCCGCCGCCGCGATCACTGCCCGAGGTAACGCTCGACGAGGCGCGTCCAAAACGCCGCGCCGATCGGCAGGTTGCGATCGTTGAAGTCGTATTTCGGGTTATGCACCATGCAGCCGTCCTCGCCTTCGCCGTTGCCGAGGCGCACGAACGAGCCCGGCCGCTGCTGCAGCATGAACGCGAAATCCTCGCTGCCCATCAGCAGGTCGGTCTGCTCGACCACATGCGCGTCGCCGACGAGTTCGCGCGCCACCTGCGCGGCGAAATCCGTTTCGGCATCCGTATTGACGACGACCGGATAACCTTCGATGTATTCGACGTGCGCGGTTGCGCCGTAGCTCGCGGCCTGCGTTTCGGCCAGCTCGGTGATGCGGCGCTTGAGCAGCGCGCGCACGTCGGGGCTGAACGAGCGCACGCTGAGTTCGAGGCGCGCGCCGTTCGGGATCACGTTGTTCGCGGTGCCCGCGTGCATCGAGCCGACCGTGACGACCGCCGGTTGCGACGGATCGACGTTGCGCGCGACGATCGTCTGCAGCGCCATCACGATGCTCGCCGCGACGACCACCGGATCGACCGTCAGGTGCGGCCGGGCCGCGTGGCCGCCGACGCCTTCGATCGTGATGATCGCCTTGTCGCCAGCCGACATGAACGGGCCGCGCCGCGTGAGGAACACGCCCGGTGCCGCGCCCGGATGGTTGTGCATGCCGAACACCGCGTCGCACGGGAAGCGCTCGAACAGGCCGTCGTCGATCATCTTCTTCGCGCCGCTGTCGACGCCATGCTCCTCCGCCGGCTGGAAATACAGGTGCACGGTGCCGGAGAAGTTGCGGGTCTTCGCGAGGTGCTGCGCGGCGCCGAGCAGCATCGTCGTGTGGCCGTCGTGGCCGCACGCGTGCATCTTGCCGTGCGTGCCGCTCGCATAGGGCAGCCCCGTCGCCTCGATGATCGGCAGCGCATCCATGTCGGCGCGAATGCCGATGCTGCGCGTGCCGTCGCCCACGCGCAGCGTGCCGACCACGCCCGTCTTGCCGACCCCGCGCGTCACCTGCCAGCCCCACTGTTCGAGCTTCTCGGCGACGAGCGCGGCCGTGTCGTGCTCCTCGTACGCGAGTTCGGGGTGGTGATGGATGTGGTGACGGATCTCGCGCAACCCGCCGGCGGCGGGCAACAGATCCTCGACTTCGGTGAATCGGGTATCGGTGGGCATCAAGAGGCTCCTGCTGTTTGTCTGCGCACGCAACGGTGCGTGCGGGAAAGCGAGCCACTATAGCGAGCCGATATCGGTTCAATAAGATGCGGAATTTTTCACCGCGATAAGGTTTTTTAATCAGGGTTAGTACGGACGACACACGACCCATTGATTTTCGAGACGAACGGTCTATTATTCCGCCATGGACGCTCGAATCGATCCGCCTCGCCGCCGCGGCAGGCCACCCAAGCAGCACGACGATCTCGTCGCCACGCGTGACATGCTGTTGCGCACCGGGCTCGAGATCCTCACCGAAAAGGGCTTTTCCGCCACCGGGCTCGACGAGATCCTCGGGCGCGCCGGCGTGCCGAAGGGCTCCTTCTATCACTACTTCGACAGCAAGGAAGCGTTCGGCCTCGAACTGATCGACCGTTACGCTGAGTTCTTCGCCCGCAAGCTGGATCGCCATTTCAGCCAGCCAGAACGCTCGCCGCTGGCGCGCGTGCGCGCGTTCGTCGACGACGCCCGCGACGGCATGGCCCGCTACGCGTACAGCCGCGGCTGCCTGATCGGTAACCTCGGACAGGAAATGGGCACGCTGCCGGAAAGCTTCCGGGAACGCCTGCGCACCACGTTCGAGGACTGGCAACGGCGCCTCGCCGAATGCCTGGTCGCCGCGCAGCAAGCCGGCGAACTGGCGGGTTCGGCCGATCCCGCCGAGCTGGCCGCATTCTTCTGGATCGGCTGGGAAGGCGCCGTGCTGCGCGCGAAGCTGGAGCGCAGCGACGGGCCGCTCGTGCTGTTCGCGCAGTTTTTCTTCAATGGACTACCGCGCCGCTGAATTTTTTTGCCATTAACTAGACGATCGGTCTAGAAAGGAGGACACATGTTTCAAGGCATCGTGATCGACAGGCATGAAACCGGCCAGCAGGCCCGGCTCCAGACGCTGGACGACGCGCAGTTGCCCGCCGGCAACGTGACGGTACGCGTGGGCTATTCGACACTGAACTACAAGGACGGGCTGGCGATCACCGGCAAAAGCCCGGTGGTCCGCAAGTTCCCGATGGTGCCCGGCATCGATCTGGTTGGCGAAGTCGAAGCGAGCACGCACCCGGACTATCGCCCCGGCGATCAGGTCGTGCTCAACGGCTGGGGCGTCGGCGAAACGCATTGGGGCGGCCTCGCGCAGAAGGCCCGCGTCGACGGCGACTGGCTGGTGCCGCTGCCGTCCGCCTTTTCTCCGCAACAGGCGATGGCCATCGGCACGGCGGGCTACACCGCGATGCTGTGCGTGATGGCGCTGGAGCGACACGGCGTGCGCCCGGACGACGGTGAGATCGTGGTGACCGGCGCGGCAGGCGGGGTGGGCAGCGTCGCCACCGCCATCCTCACCAAGCTGGGATATCGCGTGGTCGCGGTAACGGGCCGCCCCGCCGATGCCGACTACCTGCGGCAGCTCGGCGCGGCGGAGATCCTCGAACGGTCGCAATTCAGCGAGCCCGGCAAGCCGCTGGGCAAGGAGCGCTGGGCCGGCGCGGTCGACGTGGCAGGCAGCCACGTGCTCGCCAACGTGTGCGCGACCACGCGCTACCGCGGCGTCGTGACCGCCTGCGGCCTGGCCGCGGGCTTCGATTTCCCCGCGACCGTCATGCCGTTCATCCTGCGCGGCGTCACGCTCGTCGGGATCGACAGCGTCATGTGCCCGCGCGCCGATCGCCTGGAAGCGTGGCGCCGGCTCGCATCCGACCTCGACGTCGGGAAGCTGGGCGCGATCAGCCACCAGGTCGGCCTGGGCGACGTCGTCCCGCTTGCCGGGGAATTGATCAACGGCAAGGTGCGCGGCCGCGTCGTCGTCGACGTCAACGCGTGACGCCGATGACGATCACCGGCGTTTCTTTATTCGAACGGCGGCTCGCGCATCGAGTCCGCCCGCGCCACGTTATCCAGGAGACCTCATGACCGCCGCACACACCGCCCCCATCAGCCGCTTTCCCGTGCCCGCGCTCGAAGACTTGCCCGAGGACATTCGCGAACGCATCGCGACCGTCCAGGAAAAATCGGGCTTCATCCCGAACGTATTCCTGACGCTGGCGCATCGTCCCGACGAGTTTCGCGCGTTCATGGCCTACCACGACGCGCTGATGGACAAGCCGGGCAACCTGAGCAAGGCCGAGCGCGAGATGATCGTCGTGGCCACCAGCAGCGCGAACCAGTGCCAGTACTGCGTGATCGCGCACGGTGCGATCCTGCGCATTCGCGCGAAGAATCCGCTGATCGCCGACCAGGTCGCCACCAACTACCGCAAGGCCGATATCACCGCCCGGCAGAAGGCGATGCTCGACTTCGCGATGAAGGTGTCGCAGGCCGCGCAGGGGGTGGGCGAAGCGGACTTCGACGCGCTCGAGTCGCACGGCTTCGTCGAAGAAGACGTGTGGGACATCATGGCGATCTCGGCTTTCTTCGGCATGTCCAACCGCATCGCGAACGTGACGAACATTCGGCCGAATGCGGAGTTCTACGCGCTGGGGCGCTGAGCGCACGCGACGCTCGGGGACGCGGCGCCCGCGCCCCGCCCCTAGCGACTGCGGTAAACGACGCCCTCGCCCGGCTTCGGCGCCGCATCGGCCGCCTCGTCGAAACGCTCGCGCGCTTGCGCGATCGGCTCCTTGTTTTGCTCCGCCCACCTGACGAGCGCCATGACGGGCTCCAGCAGCGTTGCGCCGAGCGGCGTGAGCGCATAGTCGACGCGCGGCGGAATCGTCGGGAACACCGTCCGCGTGACCAGCCCGTCGCGCTCCAGTCCGCGCAACGACAGCGTCAGCATGCGCTGCGAAATCCCTTCGATCTCGCGTTTCAGCTCGTTGAAGCGCCGCGAACCGTCGTTCAGCGTCGCGATGATGTAGAGGCTCCACTTGTCGCCGATCCGGTCGAGGATCTGGCGGGTCGCCTGGCAGCCGTCTTCGCTGGGTCGGGGCATGGTGGCAGGAACATCGATGTGACTGGGGCACAAGCCTGTGCGTTCTTGTGGGGCCCGGGCGCGAACCCTAGCATTCCACATGCTTTTCGGTAACTGAGTTATCAAAAGTTACCAGGTTCTCATCTTATCCCGAAAGGAACGCTCATGAGCCGCATCCTGCTGATCACCTCCAGCCCCCGCAGCACCGACAGCCTGTCCACGCGCGTCGCGCACGACCTCGCGCGGCAACTCGCGGCGCGCAACGCAAACAGCACCGTGACGTTGCGCGACCTCTCCACCGATCCGCTGCCGCATATCGACGATGCCTACATCGTCGGCCGCATGCTGCCGCCCGACGCGCGCAACGCCGAGCAAGTGCAGGCCGTCGAGCTGGCACAAGCGCTGGTCGACGAACTGCGCGCCGCCGACATCGTCGTGATCGGCTCCGCGATGACCAACTTCGGCCCGTCCACGCAGCTGCGCGCGTGGTTCGACCGCGTGATCTGGCCGCAGGTCACGTTTCGCTATGGCGAAAGCGGCGTCGCCGGCACGGTGGAAGGCAAGCAGGCCTATCTGGTCACCGCCAGCGGCGGCGTCTTTTCGGAAGGCCCGTATGCACCGTTCGACTACCAGTCCGGCTATCTGAAGCATCTGCTCGGGTTCATCGGGATCACCGACATCCGCGAAGTCCGCATGGAAGGCACCGTATTGGGCGCCGATGCGGTGCAAGCGGCCATCGCGAAGGCCGGGCAGGACGTGCAGGCGCTGGTGGAACAGGCGGGTTGAAACAACGGCAGCGCCCGTCGATCGCCGCACGCGGGCGGCGCCAGCCGACGCCCGCCCTCACGCGCTGGGGCCGAACGGCCGCTTGCCGCTCCCGGCGAGCCAACCCGATGTCAGCGCTCACTCCTGCACGTTCGACGGCAATACGCCGCCCGGCCGCTTCGCGACCGTAAACGGACACGCACGCAATCCATCAAAAGCGTGCACTATTAGGGTTTTGCCGTACCGGCGCCCGACGCCTCCGACGTTCGTTTCACGTTCCCCGTTTCACACCGCGAACCTCCCATGACGAATCAGCCTACCCAGACCGGAGCCGACCGGCCCGTCGACATGATCATCTTCGGCGGCGGCGGCGACCTGGCCGCCCGCAAGCTGTTGCCCGCGCTGTACATGGCGCACCTGCACTGCAACCTTCCGCCCGAGACGCGCATCATCGCGGTCGGCCGCCGCGACTGGGGCATCGACGGCTATCGCAAGTTCATGGACGAGCAGTCGCGTCCGTTCATCGACGAAAAGGCGTTCGATCAAGCGGCCTGGAGCCGTTTCCTCGACCTGTTCAAGTACGTGCTGATCGACGTGAACGCGCCGGACGACTACCTGCGGCTCGCGGAAGCGGCGCGCGGCGATGCGATCCGCGTGTTCTACCTGTCGACGTCGCCGGAGCTGTTCACCACCATCTGCGACAACCTGTCGGCCGCGCATCTCGTCGACAAGCACTCGCGCGTCGTCCTCGAAAAGCCGCTCGGCCACGATCTCGCGTCCGCGAAGGCGATCAACGATGCGGTCGGCAAGCACTTCGAGGAATCGCAGATCTATCGGATCGACCACTATCTCGGCAAGGAAACCGTGCAGAACCTGATGGTGCTGCGCTTCGGCAACCCGATCTTCGGGCCGCTGTGGCAGGCGCCGAGCATCCGCAGCGTGCAGATCACGGTGGCGGAGACGGTCGGAGTCGGCAGCCGCGCGGGCTTCTACGACCATACCGGCGCGCTGCGCGACATGGTGCAGAACCACCTGCTGCAGCTGCTGTGCATCGTCGCGATGGAGCCGCCGGTGTCGCTCGACCCGGACGCGGTGCGCGACGAGAAGCTGAAGGTGCTGCGCTCGCTGCGGCCGATGGCGGTGGCCGACGTCGCGCGCGACACGGTGCGCGGCCAGTACACGGCCGGCGCGGTCGACGGCCAGCCGGTGAAGGGCTATCTCGAGGAAGACAACGTGCCGGCGGACAGCCGCGCGGAAACCTTCGTCGCGCTGCGCGCGCACATCAACAACTGGCGCTGGGCGAACGTGCCGTTCTTCCTGCGCACCGGCAAGCGGCTGCAGCGCCGCCAGTCGGAAATCGTGATCGAGTTCGCGGACATGCCGTTCTCGATCATCCCGACCGGCCCGCGCCACTACAGCAACCGTCTCGTGATCCAGCTCCAGCCGGAAGAGTCGATCCAGCTGCAGATGCTCGCGAAGGAACCGGGCAGCGGGATGAACATGGTGCCCGTGAGCCTGAACCTCGACCTGCAGCAGGCGATTCCGGAGCGGCGCGCGGAAGCGTACGAGCGTCTGCTGATCGACGTGATCCGCGGCCGCCTCACGCACTTCATGCGCCGCGACGAGCTCGAAGCCGCGTGGTCGTGGGTCGAGCCGATCCTCGACGGCTGGAAGCAGCTCGGCGACCGGCCGCGCCTGTACACGGCCGGCACGTTCGGGCCCGCGGCTTCGTCGGCGCTGCTCGCGCGCGACGGGATGTCCTGGTCCGAAGAGGCGTAACCGCCACCCGACGGCGTGCCGGAGTACGGCACGCCGGATCGCACGTGGCGTAACCCGCCCCGTCGTCCCGGCCGCCGCCTAGCGCGGCTCCATCCACGACGCCGCCTTGCGCCGCCCCGGCGCATCGCTGCCGCCGCCGCCCAGCGCCTCGATCAGGTAATCGACGAACGACGCGATCCGCGACGAGATCGCGGTATTGCGGTAGTACACCGCGTGGATCGGCTGCTCGACCTCGAGCGTCTGGCGCGCGAGCACCTGCACGAGCCGGCCCGCCTCGCGATCCTGCGCGGTCATGAAATCCGACAGGCAGACGACCCCCGCGCCATCGAGCGCGAGCTGCCGCAGCGTCTCGCCGCTCGACGAGCGGATGCCCGGCTCGATGCGGCACGGTTCGCCGTCGGCGCCGAGGATCGGCCACACGTTCAGCGATTCAGGCTGCGTGAAGCCGAGCAGCGTGTGCTTGTCGAGATCCTCCACCTTGCGCGGCTGGCCATGCGCCGCCACATACGCGGGGCTCGCGAGCATGCGGATCCGGCTGGTGCCGATGCGGCGGCTGTGGAGCGTCGAATCCTTCAGCCGGCCGATCCGGAACGCGACGTCGGTGCGCCGCTCCAGCAGGTCGATGATGCCCTCGTTGCTGTTCAGCTCCAGCTCGACTTTCGGGAAGCGTTCGCGGTAGCCGCGCACGAGCGGCACGATCACGTGCAGCATGAACGGCGTCGCCGCGTCCACGCGCAGCCGCCCCGACGGCATCTCGCGCCGCGCGAGCATCTGCTCTTCCGCCGTCTCGACCGATTCGATGATCGCGCGCGCGTCCTGCAGGAACGCGCGCCCTTCCTCGGTCAGTTCGAGCCGGCGCGTGGTCCGGCGCAGCAGCGTGGTCTTCAGCTTCTCCTCGAGCCGCCCGAGCGTGCGGCTCGTCGCCGACACCGTGAGATCGAGCTGCTGCGCGGCTGCCGTGATCGAACCGGAGTCGACCACGGCGGCAAAGGCCTGGAGTTCGTCGAGTGTAATCTTCATCGCTGCATTCTTGATTTCAAATCAAAACAATTTGGTTTATAGACCTGTTTTCAGCAAAAGTAAAGGCGGCACACTGCGCTCCATCCTCACCGGACCCTGGAGCACCCGTCATGCCACTCGCCCTGCTTGCGCTGACCATCAGCGCATTTGCCATCGGTACCACCGAATTCGTGATCGTCGGGCTGATCCCGACGATCGGCGCCGACCTCGGCGTCAGCCTGCCGTCCGCCGGCCTGCTCGTCAGCCTTTACGCACTGAGCGTCGCGATCGGCGCGCCGCTCCTCACCGCGCTAACCGGCCGCGTGCCGCGCAAGACCCTGCTCGCCGCGCTGATGGCGCTGTTCACCGTCGGCAACCTCGTCGCGTGGCAGGCGCCCGGCTACGAATCGCTGATCGTCGCGCGCATTCTCACCGGCCTCGCGCACGGCGTGTTCTTCTCGGTCGGCTCGATCATCGCGACCACGCTCGTGCCGAAGGAGAAGGCCGCCAGCGCGATCGCGACGATGTTCAGCGGGATGACCGTCGCGTTCGTCGCCGGCATTCCGCTCGGCACCTTCATCGGCCAGCACTTCGGCTGGCGCGCGACGTTCCTGGTCGTCGCGCTGTTCGGCCTCGTCGCGTTCGTCGGCGCGGTGGCCTTCGTGCCGCGCGGCTTGCCGCAAACGGCGCCCGCGCCGCTCGCCCGCCAGTTCCGCGTGCTCGCGCAGCCGCGCCTGCTGCTGGTCTATGCGATGACGGCCGTCGGCTACGGCGGCTCGCTGATCGCGTTCACGTACATGGCCCCGCTGCTCGAGCAGATCGCCGGCTTCACACCGTCGCAAGTGAGCCTCGTGCTCGTCGGCTACGGCATGTCGGTCGCGTTCGGCAACGTGTGGGGCGGCAAGCTCGCGGACGCCGTCGGCCCCGTGAAGGCGCTCAAGCGGATCTTCCTGCTGCTCGCGATCGTGCTGCTCGCGCTCACCTTCACGATCCACGTCAAATGGCTCGCCGTGCTGACGATGCTCGCGTGGGGCGCGGTGGCATTCGGCAACGTGCCGGGCCTGCAGGTGTACGTCGTGAAGCAGGCACGGCACTTCGCGCCTGACGCCACCGACGTCGCATCCGGCTTCAACATCGCCGCGTTCAACCTCGGCGTCGCGGGCGGCTCGGCACTCGGCGGCGTGATCGTCGCGCACGTCGGCCTCGGCCATACGCCGTGGATCGCGGCAGCCGTCACGCTCGGCGCATTCGCGCTCACCGCACTGAGCGGTCGCCTCGACCGCAGCGCAGGCCTGCCGGAACGCACGGCGGAACCCGTCCAGCTCGCGCACTGAACGGAGCCCGACCATGTCCACTTCACTCACGGCACTCGACACACTCGCAGACGGCAGCTTCAGCATCGGCCTCGAACTGCCGCTCGACAACGACTGGTCGCCGGCCGGCAACGCGAAGCGCCAGCACGACCGTCGCTACCCCGGCGTCCCCGACCTCGCGCGCCACGCGACGCTCGCACAACGGGCCGACAGGCTCGGCTTCCGTGCGCTCTGGGTGCGCGACGTGCCGGTGTACGACCCCGCGTTCGGCGACGCCGCGCAGGTGTTCGAAACCTTCTCGTATCTCGGCTACCTCGCCGGCATCACGAACGACATCCTGCTCGGCACGGCGGCCGTCGTGCTGCCGCTGCGCGAGCCGCTGCTCACGCTGAAATCGGCCGCGTCGATCCAGGAACTGAGCGGCGGCCGCCTGCTGCTCGGCGTCGCCAGCGGCGACCGGCCCGTCGAATATCCGCTGTTCGGCCGCGACTTCGCATCGCGCGGCGCGAATTTCCGCGACCAGATCGCGCTGCTGCGCGACGGCGCGCGCGGGCATCTGCCGCCCGGCCTCGACGTGCTGCCCGCCGCGCGTGCGCCGCTGCCGCTGCTCGTCGCGGGTCTCGCGCAGCAAACGCCCGCGTGGATCGGCGAACACATGGACGGCTGCCTCGCGTACCCCGGCACACCGGACGACCACCGGCAGCGCGCCGCGAACTGGCGCGCGGTGGCCGGCGACAAGCCGTACGTGAGCTTCATCCACCTCGATCTCGCGGACGACCCGCACGCGCCGCTGCAGCGTCACCGCTTCGGCGCCCGCGCGGGGCGTCTCGCGCTCGTCGGGGAGCTGGCGGCCATGCGCGACGCGGGCGTGCAGCACATCGGCCTGCATTTCCGCCGCAACCTGCGTCCGCTCGACGAGACGCTGGCCGAGATCGCGGCAGAGGTACTGCCGGTGTTCCACGCGGATGAAAACGCACGGACGCGCGCTGCATGACATCGTCCCAACCCACTCCCGATACTTGATTTCAGATCAAATATTTTTGACCGGCAACGGCGTTTATCTCACCAATCCAACACGCCAGAATGACTTCCATGGCAAACCCGTTCCACTCTCCCAGGAGCACCTGATGAGCAAGATTCCCGCATTCGGCCTCGGTACGTTCCGCCTGCAAGGCCAGGTCGTCATCGACTCGGTGCGCAACGGCCTCGAAGTCGGCTACCGCGCGATCGACACCGCGCAGATCTACGGCAATGAAGCCGAAGTCGGCGAAGCGATCGCCGCGTCGGGCGTGCATCGCGACGCGCTGTTCCTCACGACCAAGATCTGGGTCGACCACTACGCGCCGGACAAGCTCGTGCCAAGCCTCGAGGAAAGCCTGCGCAAGCTGCGCACCGACCATGTCGACCTGACGCTGATCCACTGGCCGGCCCCCGACAACGGCGTCGCGCTCGACACGTTCATGACCGCGCTCGCCGATGCGAAAGCGCAGGGCCTCACGCGCCGGATCGGCATCTCGAACTTCAACATCGCCCTGACGAAGGAAGCGATCGCGGCCGTCGGCAAGGACGCGATCGCGACGAACCAGATCGAGCTGAGCCCGTACCTGCAGAACCGCAAGCTCGTCGAATTCCTGAACGCCGAAGGCATCCACGTCACGTCGTACATGACGCTCGCGTACGGCAAGGTGCTCGGCGATCCGGTGATCGGCGCGATCGCGCGGCGTCACGACGCGACGCCCGCCCAGGTCGCGCTCGCGTGGGCGTTGCAGCTCGGCTACTCGGTGATCCCGTCGTCGACGAAGCGCGAGAACCTCGCGAGCAACCTGCTCGCGCAGACGCTGCGCCTGACCGACGAAGACATGGCGCAGATCGCCGCGCTCGAACGCAACGGCCGCGAAGTCGACCCGGCCGGCCTCGCGCCGACGTGGGACTGAACGCGCCACCCGCCACTCACCCTTTGATTCACCGCGGCCCGCGGGCCGCGGCACCGACAGGACATCAACACCATGACCCAGGACCCGCTTTTCCAACCGCTGCAACTCGGCGCGCTGACGCTGCCGAACCGCATCGTGATGCCGCCGATGACACGTTCGCGCGCCAGCCAGCCCGGCGACGAAGCCAACGAACTGATGGCCGCGTACTACGCGCAGCGCGCGAGCGCGGGCCTGATCGTCAGCGAAGGCACCTATATCGCGCCGCTCGGCAAGGGCTACGCATGGACGCCCGGCATTCACACGCCGTCGCAGGTGGCCGGCTGGCGCAAGGTGACGGACGCCGTGCATGCCGCGCACGGCCGGATCTTCGCGCAGCTGTGGCACGTCGGCCGGCTGAGCCATACGAGCCTGCTCGGTGGCCGGCAGCCGGTGTCGTCGTCGCCGCTCCAGGCGACAGGCGTGAACGTGTTCATCGCGGGTGAAGACGGCAGCACGCCAGGCTTCGTGCAGGCGTCCGAACCGCGCGCGCTGACGCTCGACGAGATCCGCGAGATCGTCGATCAATACCGCGCCGCCGCGCGCCACGCGATCGAGGCCGGCTTCGACGGCGTCGAGCTGCACGGCGCGAACGGCTATCTCGTGAACCAGTTCATCGACTCGAATGCCAACACGCGCACCGACGCGTACGGCGGTTCGCTCGAAAACCGGCTGCGCTTCCTGCGCGACGTCACGCAGGCGCTGATCGACGGCACGGGCGACGCATCGCGCGTCGGCATCCGCCTCGCGCCGCTGACGACGCTGAACGGTTGCGTCGACGACGATCCGGAAACGACCTACCTCGCCGCTGCAACGCTGCTCGGCGAACTCGGCGTCGGTTACCTGCACATCGCGGAAGCCGACTGGGACGACGCGCCGCTGATGCCGGTCGAATTCAAGCGGCAACTGCGCGCCGCGTTCCCGGGCGTGCTGATCTACGCCGGCGCGTACACCGCCGAGCGCGCACGCGAAGCGATCGCCGCCGGCTGGGCCGACCTCGTCGCGTTCGGCCGCCCGTTCGTCGCGAACCCCGACCTGCCTGAGCGGTTGCGCACCGGTGCCGCGCTCACACCGCACGACCGCAACACGCTGTTCGGCGGCGGCGAGCGCGGGCTGACCGACTACCCGACGCTGGCACAAGCCGCGGCCTGACGCACCCGCTGGGGCGACACATGAAAGCAACGCTCGGCCTGCTCGCGCTCGCCGCGATCCTGCCGTTCGCGGCCACGCAGGCACCGACGCCGGTTGGCCCGGATTGAGGTTGAATCGGGCAGGCGCGGCCGCGTCAACCCACGGCCGCGCATCCGGGGCCGCACGCAATCGCAACGGCTATCGGCACGATTGCCATTTGCGCATTGCAGCCGGTGCAATTGGCGTCTAGCGTTTACGGGTTCGTCGACGAATACCCGTCACCCGCCCTGAAAGGATGCCTCGCCATGCGAAGCCGCTTCCCGAAACGCCCCATGCTGCCGGCCGCCGCGGCCTGCGTTGCACTCGCCTTCTGCGCGTCGTCCGCCCGCGCCGACGACGCCGCCGGCCTCGCGCCGCCGCAGCCGGCCACGCCCGTGCTGTCGACGACCGCGGCTGGCCTACAGGTCTACACGTGCGACTACGATGCCGGACACAAGCTCGCGTGGGTGTTCCAGCACCCGGAAGCGATGCTGTTCGACGCGAGCGGCACGCTCGTCGTCCGGCACGGCACGGGGCCGTCATGGGAAGCGCTCGACGGTAGCCGCATCACCGGCAAGAAACTCGCGGAAGCGCCGAGCGCACGCCCGGGCAGCATTCCGCAACTCCTGCTCGCCGCGACGCCGGACGCAACGGACGCGAAGGCCGCGGCCGGCACGCTCGCCGGCGTGCGCTTCGTGCAGCGGCTCGATACCGCAGGCGGCATGCCGCCGGATGCAGCGTGTTCGACCGAGCATGCGGTCGGCCGCTTCCCGTATTTCGCGCGCTACGTGTTCCTGAAATAACGCGCGACGGCGCCCGACGCGCCGGGCGCCGCTGCGGTATTGTCCGACTTTCTCATCACATTGATCAGTTATCCTATTCTTGACGGTCGGATGCCTGCCGTCGTTCAGCGTCCGTGAAGCTCAGCCGATCCGCATCGACAACTCGACATCGCCGCCGAACGACACCGACAGATAGCCGTTCTCCGGCGAGCGCACGTAAGCGAGATAGTCGGGGCTGAAATCGGCATTGTCGGCAACGACGAACGCGCCGGGCCGCAACCGCTGCTCGACGAGTGCGAGCACCTCCGGATACAGCGCCTTCGCACCGTCGAGCAGCAGCAGGTCGACCGAATCCGGCAGATCGGCGGCCAGCGTACGCAGCGCATCGCCCTCGCGAATCTCGACGAGATCGGCCAGCCCGGCTGCCGCCAGGTTCGCCCGCGCCCGCACGACCTTCGACGGCTCGAATTCGCTGGTGATCAGCCGGCCGCCGCCGTTGTCGCGCAGCGCAGCCGCGAGATGTAGCGTCGAAATGCCGAACGACGTGCCGAATTCGACGATCGACCGCGCGCCGCCGCTGCGCGCGAGCATGTACAGCAGCGTGCCGGTCTCGCGCGACACCGCGAGCGGATAGTCCTTCAGGCGCGCATACAAGTCGGTGTAGTCGGTCTTGCTGCGCATCAGCCGCGCCTGCTCGTCGCGCGACAGGCTGGCGAAGTCCGGGCTCGTCGCGGGCGACGAGGCGTCGGCTTCGTCGAACAGGCGTGCCAGCAGCGAGGCCAGCGGGTCGAGCGTCAGGGTGGTCATGCGTATCTCCGGGTTCAGGTTGAGTGCGTCGGTGCACCTGGTTAGAATATGACGAACTATTCAGGTTTTACTATTCGCATTGGCCAGCCACGCATGACCGACCGCCCGAACGCCCGGATTGCCACGCGCAAGCAGCCTCGGCAGGCTCGCTCGACCCAGCTCGTCGAGGCCGTCCTCCAGGCCGCTGTTCAGGTTTTGGCGAGCGAAGGCGCGCAGCGCTTCACGATGGCGCGCGTCGCCGAGCGCGCCGGCGTGAGCGTCGGCTCGCTGTACCAGTACTTCCCGAACAAGGCGGCCGTGCTGTTCCGGCTGCAGCATGAAGAGTGGCGGCAGACGGCCGAGATGCTGCGCGGGATGCTGGAGGACGTGAACCGGACACCGCCCGAGCGGCTGCGTACGGCCGTTCGCGCGTTCATCCGTTCGGAATGCGACGAGGCGCGGATGCGCATCGCGCTCGACGACGCCGCGCCGCTCTATCGCGACGCGCCCGAGGCACACGAAGCGAAGGCGGCCGGCAACCGCATCTTCCAGGCGTTCATGCGCGAGGCGCTGCCCGACGCACCGGACGCCACGCGCGAACTGGCCTGCGACCTGATCACCACCACGCTCACCGCGGCCGGCAAGGCGTTTTCGGAAAGCGAGCGCTCGCCCGATGAAATCGACGCGTATGCGAACGCGATGGCCGACATGTTCCGCGCCTACCTCAACCATCTCGCGCACAATTGAGGCCGAGGCGACGACGAAAACCGCCCCTGCGCGACGGCGCCATCGTCCGAATGCAGGTTGCGCGCGGCGGCGGATCCCGCCACCGGCCCCTGCTTCCACCGGCCTGCCCGGCCACCATGAAAGACATTCGTAATTCTCGATGCATCCCCCGCTTCCCCCTTGTCCGTCGACCCTGCATTCAAATAATCGCCTTAACGGATTCGAACTAGGCGTATACACGTGGGTCGACGCGACGGAGCCCCGTTGCACGCCGATATAAGCGCTGAGACATGCGCTGCATGCTCTTCCCCCAATGGGACGTGATGGGCGGTTCGCCTAACCTTCGCTACGGCAAAGCACACGTGACGGGGTCGACACCACAACGCGTCGCACGACGCGACACCCACGCGATCGTTTCGATTCGCACGGAACGACACGGATCACGCGTCATTCGTCCCCACGACGTTGCCGACAATCCCAACTAGATACGAGACACCCTGACGACGGTTCGCTACGGGCCGTTTCAGCATGCTGATAAAGGAGCAAGCTCATGAGTGATACCCCGGTGCAGCCGACGGTCGGCGTCGGCGCGGAAGAAACTGACTTTGGCACCAAGGGAGTCATCGACCGGTACTTCGACATTTCGTCGCGCGGCAGCACGCAGCGCCGCGAGATCATTGCCGGCGTCACGACCTTCCTCGCGATGGTCTATTCCGTGTTCGTCGTGCCCGGCATGTTCGGCAAGGCCGGCTTCGACACGAGCGCCGTGTTCGTCGCGGTCTGCCTCACGACCGCGTTCGGTTCGCTGCTGATGGGCCTGTGGGCGAAGCTGCCGATCGCGATCGGCTGCGCGATCTCGCTGACCGCGTTCACCGCGTTCGGCCTCGTGCTCGGCAAGGGGCTGTCGCCGACGGTCGCGCTCGGCGCCGTGTTCCTGATGGGCCTCGTGTTTACCGGCATCTCGGTGACCGGCGTGCGTTCGTGGATCCTGCGCAACCTGCCCGCGGGCGTCGCGCACGGCACCGGGATCGGCATCGGCCTGTTCCTGCTGCTGATCGCATCGAACGACGTCGGCCTCGTGATCAAGAACCCGGGCGCCGGCCTGCCGGTCTCGCTCGGCCAGATCACCGCGTTCCCGGTCATCATGTCGATCATCGGCCTCGCCGCGATCTTCGGCCTCGAGAAGCGTCGCGTGCCGGGCGGCATCCTGCTCGTCGTAATCGCGATCTCGATCTTCGGGCTGATCTTCGATCCGAGCGTGAAATACCACGGCATCTTCGCGCTGCCGTCGCTGAGCGCACCGGGCCATGCGTCGCTGATCGGTGCGATGGACATCAAGGGCGCGCTGTCGATGGCCGTGCTGCCGAGCGTGCTGGCGCTGGTGATGACCGCCGTGTTCGACGCGACCGGCACGATCCGCGCGGTCGCGGGCCAGGCCGGCCAGCTCGACGAGAACGGCCGCATCATCAACGGCGGCCGTGCGCTGACCGCCGATTCGCTCAGCTCGATCTTCTCCGGCTTCCTCGGCGGTGCGCCGGCGGCAGCCTACATCGAGTCGAGCGTCGGCGTGGCCGCCGGCGCGAAGACGGGCCTCGCGGCCGCCGTGGTCGGCCTGCTGTTCCTCGTCGTGATGTTCTTCTCGCCGCTCGCGGGCCTCGTGCCGTCGTACGCCACCGCACCGGCACTGATGTACGTCGGCCTGCTGATGCTCGGCAGCGTGAGCAAGCTGCACATGGACGACATGGTCGACGCGATGTCGGGCCTCGTGTGCGCGGTGTTCATCGTGCTGACCGCGAACATCGTGACGGGCATCATGCTCGGCTTCTCGACGCTCGTGATCGGCCGCATCGCCAGCGGCGAATTCCGCAAGCTCAACGTCGGCACCGTGCTCATCGCGGCCGTGCTCGTCACGTTCTATCTCGGCGGCTGGGCGATCTGACCAGCGAATCGTGCGCGACGTCGCCGGCAGAAGGACGGCGCGCATCGGGACGACATCGTCTCCTCCACCATCATCGTTGATGGTCTCCGAGCCTGGGAACGCAAGTTTCCAGGCTTTTTTTGTTGATGGGGCGCAGTGCGGCGCGCATCGCGGAAACGGTGCGGCGCGAATCCGCCCCCGGTGCTACGATCGGGCTTTGCCTTTGGGGGCCCCCATGAACGCGCTCGGCATCGTTTCCGAATCGAGCACCCGGACGTCGGCGCGCAAGCCGCCGTTCATCCCGTCGTTCGGCTTCCACGAAGTGCACGAATCGAAGCCGATCGATGCGGCGCCGGCGCGCATCATCGACACGGTCGCCACGCTCGACATGCGCACGGATCCGATCGTCGACGCGCTGCTCAACGTCCGCGAATTCCCGGCAGCCGTTGCCGCGTCGCTGCGCTCCGGCGCCACACGCGTCGAACGCGAACGCTTCGGCCTCCATGCGTTCACGCCGCTGCATCGCGACGAAACGTCGCTGTCGCTTGGCCTCGTCGGCCGCTTCTGGCGCCCGGACCTCGGCGTGCTGAAGATCGCCGACGCGGCGGCGTTCGTGCGGCACGACGATCCGCGCGATGCGAAGCTGGTGCTCCGCTTCGAAGTCGTCGGGCTCGCGTCGGGTGCGCACCTGCTGCGCACCGAAACCTTCGTGCATTGCCCGACCGCCCGCACGCGGCTGCTGTTCATGCCGTACTGGCTCGCGATCCGGATGGCGAGCGGCTGGATTCGACGCCGCACGCTGACGGCTGTCGAAATGGCGCTGGCGTAGGGCGTCGCCGCACCTGCGATTGCGGCACGTGCAGGCTACCCGCATCAAAACGGCTTGATCACGACCCGCCCGGCGACGAGCGCCATCGCGGCCTCGACCGCACCTGTCGCCTGCCCGAGCCACGGCGCCGTAAACCCATGCGCACGCAACCGTCAGGATTGCCATCAAATTCCGCTTCAACCCATCGCCCGCCACAGCATCGCGCCAACCGGACCCGATCGATGACCCGCATCCGCAACCCCCTGAACCTCGCGCAGCTCCAGGCGTTCGTCTCCGCCGCGCATCACAAGAGCCTGCGCGCCGCCGCGCGCGAACTCGGCGTCACGCAGCCCGCGGTCACGCATACGATCCGCGAGCTCGAAACGGCGCTCAACGCGGAACTGCTCGCGCGCAGCGTGCGCGGCGTCGAGCTGACCGCGTGCGGCCATGCGCTGCTGCCGCGCGCCGAGCAACTGCTCGGCGATATCCGCCGCACGGTCGAGGCCGTCGAGCAGGTGAAAGGCGAGATGTCGGGGCGCGTGGCGGTCGGCACGATGCCGTCGATCGCGCTGACCGCGCTGCCGCACGCGGTGACGGCGTTCCGCCAGTCGATGCCGAACGTGAGCCTGCATCTCGAGGAAGTGACGGTGCCCGACGCGCTCGCGCAGTTGCGCAACGGCACGCTCGACATCGCTGCGATGCACCACGTGCCCGCGCTCGACCGCGATTTCACGCAATTGCCGCTGCTGTCGACCGAATTCACCATCGTGATGCGCGAAGGCCACCCGCTTGCGCATGCGCGCCGGTTAGAGGAATTGCTCGATGCCGAGTGGATCGTCACCGTGGGCGCCGAGCAGTTTCCGCACAGTGTGATGGTCGGGATGTTCGAGGCGCACGGGCTGCCGCTGCCCAAACGTTTGCTGCGCTCGCCGATGTCGTTCGCGGTGACGCTCGGGCTCGTCGCGCGCTCGGACGTGATTGGCTGCTTCACGCGCCCGCTCGCCGCGATGGTCGCGCCGCTGGGCATCCGCACGGCGGAACTCGACGAAGCCATGCCGCGCTTCGACCTGTCGATCATCGCGCGGCGCGACCTGCTGCCCACGCCCGCCGTCACGCAATTCGTCACGTGCCTGCAGCGCGCGGTCAACGAAACGCTCGGCTGAATCGTTCCTGTGTCTGAAACGGCGGCGCCCCTCATGCGCCGCCGCCGGGCCCGGTATCGGGGCTTGTCCTAGGCGCCCTGCCGGTATTTTGTCTTGATAATCTTCCGCACGTCGCGCGCCCGCATCGGGTGGGCGAAACGGACAGCCTGTCGCGAAGCCGCGCCGGGCCGAAGGCTTACGGCGCGGCACAACCGCGCACCCATCGAACAAAACGAGGAGTCACCGAGTGAAAAAGATTCTTGCGGCTGTGACCGTAGCCCTGCTCGCCGTATCGGCAGGCACCGCGTATGCGAAGGACTGGACGACCGTGCGGTTCGGCGTCGACGCAAGCTACCCGCCTTTCGAATCGAAAGGCGCCGACGGCAAGGTTGTGGGTTTCGACGTCGACCTCGGCAACGAAATCTGCCGCCGCATGAACGCGAAGTGCGTGTGGATCGAAAACGACTTCGACGGGATGATTCCGGCGCTGAAGGCCCGCAAGTTCGACGGCGTGCTGTCGTCGATGTCGATGACGCCGGCGCGTCAGGAACAGATCGCCTTCTCGGCGAAGCTGTTCAACACGCCGACGCGCCTCGTCACGAAGAAGGGCACCGGCCTGATGCCGACGGCCGAATCGCTGAAGGGCAAGTCGGTCGGCGTCGAGCAGGGCACGATCCAGGAAACCTATGCGAAGACGTACTGGGCCTCGAAGGGCGTGAACGTCGTGCCTTACCAGAACCAGGACCAGGTCTACGCCGACCTGATCTCTGGCCGCCTGGACGGCGCGCTGCAGGACGCGGTGCAAGCTGAAATCGGCTTCCTGAAGACCCCGCGCGGCGCGAACTTCGATTTCGCCGGCAAGGACATCGACGATCCGAAGACGCTCGGCAACGGCGCCGGCATCGGCCTGCGCAAGGAAGACACCGACCTGAAGGCGAAGATCGACGGCGCGATCGCCGGCATGCGCAAGGACGGCACGTACGACAAGATCGCGAAGAAGTACTTCGATTTCGACGTCTACGGCAAGTAATCCGCCCGGCAAGCGCACGCTTCGCTTCGGCACGAACGGGCTCCGCAAGGAGCCCGTTTTTTTTGCGCGGGCCGTGCCGGCAGCGTTATTTTTTCCGCCCCAACCTGATGATTCTCAAAGGGAAACGGCGTGTTCTGGCGCCGGTTTGATGGCGGCGAGGAAGGCAACGTACAATCGATCTTCCACGCACACCGGATCATTCGCGGCTGCGCCGCACTCCCCCATCATGCAAACGCAGACCCATCCGCTGATTTCCCCCGCCGTCGGTACCGAACGCCAGATCACGAGCTTTCACTACGGCCCGCGCGGCGGCAAGAAGGTCTATATCCAGTCTTCGCTGCACGCGGACGAACTGCCCGGCATGCTGGTCGCCACGCTGCTGCGCCGCAAGATCGCCGCGCTCGAGACGGCCGGCAAGCTGCGCGGCGAAGTCGTCATCGTGCCGGTGCCGAACCCGATCGGCCTGTCGCAACACGTGTTCGGCGATCACCTCGGCCGCTTCGAGCTCGGCTCGATGCAGAACTTCAACCGCAATTTCTACGATCTCGCGGCGCTCGTGCTGCCGCGCGTCGAACACCGCCTGACCCACGACGCGCAGCACAACCTCGTCGCCGTGCGCGCCGCGATGCGCGAAGCGCTCGACGAGCAGAAGCCGCGCACCGAGCTCGACTCGCAACGCCTCGCGCTGCAGAAGCTGTCGTTCGACGCCGATATCGTGCTCGACCTGCACTGCGACAGCGATGCGGTGATGCACCTCTACACGAATCCCGATCTGTGGCCGGACGTCGAGCCGCTGTCGCGCTACCTCGACGCGCAGGCGTCGCTGCTCGCGCTGAATTCGGTCGGCAACCCGTTCGACGAGATCCACAGCTTCTGCTGGTCGGATCTGCGCAGCCGCTTCGGCGACCGCTTCCCGATCCCGAACGGCGCGATTTCCGTCACGATCGAGCTGCGCAGCGAGCGCGACGTGTCGTACGAGTTCGCCGAAAAGGACGCACAGGCGATCGTCGAATACCTGACCGAGCGTGGGGTCGTCGACGGCACGCCGGCGCCGCTGCCGCCGCTCGCGCATCCGGCCACGCCGCTCGCGGGCACCGATCCGCTCGTCGCGCCGGTGTCGGGCGTGATCGTGTTCCGCACGCCGGTCGGCGTGATGATCGAGGCCGGCCAGGCCGTGGCCGACATCGTCGATCCGCTGACCGATCGCGTCGTCACGCTGAAGAGCAGCGTGTCGGGCGTGCTGTACGCGCGCCAGATCGTGCGCTTCGCCACAGCCGGCATGGAAGTCGCGCGGATTGCCGGCGCGACCGCGATCCGCACGGGTTCGCTGCTGTCGGCCTGAGCGGCCAGAGCGGCCGGTGTGCGCGCCGGAGCACGGCGCGCACGTATCGCGCATACCCGCCCGCACCAACGAAATCGCCCGCTTGCGCGGGCGATTGGCTTTCCGGATCGTCGATCTTCGGCCATCCGGTACGTGAAAACGTTCAGAACGCCGGGATGATCGCGCCGCCGAACTTCTGGTCGATGAACTTGCGCACGTCGTCCGATTCATAGGCCGCGACGAGCTTCTTCACCCACGGCTTGTCCTTGTCCTGCGCGCGCACCGCGATCAGGTTCGCGTACGGCCCGCGCAGATCCTCGATCGCGATCGCATCCTTCACCGGCGTGAGCCCGGCCTTCACCGCATAGTCGGTGTTGATCGACGCGGCATCGACGTCAGGCAGCGCGCGCGGCAGCTGCGCGGAATCGAGCTCGACGATCTTGATCTTCTTCGGGTTCTCGGCGATGTCGAGCGGCGTCGCATTCACGCCGTTCGCGCCGACGCCCGGCTTCAGCTTGATCACCCCGTACTTCTGCAGCAGCAACAGCGCGCGGTTGCCGTTCGACGGATCGTTCTGGATCCCGACCTTCGCGCCCACCGGCAAGTCCTTGAGCGACTTGAGCTTCTTCGAGTAGAAACCCATCGGCGCCGTGTACGTGAGCCCGACGTTGACGATCTTGTAGCCGCGCTGCTTGATCTGGCTGTCGAGGAACGGCTGGTGCTGGAAGCCGTTCGCGTCCAGATCGCCGGAATCGAGCGCCGCGTTCGGCTGCACGTAGTCGTTGAATTCGATGACCTTGATCGCGAGACCTTCGCGCGCCGCGACCTTCGTCACCTCGGTCCAGATCTGGGCGTCGGGGCCGCTCATCGTGCCGATTTTCAGCGTTTGCGGGTCGGCGTGCGCGCCGGGCGCCGCGAATGCCAGCGCGGCGGCGAGTGCGCCGAGGCCGGTCAGGAATGAACGTCGCATGGTGTCCTCTGTCCCGTGTCGTTTGTTGGAACACGGATCGTGGCATGGGGCCGGAACGCCGCCAACCAAGCTTATTTCATGTGCATATTCCTGATTCCGGTCGAATCTCAGTCTGAATCGGTATAACCACCGGCTATACAACCGGGCAGAATTCGGTGTCGCATCGACGCCACAGATTCTTCATATGACAGTCGCTGTCATATTCATTACGTGGCCCCTCGATAAAGTTGCCGCCGGTCCGTGAAAGCGCCCATAGAGAGCGCCGGAACCGCAACTGGACACGCCATTTATTCGCTCGGAGAACCCTTTGAACAAGAAACTGTTGACCATCGCCGCTCTGGCAGCAACGGCCGGCACGGCGCACGCACAAAGCAGCGTGACCCTGTACGGCGTCATCGATGCCGGTATCAGCTACGTGAACCACAGCAAGACCGCCAACGGCGGTACGGGCAAGCTGTTCAAGTACGACGACGGCGTTGCCCAGGGCAGCCGTTGGGGCCTGCGCGGCACCGAAGACCTCGGTGGCGGCCTGAAGGCGATCTTCGTGCTCGAAAACGGCTTCAACAGCGGTAACGGCACGCTCGGCCAGGGTGGCGCGATCTTCGGCCGCCAGGCTTACGTCGGCCTAAGCCAGTCGCAATACGGCACGGTCACGTTCGGCCGCCAGTACTCGTTCTCGACCGACATCCTCGGCTCGAACTACTCGACGGGCGGCAACACGGTCGCGGGTAACTACGCGTACCACGTGAACGACCTCGACCAGCTCACGTCGAGCCGCATCAACAACGCCGTGAAGTTCCAGAGCGCGAACTACTCGGGCTTCACGTTCGGCGCGTTGTACGGCTTCTCGAACTCGACGGACTTCGCAGGCGCACCGGCGACGACGACGGGCACGACGACGACGGCAGGCTCGTCGCGCGCATACAGCTTCGGCCTGAACTACGCGAACGGCCCGTTCTCGCTGGGCGCAGCGTACACGGACATCCGCTTCCCGAGCCAGTCGACGCCGGCTTTCTCGACGACGATCGCGAATATCGCAACGGGCAACGTCCGCGACCTGCGTACGTACGGCGTCGGTGGCCGCTACGTCTGGGGCCCGGCAACGGCATGGCTGCTGTGGACGCGTACGCAGTTCTCGACCGTGTCGGGCGCGGGCGGCACGTTCTACAACGCGTATGAAGCAGGCGCGAAGTACGCCTTCACGCCGGCGCTGTCGGGCGGCCTCGGCTACACGTACACGAACGCCACGCAGAGCGGCAACTCGTGGCACTGGAACCAGGTCAACGGTATCGCCGACTACGCACTCAGCAAGCGTACGGACGTGTACGGCCTGGTCGTGTACCAGCAAGCGTCGGGCAAGGGCGTGCAAGCGCAGATCGGCTCGAGCACGAGCTACTTCAATACGTCGGGCACGGGTTCGAAGAACCAGATCGCCGCACGTATCGGTATCCGTCACAAGTTCTAAAGCATCCGCTTAACACGCGGATCACGACGGCAAGAAGCGCCCCGCTCCACGCGGGGCGCTTTTTTATGGGCTTTTAAGTTTCGCTTAATTCTGGGCTGAGAGGATGCTCTCACCCCCCCTGTTGGCCGCCTGAACATCGGCGGCTTTTTTTTTGAACCGCCGACGGCGCCGCCATCGATTGCCCACAAGACAAGACAGGATCGGAGGCCATGATGATCGAAGATACCGTTTTCAGCCATCTGCACGCGATTCTGACGTGCCAACACTCGATGCCGGTCCAGAGCTGCCGCGTATCGGTCGAAATGCAGCGCCCGTGGGGCCGGCCGTATCGCCTCGTCGAATGGACGATGCATCTCGACGCGCCCGCGCGGCGCCAGATCGTGCCGGCCGAATCGACCGACGAAGAGATCGCCGAGGTCGTCGCCTCGCACGTGCCGGGCCGGCTTTACGGCGACGGCCGCCTGCAGTTCTGAACGCCTACCCGCTCCATCCGCTTGCCCGGTTTCACCCGCGCCGCACCCATCGTGCGGCAGTCGGTCTCGTTTGATGCCGCAACGAAACCTGCTACGCTGCGCGTTTTCGTCCACGCAACACACGATGGAAAACGCATTCAACGAACGTGGCGTGATGATCACGCGCAACGGCCTGTCGGCCGCCGGGCAGGTATTCGCACTCCGTGACATCCGCCAGGTCGATGTCGTCAAGATTCCGAAGAACCGCCTCGTGCCGTCGCTGATCTCGCTGATCGGCGCGGCCGTCGCCGTCGCAGGCGGCATCGCCGGATCGAGCGCCGCGCTCGTCGTCGGCGTGATGCTCGCCGTCGTCGGCTATCTCGCCTGGGCCACGCAGGACGTCACGTATCGCCTGATGGTGGAGATGCCCGACGGCAAGCGCGAAGCGCTGTCGAGCGTCGACGTCGAGTTCGTCGAACGCGTCGCGCAGGTCGTGCGCGATGCGCAGGCGACGAAAGCGGCCGGCTGATTCCGTTCGCTTCCCTGCACGCTTCGATTCGCGGTGTTCTGGGCACGCGTGGCGCGTTTCGCGCCGCGCAACGGCAGCGTCGATTACCGCGTCGAATCGCATTCCGCCGCCTCGTCGCCAACACCGCGCCTGCGCTGCGACCGCCGACCGCCTAGTATGGAAAGAGCGGCTCGCCGCCGCATCGTCCGATGGAGGCCAGCATGAACGTCCAGACGCTGTCCGGCACGCTTCGCGCGCAGGAACTGCTGATCGTGTCGATGATCCGCGCGCTTCCCCCTGACACACGCCGAGCGCTCGTCGACCTCTACACCGAACAGATCGCGTTCGCCGAGCAGGCAGGCCTCGAAAGCCACGGCGATCGCGCGACGCACGACGCGTTCATCACGCATGCGCGCAACCTGCTGATCCGCATCGAAGCGCTGGCCTAGCCAGCGCCCGCGTTTTTCCCGAATTTCCCGCCGCGGCTCACCCGAGCCGCACAGGTAAGCGCTCACCCACGCGAGCCGCTTTCCTTTCTTGTATTGATAATAATTCTCATTTACACTGGCAAAATTATCAGTTGCCTTTCAATTCGCCGCTCGCCGCCTTCCGTGCGCGGGCGGGCCAGCCAGGTGAACGCGTCACCCAGCCAGCCTTCGGGCTTGTCATCATCAATGGGAGACCACCTGTGCATTGCTATACGCTGGCGCGGCGGCCGATCTGTGCCGCGCTGTTCGGCGCGTTCGGCCTGTCCGCCGCCACGGCTCACGCCGATTCGACGCCGCAAGGCGCCAACCCGCCTGCCGCCCTCCTCGTCGCCGCGTCCACGCGCGGCGATGCGGCGCTGCTCGATCCCGTCACCGTCACGGCCAACCGCACCGCCACGGCCGCGAGCCGCACGGCGGCGTCCGTGGCGGTGATCACCGACGAGGATCTGGAAGAACAGCAAGCCACCAACATCAAGGACGCGCTGCGCTACGAGCCGGGCGTCACCGTGCGCCGCACCGCGTACCGGCCCGGCAGCGCCGCGCTCGGCGGCGGCCGCGACGGCGATTCGAGCATCAACATCCGCGGCCTCGAAGGCAATCGCGTGCTGCTGATGGAAGACGGCATCCGCCTGCCGAACGCGTTTTCGTTCGGCCCGCTCGAAGCGGGGCGCGGCGACTACGCCGATCTCGACACGCTCAAGCGCATCGAGATCCTGCGCGGGCCGGCTTCGGCGCTATACGGCAGCGACGGTCTGACCGGCGCAGTGAACTTCATCACGAAGGATCCGCGCGACCTGCTGTCGATCTACCACAAACCCTATTACTTCTCGTTCCGGCCGAGCTACGACTCGGCCGACCGCAGCGTCGGTGCGACCGTGTCGGCCGCGGGCGGCAACGATCGCGTGCAGGGGATGATCATCGCCGACGGCCGGCGCGGCCACGAGGTCGACACGCGCGGCAGCAACAACTCGGCGAGCACGCTGCGCACCACGTCGAACCCGCAGGACGTCTATTCGGAATCGCTGCTCGGCAAGCTCGTGCTGACGCCCACCACGCGCGACACGATCAAGTTCACCGCCGAAACGGTGCAGCGGCGCGTGAGCACCGACGTGCTGTCGGCGATCAGCCCGCCGACCACGCTCGGCCTCACGACCTACGACCGGCTCGAGCGCAACCGCTTCAGCGTCGACTACGATTTCCGCGACGATGCGTTCCGCTGGTTCCAGACCGCGCACGTGCAGTTCTACTACCAGGACGCGAAGCAGGACCAGTACGCGTTCGAGACGCGCGGCCGGGCGGCTTCGCGTTCGCGCGACAACCAGTACAAGGAGCGCACGTTCGGCGGCTCCGCGTTCGCCGAAAGCGGCTTCGCGACCGGCCCGTTCGCGCACAAGCTGCTTTACGGCGTCGACGGCAGCGTGTCGCGCGTGACGAACCTGCGCGACGGCACGGTGCCGGGCGTCGGCGAGGCGTTCCCGAACAAGGCGTTCCCCGACACCGACTACACGCTGTTCGGCGCGTTCGTGCAGGACCAGATCGGCTACGGCCGCCTGCTCGTCACGCCGGGCCTGCGCTTCGACACGTACCGGCTGAGCCCGACCGCCAACGATCCGCTGTTCACCGGCAAGGCGGTATCGACGAGCGCGAACGAACTGTCGCCGCGTGTCGCCGTGCTCTACGAGATCACGCCCGCGGTCATTCCGTACGTGCAGTACGCGCACGGCTTCCGCGCGCCGACGCCCGACCAGGTGAACAGCAGCTTCTCGAACCCGGTGTACGGCTACACGTCGATCGGCAATCCGAACCTGAAGCCCGAGACGAGCGACACGTTCGAAGCCGGCCTGCGCGGCAAGGCCGGCACCGGCTACGGCGTCGTGCGCTACAGCGCCGCCGCGTTCACGGGCCGCTACCGCAACTTCATCTCGCGCACGACGATCGCCGGCAGCGGCCGACCAACCGATCCGTTCGTGTTCCAGTACGTGAACTTCGCCGACGCACGCATTCATGGCCTCGAAGGCCGCGCCGAATGGGTGATGCCGAACGGCATCACGCTGAAGACGGCGATGGCGTTCACGAAGGGCTCGACGCAGAACGACGGCGCGGCCAGCCAGCCGCTGAACACCGTCAACCCGTTCTCGGCCGTGTTCGGCGTGCGCTACGAGCCGACCGAGCGCTGGTACGTGCAGACCGACCTGCTGTTCCAGGCCGCGAAACGCGACAAGGACATCGACAAGTCCGACTGCTCGAACAAGGCGTGCTTCGCGCCGCCGTCGTCGTTCGTCGTCGACCTGCGCGGCGGCTACCGCTTCAACAAGCACGTGAGCGCGACGATCGGCATCCGCAACCTGTTCGACCGCAAGTACTGGAACTGGTCGGACGTGCGCGGCATCGCAGCCGATTCGCAGGTGCTCGATGCGTATACGTCGTCCGGTCGCACGGTCGCCGTCAGCATGAAAGTGGATTTCTGATGCGCGCCGCCCGCGCTGCCACCCCAACCGTTACTTGAAGGAGTCCGACATGATGCAATCCGCCCTTCCCGGTCAACCGGCCACGCCGGCCCGCGCAGCCGCCGCGCTGCGCGACGCGTTCATCCAGCTCAAGACCGAGCGCCAGCTGCGCAACCGCGACGTCGCGCAGGCGCTCGGCGTCAGCGAAGGCGAGGCGCTCGCCGCGTTCGTCGGCGAGCACGTCGTGCGGCTCGACGCGCGCTTTCCGGCGATGTTCGAGGAAATGCCGCGCCTCGGCCGCGTGATGGCGCTCACGCGCAACGACACGGCCGTCCACGAAAAGGATGGCGAATACGCGCAGATGAGCCACGACGGTCCCGTCGGCCTCGCGCTCGGCGATATCGACTTGCGCATCTTCTATCGTCATTGGGTATCGGCATTCGCGGTGCGCGACGAGACCGCGCACGGCCCGCTGAAGAGCCTGCAGTTCTTCGACGCGCAGGGTCATGCGATCCACAAGGTCTACCTGCGCGCGCACAGCGACCACGCCGCGTACGACGCGTTCGTCGAGCGCTGGCGTGCGCCGTTGCAAGAGCCGGGCCTCGAGGTTGCGCCCGCCGCGCCGAAAACGCCCGAGCGCGCCGACACCGAGATCGACGTCGCGGGCTTCCGCGCCGCGTGGGACGCGATGACCGACACACACCAGTTCTTCGGCATCACGCAGCGCTTCGGCGTGAGCCGCATGCAGGCGCTGCGGCTCGCCGATCCGCAATACGCGTATCCGGTCGAAACCACGCATGCGCTGCGGCACGTGCTCCAGCAGGCCGCTCGGAGCGGCCAGCCGATCATGGTGTTCGTCGGCAACGCGGGGATGATCCAGATCCATACCGGCCCCGTCGCGAACGTGCGCGAGGTCGGCGCGTGGATCAACGTGCTCGACCCGGGCTTCAACCTGCACGTGCGCGAAGACCTGATCGCCGCCGCGTGGGTCGTGAAGAAGCCGACGAGCGACGGCATCGTCACGTCGCTCGAACTGTTCGACCGGCAGGGCGACCACGTCGCGCTGCTGTTCGGCGAGCGCAAGCCCGGCAAGGTCGAACGCGACGACTGGCGCGCGCTCGTCGCGACGCTGCCGGCCGCGGCACGCGGAGGCGCGCGGTGAGCGCGCGACCGTTCGATCCGCGCCGCCGCGCGGTGCTGGCGAGCGCGGCGGCCGGCGCGCTCGTGGGCGCGCTGCCCGGCAGCGTGCTCGCCCAGGGTGCGCAGGCCGCACCGAAACGCGTGGTCGTGATCGGCGGCGCACTCGCGGAAACTGCGTTCGCGCTCGGCGGCGCGGAAACGCCGCGCTACCGGCTCGTCGGCGCCGACACGACCTGCACGTACCCCGACGCCGCGAAGCGGCTGCCGAAGGTCGGCTACCAGCGCGCGCTGTCGGCCGAGGGGCTGCTGTCGCTGCGGCCCGATCTCGTGCTCGCATCGGCCGAAGCCGGCCCGCCCACCGCGATCGCGCAAGTCAAGAACGCCGGCGTTGCCGTCACGACGTTCGATGAACGTCACGACGTCGAATCGGTGCGCGCGAAGATCACCGGCGTCGCGCAGGCGCTCGACGTGCGCGACGCGGGCACCGCGCTGCTGCAACGTTTCGACCGCGACTGGCAGGCCGCGCGCGAGGCGGTCGCCGCCCGTGCGCCCGGCGGCGCGCAGCCGCCGCGCGTGCTGTTCGTGCTGAACCATACCGGCAACCAGGCGCTCGTCGCCGGCCAGCGCACGGCCGCCGACGCGATGATCCGCTACGCGGGCGCGCGCAACGCGATGCAGGGCTTCGATCACTACAAGCCGCTGACGACCGAGGCGCTGGCCGCCGCCGCGCCCGACGTCGTGCTGATCTCCGACGAAGGGCTCGCGGCCGTCGGCGGCCGCGCCGCGCTGCTCGCGACGCCCGGCTTCGGCGCGACGCCGGCCGGCCGCGCGCAGCGCGTGGTGGCGCTCGACGCGCTGTTCCTGCTCGGCTTCGGCCCGCGCCTGCCGCTCGCCGTCACGACCCTGCACCGACGCCTGTCGGATGCGCTCGCCTGATTCCGGACTGCCCCGATGCCCGCTCACGCTTCGCCTTTCCCCGCATCGTCGCCCGCGTCAAGCGCCGGTGCCGCGCGCATCGGCACGTCGCGCCGTTTCGCCCCGTTCGCGCTGGCCGCGCTCGCCTGCCTCGTATGCGCGATGTCCGTCGTCGCGCTGTGCGTCGGCGCCTATCGCATTCCGCTCGCGGAAGCCTGGGCCGCGCTGACCGGCGATGCGGCCGCGCAGCAGGCGCGCGCGGTGCTGTTCGACATCCGCGCGCCGCGCGTCGCGCTCGCGTTGCTGGTCGGCGGCGGCTTCGGCGCGACCGGCGCCGCGATGCAGGCGCTGTTCCGCAACCCGCTCGCCGATCCGGGGCTCGTCGGCGTGTCGAGCGGCGCCGCGCTCGGCGCGACGACGATGATCGTGCTCGGCCCCGCGCTCTTTGCCGCGCACGTAAGCGCGGCCGCGTTGCCCGTCGCCGCGTTCGCGGGTGCGCTCGCGGTTGCCACGCTCGTCTACCGGCTCGCCGCGTCGCGCGGGCGGCTCGCGCTGCCGCTGCTGCTGCTCGCCGGCATCGCGATCAACGCGCTGGTCGGCGCGGCGATCGGGCTCCTCACGTTCGTCGCCGACGATGCGCAATTGCGCTCGCTGACCTTCTGGAGCCTCGGCAGCCTCGGCGGCGCGCAATGGTCCGCGCTGGCGGCCGTCGCGCCGTGCGTCGCGATCGGCTGCATGCTGCTCGCGCGTGAACGCGACGCGCTGAATGCGTTGCAGCTCGGCGAAACCGAGGCGCTGCACCTCGGCGTGCCCGTGCAGCGGCTGAAGCGGCGCGTGCTCGTCGCGGTCGCGCTCGCGGTCGGCGCGCTGGTGTCGTGCGCGGGCATCATCGGCTTCATCGGGCTCGTCGCGCCGCATTGCGTGCGGCTCGCGTGCGGCCCCGACCAGCGCGTCGTGCTGCCCGGTGCCGCGCTGCTCGGCGCGCTGCTGACGCTCGCCGCCGATCTCGCCGCGCGCACGGTTGCCGCGCCCGCCGAAATTCCGCTCGGTGTGCTGACCGCACTGCTCGGCGCACCGTTCTTTCTCGCGCTGCTGTGGAAGAGCCGCGGCGCGCTCGGCGGCTAACCCTTCTGTCACGACGACCATGCTGACCGCCCATCACCTCGACGTCGCCCGTCGACACAACGCGATCCTGCGCAACCTGTCGCTGTCGATCGAACCCGGCCGCGTGACCGCGCTGCTCGGCCGCAACGGCGCGGGCAAGAGCACGTTGCTGAAGACCTTCGCCGGCGAACTGACCGGCGGCGTCGCGCCGAACGGCGTGCGCGTGACCGGCGACATCACGCTGAACGGGGAACCGCTCGCACGCATCGACGCACCGCGGCTCGCGTGCCTGCGCGCGGTGCTGCCGCAGGCCGCGCAGCCGGCGTTCCCGTTCAGCGTCGACGAAATCGTGCTGCTCGGCCGCTATCCGCATGCGCGGCGCAGCGGTGCGACGTCGCATCGCGATCGCGACATCGCATGGTGCGCGCTCGAACGCGCGGGCGCCGATGCACTCGTTGGTCGCGATGTCACGACGCTGTCGGGCGGCGAACTCGCGCGCGTGCAGTTCGCCCGTGTACTCGCGCAGCTGTGGCCGGACGACGATGCGATGGAGAGCGGCCCGCGCTACCTGCTGCTCGACGAGCCGACCGCCGCGCTCGATCTCGCACATCAGCACCGCCTGCTCGAAACCGTGCGCGCCGTTGCCAGCGAATGGCAGCTCGGCGTGCTCGCGATCGTGCACGACCCGAACCTCGCCGCGCGGCATGCGGATACGATCGCGATGCTCGCCGACGGTACGATCGTCGCGCACGGCACGCCGCGCGACGTGATGACGCCGGCCCATATCGCGCGGTGCTACGGATTCGCGGTGAAGATGGTGGAAACCGGCGACGGTGCGCCGCCGGTGATGGTGCCGGCGTAGCGCGGGCGTGTGCCGCAGGTCGCATGAGCGTTGCGTCGCGCGATGTCCTGCTTGAACGATGGCAACGACTGTCACGACGCATCATTCGCGCTTCGCGAATCCCCTTCGAGGAGACCCACGTGCCGCTTCCGATGACCCGCATCATCCTGTACGCCCAGGACGTCGCAACACTGAAGACGTTCTACCAACGGTATTTCGATCTACCCGTCATCGAGGAAATCGAAAACGAGTGGGTCGTGCTCGGCGCAGGCGCCATCGAGCTTGCGCTGCATCTCGCCGGCCCGGCGTTCCGCCACGCGGTGTCGGCTCACACGGAAGCGCGCGCGGAAACCAGCCACGTGAAGTTCGTGTTCTCGATCGGCCAGGACATCGGCACGCATCGCGACCGGCTGGCCGGCAGCGGCGTGACGGTGCGCGATCTCAAGCGCTACGACGGGTTCGCGTACACGATGTACGACGGCGTCGATCCGGAAGGCAACGTCTTCCAGGTGATGCAGGCCGACTGACGTTCCGTTCGGACTGGGCGCTCACTCAAACGCCCCGGCCGGCATCGCCGTCGCCCAGCGCCGCGCGACCGGCGCGCCCCCGCTCAATGCTCGAGATCCGCCGCGCCGAACGTCCGCATCTTCCACCCGAGCCGCACGGCGAGCATCCGCATCGAGAAGCCGGCCGCCAGCGCGACGACCGTCGCGATGCCCGCATCGACGCCCAGATGCTGCATCCCGACATAGAGCCCGCCCGTGACGAACGCGACGCTCGCATACAGCTCCTCGCGCAGGATCAGCGGCATCTCGTTACACAGCAGGTCGCGCAGCATCCCGCCGCAGACACCCGTGATCGCGCCGGCCAGCACGACGATGATCGGCGCGGTGCCCGTCGACGCGCCGACGTCGCAGCCGATGATCGTGAACGCCGCGAGGCCGATCGCATCGACGGTGACGAACAGCGTCTTCATTCGCGTGACATGCCGTGCGACCCACGACGCGGCGGTCGCCGCGACGAGCGTGATCACCAGGTACTCGGGATGCGCGATCCAGCCGAGCGGATAGTGGCCGAGCAGCACGTCGCGCACGGTGCCGCCGCCGAGCGCCGTCACCGCACCGACGAGCGCGAGCCCGAAGCGGTCCATCCCGCGGCGCATGCCCATCAGCGCCCCCGACATCGCTTCCGCGACGATTGCAATCAAATAAAGCGTATGCATGGTGCGCGTCAGTCATCCGTCCGGAACAGGTCGAGCACGCGTTCGCGCTCGGCCGCATCGACCGCGGCAGGTGTCGATTCGATGGGCTTGCCGTTGTCGCCCCGCACGTCGGACGCACCAGCCACCGCCGCTGCCGCCGCCCCGCCGCACGCGAAGCGGCTGCGGATGTAGGACGGCACGTCGGCCGTGCACGTGCCGCGCGTGTATTCGGCATAGACGAAGTCGCCGTCGACGAGCGCGACGTCCTGCGGCGGCGTCGCCTCGACCGGCGTACGCCCGTCGACGGCCGTCTTCATGTAGTCGAGCCAGACCGGCAGCGCCAGCGACGCGCCGGTCGCACGCCCCATCGGGCGCGGCGTGTCGTAGCCGAGCCACGCGACGGCGACGACGCCCGACGAGTAGCCGGCGAACCACACGTCCTTCGACCCGTTCGACGTGCCCGTCTTGCCGGCCGCGTCGTCGCGGCGCAGCGCGAGCGCGCCGCGCGCGGTGCCGGACTTCACGACGTCACGCAGCATGCTGTCCATCACGAACGCATTGCGCGCCGATACGACGCGCTCACCCGACGGCGCCGTCGCCTCGTACATCGCGCCGCCGTGACGCTGCTTCACCGACAGGATCAGGCGCGGCTCCATCCGCGTGCCGCCGTTCGCGAACACGCTGTACGCGCTTGCGAGTTCGAGCGGCGTCACGGCGCCCGCGCCGAGCGCGAGCGGCAGCGACGCCGGGTTGCGCTGCGCGTCGAAGCCGAAGTGCACCGCGTGCTGCTGCACGTAGCGCGCGTCGGTGGCCTGCATCAGGCTGACCGCCACCAGGTTCTTCGAGCGCATGAGCCCGCGCCGCACCGGAATGAAGCCCTCGTAGTTGTTGGCGAAATTGCGCGGGCGCCATGGCCGTGCGCCGGTTTCCTCATGCGTGAGCGTGCGCTGCGTATCGTCGACGAGCACGCCCGGGAAGTAGCCCTTTTCCAGCGCCGCCGAATAGACGAACGGCTTGAAGCTCGACCCCGGCTGGCGATATGCCTGCAGCGCATGGTCGAACACGTTGCGGTTGAAATCCGCGCCACCGACGAGCGCGAGCATGTCGCCCGTTGCCGCGTCGAGCGACACCAGTGCGCCCTCGAGCCCGTTGCGCGCATCGCGCTGCGCGCGCGGCTGGCGGCTCAGCGTGCGGGCGAGCGACGATTCGGCCGCGCGCTGGTCGCGCATCGAGATCGTCGTCGTCACGTCGAGGCCGAGCGTATAGGCATCGTCGTGGAAACGCTCGACCATCATCCGGCGCGCGCGCTCGGCGACGTACGGCGCCGCGATGATCCCCGGCGGCGGCGTGGTGGCCAGCGCGATCGGTGCGGCGACGGCCGCGTGATACGTCGGGTCGTCGAGCTGGCCGAGCGCATGCATGCGGCCGAGCACGTAGTTGCGGCGCGCGGTCGCGCGTGCCGGATTGACGACCGGGTTGAACGCGGACGGTGCCTTCGGCAGCCCCGCGAGCACGGCCGCCTCGCCCGCGCTCAGCGCGTCGAGCGGCTTGCCGAAATAGACGTTCGCGGCCGCCGCGAAACCGTACGCGCGCTCGCCCAGATAGATCTCGTTCATGTACAGCTCGAGCAGCTTGTCCTTGCTGTATTCGCGTTCGAGCTTGGTCGCCATCAGGATCTCGGCGAGCTTGCGGCTCAGCACCTTGTCGCGCGTCAGGTAGAAGTTGCGCGCGACCTGCATCGTGATCGTGCTGCCGCCCTGCCCCGGCTGCCCCGTCACGACGTTCGCGAACGTCGCGCGCGCGAGGCCGTTGAAATCGACCGCGCCGTGCTGGTAGAACTTCGCGTCCTCGGCCGCGAGCAGCGCCTGCCGCATCAGCGGCGGGATGCGTTCGAGCGGCACGAATTCGCGCCGCTCGACGCCGTATTCGGCCAGCAGGTCGCCGTCGCGCGAGAAGATCCGCAGCGGCAGCGCGGGACGGTACACGGCGAGGTGCTCGACGGACGGCAATTGTGTCCAGATCCGCTGGATCGTCCATGCGCCGATGCCCGCGCAGGCGACCGTCAGGCCGAGCAGCGCGCCCGCGAGCGTGCGCCACATACGGCGACGGCGTGGCGGTGGCGCCGATGGCGGCGGCGGGGATGCGGTGTGGTCGGTCATGTCGGGCTCCTTCTTCGATGCTGCGACGGCCGGTGCGCGAGAGGCACCGACGGTCACGAAAGGCGCGCATTGTCGAAGGGATGGCACGAAACCGGAACATTCTTTAGCCAAAGTTTGGCTGGCTAAATTTTATTTAGGAAAGTGCGCCGGGCCGTTCACGTCGTATCTGCGACCGCGTGACGCATCGTTGGACGAACCGTGCTGCGCGCGAGCCGGTTCGGCGGTAGCATCGTGTGATGTTCGATCGATACCTTGGCCTGTGGGGCCTCGTTCCTGACGGCGGCCCGATCCTGACCGCTAGCGGCGGCCTGTTGCCCGTCGTCTGGCAATCGCGGCCGGCGATGTTGAAAGTCGCTACCTGCGACGAAGAACGTCGCGGTAATGCACTGATGACCTGGTGGAACGGGCAAGGCGCCGCGCAGGTGTGGCTGCACGACGGCGATGCGATTCTGCTCGAACGGGCGCAGCCGGAACCGACGCTGGCCGGCTTTTCGGCATCGGGGCATGACGACGATGCGATGCGCATCGCGTGCGATGTCGTCGCGCGGCTGCATGCGTATCGTGCTTCGGAGCCGCCTTCGGTCGTGCCGCTGCATGACTGGTTTCAGGCGCTGCTGTCCGACGCGTCAGCCAGTGTCGTGCTTCGTTGCTCGGGAACGGTCGCGCGCCAGCTGCTGGACGGGCCGCCCGTCGACGAAGTCGTCCTGCACGGCGACATCCATCACGGCAACATTCTCCATTTCGGCGATCGCGGCTGGCGTGCGATCGATCCAAAAGGGCTGCGCGGCGATCGCGCATTCGACTACGCGAACCTGTTCTGCAATCCTTCACACGACGTTGCGGTCGATCCGGTGCGGTTCGAACAGCGTGTCATGGTCGTGGCCGATGCTGCACGGCTCGATAGGCGCCGGTTGCTGCAGTGGATTCTCGCGTGGTCGGGTTTGTCGGCCGTGTGGCTGATCGAAGACGGCCTGTCGCCCGATACACGGCTGCAGGTCGCGACGCTCGCGGCGGCTGCGCTCGGCCTGTAGCCACACGCATCGCCCGTGAAAACGGGTTCATCATGAATTCCCGGGGAACGCGGGAAGACCGACGGCTCCCGGCCAGGAGGGGACGTTCGACAAGGGTGCGGGAATCGTCGACAATCAAGCCCGCTTATATAACCATTCCAACAAAGGCAAAACAATGATGACTTCCAGCGATGGCCTGACCAGTCCGGCACGTCTCCTGCGGCTCGCCTCGTGGGTAATTGCGATCATCTTCGCTGTCTTTCTGAACATGCTCGGCAGTCTCGTGATTCGCGACATGGCCTTCGCTCCGAGGGGCGGGCCGCCCGTCGTCGAGCAATTCGCGGATGCGCCATTGAAGGCGCGGCTGGATGCAGCCCGACGCGATCTGCAGGCACGGCACGACGCGCTTGCCGAGAAGGCCGACGCAATGGAGGTGGCTCGCGGACGCGCCGCGAAGGAGTACGCGGCCGAGAAGGAAAGTTTCCGCAACTGGCTGGCAACCCGCTCGGTGACGGGAGACGGCGCGAGGGATCCGGACATTCTGGCGAGAACTCGCAAGCTGGATTCGCTCCAGGCCGTGGTCGTCAACTGGCAGCATCAGATCGATGCGATCGGCGACCAGCAACGGGCCCTGGCGTCGCAGCAGACTCAAGTCGACACGCAAATCGCCGACGCGGACGCGGCAGCCCAACAGCGCTTCGAAAAAGCGGACCGGCATTACGAGTTGCAGGTGTTCGGACTGCGGCTTGCGCTCACGCTGCCGATTCTGCTGATCGCGATCTGGTTGTTCGTGCGCTATCGCAAGATGCGCTACTGGCCTTTCGTGTATGGCTTCGGCCTGTTTTCACTGAGCGCATTTTTCATCGAACTGGTTCCGTACTTGCCGAATTTTGGCGGCTATGTCCGGGTCCTGGTCGGCATTGCGCTCACGGTGTTCGCCGGCCTTTACATGATGAAGGCCTTTCAGCGCTATGCCGAACGCAAGCGGCTCGAATTGCAGCAGGATCAGGGAGAACGTGCGCGCACGATCGGATACGAAAAGGCCGTTCGCTCACTCGAAAAAAAGCGCTGCCCGTCCTGCGACAAACAATGGAATCTCGGCGGCGACGACTCCACGTTCTGCGTGCATTGCGGATTGAGGCTCTTCAACGTATGCGGATGCGGTGGCCGGAATTTCTTCTTCTTCCCCCATTGCCATCAATGTGGCGCGACGCAGGGTAATGAGTCGCCGGCGGCATCCGACTGACGGTCGGTGTGTTCGCAACACGCACCGGCTGGATTCCGTTGATGCCGGGTTGAATCCGCAGCTGACATCTGCCGTTGGAACCGCGGCCACTCGACCGTCGGAAACGGGGCGTCAAACGGCTCCCCCGGAAACCCACGAAGAAGCCGAAAAAAAGCCCGCCGGCATCCGCCGGCGGGCTTTCACATCCAACTGCCTGAACGACCCTTACCGCGCCGGATTCAGCAACAGGTTCATGTGACGGTTCACATCCTTGTACAGCAGGTAACGGAAACGCCCAGGCCCACCCGAATAGCACGCCTGCGGGCAGAAAGCACGCAACCACATGAAGTCACCGGCTTCGACCTCGACCCAATCCTGGTTCAGCCGATAAACAGCCTTCCCTTCGAGCACATACAACCCGTGCTCCATCACGTGCGTTTCAGCGAACGGAATCACGCCGCCCGGCTCGAACGTCACGATGTTCACGTGCATGTCGTGGCGCATGTCGCTCATGTCGACGAAGCGCGTCGTCACCCATGCGCCGTTGGTGCCCGGCATCGGGATCGGCTCGACGTCCTGCTCGTTGGTCACGAAGGCTTCCGGCAGCGGAATGCCGTCGACGGCCTGATAGTGCTTGCGCACCCAGTGGAAACGCACCGCGGCATCGCTGACGTTGTGCAGCGTCCAGTCCGCGCCCGGCGGAATGAACGCGTAGCCGCCCGGCTTCAGCACGTGCTTCGTGCCTTGCAGCATCAGCTCGGCCTCGCCTTCGACGACGAACAGCACGGCTTCGGCGTTCTTGTCCTGCTCGGGCTTGTCGCTGCCGCCGCCCGGGTTCACTTCGACGATGTACTGCGAGAAGGTTTCCGCGAAACCCGACAGCGGGCGGGCGATCACCCACAGGCGCGTGTTCGTCCAGAACGGCAGCCAGCTCGTGACGATGTCGCGCATCACACCCTTCGGGATCACCGCGTACGCCTCGGTGAACATCGCGCGATCGGTCAGCAGATCGGTCTGCGGCGGGTGGCCGCCGTGCGGCGCGTAATACGTTGTCTTAGACATAGTGCATCCAGGCAATGGGTTGGTCCGGCCCCGGGTGCCAACGGCATCGGGCGGCACGTACGCGCGTGGGGCACGCATGCGGCGGCGGGACATCGTTGCCGGGGTGGCTTGAAGGCGCATGCGCCTTCGTTCGGTCGGCCAGGCTTCGCGACGGGTTCGTCCGGTTCTTCGGACGCGGCGGCCCATGCTTGTGGGGCCGGCGACCGGGCCGTGGCGCTCGCGATCATGCGGCGAGGCGCGGCCAGCGGCACGGTGCGATGCCGTACGCGAGCATCGCCGACGATAGCGAAGTCGTTCGCAATCGACCAATTAAATGTTGCGATGGATTGCATTCGATTTCCCACTACTAGCCGGCAGCCGCGATACGCGGTGAGGACGCGCGAAACGACGCTCTGGCTATCAGGGAAATCCTGACGGACGGGGCTACGTGCATGTTCGCCCGGACGCTACCGGACAGATGAAAAGCCGCAGCCGCTGTCGCGACACACGCGGTGCGCGACACATCCGGTTACGCAGACTGGATCGCGCCGACGTGCGCACGGCAGCAAGCCGCACCGCGCCAGTCATGAGCCGCCGTCAGGCCGCAGAACGGGGGCCAACGGGAATCGAATGGAACGCGAATGGTATCGGCGTTACTCGGACGCATTCAGTCACGAGAGTCGATGGAGTCGGAAAGCGGGGAAATACAGCGAGGAGGGAAACTTGCATGCCCGTCGATCGGGCATCTGGCCGCGGCTGAGGGAGCCGGAAGGTATTCGCCGGTCTGGCCGGCGATGACGGCCCGGCAGGCTGCCGGGCCGAATCTCGCGTCGGGTGCCGACGCCGTCGGCGCGCCGGTGCGCGGTTCACGCACCGAGCCGCGCCAGCGACGATCAGTCCCAGTCGCGGTGATGGTGATGCTTGCGGTGGCGGTAGCCACGATCGCCGCGACCACCGTAATCGCGCTCGTACGAGCTGCGCGACATGTTGCCGCCGAGCGCCGCGCCGGCGCCGCCGCCGACCGCCGCACCCAGCAGGCCGCCCGTGCGGCCGCCCATCGCGTTGCCTGCCGCGGTACCTGCGCCGCCGCCGAGGGCGCCGCCGATGATCGCGCCGGTGCGCTCGTGACGGTTCGACGTCACCGCGCCACCCGCGCCGCCGCCGATGGCGCCGCCGATCACCGAGCCCGTGCTGCCGCCGAGCGCACCGCCGACCGCTGCGCCGGCTACCCCGCCGAGCGCGCCGCCAAGCGCGTTGTTCATGTCACCTGCCATGGCCGGCAGTGCAGTCGCGCCGGTCAAAGCGGCGACGACGAGAGCGGGGGCGATTTTCTTCCACATTCCCGTATTCTTCCTTGTTCGCAATCTGGTTATTGAAGGTCCGCTCGGTACGACGATCTGAATCGATCGACGTCGTGTCAGGCATTGTGCCGAACCGCGGACCAATTCATTTCATTGAGCTTGCGGCGAAGAATAGCACCGGTCCCGCATCCTTGCCGTGGACATTCTGGTAACAAGTTGTTTACGAATAAGCGCGTTCGAACGGCTGCACCCGAATGCCCGCAAACCCGCGCCAGCATTGGCTTCGCCGAGGGCTCGGCCGTGCGGAACGACAGGCCGGCGATAGGCGGCGTCGCACGTTTGCGACACACGTGGCAACACATCGGGAACGAATCGTGGGCGGCGCCTGAAACGGCGGCGCGGAAGAAATGAAGAGGGTCAGTACACGCCCGGCAGCAGACGCCAGGTCCGCGCGCAATACGCGTCGTATTCGGCGCCGAATTGCTCGCGCAGCAGCGCCTCTTCGGAGCGAATACGCGCGACGAGCGGCACCATCGTCAGCACGACCAGCAGCAAGCCGACTCCCGAGCGGAATGCCAGCGCCCACCCGACCGAATTGACGACCAGGCCGAGATAGCTCGGATTGCGGATGCGGCGGTAGATGCCGTCGGTCACGAGCGTATGGCCCGGCTGGATCGCGACGAGCCCGCTGAAGCGCTTGCCGAGCACGAATACGGGCCAGATGCGCAGCACACCGCCCACGATGTACAACACGACGCCGATCCAGCGCACCGCCTCGCCGCCGAAAGTCCAGAAGTCGAGCCGGTCGGTCAGCGCGGGCAGGTATGCGAGCAGGAACCCGCTCACCCCGAACGCCGCGAGCACCCAGCGGTTGTCGCGGTTCTCGCGCTCGCCGCTGCTGAGGTTGCCTTCGGTGAACAGCGCGGCGACGGCCATCGCGAGCGTCGCGACGACGACGACGGTCAGCTGTGGATGCGAGAAAAAGGCCGCGAACCCGCCGCTGCCGAGCACCGCGAGCCCGAGATAGACGAGCGTGGAGAGGGCCGACGCGACTGCGATCTTGCGGGTGACTGCCATGGCTGCCTCACAGAAACGCGGAATGCGCTTTCCTGTGAAGTATAGGAAGCGCGCGCACGCCGCGCAGCGCACCGCCGTCATGCGATACGAGAATCCGCGCGAGTCCCCGGCGCCACGCGTCGGCGCTGACCGATGCGGCCAGCACTTGCGCCCGATGCCGGATCAGCGGATGCGGAAGTTGCCGCCGATCCCGACGCTGACGGGCGGCGCGTAATACGCCGGCGCATAGCCGTAGTAGGCCGGCGCGGGCGCGTAGCCGTACGGCGGCGCGACGTAGCAGCCGGACAGGCCGCCGATCAGGGCAAGCGTGATGAGAAGTCTGGTCATGGCTCGATTCCCGGCGCGAAAGACGAATGGCACCTCGCGAAAGCCGTGCCGCCGTGAAGGGCGGCGGCCGGCACGAAGAGGCGATCCGCCCTTCCTGTCGCTCGGTGAAGCAATGCGCGGAGTCTAGCGCCGGGTGGGCCTGGCCGAGTTTCGTCGGCGGTTACACGTGTTACCTCGCATGACCGCTGAAACAGGCGTTGGCACGGCGGCGGGCCGGTACGCGATGCCGTGCCGTCGCCGCGTGCAATCGACGCGTTACACGAAACGCGCGCGAATGCGCTGCGCGAGCGCTTCGAGCGTCGCCGCGTCGGCGATCTCGCGCGCATGCATCCGCAACTCGGCGCCTTCCCAGCGCGGAATCACGTGGAAGTGCACATGCGGCACCGTCTGGCCGGCGGCCGCGCCGTTGAACTGGCCGATGAATACACCGTCCGGTTCGAGCGCCGCGCGCACCGCCGCCGCGACGCGCTGCGTCATGCGAATGCCGGCCGCGGCGGCGTCGCCGGACAACTCGAAGATCTGCGCGGCCGGCTCCTTCGGGATCACGAGCACGTGGCCGTCGGCCTGCGGCATCAGATCCATGATCGCGAGGGTCGCGTCGTCTTCCGCGACTTTCACGCACGGCAGTTCGCCGCGCAGGATCTTGGCGAACGGGTTGTTGTTGTCGTAGGACATGGCGTTTTCCGATAACGGTTGGACTGGGAGAGGGAGAAAGCGATGCCGGACGATTATCGGCCGACGGCCGGTCGGATTTCAACTTGTCAGGCCGCATCGCCCTTGCGGCGAACAATGGCCGCCGGCTCGCCTGCAGCATCGGTAACGGAATGGAATATCCGGCCGTCGCCATCCGTTTGTTTCGAGCGTGGGTTCACGCGGCAACAGCACGATCGCGAACCTGCGCCGGACACCCGTCGGCTGCGCAGGCCGGCAGCCGGGATGACTGCTCGCGATCATCAACCGGAGTCATGCCATGGACCCTCTCCCCTCCTGTCGTTCCCCCGCCACGCCCGTCCTTGCGGTTGATCCGCCGGTCGTCGCGCGCGTCCGGCGCACGCTTGCGCACTCGCTATGCCGCGCGGCATGCGGCGCCGGGCTGGTCGCGTTGTCGTCGGCGTTCGCCTGGGCCGGCGGCAGCGACATCATCTTGCCGATTCCATCGTTTACCGCGTCGACCGTGCCCGCCAACGGCGATGTCAATCCGTACGGCATCGCGTTCGTGCCGCGCGGCGTGCCGAGCTGGAGCACGCTGAAACCCGGCGACGTCGTCGTGTCCAACTTCAACGCGGCGTCGAACACGCAAGGCACCGGCACGACGATCGTGAAGCTGTCGCCCGGCAAGACGCCGGCGGCCTTCTTCCAGGGCAGCAATCTCGGCCTGACGACCGCGCTCGCGGTGCTGCGCAGCGGCTTCGTGCTGGTCGGCAACGTCCCGGCGCCGGACGGCAAGACCGTCGTGCCGCCAGGGTCGCTGCTCGTCATCGGTCCGCAAGGCAATCTCGTCACGCAACTCAGCAGTGCGGCGCTGCTCGACGGGCCGTGGGACATGACCGTGATCGATCGCGGCCAGCGCGTGACCGCGTTCGTGTCGAACGTGCTGAACGGGACGGTCTCGCGCATCGAACTCGCGATCGGCGACAACGGCGTCACGATGCTGCCGGGCTCGCGCGTCATCGCGTCGGGCTACGTGAATCGAACCGATCCCAGTGCACTCGTCGTCGGCCCGACTGGCCTCGCTTACGACCCGAACATCGACGTGCTGTATGTCGCGTCCACCGGCGACAACGCCGTGTTCGCGATCCAGAACGCGGCGTCGACGAATCGCAACGGCGGCGTCGGACGGATGATCTACTTCGACGTGGCACACCTGCACGGCCCGCTCGCGCTGGCGCTCGCGCCGAACGGCCATCTCGTGACCGCGAACGGCGATGCGGTCAACGCCGACCCGCAGCAGCCGAGCGAGATCGTCGAATTCACGGTGGACGGGCGCTTCGTCGCGCAAATGCAGGTCGACACCGTGCCGGGGGCCGCGTTCGGCCTCGCGTTCGGGCACGGCAGCAAAGGCCAGCTGGAATTCGCAGCCGTCGACGACAACACGAATACCGCGACGGTCTGGACCCTGCGCTCCGACCACAACAACGCGCAGTAACGCGCCGCCTGGACGGGCCGCATGCGGCCCGTTCGCTCCAGACGATCGACACATGCGAGTCACACACGCCGGGCACCTTGCGCGCGGTCGGCGCCGCCCGGCGTCGCACCCACCCGCGATTGCCACCGCCGGCCCGAACCTGCGACACTGCCGGTTCAGGTTCCGCCTGCCGACAATCGAGGACGCTCGCGCATGACGATCCCCTTCAAGAAGCTGATCCTGCGCGGCGTCGCGCTCGCCGTCGTCGCCGCGGTCGGCTACACGGGCCATATGTTGTCCCGGCTCGCGCCGATCGCGACCGGCTATGCGGCGAAGGCACTGTGTTCCGGCGTGTACGTGTCGGGCCGCCCGGCCGCGTCCGTGATCGACGTCGACATCATGGCCGGCGTGCATCCGCTGCTGAAACTGGTACACCCGTCGATCGACCCCGATCATCATCGCGCGACGGCGACCTTCGCCGGCTTCGCCGAACGCGAAGCCGACTTCCGGCCCGGGCTCGGCTGCACGCTCGCGCTCGGGCCGTCGCCCGGCGCGTTGCCGGCCGCGCTGCCGCCTCTCCCCGACCCGCCGTCCACCCAGCCGGCACCGGTCACGCTGCCGGCCGGCATCGACGCGCAGAAGCTGCAGACCGCGCTCGACCGCGCGTTCGACGAGCCCGATCCGGCGCGGCCGCGGCGCACGCGCGCGGTCGTCGTGATGTGGCGCGGCCAGGTGATCGCCGAACGCTATGCGCCCGGCTTCACGGCCGACACGCCGCTACCCGGCTGGTCGATGACGAAGACCGTCACGGCCGCACTGGTCGGCACGCTCGTCGCGCAGCACAAGCTGTCGCCCGATGCGTCGGCGCTGCTGCCCGAATGGCGCGGCGGCGGCGATCCGCGCGCCGCCATCACGCTCGACGAGCTGCTGCGCATGACGAGCGGCCTGCAATTCAACGAGGACTACGACGACCCGCTGTCCGACGTCGCATTGATGCTGTACGCGCAGCCCGATACCGCGCGTTTCGCGTCGGCGAAGCCGCTCGCCGCGGCGCCCGGCGCGCAGTGGTCCTACTCGAGCGGCACGAGCGCGATCCTCGCGCGCGTGATGCGCGAGGCACTGGGCGGCAGCGACGGCGACTACCTCGCGTTACCGCACCGCGCGCTGTTCGCGCCGCTCGGGATGCGCAGCGCGGTGTTCGAGCCCGATGCGTCCGGCACGCTCGTCAGCCCGTCGTACATGTATGCGAGCGCACGCGACTGGGCGCGCTTCGGGCAACTGCTGCTGCAGGATGGCGTGTGGGACGGGCAGCGGCTGCTGCCGGAAGGCTGGGTGCGCTACCTGACGCGCACGACGCCGCAGTCGGAGCGACAGGAGTATGGCGCGCAGCTGTGGGTCAAGGTGCCGGAGCCGTTCAACGATCGCGATCCGCATGCGGTCGCGATGCCGGCCGACGCGTTTCATGCGGTCGGCCATGAAGGCCAGTTCGTGAGCGTGGTGCCGAGCCGGCAGCTGGTGGTCGTGCGGCTCGGGCTGTCGCGGCCGGAATCCGCGTGGAATCACGAGGCGTTTCTCGCGCGCGTGCTCGACGCGGTGCCGGCGCCCGGCGCATGAAAGCGGGCCCGAGGGCCCGTGCATATCGGTCGTGACGCGAACGCGGTGGCGCTTGCCACGCCGCCACATCGCCACACCGCACACTACCTGCGAAGCATCACGGGTTCGCGCTGCCCGCGTATTTCTGGAAGCCTTCGCGCGTCGCGAGACGTTCGATATAGCGCGACACCGCCGGGAAATCCGGATGCTCGAACGGCGTGCCGAACCAGCGGTTCACCGACAGGCCGATCGGAATGTCCGCGAGCGTGAAGCCGTTGCCGGCCACGTACGCGCCGGTCGCTTCGAGCTGCGCGTTCAGCACCTGCATGTGCTTCGTCCAGCCCACGATCGACTGCGCGATGCCGGCCGGATCCTGGTGATCGGGCGATTTGCGCACGAGGCCGAGGAACGCGCCGACCCACGAGCGGTTCAGGTCCGCGCCCTGCCAGTCGATCCATTGATCGACCCGCGCGCGCGCCTGCGGCTCGGCCGGATACAGTGCATCGCCGCCGTAGCGGTTCGCGAGGTAGCGGATGATCGTGTTCGATTCCCAGAGCACGAAATCGTCGTCCTTGATGACGGGCACGAGACCGTTCGGATTCAGCGCGAGATAGGCCGGATCGTGGGTCGTGCGGAAGCCCGCGCCCCAGTCTTCCTGTTCGAACGGCAGGTTCAGCTCGGTGCACAGCCACAGCACCTTGCGAACGTTGATGGACGGGATCTTGCCGAGGATGTGCAGCATGCAGTCTCCTTGTGAGGTCGGATGCGGAGCGCCCGGGACGCACGACACGCGCCGAACGCGTTCACGCCGAGTTTATACGCGACCGCGGGGCAAACGACAGGCCGCACGCGGAAAATCCGCGTGCGGGCGATTCGTCAGGTCACGCAGCGCGTGCTCGGCCGTCGGGAACCGGAACATGAATCCGTCCTGATGCAGGCGTGCCGGCATCACGCGCTGGCCGTCCAGCAGCAGCTCGGCCATCTCGCCCATCGCGACCCGCAGCGGCGCGGCCGGCACGTGCAGCCAGGTCGCGCGATGCAGCACTTTCGACACGACCTGCACGAACTCGCGCTGGGTCAATGGCGCGGGTGCGACCGCGTTGTAGACGCCGTGCATGCCAGGGTTCGCCATCGCACGCGCGATGATCCGCAGCACGTCGTCCCGGTGGATCCAGCTCATCACCTGCGTGCCATCACCGAATCGTCCGCCCATCCCGAAGTAATGCGGGAGCAGCATCGGGCGCAGCGCGCCGCCGGGACCGAACACGACGCCCAGCCGCAGCACCACCGAACGAACGCCATGACGCTCGAGCGGTTGTGCCGACTGCTCCCACTGCCGGCACAGCGCCGACATGAAGCCGGAGCCGGCGCTGCTGCTTTCATCGAGCCGCTCGTCCGAAGGACGCACGCCGTAGTAACCGATCGCCGATGCCTGGATCCACGTGCGCGGCTTGACCTCGGCGGTCTCGACCCAGCGCATCAGCGATTCCGTCACGCCGACGCGGCTCGCGAGCAGCACCGCCTGCCGGCGCTTGCTCCAGCGTGCACCGAGCACCGGCGCGCCCGCGAGATTGATGACCGTGTCGAAACGCTCGTGCGGCTGCAACTGCTCGACGGACGTGACGCTGCGCACGCGGCCGTGAAACGCGTAGGCCGCGCGCAGCGGATCGCGCGCCAGCAACGTGACCGCATGCCCAGCATCGAGCAGATGGTTCACGAGGGTTTCGCCGATGAAGCCGGTCCCGCCAGTGACGAGCACATTCCCCGGCGGCTGCCCCGCGAACGGATTGACGACCGGCTCGCGTCGCGCGATCCGGCAGGCCGCGATTCCGTCGCGGATTCCCGAAATCGTCACACCGACGGCAAAGAGGCTCAGCACCCAGCCGCGCCAACCGAGATCGAGCGCCTGCAGCGCGGTCGGCTCGTGCGCCCACGTGGCCAGCTGCATCGCGATCATTCCGAACAGCGCGCCGCCGTTGACGGCCAGCAGCGTGTGCAGCATGCGCTCGGTCGCCGGCAGCTTGCGGCTCTGGTCCTCGACGACGAAATCCCACAGCGTCAGCACTATCTCGACGACCACCACCGCCGCGAGGGCCGCGACCCACGCGCCGTGAAAGGCGACGTTCGCGATCGATGCGAACACGAGGCCGTAAAGCACGGAACGCACCGCATGAATTCCCAGCTCGAGCCGCGCGCGCGGGCTGTGCGGCAGATCCTGCGTGAGTTCGTGGTGATAAAGCGTATCGAATGCGCCCATCGCGCCCTGCACGATCAGCAGGTTGAGCGCCCAGTCGTAAGCAGGCAAGGTGTTCATACCGCGTCCCTCCTCCAAAGCCAGACAAGCGGCGACACCATCGCGACGAGTGCCGCCGCGTCGATCGCCACGTGGCCCGATACCTGGGCCTGCAATGAAAACAGCATGTCCTGCGGCGCCCAGATCAGCAGGCCGGCCAGCAGCCATCCCCACACTTCCCGTTTCTGCAACCTGTTGCCGAGGTGGACGAGCGCCAGCATCCAGACCGACGCGCATTGCACCGTCGCGCCCATCAGCGACATCCACCAGATCTGCTGCGCACGCGCCGCGTCGGGTGCCGCTTTCGCCCAGAAATGCAGTTCGATGACGCGGTGATACGCGTCGAGCCACGGTGCGCCGGCAACCCACGGAACGGCAATGCCGACGAGCAGATGTGCGATCGCGGCGCAGTACATCCAGGTCACCACGAGGCGGCGCGCAGCGTCACCGGCCGGACGATCCGCCGTGGGTGCGGCAGCACGGTCGCGACAGCTACCGCACGCCGCTCCGTCGCACGGCGCTTCGGCGCGATAGCCGAGCCAGCGCGATACCGCATGCCGGTTGCGCGCAAAGCGGCGATATAGCAGCGCCAACGCACCGCGCACGGCCGGCACGCGCAGCAACCGGACGACCCAGCGACGGCCGGTCAGCGCCTGGGCGGCCAGGATGCTGTCCACGCCGGTCAGCATGCGTCCGTCGGGCAAACGCGCGTGCAATTCGCGGTTCAGCGCGGGCAGGTCGACGCCCAGCGGCGCGGGATCGAAACCCGGCTCGGCGATATCGACGAAAGCCAGCCGGCGTCGCGCGTCGCGGGCCCCGAGACGCTTGATCTCCGCCACGCATAACGGACATCGTCCGTCGAAGTACAGCACCAGTTCACTTGAGTCCATGATTCGCATTCCTTCTTTTTTCTGTCGCATGCCTCATGAATCGATCGACTGCTTTCCGCTGTGCCGAACCGCTGCTTCTGTTCAGCGGCACCGGCACACTTACATCGGCTTGAGCACCATCAGGAAGTAGACGGTCAGCATTGCGAAGAACGCCGGATAGCCGAGCAGTTCCCAGCGCTTCGCGTAAAGCCAGTAGCGTTCCGGCAGCGCGGCCTCGCCGCTCGCATGAGCGAGCTTCGCCATCGCGGCCAGTTCGACCTGCAGCCACACGACCGGCAGCCAGCACACGCCGGCGATCGCGTACAGCACGATCGACGCCATGAGCCACGGCGTATCCCACGGCCAGCCGGCCGTATGCGCGAGCCACAGGCCCGATGCCGGCTGGAAGATCACGGCCGGGGTCGTGAACCACCAGTCCGCGCGCACCACGAGCCGCGACACGGCCGCAATGGCGGGCACCGAGCGCGTGCGGTTCGCGAAGAACAGGTAGAACGCGGTGCCGAACCCCGTGCCAACCAGCAGCACCGAGGACAGGATGTGAAGCGCCTTGATGACGAGATAGGTATTCATGGTTGTTCTTCTTCTGAAAAAAGGATCAACAGGATCGCGAGAATCGGCACGTTCTTGAGCACGGGGCCGAACGGTTCGGCGAGCAGGCCCGGCATCGTGACCGCGATGACCGCCGAATACGCGACGATCAGCGCGGCTTGCGCGACCCACAGGCGGCGTGACGGCGCGACGACGGTTGCGACGCCGAACGCGAAGTCCAGCGCGCTGGCCGCGTAGAGCGCGAGCAGCGCGGGCAGCCCCGTCAGGTGCGCGGGTGCAAGCAGCGCGAGGCTCGCGTGCAGCGGATGGATGAACGCGCTGGCGATGGCCGTCCAGATCCACACGATCGCCAGCGCGCCGCGCAACAGCGGGCGACGCCACATCGCGAGCGCGTCGCGACGCAGCGCGGCGGCTTCCGCGCCGATGAAGCCGTCGATCCCGCGCGGCGGCCGGCCAAGCATCGCCGTGGCGGCGGCCGGATCGCCGGTGTTCCCGCCACGCAGCATCGTCCACGTATCGCGCGTGAAGATCGCGCCCGGCAGCGTGCCGAGCAGCACGGCCGCCACACCGGCCAACGGACCCGGCAATGCAATGCGAGCGGCCGGCGGAAACCCCAGCGCGGCGCGGTAGCGGGCCAGCATCTCGCGGTATTCGACTTCGTCGGTGCCGACCACGTCGATCACCGGGCGGCCGGCCGCCGGCGCATCGACGCACCGCGCGACGACTTCGGCGAGATCGTCGACGTGCACGGGGCGCAGCCGCTGATGGCCGCCCGCCGGCAGGACCTGCACCGGCAGGCTCGCGAGCATCCGGAAAAACCGCGCCGACGCGCCGTCCGTGCCGTAGACGAGCGCGGGACGCACGATCCGGAAGTCGATCGGCAGCGTCTGCAGGAAGCGGTCGGCCGCGACCTTGCTCGCGAAGTAGCGCGTATCGCCACGCTCGACGCCGAGCGCCGAAATCTGGATCACGCGCCGCACGCCTGCGCGGCAGCACGCGGTGAAGAGCGCGCACGGCGCGGCGCGATGCACGGCGTCGAGCGTCGCGCCGCGCTGATCGGCAAGGAGGCCGACCGCATTGATCACTACGTCGACGCCTTCCAGCCGCGCGAGCCACGCGTCGGGGTCGACGTCCTTCGCGAAGTCGATCGCGACGTCGGACGGGCCGGCCGCCTGACGCACGCCGCGCAGCACGCGATGGCCGCCGGCTTCGAGCCGCGCGCACAGTGCCCGCCCGATGAAGCCGTTCGCCCCGCACACGAGCACGGTCATGCTGCGCGCCCCGGTGCGGCCAGGCGGGCAGGTCGACGGCAAGACGGTGTCCATTTTCATCCTATATTTACAGTTATTTCTGTACAGACAGAAATAACGACCCCAAAAAAGCGGGCTGGCTGCCCGCACCGCGTGTCCTGCTTACTTCGACGGCTTGCGCCTGACCGTCTGGCTGATCTTCGCGCCGATGCCGAGCGCCTTCATCAGCGTATCGGGCTTGAGCCGCAGCATCTCGTCCGACCAGGTCGTGAGCGTCTCGACGAACTGCAGCGTGTCGCGGATGCGTTGCTCGGTCTCACGGCTCTCGTTCGCGATCTCGGGATTCGTCAGGCAGTCGCGCAGCACCGTGAGCGTCGGCTCGATCTCGCGCTGCCGCCGCCCTTCGACGATCAGCTTGAACAGTTCCCAGATGTCGGTCGACGTCTCGAAGTGGTCGCGGCGGTCGCCCAGCACGTGCACGACTTTCGCCAGCCGCCACGCCTGAAGCTCCTTCAGGCTCGTGCTGACGTTGGAGCGCGCCACGTTGAGCGTCTCGGCGATCTCGTCAGCCGCGATCGGCCGGCCGGCCAGATAGAGCAGCGCGTGGATCTGCGAGACGGTGCGGTTGACGCCCCACCGCGAGCCCATTTCGCCCCAGTGGAGAATGAATCGTTCGGCAATCGGTGTGAGTTCCATGACGTGAAATTTAGGCATTTCAGTTATTTCTGTCAAGAGAGAAATAACTGGACGAGCCGCCCGGTTCCGGAAGCGTCCGCCCGCGATCGGCCGCTTCCTTTACAATGCGCGGGATTTTCCGAATTCAGGCCGTCCCAGCCTTTCTGACTAGAGTAGAGGTTTCCATGATCATCAAACCGCGCGTGCGTGGCTTCATCTGCGTGACGACTCATCCGGTCGGCTGCGAAGCCAACGTCAAGGAACAGATCGACTACGTGACTTCGCACGGCCCGATCGCCAACGGCCCGAAAAAGGTGCTCGTGATCGGCGCGTCGACCGGCTACGGCCTCGCCGCCCGGATCTCGGCCGCCTTCGGCGCCGACGCGGACACGCTTGGCGTGTTCTTCGAGCGTGCCGGCAGCGAGACGAAGCCGGGCACGGCCGGTTGGTACAACACCGCCGCGTTCGAGAAATTCGCCGCCGAAAAGGGGCGCTATGCGCGCAGCATCAACGGCGACGCATTCTCCGACAAGGTCAAGCAGGTCACGATCGACACCATCAAGCAGGATCTCGGCAAGGTCGATCTCGTCGTCTACAGCCTCGCGGCACCGCGCCGCACGCATCCGAAGACGGGCGAAACCATCAGCTCGACGCTCAAGCCGATCGGCAAGACGGTCACGTTCCGCGGCCTCGACACCGACAAGGAAGTGATCCGCGACGTCACGCTGGAGCCGGCGACGCAGGAAGAGATCGACGGCACCGTCGCCGTGATGGGCGGCGAGGACTGGCAGATGTGGATCGACGCGCTCGATGAAGCCGGCGTGCTGGCCGACGGCGCGAAGACCACCGCGTTCACGTATCTCGGCGAGCAGATCACGCACGACATCTACTGGAACGGCTCGATCGGCGAAGCGAAGAAGGATCTCGACAAGAAAGTGCTGTCGATCCGCGACAAGCTCGCCGCGCATGGCGGCGACGCGCGCGTGTCGGTGCTGAAGGCGGTCGTCACGCAGGCCAGCTCGGCGATCCCGATGATGCCGCTGTACCTGTCGCTGCTGTTCAAGACGATGAAGGAAGCCGGCACGCACGAAGGCTGCATCGAGCAGGTGTACGGCCTGTTCAAGGACAGCCTGTATGGCACGAAGCCGCACGTCGACGAAGAAGGCCGCCTGCGCGCGGACTACAAGGAGCTCGATCCGCAGGTGCAGGCGAAGGTCGTCGCGCAGTGGAACCACGTGACGAACGAGAACCTGTACGAGCTGACCGACTTCACCGGCTACAAGACCGAGTTCCTGCGGCTGTTCGGCTTCGAGATCGCCGGCGTCGACTACGACGCGGACGTGAACCCCGACGTGAAGATCCCGGGCATCATCGACACCACCGTCTGACGGTACGGCCCGCCGCCCCCGCTGCACGCGCAGCCGGGGCAGCGGGCTCGGGATACCGGCGGCTTCAACGCGGCGCCGGTTCTTCCAGATAAACGCCCGACGACAGCGTGGCCTTCACCTGCCGCGTGAACTCGTCGGTCGACACTTCCTCCTCTCCCGCCTCGATCGCTTCGTATGCCTGGCGCACGACGTCGGCCGGCGTCGCCTTCGGCACGTCGAGGCCGGCCGTCAGGTCGGTGTCGATGAAGCCGGCATGCAGCCCGACGACCTGCGTGTGCTGCTCGCGCAGCGAATGGCGCAGCCCGTTGGTCAGTGCCCACGCAGCCGATTTCGACACGCCGTAGCCCGCCAGGATCGGCCGGTTCACCCAGCTCGCGACCGACAGGATGTTCAGGATCGCGCCGCCGCCATTCCCGGCGAGGCTGCCCGCGAACGCGCGCGACATCGCCAGCATCCCGAACACGTTGGTTTCGAAGTGATCGCGCAACGCGTCGGGCGCGCCGTCGTCGGTCAGGCTGCCGAGCCGCGCAATGCCCGCGTTGTTGATCAGCAGCGTGACGTCGCGGGCGGCATCGGCCGCCGCGGCGACGGCTGCCGGATCGGTCACGTCGAGCTTCACCGGCACGACGCCCGGCAGCGTCACGGTGGCCGGATCGCGCGCCGCCGCATAGACCTTGCGCGCCCCTCTCGCCAGTGCCTGCTTCGCGAACTCGAGCCCGAGCCCGCGGTTTGCGCCCGTGATGAACACCACTGCACCTTCGATCTTCATGTTCGTTCCTTTCGCATGATGAATCGCATGCGCGCCGGCTCGCCGCGCGCCTGAGATCCGGTGGAAAACCAGCCTGCCCTTGCTTACCGAACCGTGGCGCCGCCGCCGACAGACGGCGAGCCGCCGGCTGCCCGTGACCCGGCGGCGCCCAAGACCCCGACCGCTTGCCATCCGGTGTGCCGGCCGCGGCTTTGCGCCCGCCGCCGAGTCGGCTACACTCGATGTCAATGTCGATCACCATCGTCTTTGCGGTGCATTGTGTTCTCGCCCCTCGGGCATGTCAATGGTGATCGCCATTGTGTTTTCCAATCGACGCGATCGACAAAATCAGGGAGGGATCTATGGGCGTGTCAAGACAGCAGGCTGCCGAGAACCGGAGCGCGATCGTCGCGGCCGCCGAGCGGCTGTTCCGCGCGCGCGGCGTCGACGCGGTCGGGCTCACGGAGCTGATGAAGGAAGCCGGCTTCACGCAGGGCGGCTTCTACAACCACTTCAAGTCGAAAGACGCGCTGGTGGCCGAGGTGATGGAAAAGGCGATGCAGGACCGCGCGGATTCGCCGAACGCCGGCAGTCTCGACGCGCAGGTGGCGTTGTATCTGTCGGCCGCGCATCGCGACAACGTCGAGGCCGGATGCCCGCTGTCCGGTTTCGCGGGCGATGCGCCGCGCCTGACCGACGCGGCGCGTGCATGCTATGCGCACGGCCTCGCCACCTACCTCGATCGGCTGGAACGGATGGTGGCCACGGAAGGCGCGACGTCGGCGCAGACGCGTCGCGATGCGGTCGCGGTCTTCAGCCAGATGGTCGGCGCGCTCGTGCTGTCGCGCGCGATCGCCGGCACCGATCCGGCGCTGGCCGACGAGATCCTCGCCGCCGGGAGGGAGACGCTCACCGCCGGGCGCGACGATCCGGGCGCACCGGCATAGCCGCGCCCAAACGTCATGCTGCGTCGACCTGTGCGGCGTGTCGGCGTGCGCGGTGATATTTCAACGTCTTGCCGCGCTATTCGACCGCCCGTGCGGCATCCCACAGCGGCTGTGCGCCGCGCGCCGCATTCCAGGCGGCAAAACGCGTGCGCCACGCTTCGAACGGCTCCGCCAGCGGATGGCGCGGATCGTCGCTGAGCGAATACGCCATCCCTTCGATCAGCCAGCGCGGCCGGGTCGCGACGGCCAGGTTGCCGAGCACTTCGGCCTGCCGGTGATGGATCAGCTCGTGCGCGAGAAAGTAGGTCTGCCAGCCGCGCGGTGCGATCACCACGCCGAAATTCCCGAGCGTCAGCGCCGCGCGTTGGCCCAAGCCGAACGCATCGGCGCACGCTCGCGTCGAGCAGAACACGACGCGCGGCGCCGCCTGGAATGCACCGACGGCCGCCGCCGCGCGCGCATAGCCGTCGCGATAGAGCTGCCGCGCGTCGCCGAGCTTCGCGGCATCGTCCGTGCAGATATCGGCGCTCGGGCACGACACACCGGGGACCAGCGCGGGCGCGACGACGCGCAACGGCTTGACGAGCGCATACGCGGCAATCGGCAGCGCGACGAGCAGGCCCGTGAGGGCGAAAGCGACATGGGAGCGTTTCATCGGGGCGGTGGTTCCGGGGCGTTCTCGTTCTGCTGAAGTCTTCCTGCGTGAATATATCGGACCGGCGATGTCCGCGGCCCTGCTCGATTCTCGAACGGCGCCTTGCCAATCAGGCAACAGGCCCCGTGCTGGCCTCGCCGGCACCCGTCATCCGGCGGCTCCAGCGAACACCCAGCCACAGAAGCGCGACACCGCACACGAACAGGAGCACCTCGACCAGCACGGTATCGACATGCCAGTACCGCGTCAGCAGTACGGCGGCGAGGTCGAACAGGAAATGAAACGCGATCGCATACGCGAGCCAGCGCTTCGTGCCGCGGACGAATGCCTGCAGCACGATCAGCGACAGCCCCACGTGCGCGGCCATGGCGCTCACACGCTCGAACAGCGCGAGTAACGGCGACGCGAGTGTCATGCCGGAGAACTGCGACCCGATCAGCGACTGCGCACCTTCAGGCACCACGACGCCTGCTCGCGCGAGCAGGTAGGCGGCAGCGAGCGCGATGAATCCGACGCCGACCAACAGCATCGCTTCCAGCCCGCCGTGCCCGAGCCCGAGCATCACGGCCGTCGGCGCATCATGTCGCTTCGGCAGCAGATACCGGAAAGCGACCCAGCGCCCGCACTCCTCGAAGATGCCAGCCGTCAGCGCCGCGAACACGAGCATCGTCAGGTGCCAGCGGGGATCGTGCGCGAGCCAGTGGAACAACGGCACCTGCCACGACAGGCGCAGCACCGGCTGAAACACGAAAAAGGTCAGCATCCCGTAGAAAAACACCCGCAACGGCACCTGCGTGCGGCGCCGCCATGCGACCGCGAGCAACACCGGCGCGGTCAGCGCCACGACACCCGCCGCGAGTGTGACGAACAGGAGCAACGGGGCGACGGGATGCATGACGAATGCCGTTACCCGAGCTGCTTGTGGAAATACGTCGTCGCGCAGAGCGTGCCGTCGGGCATCAGCGCATAGTTCGGCACGACACCGACACGCTGCCAGCCGGCCCGCTCGTACAGCCGCTCGGCGTCGCCGCCCGTCACGGTGTCGAGCACGAGCACGGTCTTGCCCGCGTCGCGAGCGGCCGCATCGGCCGCCGCCATCAGCCGCGCGGCGATGCCCTGCCGGCGCGCGTGCCGCGCCACGAGCATCTTCGAGATATCGGCGCGATGCGGCTGGTTCTCTTGCTGCGCGGTCACGACCTGCACGGTGCCGACGATCCGGCCGGCCGCGTCCTCGGCAACGAGCAGGATGCGCTCGCCGTTCGCGACGCCGTCGGCGACGTTCGTCCAGAACGCGACGGCGGTCGCCCGCTCGATCGGCAACATGAAGCTGACGGACGCGCCGCCCTCGACGCAATCGATCAGCACGTCGGCCAGTGCTTCGACACAGCGCTTCGCTTCGTCCGCGCCGACGCGGCGGACGGTAACGGATTCGGTCATGCCAACTCCGGTAGTCAGTTGGGTCGCACACGCGGGTTCGGCGTGCGTCCGGATGGGAAGGAAACACCGGCCTGCCGTCGCGGCTCGCGCGACGGCGGCAGGCGCTCGGCAACCCCGCACCCGGTCGGCGCGTGTTACCGCCCCATCATCCTACGCGACGAAAATTTCCGTTGCATCGCCGTTCGCCTCCCCTATACTTAGCCACATGGCTAACTTTCAACCCGGCATCAGCGACGTTTTCCACGCCCTCGCCGATCCGACGCGCTGCGCGATCGTCAGCATGCTCGGCCACGGCGAACGGACCGTCTCCGCGCTGGCCGAACCGTTCGACATGGCGCTGCCGTCGTTCATGAAGCACGTCGCCGTGCTCGAGCGCAGCGGTCTCGTCCAGACCCGCAAGGCCGGCCGCTCGCGCACCTGCACGCTGGTCGGCAGCCGGCTGACCGAAGCCGAGGCATGGCTCGCCGAGCAGCGTGCGCTGTGGGAAGCCCGATCCGATCGTCTCGTCGAATTCGTCGAACGCCGTCACCAGGAGGAGCAAGATGTCAGCCAGCCCCGTCGACCCCGTTGAAGCCCACGATCTCGTCATCACGCGCACGCTGCGTGCGCCGCGCCACGCGCTGTGGCGTGCATGGACCGACCCCGAACTGCTGAAGCAATGGTGGTGCCCGAAACCGTGGACCACCGAAGTGCGCGCGTTCGACCTGCGGCCGGGCGGCGCCTTCCACACCTACATGCGCGGCCCCGATGGCGGCACCAGCGACAATCCCGGCTGCTTCCTCGAGATCGTGCCGGAATCGCGCATCGCGTTCACGTCGATGCTCACGGGCGGCTGGCGGCCGCAGGCGCCGTGGATGGGCTTCACCGCGATCATCACGATGGCCGACGACGATGCGGGCAGCCGTTACGAGGCGCGCGTGATGCATCCGGACGCCGCCACGCGCGAGCGCCACGAAGCGCTCGGCTTCTTCGAGGGCTGGAACACCTGCATCACGCAGCTCGACGAATTCGCGGCCGCATTGCGCTGAGCCGACCGCGGCCGCGTGTGCGGTCATTGCATGCCGCCGCTCGCGCGCCTAGGATTCCTGAAGGAAGCACGACGACACGCCGGCCGCCGGCGTGCACCGTCGTGCGCACGCCGCGGGAGGCCACATGTTGCATACGCACACGCATTCGACCCGGGTCAGCCGGCACCTGAACGCCCCGCGCGGCCGCGTCTACCGCGCCTTGCTCGATCCGCACGCGGTCGAGCAATGGAAGGTGCCCGACGGCATGACCTGCCGCGTGCATGCGTACGACGCGCGCGAAGGCGGTGCGCTGCGGGTATCGCTGAGCTACGACGCGTCGTCGGCCGGCACCGGCAAGACCACCGCGCGCACCGATACCTATCACGGCCGCTTCGTCACGCTCGTGCCGGACGAGCAGATCGTCGAGATCGACGTGTTCGAAACCGACGACCCGATGCTGCGCGGCGCCATGACGATCACGATCACGCTGTCCGACGAAGCGGGCGGCACGCGCGTGGACGCGGTGCACGACGGGGTGCCGCCGGGCGTGCCGGCCGCCGATAACGAAACGGGCTGGCAGATGGCGCTGGCGCGGCTCGCGGCGCTGGTGGAGGCCGGGTAAGCAAGCGCCGGACCCGTCGCGGCGCGCGTCAGCCGAGCCGGTAAGCGCGCGTGACCGTGCCGCGGAACAGCGCGTCGCGCTCGTCAGGGCTCGCCTGCGCGGTCAGCCGCTTGAACGCATTCCAGCCGTTCACGAACGAATACGAGCCCTTGTCGACCGGGAAATTGCTCTCGAACATGCAGCGTCCGGGGCCGAACGCGTCGATGCAGGTCATCATCCACGGCTTCCACGTGTCGGCGAGTTGCGCGGAAGACGGCGGCCGTTCGCCCTTCTCGAAATCGAAACCGTTGATGCGCATCCCGAGCCCGCCGACCTTCACGTACACGTTCGGCAGTTGCGCGAGCGTGCGCATCGACGCCGACCAGCGCGCGAACACCTCCGGCCGCTTGTCGGCATAACTGGCGATCCGCACGACACCGCCGCAGTGATTGACGATGACGCGCGTGTCGGGGTTCGCCTTCGCCAGTTCGAACAGTTCGGGCAGTTGCGGAAAGAACAGCCACGCGTCATACGACAGCCCGAGCGGCGCGAGCTGGGCGACGCCCGCCCGGTACGCGGGATCGAGCAGCAGCCCGCGCGGCACCGCCGACAGCGGATTGGCGAGCGTCGAATCGGCGTCCCAGGTCGTCAGGTGACGAACGCCGCGGAAGCGCCCGCGACCGGCTTCGAGATGCGCTTCGAGCACCTCGCGCACGCGTTCGCCGAGACGCAGGTCCGCGTGGCCGACGATGCCTTTCGCGACCGCCACCGGGCCGTGCTGCAGCGGTTCGGTCACGCCGGCGACGTAGGCCGTCTCGCCCACCGGTTTCAGTTCGGCCGGGCCCGAGTCGCGATAGCGCGTCTGCGCCTGCATGTAGACGGACGCCTGGATGTTGTGGCACGAGCGCGCATCCTGCAGATAGTCGTCGAGCATATAGATCCAGCCCGGCCGCTCATAGAAATGATGATGCGCGTCGACGATCGGCAGGTCGGGCTCGAGCGCGGGTTCGAGCGCCGACGCGAGCCAGTCGGGGCGGACCGCGAGATAGTTGCTTTGCGTCGTCATGCGGGAAACTCCTTCCTGGGTGGCCGCGCGCGTCCCCGTGAACGCGGGCAGCGCGAGCGAGGCGGCGGCCGCGCCGAGCAGCCGGCGTCGCTTGATCGACATCGTCATATCCATGTCATTCGCTCCGGTCGAACGCATACAACGACAGCGTGAGCAGCGTCGTGATCGCCGGCACGATCGCGAGGCCGAGCATGCCGGCGGTAAAGGTGCCGAAGCTGTCCTTCAGGTAGCCGACGAGATAAGGGCCCGCGAAGCCGCCGAGCGCGCCGATCGAGTTGATCAGCGCGAGCCCGCCGGCCGCGGCCTGGCCGGACAGGAAGCGCGACGGCAGCGTGTAGAAGATCGTGCGGCCGGCGATCGTGCCGATCAGCGCAAGCGTGATGCCGACGAGTGCCGGCCCGAGCGTCAGGAAGTGCGTCGACACGCCGAGCGCCACCGCGCCGATGAACAGCCCGATCGCCAGGTTCGCGACCGGGCCGCCGCGCCGGTCCACGCGCTTCGCCCACCACAGCAGCGCGATGGTCGCGAAGAAGTACGGCACCGCGGACAGCCAGCCCGTCTGCATCGTCGACATGCCGTGCGCCTTCAGCATCTGCGGCAGCCAGATGCCGATCCCGTAGGAACCCATCGTGAAGCCGAACGAGATCAGCGCGAGCAGGTACATGCGCACGTCGCGCAGCGCGACGCCGAAGCGCTTCTTGCGGCCGGCGGCCGCGCCGTCGCGCTCGAACGCACGCTGCAGCGCCGCCCGCTCGTCGTCGGACAGCCACGCGGCATGCGCCGGCGAATCGGACAGCAGCTTCAGCACGAGAAAACCGAGCGCGCACGCCGGCAGCCCTTCGACGATGAACATCCACTTCCAGCCGGCCAGCCCGAGCACGCCGTCGAGCTGCAGCAGCCACGTCGACAACGGACCGCCGATCAGCGACGACAGCGGCGTCGACACGGTGAACCACGCCAGCACGCGCGTGCGGTAGCTCGCCGGAAACCACACGGCAAGGAAGAAGATCACGCCCGGAAAGAATCCGGCTTCGCCGATGCCGAGCAGCAGCCGGATCGCGTAGAAACTCGTCGGCCCGGTCGCGAGCGCGGTCGCAGCCGCCATCAGCCCCCACGTGATCATGATGCGGGCAAGCCAGCGCCGCGCGCCGAAACGGTACAGCGCGAGATTGCTCGGCACCTCGAACAAGCAGTAGCCGGCGAACATGATCCCCGCGCCCCAGCCGAACTGCGTCGCGGTCAGCCCGAGATCGCGGTTCATCGTCAGCGCCGCGAAGCCGACGCTCGTGCGGTCCAGATAGTTGAAGAAGTACGCGAGCGCGAGCAGCGGAATGAAGCGCCACGCGGCCTTGCGCACGGCCCGTTGCTCGAGCGACGCGTCGGTCTCGCGATCGTCGGCCAGTGCCGGGGAAGCGGATGTCATGGTTGTCTCCGTGGAGGGGGCGGCCGCGCCCGTGCGTGGCACGGCCGGGACGCCTTTGTTCGTTCGGTGAATCGCGGCCGCGCTACGCGCTCGCCAGTTCGTTCGGTGACGGCGCGCCGCCCGGCGCCGCGTCGTCCGCGCCCTGCTGGCCCGCGACGACGCCGGCTTCGATCAGCGCACGCGCATCGTCCGGCGTGTAGCCGAGCTCGCCGAGCAGCGCGCGCGTGTCCTGGCCGAGTGCGGGCGGCGCCGTGCGCAGCCGCAGGCGTTCGCCGGCAAGCGTCAGCGGCAGCAGCGCGGTGCGGGTGTCGACCGGCCGCCCGGCGCTGCTCGCGTCGGCCGGCAGCGTCACGGCCTCGAGGCCGCCCGTGGCGAGCAGGTGCGGATCGTCGAACAGGTCCTGCGGTTTCGTGATCGGCGCGTACGGCAGGCCGTTCGATTCGAAGATCGCGCCGATCTCCGCGGCCGAATGCGGCGCGAGCCGCGCGCGCAACTCGGGCAGCAGCCAGTCGCGCGCCTGCACGCGCAGGTTGTTGGTCGCGAGGCGCGGATCGTCCTTCAGCGCGGCCAGGCCGAACGCGTCGCAGAACAGCGCCCACTGCGTGTCCGATACGACCGCGAGAAAGATCTGTTCGTCATCCTTGACTGAAAACACGTCGTAGACGGCCCACGCGGAAATCCGGCTCGGCATCGGCGATGCGGCCTGCCCGGTCACCGCGAACTGCATCATGTGCTGCGCGACGAGGAACACGTTGTTCTCGAACAGCGAACTCTGCACCTGCTGGCCGCGGCCGGTGCGTTCGCGCTGCGCGAGCGCGGCCATCGCGCCGATCGCGCCGAACATGCCGCCCATGATGTCGTTCACGCTCGCCCCCGCGCGCAACGGCCGCCCTTCCGGGCCCGTCATGTATGCGAGGCCGCCCATCATCTGCACCACTTCGTCGAGCGCGGTGCGATGCTCGTACGGCCCCGGCAGGAAGCCCTTGTGCGACACGTACACGAGGCGCGGATTCAGCGAGAAGAGCGCCGGATAGCCGAGGCCGAGCCGGTCCATCGTGCCGCTCTTGAAGTTCTCGCTGAACACGTCCGCGGTCGCCACGAGCCGCAGCACGATCTCCAGCCCGCGCGGATCCTTCACGTCGACGGCAAGGCTCTTCTTGTTGCGGTTGAACATCCCGAAGAAGCCCGCGCCGGAACCGCGCAGCGCGCGCGTGCTGTCGCCCGCGATCGGTTCGATCTTGATGACCTCCGCGCCGAGATCGGCGAGCAGCATCCCGCAGGTCGGGCCCATCACCATGTGCGTCATCTCGATCACGCGCGTGCCTGCGTACGGCAGCGTCGAAGCCGGTTGTTGGTCGTTCATTGCGCGACTCCCGTCAGGCATCCTTCCGGTTGCACCGCGCTCGGAGCGCGGCCGTCCGCGTAACGGAAGCCCTTCGGCAACCCGGCGTCCGGCACATGGCCGTATAGCGCCTCGGCCGGCAGCGCCGCGTGCAGGATCGCGCGCGCGGCGAGCAGCGCGTCGACGTCGATACCGGTGTCGAATCCCATCGCCTCGAGCAGGAACACGAGATCCTCGGTGACGATGTTGCCGGTCGCGCCCGGCGCATACGGGCAACCGCCGAGGCCGCCCTGGCTCGCGTCGATCGTGGTCACGCCCGCGTCGAGCGCCGCGACCACGTTCGCGAGCCCCTGCCCGCGCGTGTTGTGGAAATGCGCGCCGCCGGCCTTGTCGCCGACTTCGCGCTGCAGCCGCAGGAACAGCCGGCGCACCTGCGCCGGATTCGCATAGCCGCTCGTGTCGGACAGCCCGATCTCGTCGACGCCGCATTCGGCCATCGCCGCCGCCATCGCGATCGTCTCGTCGTCGCTCACTGCGCCCGCGATCGTGCAGCCGAACGCGACCGACACGCCCGCCTCGATCTGCACCGACGGAAACCGCTCATTGCGCAGCGCGACGATCGCACGCACCTCGTCGATCATCTGCGCGGGCGTCTTGCGGATGTTCGCCAGCGAATGCGCTTCCGTCACCGAGACCGGCAGCGTCAGCTTGTGCACGCCGGCCTCGAATGCGCCCTCGGCGCCGCGCAGGTTCGGCGCGAGCGCGGCGACGTGCAGCCCGGGAATCGCCAGCGCGTGCGCGACGACTTCGCGCACATCGGCCATCTGCGGCAACAGCTTCGCCGGCACGAACGAGCCGACCTCGATCTCGCGCAGGCCGGCCACGGCCAGCGCGGTGATCCAGCGCAGCTTGCCGGCCGTCGGCATCACGGCCTGGATGCTCTGCAGGCCGTCGCGCGGCCCGACCTCGCTGACCAGCACCTTCGGATATTCGGAAACGCTCATTTGACACCCCATCGTTCTATCTGAAAGAACATCGTTCTGTTTGATAGAACTCTATGCGCGCGTTGAATGGGCGGTAAGCGGGGTATACCCGTGAGATTGCGATTTTTTGGAACTTGAGTTCTGTCAGACAGAACGATATAGTCGATCGATCGTCCTCAGAAGGAAGCAGGGAGTGCCCAAGACTCAAACCGATCACGCCGGCAGCGAGCCCGATTCACCGGTCGAAGAAGCGTCCAGCGGCGTCGCCGTGCTCGATCGCGCGTTCGCGATCCTCCGTGCGTTCGGGCAGACCGACGACCGGCTGTCGCTCGCGGAGCTGTCGCGCCGCACTGGGCTGTACAAGAGCACGATCCTGCGCCTGCTCACGGCGCTCGAACATGGCGGCTTCATGCGCAAGCTCGACGACGGCCAGTACGCGATCGGACACGAGCCGCTGCGGCTCGCGGCGCTGTATCAGCGTTCGTTCCGGGTCGGCCCGGTGGTCGAGCCGCTGCTCGAGACGCTCAGCCGCGAACTCGGCGAAACGGCGTCGTTCTACGTGCGCCAGGGCGACATGCGCTCGGTGCTGTACCGGGTCGAGCCCGCCCGTGCGGTGCGCGTGTCGATTCGGGTCGGCGAGGAGTTTCCGGTGCGCCAGGGCGCGTCCGGGAAGGTGCTGCTGGCGTTTACCGACATGCAGGATGCGCAATGGCACGACGTGCGCGAACAGCTGTGGGCCGCGTCGTACGGCGAGCGCGACCCGGAGACGGCGTCGGCATCCGCGCCCGTGTTCGGGGCGGCCGGCGAGTGTGTCGGCGCGCTGACCGTATCGGGCCCGAAATCGCGGCTCGCCGACGCACCGGCCATGGCGGCGGCGCTCGCGATGCTGTTGCCGCTCGCACAGAAGGCGACCGTCGCGCTCGGCGGCTCAGGCGCACGCTACGACGCAGCGGCCGTGCGCGACAGCCTCGCGCGGCTCGCATCGCCAGCCGGCCACGGCGACGCGGCGTCATAACCGGCAGCGGCGCGCGCCTGGCCACGCCACTGCGCAAAAGGCGGCTGCGTGCGACACTGGCCGCCGATGCATGCATCGCGCGCCGCCTGCGGGCGTGCCGCGCGAGCCACCGCCAACCGGACACGCTTGAGGGCCGCCACCATGAATGCCGCGCGCACCGCCACCTGGTATTTCGATTTCGTTTCGCCGTTCGCCTACCTGCAGCAGGAGCAATTCGACCGGTTGCCGGCCGCCGCCGCGTTCGAGCCGAAGCCCATCGTGCTCGGCGCACTGCTCGCGCACTGGGGCCAGAAAGCGCCGGCCGAGATCGCGGCGAAACGCGTCTTCACCTATCGCCACGCGCAATATCGCGCGGGCAAGCTCGGCATTGCGTTCCGGATGCCGCCCGCGCACCCGTTCAATCCGATCAAGCCGCTGCGCCTCGCGATCGCGATGGGCAATTCTCCCGACGCGATCCGGCGGATCTTCCGGCATATCTGGCGCGACGGCCAGGACGTGTCGACGCCGGAAGGTTTCGCCGCGCTGTGCGAAGCGGTCGGCTTTCCGGAAGGCGTGACGGCCGTCGACGCCCAGCCGGTGAAGGACGCGCTGCGCGCGAACACCGACGATGCGATCGCGCACGGCGTATTCGGCGTGCCGACCTTCGCACTCGACGGCGACCTGTTCTGGGGCGAGGATGCGACCGACATGTTCGCCGACTGCGCGACGTCGCGCGCGTGGCTCGATTCGCCCGAGGTGCGCCGCATCAGCGCGCTGCCCGAAGGGATCCGGCGCGGCTGAAGCCGCTGCGGCCGCCCGCCGCCCTCCGCTTGCGGCACATCCCGCGTCGGAGGTCAGGTATCGCGCCCTTCGACGAGCCCCGGCACGGCCTCGCGCATCATCGCGGCGAATCGCACGAGCCGCGACGGATAGAACTGCGCATGCGGGTAGGTCAGGTAGACGGGCAGCGGCGCGGCCTGCCACTCGGGCGCGAGGTGCACGAGCTCGCCGCGCGCGAGGTGATCGGCCAGCATCCATGACGAGCCGACGCACGCCCCCACCCCCAGCAGCGCCGCACTGCGCAGCGCGTACAGGTTCGCGGTGGTGATGCGCGGGCGCATCGCAATGCGGCGCGTCTCGCCCGTGACCGAATGCGTGAGCGCCAGCTCCGTGCGGTAATACGTGCGCAGCGCGAGCCACGGCAGCGCGGCGAGCGCATCGGGGTCGGCCGGCACGTCGGCGCCGTTCAGCACGGACGGCGCGGCGACCACGAAGCGCGGCACCTTCGAGAGCCGGATCGCGACCACGGCCGGATCGGTCGGCTCCCCCACCTGGATCGCGCAATCGATGCCGCTGCCGACGAAATCCCGCACCTCGTCCTGCAGCAGCCACTCGACCGACACGCGCGGATAGTCGCGCAGGAACCGCGCGAGCGGCTCGACGAAACGCTCCTGGCCGAACGCGTGCGGCACCGCGACCCGCAACAGCCCGTCCGGCTCCTCTTGCGCGCCGCGCAGATCGGCCTCGAACGCCGCCCAGTTCGCCAGCAGTTCCTTCGCGCGCTTGAAGCAGCGCTCGCCGTCGACGGTCAGCCGCATCGTGTGCGTGGTCCGCTGCAGGAGCCGCATGCCGAGCGAGCGCTCGAGCGCCTGCAGCCGCCGGCTGATCGTCGGCTGGGTCGTATGCAGTTGCGCGGCCGCGGCCGACAGGCTGCCGGCTTCGACTATGCGTACGAAGGTTTCCATCAGCTCGAAACGATAGCCGGCGCCGTCCACCGGCACCGCCTGAATGCGCGCAGACCCGCCAGCAGCGGGAGAGAACGGAGATTTTTCGGTCATTCGTGAAGCGTATAACAAATCTGCACAGGGCGGCACTACCGTGGCCGGCCGCATGCCGCCACACTCGCGTCCATTCCTTCATCGCAACCAGGATGCACGCCATGTCCACCCCGTCCCGTCTCGATGCCGCGCCCCGCGCCGCTCACGCCCCGGCCCACCCGGCCGCCCATTCGATGCCCGATCGCCGGCTCGTGCTGCTGCTCGCGGCCGCCGCCGGCCTCGCGGTCGCGCCGCTCTACTACGCGCAGCCGATGCTCGGCGCGCTCGGGCCCGATCTCGGCGCGTCGGCACGGGCGATCGGCTTCGTGCCGACGCTCACGCAACTCGGCTATGCGCTCGGCATCCTGCTGCTCGCGCCGCTCGGCGACCGTTTCGACCGCCGTCGCGTGATCGTGACCAAGGCCGCGACGCTGGTCGTCGCGCTGCTGCTCGCCGCCATCGCGCCGTCGCTCGGGCTGCTGCTCGCGACGAGCTTCGCGATTGGCCTCGCGGCGACGATGGCGCAGGACGTCGTGCCGGCCGCCGCGACGCTCGCGCACGACGCGCATCGCGGCCGCATCGTCGGCACGGTGATGACGGGGCTGCTGCTCGGCATCCTGCTGTCGCGGGTCGTGGCCGGGTTCGTCGCCGAAACGGCCGGCTGGCGCGCGATGTTCGCGCTCGCGGCCGTCAGCGTCGCCGTGATCGGCGTCGTGGCCGCGCGCGGGCTGCCGCACTTCGAGCCGACCACGCGCCTGCCGTATCGCGCACTGATCGGGTCGCTCGGCCAGTTGTGGCGCCAGCATCCGGCGCTGCGCCGCGCCGCGCTCGCGCAGGGGCTGCTGGCCGTCGGGTTCAGCGCGTTCTGGTCGACGCTCGCGGTGATGCTGCACGGCGCACCGTTCCACCTCGGCAGCGCGGCCGCGGGCGCGTTCGGGCTCGCAGGTGCGGCTGGTGCGCTGGCCGCGCCGATTGCCGGGCGCCTGGCCGACCATCACGGCCCCGAACGCGTCACGCGCATCGGCATCGGTATCGCGACGGTGTCGTTCGCGTCGATGGCCGCCGCACCGTTGATGTCGGCGCATGCCCAGCTGGTGCTGCTCGCGGTCGCGACGATCGGCTTCGATCTCGGCGTGCAGGCCACGCTGATCGCGCACCAGGCGATCGTCTACCGGATCGACCCCGCGTCGCGCAGCCGCCTCAACGCGGTGCTGTTCGTCGGCATGTTCATCGGGATGGCGGCCGGCGCCGCGATCGGCAGTTTGTTGCTCGCGCAACTAGGCTGGAATGCGGTGACCGGGCTGGCCGTCGTGACGTCGCTCGCCGCGCTCGCCGTGCGGATCTGGCGCCACTGAAATTCCGCATCGCACGCCCAAGGCGGGCAGGCCCACAGGGCTTGCCCGCCTTTTCTTTTATTTTCGATCGCCGCACGCATGACGCGGCGCAGCCCGGCCGATTCGTGCGCATTCGGCACGAAAAGCTCCCATTCCGCGCACGGTCCGCACCCGCTCGAACGAATGTCCAGTTCAACCGATTATTTTTCCGGCGGCCGTGTGCATCGATGCGAAAACGTCGGACGATTCGATGCGCCCCGCCACGTGGCGCTCGCCCATCCGGCCCCACCGCAAAGCCCCGTTTTATCAGGGGATTCCCGGTATTTTTTCGCATTTTCTTCGAAATATCGGGTGACATACTTGCCCCCCGTTGCGCTCCGGTACGAGCGCGCTTTTCGATCCTGCCGGCCGCATGTCATGCGCTGAGCGTCCGCCCGGGTCGCACAGAACATGAACGATTTCGACACCCCGATCCAGACCTTCCTCACCCACATCACGTTCGGCCCGCTGATGAATCACGCGATCCGCGTGATCGCGGGCCTGTACACGTTCAAGGGCTTCGTGCTCATTCCCGTGCTGTGCTGGCTGTGGTTCCAGCCCGGCCCGAACCGCGAGCGGCAACGCGAGCGGGTCGTCGCGACGATCGCGAGCGGGCTCCTCGCGCTCGCGTTCGGCCGGCTGCTCGCGCAGGTGCTGCCGTTCCGCGTACGGCCGATCTACAACCCCGACCTGCACCTGCACTTTCCGTCGGCGGGGCTCCGCGCGGCCACGCTGCAGGCATGGAGTTCGTTTCCGAGCGATCACGCGATGCTGTGGATGGCGATCGCCACCGGCATCTTCATCATCGCGCGCCGCGTCGGCGTGTTCGCGCTGCTGTATGCGGTCGTGTTCATCTGCGTGCCGCGCGCGTATCTCGGCTTTCACTACCCGACCGACCTGATCGCGGGCGCCGCGATCGGCATCGCGCTCGCGTGGCTGCTGACGCGCGATGCGATCCGTTCGCGCTTCGCGCCGCAGGTGCTCGCGATGATCAAGCGCTTTCCCGCGCCGGCCTATACGCTCGCGTTCCTGCTGTGCTTCGAGCTGATCACGCAGTTCGACGAACTGCTGACGCTCGCGCAGTCAGCCACCCACACGATGTGACGGGGAGACGCCGCGATGCTGCCGCTGCTGACGTTCCGCCGCCCCGGCACGCGCTGCCGGCCATGCGCAGTGGCGGCGCGCCGCGCGTCGCCCGCGCCGATCAGTCGCGATCAGGCGCACCCAGCGGAAAGAACGGGCGAAACGGCCGCGCCTCGTCGACCGCGCGCGCGAACGACGGCCGCGCCAGCAGACGCCGGCGATACGCCAGTACGTTCGCGAACGACGGATCGATCCGGTGCGTCCAGTCCGCGTAGAACAGGAACGGCGCCGCGCCGCAATCGGCGAGGCTGAAGCGGTCGCCGGCCGCCCATTCGCGATCGGCCATCTTCTTGTCCAGCCACGCGTACGACGTCTCCAGCATCGCCCGCGCATCGGCCACCCCGCGCGCATCGCGCTCGGCCTCCGGCCGCAGCGCGTCGAACACGACCTTCTGCTGCGGCGTCGACACGTAGTTGTCGAAGAAACGATCCATCGTCCGCACCTCGAGCGCCGCGTGCGGATCGTCGGGCAGCAGGCGCACGGGGCCCGGATGATTCAGGCCGAGATACTCGATGATGATCGACGCCTCGATCACCATGCGGCCGGCATCGACGAGCACCGGAAAGCGCTTCAGCGGCCACAGCGCGGCCAGCTCCTGCATCGGCTTCGGATCGTCGTGCGCGAGCACGCGATACGCGAACGGCGTGCCGTTCTCGTACAGCGCGGTCAGCACCTTCTGGCAGTAGGACGAAAAGGGATGGGCGTAGAGCGTGGGCATCATCGTGCGGTCTCTCAGGGTTTCGGCGCCGCGTGATGCGGCGCCACATGATCGGATACCTTGACGACGAACGGCACGCGGCCGTTTCGACAGCGAGTCGGCATTTATTTTGTCGTGCGAGTGGGGGCGTTACGACCGGCCGTCCATCACGACGCGCCCTTCGGCACGCCAGCGCAACATCCCGCCACCGAGATTCGCCACCGTGTCGAAACCGGCCTTCAGCAGAATGACGGTCGCCTGCGCGGAGCGCCCGCCGGCCCGGCACACGGTCACGACCGGCCGGTCGCGCGCGATCTCGCCGGCGCGCGCGGCCAGTTCGCCGAGCGGAATCGGCGTCGCGCCGGGCAGGTGGCCGAGCGGGCCGGCGAATTCGTCCGGCTCGCGCACGTCGACGACCTGCACCGCCGGCAGATGATCCTCGAGCCATTGCGGATCGATTTCCCAGAACCCGGCGAACGTATAGACGAGCGGCGCCCAGTCGGGCGCGGCCTGCACATCGGGCGCGTTCGCGGCGACGCCGCACTGCAGGTTCGCCGGCACCGCGACGTCGATCTGGCGCGGATGCGCGAGCCCGAGGTTGCGCATGTAGCCCGCGAAATCGTCTTCGCTCAGGTCGCCGCCGAGACGCGGATTGAAGCGCCGCTCCTCACCGACGCTCGTCACCGTGAGCCCGCGATAGTCGTGCGCCGGATACAGCAGGCACGCGGCCGGCAGCGTGAAAAGCCGGCCGTGCACCGCGCGATACAGCGCGCGCGGGTCGCCCTGCTGGAAATCGGTGCGGCCCGTGCCGCGGATCAGCAGGCAATCGCCGGTGAACGCCATCGATTCGTCGTCGAGCACGAGGCTGATGCAGCCGCTCGTGTGGCCGGGCGTCGCGCGCACGGTCAGGTAGCGCGCGCCGAACGCGCAGCGGTCGCCGTCGTTCAGGTAGCGGTCGGCGCCTTGCGCGCCGCTCGCGGCCGAGATCGCGATCGTGCTGCCCGTGCGCTGCTTCAGCAGCCACGCGCCCGTCACGTGATCGGCATGCACGTGCGTGTCGACGGTCGCGACGAGCCGCAGCCCGAGCTCGTCGAGCAGCGCCGCGTCGCGGCGCACCTGCTCGAACACGGGATCGATCAGCACCGCTTCGCGCGACGCGCTGTCGGCAAGCAGGTACGTGTACGTCGACGATTGCGGGTCGAAGAGTTGCCGGAAGATCATCGCGAAGTCGCTCCGTCGCTGGTTGAAGCTTGTTCGATGCGTACCTGATGCTGTCGTCCGGCCCGCGCCGCGACTGTCGCTGTCGCGCGGGCCGCCCCGTCGTGGTCCGGCATCGCCGGCATCCGGCCGGCACGGTGCGGTCAACGCGGCTGGGTCACGTAGCGCAGGTACGGCTTCAACGTCCGGAAGCCGTCCGGGTACTTCTGCTTCGCCGCATCGTCCGACACCGACGTCGGAATGATGACATCGTCGCCGGGCTTCCAGTTCACCGGCGTCGCCACCGTATGCTTCGCGTTGAGCTGCAGCGCGTCGAGCAGGCGCAGCACCTCGTCGAAGTTGCGCCCCGCGCTCATCGGATAGACGAGCATCGCCTTGACCTTCTTGTCCGGCCCGATGATGAAGACCGAGCGAACCGTCGCGTTGTCAACCGCCGTGCGCGGGCCGCCGCTCGCATTCGGATGAATCATGTCGTACAGCTTCGCGACCTTCAGCTCGTCGTCGCCAATCAGCGGATAGTTGACCGCGTGACCCTGCGTTTCGGCGATATCCGCCACCCACTTCCGGTGATCGCTGACCGGATCGATCGACAGCCCGATGATCTTCGTGTTGCGCTTGTCGAATTCCGGCTTGAGCCCGGCCATGTAGCCGAGTTCGGTCGTGCACACCGGCGTGAAATCCTTCGGATGGGAAAACAGGATCGCCCAGTGGTCGCCGATCCATTCATGAAAGCGGATCGTTCCCTCGGTGGTCTCCGCGGTGAAATCGGGCGCGTCCTCGCCTAGTCGAATCGACATGTTCGTCTCCATCAAGTGGGTATCGTCACGACGCCCGCGCCGCGGCTTGCGCGCGACGCGCGATCGTCCGCGCGCGAAGGGCCGGCATGGCACATGCCGGGCGCCGCGCGTTCATATAGCCTAGTTCAAAATGCGCGCGCCACCGGCATGCGGCGTGCGGTATGCATGCGTGCCGCGGCCGATTCCGACGATGAATGCGGTGCGGCAGAACCTCGCGCCGCCCCCGGCCGCCGGTACGCACTGACTTACACTACCGGCTGTTCTCGTCTTACGTTCACAGGAATCCCGCCGACATGTCGATGACGATCGATCCGAAGCAGGCCGCCGCGCTGCTGGCCGTCGCCGACACGGGCAGCTTCGAGCAGGCCGCCGTGCGCCTGCACGTGACCGCGTCCGCCGTCACGCAGCGGGTCCGCGCGCTGGAAGCGAGCCTCGGCACGCCGCTGGTGCTGCGCACGCGGCCGTGCCGCCCGACGGTGGCCGGGCAGCGCGTGCTGCAGCACCTGCGCCGCGTCGCGCTGCTGCAGGCCGACCTGCAAAGCACGCTCGCGACCGAGCGCGAATCGCCGATCTCGGTCACGATCGCGCTCAATTCCGACAGCCTCGGCACGTGGTTTCTGCCGGCGCTGACATCCGTGCTCGCGGGCGAGCGCATCCTCTTCGAGCTGATCGTCGAAGATCAGGATCACACGTTCGCGCTGCTCGAAAGCGGGATGGCGGTGGGCTGCGTGACGACCGAGCCGAAGCCGATGCGCGGCTGCCTCGCGACGCCGCTCGGCACGATGCGCTACCGGCTGCTCGCGGCCGCCGCGTTCGCGGTGCGCTGGTTTCCGCGCGGGCTGAACCGCACGAGCGCGCGCAAGGCGCCCGTCGTCGCGTATTCACGGCGCGATACGCTGCAGTCGTCGTTCCTGAAGGAGAAGTTCGGGTTGCCCGACGGCGCGTACCCGTGCCACTACGTGCCGGGAACCCATTCACATTTCGCGGCGGTGCGGCACGGGCTCGGCTACGCGATGGTGCCGGAGCCGCTGATCGGCAGTGCACCGCTCGACACGCAGGGGCTCGTCGATCTCGCGCCCGCGCATCCGACCGACGTCACGCTGTACTGGCACGCGTGGACCGTGCAGTCGCCGACGATGGCGTCGTTGTCCGAGCGGGTCGTCGAAGCGGCGCGGCGGCTGCTTGCGCCGCTGCCGTAAGCACCGCCATCGCCACAGTCCGCGGTGTGCGGTATACCTGAAGGCGAGAAACCCCGCCGCGCCGCCTATACTTTTTCCATCGGCCTCGCGAACGCGCCGCGCGGCCGATCACGCCTATCCGGCCGCGCCCTTTCCCGCAAGGAGAACGTCATGTCTCGCCGCTACATCGATTGCCGCGAGTTTCCCAGCGCGACGAATTGCTCAGTCGCGATTTCCGCCGACTCCGACAACGAACTGCTGGAGGCCGCCGTGCAGCATGCGGTCCAGGTGCACCAGCACACCGACAGCGCCGAACTGCGCACGCAACTGCAAGCGCTGTTCCGCGACGGCACACCGCCCGCCGATGCACCCCGGCAAGCATGATCCGCCGGCTCGCCTGATATCGACAGACGGGTTGCCCCATCGCCCCCGTCGCCTCTCCGCCCCCTGCTTCGCGCCATCGGGCCGGCGTCCCCGCCGGCCGGCGCATTCCCCCTTACGCGCGGCGTTGCGCGAAATACGCACCGACCGCGTCGATGAACGTATCGATGTCCGCGCGCGATACGTCGCAGTGCGTGACGAAGCGCGACGCGTACAGCATCTGCGTGAGAATCCCGCGTTCCTTGAGCCACGCCTCGAGCGGCGCGCAATCGGCTTCGGGGAATTGCGCGAACACCATGTTCGTCGCGTGCGACAGCACCTTCACGGTGTCGATCCGCGCGAGGCCTTCGGCGAGATGCGCGGCATTCGCGTGATCGTCCGCGAGCCGCTCGACATTGTGGTCGAGCGCATACAGGCAGGCCGCCGCGAGAATGCCCGACTGCCGCATCCCGCCGCCGAGCACCTTGCGCCAGCGCTGCGCGCGCTCGATCAGCGCACGGTTGCCGACCAGCACCGAGCCGACCGGCGCGCCGAGCCCTTTCGAGAAGCAGATCGACACGCTGTCGAACGGCGCGCCCAGCTCGGCGATCGAACGCCCCGACGCGACGGCCGCGTTGCATACGCGTGCGCCGTCGAGGTGCAGCGACAACCCGCGGCTGCGCGCGAACGCGGTGGCTTCCTGCACGTAGCCTGCCGGCAAAACCTGGCCGCCGATCGTGTTTTCGAGCGCGAGCAGGCGCGTGCGGGCGAAGTGGTTGTCGAGCGGCTTGATCGCCGCGGCGATCTTCGCGAGCGGCAGCGTGCCGTCCGGTGCGTTCTCGATCGGCTGCGGCTGGATGCTGCCGAGCACGGCCGCGCCGCCGCCTTCGTACTTGTAGGTGTGCGCGAGCTGGCCGACGATGTATTCGTCGCCGCGCTCGCAATGGGCCATCAGCGCGGCCAGGTTGCTCTGCGTGCCGCTCGGGAAGAACAGGCCGGCTTCCTTGCCGGCCCGCTCGGCCGTCACCGCCTGCAGGCGCAGCACGGTCGGGTCGTCACCCCATACGTCGTCGCCGGTTTCGGCGGCAGTCATCGCGGCCAGCATTGCCTGGCTCGGACGTGTCACGGTATCGCTGCGTAAATCGATCATCGCTGAGTCCTGGGTAAACGCGGACCGGAACCGATGCGCCCGGCCCTGCCGAAACGAGACTCAGAGTGTACGCAATTCATGCAGCGTGTGCGTATCGACGGTCGATGCGCGCACGGCGCGTCTGGCGCACCCGGCGCACGTGCGCGCCATGCCGTACGACGCCGCCCGGGCCGCCGTCAGTAGCGCGGCGGCGGCGGTTGAACGCCCGCCGGCGGCATCGGCGGCGCCGCGCGCGGCGCACCGCCGTATCCGCCCCCGCCATAACCACCGCCGCCGCTCATCCCGCCCGGCACCGGCACGCGGTTGCCGGTCGCGTACATGCATTGCAGGTAGCCATAGTCGTAGCGGCGCTGGATGTCGTAGGCCGAGCCTTGCGCGGCACCGGCGCCGACCACGCTGCCCGCGAGCAGCCCCGCGCCCGCGCCGACGGCCGCACCCGTGCCGCCGTTGAACGCCGCGCCGGCCGCCGCACCCAGTGCGGTGCCGACGGCCGCGCTGCCGACCGCACTCGCGGTCGACGCCTGCCCGGCGCTCACGCCGCCCGATTGCTGGAACGCGTATTGACGGCAGTTCGCATCGTCGGCGCGGAACTGGTCGAACGACTTGCCGGTGCCCGGCAGCGCCATCACGCTCGGCCCGGTCGGCATGTATGCGCACGCGCCGAGCAGGCCGGCCAGCGCCAGCGCGGCCGGCACGCGCAGCGGTCGAAATACGGATTTCATCGTCGCGCCTCCGTCACTGCGGCCGCGCCGGCACCGATCGCCAGCCCGACTTGCAGGTCTTCACATACGGGTAGTAATGCTTCGACGCGTCGCAGTAGTACCAGAGGTTCGCGTCGCCTTCGTCCTGCGGCTGGCCCTTCTCGACGTACTCGGGCGGCGGCCCCGGATCGACGGGCACGGCAACGACGGGCGGCGGGTAGTAGTAAGGCGCGGGGACGACGGGGTAGTAATACGGGTAGCCGGGGCCGATATAGACTCCGACCCGAGCGGCATGCGCCACGCCGCCCGTCGCGATCGCCACTGCGGCCACCGCGCCCAGTGCGAGCTTCAATCCATTCACGTCACGTTCTCCGGCTGGCGGTTCGTCGATGCGAACCCGACATCCCGAACGCTACGCCGCGCGCGATCCGTCATCCATTACGGGCCGGCGCGCCCATGTTGCGCGGCGTTACCCATGTGACAGACCCCATCGGCCGCGGCCCGCCGGCACGACCGCTTGCGTTACGCGATAACGCACTGAAACGGTTCGGCCGCGCGGGCGCCGTGATGCGGGGCGTCACGCGGCATTTGCATCCGCCTCGAACCGTTCCGATGACGCGACGCGCCATATTGCCGCACGTGCGTCAGACCGCCACGCCGCGGCCGCGCGCGCCGCAAGCAGCCTTCTTGATACGAATCAACGATTTACCCAGGAAATGCGCGCGACGGGCTGGACATCTGCGACGAGTTGGCGCATTTCGCGGTGCAACATCGCGGCCCATACTCCAGCCAACCCCGACGCCCGTCCGCCGGGGTCCGCCGGCACCCGCCGGCGGGTATCGTCAGCCTCGGTCAACTGGTATGGACACCGCTCTTTCGGCCCTCGATCTGGCCCGCCTGCAATTCGCGTTCACCGTCTCCTTTCACATCGTCTTTCCGGCGCTGAGCATCGGCCTCGCCAGCTTCATCGCCGTGCTCGAATATCGCTGGCTGAAAACCGGCAAGCAGTACTACAAAACCCTCTGCCTGTTCTGGTCGAAGATCTTCGCGGTCGCGTTCGGGATGGGCGTCGTCTCCGGCGTCGTGATGAGCTACCAGTTCGGCACGAACTGGTCGGGCTTCTCGAGCTTCGCCGGCGCCGTCACCGGGCCGCTGCTGATGTACGAGGTCATGACCGCGTTCTTCCTCGAGGCCGGCTTCCTCGGCATCATGCTGTTCGGCTGGAACCGCGTGAGCCCGCGCGCGCACTTCGGCGCGACGCTGATGGTCGCGATCGGCACGCTGATCTCGACGTTCTGGATTCTCGCGTCGAACAGCTGGATGCAGACGCCGCAGGGCTTCGAGATCGTCGACGGCCGCGTCGTGCCGACCGACTGGTTCGCGATCATCTTCAACCCGTCGTTCCCGTACCGCCTGTTCCACATGGCGATCGCCGCGTTCATCGTCGCCGCGCTCGTGGTGGCCGCGACCGGCGCCTGGCACCTGCTGAAGGGCCGCCGCGACAAGGGCGTGAAGAAGATGTTCTCGATGGCGCTGTGGCTGCTGCTGGTACTCGCGCCGCTGCAGGCCCTGATCGGCGACCAGCACGGCATCAACACGCTGAAGCACCAGCCCGCGAAGATCGCCGCGATCGAAGGGCTGTGGGAAACGGAAAAGGGCGGTACCGCGCTCAACCTGTTCGGCATCCCTGACATGAAGGCGGAAACGACCCGCTACGCGGTGAAGGTGCCGCACCTCGGCAGCCTGATCCTCACGCACAGCTGGGACGGGGAGATCCGCGGCCTGAAGGAATTCCCGCCGGAAGATCGCCCGAATTCGACGGTCGTGTTCTGGAGCTTCCGCATCATGGTCGGCCTCGGCTTCGCGATGATCGGCCTCGCCGCGCTCGCGTGGTTCCTGCGCCGCCGCGGCCGCCTGTATGAATCGAAGTGGTTCCAGCGCTTCGCGCTCGTGATGGGCCCGACCGGCTTCGTGTCGCTGCTCGCGGGCTGGGTGACGACCGAAGCGGGCCGCCAGCCGTGGGTCGTGTATGGCGTGATGCGCACCGCGCATGCGGTGTCGCCGCTGTCGGTGCAGCAGGTCAGCCTGTCGATGATGACGTTCGTGATCGTGTACTTCCTCGTGTTCGGCACCGGCGTGTACTACATGCTGAAGCTGATGAAGGCCGGCCCCGCGCTGCCCGACGTGAAGCACGACGACACGCCCGACACGCGCCCCGACCACACCGCGCGCCGCCCGATGTCGGCCGTCGACGAGCCGCTCGAGACCGTCTGAGCCCACCCCATTTCGCATACGAGAAAACTATGGACGTCACCGTAATCTGGGCCGCGATCATCGCATTAGGGCTCTTCATGTACGTCGTGCTCGACGGCTTCGACCTCGGCATCGGCATCGTCTTCCCGTTCTTCCCGGACGAGAAGGAACGCGACCTGATGATGAACACCGTCGCACCCGTGTGGGACGGCAACGAGACGTGGCTCGTGCTCGGCGGCGCCGGGCTGTTCGCGGTGTTTCCGGTCGTCTATTCGACCGTGCTGTCGGCGCTGTACCTGCCGCTGATCTTCATGCTGGTGTGCCTGATCTTCCGCGGCGTGTCGTTCGAGATCCGCGCGAAGGCGCGGCGCACGAAGCAGCTGTGGGATCTCGCGTTCATCGGCGGCTCGGCCGGCGCGACGTTCTTCCAGGGGATCGCGCTCGGCGCGTTCCTTCAAGGCATCAACGTGAAGGACGGCGTATTCGCGGGCGACCCCTTCGACTGGCTCACGCCGTTCAGCCTGCTGACCGGCCTCGGCCTGATCGTGACCTATGCGCTGCTCGGCTGCTGCTGGCTCGTCGCGAAGACGGAAGGCGACCTGCAGCGGCGCCTGCATCGCGTCGTGTGGCCGCTGACGGTCGTGCTGCTCGGCTTCATCGCGGTCGTCAGCCTGTGGACGCCGCTGCAGGATCCGGCCATCGCGCAGCGCTGGTTCGACTCGGGGCTGTTCTGGCGCCTGCTGCCGGTGCCGTTCCTGGTCGCCGCGTGCGCGGTATGGATGCGCCGCGCGGTGCGCGCCCGGCACGACATGACGCCGTTCGTGCTCGCGCTGGCGCTCGTGCTGCTCGGCTACGTCGGCCTGCTCGTCACGCTGTTCCCGTATGCGATTCCCCAGACGATGACGATCTGGGAAGCCGCGGCACCGCGTTCCAGCCAGACCTTCACGCTGGTCGGCGCAGCGGTTATCCTCCCGATCATCATCGCCTACACGACGATGGGTTACTGGGTATTCCGAGGCAAGGTGCGCCATGAAGACCAGCATTACTACCACCACTGATTCCGCCGATCGCCAGCCCGCTGCGCCGAAGCCGCGCATGCGCGGCTGGATGTGGTTCGTCGTCCTGTGGGCGGGCGGCGTGCTCGGCGCCGTCACGCTCGGCTATGCGTTCAAGATCTTCATGAACCTGACGCTGTTTGCGGTGAAGTAGGCGAAGCGGCTGCCGGGTCGAGCGACGATCCGGGCAGCCGTTTTCTCGTCGACGGCTGCCGCTTCGGCCGGATGCACCGGGCGACGCGCCAGCATCCGTGGCCATTCTCCGGGCGGCGGCGCGCACTCCGCTCCCGCTCCCCCTTGCGCTCCCGGCGCCGGCACCTGCGTGCCGCTCACCGCTCGCACGACGTCGTGCACATCGCCTTGTCCATCGCGCTGAAGAAGGTCTGGTAGTAATCGGGCTCGACGATGGTCTTCATCCGCGAGTCGCCGTTGCTGTCCCATACCGTGCGGTCGAATCGCGCACGCACGATCGCGTCGTGTGTCGCCGTCACGCGAACCGTGACGACGGCGGCAATCCGCTCGTGATCCGGCTTCGCGGGCAAGCCGCCGATGCGCGCCTTCAGCGCGCCGCGCAGCAGTTGCCGCCACTTCGGAATCAGCGTACCGCTGCGCCCACCCTCGATCAGCCCCGAATCGCGATCGACCGTCACCGGCGCATAACCCTGCGCGCGCAGCACGCCGGCCACCGCGTCGAGTGCGCGCCCCTGCGTCGCACCGGCATAGCGGCGATCGGTCATCATGCGCAGCGTCTGCTGCTCGCTTTCGGACAGGTCGACTTCGGTCTGGCTCGAGCTGTAGCGCACCAGCGATCCCCCGCTGCCGATCTGGCGTTCGTTCTCCGGCTTCGACGCACATCCGGCCAGTAGCGCGAGCAGCCCGGCACAGGCGAGCGCCAGCGCGCCGCGGCCGCGCGCCGGCGGCACCGCTGCCTCGCGACGCATCGCGCGCCGGGCGCGAAGTCGGCGGCGAATTACGGTTGATCGGCAATCGGGTGGCGCTATGATCGTCATCGCGGTGTTCTCCTGTCGGCGCCATCATAGGGACACGCCCCGACCGCCACAAACGACATTTTTTGACCCACTGTGTAGCTTTTCTTCGCGATCTCACGATGCGCCGATTGCCGCCCCTGAACGCGCTGCGCAGCTTCGAAGCTGCCGGCCGCCTGCAGAGCCTCACCCTCGCCGCCGACGAGCTGAACGTGACCCAGAGCGCGGTCGCGCAGCAGATCCGCGTGCTCGAATCGTTCTTCGGGCAGAAGCTGTTCGAGCGCGACGGACGCTCGTTGCGGCTCACGCCACGCGCGCGGCATTACCTCGTCGACGTCGCGAGCTGCCTCGGCCGGCTCGCTCAGGCGACGGGGCAGATGTTCGAACCCGGCGGCGGCCATCCGGTGCGGATCAACACGTCCGTCTCGTTCGCGCACGGATGGTTGCTCACGCAACTGGCTGCGTTCCATGCCGACCATCCGGACATCGACGTGCAACTCGTCACGACGCCCGACAACGAGCGCGACCAGTTCGACGAAACCTGCGACATCGTGGTTCGTCGCTATACACCGGAGCTGCGCCGCAAGGGGTTCGTGTCGCGGCCGCTGCTCGCGACCGTCGCGGTGCCGGTGTGCGCGCCGGGCCACCCGGTGCTCGACCAGGCGCGCACGCCGGCCGACCTGCGCAGCGCGCCGCTGCTGCATTACGCGGGTTTGCCGCAGGCGTGGCAATACTGGTTCCACCAGGCGGGCTCGGTCGTCACCGAGACGCTGCGCGGGCCGTTCTATCGCGAGTTCTTCCTGATGATCAAGGCTGCGGCAAGCGGGCTCGGCGTGTGCCTCGCGCCGCGTGCAGTGGTGCGCGACGACATCGAGCAAGGGCGGCTCGTCGCGCTGTTTCCGGAAGTCCACCTGGAAGCGCCGCCGTTTCATTGCCTGTATCGCGACGACGACGATCCGTCGCTGCGCACGTTCGTCGACTGGCTGTTCGCGCGGGCGGAGGCGCTGGAGGGGGCGCCGCCGGGATAGCCGGCGAGGGGTAGAAAGCAGGAACCGATGAAGCAGCCCAAGGCGGCTGCACCGTCACGTCCAGCTAGGCGTTCTGTCGCACCACACCGAGCTTCAATCCCAGCATGCCGAAGATGCGGTTCATCGTCTGTACCGTCCCGTCGCTGCGGCCTTGCTCGATATCCTGAATCGTCTTCGTCGACACACCGGCGAGCTTGGCCATTTCCGCGCTGGTCAGCCGCATCGCCTTCTTCAGATGACGTACCGATTCGCGCAACGACCACTCGGGATGCGCGAGCACGTCTTCGATCGCTTGTCGTCGGAGCGAAAGCTGTTCGGGAAGCGGCAGCGCGTTATAGCGTTTGTCCATTGCGTCACCCGTGCCTAGCGCAACGCATCCCGCTCACGCGCCAGCCGCTCGAGCCCCGGCTTCAGAAAGGCATGGACATCGTGCTCCAGCTTGAAATCAGAAGTCGTCAATTATTGGAAATACCGTCATTTCGTTGGAAATCTATACAAATTGCAACGAATAGCACATACAACTTATGTAGATTTCTGCCGAAACATGAATCCTTGCCGTTACTTCAGGCAGTGCTGAAAGCGCTCGGATTCTCGTTCAACGACCTATCGCCGCTCGCGCAGCGCCGCCTCGATCTTCCGATCGGTCTTGTACTGGCTCAGCGCATACACCGACCAGATCGCGGCCGGCAGCCAGCCGACGATCGTGAGTTGCAGGATCAGGCAGATGATCCCGGCGATCGGGCGGCCGATCGTGAAGAACTGGAACCACGGCAACAGCAGGGCAAGCAAAAGGCGCATCTGGACTCCTTTCGAGGCGTCGTTGAAGGTTCATGCATCGCCAATATGGCGAGTTGCCCGCGCCATTTCAAGTCCGCTGCCGGCGATCCCCGGACGAGAAGCCTCAACCTCATCCCATCGACCTAAGCCGCGTCGGCCAGCCACCGCGCGACCCGCGCCACGAGCGGATCCGCTTCGTCGAAGCATTCGGCGCCCGCCACGCGCGGCGCGTCGCAAATCGCGAACACCGGCTTGCCCCACTGCAACCCGAGCGCGATCTCGGACAGCGTGCCGAGCCCGCCGCCGACCGCGATCAGGCACAGCGACGCACGCGCGACCAGTGCGTTGCGCGTGATGCCGAGCCCGGTCGGCAGCGCGACGCTCAGGTAGGGATTCGCGAGCGTCGCATCGTCTTCCGGCAGCAACCCGATCGCGCACCCGCCGGCCGCATGCACGCCGCGCGCGGCCGCCTCCATCACGCCCTGCTTGCCCCCGCCGACGATGGCGACACCCGCCGCCGCGAGCGCGTGCGCGATCCGCTGCGCGACCCGCATCTGTTCGTCGGTCGCCTCGCGCGGACCGATCACGCCGACCGGCATGCGATGCCGCCGCGCGCCGCGCTGCCGTTGCGCGAGTTGCGCCAGCGCGTCGCACGCCGCTTCCGACCACTCATCCATGACGTCGTTGCCGTACAAGGCCTTCTCCCAACGCAAGAACGCAGGTGCAGATCGCCGTCAGCACGATCGACAGCACCGCCGCCTGCGAGAAATCGGTTTGCCCGTCCGACAGCTTCAGATACATCAGCAGCGGCAGGATGTTGATCTGCGTGCCGGCCAGCGCGAGCGCCGTGCCGTAGGTGCCGAGCGCGATCGCCGTGACGAGGCACCACGCGGACGCGACCGACGGCCACAGTTCGCGCCACGCGACGTCGAGCCACGCACGCCACGGGCGCGCGCCGAGCGTCAGTGCCGCCTCGAGCGGCCGCCGGTCGAGATTCGCGAGCGCCGGGTAGATCATCAGCGCGACCCGCGGGATCAGGTAATACGCATACGCGACCGCCAGCCCCGGCATCGTGTAGATCGCGCCGCCGAGCACGGTCGGGTCCGCGCCCAGCGACGCCGCGAGCGTGGTGACGAAGCCCGCGCGGCCGAACGCGAGGATGAAGCCGTACGCGATCACGAGCCCGGAGAACGCGAGCGGCACGCCGAGCAGCGCGAGCGACCAGTGGCGGCGGGCAGGCGACTGCCCCGCCAGCGCGAACGCGACCGGCACGCCGATGCCGACCGACAGCGTGCCGGCGCCCACCGCCAGCGCCAGCGAATGCGCGATCGCATCGGCGACGAGCGGATCGTGCAGCACCACGCCGAACGCACGGCCGCCGTCCGTGAACGCCGAGCCGACGAGCGCGGCGAGCGGCAGCGCGAAGCACACCGCCAGCAATACCGCCGCCGGCACCGCGCCGAAGCGGCGCAGCACACCGCGTTCCGCCAGGGAGGTCTGCATCGTGTGCCCCTTACTGACCGAGCGTCGCTTGCGACCAGAGCTGGTCGATCTCGGCCTTGCGTGCGGCCGCCTTCGCCACGTCGAGCGGACGCACCTGCGGCGCCTTCGGCAGCTTCGCCGCGACATCCGGCGCGACCGGCGTGCCGGGCACGGCCGGCCGCACGAAGCCCTGCGCGAACAGCGCCTGACCGGCGTCGCTCATCACCAGGTTGAGCCAGAGCTGCGCGGCGGACGGGTTCGGGCCGTTCTTCACGAGGCTCATCGCATACGGCGCCGATACGCTGCCGTCCTGCGGAATCACGACGTCGGCCGCGTCACCCATGCCGTCGACGTACTTCGCCTTCAGGCCGTCGTTCTCGTAGCCGATCAGGATCGGGATCTCGCCCTTCACGAACTTCGCGTAAGGCGTCGTGCCTTCGACGCGCAGCACGTTGCCCGCGCGCTTCAGCTTGCCGAAGAATTCCGTGCCGGGCTTCGGGTTCTCGACGCTGCCGCCGTTCGCATACGCGGCCGCGAACACGGCGACCTGCCCCTGCCCGGTCGAACGCGGGTCGAGATAGACGACCGCGTTGCGATACGCCGGCTTCAGCAGGTCGGACCAGCGCTGCGGCACGTCCTTCACGAGCTTGCGGTTGACGAGGAACGCGATGTTCAGCGAGTGCACCGCGAACCAGCGGCCGTCCGCCGAGCGAAACACGTCCGGCAGCTTGTCGAAGTTGACCGGCTTGAACGGCGCGACGACATCCTTGCTTTCGGCGTCGAGCGCCGACGCGGCGAAGTAGTACGCGGTATCGGCCTGCGGACGGCGGCGCGACTTGTCGAGCGACACCACGGTCGCGGCCGAGCCGATGTCGTTGTAGGTGATCTCGACCTTCGGATAGCGCTTGCGGAACTCGGCGAACAGCGCCTTCCAGTTGGCCCATTCGGGGCCCGTGTCGAACGAGACGACGAGCCCTTCGTCGGCGGCCTTCGCATACAGCGCGTCCTCGCCCGGATACAGCGGCGCGGCGTGCGCCGGCACGGCAGCCAGCGCCGCGAACGTGCAGAGCGCCAGCACGCCGGCGCGTAGGGTCTTCACAAGAGGGTGGCCTGCAAGCATCGGGGATCTCCGTTGAATGAAAGGGGTCATTGCGCGGCCGGCGCGGCCGGCAGCACGAGCAGATGGCGCGGGTCGATCGCGATCCGCCGGCTGGCCGGCACGCGGCCTTCGCACAGCAGCGGGTCGGCCGAGCCGGCGGGAATGAAGTCGTAGCGTTGCGTCGCGCCGAAGTAGCGCACGTCGCCCGGCGCGCCGTCGATGCAGTTCACGCCGTGCGCCGGCGGATCGGCCTCCACGTGCTCGGGCCGCACCAGCACCTCGACCTCGGCGCCCGGCCGGTGCGCGCCGGTCTCGACGCGCAGCGTCGCGAACCGCACGTCGACCGTGTCGGGCGCGGTCACGCGGCCGCGCAGCAGCGTCGAATGCCCGACGAAGCGCGCGACCCGCGCGGACACAGGCCGCTCGTACAGGTCGCGCGGCGCGCCGACCTGCAGGACGCGCCCGCCGTCGACGATCGCGACGCGGTCGGCCATGCTCAGCGCCTCGTCCTGGTCGTGCGTGACGAGCAGCGTCGTCGCGCCGCACGCGCGCTGCAGCGCGCGAATCTCGTCGCGCAGCTGATGGCGGATGCCGGCATCGAGCGCCGCCAGCGGCTCGTCGAGCAGCAGCAGCTTCGGCTCGATCACGAGCGCACGCGCGAGCGCGACGCGCTGTTGCTGCCCGCCGGACAGCATCGCGATGCCGCGTTCCGCATGCGCCGCCAGGCCGACCCGCTCGAGCATGTCACGCGCACGCTGCCGCCGCGCATCGGCCGTGACGCCGCGCATTTTCAGCCCGTACGCGACGTTGTCCGCCACCGACAGGTTCGGGAACAGTGCGTAGTGCTGGAACACCATGCCGACCTCGCGCCGCCACACCGGCACGCCGGCCATGTCGACGCCGCCGATCGCGATGCGGCCGCTGCCGCCGTCGAGCAGGCCGGCCGCGAGCCGCAGCAGCGTGGACTTGCCGGAGCCGCTGCGCCCCATCACCGCGAGCAGCTCGCCTTGCGCGGCGGACAGCGTGACGTCGTCGACGCCGTGTCGCGCGCCGGGGTACTGGAAACTGACGTGTTCGAACTCGAGACTCATGACGGACTCACTTCATACGTTGCACGGTGCCGACCGATACGAGCGTCGCGAGCACGGCGAGGACGAGCAGCACGACGGTCGCCGCACACGCCATCCCCGACGCGCCGTAGAACGCCTGCAGCAGCACGACCGGATAGTTGCGATAGCGAAAGCCAGCGATCAGGTTCGAGATCTGGAATTCGCCGATCGACAGCGCGGCCACCATCACGAGCCCCGAAAACAGGCTATGCCGCAGGTTCGGCAGCACGATCGTGACGAACTGGCGCAGCGGCGTCGCGCCGAGCGTCGCCGCGCAGGCCTCGAGGCGCGCGAGCCCGAGGTGGCGCAGATCGCTGAGCAGCGTCTGCAGCAGGTACGGCAGCGTCAGCACCGCGTGGGCCCCGATCATCAGCGGCAGCGTGCCGAGCCATGGCAGCGTGTCGCCGCTGAAGATCGCGATATAGCCGAAGCCGAGCGTCAGCGCGGGCACGGCCACCGGCATCAGCATCACGATGCGCGTCGCCATGCCGCGCCCGGCCTGCGCACGGTGATGCAGCGCATACGCGAGCGGCAGGCCGACCGCGGCGTTCAGCGCGCAACACTCCAGCGCCACCGTCAGGCTCACGCCGAATGCGCGGGTGAAGCTGCGATTTCCGGCGAGATCGGCGAACCAGTGCCAGGTGAAGCCGGTCGGCAGCAGCGTGTTGGTCCACGACTGGCCGACCGAGCCGATCAGCAGCAGCGCGATCGGCAGCAACAGGTAGAGCCCGAACACCGCGACGAGCGCGTGCAGCAGGAAGCGTCCGGCACGCGGGCGCACCGGCCTGTTACGCGAAATCGGAACACCATCGGCCAGGGCCGGGGCGGTAGACGCAGGCATGAAAACACTCGCGGACAAGAGACGAAGACACCGCGCAACGCCCACCGGGCGGGGCTGTCACGCGTTTTCTGGATGCCCGCAGTGTGCGGATCCGACATGGCATCGTCATGAAAAAAACGTACAAAGCCCGCATCGATCTGTGCGCCGAAGGAATAGTCGCGATGAAGCACCTGTATCCGAACGTCTCGGAACTGCACGCATTCACCTGTTCTGCGAAGTATCTGAATTTCTCCTACGCGGCCCGCGAACTGGGCCTGACGCCCAGCGCGGTCAGCCGGCAGATCGCGAATCTCGAGGCGCTGTTCGGCGTGAAGCTGTTCGCCCGCGAGGGGCGCAGCCTCGTGCTCACGCGTGCCGGACAGGTGTACCACGCACGCGTCGCCGGCCCGCTGCGCGAGATCGGCAACGCGTCGATCGAACTGCTGAGCGCGCGCGAAAACGGCGACCTGCTGACGATCGCCAGCGTGCCGACGTTTACGACCAAGTGGCTCGTACCGCGGCTCTCGCGTTTCCTGGCTGTCGCGCCCGGCGTCACGCTGAGCTTTCGCCGCCATCTCGCGCACGGCGACATCTTTCCGTTCGGGCTCGACGCGGCGATCCGCTACGGCGACGGGGCATGGGAAGGGGTGCGAAGCGATTACCTGGACGGGCGAACCTTCGTGCCGGTCTGTACGCGCGAATTCGGCGAGCGGCACGCGTTGCGCACGCCCGCCGACGCCGTCACGGCGCCGCGCCTCGTGCACGAGCAGGCGGAAATCGCGTGGTCCGCCTGGGCGGAACGCCATCGCGCGACGCAGATGAATGCGCTCGCCGGGCCGCGCTTCGAACAGTATTCGGTGCTGATCCAGGCCGCGCAGGCGGGACTCGGGCTCGCGCTCGTGCCGCGTTTCCTGATCGCGGACAATCTCGCGGCCGGCACGCTCGTCGAACCGTTCGATGCGCCCGTCGAGGTCGACGCGCAGGGGCACTACCTGTGCTACGCGCCGGAGCGCCTCGAGACGAGCGAAGCGTTGCGGCACTTCAGGGCATGGATGCTGGACGAATGCGCGCCGGCGTAAGCCGGCCCGCATGCGTCACGCGGCGGGACGCGCTCGACCGCGCGTCCCGCCGTACCGGACACCGCCGGGCAGCGGTGTCCGGCAGCCGTCGTCAGTGCCGATCGATACCGAGCCCCGGCAGCACGCCGGTGTTCTCGGCCACCACCGCATGCAGCAGGCGCGGGTTCGCACCGAGCAGCCCGAGGATCGTCGGCGCGACCTGCTTCGTGCCGACCGTGTCGGTCACCGTGCGTGCGCGATGCAGGCCCGGGTACGACACGAGCAGGCCGAGGTGGCTGTCGTCCGGCGCGTTGCCGCCGTGCTCCTCGTCCTTCTTCGTGCTCGACGTGTAGATCACGCCCGGATTCGGCTGGACGATGATGTCCGGCGTGCGGCCGTTGGCCGGATCGCCGAAGCGCTCGGCGAGCGCCGCGCCATACAGGATGTACGCCTGCGAGCCGTCCGCGCAGATCCCCGGCGCGTTGCAGCTGAGGTTCGCCTTCAGCGTCTGCACCACGGCCGTGCGCTGATTGCGGTCGCGCAGCCAGATCAGGCCGACGTCGTCGGTCTGCACGAAGCCCGTGTCGACCAGGCCGGAGCCGTCGTTCAGGTTGCCCGTCTTCGTGTTGTTCTGGCCGAAGTTGCCGTTCGGGTCGATGTAATTGTTCGCTTCGAGCAGCTTCGTCAGCGTGTCGCCGTTCTTCACGAGCTTCGTGCGATCGGTCGGCGACTGGCCATGCTTCGCCGTGACGATCACGGCCGTCGACGCATACAGGTTCGCCTGCTTCAGCGCCGCGACGATATGGCCGATCGAGTTGTCGACGTACGTGATCGCGTTCGCGACCTGGCCGTTCGGCGTGAAGTTCGCATCGAGATAGCCGCCGCCCTTCGCAACCGGCGCCTTCTGCGCGACGCTGAGCGTCTGGAAGTTGCCGCCGAACAGCGTCGGCACCGGCGCGCTCTTCGTGCCCGTCGAGTCACGGCCGTTGATCTGGTTGATCAGCGCCTGCACGTGCAGGTTGTCGAACTGCGCGGTATGCGAATAGACGTCGGTGTAGTCCGTCTTCGTCACCGGGTCGATCGAGTTGATCTCGGTGCGCATCAGATCGTCGACGCCGGTGCCCGACGGCCCGTTCAGCCAGTCGTAGCCCCACGCGTGCTTGTCGGCCCACGCGGTGGTCGCGTTCGGGATGCCGGCCTTCACGGCCTCGAACACGGTGTTGGTCTTCACGTAGTTGTGCGGATAGACCGGCACGCACTTGCCGTTGACCTTCGCGTTCGGGATCGCCTGCGGGTTGAACGCGCCGCCGCCGTTCAGGTGGACCAGCGCGCCGCCGTTCTGGGCGTCGATGCCGGTCGTCTCGTCGAACACGACGTTCCAGCCCTGCTTGCCCGAGCAGCTCGTGTCGCCCGGCGCGTACAGGTTGCGGTCGTACGACACATCGTAGAACAGGCCGGCCGTCTTCGGCGAGCCGCCCGTCACGAGCGCGGCGAGGCCCGGAAACGAATCCGACAGGCCCGGCGTGTAGGCATTCGTGTACGTCACGCCGTGCTGCGCGAGCACCGCGAGGTTCGGGCACGTGTTCGCGCCGATGCAGCGCGCGAGATCCTGCTCGTGCAGGCCGTCGACGCTGATCAGCAGCACGTGCTTCACGACACGGCTCGCGTGGCCGCGATCCTCGCCGTGACTGTCGTCGTCCTGCTGCGCGGCGTGCGCACCCGCACCGGCGAGCGCCAGCGCGCTCGCCACCATCGCCACCACCTTCCGCTGCTTACCAAGGAAAGACATGATCACCCCACCTCTTCGATTGACGTTGAACTGCGTGACTTGCCATCAGGCGCGCAAGACTATGGCTGCGCCGTGGGTCGCTCGCATGAAGCGGGGCTTTCTGTTTTCTATCAAACGTAACCAATCGCAAGTGACGCGAATCATTCGCAAAGCAAGGTGACCTGGCGCACATTGCGACGGGCGCGCTCACCTGCCGGCACTACACCGGTGCATCGGTCAAACCGCCGGCAACGTCATCGGCCGCACGATTTTTTTCCGGCTTGGCGCGCGACTATTGGCGTGTGATAAAGGGTTTTCCCTGACCCGGAGCACGAGTATGTCGACCCTGGAAGCCCTCCGGTTCGTGCTGGACGATGCACGCACCCCCGAAATCATTCGCCACCATGTCGTCGACGCGTTGCAGTACGCGTTGCGCAACTACGGACAGGTGTTCACCGCGAAGGAAGTCGAATGGCTGGCGCAGTGGGACGACGCGCGTCTGCCGCTGGCTGCCAAGAAGGAACTGGGCAAGCGCGAGGAACCGGCGATCGCCGCGCGCTGAAGGAAACGCGCCGCCGCGCCCGAACGGATGAACGGACGCGGCGGCGGATGGCCTGCTTACTGCAGGCCGAAGTCGACGCGGGTCGTCGCGCCCTTGTCCTCGATGCCCTTCGCATCGAGCTTCGGCGCGACGACGAACACGCGGCTCGAATCGATCTTCCCGTCGAGGTATTGACGCACGGCCTGCGCGCGCTGCTGCGCGAGCGCACGCAGCGCGTTGTCGTCGGCCGGCGCGTGCTCGGCGAGCGCCTTTTTCATGTCGGCGTCGGGCAGCGTCTTCTGCAGGCCGATCACGTTGCGCGGCTTCTTGAAGTCGGCGGCCTTGTACGCGCGCGTCAGGTACTTGCTGTACTCGGCCGGCTCGACCTTCACCGACATCGGGTCGATGCTCTCGCCCTGCCCGACCACGTCCTTCAGCTTCTGCTGGCGCACGAGCCGATCGACGTACGCGTCGCCGAGCCCCGACGTGTCCTTCGCCGGATCGACGCGGCCGATCAGGTCGAGGCGGATCGACGGCTTCTCGGTCAGCATCTTCACGACGGTGTCGAGCTTCTTCTGCTGCGCGTCGTCGAGCTGGTACGAGCCCGGCGCGAATTCGACGTAGCCGAGATCCTCGCCGCCGCCGCCGAACGCATGCGCGAGCAGCGAGAACGGCGACGTGACGGCCTTCGCGATCAGGTTCAGCACCGCGCGCCAGATCAGCCCGCCGACGCTGAACTCCGGATTCGACAGCGAGCCCGACACCGGCAGGTTCACGTCGATCTGGCCGCGCGTGTTCTTCAGCAGCGAGATCGCGAGCTTCACCGGCAGCCGGGTCGCCGTGTCGTTCTCCACATGGTCGCCGAACGTGAGCTGGTCGATGAAGATGTGGTTGTTCGCCTTCAACTGGTCGTTCGCCAGTTCGTAATGCAGGTCGACGTTGAGCTTGCCCTTCGTGATCGGGTAGCCCGCGTACTTCGCGGAATACGGCGTCAGGTTGGTCAGCTCGATGTCGTGCGCGGTCGCGGTGAGGTCGAGCGCCGGCTTCTCGATCAGCGGGTTCACCGAACCCTTGATCGAGATCGGCCCGTTGCCCGCGAGGTTCGCGGCGACGTCGACCGGCGCGGACGTCGTCGAATCCGTGCCGAACGCGCCGACCGTGCCCTTGATCGCGACGAGGTTCGCCGTGTAGTTCGGCTTGATGAAGTTGTCGGTGTACGTCACGCGGCCGTTCTGCAGCAGCAATTCGCCGAAATGCATGCGCACCGGGTTCTGCGGCGGCGGCGCGGCCTTCACGACCACCGTCGCCGAGGCGGCGGCCGGTGCCAACGCCTGCTGCGCGGCCGCGGCCGACGCGGCCTGGGCGGCGGCCGGCGGCGTCACGCCCGGCGACAACGGCACCGGCTCGCCCTTGCTCGCGTCACGCGTGAGCGACTGCGCGGGGCCCGTTTCCTTCGCGACCACGTCCTTCAGGTTCAACCGCCCCTGCGCGTCGAGCAGCACGCGGCCGTAGAAGTTCGAGAACGTCACGCGCGCGGCATCGACGTCGGTGCCCTTCTCGTCGTAGTTCGCCTTCAGGTTCGTCAGCGCGAGCGAGCGCCAGCCCGCGAACGGGTCGGAGGTCGCCTTGTCGAGCATCCGTACGTCGACCAGCGCGACATCGCCGCGATAGGTCGCGCGCGGCGCGCCCTTCACCTGCGCGAACGTCAGGTTGCCCTGCGCGTTGAGCAGCGCACTGGCGATCGTCGCGTTCAGCGCGCTGCCGAAGTACGGCTCGAACGCGGCCGCGTCGAGGCGGTTGCCGTTGATCTTCAGGCCGAGCTTCAGCGGCTGCGCGGTCACGTCGCCCGTCACGTTCAGCGAACCCTTGCGGTTCAGCGTCGCCTTCAGTTGCACGGGCAGCGGCCTGGTCAGGTCGTCGCTGATCTTCTGCACCGCCAGGTCCAGCGGCTTGATCGCCAGCTTCACCGGGCGCGGCGTCGACAGGTCGGTGAAGTTCGCGGCGGAATCCTTCACGTTCAGCGCGTCGATCCGGTAATGCCACGACGGCGCGGCGGCCTCGGCCTTGCGCGCGACCGTGCGCTTCGGCACCGCGGCCTGCGCGGGTTCGGCCAGCGCCGCGAGGTCGATCTTGCCGTCCTTCAGGCGCTGCACGTCGAGCGCGAGCCCGCTGACGTCGACGCTGGCGATCTCCGCGATGCGCGTGGCCACGTCGACCTTCGCGATCTTCGCGTGCGCGTCGGGCAGCACGATCGCGGGCGCCTTCGCATCGGGTGTCGCGATCTTCAGCGACTTCAGGCTGACCGTGCTGTCGGCAACCTGCGCGGCGAGCGGCGTCTTGCCCCAGTCGGCCTTCGCGTTGACGGTCGCGCCGAGCGTGCCGTCGAGCACGCGCGCCCGCGTCGCCTCGCCGAGGTACGGCTGCAACGCCGGCAGCGCGAGCGCGGCGACCGTCAGCTTGCTCTCGACCTGCTTCTCCGCGAGATTGAACGCGCCTTCGGCCGTCACGTCGCCGCCGCGCGACAGCGACGTCGACAGCGTGTATTTCGCGGGCGTCTTGCCCTGCATCGTGAAGCCGTCGAGCGTCGCGGCGAGCTTCGTGAGCGACAGCGCGGTCGGCGTCGCCGGCACGCGGTCGTCGACGTTGACCGTGCCGCCGTCGATCGCGAAATGGCGGATCGTCAGGTCGAGCGGCGGCGCCTCCTTCGTTGCAGCTTCGACATTCGCGCCGCTGGCGGTGGCTGCGGCAGCGGCGGAAGCGGCGGCGGCCCCCGACGCCGCCGGCTTGCCTTCGGCGGGCTTCGATGCGGCTGCCGGCTGCCCGGCGAGCTTCTCGACGTTCAGCACGCCCTGCTTGTCGCGCGACAGGTCGACCACCGGCTGGTCGATCCGGATTTCGTCGAAATGCATCGCGTTGCGCAGCGGTTCGAGGCTGGCCGCCGCGACGTGCACGCCGCGCGCGGCGAACAGCGGCGCGGACGCATGGTCCGTCACCTTCGCGTCCTTCAGGTCGACGGTGCCCGACACGCGCAGCGCGGGCGTCTCGCCGCTCATCACGAAATTGACCGCGAGGTCGCTGCTCAAGAGGCCGCTCGTCACGGCCACCGGCAGCTTCGCCGGCACGTACGAGATCAGCTTCGGCACGTCGAGGCCGTCGAATTTCAGCGCGATCTCCGATTCGCGCGACTGCGCGAACGGCTTGGTCTTGCCGTCGATCGCGATCGGGCTGCCGTCGAAGCGGGCGCGCAGCTTCGGCTCGACGAAGATGTCGGTCTTCGAGGCCAGCGTCGCGATGTACGGAATGCCGAGCGTCCAGTTGTCGACGACGTGCTGTTCGTTCAGCAGACGGTCGTCGAAATCGATCCGGCCGTTGTTGACCTGGATGTTCGACACCGAGAACTGCGTCGGCTTGCTTTCGGGTTTCGGCGACGGCGTCGAGAACTTCTCGATCAGGTCGGTGAAGTTGAAGCGTTGGGCGTCGTAGCGAACGATATGAAAGCGCGGCGAGTCGAGGCGGATTTCATTGACGATCGGCGCGCCGCGAAACAGCGACGACCACGACGGCCGCACGACGAGCTTCGCGATGTCGATGAAGTCGCCCTGGCCGCCTTTGTCGCCGAGATGGATGCCGTCGGCTTCGAGGTTCAGCGTGTAGGGGTTCAGCGCGATGCGCTGGATCGTGGCGGGCCGGTCGAGCTGCTTGCTCAACTGCTGTTCGGCGATATGGCGGATCAGCGGCGGCGCCGCGAAGAACCCGAGCAGTCCGAATAAAACGATGAAGATCAGCAGGCCGATGCCGATGCGCCGGGCCCGGCGCGAACGTGCAACGCCACCGAGGGCATGGAGGGTGGAGGGTACGGTTTCTTTGTCTGCGCTTGCCATGCTTGAATGCCTCGGGATGGAATGCCGGGCCGCGCCGGAGAACCGGGCGGCCGCGCACGCTATCCCGAAAGTATAGGCTCAGGAGGGGACGGGACGAGGTTCGGGCGCCGTCGCGCCCGCCGGTCGGACAGCGCCGCCGGTCATCCGTTCATTTCCGGACGACGACGGGCGGCATCCACGACCCGTCGCTCGCCTGCGGCTTCGGCGCGTACAGGCGCAGCGCGAGTGCGAAATCGGCGCGCGGCGCCGGCAGCCAGTTGGCCGCCTGCGTGCCGCCCGGCGACGCCGACACGACGATGTCGATCGAGCCGTCGTGGTTGCGGCGCAGGCGGTCGCGATCGCCGAGCGAACGGCGCGCCGACCCGACGTCGGGCAGCGCGCCGTTGGTCGAATAGGGCGTCAGCGTCCAGAACGCACGCACCGGCGGCAGCGCGCCCGGCGCGAAATGCAGCACGTAGCGGTTCGCGCCGTTCAGCGGATGCCCGTCGCTGTCGACGCGGACGACCGCGAGCGTTTCGTCGTCGCGCGTCGCGGTGCCGAACTGCGTGTAGGCCGCGTACGCGCGCAGCGTGTAGTCCTGGCCGTACTTGCCGGCCGTATCGCCGATCCAGCTCCAGCCGTTCGCGTTCAGCAGGTTCGACGGCGGGGTCGAGAGCCGCGCGCGCGCCTCGGCGACGCCGGCCGTCGCGGCCGCGAGGCGGTCGCCCGTCCACAGCACCGGATAGCCGGCCGACACGCCGATGTCGCCGAGCAGTGCCTGTGCGTGCGCATCGTCGGCCGGCGCCGGGTTGTCCTGCAGCGCCTGCGCGAAGCGCGTGAAGAACGCCTTCGGATCGAGTGCGGCCACCTGCTCGGCCGGCGTGCCGCCGCCCACCGCTTCGGACGGTGCGCTGCCCGCATGCACCGCGACCGACGCGCCGCGCGCCGCGCCCGTGTAGACGGACAGCGGCACCACGCGGATCGCGCGCTGCAGTTTCTTCACGTTCGTGAGGTCGCGCCCGCCGCTCGTCTGCAGCCGGACTTCGAGCCACGCATTGGCCGACGGGACGTCGATCCGGACCGCGCCCTTCGGCAGCGTGCCCTGCCAGTCCTTCGCGGCGAAGGCAATCGTTTGCGATCGCGCGCCGCCGCGTGCCCCGCGTGCGGCCACGCTCGACGACGACCACAGCACGTTCGTCCACATGTCGAGTGCGCGCGCATCCCAGTAGCGGCCGCGCGTGTCGGGCAACGTGACGATCACGGGTTCGGTCGCGACGTCGAGCCAGCCGGTCGAGTCGAGCGTGTCGACGCCCGGCAGCGGCGGGTTGACCGCGCCGACGGGCGGCAGCGCCTGCGCATGGCGCAGCGTGTTGAGCGGCGCCTGCCCCGGTTGCGCGCCGTCGCCGCCCGTCGCCGCTTCCTTCGCGACGTCCATCAGCACGAGCGGATACGCGTAGACGTAGGAGTCGGCGACTTCCGCGCGCATCCAGCCGGTTTTCCGCTGGATGGCGTCCGGTTGCGACGCGCACCCCGCTAGCAACGCCATGATGGCGAGCGACGCGCACGCGCGCCGCAGAGAAACTGATTCCTGCTGGTTTTCAATCATCGATTACTGGCCGAATATCGTTCTTTTCAGTCAACGCCTTGTTCGACTTGCGAATGGCGAAAGCAAGGCACCCCAGCCTGCCCGGACAACCGTCTCGCTACGGTTCATAACGGTGGGCGCTGATGTCAGGCCGGTATCATAGCGCCTCAGGGCATCCCCCAATATGCCGATTAGCGGGTGGCGCGTATCCGCGGGCTGACCAGTCCCAAATGTTTCGCCGGATCTCCAGGAAAATTGGGGCGGCATCGAGGCGATGTCGGCCGACTTCGGATCGGTCTCAGTAGCGATTGAGTTGCCATCTGGATTGACAGATGGTGTCACTATTGACACCATTCAGCATGGCAAGCGATTGGAAGATCCTCGAACAAATGAGGCGCGAGCCCGCGAATGTGCGATTCGGCGATCTGTTCAAGGTCTGCGAGGCACACTTCGGCCAGGCCCGCCAATCCGGTTCGAGCCACGCCATTTTCAAGACACCGTGGCAAGGCGATCCTCGAGTGAATATCCAGAACGATCGCGGGAAAGCCAAGGCCTATCAGGTGCGGCAGGTTCTCGACGCGATCGACCGACTGAAGGAACAGAAATCATGACTCAAGACCACTTTACGTACCGCGTAACGTGGTCCCCGGAGGACGGGGAGCACGTCGGCCTGTGCGCGGAGTTCCCGTCTCTTTCGTGGCTCGACGCGACGCCGGAAGGCGCGCTCGCCGGCATCCGCCGGCTCGTTGCCGATGTCGTGCGCGACATGACCGCGAACGGCGAAAAGGTGCCCGAACCGATCGCCGACCGCACCTATAGCGGTGAATTCAAGGTCCGCATCCCGCCGCAAGCTCACCGTGCGCTGGTGATCCAGGCCGCCGAACAGGGCGTCAGCCTGAACCGTCTCGCCAGCGCCAAGCTCTGCGCGTAACCGTTCGATTGCGTGCAGCACGTGACGCCCGGCCGTCCTCGTGGAAGCCGGGCGTTCGCTTTTTCCGGGTCGTGGCACCCTGTGATCAGGGATGGCCTTGAGCCGATCCACCCGCCTTGCATCGCATGCATCATCCACCGCTTGACCTTACCATCGTGGGAATGTTGATACTGGGATCATTGGCGGCATGAGCCGCGCATTCAGGGAATCCGACATGACTGAACCACTTGCCTCCGCAGCGCTGCATACGATCGAGCTGAGCATCGACGGCATGCATTGCGGCGGCTGTACGGGCCGCGTGCAACGGGCGCTGGCCGCGGTGTCGGGCGTCGTCGAGGCGGCGGTCGACCTCGCCACGCACACGGCGACGGTGACTGCGCACGATACGGTCGACGCCGCGCAACTCGTCGAGGCGGTCGACGCAGCCGGCTACCGCGCCGCCGTGCGCGACCCGCTGGTCGAAGACGCCGCGACGCCGCATGCCCATCCTGTCGAAGCCTCACCCGCGCCGATGGCCGCAGCCGCTTCCACGCCCCGCCACCCGCTTCCGGCCGACAGCACCACCATCGAACTCGAGATCGACGGGATGACCTGCGCATCGTGCGTGTCGCGCGTCGAAAAGGCGCTGGCGAAGGTGCCGGGCGTCACGCGCGCGTCGGTCAACCTCGCGACCGAGCGCGCCACCGTCGATGCCGCGGCGAACGTTTCCGCCGTGCAACTGGTGGACACCGTGAAGCAGGCCGGCTACGGCGCGACGCCGACGGTAACGGAGGCCGGCGTCGCCGCGTTCGCGCCTTCGCTGCCTGCCGCGCCCGCCAGCATCGAACTCGAGGTCGGCGGGATGACGTGCGCGTCCTGCGTGTCGCGCGTCGAAAAGGCGCTGGCGAAGGTGCCGGGCGTCACGCGCGCGTCGGTCAATCTCGCGACCGAACGGGCCACCATCGACGCCGCGCCCGATGTGACCGCCGTACAACTCGCCGAAGCCGTGAAACAAGCCGGCTATGGCGCGACACCGGTGGCCGGCGCCGCGATCCCGCCGGCAGCCTCCATCGCCCCCGCCGATCTCGAACTCGACATCGGCGGGATGACCTGCGCATCCTGCGCCGGCCGCGTCGAAAAGGCGTTGGCCGCCGTGCCGGGCGTCGCACGCGCTTCCGTCAACCTCGCGACCGAGCGTGCGTCGGTGCACGGCGCCGGCGCGCTCGACGCCGCGACGTTGATCGCGGCCGTCACCACGGCCGGCTACCGCGCGTCGCTCTCCGCCGCATCATCGGCCGGCGCCACCGCCGGGGCTGACGCGCAACCGGGCAGCCCCGCGCAAGACCCGGACACCCGCAAGCACCTCGAAGCGATTCGCGAACGCGATCTCGTGATCTGGTCCGCCGTGCTGAGCGCGCCCCTTGTCGCACCGATGCTCGTCGCGCCGTTCGGCATCGACCTGATGCTGCCCGGCTGGCTCCAGCTCATGCTCGCGTCGATCGTCCAGTTCGGCTACGGCGCGCGCTTCTACCGCGCGGCCTGGCATGCGGTGAAGGCGCGCACCGGCAACATGGACCTGCTCGTCGCGCTCGGCACGTCGGCCGCGTACGGGCTGAGCCTGTGGATGCTGCTGCGCGCCCCCCTGCATCCCGGCCACCTGTATTTCGAGGCGTCGGCCGTCATCGTCACGCTGGTGCGCTTCGGCAAGTGGCTCGAGTCGCGCGCGAAGCGCCAGACCACCGACGCGATCCGCGCGCTGAACGCGCTGCGTCCCGACCGCGCGCGCGTCGTCGAGCACGGCGTCGAGCGCGACGTGCCGCTGGCGCAGGTCCGCGTCGGCACCCGCGTCAGCATCCGTCCCGGCGAGCGCGTGCCGGTCGACGGCCGGATCGTGTCGGGCCGCTCGCACATCGACGAATCGCTGATCACCGGTGAAAGCCTGCCCGTGCCGAAGGACGACGGCGACCCCGTCACGGCCGGCTCGATCAACGGCGAAGGCGCGCTCGTCGTCGAAACCACCGCGATCGGCGCGGAGACGACGCTCGCACGCATCATCCGCCTCGTCGAATCCGCGCAGGCCGAGAAGGCGCCGATCCAGCGGCTCGTCGATCGCGTGAGCGAGGTGTTCGTGCCGGCGATCCTCGGCATCGCGTTGCTGACGCTGGTCGGCTGGCTGATCGCCGGCGCCGGCACCGAAACCGCGATCCTCAACGCGGTCGCGGTACTGGTCATCGCGTGCCCGTGCGCGCTCGGCCTCGCGACGCCCGCCGCGATCATGGCCGGCACGGGCGTCGCGGCCCGGCACGGCGTGCTGATCAAGGATGCGCAGGCGCTCGAACTCGCGCAGCGCACGACCGTGATCGCGTTCGACAAGACCGGTACGCTGACCGAAGGCAAGCCGTCCGTGACCGCGTTCGACGCGATCGACGTGCCGCATGACGAAGCGCTTGCGCTCGCGGCGGCGGTGCAGCGCCAGAGCGACCATCCGCTCGCGCGCGCCGTGGTCGCCGCGCACGATGCCGGACTGGCCGCACGCGGCGGTGCGGTACCGTCGCCCATCGCCGCCGATGCGCGCGCGGTGGCCGGACGCGGCGTGGAAGCACGCGTCGGCGGACAGTTGCTCGCGCTCGGCAGCACGCGCTGGCGCGACGAGCTCGGCATCGCGGTGCCGCCCGCGCTCGACGCCCGCGCGGCGGAGCTCGAGCGCGCGGGCAACACGATCTCGTGGCTGATGCGCGCCGACGCGCCGCGCGCGTTGCTCGCGCTGATCGCTTTCGGCGACACCGTGAAGCCGGGCGCCCGCGACGCGATCGCGGCGCTGTCGGCGCGCGGCGTCGCGAGCGTACTCGTGACGGGCGACAACCGCGGCAGCGCGGCCGCCGTCGCGGCGTCGCTCGGGATCGCCGAGGTGCATGCGCAGGTGCTGCCCGACGACAAGGCGCGCGTCGTCGCCGAGCTGAAGCGCACGCACGGCGGGATCGTCGCGATGGTCGGCGACGGGATCAACGATGCGCCCGCGCTCGCCGCGGCCGATGTCGGCATCGCGATGGCGACCGGTACGGACGTCGCGATGCATACGGCCGGCATCACGCTGATGCGCGGCGACCCGGCGCTCGTCGCCGACGCGATCGACATCTCCCGACGCACGTACCGGAAGATCCAGCAGAACCTGTTCTGGGCGTTCGTCTACAACCTGGTCGGCGTGCCGCTCGCGGCGCTCGGCTGGCTGAACCCGGTGATCGCGGGCGCGGCGATGGCGTTCTCGAGCGTCAGCGTCGTGACCAACGCGTTGCTGTTGCGGAGATGGAAGGGGCGCGCGCGGTGATGTGTGGCGGTGGCGTGCGCTGGTGACGTGTGCCGGTGACGTGTGCCGGTGACGTGTGCCGGTGACGTGTGCCGGTGACGTGTGCCGGTGACGTGTGCCGGTGACGTGTGCCGGTGACGTGTGCCGAACGGCCGGATGGCCGTTCGGCGCTTGGCGCTTGGCGCTTGGCGCTTGGCGCTTGGCGCTTGGCGCTTGGCGCTTGGCGCTTGGCGCTTGGCGCTTGGCGAACAGGAAGGATCGTGAGGTCGGCCAGCATTGGCCGATCGCGGCGGGGCGAACCGCCAGCACACGACGACGCGGCGCCGGCCGGTGGCTTCAGTCCGAAATGACTGGCTTGATCAAGGTCGTCGTGATCGGCGCGAAGCCGCACGCACGATACAGCGCGCGGGCTGCCGCGTTGTGATTGAACACCGACAGCCCGATCTCGGTGACGCCGTACCGGCGTGCCTCGGCATCGAGCGCCTCGAGCGTACGCGTGGCCCAGCCCTGGCGGCGCCGGGACGGGGCGATGTCGAGGTCGTAGATGAACAGCGTGCGGTTCGGCCCTTCAGGCACGATCGCGTACCAGAGGTCGCCCACCGTGTCGCCGCTGGCGCCGTCGATGAGCACGACGAGGGTCTGGCCGGAGGTACGCAGGCCGTCCGGCAGCAGCGTGTCGAAACAGGCGCGCGCCCGGCTGGCCGCGTCTTCGACCGCATTTTGTCCGGATGAAACGAGATCGCTCGCGTAGCCGTCGATGGCTCGCGTGCGGTACGCGTGGAATTCGCTGGCCGTCATCGGCCGCATCTGCAGCATGGCCCGGTCACCGTGTACGGAATCGGACTTCCAGTGTAGCGGGACGGTCGCGCCGGCGCGCGATGCAGCGGCGGAAAGCGGACAGGCAGGTGCGGCAGGCGCCGCGCTGGCAGCGAATCAGCGACGGTACAGGACGATCGGAACAAGGTGCGCACGACGCACACGCTCGGCTTCGGCACGACGCGCAGCGTACGAGTATTCGGCGTCGAGCGGCAGGTGCGGGGACACAAAAAGGTCGTCGATCTTTTGCAGCAGGGCGAGGATGAAGCTCATGTGAGACTCCTGACAGATGTGGCTAGGGTTTTCCCTTGGATGGACTCCATTCTAAGGGTTTTCCCTTAACTCTGCCAGCGCACCGCATCAGTTTGCCGCAGCCGGGCGACGGCGGATCGCCGATACATAGCGGCGATCCTTGCTCCGTCGGGCTGCCGGGATAGGGTCGAAACGATTAACGCGTGCGGCGAGCACGCTTCGCGACGGCCGCCTCGCGGTTCGCGTTGCGCTGAAGCCGGTCGACTTGCGACAGAAGCGCCTCGTGATGCTCCTCGAGCGTCATCAGCGTTGCCTGCTGTGTCGACAGATCGGCCGCGAGGCGATCGATCCGCTGCTGCTTCGTGGCGACGTCCTGCTTCAGGTGCGCGATCTGCCGCGTCTGCATCACCAGCGCGACGAGCCCGGCCAGCACGACGACGGCCAACGCCAGCAGCAGGCGGTTGACGCGGCGCATCTCGCGATCGGCCGTGCGCGTCAGGCCATCCACATCGGCCTGCAGGACGGCCAGCCGGTCGGTCAGCGGGCGCAGGTGCGTATCCGGATCGAAGGCCGGCGCGGCCGGTTGCGTGCGCTCCGCCGACGGCTTCGTGACAAAGGAGGCAGCGGAAGCCAGCGGCTGCGTAACGGGGGATACGGTGGCGTCGACCCGCGGCGCGGCGTCATGGGCCTTCGCGGCGTTGGCCGTGTTGGCCGTGTTGGCCGTGTTGGCCGTGTTGGCCGTGTTGGCCGTGTTGGCCGTGTTGGCCGTGTTGGCCGTGTTGGCCGTGTTGGCCGTGTTGGCCGTGTTGGCCGTGTTCGCCGTGTTCGCGGCAGTCACCGGCTTGGCCGGCTGCACCGACGTCTGGGGCTCGACCGTCGACACCGCGTCCGGCGCCGCGCTCACCGCGGTCGCTTCCGGCACCGTGCCAACGCTCGTCACGACCGGCGCGGATTGCTCCGTTGTCGCGTCGCTTGCACCGGCAGCCGCCCGGCGTTTGCCGCCCGACGACGCACGGCGTTCCTTCACGGCACCACCGGAGGACCGCCCTTCGCGGGATTTAACGGCGGCAGCAGCAACAACAGCCTTCTCAACTTCACCATCAGCCGCTTGAGACCCGGTCGCCTTCGCCGCAGCACCATCGGTTGCTTGCAACTTGGTCACCACCGTTGCGGCGCCATCGCTCGCAGGCCCATCGGCGGCCTTCGATGCGACGCCATCGGCCAGGGGAATATCGACCGCCTTCATCCCAGCCGCGCCAGAAGCCGGTACGACGTCGACGTTTGCGTCACCACCACCTTCAGGCGACGAAACGCCATGCGCCACCGTCGCGTCTCCAGGCGTCACCGCACCTTCCGCTGCTTCCACATGTCCTGCTGCGGCCACCCCATCCGGCGCACTGAACCCGTCCAGCGCAGTCTGCCGCCCGGACGCCACATCGTCCGCGACATCGACCGCAGCCTCGGCTTGCGCGCCCGCTTCGTCACGCGCCGTAGCCGGCACACGCTCACCCGGCTCGAGCACCGGATCGCCGAACAGGTCGAACGTCCGTTCGTCGCGCGACGCGTCGCCGGCCGGCGCACTGCCGGACCGCACCGTCGCCCTTGCTGACGTACTGCCCGCGGCAGCAGCCGAGCGCGGGCGCGAACGGGCCGACGAACGATTGGAACGGGAACGGGAGCGAGGCGAGGAAACGGATTCGGTCATGGAAATCGGATGGCGGGGCCCGCAAGCGCGGAACCGGATGTCGAACGGAATCGGTGGTCGGCCATTGTCGCATGCCCCATCGCCGATTCCGCCTATTCGTCGCCCGACAACCCATTGCCCTCTTCGAAACGCGTGACGCCCTTCAGCGCGCGCAGCTTGTCGCAGATCGCCTGGTATTCGAGTGCCGACACCCGCGCAAGCGCGATGCGCACCTCGTCATGCTCGCCCGTGTCGTCGGCGCGCTGCACGATGAACTGCTTCACGCGCGCACTGTCCGGGCCAAGCGCCGCGTGCAGCGAATCGAAGTTCAGCGTGCCGCCCACGACCGTCAGCGCGAGCTGGCGCCGCTGGCGCACCGTGAAGTAGCGCCGCTCCAGCGGCTTGATGCCGGCCAGGATGATCAGGATGATGATCGTCGCCGAAATCGATGCGACGTAGAGCCCGCCGCCCACCGCGAGGCCGATCGCGGCGACCGACCACAGGCTCGCGGCCGTCGTCAGCCCGCGCACGATCTCGCCGCGCAGCAGGATCGAGCCCGCGCCGAGGAAGCCGATGCCCGACACGACCTGCGCGGCGATCCGCGACGGGTCGAGCACGATGTGCTCGCTGCTGCCGAGCACGTCGGCGAACCCGAACGCCGATACGATCATGATCAGCGTCGAACCGACGCAGACGAGCATGTGCGTCCGCAGGCCGGCCGCCCACGACAGACGCTCGCGCTCGAAGCCGATGACGCTGCCCAGCGCCGCCGCGAGGACGAGCCGCATCACGAGTTCCAGATTGCTCAGCATGCGATTTATCTCCTTTTCTGGTGCCGGCCGTGCGGAATGTTTTATCCTTGGCCCCGGTCGCGCCGATCCTCCGGGCCGCGCCGACACGTTTCGAACCCAGCGCTCAACCCCGTCATGTCCGTTTCCGACTCCGCTTCCGCCCAGGCCGCCCAGCTGCGCCACCATTTCGCGCACGTCGTCTTGCCGATCTGGCGGGGTTCAGGGTTCGACCAGACATTACAGTTGCCGTTCGAAGCCGTCGATCCGGCCACCCACGCGCCGCTGCCCGTGACCCGTTATCGCGCCATGGCCTGCGCCCGGCAACTGTTCGTGTTCGCGCAGGCCGGCGACACCACGCACGCGGCCACGCTGTTCGACGCGCTGGGCCGCCACTTTCGCGATCCGCGCCACGGCGGCTGGCACTACAGCGTGGACGCGCAGGGCGCCCCGCTCGACACGACCAAGGATCTCTACACGCACGCCTTCATCGTGTTCGCGTGCGCCGCGTGGTATGCGGTGTCGGGCGACGCCGCCGCACGCCAGGCAGCCGAAGAGACCGCCGCGCTGATTCAGGACCGCTTCGCGCCGCACCGCGGCGACGCGCTGCTCGACGCGGCGCGCCACGCCGATTTCTCGTCATCCGGCAGCGGGGCGCTGCAGAATCCGCTGATGCACCTGACCGAAGCGTGGCTCGCGGCGGCGGCCGCATTCGGCGACGCGGCGTTCGACGACGCGCTCGCGCGCACCGCGCAGGCCGTCGAGCGCACGTTCGTCGATGCGGCAACCGGCTGCGTGGCGGAGCTGCCGCTCGGCGCGGCCGACAACCGGTTCGAGCCCGGCCATCAGTTCGAGTGGTTCTATCTGGTCGATGCGGCCGGCGCGCGGCTCGCGCAGACCGGGCTCCCCGGCGCGCTGGCGCGCGCATTCGTGTTCGCGGAGCAATACGGCGTCGATCCGCAGACGGGCGGCGTCTGCGCGGCGCTCGACGCGCAAGGCGCGTGCATCGACGGCACGCAGCGGATCTGGGCGCAGACCGAGTACCTGCGCGCGCTCGCGACGCACGGCGGCACGCCGGCCTCCGCGCCGCTCGCGCGGCAGATCGAACGCTTCGCCGCGCGCTTCCTGCATCCGCGCGGCTGGTTCGAGTGCAAGACGGCGGACGGGCAGGTGGCGCGCGCCGACATGCCGTCGACGACGCCCTACCACCTCGAGACCGCCTACGCGGCGCTGCCGGCCGGCGCGTAACCCGCGTCGTCGAACGACGGCGCCGCGTGCTCGCCGCGTGCGGCGCGGCCGTCGCCCAGTTCGAACACCGACACCGCCTGCATCAGGTGCGCGGTCTGGTCGTTCAGCGACGCGGCCGCCGCCGCGACCTCCTCCACCAGCGCCGCGTTCTGCTGCGTGAGCTGATCCATCTGCGTGACGGCCTGGTTTACCTGCTCGATCCCGACGCTCTGCTCGACCGACGCCGCGGTGATCTCGGACATCGTCTGCACGACGCGCGTGATCGACGCCGACACCGTCCGCATCGCATCGCCAGCGCGCTCGACGAGCTCCGCGCCGCCGTTGATCTGCGCGACCGAATCCTCGATCAGCGCCTTGATCTCCTTCGCCGATTGCGCGCTGCGCTGCGCGAGCGAGCGCACCTCACCCGCGACGACCGCGAAGCCGCGCCCCTGTTCGCCTGCACGGGCGGCTTCCACGGCCGCGTTCAGCGCAAGGATGTTGGTCTGGAACGCGATGCCGTCGATCACGGAGATGATCTCCGCGATCCGCCCCGAGCTCTGCGCGATGCCGCGCATCCGGTCGATCACGCTGTCGACCACGCCGCCGCCGTGGCTCGTCGCCTCGAGCGCCGCGTCGGCCAGCGCGCTCGCCGCACGCGCGCTGTCGGTGTTCTGCCGGACGGTCGCCGTCAGCTCCTCCATGCTCGCGGCCGTTTCCTCGAGCGACGCGGCCTGCGTGCCGGTGCGCGCCGACAGGTCGGCGTTGCCGCCCGCGATCTCGCCCGCGCCGAGGTGGATCGCGTCGGACGCCTGGCGCACCGTGCGCACGGTGCCCGCGATGCTCGTCTGCATCGTGGCGAGGCCGCGCAGCATCCGGTCGATCTCGAACACGCCCCCTGCCCGCACGACCTCATCGAGCCGGCCCTGCGCGATCCGCTCGAAATGGCGGCCGGCTTCTTCCAGCGGCGCGACGACCGCGCGCCGCGCGGCCGCGTAGATCGCCGCGCTCGCCACGAGCATCGCCACCAGCAGCACGATGCCGACCGACTTGAACCAGAGCATGCCGCCGTCGATGGTGTCGAGCGCCGTGCGGCTCGATGCGCCGCCGTAGTCGGTGAAGCGGCGCAACTCGGCGATATAGGCGTCCTGGATGCTCTGCGTCGGCTGGTCGAGGAAAGCCTGGATGTTGTCGGCGTCGAGGAACTGCACGAGTTCGCCGAGCGCGCCGCGCAGCGCGCGATAGCGCTCGGTGAGCGCCGCGACGCGCGCGCGGTTGGCATCGTCGACCGGCTGCGCGGCCGTCAGCGCGGCGAACGCCTTGTCCGCTTCCGCGAGCGACGCGCCGGCATGGCGGATGATGTCTTCCGGCTTCGGGCCGCCGCGCACCATCCGCGTGCCGGCGCGCGACAGGTTGATGCGCGCGTCGAGCAGCTGCTGGGTCGCCTGGCTGGCCGCCTCGACCTGCGTGATCGCGACGTTCGACAAATCGTCGACGCCGCTGCGCGTCGACTTGAGCGCCCAGAAGCCGAGCGCCTCGATCGCGAACAGGAAGACGCAAAACACGGTCAACACGCCGAGCAGACCCGACGCGAGCTTGATTTTTCCGAACATGGGGGAGATTCCTGGAAAGCGGACGATGAGGCAATGCCCCGGCATTAGCGGCATTTCTTCGTCGGACTTTAGGTGCGGACGGCAACGAAATTCACGTTGTCCGCGCATTCCAGCGGAATCCCCCGCAAACAGGGAAATCTACGGCATTCGACGCAATAATCGCGTCGCATCACGCTGGAAATTGCGCGAAAGGCGGACGAATTTCCTTGCTTATCGGCATCCCCCTTCCTAGAGTTCAGCGCAAGCGGGCACTCATTTCGAGGAAAGTCGATGACCGACATCACGGACCACGCGCGCGGCGCATTGCGCGCGCAACCGTTCAGCATGCTGCTGGGCACGGAGCTGATGCATATCGGCGACAACGAAGTGTCGCTGTGCCTGCCCGTGCGTGAGGAACTGCGGCAGCAGCACGGTTTCGTGCACGGCGGCGTCATCAGCTACCTCGCGGACAACGCGCTGACGTTCGCCGGCGCGCTCGTGCTCGGCCCGCGCGTGATCACCGCCGAATACAAGATCAATTACCTGCGGCCGGCCGTGAACGGCACGCTCGTCGCCCGCGCGAAGCTCGTCTACGCGGGGCGGCACCAGGCGACCTGCCAGTGTCATGTGTTCGTCATCGACGGCGACCACGAGCGGCTCGTCGCGATCGCGCAGGGCACGATCAACCGCGTCGGCGACGGCAAGATGCCGGATGCGCCGGAGGAAACGGCGTGAGCGGTTCTCCGCACTTGAAAGATCGCCCGTCCTTCCAGAAGACGATGAGCGCGTAGTCGAGCCGAGCGGTCAGACATGCGGACAAGCTAGCCGCTCCCCATGCGGCGCATCGGGATCTAACGCTTCATCGCGGCAAGATAGACCGCATCGCGCTCGCGTCGACCGACCGCCACGACCAGTACGAGCACTTCCGAATCGCGCACTTCGTACACGAGCCGATAACCGATGCTGCGCAGCTTGATCTTGTAGCGGTCCGGATGACCCTGCAGCTTTGCGGACGGTATTCGAGGATTCTCGAGCCGCTCTGCGAGCCGGGATTTGAACTGGTCGCGAACGGTGCGATCGAGCTTCGTCAGCTCCTTCAGCGCAGGTTCGAATAATTGAAGTTCAAAGGTCGTTCAGCCTGACGTTGACGACTTTCCCATTGGCGCGCTCGTCGGCCAGTGTGTTGTCTTCGATATCCTCCAGACGTTCGACCATCGCCTCCCACGTCTTCGCCGGGATGCAATAGAACGCGGGCTCGTTGCGACTCAGGATCGCGACCGGGAAACCCTTTCCCGCCGCGACCGTGCCTATCGGGTTCCGCTTCAGCTCGGAAACGCTCGCGGTAAATTTGGCCAGGATGGGTTGAGGCATGTCGGCTCCCTCTTCTACAGAATGGCGTTGCATCTAATCCGGTACCAAATTTAGCACCATAACTGGCGCCAGCCACTCCCGAAGCCTTGAAGTGAAGCGCATATCGCGACCGGCTCAACGACCTCGATATGCCGGCGCGTCTACTCCGCCCCCTCCCCCGCCAGCGGCAGAAACCGCGGCGCCACGCGCGCCCGCACGTTGCCGTTCTCATCCGTCCGATAGATCCCGCGCGCCGCGTTGTGCGGATGCGCGGCCGCATCGGCCACGCTCAGCACCGGCGCAAAACACGCATCGGTGCCTTCGAGCAGCGCGCGCCAGTGCGCGGAAGGCTGCTGCGCGAACACGTCGGCGAAACGCACCTTCAGCGCGGGCCAGCGCGCACGGTCGTACTGCGACGCCGGATCGACGTCGGTCAGCCCGAGCCGTTCGACCAGCAGCGCATAGAACGGCGGCTCGAGCGCGCCGATCGTCACGCATTCGCCATCCGCGCAGCGATACACGTCGTAGAACGGCGCATCGTGAAAGAGGCTCGGCTGCGCGCCGTCGAGCTGCCCGTTCGCGCGCGCCCACAGCGCGAGCGAGCCGAGCATCGACACGATGTCGACGATCGCGCCGTCGACCACGCGCCCGGGGCCACCGCCGCGCACGTCGAGCAACGCGCAGACAATCCCGAACGCGAGCCCGAGCGCGCCGCCCGCATCGCCGACGACGGTCGGCGGCAATCCCGGCCGGCCGTCGCGTGGCGCGGACAGCGACAGCAGCCCCGTCAGCGCGACGTAGTTCAGGTCGTGTCCGGCCGCGGCCGCGAGCGGGCCGTGCTGGCCCCAGCCGGTCATCCGCCCGTACACGAGCGTCGGCTTGCGGCGTGCGCAATCGTCGGGCCCGAGGCCGAGCCGCTCCATCACGCCGGGCCGCAGCCCCTCGATCAGCGCATCGGCCTGCGCGATCAGGTCGAGCGCGGCGTCGCGGCCGGCCGGCGACTTCAGGTCGAGTTCGACGATCGTCTTGCCTTCGCGCAGCAGGTCGCCGTCGCGGGCCTGCAACGCGTCCGGCGCGCTCGTACGGCCGGACGGGCGCGCGATCAGCGTGATCCGCGCGCCCATCCCGGCGAGCATCCAGCCCGCGAGCGGGCCGGGGCCGAGACCTTCGAATTCGACGATGTGGAGGCCGGAAAGCGGTGCATCGAGCGGCATGCGATTCTCCTGTCTGTGTCGCGTATCGCGACGGTCTCCGATGCCATACGCCTCGCATCGGATCGCCCCCGTCACGCGGGCGTCAACGCGTCAAATGAAAAATCCCTGCGTCGCGGGGGCCGCTTCGCAGGGATCGGGGTGAGCCGCGCGCATTCCGGCTGCCTTGCCGGAACCGGCCACGCTCAGAACGCGTCGCCCGGCACCCTCACCCAGCCTTCCATCAGCACGCGCGCACTGCGGCTCATGATCGCCTTGGTGACGGTCCACTCGCCGTTCTCGAGCTGCGCTTCCGCGCCGACGCGCAGCGTGCCCGACGGATGCCCGAAGCGCACCGCGTTGCGTTCGCCGCCGCCCGCCGCCAGGTTGACGAGCGTGCCGGGGATCGCCGCGGCCGTGCCGATCGCGACCGCCGCCGTGCCCATCATCGCGTGGTGCAGCTTGCCCATCGACATCGCGCGCACCAGCAGGTCGACGTCACCCGCGTTCACGCGCTTGCCGCTCGAGGCGACGTAGTCGGCCGGCTTCGCGACGAACGCGATCTTCGGCGTGTGCTGCCGCGTCGCGATTTCATCGAGCGTGTCGATCAGGCCCATGCGCAGCGCGCCGTGCGCACGAATCGTCTCGAACTTCTCGAGCGCCTTCGCATCGCCGTTGATCGCGTCCTGCAGCTCGGTGCCCGTATAGCCGATCGCTTCCGCCTCGACGAAGATCGTCGGAATGCCCGCGTTGATCATCGTCGCCTTCAGCGTGCCGACGCCCGGCACCGCGAGATCGTCGATCAGGTTGCCGGTCGGGAACATCGACCCGCCCGCCCCTTCTTCCTCGGCGGCCGGGTCCATGAACTCGAGCTGCACTTCGGCCGCCGGGAACGTGACGCCGTCCAGCTCGAAATCGCCCGTCTCCTGCACCGCGCCATTCGTCACCGGCACATGCGCGACGATCGTCTTGCCGATGTTCGCCTGCCAGATCCGCACGGTCGCGACGCCGTCGCGCGGCACGCGCGAAGGATCGACGAGCCCGCCGCCGATCGCGAACGGGCCGACCGCCGCCGACAGGTTGCCGCAGTTGCCGGTCCAGTCGACGAACGCCTTGTCGATCGACACCTGGCCGAACAGGTAGTCGACGTCGTGGCCGGGCCGCGCGCTCTTCGACACGATCACCGTCTTGCTGGTGGACGACGTCGCGCCGCCCATCCCGTCGATCTGCTTGCCGTACGGATCGGGGCTGCCGATCACGCGCAGCAGCAGCGCGTCGCGCGCGGCGCCCGGCGCCTGCGCGGCGTCCGGCAGGTCCTGCAGCCGGAAGAACACGCCCTTGCTGGTGCCGCCGCGCATGTAGGTCGCGGGAATCCTGATTTGAGGAGTGTGAGCCATGTGTGCGTTATCCCTGTGTGACGCGATCAAGCCGCCTGCGACGATTCGAGGAAGTCCTGCGCGAAGCGCTGCAGCACGCCGCCCGCCTCGTAGATCGACACTTCCTCGGCCGTATCGAGCCGGCACGTCATCGGCACCTCGACGCGCTCACCGTTCTTGCGACGAATCACGAGCGTCAGGTCGGCGCGCGGCGTGCGCTCGCCAATCACGTCGAAGGTCTCGGTGCCGTCGATGCCGAGCGTCGTCCGGTTCATGCCCGGCTTGAACTCGAGCGGCAGCACGCCCATCCCGATCAGGTTCGTGCGGTGGATCCGCTCGAAGCCTTCGGCGGCGATCGCCTCGACGCCCGCGAGCCGCACGCCCTTCGCCGCCCAGTCGCGCGACGAGCCCTGGCCGTAGTCGGCGCCGGCGATCACGATCAGCGGCTGCTTGCGATTCATGTACGTCTCGATCGCCTCCCACATCCGCATGACCTTGCCGTCCGGCTCGACGCGCGCGAGCGAGCCCTTCTTCACCGCGCCGTCGACGATCGCCATCTCGTTGATCAGCGTCGGGTTCGCGAAGGTCGCACGCTGCGCGGTCAGGTGATCGCCCCGGTGCGTCGCGTACGAGTTGAAGTCCTCTTCCGGCAGGCCCATCTTCGCGAGATATTCACCGGCCGCGCTGTCCAGCAGGATCGCGTTCGACGGCGACAGGTGGTCGGTCGTGATGTTGTCGCCGAGCACCGCGAGCGGGCGCATCCCCTGCAGCGTGCGCTCGCCGGCCAGTGCGCCTTCCCAGTACGGCGGACGGCGGATGTACGTGCTCTGCGCACGCCAGTCGTACAGCGGTGCCGCACGCTCGCCCGCATCGGCGCTACGCGCGAACATCGGTTCGTAGACCTTGCGGAACTGCTCGGGCTTCACGCTCGACGCGACGATCGCATCGATCTCCTCGTCGGTCGGCCAGATGTCCTTCAGCGTGACAGGCTGGCCGTTCTGGTCGTGGCCGAGCACGTCCTTCTCGATGTCGAAGCGGATCGTGCCGGCGATCGCGTACGCGACCACCAGCGGCGGCGACGCGAGGAACGCCTGCTTCGCATACGGGTGGATGCGGCCGTCGAAGTTGCGGTTGCCGGACAGCACGGCCGTCGCGTACAGGTCGCGATCGACGATCTCCTGCTGGATCTTCGGGTCGAGCGCGCCCGACATCCCATTGCAGGTCGTGCATGCGAACGCGACGATGCCGAAGCCGAGTTTCTCGAGTTCGGGCAGCAGGTTCGCTTCTTCCAGGTACAGCTCGACCGCCTTCGAGCCGGGCGCGAGCGAGCTCTTCACCCACGGCTTGCGCGTGAGGCCGCGCGCATTCGCGTTGCGGGCGAGCAGGGCCGCGGCAATCACGTTGCGCGGGTTGCTGGTGTTCGTGCAGCTCGTGATCGCGGCGATGATCACCGCGCCGTCGGGCATCTCGCCCGCCTTCTCTTCCCACTGGCCGGCGATCCCGCGTGCGGCAAGATCGGACGTCGGCAGCCGCTTGTGCGGGTTCGACGGGCCGGCCATGTTGCGCACGACGCTCGACAGGTCGAACGTCAGCGTACGCTCGTATTGCGCGTTGTTCAGCGTATCGGCCCACAGGCCCGCCGCCTTCGCGTAGGTCTCGACGAGCTTCACCTGCTCGTCGCTGCGGCCGGTGAGGCGCAGGTAGTCGGTCGTCTGGCCGTCGATGAAGAACATCGCGGCCGTCGCGCCGTATTCGGGCGCCATGTTCGAGATCGTCGCGCGATCGCCGAGCGTGAGGCTCGCCGCGCCTTCACCGCGGAATTCCAGGTACGCGCCGACCACCTTTTCCTTGCGCAGGAATTCGGTCAGCGCGAGCACGACGTCGGTCGCGGTGATGCCGGGCTGGCGCTTGCCGGTCAGCTCGACGCCGACGATGTCGGGCAGGCGCATCCACGAAGCGCGGCCGAGCATCACGTTCTCGGCTTCGAGGCCGCCGACGCCGATCGCGATCACGCCGAGCGCGTCGACGTGCGGCGTGTGGCTGTCGGTGCCGACGCAGGTGTCCGGATACGCGACGCCGTCTTGCGCCTGGATCACCGGCGACATCTTCTCGAGGTTGATCTGGTGCATGATGCCGTTGCCCGGCGGGATCACGTCGACGTTCTCGAACGCCTTCTTGGTCCACTCGATGAAGTGGAAGCGATCCTCGTTGCGGCGATCCTCGATCGCGCGGTTCTTCGCGAACGCGTCCGGATCGAAGCCGCCGCATTCGACCGCGAGCGAGTGGTCGACGATCAGCTGCACGGGCACGACCGGGTTCACCTTGGCCGGGTCGCCGCCGCCGTCGGCGATCGCGTCGCGCAGGCCGGCGAGATCGACGAGCGCCGTCTGCCCGAGGATGTCGTGGCACACGACGCGCGCCGGGAACCACGGGAAATCACGTTCGCGCTTGCGCTCGATGATCTGCTTCAGCGAATCGGCAAGGATCGCCGGATCGCAGCGGCGCACGAGGTTTTCGGCGAGCACGCGCGACGTGTACGGCAGCGTGTCGTAGGCGCCGGGCGCGATCGCTTCGACCGCGGCACGCGCGTCGAAATAGTCCAGCGACGTGCCGGGCAGGGGTTTGCGGTTGGCGGTATTCATGGTGTGGGGAACTCGGGTATGGCGTCCGGCGCACGCCGGCCCCCGTCACGCGGGCGGCCGGTGTGCGCGGTGGGCATGTCAGCGCTTTTCGATCGGCACGAACTGCAGGTCTTCCGGACCGGTGTAGTTCGCGCTCGGGCGGATGATCTTGTTGTCGATGCGCTGCTCGATGATGTGCGCGCTCCAGCCGGACGTGCGCGAGATCACGAACAGCGGCGTGAACATCGCGGTCGGCACGCCCATCATGTGATACGACACCGCGCTGAACCAGTCGAGGTTCGGGAACATCTTCTTCGCTTCCCACATCACCGATTCGAGGCGCTCGGCGATGTTGTACAGCTTCAGGTCGCCCGCTTCCTTCGACAGCTTGTGCGCGACGCCTTTGATCACCTTGTTGCGCGGATCGGAGATCGTGTAGACCGGGTGGCCGAAGCCGATCACGACTTCCTTGTTCTCGACGCGGCGGCGGATGTCGGCTTCGGCATCGTCCGGCGAGCTGTAGCGGCTCTGGATCTCGTACGCGACTTCGTTCGCGCCGCCATGCTTCGGCCCGCGCAGCGCGCCGATCGCGCCGGTGATCGCCGAGTAGATGTCCGAGCCCGTGCCCGCGATCACGCGGCCGGTGAACGTCGACGCGTTGAATTCGTGCTCCGCGTACAGGATCAGCGACGTGTGCATCGCCTCGACCCACGACTTCGACGGCGTCTTGCCGTGCAGCAGGTGCAGGAAGTGGCCGCCGATCGAATCGTCGTCGGTTTCCGTCTCGATGCGCTTGCCATTGTGCGAGAAGTGATACCAGTACAGCAGCATCGAGCCGAGCGATGCCATCAGGCGGTCGGCGATGTCGCGCGCGCCCGGCAGGTTGTGGTCGTCCTTCTCCGGCAGCACGGTGCCGAGCACCGACACGCCCGTGCGCATCACGTCCATCGGGTGCGCGGACGCCGGGATCTGCTCGAGCGCCGCCTTCAGCGCGTTCGGCAGGCCGCGCAGCGCGCGCAGCTTCGTCTTGTACGCGGCCAGTTCGGTCAGGTTCGGCAGCGTGCCGTGCACGAGCAGGTGGGCGATTTCCTCGAATTCGCACGACTCGGCGACGTCGAGAATGTCGTAGCCGCGATAGTGCAGGTCGTTGCCGGTCTTGCCGACCGTGCACAGCGCCGTGTTGCCGGCCGTCACGCCCGACAGCGCCACCGACTTCTTCGGCTTGAATGCGCCTGCGGCGGCCGGTGCTGCTGCGTCTTTCGTCTCGCTCATGTTTCTGCTCTCCAATGTGTATCTGGGGTATGGGCTGTCGGCCGGACTTGGCGCTTTAGCGCCTAGTGCGGCCCCATGCTTCGCGGTCGGCCGGACTTGGCGCTTCAGCGCCTAGTGCGGCCCCATGCTTCGCGGTCCGGAATCGTGTCCCGGCGCGCGGGTGCGTTACTTCTTGCCCTGCGCGAACAGCTCGTCGAGCTTGCGCTCGTATTCGTGATAACCGAGGAAGTCGTACAGCTCGGCACGCGTCTGCATCGTCTGCACGGCTTCCTTCTGCGTACCGTCGCGGCGCACCGTCTCGTAGAAGTTCAGCGCGGCCTTGTTCATCGCGCGATACGCGCCGCAGCAGTACAGCGCGATATCGACGTTCGCCTCGCGCAGCTCGTCGACCGTGAACAGCGGCGTCGAGCCGAATTCGGTCAGGTTCGCGAGGATCGGCACCTTCACGGCGGCCTTGAAGCGGCGGTAGTCGTCGAGCGTCTTCATCGCTTCCGGGAAAATCATGTCCGCGCCGGCTTCGACGTAGGCCACCGCGCGCTCGATCGCCGAGTCGATCCCTTCGGCGGCGGCGGCGTCGGTGCGTGCCATGATCACGAACTGGTCGTCGGTGCGCGCATCGACCGCTGCCTTGACGCGATCGACCATTTCCTCGATCGGCACGACTTCCTTGCCCGGACGGTGGCCGCAACGCTTCTGGCCGACCTGGTCTTCCAGGTGCACGGCCGCGACGCCGGCCTTGATGAACGAGCGCACGGTGCGCGCGATGTTGAACGCACCGCCCCAGCCGGTATCGATGTCGACCAGCAGCGGCAGGTCGGTCGCGTTGGTGATCCGGTTCGCGTCGATCAGCACGTCTTCCATCGTGCTGATGCCGAGGTCGGGGATCCCGAGCGAGTTCGCGGCGACGCCGCCACCCGACAGGTACACGGCCTTGAAGCCGACGGCCTGCGCCATCTTGGCTGCGTAGGCGGTGATCGCGCCGACCACCTGCAGCGGCTGCTCCGCCGCGACTGCCGCGCGGAATTTCGCGCCGGCGCTCTGAAGATGCGTATTGCTCATGAACGGCCTCCTGAAGGAACGACCATCAACAGCAAGGACCGGGCCAGCTCGCGCAACGTCGCTAACCCACTGATTCTTAAGCATCCGGCACGGGCGTCGACGTGCCCGGCGATTTCAATTTAGCAATTTCATGTTTCAAAAATGAAATCGCGCGCGCATAATCGACCGCCATGGACCTCTCCTCGACCAAGCCCGTCGGCCCGGCCGATCGCGCGGCGCGCCCGCGCATCTGGGCGATGGGCATCAGCCGCCTGCGCGACCTGTTTCGCGAGATCGCCGGCGAATTCGACGAACGCGCCGACGTGCGCATCGTGACGCGCGCCTATGAGGATGCGCTCAGCGCGATCGCCGAGGCCGGCACCGCGCGGCCCGACGTGATCGTCGCGGCCGGCTCGAACGGCGGCTTCCTGAAGACGCGTGCGCAGGTGCCGGTGGTGGTCGTGTCGCCGACCGGTTTCGACGTGATGCAGGCGCTCGCGCGCGCCCGGCGCGACGCGTCGCGGATCGCGCTCGTCAGCGCCGGGGAAACGCCGCCCGAAGTGCGCCGCTTCGTCGCCGCATACGGCCTCGACGTGCAGTTTGCGTCATATCAGTCCGCGCAGGAAGCGGAAGCCTGCGTGCACGACCTGCACGACCGCGGCATCGAGACGATCGTCGGCCCCGGCCTCGTCACCGACCTCGCGGCCAGCGCCGGCATGGGCGCGGTGTTCCTGTATTCGCACGCGTCGGTGCGCAAGGCCGTCGAGACGGCGCTCGAAGTCGCGTATGCGACGCATGCCGAGGCGTTCCGCCGCCAGCGGCTCGACAACCTGCTCCAGCACCTGCGCGACGGCGTGGTCGCGCTCGACGCACACGGCCGCGTGGAAGCGATCAACGAACGGCTTGCGTCGGCGCTCGGGGTCGAACCCGCGGCGGCCGTCGGCCGCGCGCTGGTCGACCTGCGGCCCGAGCTGCGCACGCTGCGCGGCGAGGACGGCGACGCGCTCGCGACCGTGCGCGGCGTACGCTACGTCGTGCATCGCGGGCCGCTCGTCGATCGCGGCGTCACGTCGGGCAGCGTGCTGACGTTCCAGGAATCGCGCGCGGTCGAACGGCTCGACCGCGCATTGCGCTCGCAGCCCACCACGCAGCAATTCGCCGCGCGCTACGCGCTCGACGACGTGGTGGGTGCATCCGTACCGATGGCGCGTGTGCGCGAGCTCGTGCGCCGCTACGCGAAGTCCGATGCGACCGTGCTCGTGCTCGGCGAAAGCGGCACCGGCAAGGAAATGATCGCGCAAAGCCTGCACGCGCTGTCCGCGCGGCGCAGCTACCCGTTCGTCGCGGTCAATTGCGGCGCGTTTCCGGAGGCGCTGCTCGAGAGCGAGCTGTTCGGCTATGAGGAAGGCGCGTTCACCGGTGCGCGGCGCGGCGGCAAGACCGGCCTGTTCGAAGCCGCCCACCGCGGCACGCTGTTTCTCGACGAGATCGGCGAGATGCCGCCGTCGCTGCAGAGCCGGCTGCTGCGCGTGCTGCAGGAGCGCGAGGTGATCCGCCTCGGCTCGACCGAGCCGATCCGCATCGACGTGCGCGTGATCGCCGCGACGCACCGTCCGCTGCTCGTGGCCGTCGAGGCCGGCACGTTCCGCGCGGATCTCTATTACCGGCTCAACATCCTGAATGTCGGCCTGCCGCCGCTGCGCGAGCGCGCCGCCGACATCCCCGCACTCGCGGCCACGCTGCTCGTGCAGGCCGCACGACGCGAGCCGCGCCTCGCCGCACGCCTGCGCGACTCCGACGATGCCGCGCGCGTGCTCGGCGTAACGCAGGCTGCGCTCGCACGCTACCGGTGGCCCGGCAACGTGCGCGAACTGCAGAACGTGATCGAGCGGATCGCGGTGGAGCTGGCCGAGGCAGCCGATGAAAGCGATCCGGCCGCCGCGTGCGGCGCGCTCGATCCCGACGCGCTGCAGGCGATCGCACCCGAGCTGTTCGCGGCACCACCCGACGCGGCCGACAGCGACGACGCGCAGACACTGCACGCGCGCCGCCGTCGCGCGGAAGCCGACGAGATCCGCGCGGTGCTCGACGCATGCGGCGGCGACCGCGACCGCGCGTGCGCGATGCTCGGCATCAGCAAGACGACGCTGTGGCGGAAGTTGTCGGTGAAATGAATATGGCGGCTGCCGCGCAATGACCGGGCCGACCGTCAGTCGGCCTTGTGATAGTGGCGGTATGCCTTCGCGCGATTGCCGCACGACGACATCGAGCACCAGCGGCGGCTGCCGTTCTTGCTGTCGTCGATGAACAGCCACTGGCAGGCATCGTTCGCGCAACGCTTGACCTTTGCGAGCCGCGCGCCGCCGAGCAGGTCGATCGCCGACCACAATACCGGGCTCAGCAGCCCGGCCAGCGTCGCACCCCCTTCCCCGATCCGCCACGCATAACCGCCATCGACGCGTGCCAGCGCGACACGCGGCGCCGCTTCCGCCAGGAAGCCGCCGAGCAGTGCGAGATCGTCCACCTGCGGCTCGCGCTGTTCGGCCTGCGCAAGAAAGAGCCGATACAGCGCCTCGCGCAACGCGAGCGCGTGCGCGAGCATCGCCGGCTCCCCTTCTTCTTCGCCGTGCGCGCGACACGCTTGCGTAAGGCCGGCCGGCACGCCTGCCTGGTCGCGACACCACGCCAGCAGGTCGTCCATCGTGCCGAAGGTTTCCGTCGGCGGATCGCTGCCGCGCCAGTACAGCGTGTTCGCGAAATCGATGCTCAGGGTTTCGGGCGGCGCCGGAATCAGGCAGTCCATCGTGACGGAAGGTTGCGTATCGCTCATGCCCGGATCGTATCTAACCACCATGCCGGTTGACAAGCCCGCGAGCGCTTCCTAACATAACCAGCATGGTAGTTATAAAAGGTTTGCTGCACTGACACCCGCCTCAGTTCAAGGAGCCACAGATGATCGATCGTCTTTTGTCCGGCGTTATCCACAACAACCGCAGCCGCGCGTTCTACGACAGCACACTCGGCACACTCCGCTACAAGCGGCTGGCATGGTGGTTATAAGCAGGCTTGCCGTACTGACGTCCCTCTTCAGTCCAAGGAGCCACAAATGATCGATCACCTTTCGTTCGGCGTTGCACACGTCGGCCGCAGCCGAGCCTTCTACGACAGCACGCTCGGCGCGCTCGGCTACAAAAGGCTGCATACCGACGACGAATCCATCGGGTACGGCGCAACCGAGCCGCAGTTGTGGCTGCAATATGCACCTCGCCCTGTCGCCCCTGATCCCGACTCGGGGATGCACCTGTCGTTCAAGGCCGCTTCGCCCGTCGAAGTCGACGCGTTCTACCGCGCCGCACTCGAGCACGGCGGTCAGGACAACGGCGGGCCGGGCAAGCGCGACCACTACGGGCCGGGCTACTACGCGGCGTTCGTCGTCGATCCCGACGGATATCGGCTGGAAGCACATTGCGAACTCGACAACGTCGTGTAATCGCGCTCGCGTCACCCAAGACAAGGGCTCGATTCCGCGCCATGCGGAATCGGGCCCTTGCTATCGAACTGCCGGCGGCGGTCGTTCGACGGAATCGCCAGGTGCGTGGCTATCGCGCGTCGCGCGTGTGCTGCAGTTGCTCGCCGAGTCCTTCGACACCGAGGCGCACCGTCTGGCCGGCCTTCAGGAATACCGGCGACGGCTTGATGCCCATGCCGACGCCCGGCGGCGTGCCGGTCGTGATCACGTCGCCCGGCTGCAGCGTCATGCAGCGCGACAGATAGGCGATCAGCTGCGCGACGGTGAACACCATCGTGCGGGTGTTCCCGTTCTGATAGCGGTGTCCGTCGATTTCGAGCCACAGGTCGAGACGCTGCGGATCGGGCACCTCGTCGCGCGTGACGAGCCACGGACCGATCGGGCCGAACGTGTCGAAGCCCTTGCCCTTGTCCCACTGGCCGCCGCGTTCGATCTGCCATTCGCGCTCGGACACGTCGTTGACGACGCAGTAGCCCGCGACGTAATCGAGCGCGCGCGCTTCGTCGACGTCCTTGCAGGTCGCACCGATCACGACGCCCAGCTCGACTTCCCAGTCGGTCTTGACCGAGCCCTTCGGGATATCGATGCCGTCGTTCGGGCCGCAGATCGAGCTCGTCCACTTGCCGAACACGACCGGCTCCTTCGGCACCGGCATGCCGGCTTCGGCCGCGTGATCGGCGTAGTTCAGGCCGATGCCGATGAACTTGCCGACCTGCCCGACGCACGCGCCGATGCGCGGCTCGCCCGACACCAGCGGCAACGTGGCCGGATCGATCGCGCGCAGCCGCGCGAGACCTGCGTCGGACAGCACATCGCCGGACAGATCCTGCACCTGCGCGGACAGGTCGCGAATCCGGCCGTCCGCGTCGAGCATCCCGGGCTTTTCCTGGCCTGACGGGCCATAGCGAAGCAGTTTCATCGTGGTCAACCTCTGTTGTCGAATGGGACAGGATTCCGGCCGACGCGGCCATTCGCGGCCGCGCGCCGGACTGATTGTCGATCGTCGATTGCGCGCGTCGACGCCGCATCCGGCATGCCGTCGACGCGCGAGGGTCGCGCGGGCGCAGCGATCGCGGCGCCGCACGGAAGTATGGCGCGCATCGAACGGGCGGCCGCCGGTCTGCGCATCGGCGACGACGGCCCGGCACCCGCGACATGGTCCGGCCCATAGCGGCCGGCTTCACGCGCGGCCGCACCGTCGCTGGCCCGCCAGCCTTTGTACCATCGGCCGCGCGCCGTGAAATGACGCGTGACGGATACCGACTATTGGTGCGCCCGCCGGCGCTGCGGCGCAGCATCGCGGGCAGCGCCACCGGCCGATTTCCTTTCGAATACCTTGAACCGGTGCCACCTGTCATGAATACCGGGTATTCGGGGCTTCCCTGTCATCCCGAACGGGAATCGATCCGTTCTTATCCGGTAACGATCGGTAAAAAGACGCTGCATTGCACACTAAATGTTTGTTGTTAAGCTCAAACGGATGGCGTTCGTCGCCACACGCGGGCGCGACACAAGCGTGTTGCAGAATCGGTCAGCGTGCGTCGCCAATCGATCGAAAGTAATCCCCCAACTTCACACCGACAATGCAAACAACCAACGACCTGCTTCCCGGCTGCGACGCACGGGAATCGATGGGCGCAATCGACCGCTATCGCGCACCCGCGCTCGACAAGGGTCTCGACATTCTCGAACTCCTGTCGGAGCAGAAAGAAGGCCTCACCCGCACCGAAATCACGAAGGAACTCGGCCGCAACGCGAGCGAGATCTACCGGATGCTCGAACGCCTCGTCGCGCGCCGCTACGTGATGCGTTCGACCGGCGGCGACCGCTACACGCTCAGCCTCAAGCTGTTCTCGCTCGCGCACCGCCATCCGCCGATGAGCCGGCTGATCGCCGAGGCCTTGCCGCCGATGCAGCGTTTCGCGGATTCCTCCGAGCAATCGTGTCACCTGTCCGTCTACGATCGCGGCAACCTGCTCGTGATCGCGCAGGTCGACGGGCCCGGCCCGTGGGGCGTGTCGGTCCGGCTCGGCTCGCGTGTCGGGCTCGTCGATACGGCATCGGGGCGCGTGATGCTGGCGTTCCAGGGTGCCGAGCAGCGCGCGCACATGCTCGCCGAGCACCGCAAGGTCAAGGGCGAAGCGCCATTGAACGAGCAGGAACTCGCGTATGCGTGCCAGTCCATCCGGCAGGACGGCTACCTGCGCGAGGACAGCCGTCAGGCGTACGGCGTGACCGACCTGACCGCACCGATCCTCGGGCCGTCCGGCCATGCGATCGCGGTGCTGACCTGCCCGTACATGCGCCGGATCGATGCGCACATGGCGCCGTCCGTCGACACGGTCGTCGAAGGGGTGCGCGAGACGGCCGCCCATCTGTCGATGTGCCGCGACGAGACCTGCTGACGCGCAGGCTCGGCGGAGCGCACCGGCGGCGGCGCTATCGCGTTGCCCCCGGTTGCGCGCGACCCCTCTGCGGAGCGCGATGCACGGTGCCATATCGTGCCCCCACGGCGCTACGCTAAAATAGCGGCCCTCTCAAAAACTACGGCGGCCGGTTGTCGCGGCCGTCGTGTCCGATGGATGTCATGGCCAAACTTCTGAACGATCAAGAATTCCAGCGTTTCTCCGAACTTCAGCAGAAGCAGGCAAGCTTCACGATCACGCCCGAAGAGGCGGACGAGCTCCGCGATATCGTCGCGCGCGCGCAGAAGAAGCGCGACGATCGTACCGCTGCAATGCAGGCGATCGAGAGCTACATCGAGCAGTTCGACATCACGCCCGACGAACTCTTCTCGCCCGAACAGATCGGCGACGCGGCCCGCACCTATGGGCTCATCACGGCGACCAAGAAGGAGCGCACGCTGCCGCCGTCGATCACGTTCAACGGCAAGCCGTACCAGTGGACCAAGACGCTTCCGGACGACGTGCGCGGCGCGCTGTTCGAAGCGTTCACGTCCGGCGAATCGGTCAAGCGCTTCATCGCAATGCCGAAGGACACCGCGCGCTGTGCGCTGACGATCGCCCGCCTCGAGCGCGAAACCGGCGCCGTCTATGCCGATCCGCACCTCGAGGAACTCGCGATTTCTCGCGATCAGGTGAACGACGCAGCGTCGAAACTTGCTGCCTGAATGTCGCCACGGGCACGGTTCATGCGTGCCCGCACCCCGCGTAACGCCGGCCCAGGCCGGCGTTGCGCTTGCGGGAGACGTGCATCCGCACGCTCCCGAAAAGCCTCACCTTTGCGTCCCGCAAGCACTCACCTGACCCTCCCGAATAAGCTCACCCAGGCTCCTGGAGACCCTCACCCAAGCGTCCCGGATGTCCTCACCGACGCTTCCCGCAGATCCTCACCCATGTGCCCCGGAAAGGCTCACCGGCGGCTCCCGCAGGTGCTCACCGGCCCTTCCCGGGAAGGCTCACCGAGTGTTCCTGTATCGGCTCACCAAGCGCTCCCGTATCGACTCACCCCAACCTTCCCGGAGAAGCTCACCGACAGCTCCCGAAAAGTCTCACCTTTTGGGTAAGTTCGAATTTTCGAAGGTGGAATGCGGCGGTAAATGCGTGACGACACCTTGTCTGAAACAGCGGCGCGGAGCGTATATCGCGGCAAGCGGTACGCGTCTCGCGGTGCCGGATCGGTGCCATTTGCGCGTCGATATTTCCGCTGCGAACAGGCGCCGACACTTTCTCGGTTGCTTCGATCGCGACGCAGGTTCGAATGCTCTGCATTCCTGACCGGCAACATGCCGAACGTGCCGGGAGGCCGGAGACATCCACCGCATGCAACGTCTCCGCGTGTCGGGCCGCCGACAGACGCTACGGCTGCAACTTCATCCTGAAGCCCACGACGCCAGGCTCCTCCGTCGTCGACACCGCAAACCCGCACGCCTTCGCCAGCGAGATCATCGCCGTGTTCTCGCGCAGCGCCTCGCCGATCATCCAGGCGGTTCCGCGCGAGCGCGCGTAATCGATGATGCGGGTCATCAGCAGCCGGCCAAGCCCCTTGCCCTTCTGATCGGGTCGTACCGCGATCGCGAACTCCGCCGTCTCGTTGTCGGGATCGGCCACCGCGCGCACCACCGCGAGCGTGTGGTCGCGGCCCGACACATCGGTGAACGACACGATGAAGGCCATCTCACGGTCGTAATCGATCTGCGTCATGCGCGCGACCTGCGAATGATCGAAGCTGCGCACCGCGCCGAAGAAACGCATCCGCAGATCCTCCGGCGTCATCGCGCCGAGCAGTTCGTTGTGCGCGGCCTCGTCTTCTGGTCGGATCGGGCGGATCGTCACCGTCTCGCCGCGCCACTCGAGCGTCTGCTCGAGGTGGCGTGGATACGGCATGATCGCGAGCCGGCTGCGCCCCGCTGCCAGCGTGATGCGCGGCGCGATCACGTGCGCGCGGTCGGACAGCACGCGCAGCGTGACCGACATCGCAACAACTTCACGCACGTCGCAGACGACCTGCGACAGCGCCGTCAACGCATCGAGCGTCGGCTCGATGGGTGTGCTGCGCGCATACGGCGAGCGTTCCATCACCGCGCGGGCAAGCACGGTGTTCAGCGGCGGCAGGCCATAGACGACGAACGGCGCCGATACGCCGTCCGCGGGCGGCACGGCATAGCGAAACACCGGGCCGAAGTTCGAATCGTCGTACATGTCGACGGTGACATCGACGACTTTCTTTCCGCCCGGCTCGACGGCAGGCTCGCCCTGCAGGCCAAAATGAGACAGCCAGCGCAGCGCGGCTTCGCCGGTCAGTTCATGCTGGCCGGCTTCGACCCTCCGGCGCGCATCGGCCTGCGCGGATGCCACGCACTCGGCCGGCTGCAGCGGCGTACCCTCGGGCGTTTGCATCAGCAGTTGCCGCCCGAGGTTGTAGTCGACGAGACGCGCATACGCGCGCGCGAGCCGCTGCGGCGTGGTGTGCACCGGAATGCCGTTCGCGTGCAGCGCATCGCGCGTCGCCGCGTCGACCGCGCCGAAGAAACACGCGAGGATGCCGCGATGCGCGTACTGCCGTGATTCGATCAGCGTATGCGCAACCGCATCGGCCGGCGCGCTGTGGGAAGTCGAATGGACGACGAACAGCGTGCCCGTTTGCGGGAACGGTGCGAGCGCCTTGACCGCCGCGGCGAAATGCTCGGGGCGCGCATCGTCGCCCAGCGTCAGCGGATTGGCGGGCGATGCGAGATGCGGCAGCGCCGCCGACACCGCAGATGTTGCCGCGGGCGACCAGTCGGTCAGCACATCGCGCACTTCGGCCACCGCATCGACCGCGAGTTTCGCGACACCCGCATCGCTCGTCACGAGCGTGGCCGCGCCGCGCGCCGTGACGCGGCCGACGCCGAGCGTCTCGATCTCGTCGAGCAGATCGTCGAGCGCATCCACCCGCACCATCCCCGCGCGCTGGAACGCCGCCGTATAGAGCGCGTCGCCGGGATCGGCGCGGCCGGTGCGCAATGCGAGCACCGGCTTGTTGCGTGCGGCCGCGCGCGCGGCCGACATGAACTTGCGCGCGGCGCGCACGGTATCGAGTTCGAGCAGGATCGCGCGCGTGCCGGGATCGCTCGCGAGATAGTCGAGCACGTCGCCCGCATCGACGTCGGACTCGCCGCCGAGCGCGACGACGTGCGAAAAGCCGAGGCCCCGTGCATCGGCCCAGCCGAGCACCGCGTTCGTCAGCGCGTTCGATTGCGACACCCATGCGACGCCGCCCGATCGCGCCGTATAGGCCGGCGCGCCGAAATGCGCGTGCCGTGCAGGCGACAGCACGCCGAGGCTGCCCGGCCCGACGATACGGAGCACGAACGGCTTCGCCGCCTTCAGCGTGCGATCGAGCGCGGCGCGATCGGCATCGGTACGCGCCTCGCCGACGATCACCGCAACGCGCGTGCCAAGCTCGCCGAGCTTGCGCACGATGCCGGCCCAGGTCGCGGGCGGCGTGCAGATCACGGCCACCGACGGCGGCGCGGGCAACCGGTCGACATCGGCAACGACCGGATGCCCGTGCAGCTCACGATACTTCGGATTGACGGGCCACACGGGCCCCTCGAATGCACCGTCGAGCACGCGCGACCACACCATCGCGCCGATACTGCCCGCGCGCGACGACGCACCGACGACCGCAACGGACTTGGGCTGGAACAACGCATCGAGATGGCGAACGGTCACATCGGCTCCCTGCGGTAACGAAAGACGACCCGATCGGCATGCGGCACGGACAGGCCATACGCCGATCGACGCGAACCCCAAGCATAGGCGAAGCGCATGCGGCTGCCTATATGTCGAACGGCCGACTGTTCGACCCACGTCAACGCTCGCATCATGGGCCTGCAACACCAGCACGGAAGCCATCGCCGCGCGCCGGCCGAGCCCCTCCGCTCGGCGCGCACGGTGCAGGCGTGCAGCGCGACGCTGCGTCCGCTTCGTCAAAGGTGAGGATTTACAGGAGCCATGGTGAGACTCTTCGGGAATTGCGCGGCGCCACGCGCCAACATGCGAACGGTGATCGGAATTCGCAGCATGCGTGCACCACGAGAATGGCGCAGGCCAATGCGCATGCGCTGCGCAATTGCGCGGCTGTTTACCGGAATTCACCGCGATATCCCGTCGAATCGCAGCGAATTCGCAAAACGGGATCCGTTAATTGCGCGGCGTCGCGGTTCAATACGCCGTCGGGAATCGCGCCGGAAATGCGCAAAAACAAAACGGTGCGACGGCCGCATGGCCGTTCGCACCGTCAGTCAGTACGCGAAAGGTGAGGTTTTTCGGGAGTCAGTCCTTGATCAGGAAACGCTCGCGATTCTTGCCGAGCCAGGTCGGCGAGCGCCCGCGGCCACTCCAGGTTTCACCCGTCTTCGGATTCAAATATTTCGGCGGCGACACGCGCTTCGGCTTGGCTGCGCCAGCGGCCGCGCCCACCGGACGAAACCCGAGTTCTTCCGGCGTAATGTCGTATTCCTCGATTTTCGCGCGGATATCGGCAATCGCATCGGCAATCGCCTTTTCGCGTTCCTTGTCGATCTTTTGCTGAAGCCGTTCGAGCTGCGCGGTCAGTTGCCTGTAGGTCGCCATATGGATGGGACTCCGTGAGTGTTATTCGTGAAAAATAGATGACGCTCAGCCAACAGAAAAACACTTCGCCCGATCGTGACCGCCTCAGCCGGTTATCTCGGGATCAATAACCGCTCTTTTTCTTGCACGCGAAGAGAAGATTTCGCGTGGCGTCATCGCTCGATTGCTGAATCACTTCGAAATCGCCGTTGCAGATCGCCCGCGCATTGTCGGTGCAATTGCTCCAGTCGCTACCGGTGCATTGCACCTGGGTAGTCGGACGCCCGTCCGAAGTGAACAGCGGCGCGCTGCCGCCACACCCGCCGAGCCCTGCAACCAGAGCCAACACAACGGCCGCCCGAGGCCACCGACAGACCGACGCAAGCATGTGTTTCATTGTGGTTCCCGTCAACCTTTTTTTGAATGCCGCGAGTATGCCATGCGCGACCCTTCGGCCGTCAGTTCGGCGTACGGCCGGGTTGCCCGCGCGCCTTGTACGGCAAGCGCTTGCGTGGATCGTCGGTGATGCGAACGAACACCTGCTCGACGTCCGGAAGCGCCTCGAGTTCGCGCTGCAACGCCGGCTGATCGAACGCCGTATCCGCACATCCTTCGACGTAAATGAAACGTCGCTGCACGGTGATCCACAGGCTCGTGCCATGCAGCCGATCGGAGCCGGCGAAGTGCGCCTTCACGGCATCGGCGATCGGTGCGTCATACATATAGGAATTCGGCTTCGTGCAGCGATGCGCAAGCCAGCAGGTGGTGCCGCGTTCGGCGCGGTAATGCGCGTCGTCCGTCATCTCGGCCCGGGTCATCCATGGGCCGAGCGGCAACGGGCATTCGGCCACGTCCCGCGACAGCGCGATGAACGGATCGTTGTACCAGTTGCGCCGCGCCTCGGGTGCATCGGTGTCGCCGGACTGCGCGAACGCGGCGGTCGCCAGCCACATGGTCAGCCACCCTGCGATGCCGATCCGTTTCATCGTGATCTCCTGTTGTTCGATGCTTCACGTCCGAGCGCGCCGGCTTGGCCGTCTGGCTTACCGGTCGATGCCCAGCGCCGCCAGTTTCTTGTACAGCGTCGCGCGGCCGATCCCGATGCGCGCGGCCGCTTCCACCACCTTCCCGTCGCAGGCCGCCAGCGCATCGATCAGGAACTGGCGCTCCCACGCCGCCAATGCATCGGCATACGAAGCGGCCGGCACAGCAGGCCGCTCGCCCGCGCGCGGTTCGACCGGTGCCACGGCCAGCGGCTGCGCCGGCACGGCACCGTCCGTCGAGACGCGCACCGGCCCAAGGAACGGCGCGAGCGCGCGCGCATCGATCACCGACCGGTCCGACAGCATCAGCGCGCGTTCGAGCGTGTTGCGCAACTCGCGCACGTTGCCCGGCCACGGATACGCACACAGCATCCGCAGCGCATCGTCGGTCAGCTCGCAATGGGCGGCGCGCCCGTGCTGCGCGGCCAGTTCCTCGAGCGTCGCGTAGACGAGCGCCGCGATGTCGGACGCGCGCTCGCGCAGCGGCGGCGCGTGGATCGTCAGCACGTTCAGCCGGTAATAGAGATCCGCGCGAAAACGCCCGGCCGCGACCAGCGCCGGCAGGTCGGCGCTCGTGGCCGCGATGATCCGGACGTCGGCGCGCACGATCCGGTTCGAGCCGACCGGCTCGAATTCCTTGTCCTGCAGCACGCGCAGCAGCTTGCCCTGCAGCGGCAGCGGCATGTCGCCGATCTCGTCGAGAAACAGCGTGCCGCGATCGGCCAGCTCGAACTTGCCGATGCGCCCCTTGCGATCGGCGCCCGTGTACGCGCCAGGTGCCGCGCCGAAGAATTCGGTTTCGAGCAGCGTGTCGGGAATCGCGGCGACGTTGACGGTCACGAGCGGCTGGAGCGCGCGCGCCGACGCCGCGTGAATCGCATGCGCAAGCAGTTCCTTGCCGGTGCCCGTCTCGCCGAGCAGCAGCACCGGCGAATCGACCTGCGCGGCGCGGCGCGCCTGACGCTTGGTTTCGAGGCTCGCGGCGCTCGTGCCGACGAAGCTCGCGAACGTGTATTTCGCGCGGCGCGCCTGCGCGAGCGAACGCTGCGTCGCGATCAACTGCTGCTGAAGCTGGGCGTAGCGGGAAAAGATCGGCGTAAGCGTCTTCAACTGGTCGAACAGCGCAAAGCCGATCGCGCCGACCGTCTCGCCGGCCTCGTTCTTCAGCGGCAGGCGCGTGACGACGAGCGGCTCGCGGCCCGTCTCCATGATGTCGAGCAGGATCGGCTGCCCGGTCGACACGACCTCGCGCATCAGGCTGTTCGGGATCACGGCCTCGCAGTCGAGGCCGACGGCCTGCTGCGGATCGGCGAAACCGAAGCGCGCCGCGTACCGCTCGTTCATCCACACGACGCGCGCATCGCGATCGACGACCACCGTGCCCGCGCTCGAATCCTCGAAGGTCCGGAACAGCGACTCGGCGGCGCGCCGCAGCACGTCGCCGTAGTTGACGGGCAGGCGGGCCCAGTCATTCATCATCGTGTCGTCGTCTCCGTGTATTCTGGGCCGGCTGTCTCCGGAACGAGACGGATTATCTCACTCTGGAGACACGCCGCAATGCGTTGTCCGGGAAAGCCCTGCCCGATTCCACGGGCTGGCCGAACGGCCATTTCGTCTCCGGATGGAGACGTTTTATGTAGAATCCTCAGACAACGACCGGCGCGGGCCCGCCAGTCTCCGGCGGACCCATGTCCGGCGGTGCAATCCGGCCGATGGCACGAAACCTGCACGAACCTGAGCCGGTCCGCGGCGCGTCCCGCGATCGAACAACAACCAAAGCCATTAGGAGACTCCCTTGTCTTTCGTGATCGTCCTCGCCGCGCTGGCGTTCCTGATGTTCGCCGCGTATCGCGGCTACAGCGTGATCCTGTTCGCGCCGATCGCCGCGCTCGGCGCGGTGCTCCTGACCGAACCCGCCGCCGTCGCGCCGGTCTTCTCCGGCATCTTCATGGAGAAGATGGTCGGCTTCGTCAAACTGTATTTCCCGGTGTTCATGCTCGGCGCAGTGTTCGGCAAGGTGATCGAACTCTCCGGGTTCTCCGAGTCGATCGTCCATGCGGCGATCCGCTACATCGGCCGTTCACGCGCGAATGCGGTGATCGTCGCGGTGTGCGCGCTGCTCACCTATGGCGGCGTATCGCTGTTCGTCGTGGTGTTCGCGGTCTATCCGTTCGCAGCCGAACTCTATCGCCAGAGCAACATCCCGAAACGGCTGATGCCCGGCGCGATCGCGCTCGGCGCGTTCTCGTTCACGATGGATTCGCTGCCCGGCACGCCGCAGATCCAGAACATCATCCCGACCACGTTCTTCAAGACGACCGCCTGGGCCGCGCCGGTGCTCGGCACGATCGGCTCGCTGTTCATCATCGTCGTCGGCCTCACGTATCTCGAATGGCGCCGCCGTTCGGCGATGGCGAAGGGTGAAGGCTACGGCACGTCGCTCGTCAACGAGCCGGAGCGCGTCGAGACCACGTCGCTGCCGCATCCGGCGCTCGCGATCCTGCCGCTGATCCTGGTCGGCGTGTCGAACTTCGCGTTCACGAAGCTGATTCCGCAGTGGTACGGCGCCGCGTCGTACACGGTCGCGCCGGACGTGCTGCCCGGCGTGCACGCGCCGGTCACGACGTCGATCAAGACGGTCGTCGCGATCTGGTCGGTCGAGGCCGCGCTGCTGCTCGGCATCGTGCTGGTCGTGCTGACCGCATTCAAGCGCGTGAGCGGGCGCTTCGCGGCCGGTTCGAAGGCTGCCGTCGCCGGTGCGCTGCTCGCCGCGATGAACACCGCGTCGGAATACGGCTTCGGCGGCGTGATCGCCGCGCTGCCGGGCTTCCTCGTCGTCAGCGATGCGCTGAAGAGCATCCCGAACCCGCTCGTCAACGCGGCCGTGTCGGTCAGCTCGCTCGCCGGTATCACGGGCTCGGCTTCGGGCGGCATGAGCATCGCGCTCGCCGCGATGTCGGACCTGTTCATCAAGGGTGCGCAGGCCGCCAATATCCCGCTGGACGTGCTGCACCGGGTGGTCGCGATGGCCAGCGGCGGCATGGACACGCTGCCGCACAACGGCGCGGTAATCACGCTGCTCGCGGTCACGGGCCTCACGCACCGCGAGTCGTATCGCGACATCTTCGCGGTGACGATCATCAAGACGCTCGCGGTGTTCTTCGTGATCGCCGTGTATTACACGACGGGGCTCGTGTAACACCCCGCGGCGGCCCGTCTCCGGGCCGCCGCCCGCCGGCCGCGTCGATGCGGCCGGCCGCGCCTCCACCCATCCCCCCTTTCTGCCGCACGCCGCCCACGCGCGCTCGCCGGCTCACGCATTGTTACCCGCAGCAGAACACTACGTTGGTCGCAGCGGCATTTTTCGCGCGTCGGGCGAGGCCTACACTGCTTTCAACGGTGACCGCATGCAATCGGCGCCGTCGAAAACCTGGAGGTATCCGCTCATGAACCCGCTCATCCGCACCATCGCCGTCGCCGCCGTCTTCGCCGCGCCCCTCGCCGCGCAGGCGCAAGCCAGCCAGCCGCTCACGCGCGCCGAAGTTCATGCCGAAGTGGTTGCACTGAGAAAGGCCGGCTTCCAGCCGAGCGACTGGTTCTACCCGGCCAGCATTCAGGCGGCCGAAGCGAAGATCGCGCGGCAGCAGGGTGCGCCGCGGGCCGCGGGCGCCGGCGACGGCAATCGCGGCACGTACTCCACGGGCCAATAGTCCGGTTTCGAATCCGCCGGCCGTGCGCGCATCACCGCCGCGTTCGCGGCTCGCGCGGCACGCACCGCACCGTCCGCTCAGCGTGGCTCGATGCTCGCTTTCGCGTAGGACTCGCGTTCCAGTTCGAGTATTTCCGCGCTCAGCTGCAGGTGCGTGCCGGGCGGCGCAACGACGTGCCGCTTCAGTTCCGTCAGTACCTGCTCCGACAATTCACGTTTGACGTCGGTCGTCCGGCCGCTCAGCACCGCGAGCGTCGCGTGGACGAACGCGCGCGGCGCCGGCGACGTGCCGACCGCGAATGTATCGAACCGCAGCGCGCGGCTCTTGATGTCGAGCTCGTTGAAATGACCGGACGCGGCGAGCGCGGCATTGAGCGCGCGCAAGGTCGCGGCGCCGTCGAACCCGTCGAGGTTCGCGGAGTATTCGAGCGTCAGGTGGGGCATGGTGTCGGTGGCCTCGTGGGTATCGGGACAAGCGCCGGAAGGCATCCCGACAGCCCACGCAGTGCCACCGGATCTATGCCTTGACCGGCTGGATCAGGCGCGCGCAGGCACTTGCCTGCGGATCGCCGGCGGGCAGTTTCCCACAGATGCCGTCGAACTGCTTCGCGATCGATTTGACCGATGCATCGTGTGCGCCGCTGGCGCGCCACTGGTTCAACTGCGTGACGACCTTGGTCAGCGCGCGCAGGTTCGCGCCGTAGAACGCGTCGCGCGTCTTGTCGGCCTGCGCGAGCACGCTCGCGGCAATCCCTTCGATGCGCGCCGAATCGTCCGGCGCCAGTTGGACCGCATTCGCAAAATAGGTCGCGCCCCAGCGCAGCTTCGTCGCCGGCCCGCTCGCCGAGTCATAGGCCTTGCGGTACCAGTCGAGCGCCGCGGCCTTGTCGCCGCGCGCCTTCGCATTCGCAGCCAGCCCGGACATGAAGTAGTACGGCGTGGACGAGCGCGTCAGCTCGGTCTTCAGCAATGCATCCGACTCGTCGTACAGCCCCGCGTCGGTCAGCGTGTCGGCCCCTTCGCTGACGAGCGCCTGCCGCTCGTAGGCATTCGCGGCGCCCTGCACCGACGCGGCGATCTGCTTGCGCGCCGTGTCGGCCAGCGCCGGCGCGGCCAGCGGTGCCCCCTTGCGTGCATCGCCGCGCGCGAGCAGCACGCGGCCGTGCAGCGCCATCAGCCGGTCGATCGACGACAGCGTGGTATCGGTCGACAGGCGCGCGAGGGCCGTGTCATACGCGCCGCGCAATTTCGCGCGCTGCGCGTCGTCGCCGCCGAGATACGCGACCACGCGCGCGGGCGCCGCAACCAGCACGTCCGAGTCGGCGCGCGACAACACCGGATCCTGCAGCACCTTGCGCAACGAATCGGCAAGCGCCGCCTTGTCGAGCGCGCCGGCCTGCGCCGGATCGTCGGACGCGGCGACCACGGCCGACTTCAGCGCGAAACGCGCCGATTCGGCCTTCGCGCCAGCCGCGCGTGCGCGTTGCGCGAGCGACTGCAGCGTCTCGGCGACGCGATCGGCCGCCACCGGCAGCGCGCCGTCGGTATCCCACGAATAGTCGGCCAGCAGGCGCCATTCGTCCGGCGTCAGCGACGCACCATTCTTCAGCGCGGTCGCGAGCGTCTGCCGCACCGGATGCGCGGCCGTCATCCCGAGCGACAGCGCCTGCATGTAGCGATCGAGATCGGCTTCGCCCGGCAGCCGCGTCACTTCGGTGCCGTCGGGACGGAACAGGATCATCGTCGGATAACCGTGCACCTTGAAACGCTCGCCGAGCTTCTGCGCGCTTTCGGTATCGCCGTCGAGATACACGGGCACGAAGAACGACGAGCGCGTCTTGAATGCCTGCTGGCTGAAGATCGTCGACTTCACCTGGTTGCACGACGGGCACCACACCGCGCCCCAGTAAAGCAGCAGCGGCTTGCCGGTGCGCTTCGCCAGCGCGAAGGCGGCGTCGACGTCGCCGTGCTGCCACGCGATGCCGGGCGGCAGGTGCGCGCCATCAGGCGCGGCGCTCGCCGCCGGGGCGCCCGTGGGCGTGGCAGCGGCAAGCGCCGCACCCGCGGCGGCGAACAGGCAGGCGGCAGTCAGATTCCGGAGAGCAGTTTTCATCGAAGCGGGTCCGTTGAAAGAGACGGTTGCGGGATAGGTGCGGCGCGCGAAGCGATGGCTGCGAAGTCACAGCCATGAAGCCATGACGATGAAGCCTGCCGACGTGCAACGCCGCGCATGATCGTTTCGGAAAAACGCACGCCGGCCGAGGCGGCCGGCAAATCCTCCGACGATACGACGGGCACAGCCGGGAGAAAACGAACGAATTCTCAAATGAATATGACGCGCGACATCGCGGCCGCGCGTGCTGTCAGATACGTGTCGGCCGGGCCTTCACTGCCGCGGCTTGATCCGCGCCATGTGATACACGGACGCATGCGCGCCATCGCGCAATGCATAGCCCGGCGATTCACCTTCGACCCGGAAGCCATGCTTCTCGTAGAGTGCGACAGCCGCGCGGTTGTCGGTGAACACGGTCAGCTCGAGACGCGTGATGTTCAGCCAGTTTTCCGCGAGATCGATTGCGGCCGCGAGCAACCGGCTGCCGACGCCGCGCCCGTGGTGCATCGCGTCGACCATCATGCCGAGCCCTGCCGCATGGCGACGGCGCGGATTCTGTTCGGGATGCAGGCCGAGATGGCCGACCACCACGCCGTCGATTTCGGCGACGAGGCTCACGCCATGCTCGCGCACGCCGTCGAGCCGCTTCTGCCATTTCTCGAGCGACGGAAACGGATGCTGCAACGTATTCGCGTACACCGCGGGATGCGCGGCGATTTGCCGGATCGCGTCGACGTCGTGCGCCTCGCTGTGCCGGATCGTGATGTCGGTCATGGGTGGGCCGGTTCCGAAAAGTCGCGCCAGTCGCGCGGGCTGCGACACGTGCGCAGCAACGTGTCGAGCTTATCCGATTTCACGCATTTGAAACATGGGCGTCATGCGATGCCGTTGCACCCGCAACGATGCGCGAGTACCCCCTCCATCGCGAACCGGAAAAATATGACCGATTTCTCACGCCCCGATCGGTAATTCCTGACCCATTCCGTCGCGCACCGCTTCCCGATTAATCGTTGCGCACACAACGTCATACGCACGACATGCGATGTCATGTCTTCATCACGTCGACGTCACGCCGCCTCCCTAGACTGGTCGCCGCCCAACCCGGCATGTGCCGGGCCGGCGTGTGCCGACGTCCTGGCCGCGCATCACGAGCGCGCGTTGCACGGAATCGCGGCGACGGCCAACGCATCCGCGCGCCACCACGCATCGCGCGCGATGCGCGCACCTCCGCCACGCGCGGCCGATGCACTCGAACGCACGCGCCGCGCGAATCGTCCCAGGGGGCGATGCACGGGCGCTGCCAGACGAAGTCACGAACGCTCCCATCATCACAGGACCCGAACGCCATGACGTCACGCCGCAAATTCCTTCACCAAACCGCCACTTCCGGCCTCGCCGCCGCCGCGCTGTCCGCGTTTCCGCCGAGCATCCGCCGCGCGCTCGCGATTCCCGCGTTTCACGAAACGGGGACCATCCAGGATGTGAAGCACGTCGTGCTGCTGATGATGGAGAACCGCGCATTCGACAGCTACTTCGGCACGTTCAAGGGCGTGCGCGGCTACGGCGACCGCTTCGCGGTGCCGTCGCCGAACGGCCGCGACGTGTTCCACCAGACGTACACGAAAGCGACGCCCGCCACCACCGTCACGCCGTATCACCTCGACGCGAGCCAGGGCAACGCGCAGCGCGCGGGCGGCACGCCGCACACGTGGGCCGATGCGCAGGCCGCGTGGGACCACGGCCGGATGAACCGCTGGCCCGACGCGAAGACGCCGCTGTCGATGGGCTACTACGACGCGGCGGAAGTACCGTTCCAGCGCGCGCTCGCCGATGCGTTCACGCTGTGCGACCACTATCACTGCGGGATGCACACGGGCACGATCGCGAACCGCCTGTTCTACTGGAGCGGCACCAACGGCCCGAACGGCATCAGCCCGGCCGACGGCAACCGCGTGAAGATCGCCGCGCTGAACAACCAGTTCAACGGCGGCAACGACATCGGCCCGTCGAGCCAGGGCTGGACCTGGACCACCTACGCCGACCGGCTGCAGCAGGCCGGCGTGAAGTGGAAGGTGTACCAGAGCCTGATCGACAACTTCGGCTGCAACGAGATGATGAGCTTCCGCCACTGGCGCGCGGCGATCGAGCAGATGCCGCCCGCGCGCCGGCCGGCGTACGTCGCGTCGACCGACATCACGCAGCCGGTGACGGCGGCCGGCGCGTTCTACGATCCGGCGATCGACGATGCGCTGAGCCCGCTCGCGAAGGGGTTCGGCAACACGATGCCGTACGGCTTCCTCGAATCGTTGCGCGACGACATCCGCAACGGCGCGCTGCCCGAGGTGTCGTGGATCATCCCGCCGTCCGTGTACAGCGAACATCCGGGGCCGTCGAGCCCCGCGCAGGGCGGCTGGTACGTGCAGGCCGTGCTCGATGCGCTGACGGCGAACCCGGAGGTATGGAGCAAGACCGTGCTGCTGGTGAACTACGACGAGAACGACGGCTTCTTCGACCACATGCCGTCGCCGGCCGTGCCGTCGCGTAACGCCGACGGCACGCTCGCGGGCGGCCACACGCTGCGGGACGCCGACGTCGCCGCCGAGTACCACGACTTCACGCCGGCCACGTCGAGCCAGCCGGCGATCGACGGCCGTCCGTACGGCCCGGGCCCGCGCGTGCCGATGTGGGTCGTGTCGCCGTGGAGCCGCGGCGGCTGGGTCAATTCGCAGGTGTTCGACCATACGTCGACGCTGCGCTTCCTCGAAAAGCGCTTCGGCGTCGCGGAGCCGCAGATCAGCGCGTACCGCCGCGCGGTGTGCGGCGACCTGACGAGCGCGTTCAACTTCCGCTCGCCGAACCACGAACCGCTGCCGACGCTGGCGGGCCATACGACGAAAAGCCAGGTCGACGCGCTGAGCGCCGCGCAACAGGCCGCGCCGAAGATCGTGCCGCCGGCCGCGCCGTCGCTGCCCGCCCAGGCGACCGGCGTGCGCCCGTCGCGCGCGCTGCCTTACGAACTGCATGCGAGTGCGCGTGCCGATGCCGGCACCGGCACGGTCACGCTGAAGTTCGCGAACACGGGCCGCGCCGCCGCCGTGTTTCACGCCTATGACAAGCTGCACCTCGACCGCCTGCCGCGGCGCTACGTCGTCGAACCGGGCAAGACGCTGCACGGCGACTGGGCCGCGCGCGCCGACAACGGCGGTAAATATGACCTATGGGTGCTGGGCCCGAACGGCTATCACCGCCGCTTCACCGGCGACCTCAGCCGCCTGGCCGGCGCACGCGCGCCGCAGCCGGAAGTGCGCGTCGGCTATGCGGGCGCGAGCGGCAACCTCCATCTGAAGCTGCACAACCACGGCGGCGGGACGGTGCGCTTCACCGTGAAGTCGAACCAGGTCTACGGGCCGCTGTCCGGCCATGGTGCGCACGACGATCGCGGTCGTGGCCACGGCAACGAGGACGGCAACAGCCAGGGTCATGGCCACGGCACCGGTACCACGTGGACGGTCACGGTGCGCGCCGGCGACCAGGCCGAGCTGCACTGGCAGCTCGACTCGACCGGCCACTGGTACGACTTCATCGTCACCGCGGACAGCGACGCGAGTTTCTCGCGTCGTGTCGCCGGCCGCGTCGAAACCGGCCGCCACTCGGTCAGCGACCCGGCGATGGGGCTCGCCGCCCGGGCCGGCCCGGCCGCGCACGGCGGTCAGGCGCCGGCCGCGGCTGTGCCCGATCCGGCGCAAACGCCCGCCCGGCGCGGCTCAAACATCAGATGGATCCCTGGTTCAGCCCTCAATTCCCCCCAACGAAATTGCTCCGAATTGCGGCCCGTTCGCGTTAAACTGCGCCAAGCTGCATTCAACAAAGACATCTTCGCCACTACGGCATCCACGATACGAGGATAGGTTCGATGCGCACTACCGGCTCATCCGGGGCAATGACCCTGCTCACCGAACACGACCCGACCGACGGTCGCGAACTGCGCTCGCTCCGGCTCGAAGCAACCGGCGACGGCAAGAGCGTGCTGCTGATCGAGATCGACGAACGCAAGCCCGGCATCCACCGCGAAGTCCGCTACGAGATCACGCCGGCCGAACTGATCGCGGCGATCCGCTCGCACGGCGCCGAGCTCCCCGGCGAAAACCACGGCGCCGCGTCGCTCGCCCGCACCTCCTCCTGATTTCGACCGGTGAGCCGCGCGCAACGCGCCGGCTCACCGTGTCCGCCGCCGCCGTCAGGCACTTTGCGTTATTCCCGCCGCTGACTTGAAAAAGGCCGATAATCGGCCCATCTGCGTGCTTTCCGCGCGCGTTTCCTTTTCGGCCAGCCGTCATGCTCCTCCGCGACCTCGTCGCCCAATACGGGCCGCTTCTCGTCTTCGCCAACGTGCTCGCGGCGGCCATCGGGCTGCCGGTGCCCGCGATGCCGACGCTCGTGCTGTTCGGCGCGATGTCCGCGATGCATCCGGCGATGATCGGCTCGCAACTGGTCACGGTGGTCGTGCTGTCGGTGCTCGGCGCGCTGATCGGCGACACGGTGTGGTACCTCGCCGGCCGGCGCTTCGGCGGCACGACGCTGAAGACGATCTGCCGCCTGTCGCTGTCGCGTGACAGCTGCGTGAAGAAAACCGAACGCTTCTTCGGCCGCTACGGCGTGCGCGTGCTCGCCGTCGCGCGCTTCATTCCGGGGCTGTCGCTCGTGTCGGTGCCGATGGCCGGCGCGTTCGGCACGCGCTATCGCACGTTCCTCGGCTACGACGCGCTCGGCGCCGCGCTGTGGACGATCGTCGGGCTGATGGTCGGGCTGATGTTCGCTCGCCAGATCGACTGGCTGTTCGCGGGTGCGGGCCAGCTCGGCCGCGCGGCGCTGCTGGTGGCCGTCGCGGTGCTGGCCGTGTACGCGGCGATCCGCTGGATGCGCCGCCGCGCGCTGATCCGCCAGCTCGCGAGCGCGCGGGTCGGCGTCGACGAGCTCGACGCGATGCTGCGCGATACGTCCGCGCCGGTGGTCCTCGACGTGCGCTCGCCCGAGCACCGCAAGCTCGACCCGTTCACGATTCCCGGCGCGCAGTTCGCCGACGAACGCCAGGTCGGCGACATCGTCGCGCGTTATCCGTTCTCGCAGAAGTTCGTCGTGTACTGCTCGTGCCCGAACGAGTTCACGGCCGCGCTGATGGCGAAGCGCCTGCTCGACGCCGGCTTCACCGATGCGCTCGCGCTGCGCGGCGGCCTCGATGCATGGCGCGATACGGGCCGCCAGCTCACGTCGCTCGTGGAAGAGATGCCCGCTGCGAACGATCCCGTCGCGGGGCTGCACAAGCCGGCCTGATCGCATCGATCGAAGGCCGGCCGTGCGAGGCGGGGGCGCCTGCGCCCCCTGCGATCAGAACGCGTGCAGCGGCAGGTTCACGACCAGGCGGTACTCGGTGTTCGTCGCGTCCGAGTAGTGTGCCGAGCCGGCGTGCCACATCGCGATGAACGTGACCTTCGTGTCCTTCAGCTTGCCGCTCTGGAACGTGTACGACGGGATGAAGCCGAACTCGTGGTGACGGCCCTGCACCGGCGCACCGTTGCTCCAGTAGATGCTCGACTTGCTCGGGTCGTTCGCCGCACCCGCGCTGCCGTCCGCCCCCCAGCCCGTCACGCCCCAGACCATCGCCTTGAAGCCCGGCAGGCCCGCTTCCTTGCCGTAGAACGTGTAACGCAGCTGCAGCGACTTTTCGTGCGGCGCGTTGTAGTCGACGTCCATCGAGTTGGTCAGGAAGATGCCGTTCGTTTCGTTCAGGTAGTCGAAGAACTGGTCGCCGAGCACCTGCTGGAAGCCGAGCAGCAGCTCGTGCGGGCCGTGCTGCGCGGCCAGCGACAGGCTGTATGCGTTGTTGTTGATCTTGCCTTGCAGCGCATCGCCCGTGTCGTGCGTCGAGTAGACGTTGCCGAAGCCCGTCCACTTGATCGTCTGCGGGCTGCCGATGCTGTGCTTCACCGACGCGTAGTACTGGTGCCACACGTCGTCGGCCTGGTTCGCGTACAGCGCGATTTCGCCGTTCGGCGAGTAGTCCCACGTGCCGCCGACGTACGACAGGCGGTTGATGCGCGTGCCGCCGTATTGCGTCGTCAGGTTGGTGAGCGTCGTGTGACCGCGCGCGTCGGTCTTCGTGAAGCTGCCGGCCTCGAGCATCACGTTCTTGAATTCATTGCTGACGAGCGTCGCACCGAGGAACGTCGGCGGCAGCGCACGGTTGTCGTGCTGCTCCATGAACGGGTTGTCGACGGCCTGCAGACCGTACTTGACCACCGTGTTCGAGATGCGCGCCTTCACGTCGTAGATGCCGGGATAGGCCCACGCGAGCTGGTTGCCGCCACCGCCGCCCTTCGCGATGTGCACCATGCTGCCGGCGCCCTGGCCGCCGTCGAGCTTCAGCGCCGCATACAGCGATGCGTCGAAACCGATACCGATCAGGCCCGTCGTGTAGCCCGACTCGAAGTTCGCCATCGCGCCCTGAACCCACGCGTGGCGATGCGGCCCGCCCTTGGCGTCGAGCGTGTCCGCATAGTTGCGGAACAGGAAGTTGAGATGGCTGTCGGCAATGAAACCCTTCGACTGCGACTGGGCCGACGGCTCGTCGGGCGGCGTGACGGCCTGGTTCGCTTCGGCGTTGATGATGGCGTTCGGGGTCGTTGCCTGCGCAACGGTCGTGCCCGGTGCGGCCTGCGCGACCGTCAGCGGGGCGGGGGCCGCGTCGTCGGCGTGCGCGACGCCCGTCAGCGAGACACCGGCGAGCGCCGGCAGCCCCCAGGCAAGCAGCATTTTCGATGCCGTCCCGATCGTCTTCTGTTTTTTCATCGTCATTCTCGTCTTGTGTTGATATCGTCCACGCCGGTTGCGATCCGCGCCCGGCCCCCCGGCGCGCCCGATTAAGGACGCGCCTGTACCCGCGGCGCGAAGATCGTTCGCGCCGCACCTACCCCTGTTGACCTGCCTTGGTTATGTTTGCTGCGTCACTTCAGCTCACGCCACACCCGCGCGGATGCACGCGACACGCGCGGCCGACCCCTGCCGAACTTCCGGCAGCGGCACGTCCTGCGCGCACGCTTCGATCGCGACCGGGCAGCGCGTGCGGAACGCGCAGCCGGACGGCGGGTTGAGCGGCGAGGGCATCTCGCCCGCCAGCAGCATCGGACGGCGAGCACGCTCGCGCGCCGGCTCCGGCGTCGGCGCCGCGTCGAGCAGCGCCTTCGTGTACGGATGCTGCGGCACGCCGTACACGTCATGCCGCGTGCCGAACTCCATCACGCGGCCGAGATACATCACGAGCACACGCTGGCTGATGGCCTTCACCACCGCCAGATCGTGTGCAACGAACAGATAGGACAACGACAGTTCGCGTTGCAGGTCGCGCAGCAGGTTCACGATCTGCGCCTGGATCGACACGTCGAGCGCCGAGACGGGCTCGTCGCAGATCACGAGCTTCGGCTCGCCGATCAGTGCACGCGCGATGCCGACGCGCTGGCACTGCCCGCCGGAGAATTCGTGCGGATAGCGCAGCAGGTGATGCGCGTTCAGGCCGACGCGTTCGAGCATCGTGACCACGCGGCGGCGCACCTCGGTGCGGCCGAGGCCGGCCTGGTGCGTGACGAGCGGCTCCGCGACGACCTGTTCGATCGTCATGCGCGGATCGAGCGACGCGAGCGGATCCTGGAAGATCATCTGCACTTCGCGCCGCATCGCGGTACCGCGCAGGTGGTCGGGCGCGACGGCTTCGCCGCGCCATTTCACCGTGCCGGCCGTCATCGGCACGAGGCCGATCAGCGCACGCGCGAGCGTCGACTTCCCGCAGCCCGATTCGCCGACGAGCCCGACGGTCTCGCCGCGCTTCACGTCGAACGACACGCCGTCGACGGCGCGCAGCGTCCCCTTCGGCGACCACGGATAGCCGCCGAGCGGCACGCGGAAATGCACTTTCAGACCCTCGACGGACAGCAGCGTGTCGTCCGTCGCGCCGGCTTGGCGGCGTTCATTGACGCTCATCGCAGACCTCCCGTCAGATCGGCCACCGGACGGTGGCATGCGCGCACCGCGCCCGCGGCGCCATAGGTTTCGAGCGCGGGGCGCGCCGCGCCGCAGCGTTCTTCCGCATACGTGCAGCGTTTCGCGAACGCACACCCGGCCGGCGCGGTGCCGGGCATCGGCGGATTGCCGGGAATCGCGACGAGCGGCGCATCGTCCGCGTCGGTCAGGCGCGGCAGCGCGTTGAGCAGGCCGATCGTGTACGGATGCGACGGCGCCGCGAAGATCGATTCGGCCGGCGCGTATTCGACGGTGCGGCCCGCATACATGACCATCACGTCGTCCGCGAGGCCCGCGACCACGCCCATGTCGTGCGTGATCAGCACGATCGCGGTGCCGCGCTCGCGGTTCAGCTCGCGCAGCAGGTCGATGATCTGCGCCTGCACGGTCACGTCGAGCGCGGTGGTCGGCTCGTCGGCGATCAGGATTTCCGGTTCGGACAGCAGTGCCATCGCGATCATCACGCGCTGGCGCATCCCGCCCGAAAACTCGTGCGGATACATGCGGATGCGGCGTGCCGCGTCGGGGATCCGCACCGATTCGAGCGCCTCGATCGCGCGCTTGGTGGCTTCCTTGCGCGACAGCTTGCGATGCAGCTGCAGCGTCTCGGTCATCTGCCGCTCGATCGTCAGGAACGGATTGAGCGACGTCATCGGATCCTGGAAGATCATCGCGATCCGGTCGCCGCGTATCTTGTTCAGCGCGCGTGAATCCATCTCGAGGAGGTTGTCGCCGCGATAGCGCGCGGCACCGGTGGTCGTGCCGTTGCCGGCCAGCAGGCCGAGCATCGCCATCACGGTCTGGCTCTTGCCCGAGCCCGATTCGCCGACGATGCCGAGCGTCTTGCCGGCTTCGAGCGAGAACGACACGCCGCTCACGGCGTCCACCGGCGGCGCGTCCTTGCGCGTGAAGCGCACGCCGAGGTTGTCTACTTCCAGCAGTGCACCCATTTCAGCGATCCTTCGGGTCGAGCGCGTCACGCAGGCCATCGCCGACGAAGTTCACGCAGTAAAGCGTCACGCACAGCATGACGGCCGGGGCCAGCAACAGCCACGGCGTCGATTCCAGTTTCTGCGCGCCGTCCTGGATCAGCACGCCCCAGCTCGTCATCGGTTCCTGCACGCCGAGGCCGAGGAACGACAGCACCGATTCGGTCAGCACGATGCCCGGCACCGAGACCGTCGCGTACACGACGACCACGCCGAGCAGGTTCGGCACGATGTGGCGCCGCACGATCGACGCCGGCGTCACGCCGATCGCCCGTGCCGCATCGACGAACTCGCGGCTGCGCAGCGACAGCGTCTGGCCGCGCACCACACGCGCCATGTCGATCCACGAGAACGCGCTGATGGTCAGCACGACCAGCATGAACGAGCGGCCGAACAGGGTCATCATCAGGATCGCGATCAGCAGGTACGGGATCGCGTACATCATGTCGACGATGCGCATCATCACGGAGTCGACGCGGCCGCCCGCGAAGCCCGCGGTCGCGCCCCATGCGACGCCGAACAGGCCCGACACGAGCGTGCCGAGCAGGCCGACCTCGATCGACACGCGGCCGCCGATCAGCGTGCGCACCAGCAGGTCGCGGCCGAGCTCGTCGGTGCCGAACCAGTGCTGGTTGGCCCAGGTCGGCGGCAGGCTGATCGAGCCCCAGTCGCTTGCCGAAGGATCGGCCGCGAGCAGCCACGGGCCGACGAAACAGGCAAGCGTGATGAGCGTGAGCAGCACGAGGCTGAACACGGCCGCACGGTTGTGAAGGAAGCGCGCCATCGCAAGCGCGAGCGGCGAGCGCGAACGCGGCGGCGAGTCGGTCTGCACAGGCAGGCCGACGACAGGTGTAGTCGGAGTCATCGCTGTGCCTCGCTCAATAACGGATGCGCGGATCGAGCCACGCGTACGCGAGGTCGACCAGCAGGTTGAACAGCACCGCGCAGACGGTCGTCAGCACGACGAGGCCGAGCACCAGCGTGTAGTCGCGGTTGATGGCACCGTTCACGACGAGCTGCCCGAGCCCCGGCAGCGCGAACACCGATTCGGTGACGACGGCCGCCGTGATCGACGTGATGCAGACCGTGCCGAACAGCGACACGACCGGCATCAGCGCGGGCTTCAGCGCATGGCGCAGCACGATCGTCGAGCCCGGCAGGCCCTTCGCGCGCGCGGTTCGGATGTAGTTGCTCGACAGCGTCTCGATCATCGAGCCGCGCATCACGCGCGCGAGCAGCGACATGTTGATGAAAGTCAGCAACACGATCGGCAGCAGCCGGTACTGCCAGCCGCCGTCACCCCAGCCGCCCGCGGGCAGCCAGCCGTTGCCGGACGACGTCTTCAGCAGGATCGCGAAGATCCACACGAGCACGGGGCCGAGCACGAACGGCGGGATGACGTTGCCGAAGTTGCCGATCAGCATCACGAAGCGGTCGATGAAGCTGTCGCGGCGCACGGCCGCGACGGTGCCGAGCAGCACGCCGCACACGATCGAGATCGGGATCGACACGCCGCCCACGCCGAGGCTCACGGGCAGCGCCTTCTTCACGAGATCGTTCACCGACCAGTCGACGTAACGGAACGACGGGCCGAGATCGCCGTGCAGCAGCGCGTTCAGGTACAGCAGGTACTGCTTCCACAGCGGCTCGTCGAGGTGGTACTTCGCGTTCAGGTTCGCGAGCGTGGCCGCGGACAGCTGCTTCTCCGTATCGAACGGGCCGCCGGGCGTGAAATGCAGGAGCAGGTAGCAGACGGTGACGACCGCGAGGATCGTCGGCACCGCCCATAACGTGCGCCTCAGTGCGTAGGCCAGCATGATCGCTCCGCTCAGTGCTTGATCAGGTACATGTCCTGCGAAGCACGCATGTCGATCACGTTCTTCAGCGAGTAGCCGCCCACGTACGACTTCACGAGGCGGTCGGCCGAATACTGGAACAGCGGCACCATCGGCGTGTCGTTCAGCGCCGTGTCGTGCGCCTGCGTGAGCAGCGCGGCGCGCGCCTGGTCGTCGAGCTTCTGGTTGCCTTCGTCGACGAGCGTGTCGACCTGCTTGTTGCAGTAGCCGACGGTGTTCTGCGCGCTGCCGCAGCGGATCAGGTCGAAGAAGGTCATCGCGTCGTTGTAGTCGGCGAACCAGCCGTCGCGCGCGATCTGCACCTTGCCGTCATGCCGCTGCTTCATCAGCACCTTGAATTCGACGTTCTCGAGCTTCGTGTTGACGCCGAGCTTCGTGCGCCACTCCGATGCGGTGAACAGCGCGACCTTCTTGTGCAGGTCGTTGGTGTTGTACGTGAGCGTGAACGACAGCGGCTTCGCGTCCGAGTAACCGGCCTGCTTCAGCAGGTCCTTCGCGGCCGCGATGCGCTTGGCCATCGGCCACGACGCCCATTCCGGCGTGAACGGTTGCTGCACGCCCTTCGTGCCGTTCGGCATCAGGCCGTACATCGGCTTCTCGCCGGCCTGCGTGAGCTTCGACGTGAGCACGTCGCGATCGATCACCATCGACAGCGCCTGGCGCACGCGCTTGTCCTTCAGCGCCGCGTCGCTGTTGTTCAGGTAGTAGTAGTACGTCGCGAGCTGCAGGCCCTGGCGAAGCTCGCCGCCGAACTGCTTGCTGACCTGCTGGAAGATGCCCGACGGGATCGAGTAGCTGTAGTCGATCTGGCCGGCCTGGTACATGCGCATCGCGGTTTCGTCGCTTTCGATCGGCAGGTACGTGACCTTGTTGATCACGACCTTCGACGCGTTCCAGTACTTCGCGTCCTTCGTCGCCACGATGCGGTTGTTCGGCTGCCAGTCGACGAGCTGGTAGGCGCCGTTGCTGACGATGTTGCCCGGGCGCGTCCATGCATCGCCGAACTTCGCGACGACGTCCTTGTTCACCGGCACGAGCGGCGCCATCGCGGTCAGCTCGGGGAAGAACGCGACGGGCACGTCGGTCGTCACTTCGAGCGTGTACGGATCGACCGCGCGCACGCCGAGCGTCGACGGTGCGGCCTTGCCTGCGATGATGTCCTTCGAATTCTTGATGAACTCGACGAGGATCGTGTATTTCGAGCCCGTCTTCGGATCGACGAGGCGCTGCCACGAATAGACGAAATCGGCGGCCGTCACCGGCTGGCCGTTGCTCCACTTCGCGTCACGGCGAAGCTTGAAGATCCACGTCGTCGGCGATTTGCGCTCCCACGACAGCGCGACGCCCGGCACGACCTGGCCGGCGGCATCGATGCGGGCCAGCCCTTCGAACAGGTCGAGGCCGATCGTGTTGCCGGTCCACGACTCGATGTGCGCGGGGTCGAGCGATTCGACTTCGGCGGGCACCTGTCGCGTCAGGTCCTGTTGAGGCGCGAGCGCGACGTTCGACGGAACGGTAACGGCGTGGGCGGCAGGCGTCAGGGCGAGCGCGGCCAGCACGGCCGACATGGCATGCAAGGATTTCATCGTGGCAGTCTTGAGAAAGGTTGTTCGGTGAGCGTCGCGCGGCGGATGCCGCGGATTACGCTTGAGACGCTGACGGGCGCAGCGATTGAGGAGGCCCGTGATTCTCGTATTGCATTTTAGTATTCCTTACGTTTCTTTCGACAGGTATTCCGTCTTCGAAACGAAGGAATACCTGTGCGTTAGAACAGCCTCGGTGTACCGACCCAGACCACCACCGACTCGATCTTCGCGGTGTTGACCCAGCTGTGCGGGACCGTCGACTGATAGTGCGAGCTGTCGCCGGCCTGCAGGACGAACGTCTTGCCTTCCAGCGTCAGCGACACTTCCCCTTCAATCACATACAGGAACTCCTCTCCTGCATGTGTCGTCACCTCGGACCGCTTCTGCCCCGGCGGCATCCTCACGAGGATCGCCTCCAGCTGGCGCCCTTCGGATACGTTCGTCAGCCGCGCGAACAGGTTCGCCGAATCGGCAAACCCGAAGAAGCGCAGCTGCTCGCCTCGGCAAACCGAGCGTTCCTCGCTCGGCGTATCCACGAAGTACTGCACCGTCACACCGAGCGCGTGCGCGATACCGGCCAACGATGTCAGCGACGGCGACGCGAGCCCGCGTTCGACTTGAGACAGAAACGGCTTCGAAATCCCCGCGGCGGTAGCGGTGTCGTCGAGCGTGCGCTTGAGTCGTTGGCGCAACGCGCGAATCTTGCTGCCCAGCGCGGCAGCATCTGCAGCCCGCGAGTTTTCAGTGGGGGGAACCATAGCAGGCCGAAAAGTGATCGTCAAAAAATGTTTGATGGAAAATAACTAAGTTAGAACGATATAGCTTAGTCTTCGGGTTCGCCCACGTCTTCGGTGTCAAGCCCGGTGCACTAAACGGGACACGAAGCGAGCGAAACGACGCGCTATCTTGCCAGACTCGCCGGCTTCACAGGCAAGCTGCAAGCGGCTCTCCGGGAATCTTCGGAGGACCTGCACGAAAGCTTACAAATAGATGATGAGACGAATGTTCCTGAAAGCTGCTGCCACATTGGGAGTTTCCCTAGGTGGCAGACACCTGACGCACCGGACCGGCAGCCGTTACCATGCGCGCGCCGGTCGGGGCCCCTCTCCGCCATTCCCGGCGGAGTCAGACCCCGGCCCGGGCTAACCGCCCGACTGTTCCATCGCCAGCACGTAGCCTACCCGGCCCCATTGTGCACCGGCGCCAGTTCGACCCCAAAAAGACGACGCGTGATCCGTGCCGTCCGTTTCAAACGAGATTGATGATGCAACCACCCGTTTCACAAACCCGATCGTTCACGACGGTCTTCCTCATCGAAATGTGGGAGCGCTTCGGCTACTACGGCATGGCCGCGCTCCTGGTCCTCTTCATGGTCGACCGGCTCGGTTTCACCGACAGCCATGCGAACCTGACCTGGGGTGCGTTCACCGCACTCGTCTATGCGGCGCCGTCGATCGGCGGCTGGATCGGCGACAAGGTGCTCGGCGCGCGTCGCACGATGATCATCGGCGCGGCCGTGCTGTGCGCCGGCTACCTGATGCTGTCGGTCCCGAACGATCAGCTGACGTACATGTACGCGTCGCTCGGCGTGATCGTCGTCGGCAACGGCCTGTTCAAGGCCAACGCGGCCAACCTCGTGCGCCGCATCTATGAAGGCGACGACGCGCGCATCGACAGCGCGTTCACGATCTACTACATGGCGGTCAACATCGGCTCGACGGTGTCGATGCTCGCGACGCCGTGGATCAAGGATCACTGGGGCTGGCACGCCGCGTTCGCGGTCTGCTGCGGCGGCATGCTGCTCGCGATCCTCAACTTCATGCTGATGCATCGCACGCTCGCGCACGTCGGCTCGCTGCCGGACGACCAGCCGATCCGCTGGAAGCGCCTCGGCGCGGTCGCGCTGGGCGGGGTCGGGCTCGCGCTGATCACGCTGTACGTGCTGCAGCACAAGCAGCTCGCCGTCGCCAGCGTGTGGACAGCGGCGTTCGCGATCCTCGCGATCTTCGCGTACATGATCGCGAAGTCGGAGCGCTCGGAGCGCGCGGGCCTGATCGCGGCGCTCGTGCTGATCGGCCAGGTGATCCTGTTCTTCATCTTCTACGTGCAGATGTCGACGTCGCTGACGCTGTTCGCGCTGCGCAACGTCGATCCGCGCTTCATGCTGTTCGACACGACGCTGTTCACGTGGAGCGCCGCGCAGTTCCAGGCGCTGAACCCGATCTGGATCATGCTGCTGAGCCCGGTGCTCGTGTGGGTGTACAACGCCGTCGCGAAGAGCGGCCGCGACCTGCCGGTCGCCGCGAAGTACGCGCTCGGCTTCGGCGCGGTGGCCGCCGGCTACCTGGTGTTCACGATCAGCGGCCGCTACGCGGTCGACGGCCGCGTGTCGTCGTGGTTCATGGTGTGGGGCTACGGCCTCTACTCGCTCGGCGAACTGCTGGTGAGCGGCCTCGGCCTCGCGATGATCGCCCGCTACGTGCCGGCGCGCATGAGCGGCTTCATGATGGGTGCGTACTTCGTCGCGACCGGCGTGTCGCAGTATCTGGGCAGCGTCGTCGCGAACTTCGCGCAGATGCCGTCGCACGAACTGCCGGCCACCGAATCGCTGCCGTTGTACCTGTCGCTGTTCGAGAAGCTCGGCTGGCTCGCCGCGATCGGCATGGTGCTCGCGCTGCTGCTGCTGCCGCTGATGAACCGCCTGTCGCGCCAGCACCAGCGTTGTGCAGAAGCGCGCCGCGAAGAAGCGCCGCAAGCGCAGGGCGTCGCCACCGCGCAGTAAGTAATATCCCTCGGCGTGCGGAGTGCACGCCACATTCTCCCGCCAGGCACGCGAACGCGTCCTACACTGGTTGCAGGAAGCGCATCCGCATCGCGAGAGGCGCACTGGCGGGAGAAGACGATGAAAAGCAAAGCAACGCGGCTCTTGAGGATACTGTCGGACATCCGGCACGCTCAGCGCTGCACCGCGATACGTGCCGCGCGCGCCGCGGCCGAAGCCGACGCGGTACTCGCGGAACGCGACGATCCGGCGCCCGACGAACGCGACGACGCCGAATCCGACGACGCCCTCCCCGTTCCCCGCTCCCGTATCGACTCACCTCACTGACGCCGCGCGGCACATTCCGTGCCGCACGCGCTGCGTCCCGCGCCGCTCATGCGGCCGCGCCGCGCCACCGCGCGATCCACGATCCCGAGCCGGCCACGGCCATCATCAGCCCGAGCGCGCATGCGTCGGCCACGAGGCCCACGCCGACGTGCCGCAGATCCGCGCTGCGCACGACCGGATGCAGCAGCGAATCGATGACGAGCGAGATCGCCGCGCCCGCGACGAAGCAGATCAGCCCGCGCTGGCCCACGGCCACGACGGGCCGCACGCCCTGCGCGATCCGCGCGATCCAGCCGAAGCGCACGCAATCGGCCATCAGCCACGCGATGGCCGCGAAGCTCACGACACGCGGCAGCGCGAGATCGCGCTTGAACACGCCTTCCGGCAGCGGCAGCCCCGAGAACAGTTTGTAGCTCGCGCAGCCGAGCACGACCGCGCATGCGAGCCCCGTCGCGGCGGCCCCCCAGCGCCCGAGCGCGATGCGCCGGTAGAACGGCTGGCAGCGTGCGAGCACGCCGGCGACGAACATCAGTTGCCACGCGAACGGATTGAAACTCCAGCGGAACCCGTCGGCATCCAGCAGCTCGGGGCCGAGCCAGCCTGCCGTCAGCCACGACGCGATACTGAGCGCGACGAGCAGCCACGGATGCCGGCGCGCGAACGGCACGAGCACCGGCGACGCGAGCGCGAACAGCACGTACATCGGCAGCACCGACGCGAGATAGGGCTGGCGCTGGAACGTCAGCAGCTCGGCTGCGCCCGTGAGCGGCGACGCGAGCATCACGCTGACGTCGTCGAGCGCGAGGTTCGGCGCATCGATCCCGTAGTGGTCGAGCACGGCCGACACGACGAGCATCAGCGTCGAGGTCGCGAGAAATGCGCGGTAGATCTGCATCGCGCGGCGCACGAAGCGCTTTTGCGCGGCGCGCGCGCCGTGCCGTTCGGCGATCGCGCCATAGGCGCTCGCGGTCGCGAAGCCGCCGAGAAAGACGAAGACCTCCGCCGCATCGCACAGCGCGAACGCGTGCAGCGTGACGCGCGACAGCACGCTCGCACCGATGTGATCGACGACGATCATCAACAGCACGATGCCGCGGAAGAAATCGACTTCGATCAGGCGGCCGCTGCGCGACGGCGCAAACGTGGCGGAAGGCGGCGGGCTCAACGACATGAGCCCCCCTGCACGACGGCGGTGCGGCACGCACCGGAGAATGGATCGGGGAGAAGCAGGCGAGCGCGATCAGCGGCGATACGCGTATGCCCGCATCGCGCCAACCCGGCCGGCCAGGCACGGAGATGACCGTTCATTGAAAGGCTGCATACGAAGGGAAGTCGGTAAGGCCAGTCTACTGGCCGATCCGGGGAGACCCTAAGTAACAAAGTGCAACCGAATCTTCTGTTCGATTACACGCGCGGGCCTTGTCGGGCCAGGCAGGCAGCGTCGCCAGACTCGCGCCAGCGCGACGCCAGTTTGCGGTCAGCATCGATGGGTTCGACCGCTGCGCCGTGATTGTCTTGCGAGGCGCGACGCGGCACGCCGCATGCAGCCGCCGCGTCGCGATCGACGTTTATCCGCGCGCGGGCAGGCGCCGCATCAGCATCGCGCTGTGCCACGCGGTGAGCGCGACGGCGACCCAGATCGGCCCGTACGTCGCGAGCTTCGCGATGCTCAGCGTCTCGCCGAGCAGCAGCAGCGACACCGCGACGAGCAGCACGGGTTCGACGTAGCCGAGAATCCCGAACAGCGCCATCGGCAGCATCCGGCTCGCCTTCAGGTAGCTGGCGAGCGCGAGCGTGCTGAGCACACCGAGGCCCGGCAGCAGCACGGCCCACAGCACCGCGTGGTCGGCCACCTGCGTCGTGCTCGTCGCGACCATCGCGAACGCGATCGGGCACAGCAGCACGATCTCGACCGCGAACGCGGCGAGCGAATCGGCGTTGATCCGCCGGCGCAGCACGAAATACGGCGGATAGCCGAGCGCGACGACGAGCGTCGGCCACGCGAACGCGCGCGTCGCCCACACTTCGTGCGCGACGCCGAGCGCGGCGCACGCGACCGCCGCCCATTGCAGCGGATCGAGCCGTTCGTGATAGTAGAAGCGGCCGACGAGCACCATCGTCAGCGGCAGCAGGAAATAGCCGAGCGACACTTCGAGCATGCGGCCGTGCAGCGGCGCCCACAGAAACAGCCACAACTGCACGCCGAGCAGCGCGGCGCTCACGGGCAGCGCAATCAGCAGGCGCCAGTCGCGCACGCTGCGCCGCAGGAGGTCGACGAGCGCGGGCCAGCGGCCGCGCAGCGCGATCAGCGCGAGCGCGCCCGGCGCGGTCCACAACACGCGCCACGCGAAGATGTCGAGCCCCGTGAGCGGCGCCAGCAGTTTCGCGTAAGCGGACATCAGCGCGAACAGTGTCGACGCCATCACCGACAACACGAGGCCGCGCCCGGCCTCCGGATACCCCGTCATGATCGTTCCGCGCCTCTTCTTATTGCTGCTGGAAGCGCTCGAAGCGTTTCTCGGTCTTGCGTTCCTCGAACGTCACCTCGGTCACGCGCGCGGCCGGCGGCCCGTGGCGCAGCCACGCGAGCATCCGGTCGATCTGCGCGCCGGGGCCCTGGATCATCGCCTCGACGGTGCCGTCCTCGAGATTCGCGACCCAGCCGCGCAGCTTCAGCGCATGCGCCTCGCGCACCGTCGCATGACGGAAGCCGACGCCCTGCACGACGCCGCGCACCCGCACGTAGTAGGTCTCGATCCGTTCGTCCAGTTCATTGCGGCTCATCGCGTCGCCCTCCCGTTGCATTCAAGCCCGGCATTGTAGTCGCGTCGGCCGCTTCGCACACGGGCCGGAGCCGCTTCGTGCCCGTCACGGCCTGGCGTCGCCGCCCGCGCCGACCACGTACAATCTCGCCGATGCTCAACCGCCGCGCCGCCCGCGCGCGGCCCTGAAGGAAACGCATGACTGATACCTCCCGCGATCTCGTTCTCGTCACCGGCGCATCCGGCTTCGTCGGCTCGGCCGTCGCGCGCATTGCGCAGCAGAAGGGCTATGCGGTGCGCGTGCTCGTGCGCCCGACCAGCCCGCGCACGAACGTGGCGGATCTCGACGCCGAGATCGTCACCGGCGACATGCGCGACGAGGCGTCGATGCGCGCCGCGCTGCGCGGCGTGCGCTACCTGCTGCACGTGGCGGCCGACTACCGGCTGTGGGCGCCCGACCCTGACGAGATCGAGCGCGCGAACCTCGAGGGCGCGGTCGCGACGATGCGTGCGGCGCGCGCGGAAGGCGTCGAGCGGATCGTCTATACGAGCAGCGTCGCGACGCTGAAGGTGACGAGCGCCGGCGATCCGTCCGATGAAAACCGGCCGCTCACGGCCGAGCAGGCGATCGGCGTCTATAAGCGCAGCAAGGTGCTGGCGGAACGCGCGGTCGAGCGGATGATCGCCGACGAAGGGCTGCCGGCCGTGATCGTCAATCCGTCGACGCCGATCGGCCCGCGCGACGTGAAGCCGACGCCCACCGGCCGCATCATCGTCGAAGCCGCACTCGGCAAGATTCCCGCGTTCGTCGACACGGGGCTGAACCTCGTGCATGTGGACGACGTCGCGCACGGCCACTTCCTCGCGCTCGAGCGCGGCCGGATCGGCGAGCGCTACATCCTCGGCGGCGAGAACCTGCCGCTGCAGCAGATGCTGGCCGACATCGCGCAGATGACGGGCCGCAAGGCGCCGACGATCGCGCTGCCGCGCTGGCCGCTCTACCCGCTCGCGGTCGGTGCGGAAGCGGTCGCGAAGTTCACGAAGAAGGAGCCGTTCGTCACCGTGGACGGGCTGCGGATGTCGAAGAACAAGATGTATTTCACGTCCGCGAAAGCCGAGCGCGAACTCGGCTACCGGGCGCGCCCGTACCGTGAAGGGCTGCGCGATGCGCTCGACTGGTTCGGCGCCGCGGGCTACCTGAAGTAACACAAAGCGGCGTGCTTCACGCCGCTTTGCGCACTTTGTTACACGTCGCGCGCGGCCCGCTACCGGCGCAGCGGTTAAAATCGCGGGTCTTACGCAGAGAAGACACGCATGAACCTGAACGATCAGATCGCTTCGCTCGCCACGGGCGTCGATCAGCTCCTCCACGATCACCACGCCGCGCAGCAGGCGGCCCGCAGCGCCGAAGCCTTCGCGCGCGCCGCGGCAGCGGAGGCCCGGGCCGCGGCCGAGCGTCACGCCGCCGCGGAAGCCGAAGCGCAGGCCGCCGCACAACGCCACACGGCAGCAGCAGCCGATGCCGAGGCGGCGCAGCAGCGCCATGCCAGCGCGGCCGCCGCGGCCGAAGCCGCCGCCCAGCGTCATACCGATGCCACCGCGCAAGCCGAAGCCGCGTCGCAGCGCCATGCGGAAGCCACCGCGCTGACCGAAGCACTCGCGCAGCGTCATGCGGATGCCGAAGCGGCGTCGCAGCGCCACGCGGCAGCGATCGCCGAAGCCGAGGCCGCCGCGCAGCGCCATCACGCGGCTGCCACCGAAGCCGAAGCGGCCGCGCAGCGCCATGCAGCCGCGACCGTCGAAGCCGAGGCCGCCGCGAAGCGGCACGCGGAAGCCACTGCCGAAGCCGAAGCGGCCACGCAGCGTCTCGCGGCTGCCATCGCCGAAGCCGAAGCTGCCGCGCAGCGCCATACGGCTGCGATCAAGGAAGCCGAAGCGCTCGCGCAGCAGCACACGCAGGCGATCGCGGAAACGCAGGCCGCCGCGCAGCGTCATGCCGAGGCGACCGCCGAGGCCGAAGCCGTCACGCAACGCCACACCGAAGCGATCGCGCAGGCCGAGGCGGCCGCGCAGCGCCACGCCGATGCCACCGCGCAGGCGGAGGCCGTCACGCAGCGTCATGCCGAAGCGATCGCACAAGCCGAAGCGGCGGCGCAGCACCACGCGAAGGCCATCGCCGACGCCGAGGCGCTGGTCGAGGCCGTCGTCAAGGAAGCCGCGACGAGTGCAGTCCCCGCCACGGCAGTGGCAGCCGAAGTCGTCGAACCTGCACCGGCCGGTACGCCGGCGGCGGAACCGGCCGTGATCGCGCCCGCGGCGGCGGCGGCCGAAACGGTGGATGCAACGGCCGACGCTGACACGGCCATCGTCGCGACGGCGCAAGCCGAAACGCCGGTTGAAGCCGCAGCCGAAGCCGACGTCGACACCGCCCCGGCCCCGTCCGACAAAGCGACGCTGCACGTGTCGCGCCCGACGCAGAACGAACTCACACTGACCATCAACGGCGAATCGATCACGCTGCACCCGGAACAACTGGGCCAGCTGATCGAGGAACTTGCGCATGCGCGTGCGTCGATGCAGCCGGAGCCGCCGCCCGGCATCCCGGCCGGCTGGCGCTTCGTGACGACGAAGAACCCGATGATGGCCGTGCAGAAACAGTCGAACGGCGACCGCCTGCTGGTGGCCCGCCACACGGGCTACGGCTGGGTGCCGTTCACGTTCTCGCCGGACGTCGTGGTCCAGATGTACATGATGCTGACGCAGCGCTAAACGCCGGCAAGCCGCACCGCCCGCCGAACAGGCACCGTCCAAAACGAAACAGCCCGACCGGTTTCCACCGATCGGGCTGTGTGCTTTCCGGCTGCCGGGAGGCACGCCTCCCGGGCAAGACTCAGCGATCCACCGGCGCCTGCACGCGTGCCTTCCACTGGCCGCCCTTGCCGCGCCAGTAGCGCCACGCGGACGCGAACGTCGCGCCGACGTAGAACAGCGCGACGAGCGGCAACGCCGGCGCCCACAGCGGCGAGCGCCGGTAGTAGCGCAGCATCGGCGCATACGCGGCGCACATCGACGCCCACGCGAGCCACGCCGGCCACGCGCGCGCGCCGTACGCGAGCGCCGCGGCGGGCGGCACGAGATAGATGATCGTCATCCCGAGCAGCGTGCCGGCCAGCAGCAGCGGCGAGTAGTGCAGCTGCGTGAACGCGGTGCGCGCGATCATGTTCCAGATGTCGCGCCAGCTGTCGTACGGGCGCAGCGACACGCTGCGGTCGGCCAGGTCGAGCCGGATCGGATGGCGGCCTTCGCCGCGATGCTTGATCTGCGCGGCAAGGCTGCAGTCGTCGATCAGCGCGCCGCGAATCGACTCGATGCCGCCCGCTTCCTCGAGCGCCGTGCGCTTGACGAGCATGCAGCCGCCCGCGGCGCCGGCCGTCCGGTTGCGCGGGTTGTTGATCCACGAGAACGGGTAGAGCTTCGCGAAGAAGAACACGAACGCCGGGATCAGCGCCTTTTCCCAGAACGAATCGCAGCGCAGCCGCACCATCAGCGACACGAGATCGCGGTTCTCGGCCTGCGCGCGCGTGACGAGCTGCGCGACGGCGTCGGGCGGATGGCCGATGTCGGCATCCGTCAGCAGCAGGTAGTCGGCCGGCAGGCCGAGCGTCTGCACCGCGGCGATCCCCTGCGACTGCGCCCACACCTTGCCCGACCAGCCGGCCGGCAGCGGCTTCGCGGCCAGCACCGTCAGCCGGTCGGCGCGGTTGATCGCGAGCGCGGCCGCGCGGGCCGCGTCGGCGGTGCCGTCGTCGCTGTGGTCATCGACAATGATCAGGTGAAAGTCGCCCAGGTAATCCTGCTCGAGCAGCGAAGTCGCCGCCCGGGCGATCACGTCGGCCTCGTTGCGCGCCGGCACGACCGCGACGACGGCCGGCCAGCCGGCCTCGGCCGCCGCGCCGCGCGCCTCGGGCGGCAGCGGCCGCGCGGGCACCGCGCGCCAGAAGCCGCCGCGCGCGACGAGCAGCACGATCCAGATCATCAGCGACACGCCGGACACCAGGAATGCAAGAACCAGCATCATCGGCGCGCCTCCTGTCGGGCGCCGGCATCGGCAAAATCAATAGGGGTCGGAAACAAAACACCCGAAACCGCGCGGGCGGACGGGCAATACGCGTAAGAATCGACGGTCATCGAATGGCCTTGAAATGAGCGCGACGCCGGGCAGCCGGAGCGGCTGCCCGCGAAACCGCGTAGTTTACTGGGTTCCGCGCGCGCCAGCGCCGACGCGGTTCTCCCGCAAATGCAACACGCCGGACACAGCACCAGAGCAAGGACTTCCCGATAGAGTTAAAATGCGCGATTAATTCGGGGTTCCGGGGCCTGGCCGGCCGGTTCGTTCCTGCCTTCATAACATCAAGCCGGGGCGAGCAAGCGCGTGCCAAGCGCCTCGAACCCCGGCGTCTGTCGTCGGAGTTCGCTCACTTATGCGAGTCATCCTTGCCCAGCCCCGCGGCTTTTGTGCGGGGGTTGTCCGTGCGATCGAGATCGTCGATCGCGCGCTGCAACAGCACGGTGCGCCGGTCTATGTGCGTCACGAGATCGTGCATAACCGGCATGTCGTCGAAAATCTGCGTAATAAAGGGGCCCGATTCGTTGAGGAACTCGACGAGGTGCCCCACGGCGCTGTCGCGATCTTCAGCGCGCACGGTGTCGCCCAGACGGTCGAGCGCGACGCGGAAACGCGCGGGCTCGACGTACTCGACGCCACCTGCCCGCTCGTCACGAAAGTGCACGTGCAAGGCCGCCAGTATGTCGCGGCGGGCCGCCGGCTGATCCTGATCGGCCATGCGGGCCACCCGGAAGTCGAGGGGACGATCGGCCAGATTCCGGCCGAGGTGATCCTCGTGCAGAGCGAAGCCGAAGTCGCTACGCTGACGCTGCCCGTCGACACGCCGGTCGCGTACATTACGCAGACCACGCTGTCGGTCGACGATACGCGCGGCATCATCGAAGCGCTGCAGCGCCGGTTCACCGACCTCGTCGGCCCGGACACGCGCGACATCTGCTACGCGACGCAAAATCGCCAGGCCGCCGTGCGCGAGCTGAGCGAACAGGTTGACGTGCTGCTGGTCGTCGGTGCGACGAACAGCTCGAACTCGAACCGCCTGCGCGAGATCGGCACCGAAAGCGGTGTGCCGAGCTATCTCGTCGCCGACGGTTCGGAAGTCAAGGCCGAATGGTTCGCGAATGCGAAAACCGTGGGCCTGACCGCCGGGGCGTCCGCGCCCGAGGAGATGGTCGAAGATGTCATCGGCGCGTTGCGCGCGCTGGGTCCCGTCGACGTCACGACGATGGCGGGCCGTGAGGAAAAAGTCGAATTCAAGCTGCCGGCGAAGCTCACGCAAGCTGTCGCCCGCGAAGTTTAAGGAGGACATCTCTTGTCTATTCCGCTGCTCCAGCAAGTCCGCGTCGGCGCGTACATCACGCGCCAACACCTGTCCGGCAACAAACGCTATCCGCTCGCGCTGATGCTCGAGCCGCTGTTCCGCTGCAACCTCGCGTGCAACGGCTGCGGCAAGATCGATTACCCGGACCCCATCCTGAACCAGCGTCTGTCCGTCCAGGAATGCCTGGAAGCGGTCGACGAGTGCGGCGCGCCGATCGTGTCGATCGCGGGCGGCGAGCCGCTGCTGCACAAGGAAATGCCGGAAATCGTCCGCGGCATCATGAAGCGCAAGAAGTTCGTCTACCTCTGCACGAACGCGCTGCTGATGGAAAAGAAGATGGACGATTACCAGCCGAGCCCGTACTTCGTCTGGTCGGTCCACCTCGACGGTGACGCGCAGATGCACGACCACTCGGTGTCGCAGGAAGGCGTGTACGACAAGGCGGTCGCGGCCATCAAGGAAGCGAAGCGCCGCGGCTTCCGCGTGAACATCAACTGCACGCTGTTCAACGATGCGATCCCCGAGCGCGTCGCGAAGTTCTTCGATACGCTGAAGCCGATCGGCGTCGACGGCATCACCGTGTCGCCGGGCTACGCGTACGAGCGCGCGCCGGATCAGCAGCACTTCCTGAACCGCGACAAGACGAAGAACCTGTTCCGCGAAATCCTGAAGCGCGGCGAAGGCGGCAAGCGCTGGTCGTTCAGCCAGTCGTCGCTGTTCCTCGACTTCCTGGCCGGCAACCAGACGTACAAGTGCACGCCGTGGGGCAACCCGGCGCGTACGGTGTTCGGCTGGCAAAAGCCGTGCTACCTGGTCGGCGAAGGTTACGTGAAGACCTTCAAGGAACTGATGGAAGACACGAACTGGGACAACTACGGCGTCGGCAACTACGAGAAGTGCGCGGACTGCATGGTCCACTGCGGCTTCGAAGCGACCGCCGTGATGGACACGATGGCGCATCCGCTGAAGGCATTCGCCGTGAGCCGCAAGGGCATCAAGACCGACGGCCCGTTCGCTCCGGACATTCCGATCGACAAGCAGCGCCCGGCCGAGTACGTGTTCTCGCGTCACGTCGAGATCAAGCTCGAGGAAATCCAGCGCGCCGGCAAGGGCAAGCTGCAAAAGGCGGCGAAGCCGGCAGCCGCAGCGTAAGCGCGTTTCGCCACGCGGAGGCCACGCCTCCGCGCCGGCGGGAAAAGATGAAGCGCCACGGAGTCCGCTCCGTGGCGCTTTTGTTTTGGGCCGCGGTTTTACGTCGCGTTTCGCCGCCACCGTATCGATTGCCGCGACAGCCACGCCTGCGCTGAATCAACGCGACTGTGTGGGCTGCGCCGGTGCGGCCGGCCCTGTCTCCTCCATCCTCCCTGCGAAACCGGTGCGACGCTACGCGGCCAGCGATTCGGCCGCATGCACGCGCATCTTCTGCGCCGCGCCCGCGACGAGCGCCGGCTGGCCGCTCGATGCGAACGCGCAGACGTGCTCCCACAGCTCGGCCAGCCGATGCCGCTTGAGCGTCGTGACACACGTGTCGTGCGCCGCGAGCACCTGCTCGAGTACCGCGCATTCGTCGTCGCGCAGCGTCCATGCGCCGCTTTGCGCGGCGCGCGCCACGCCCGTATCGAGCGCACGCTCCGCGTCGACGCACAGGTCGATGTCCGCATCTGCAAACACCGCATCGTCGAGCGCCAGGAACACCAGGTAGACGCTCGTGCGCAAGCGCATCAGCAGCGCCTCGCTGCCATGCCCGCTACGCAGCGCGAAGAGCGCCATGTGGCATTTCAGCGAGATGTCGCGCGCATGCACGGGCGGCAGCGGCAGCAGCCACTCGCGGGTCAGCGGCACGTGGCGACGGTTCTTCCGGGCGCCCTTCATGATGGGCTCCCGTCGGCAGGCGCATCGCTCGCGTCGAAAGCCGGCCATGCGATGCGGCACCCAACGGCGTCGCGGCGCGCATGGCGCGGATGCTTCGCACGACGCCGCGCGCCGCGCCCATCGTCGCGCCGTTGCGTCGCTCGTGCGTCCGGCGGCCGGCGCGGCGCCGACGCGCGCACGCCGCCGCCGGCAAATCGGATCGTGCAAGGCATGCTCGTCTCCTGCATCAGAACGTGTTCTCGCCCTTCAGGTAGTACGCGGTCTTCACGAAGAACGCCTTGACCGGATGGCCGCCCTGCACGTCGCGCGCGGCGCGCGCCTCCATCGCGGCACGCGCTTCGCGCGACCGGTCCGGCACCGGGTTGTGAATACGTTCGAGCGCACGCTGCATCGCGAGCGGATAGTTCTGGTTGCCGGCCGACGTCGCGCGATAACCGGCGCGCGTCATCTGCATCAGTTGCGCATCGGTCTCGGCACGCGCCGCCGACCAGCTCGACAGCGACGCATTCGATGCGCCGTCGGTCACGGCGGACTGGGCGAAACTGACGGTGGGCAGCGCAACGAGTGCGCAGGAAAGTACAGCAACGGGAACGAGGGATCGCATAGTGGCCTCCAGGCGGTTGTCCCCGCATCGATCAGGTTCGACGATGCGTTGAAACCATCGTATGACGCGCGGCATTCCGCTTGAATAGCCGAATCTGCAATTGATATTTTCGGTGTCGACACCCGGTGCGCAAATCGCGTCATGCGCGAATCCCGTCAAACAGGAATTTCTTTATTTCATTCAATGCCCTGATCGCCTTTGTTCAGACGATCCGAAGCAGCGCACGCCGCGCTGTTTCAATTTCCGAAATGGCATGTTGCCGGTGCGATCACGGCCGGCGCACCTGCCGACAAGGCCTCCGGCGTGATATCGCGCGTGCGGATACCTCCATCGCTGGCCCGATCTAATCGAACGTTTCTCGTGATTCAGGACAAGTCATCGCGTCCGGATTGCCGGATCGAGACACGACGCGCACGGCAATGACGCGCGATAATCACGCATCGGCCGTTTCGCACGGCACCTCATGCATTCCCATTCTCATCGAGTCCTTCCATGGCAGCCCTCGACACCACCACCATCCACAGTTGGCACGCACACGTCTATTTCGATGCGGCCAGCCGCGACGCGGCCTGGGCGTTTCGCCAGCTCGTCGACGAACGGTTCGGCGCGGTCATCGAACTCGGCCGCTTTCACGAACGCCTCGTCGGCCCGCACCCGGCCTGGTCGTACCAGATCGCATTCGACGCCGCGCGCTTCGACGAGATCGTGCCGTGGCTCGTGCTGAACCACGGCGCGCTCGACATCTTCCTGCATCCGAATACGAACGACGAACTGCGCGACCATCGCGATTGCGCGGTGTGGATCGGGAAGTCGTATCAGCTGAATCTCGACGCGCTGGCCGGATAACAGCCGGCACGCGGCCGCCTGCGCCGCGGCGACATCCACGTTTCGGGTCGACGTGAAACGTCCCGCGGCGGCGCGCCTCTACAGTGGGTTCCGTTATCGATGCTTCGGGAACCCGCCATGTCACACGCCCACGCCGATGCCCGGCACATTTATGAAGGCTGGCACGCGGCCGTCGTCGCACGCGACGTCGATGCGCTGATGGCGCTGTATGCCGACGACGCGGTGCTCGAAACGCCGCTGATCGTCGTCACGCTGCCCGATCATGGCGCCGGCGTGCTGCACGGCAAGGCCGCGATCGGCGGGTTCTTCGAAGCGGGCCTGCGCAATCCGGGCAACAAGCTCGGGCGCTGGTACCGCACCGGGTTGTTCTTCTCGAACGGCCGCCAGCTCACGTGGGAATATCCGCGCGCCACGCCGGACGGCGACCAGGTCGATCTCGTCGAGGTGATGGACCTGTGCGACGGGTTGATCGCGCATCATCGCGTGTACTGGGGATGGGTCGGGTTCAATGCGCTGCGGGCCGCCACACCGTCGCCCGAACGCGCATGACGGCCGCCGCACTGGATCGGGTCGCCGCGCGCCGCGTACTCGCCGCGACCTGCATGAGCTACACGCTCGTGCTGCTCGACGCGTCCATCGTCAACGTCGCGCTCACCGACATCGCCCAGACATTCGGCAGCCGCGTGGCCGGCCTGCAGTGGATCGTGAACGCGTACACGCTCGCGTTCGCGAGCCTGCTGATGACAGGCGGCACGCTCGGCGACCGGCTCGGCGATCGCGACGTCTATATCGCCGGACTCGCGGTCTTCGTCGCCGCGTCGGCGCTGTGCGGCGTCGCGCCGACCCTCCCGGCGCTCGCGATCGCCCGCGTGCTGCAAGGCGTCGGCAGCGCGATGCTGGTGCCCTGCTCGCTCGCGCTGCTCAACCGCGCGTTCCCCGAACCGGCCGCGCGCGCGTCGGCGATCAGCCTGTGGATGGGCTGCGGCGGCATCGCGATGGCGTCGGGCCCGCTGATCGGCGGCCTGCTGATCCATCTGTTGGGGTGGCGCAGCCTCTTCTTCGTGAACCTGCCGCTCGGGCTGGCCGGCATCTGGCTCGGCCGCTCGGTCGTGCGCGCCGCCGTCGTCGACGCCTCGCGGCATTTCGACTGGGGTGGCCAGGCCGCGGCCATCGTTGCGATCGCGGCCCTGATCGGCACGTTGATCGAAGGCCCGTCGCTCGGCTGGCGCTCGGCGCCGATCATCGGCGGCGCGGTAACGAGCGTCGTCGCGTGGAGCGCGTTCATCGCGATCGAAGCGCGGCGCCGCGAACCGATGCTGCCGCTCGCGTTCTTCCGCAACCGGCTGTTCGCCGGATCGACGTTCGTGTCGATGGCGTCGGCGTTCGTGTTCTACGGCCTGCTGTTCGTGCTCAGCCTGTTCTATCGGCAGATCCGCGGCGCGAGCCCGCTCGACACGGGGCTCGCGTTCCTGCCGATGACCGCGATGGTCGCGCTCGGCGGGCTGGGTTCGGGCAGGCTGGTTGCGCGCTTCGGCGCGCGCGGCACGATGTGCGCGGCGTTTGGGCTCTATGCGGCCGGCGCGCTCGGCATGACGGGCATCGGCGCGACGACACCCGCATGGCTCGCCGTCGTGCCGATGCTCGCGATCGGCTTTGCATCGGGATTCATCTCGCCGGCCGCGACGTCGCCGGCGCTCGGGACGGTCGACCGGCGCCGCGCCGGCGTGGCGGCGGCCGCGCTGAACGCGGCGCGCCAGAGCGGATCGGCGCTCGGGGTGGCGATTTTCGGTGCGTGCATCGCGACGTTGCAGCCGTTTCCGGCGGCGATGCGGGCGGCGCTCGGCATCGCGACCGGAATGTCCGCGCTCGCCGCCGCGACATGGTGGGTCACGGCGCGGCCGACACGGGTACCTGGCGAACCGGCCACGCCGCTACAAACCGTCACGCGTCGCTAACGCATGCTCCGGCAGGTGCGCGCGCGGCGGCACGGCGCGCCGTCATTGCGTCAACGCCGCCCGTCGCTCACGCGACATACATCGCGACACTGACGAACTGGCACAGGCTCCCGGCCAGCACGAACAGATGCCAGATGCCGTGCCCGTGGCGGATGCGTTCATCGTTGATGAAGAAGTAGATCCCCGCGCTGTAGATCAGGCCGCCGGCCACGAGCCACGCGGTGCCGACCGGCGGCAGCGCATGGATCAGCGGACGCACCGCGACGAGCGCGAGCCAGCCCATCGCCACGTACAGGATCATCGACAGCAGGCGCGTGCGCCGCCCGAGCGTCAGCTCCTGCACGATCCCGAACACGGCCAGCCCCCAGCTCACGCCGAACAGCGACCAGCCCCACGGGCCGCGCAGCGTGACCAGCGTGAACGGCGTATAGCTGCCGGCGATCAGCAGGTAGATCGCCGAGTGGTCGCACTTCTGCAGGATCGCTTTCAGGCGCGGATTGCGCACGCTGTGGTACAGCGTCGAGATCGCATAGAGCAGGATCAGCATCGCGCCATACACGCTGAAGCTCACCACCTTGTATGGATCGCCTTCGAGCGCGCCCATCGTCACGAGCGCCACGAGGCCGACCACCGACAGCACCGCGCCGACGAGATGGGAAATGCTGTTGAAACGCTCACCGACATGCACGACGTGTTCTCCTGCGGGTCCATCGGGAAAAGAGGAAACCCTATGATACCGGCCGGCGGAATTTGCCGTGCTGCGTTCAGGCAAACGGCGCAGCGCGCCACCGGCCCGCCAAAGAAAAAAGCGCCGCGACATGCATCGCGGCGCTTCCCTTTCGATGACCGAACCGCCTAGGCAGCCCGGTTCAGCAGCACTTCCCCGCGCCCGACCCGTACCGCGCGCTCTGACGCTCGCGGAAGAATTCCTCATACGTCATCGGCTCGCGGTCCGGATGGGTCGCGCGCATGTGCGCGACGTAGGTGTCGTAGTCGGGCAGGCCGACCATCAGCCGCAACGCCTGCCCGAGGTAACGCCCCGCGCTGCGCAGGTCGCTGCCAAGATCGCTGAACATCGCGGCCTCCCCTTAACGTCCGCTGCCGAGCGCCTGCGCGGCCGGCATCGCTTCGTACGGCGTCTCGCGCACCGTCGGCTTCGACTCGCGGCGCGCGCGCAGCACGGCGATCACGCCGTACACCGCGATCGCCACGACGACGAAGATGAACAGCCCGGCCAGCGCCGCATCGATGTAGTCGTTGAAGATGATCCGCTTCATCTGCGCGATCGACTTCGCCGGCGCGAGCACCTTGCCTTCGTCCACCGCGGCCTGCAGCTTCGCGGCGTGCGCGAGGAAGCTGACCTTCGGGTTCGCGTCGAAGATCTTCTGCCAGCCGGCGGTCAGCGTGCAGATCAGCAGCCACACGGTCGGCACGATCGTCACCCACGCATAGCGCTCGCGCTTCATCTTGAACAGCACGACGGTGCCGAGCACCAGCGCGATCGCGGCGAGCATCTGGTTCGAGATGCCGAACAGCGGCCACAGCGTGTTGATGCCGCCGAGCGGATCGACCACGCCCTGGTACAGGAAGTAGCCCCACGCGGCCACGCACAGCGCGGTGGCGACCAGGTTCGCCGGCAGCGACTCGGTGCGCTTGAGCGCCGGGTGGAACGTGCCGAGCAGGTCCTGCAGCATGAAGCGGCCCGCGCGCGTGCCGGCATCGACGGCCGTCAGGATGAACAGCGCCTCGAACAGGATCGCGAAGTGATACCAGAACGCCATCATCGCTTCGCCGCCGATCACCTGGTGCAGGATGTGCGCCATGCCGACGGCCAGCGTCGGCGCGCCGCCCGCGCGCGCGATGATCGTCGTTTCGCCGACGGCCTTCGCGGTCTGCGTCAGCATGTCGGGCGTCAGCACGAAGCCCCATTGCGTGACGGTGTTGGCGACTGCTTCCGGCGTCGAGCCGAGCACGGCGGCCGGTGCGTTCATCGCGAAGTAGATGCCCGGTTCGATCACGCAGGCAGCGACCAGCGCCATGATCGCGACGAACGATTCCATCAGCATCGCGCCATAACCGATGAAGCGCGCGTTGGTTTCGTTGTCGATCAGCTTCGGCGTCGTGCCCGACGAGATCAGCGCGTGGAAGCCCGACACGGCACCGCACGCGATCGTGATGAACAGGAACGGGAACAGGTTGCCCGACCACACGGGGCCCGTGCCGTCGACGAACTTCGTCAGCGCGGGCATCTTCAGTTCCGGCGCGACGACCAGGATGCCGATCGCGAGGCCGAGGATCGTGCCGATCTTCAGGAACGTCGACAGGTAGTCGCGCGGCGCGAGCAGCAGCCACACCGGCAGCACCGACGCGACGAAGCCGTAGCCGATCAGGATCCACGTGAGCTGCGTGCCCGTGAACGTGAACCACGCGGCGAGCGTCGGCGAATCGTGCACGTGCTGGCCGAACGCGATCGATGCCATCAGCAGCACGAAGCCGATGATCGACACTTCGCCGATGCGGCCCGGACGGATGTAGCGCGTGTAGACGCCCATGAACAGCGCGATCGGAATCGTCGCGGCGACGGTGAACGTGCCCCACGGCGAATTGGTCAACGCCTTCACGACGATCAGCGCGAGCACCGCGAGGATGATCACCATGATCAGGAACGCGCCGAACAGCGCGATCACGCCGGGCACCGTGCCGAGCTCCATCTTGACGAGATCGCCGAGCGAGCGGCCGTCGCGGCGCGTCGAGATGAACAGCACGATGAAGTCCTGCACCGCGCCGGCGAACACGACGCCGGCCAGGATCCACAGCATGCCGGGCGTGTAGCCCATCTGCGCGGCGAGCACGGGCCCGACGAGCGGGCCGGCGCCGGCGATCGCGGCGAAGTGGTGGCCGAACAGCACGTACTTGTTGGTCGGCACGTAGTCGAGGCCGTCGTTGTACTTGACGGCCGGCGTCATCCGCAGCCCGTCGAGCTGCATGACCTTGCTGGCGATGAAACGGCTGTAGAAGCGATACGCGATCAGATACACGCAGACTGCGGCGATCACGATCCAGAGGGCACTGACGCGCTCGCCGTGTGCGAGTGCGATCGTGCCGAACGCGAACGCGCCGAGCAGCGCGACCGCGATCCAGAGCAGGGTACTGGAAGCCCGATTCATGGCGTCTCCTGGTCTCCAATGTGTTTTTGAGTGGATGCGGCGAGGGGCCGAACCCGCGTGACGTCGATGCGTCGTGCCGCAGCCTCGCAGAGGTCGCGGCGATGGGCCGTAGTATTCCGCGCGACCGGGGCGGCTTACAAGCGGATAACTACGTATGCGGAGCTACGTAGAATTACGTAGATGCATGGCGCGGGCACGATATCGTGCGGCGATTGATCGCGAACGGCGAGCCACGTACAGTGTTCGCCTGCCCCCTTCCGGAACTGTCATGCCGTTCGGATTTCAGAAGATGAACGCGAATGGCGATGACTTCGCCATCGTCGACCTGCGCGGTCAGGATCAGGACCAGAATCAAGCGCACCCCATCGCCCCTGATCTGGTGCGGCGCATGGGCGACCGGCGTTTCGGCATCGGCTTCAACCAGCTCGCGATCGTGTCGGACTGCGACGACGCGGCGGCCCGCGTCGCGTTCTGGAACGCGGACGGCACGCCGCTCGACACCTGCGGCAGCGCGACGCGCGGCGTCGCGTGGCAACTGATGCGGGAAACCGGCATGACATCGCTCGTGCTGCGGACGCCCCGCGGGTATCTCGTGTGCTCGACGGAGGCGAACGGCCTGATCACCGTCGAGATGGGCAGGCCGCTCACCGGCTGGCGGGACGTGCCGCTCGCCGAGGTACTCGACACCCTCGCGCTGCCGCTGCCCGGCGCGCCGGCCGCGTGCAACATGGGCAATCCGCACTGCACGTTCTTCGTCGACGATCTCGGCACGATCGATGTCGCGGCGCTCGGCCCGGCCATCGAAACGCACCCGCTGTTTCCGCGGAAAACCAACGTGCATTTCGTTCAGGTCATCGATCGCACGCATATTCGCCTGCGCATCTGGGAGCGCGGCGGCGGCGTGCCGCTCGGTTCGGGATCGTGTTCGTGCGGGGCGGTCGTCAACGGCATCCGGCGCGGGCTGCTCGACGAGAGCGTGCGGGTCGAATGCGACGGCGGCGACGTGACGGTGCGCTGGGATGGCGCCGGCAGCGTGCTCCTGAGCGGGCCGGTCGCGTTCGGTTTCAGCGGGGTGTGGCTGTGACGGCCGACGACACACACACGTTCCAGGCACTGCGTCCGCGCCTGCAGAAGATCGCGTACCGGATGCTCGGCTCCATCGCGGACGCCGAGGACATCGTGCAGGACGTCTGGCTGCGCTGGCACGACACGGCACGCGACGGGATCGAGAACACCGAAGCGTGGCTCGTCGCCGTCACGACACGCACGTCGATCGACCGCCTGCGCGCCGCGAAGCGCCGGCGCGAGCAATACACCGGGATCTGGCTGCCCGAGCCGGAACTCGACGCATCACCGGCCACGCCCGAGGAAATGATCGAGCGCGCGAACGACGTGTCGGTCGCGTTCCTGCTGCTGCTCGAACGGCTGACGCCGGAGGCGCGCGCCGCCTTCCTGCTGCATGAAATCTTCGAGATCGACTACGACCGGATCGCCGACGCGATCGGCAAAACCGAAGCCGCGTGCCGGCAACTCGTCAGCCGTGCCAAGGCGCGGCTGCGCGACGACGGCTCGCCTCGCCACGCGGTGCCGCGCGAAACGCACCACCGGTTGCTGCAGACGTTCTCGCACGCGCTCGCGCAGGGCGATTTCCCGTCGATCCAGGCGCTGCTCGCCGAGGACGCGACCCTGATCGGCGACGGTGGCGGCAAGGTCCGGAGCGTCCCGAGGCCAATGGTCGGCAGCCGGCGTGTCGCACAACTGTTCTATGCGACGTGGCTGCGCCACGGCAGCGGGGTCGAGATGCGGTCCGTCGTGCTCAACGGCCAGTGGGCCATGCTGCGCTTCATCGACGGACAGCTCGACGCCGCGATGTCGTTCGAGACCGACGGCACGCGCATCGTCCGGATTCTCGTGCAGCGCAACCCCGACAAGCTCGCCCGGATCGCGGCAACCTGCATCGCCGGTTGACGTGCGCGCCTCGCGCGCCAGCGAAGCTCGAGCTCGAGCTCGAGCTCGAGCTCGCGCCGGAGAAATAACCTGCCCGCCCGCCGCCGCGTCCCTTTTTTAAAAAAGATAGAGGACGGTGTCACAGGCCGCTGTGCTGAAACGTCTAGTCGCGTATGGACACCACGATTCCAGCACCTTCATGCCAGATACTTCCATCCGCCGCCCTGACGCCGACGATCCGTTCGCGCGCAGCTTCTCGACCTGCTACGCCGGCGTGGTCACCTTCCTGGCCGTCGTCACCGAAGGCAGCTTCGCCCGTGCCGCCGATCGCCTCGGCGTCGGCCGCTCGTCGGTCAGCCGCCACGTGCAGCGGCTCGAGGACCGGCTCGACGCGCGCCTGTTCCAGCGCACGACGCGCAGCATGTCGCTGACGCGCGAAGGCGAACGCTTCTATGAAAGCTGCCGCCCCGGCATCGAACAGCTCGCGCAGGCGCTCGAGGACATGCGCGAGCTGCGCAGCGGCCCGCCGAGCGGACACCTGCGGATCGGCTCGACGCCCGGCTTCGGCCGCAAGATCATCGCGCCGCTGCTGGGCGATTTCCACGCGCAGTATCCGGACATCACGCTCGAACTGCTGCTGAACGACCGGCCGGCCGATTTCTCCGTCGACCGCATCGACGTCGCGTTTCGCGACGGCCGCATGGAGGACAGCGCGATCGTCGCGCGCCAGTTGATTCCGATGCAGATGATCGTCTGCGCGTCGCCGTCGTACGCGCACCGGCACGGCTTGCCGCGTCACGTGGACGAGCTGGCGCAGCATCGCTGCATCAACCTGCGCACCGCGTCGGGCCGCGCCGCGGAATGGGAATTCAAGGTCGACGGGCTGGCGCAGCAGCACCAGCTCGCCGCGCATCACACCTTCAACGACATGGATCTGGTCGTGCGCGCGGCGCTCGACGGGCTCGGCATCGCGCAACTGCCCGCGTACCAGGTGTGCGACCTGCTCGCCGACGGGCAACTGGTGAGCTGCCTCGGCCAGCACGCGCCGGACGACGGCGGACACTATCTGTGTTACCTGAGCCGCAAGCACCTGCCGACGCGCATCCGCGCATTCATCGACTACATGATCGAACAGACGCGCGCACGCGACCTGCAGTGCCTCACGACGATGACCGCGATGACTACCGTAACGACGACGGCGCCGCTGGAGCCGGTCGATTGATGCATTCGAAGCAACACCGTGAGCACCGGTGGGGCTCTACCGGATCGCGCGGCATCTGCCTACGATGCGGGTTGATCGAACGGCGTGCGGGCATCGCGGCGCGCCATTCGGCAACGTGCCGGCGCACGCGTGCGAATGCAATGCGCGCCGGCTTCGACCGATTCAGGCGGCGCGCCTCCCGCGCGCCCGTTCAAGGAGAGCAATCGTGAAGATCGTCGTGATTGGTGGTACCGGCCTCATCGGCAGCAAAGTCGTCAGGAACCTGATCGCGCGCGGCCACGACGCCATGGCGGCAGCGCCGTCGACCGGCGTCGATACGATCACGGGCGCGGGGCTGGGCGACGCACTGGCGGGCGCGGACGTCGTGGTCGATCTCGCGAACTCGCCGTCGTTCGAGGAAGCGGCCGTGAAGGCATTCTTCGAGACGTCGGGGCGCAACCTGTTCGCCGCGGAGCGCGCGGCGGGCGTGCGCCATCACGTCGCGCTGTCGGTGGTCGGTACCGACCGCCTGCAGCAAAGCGCGTATTTCCGCGGCAAGCTCATTCAGGAAGACCTGATCCGCGCAGCAGGCGTGCCGTACACGATCGTGCGCTCGACGCAGTTCTTCGAATTCGTCGGCGCGATCGCACAGGCGAGCGCCGATGGCGACACCACGCGGCAGGCCACCGCGTTCTTCCAGCCGATCGCGTCGGACGACGTCGCGGCCGCCGTCACCGATGTCGCGCTCGACGCACCGCGCAACGGCATTGCCGAAATCGGCGGCCCCGATCGGGTGCGGATCGCCGACCTGGTCGACCATTTCCTGAAGATCACGCGCGACCCGCGCACGGTGGTCAGGGACGCAGGCGCCGATTATTTCGGCGCGATACTGCAGGACGACACGCTCGTCCCCGCGCCCGGCGCGCGCCTCGCTGCGACGACCTTCGATACGTGGTTCAAAAAAAACCAGCCCGCGCGCTGAGCCGCACCGCAGGATCGCGCACGCCATGACGCCGCTACGGCCACCGCCGCTCTCGCTGCTCGACAAGTATCGCGGGCGGGAACCGCAGACGCTCTATTCGACGACGGTGACCGTCACGGGCGGGGCGGCGGAGCATGGGCGCGCATCGGGTGTCGCGCGTTCCGACGACGGCCGCCTCGACGTGGCGCTGCGCCTGCCGTCCGCACTGGGCGGCCCGGGCGACGGCCCGAACCCGGAACAGCTGTTTGCCGCGAGCTATGCAGCGTGCTTTCATGGGGCGCTGAGCCTGCTCGCCACGCGGGCCGGCGTGTCGATCGCCGGCGCGTCGGTCAGTGCATCGGTCGACTTCTGCCGCGATCCGGTGGATGGGCTGTTCATGCTGAACGCGAACATTCGCGTGCAGCTGCCGGGCGTCGAGCGCACGGTGGCGGAAGAACTCGTCCGCAATACGGAGCGCTTCAGCCCTTATACGAAGATGGCGCACGAAGGCATCAGCCACATCGTGGCGCTCGCGCCTCCGGACGATCCGTCGAACGGCTGACCGCAAACAAAATACCCGGCGCGTTGCGCGCCGGGTATTGCCAATCCGTGCTGGCTCAGTGCTTGTCGTCGACCTTCTTCGGCTTCGGCGGCGACGGCACCTTCGCGTACTGGAACGCGGGCGTCGCCTTCAGCGCATCCTTCGTCGCGCCCGGCAGGTAGATGTTGCCGCTGCGCACGTCGAGCGATGCGATCGGCACCGCGACGTCATGCGCAGCCACGCCGAGGAAGCCGCCGGCCGACACGATCGCCGCCGATACCGAGCCGTCCGGCGCGACGATCAGGTCGCGCACGGTGCCGACCTTCTGGTTCTCGTCGTTGTAGACGGCCTTGCCGAGCACGCTCTTCTTCACGCTCCAGCCTTCGAGCAGCGCCTGCGATTGCTCGACGGTCACGCTGAGCGGCTGCGCACCCGCGATCTGCGCATGTGCGCTGACGCTCGAGGCGAGGACGGTTGCTGCGATGAGGGTCTTGTAGAAAGCCATGCTGTCATGTACTCCGGTTCGGTTGTTGTCGGTGTCGGCGGCCGGCCAAGCCGCCTCCGTGCATGCGCCGCGTGAAACGAAAAGGCCTCTGTACGACGCATCACACCGGCCCATGTTAGCGCCACTCGCGAAACGCTGCATCGGACGTGATGACGCAGCCGCTGTCAGCCACCTCTTGCCATGGCGACATTACGGACACCGCAGCGAATCGCGTACATCGCCCTCGTCACGCGTTGCGCGACTGCGCACGCCGTTGCCGCACCGCCGCTGCCAGCACGTCGAGCACCGGCTCCGTCTGCGTCCAGCTCAGGCACGCATCCGTGATCGACACACCGTACTTCAGCGGCACGCCCGGCTTCAGGTCCTGGCGGCCGGCCTCGAGATGGCTCTCGACCATCACGCCGACGATCCGCTGCTCGCCCTGCGACAGCTGCCGCGCGAGATCCTGCGCGACGTCGATCTGGCGGTCGTGCGACTTGTTCGAGTTCGCGTGCGAGCAGTCGACCATCACCTGCTCGCGCAGGCCGGCCTTGCGCAGCACCGCGCAGCTCGCCTCGACATGCTCGGCGTCGTAGTTCGGGCCGTTCTTGCCGCCGCGCAGGATCACGTGCGCGTCGTCGTTGCCGCGCGTCTCGAAGATCGCGGCCATCCCCATCTTCGTCATCCCCATGAACGCATGGCTCGCGGCCGCGGCGACGATCGCGTCGGACGCGACCTGCACGCCGCCGTCGGTGCCGTTCTTGAAGCCGATCGGGCAGCTCAGGCCCGACGCGAGCTGGCGATGGCTCTGGCTCTCGGTCGTGCGCGCGCCGATCGCGCCCCACGCGATCAGGTCGGCGATGTATTGCGGGCTCAGCAGGTCGAGGAATTCGGTCGACGCCGGCAGGCCCAGTGCGTTGATGTCGAGCAGCAGTTGCCGCGCGGCGCGCAGCCCTTCGTTGATGCGGAAGCTGCCGTCGAGGCGCGGATCGTTGATGTAGCCCTTCCAGCCGACCGTCGTGCGCGGCTTCTCGAAGTAGACGCGCATCGTGATCAGCAGGTCGTCCTTCAGCGCATCGGCGGCGATCTTCAGGCGGCGCGCGTAATCGAGCGCCTGGTCGTGGTCGTGGATCGAGCACGGGCCGACGACGAGCAGCAGCCGGTCGTCGCGGCCGTGCAGGATGTCGCCGATCGCGCGGCGCGTATCCTCGACGAGCGTCTGCGTGGCGGCCGGCACCGGCAGTTCGTCCAGCAGCAGCGCCGGCGAAATCAGCGGGCGTACGGCGCCGATGCGGACGTCGTCGATGCGCGTGGTGTCCTGCGTCGCGTCGGCGCTGCCTACCTCGCGATCGTGGGAAGGATTGTCGAGGTTCTGCATGGTGATTCTCCGGGGGACGTCTGGAATGATGGGCAGGCTCGATTATGGCACCCGGACGGGACGGTGGCGGGCTGCGGCAGGGGGACCGACGCGGCGCCCTTGCCGCAGCGCGACGCAGATCAACAGGCGAAAAAAAAGGCGACCCGCGGAGGGTCGCCCGGACACGCGCCGCATCGCACGCGGCGTGGCGGCTAGTGCAGCGTCTCGGGCGCCAGCGAATTGCTCGGCAGCAGCGACGTCAGCCAGCAATTGGTCGGCGCGGCCTTCCCGTTGAAGCGGTCGTAGAGCCACGGCAGCATGCCGGCCACCCACGGCACGATCGCGCCCGCATGTTCGAGCGGATACTCGTTGTACACGACCGGCGTGCCGCTGGCACAGAACTTCTGCGCCAGCGCGCGCACGTCGTACGCCATCATCACGCCGTCGCCCACCTGGCTGCTGAACGTGCCATCGAGCGCGCCCGCCGTGCCCTGGCCGATGAACATCGGGATCGTCGGCGAGGCGGCCAGCCCCGCATTCACCTTGTTCGCATAGGTCACGTACACGGGAATGCTGTTGATGTCGTTCGCGTATTGCGGCTTGAACAGCGTGCCCCAGCGCAGCCCCGTGTACTTCGGCAGGATGTAGGCGAGCGACTGGCTCTGGATGTCCTTGAACACGGCGACGCCGGTATCGCTGAGATAGGGCGTCAGGTCGAAGCCGTAGCCGCGCGACAGCCCGGCCAGCGCGGCCGCGGCCACCCCGCCCCACACGATGCTGCCGTCGACGTAGCGCAGGTTGTGCGCGGGATCGACCAGCACGCCGCCTTCCGCCGCGCCGACGAGCTGCCTGTTGATCTCGGGCGCATAGCTCGGCGCGAGCTGAGCGGCCCAGTTCGTCGCGATCGCGCCGCCGGAATAGCCGATCATCGCGACCTTGCTCGACGGATTCATGCCCGTGGACGGCGTATTGAGCGCCGCGCGGATCGAATCGAGCGTCGTCATCCCGTATTCGGGGCCGGCGGCGAAATCGGCCGTCTGGCCTTCCGTATCGGGCACGATGACGTTGTAGCCGAGCAGCAGCAGCGTCGACAGCGGAATCGATTCCGCGCTGTAGAGCAGCGTGCCGACGTTGATGATCTTCGTGACGTCGCGGTCGCCGGCGATCACCTGCGACGGCTCGTCGTACGGATTCAGCGAATCGTAGGCCGACTGGTACGAGATGGCCTGGCCGTTGCTGACCGGGCTCCGGATCACGGACGTCACGTTGACGACCGGCTGGTTCAGCGCGTTATGGGTGCGATACAGCAACTGCTGCGCGGTCAGCGCGGTGGGGATGCCGGCCACGTGGTAGGTGACGTTGCGCGTCTTGAGCACCGTGCCCGGTGGAATCGATGCCAACGGCGTGGTGCCGGTGTACGTGTAGAACGGGTCGGATAGGATCGGCGCGGCGGCGCTGGCTGCCGGCGCGGTGATGGCCAACGCGGCGGACATCGCTGCCGCGGCCATCATGAAACGTCTTGAGAACATGGTTGGGGCCCCTGGGATAACCTGCTTTCATCGAAGGAAGTTCGCGGTGTTGCAGACCATCGCGTGTGCCGCTTCAAAACCGTTTCCGAGCCATCGACTGTCTCCTGTGAATGAGTAATCCGGCCTGTTCCGCACCTGTAATTTTAGTAGGACTACAAACCGGATGAATTGAAGCACAACGAGCGCGCGCTCGACGGGCGTTTTCGATTGTTTGAAGGTAAACGTCTAAATCGGTCGCCGCGCGATGCGGGTGGCGCAGGCCATTCGGCCGACTGTCCGCGTGTTGTCGAAGTGCCGTACGATCACGGCTGTCCGGTACCGAAGGCCCCGTCGTGCGATGCCGGCCGCGCCGCATACTGACTGCCTGCAACCGATCGCCCCTGCCCAACCGATACGCCACGATGACCGTCTCCGAACTGCTCCGCGCCATCCGCCAACCGTATGCCGACCTGCTCGCGAAAGCGGCGGCGCAACCGGCCGTGATCGTCGAACCGGCCTACCGGCGGGCCGACGGCACGCTCGCCACCGAAGGGCCGCTCGCGTTGCCGTGCCGGGCCGACCTCATTGCCACGGAAGGCGAATCGGCCGGCCAGCCGGCGATGGTCGATTCCGCCACGCAACTGGCATTCGAGCCGTTGGCGTTCGACCTCGAAACGGCGGCCGTGTCGATCCGCCCGTTCGTGTGGGACTGGGCTGCGATCGAGGCCGATGGTCTCGACGAAAGCGCGGCCGTCGAGGCGTTCAAGGCGTGGTTCTTCGCGTGGTTCGACGTCGACGACGAGAACACGCCGGCCGAAGACGGCCTGCACGGCATCGCTCACTACCTGTCGGAACCGGTTCGCACGGAACAGGGGTGGCGCGTCAATGCGGACCTCGGCTCCGCGCCCGAGACGGCCGTCGAGGATCTGCTGTTCCGGCTCGTCGATGCAGGCGCGACGCGGATCGTGCTAGGTTGATGCCGCACTTCATTCTTCACCGGCTCATCATGAAAAAAATCCTTGCCGCCCTGCTGCTCTGCGCGTCGCTGCCCGCGTTCGCCAAGGTCTCCACCGACGTGTACTGCTTCAAGTCGGACGGCGACAAGCTCGTGCGCTTCGAGATGCGCACCTACTACGACGACGCCGTCGGCTGGTCAGGCGGCATGGTTCGCTATGCGAAAGCGAAAACGGCGCTGCCGCTGGTGGTCGAGCACGTGGACGAGGAAGTGCTCGCCGAGGGCCGCCCGCACCAGTTCACGACAACCTGGGTCGAGATGGTCGACGGCAGGATCAACGGGCGGTACGAGATGATGTCGCAAGGCGCGATGATCTATTCGATGACCTATACCAGCGCGCGCACCGGCAAGCAGACCGCGTTCGGCAGGGTACTGGACGTCGACGCGTCCGAACAAACCGGGTGCCGCTGGTGATGCGCCCGCTGATCCGGTTCGTGCTGGTGCTGTTCGCGCTGCGCGCGGGCTGTGTCGATGCCGCGCCGCGCACGGTCTACGAAGGAACGCTGCAAGGCGCCGGCGCCGTCGTGATGGAACTCGACGATCGCCCGGCTGCGGATGGTTCAATCTCGGGCCGCTACTTCTATGCGCAGCACGGCGTCGATATTCCGCTGCACGGCACGCCCGCGCAACTGGTCGAACCGCTCGTGCGATCGCAGTTGCCGGACGATGCCCGCAGTTCGTTGGGATTCGGCCAGCAAGCCGATTTCGATCATGCCGCGGCCACCTGGCAGGGCACGCGGGACAAGGCCGGCTATCGCGGCCGCTGGATCGATGCGCGCTCTGGCAAGTCACGCAATTTCACGCTGCGGCGCGTTGCGGAATACGATCCCGATGCGGTTGCGCCCGGTGCCGTCGAAGCCGTCACCAACAGCATCGCCGGTGGCGTCGGCAGCGGTATCGCAAGCGGCGTGGCCATCGACATGCGGCAGGCGCCTTATGCGACGCTGAAGCTTGCCGGGCACGCGCAGCCCGCAGGCCCCGAGATCGGCGACGGCACCGTTGCGTACCGGATGTGGCGCGACCCGCGCACGAAGCTCATGTATCCGCGTCTGAGCCGTCATCCCGATCCGGCGGTCATGGCACGGGTCAACCGCCTGCTCGAGCAGCAGCACTGGCAGATCAATCTCGCCGCGCTCGAATGCGCGTCGACCCGCTACTCCGACGACGGGCCGGCCGCCGGCTCGCTCGGCGGCTTCGACGACGAACAGGTGACGGTCACGTGGCTGTCACCTGCGGCACTCGGCATCGTGGAATCGGGTAGTACGTACTGCGGCGGCGCCCATCCGAACAATCACTACGATCCGGTCACGTTCGACCTGTTGCGTGGTACGTATCTCGACTGGGATCGCGTGATCGACGCGACTGCGGCGGGCAAGGACGGCGAACCGGCAGCGAGCCCCGCGCTGGTGAACTTCATTGCGCGGTTGCGTGACAAGACCGAATCTGGCGCTCACCCGACGGACGGCGACGGCGATTCGATGGCGTGTGCTGATGTGTTCCCGCAGTATCTGGCGTTCGAATTCGATGCGCCCGGCAAGCTGTCGTTCAGCGTCTCCGGCATCGGGCACGCGATGGGCGCCTGCCTCGGGCCGCAACTCGATGCGCCCTTTGCGGCGCTGGCACCGATCCTGAAACCGGGCGGTTCGCGTTATCTCGTACCGGGTGTCAAGCTGAAGTAACACGGCGGTGCGTGGCGGTGCCCACATCGCGCACCGGCCCGGCCGTGTGGCGACGGGGCCGGGCGATGCATACGCCCCGCAGCCGCTGATGTCAGGACGCGCCTTGCGCGTCGACGTCGATGCCCAGCTCGCCGGCCATCCGCAGAACCAGCGCATTCAGCCGCGCCACTTCATCCGCGAGGCGCTTCTGTTCCGCCTTCAGCGCTTCGAATTCGGAAGGCGGCACGGAATCCGCACCGCCGGCCTCCGCGCTCGCGAAGTCGGTCAGGTTCACTTCGCCACACATCAGGTGCATCCAGCGGTTCTCGCGCGCCCCCGGCGCACGCGGCAGCCGGACGACGAGCGGCTGCGTGCGCGCCGCGAGTTCGTCGAGGAACGCCTCGACCGACGAGATGTCCGCGAAACCGTGCAGGCGCGCGCTGTTCAGGCGCAGTTCGGCGGCCGTCTGCGGGCCGCGCAGCAGCAGGATCGTCAGCAGCGCGATCGCCTGGCTCGGAATGCCGAGCACGCGGTTCATGTTGTGCTCGAAACGCGGCACGCGGCTGCTGCTGCCTTCCATCACGATGCTCAGGTGCTTCAGTCCGTCGAGCGCGGTCGTGACCTCATCCTCGCTCACGTTCATCACCGGCGAGCGCGCGGTTTTCTGGTTGCAGCCCGCGGTCAGCGCATTCAGCGACAGCGGATAGGTGTCCGGCACCGTGTGCTGTTTCTCGACGAGCACACCGAGAATGCGGGCCTCGAGGGGCGTGAGTTCGCGAAGGGCGCGTGGCGTGGGCGTATCCGGCGTGGTGTTCATGGTGGCGTCGCAGCGTGCAGCAGGTGAAGGGAAACGGTCGCGGCCCGTCCGGCATCGCGCACGGGCGAGCCATATGATAGCTCGCGTCGCGTGGCCCGGCGCCGCGCGGCGTGCCGGCGCGCGCACTTGCCGCAGCAGGCTTTCGTCCAACGTATCGGCGAGTGGGTGCCACGCGGCGTGGGATACGCATGGCACCGCGGATTCCGCCTCCGCACGCGCGGCGGCGTTTGCGCGACACGCATGCGGGCGCTACGATATGCGTCACCCCGACGCCCGCGGCGCCGCGCGACCGCCTTCGCACGCCACACCACGCATCGCCCGACCCGCACGCCATGCCGCCACGCATGCGCACCGCGCGTCGACGCCGCTCATCCCGTTCACCCCTTCGACCCGTTCACCACCATGACCGCATCCTCTTCCGCCCCGCACGTGCGCGCCATCGTCACCGGACATACGCGCGGCCTCGGCGCGTCGCTCGCCGAACAACTGCTGCTGGAAGGCGTCGCCGTGCTCGGCGTGTCGCGCAGCCGCCATCCGTCGCTCGCGTCGCAAGCCGGCGACCGCTTCGCCGAAATCGAACTCGACCTGTCGGACACGGCGGCCGTCGCGGCCTGGCTGGCGGGCGACACGCTGCGCCGCTTCGTCGACGGCGCATCGATCGTGCTGCTGTTCAACAACGCGGGCATCGTCGACCCGATCGGCCCACTCGCTGCGCAAGACCCGGCGATCGTCGCGCGCGCGGTCGGCGTGAACGTCGCGGCGCCGCTGATGCTGTCCGCCGCGCTCACACAAGCGGCGGGGGCCACGACCGAATGCCGGATCCTGCACGTGTCGAGCGGCGCGGCACGCAACGCGTACGCGGGCTGGAGCGTCTACTGCGCGACCAAGGCGGCGCTCGATCACCATGCGCGCGCAGTCGCACTCGACGCGAACCGCGCGCTGCGGATCTGCAGCGTCGCGCCGGGCGTCGTCGATACGGGCATGCAGGCGACGATCCGCTCGACCAGCGAAGACAACTTCCCGATGCGCGAGAAATTCGACCAGCTGAAGTCGAGCGGCGCGCTCGCGACGCCCGAGGCGGCCGCGCGACAGCTGATCGGCTATGCGCTGAGCGACGCGTTCGGCTCGGTGCCCACCGCCGACGTGCGGGAACTGCCGAGCCACTGAGGCACGCGGCACGCGGCGCGTCATCGCCCTTCGAGCCGCTTCGTCCAGTCTTCGACCTGCCGCTCCGTTCGGCGCCTTTCGAGCATCGTGCGCCAGCCGGGCGGCAATATCGGCACGTCGCACAGCGCATCGAGCGCGGCCATGTCGAGCGTGCGCCGGTACAGCACGTCGAGCACCGTCGCCAGCGGCCATCGCGGGTAGCGGCGCTCATGCAGCGCCAGCACGTCACCCGACTCCACCCAGCCTTCCTGCAGCACGCGGTAGTACCAGCCGGTCCGGCCGCTTTGCTGCACGAGCGCGGCCATCCGCGGATGATCGAAACGCGCGTTCAGCTTCCAGCACGGCTGCCGCGACTGCGACACCTGAAGCACGGCGCCGCCCAGCGTGAACACGTCGCCGAGACACACGTCGTGCTCGGTCACGCCGTGCGTCGACAGGTTCTCGCCGAACGCGCCCGGTTGCGCGAGCACGTCACGCGTGCCGATCTGCGCCGACCACCACGCATAGTGATCGTGCGCATAGTGGTGCACCGCCTTGTCAGGGCCGCCGTGATGCCGCGCATCGGCCTGCTCGTCGCCGGCAAAGCCGAGCGTGCCCAGCCACAGACGCGCGCCGACCGGCTGCTTGTCGATCGCACTAGCGTGCGGCGTGTCGGCCAGCGGCCGGCACTTGCCGACCCGCACGGCGCCGATGGCGGCCGAGATCAGCGGTCGTGCCGTATCGCTCATGTCGTCACTCCGTCCGGCAGCGCCGCGAGCAGGCGTTCGAGTTCGCGCGTGCGCGCGTCGCCGAGCGGCATCAGCGGCTTCCTCGGTTCGCCGGCATCGAAGCCGCGCAGGCGCAACCCGGCCTTCACGGTCACCGGCAACCCGCCGTTGACGATGAACTGCAGCAGCGGCAGCTGCGCATGAAAGACCGTCCTCGCGCGCGCCAGGTCGCCCGCCTGCATCGCGTCGAACAGCGCCAGCGGCAACGCCGCATTCAGGTTCGGCGCGGCCGTGCACCATCCCGCCGCACCCGCTGCGAGCGCGGCGAGCGCCATCGGATTGCTGCCGTTGTAGAACGGGATCGCGCCGTCGCTCAACTGCGCGAGCCGGTGCATCCGCCCGATGTCGCCGGTGCTCTCCTTCACCATCGTCACGTTGTCGACGGTCCGGCAGATCGACGCGATCAGGTCGGGCGACATGTCGACGCCGCTCGTCGCGGGGTTGTTGTACAGCATGATCGGGATGCCGATGGCAGCACCGATCGCACGATAGTGCGCGACGATCTCGTCGTTGGCGAGCTTCCAGTACGACACCGGCAGCACCATCACCGCATCGGCGCCGGCCTGTTCCGCGAAGCGCGCGCGGCGCACCGCGCCCGCCGTGGTGAGATCGGAAATGCCGACGACGGTCGGCACGTGCCGGCGCACCGCGCGAATCGATGCGGTGGCGACCGCCTCCCATTCGGCGTCGGACAGGTACGCGCTTTCGCCTGTGCTGCCTAGCGGGGCGATCGCGTGGACGCCGTCGGCAATCAGCCGCTCGATCAGCGCTTCGAGTGCTTTCAGGTCGACGCCGCCGTCAGCGGAGAACGGCGTAACCGGGTAGGCAATGATGCCTTTCAGCAGGATGGACACGATAGGTATTCCTCAATGATGGTCTGAGACGAGAACGACGAATCGCCCGCTCATGCGACGCAATCCTGATGCGTCCGCAATGCCCGGCGCGCGTAGTAGTCGAACGTCACCGCATCACGCTTCGGCTTCGAAATCCAGTCGTGCGCTTCGCGCGCCAGCGGCGGCGGCACCGGCCTAATTTCGCCGGCCGCCATCGCGAGCAGCTGCAGCTTCGCGGCCCGCTCGATCAGCAGCGCGAGAATGCACGCTTCCTCGATCGTCTTGCCGACCACGAGCTGGCCGTGATGCGACAGCAGGATCGCGCGCTTGCTGCCGAGCGCCTTCGAGATGATCTCGCCCTCCTCGTTGCCGACCGGCACGCCGGGCCAGTCCTTCAGGAACGCGCAATCATCGTACAGCGGGCAGGTATCCATGTGCGATACGACGAGCGGCTGCTCGAGCATCGACAGCGCCGCGACATGCGCCGGATGCGTATGGATGATGCAGTTTACGTCCGGGCGCTCGCGGTAGATCCACGTGTGGAACCGGTTGGCCGGATTCGGGATGCCTTCGCCGTCGACAACGTCGAGATCCTCGTTGACGCGCAGCAGGTTCGCCGCCGAGATCTCGTCGAAACCGAGCCCGAGCCGCTGCGTGTAGTACGTGCCGGCCTCGCCCGCGCGGCAGGTGATCTGCCCGGCCAGGCCCGAATCGTGACCGGCGTCGAACAGGATCCGGCACGTGAGCGCGAGCTTCTGCCGCGCGGACCAGCCGCTGTCGCCCACCGCGTTGTCCAGACGCCGCTCCGCCAGCGCGACCAGCGCCTCCTTCGCCAGATTCAGCGTTTCCGCCATGTTCACCTCCTGAATGGATCGGGTCGGTCGCGCCGTCCGCGGCCGCTTTCCCGGCAAAACATGACACACGATACACCATAGGACACATAGTGTCATGCGTTACAATCGGTTTTTCGAAGGACACCTGGCGCCCCATGACGATTCGCCTGAAGCTGCTCAGAAAACAGAAGGGCTGGACGCTCGACGTGCTGGCCGACGAGACGGGCCTCACCAAGAGCTACCTGTCGAAAGTCGAGCGCGGCCTGAGCGTGCCGTCGATCGCGGTCGCGCTGAAGCTGTCGAAGGCACTGAACGTCGACGTCGAGCAGTTGTTCTCGGAAAGCCGCAATCGCGAGCTGATCACGGTCACGCGCGCCGGCGAGCGCACGGCGATGGGCGCGGCAGCCGACAGCCAGGCCCACCGCTTCGAAAGCATCGCGGCCGGCGTCGCGCCGAAGAAGATGTTGCCGTTCGTCGTGCATCCGCCGCACGAATTCGTCGCGTCGACGTTCCGCGAGCACGAAGGCGAGGAATTCCTGTTCGTGCACAAGGGGCGCGTCGAAATCGAATTTCCGAACGAGACGGTGCAACTCAAGACCGGCGATTCAGTCTATTTCAACGCACTCATCCCGCACCGCACGCGCAGCCTCGGCACCGCGCAGGCGGAGATCCTGGTCATCGTCAGTCACGACGACTAGCATCGTCACCTTTTCGCGCAAGGATCCCCGATGGTCACGAAGGCCACCGCACCGTTCCAGCAGATCAAGACGCTCGTTCGCCAGAACGTCGAAGCGGGCGACTGGCGCCCCGGGGACCGCATCCCGTCCGAGCTCGATCTCGCCGCCCAGTTCGGCGTCGCACGCATGACGGTCAACCGCGCGCTGCGCGAGCTGACCGAAGAAGGCGTGCTGAAGCGCATCGCGGGCGTCGGCACGTTCGTCGCCGAAGTGAAGCCGCAGTCGAACCTGCTGATGATCGCGCACATCCGCGACGAAATCCGCGCGCGCGGGCACGAATATCGCTGCCGCGTGCTGAGCCAGTCGAGCGAGCCCGCGTCGTTCGACGTCGCGGCCGCGTTCGGCCTGCCGGTCAACACGCCGGTGTTTCATGTGGTGTGCGTGCACGAGGAAAACGGCCGCCCGATCCAGCTCGAGGATCGCTACGTGAACCCGGCCGCCGCGCCCGGCTTCATCGACCAGGATTTCCAGGTCGAGCCGCCGTCCGAGTACCTGTTCAACAACGTGTCGCACGACGAACTGGAGATCGAGCACGTCGTCGATGCGTCGCTGCCGACCGGCGAACAGGCGCGGCTGCTCGACATGCGCGCCGACGAGCCGTGCCTCACACTCACGCGCCGCACCTGGACGAACGGGCAGCCCGTCACGTTCGTGCACTTCCTGCACCCGGGCAACCGCTACCGGCTCGGCTCGCGCTTCAAGCCGGGCGCCGGACGCCACCCGACCTGACCCCTTTCCCCACGTACAAAAGCACGCGGCGGCCGTTTCGTCAGAAAGCGGCCGCCGCGTCCGTCATGCACACCCGCCCGCGTCAGATCGCGCGGGCCTGCCCCGCGCCGCGCGACCACACGACAGGAAACAGCGGGTGATCGAGCGGCGCGCCGTCGGGCAGCTGCTCGGCGAGCCCCGGGAAATCGGGCGACGTCTTCCAGCGGCGCGGCGCGTGACGGATATCGTCGCCGACGAAGCGGATCGAGAACGCGCGCCGACGGTTCTGCGTCCCCCCCGACGCGTGCAGCGTGAGCATCCGGAAACACACCATGTCGCCGGGCTCGAGCGCCCAGTGGCGGATCGGAAACGCCGCGCGGTCGCCTTCGATGTCGGGCAGGTCAGCCAGGCTCCCTTCCGGGAACCACTTCGCTTCCTTGTCCATGAACGTGCGCGGCATCAGCCACGGCCCGAGATGCGAGCCCGCGACGAATTCCAGCGTCGATTCGAGCGGCACCGGATCGACCGGAATCCACATGCTGACGTTGTCGTCGCCTTCGATGTTGTAGTACGGCTGGTCCTGGTGCCACGGCGTGCGCTGGCGCGTGCCGGGCTCCTTCACGAGCAGGTGGTCGTGATGCAGCCGCACGTGCTCGGTGCCCATCAGTGCGGCGGCGACCGACGGCGCCGGCGAGCGCACGATGAAGTCGCGATACGCGTCGTTGTGCTGCCAGTTGCAGAAATCCTCGAAGAACCAGCCCGGATCGTCGGGCCGGCTCGCGACTTTCGCGCGCTCGCTCGGGTGCGCGAGATTCGCGTCGATGCCGGCGCGCAGCGCGGCGACTTCGTCGGGCGAAAAAATGCCCTTGATGCAGACCGCGCCTTCCTCGCGGAACGCGGCGATCAGTTCGGGTGTCACGGCTTGCGCGACGCGGTCCTGGATACTCGTCATGGTGTGCCTGTCGATGGAGTGAATCACGGAATCACTGATTCACGGTGCGGACGTCAGTTGCTGCTTCGCACCGTAGATGTCGAAGTCGAAATATTTGGCGGCGATCTTCTGGTACGTGCCGTTCGCGCGGATCGCGACGATCGCGTCGTTCAGCTTCTTCTTCATCGCTTCATCGCCCTTGCGCACACCCATCGCGACGCCGTAGCCGGTGATCCGCACGTCGGTCACGTCGGGGCCCGCGAACGCATAGCCCTTGCCGCGCGGCGTTTTCAGGAATGAGTAGCCGGCCTGCGTCTTGTCCTGGAAGGTCGCGTCGAGGCGGCCGTTGACGAGATCCTGGTACACCTGGTCCTGGTTCTGGTACGAGACGATCGTCACCCCCTTGGTCGCCCATTCGGCCTTCGCGTACGCCTCCTGCGTCGTGCCCTGGTCGATCCCGACGCGCTTGCCCGCGAGCGACGCGGCGGTCGGCAACAGCGTCGAGCCGACCGGCGCGACGAGCGCACCCGGCGACGCATACAGCTTGTTCGAGAAGTCGATCTGCTTGAGCCGCTCGTCGGTGGCCGTCATCGCGGACATGATCACGTCGAACTTGCGCGCGCGCAGCGCCGGAATCATCCCGTCGAAACCCTGCTCGACCCACACGCACTTCGCATGCAGTTGCTCGCAGATCGCATTGCGCAGGTCGATGTCGAAGCCGGCGAGCGAGCCGTCGGGCTGCTTCGCCTCGAACGGCGGATACGTGGGGTCGATGCCCCAGCGGATCGTCGACGTGTCCTGGGCGAACGACGCGAGCGGCGCGAACGCGAGCGCGGTAACGAGAAGCTTTGCAGTGCGGTTCATGGTGCGTCCTTGTAGGTCTCGACGCGGCGGGCGAACGCCGGCGTCCGGTGGGGAGCGGTGCGCCGGCAGGCCCGGCGCGGTGCGCGAAAGACAGGGACTTCGATGAAACTGCGTTGCAGTCTAGACCGCTCAATTTTTGTGCGCAAGCGGGGAAATGGGAATAGAAAGGCGGTGAAGGCGGGGGCGAACCTGAAGGCTAGTGCAGTGGCTGATCTACGGCTAAAAGAGTGATTTTTCCGTGTTTACCCTGCGCGGTGCACATCCGACACACAGCGTATTTCCCCGGATATTCGCGAACGGCGATGTCTACACAGGCGATTGACGCAGCACTTTCCAAGCGCGGTTCAGACCGCTCCAGCAAAGCGCCCTATACCGCCACAGGAGTATGCGCCAGACGCCTCAACAGCCCCCGTAACGCCACGCCGGGTCCGGCGAAACCGCGATTGCCCACTCCGTCCGGCCATGTTAAAAGTCGTCGCACGCATTTGGAAATGAAATGTTCGAATCCGCAGAAGTGCATAAATGAATAGACCCCTGTTCGACCTCGACCTGCTGCGCGCGCTCGTGATGGTCGCCGACTGCGGCAGCTTCACGACGGCGTCCGCGCGTCTGCATTCGACGCAGTCGACGGTCAGCCAGAAGGTGCGCCGGCTCGAGGAAATCGCCGGGCACCGCCTGCTCGACCGCGGCACGCGCGACGTGCGGCCGACCGACGCGGGCGTGACGGTGCTCAGCTATGCACGCCGCATGATCGCGCTGAACGACGAGATGCTGGAAGCGTTGTCGGGCGCCACGGTCGCGCTGACGATCCGGCTCGGCGTGCCCGACGATTTCGCGGCGGGCCGCACGACGCACGCGCTCGCGGCGTTCAAGCGCGCGCATCCGCAGGTGAAGCTCGAAGTGACGTGCGGGCTGAGCCGCGACATCAGCGCGGCATACGACCGCGGCGAGCTCGATCTCGTGCTGATCAAGCAGCGGCGCGACAGCCGCGAGGCCGTCGTGCGCTGGCCCGAGAAGCTGCGCTGGATCGACAGCGCGAAGCATCCGACGATCGATCTCGACCCGGTGCCGATCGTCGTGTTCCCGCCGCGCGGGCTCTATCGCGACGACATGATCAAGGCGATCGAGGAGCGCGGCCGCCGCTGGCGGATCAGCTTCACGACGTCGAGCCTGAGCGGCATCCAGGCCGCCGTCGCGGACGGGCTCGGCATCAGCGTGCTGCCCGCGCGCGTCGTGACGGACGAGCACGTCGTGCTGACCGCCAAACAGGGTTTCGCGCCGATCGAGCACATGGACATCGCGATCCTGCATCGGCCGACGGCCGACCCGATGGTCAGCGAACTGACGAAGGCGCTCGCGACGATGCTGGAGTTGGAGGAGTAGCAAGCAGGCCGGATGCGGCGGCCATGTCAAGGACACCGCCGGCACGGCCGATGCAACGAGACCGCGGGCACGTCGATACGCCCACGCGCCCGGCCCCCGTCAGAACATCGTGTTCCCGTTCGCGGCCTGCTCGGGCACGGGTTGATTGACGTCCCAGTGCTCGACGATCTTGCCGTTCTCGAGCTTGAAGATGTCCATGATCGCGCTGCCGCGCGTGCCGGGTTCGCGCACCGCATGCACGTGCAGGATCACGTAGTCGCCGTCGACGAACGAGCGCTTGATCTCGCTGTGCGACTGCGGATACTTGTCGCGCAGGAACGCGACGAACTTGCGGAAGCCGTCGCGGCCGTCGGCCGCGTTCGGGTTGTGCTGCACGTAGCGATCGCCGACGTACGCGAGCGCGGCGTCGGCGTCCTTCTCGTTCAGGCCTTTCTCGTAGAACGCGAGCACCGTCCGCCGGTTGACTTCCTGCTGCGCGTCCGTTGGCCCGGCCGCCACCGCGTGCGCGGTGGTCACGGCGAACAGGGCCGCCGCCATCCATCGTGCGGCCCGTGCCGCTGTCGTGCGTCGCATCGTCGTCTCCCGGGCAATCCCGCTGAAAACCCGATCATACCGGGGCGACGCTGCGCTCACGCTTCACTCAGACCAGCGCGCCGTGGCGCGCGACGATCTTCCCCGACGACACGACGAGCCGCCGCACCGGCCGCGCAACGACAGCCTCGGCGAACGTCAGCGCGTCGACCAGCACGACGTCCGCGCGGCTGCCCGGCTGCAGCCCGTAACCGTCGAAGCCGCAACCGCGCGCCGCGCCGTGCGTCACGCAGTCGAGCGCGACTTCGAGCGCATCGTCGCGGCGGAAATCGTTGCGCATGCCGATCAGCATCGCGCGTTCGAGCATGTCGGGCGACCCGTACGGCGTCCACGTGTCGCGCACGCCGTCGTTGCCGCCGATGACCGTCACGCCCGCCGCGCGGCACGCGGCCACCGGCGGCACGGGCACCGCCGCGGGCGCGGTCGTGACGAGCCCGACGCCGAGTTCGGCCATCCGCGCGAGCAACGCATCGCGCTCGCGTTCGGCGATATCGCCGAGACAGAACCCGTGGCTGATCGTCACCTTGCCCTGCATGCCATGCGTAGCCGTGCGCTGGAGGATCAGGTCGAGCGAATACGCGCCCATCGATCCGCGCTCGTGCAGATGGAGGTCGAGCCCGCGGCCGTGACGCTCGGCGATCGCGAACAGCACGTCCACCGCTTCGACCGGATCGCCTTCGATCGCGCACGGGTCGAGCCCGCCGAGCAGATCGGCGCCGGCGGCCAGCGCTTCGGACAGCAGCGCAGCGGTGCCCGGCCGCTTGAGCACGCCCGATTGCGGAAACGCGACGATCTGGATCTCGACCTGCCCGCGCAGCGTCTCGCGGGTCGCGAGCACACCGTGCAGATGCCGCAGCCCGGCTTCGGTATCGATGTCGACGTGCGTACGGATGCGCGTCGTGCCGGCCGCGAGGAACGCACGCGCCAGCGCGAGCGACGCGGCGCCCGCGTCATGGCCGCTCGTCGCGCGATAGTGGCGCTCGTTCTCGATGCGGTCGACGAGGCGTGGCCCGACCTGGTTGCGATACCACGGCATGCCCCAGTGCGTCTTGTCGAGGTGCGTGTGGCCTTCGACGAGGCCGGGCAGCGCGAGCGCGCCCGCGCCGTCCTCGATCGCGCAGCCGGCGGGCGCGTCGAGCGACGGGCCGACGCGCGCGATGCGATCGCCTTCGATCAGGATGTCGAGCGCGGCGTCGGCGTTCGGGCGGACGTTGCGGATCAGCAGGTTCGTCATGTCGGTTCCGGTGAGGTCGGTCAGTGCAGTGAGTGCGTTCAGTGCGAAGGGGGCACGGCGCATGCCGTGCCGCCGGTCAGGTCGGTCAGCGCGTGAAGCGCAGCGCGGGAGCGAACGGCGCGCCGGTGTCGCTTTCGCCGCGACGGAACACCCAGCGCTCGGCCGGCACGCCCGCGACGGCCGCCGCCGCATTCGGCGCACGCACCGCGACGAACGTCGCATCGCAGCCGACTGCGATTCCATAGTTGTCCTTGCCGATCACGCGCGCACCGGCGTGCGTCGCCATGTCGAGCGCGATGCCGAGCGCTTCGTCGGTGTAGAAGCCCGAACGATAGCCGACCATCATCGCGCGCTGCAGCATGTCGCCGTTGCCGTACGGCCACCAGGCGTCACGGATGTTGTCGTTGCCCGCGAACACGTGCACGCCCGCGTCGCGCAGCGCCTGCACCGGCGGAAACGCGCAGTCGCCCGGCGCATTCGTCAGGATCGACACGCCGGCTTCCGCCAGTGCCGCCGCCGTGCGCTGCACGTCGTCATCGCTTACCTGGCCGAGCGCATACGCATGGCTCACGTTCACGCGGCCACCGAGCCCCGCCCCGCGCGTGCGCGCCGCGATCCGCAGCAGCTGCGCGATGCCCGTTTCACCCGGCTCGTGCAGGTGGATGTCGATCTTCGCGCCGCGCTTCTCGGCGATGCCGAACACGATGTCGAGCTGGCCGTCCGCATCGCCGTCGAGCGTCGTCGGGTCGATCCCGCCGACCACTTCCGCGCCTTCGCGCACGGCCGCGTCGAGGATCCCGGCGGTGCCCGGGCACGTGACGACGCCGGCCTGCGGAAACGCGACGAGTTCGATATCGACGATCCCGCGCCATTGCTCGCGCGCGGCCATCACGGCCTGCAGGTTCGACAGGCCGGTGGTTGCATCGACGTCGACGTGGCTGCGCATCGCGACCGTGCCGAAGGCGGCGGCCTGCGCGATCAGCGCGTTCGCACGCTCGACGATCGGCGGCGCGGCCGCGAGCTGGCGCTTCTCGACCGCGAGCCGCTCGCGCAGCGTGCCGACCGGTTCGTGCGGCACCCAGCGATCGCCGACGAAGCTCTTGTCGAGGTGGATGTGGCCGTCGACGAAGCCGGGCAGCACGACGCGGCCGTCGAGGTCGATCGTTTCCGCGCCGGGCGCGGCGGCGCAATCGGCGCCGATCGCGGCAAAGCGGCCGTCACGGACGACGAGGTGGATGGGCTGGCCGCCGGCGTCGACGGCGTTGATGAAGAGACGATCGGTCATGGCTCGGAATGTGGGGCGGTCGCGGCACGTCGCCGGCGCGGACAGGGGAAGGCACCGCAGCCGGCACGGCGCGACCGTTGACAGGGAATCCGGCCACGATATCGGACGCCGTCGCCCGAGGCCAATTAAATGTCGCGATGCCGCGCATTCGATTTCGCGATGCGCGGCGCGCGCGGCCGCCGGGCCTGGCACGGGGATGGGGCGGGATCACGGGGAAGACGGCGGAAAGGCCGAAGGTCGCGCAGTATCGGCATCACCGGAATGCGGATGTCCGGAAGGCGTGTCACGCCCTTGCCGGGCGTCGCTTTCGCGCGCCGCCCGCGCGGCGATTTACGCGGCAACAGACTTTACACGTTGTTACCCGGCCGCACCGGACGCGCCTCCGGCCATTCCTTATACTCACGCCGAGTTCGCCACCCGTTCCGGCATTCGTCGGCGAACCCGTTGCCGATGCAGGAATCATCATGATGCGCATGCCTTCCACGAAGACCGTTCTGTTCGCCTCGCTCGTCGCCGTCGCGGCGCTTCCGCTGACCGCCTGCGTCGCGCCGGGTTACTACGGCGCGCAGCCGGGGTATCCGCAACAGCAGCAATACGCGACGCCCGGCTACGCGCAGCCCGCGTATTCGCAACCGGGTTACGTGCAGCAGCAACAGCCGTATCCGAACCAGGCGCCGCAGCCGTACGATCAGTACGGCAACCCGCAGCAATACGGGTCGCAGCCGTATGACCAGTACGGCAATCAGCAGCAGTACGGCAACGGCTACGGCACGCAATACGGCACGGTCTCGAACATCCAGCCGGTCAATGGCTCGGTCGGCCCGTCGGGCGTCGCCGGCACCGTCGTCGGTGCGCTGGTCGGCGGCCTGGTCGGCAACCAGTTCGGCCGCGGTCACGGCCGCGATGCGGCCACCGTGATCGGCGCGCTCGGCGGTGCGGTGGCCGGCAACCAGATCGGCCAGCAGATGGGCGCCGCGCAAGGCCCGAGTAGCTACCGGATCGACGTGCAGGTCAGCGACGGCACGATGCGCTCGTTCGACGTGCAGTCGCCGGGCAACCTGCGTCCGGGCGATCGCGTGCAGATCAACGGCAATCAATTGTCGCGTTATTGATTCCGATGCGGAGCGCCTGACCTGATCGGGCGCCTCGTCGCGCGTTCGGCGTCGGGCACCGGTTCGGCGCGACGGCGCGCCTGTTTCACCTCGCTCTCGATCTTCATGCCCGCGCGGCGCGCATCACGCGCCGCCGATATTTCCGCGACACCCTCGCCCGCAACGCCCCCGTCGCGCGATCACTCCCACGCTCACCCGCACCGGTGCCCCGGGCATCGGCGTCACACCCGCTCGACGCCAAGCCCGACGCGCGTCGACCGCGCTGCCGCCTGCAGGTGCCGCGAACGCCGGTAAATAATCGCCATCAGCGCCATCACCGCCGCGCCGGCATACAGCGACCCGCGCGTCGACGGATCGACGCCGAGCATCACGAACACGAACGCGACGAACACGAGGCAGATCCACGACGTGACCGACGCGTACGGCATGCGGAACGCCACCGTCTCGCCGCGCGCGGCCAGCGCGCGCCGGAACCGCATGTGGGTCAGCACGATCATCGCCCAGATCACGGCCACGTCGAACGACAGGAACGACATCAGCCAGCCGAACACGCGCGCCGGAATCACATAGTTCAGCACCACGCCGACCGACATGAACAGCACGGTCGCCCGCACCGCGCGCGACGGCGACCCGCTTGCGCTCAGCGCCGCGAACGACGCGGGCGCGAGGCCGTTGCCGGCCATGCTCGACAGCATGCGCGCGCCGCTGAACACGATGCAGTTGAAGCTCGACAACGCGGCCGTCACGACCACGAAGTTGACGATGCCGGCCGCCTGCCGCAGCCCGAGCGATTCGAACGTCGTCACGAACGGGCTGCCATGCTCGCCGAGCTCGTGCCACGGATACAGCGCCATGATGATGAACAGCGCGCCGACGTAGAAGATCAGGATGCGCCACAGCACCGAGTTGATCGCGCGCGGGATCATCTTCTGCGGCTCGCGCGCCTCGCCGGCGGTGAGGCCGATCATCTCGACGCCCGCGAACGAATACGCGACGATCGGCAGCGCGCTCACGACCCCGAGCACGCCGTGCGGAAACACGCCGCCGTGGCGCCACAGGTTCGACAGCCCGACGGGCTCGCCGCCATGACCGATCCCGGTGAACACGATCAGCGCGCCGCCCGCGATCATCAGCACGATCGTCACGACCTTCACGATCGCGAACCAGAACTCCAGCTCGCCGTACACCTTCACGTTGAGCAGGTTGAACGCCGAGATCGCGGCGATCGCCGACACGACCCACAGCCACTGCGGCACATCCGGAAACCAGAAGCCCATGTAGATGCCGATGGCGGTCGTCTCCGCGACGCCGACGCCGACCATCAGCAGCCAGTAGCTCCAGCCGACCACGTAGCCGGCGAACGGCCCGACATATTCGAACGCATACGCACCGAACGAGCCGGACACCGGCCGATGCACGGCCATCTCGCCGAGCGCGCGCATGATCAGGAAGATCATCGCGCCGCCGATCAGATAGGCGACGAGCGCGCCGGGGCCGGCCGCCTTGATCGCGGACGCCGAGCCGAGGAACAGACCGACGCCGATGGCCATGCCGAGGGCCATGAACGAAATCTGGCGCGCGCCGAGTTCGCGCCGCATCGTGTGCTGTTGCATGTTGTCTCCAGTCGTTGATCGTCGCGGCGAGCCGGATCGGCCGGCCGCTGGATGGAGCGGCCGGCGTCGTGTGCCGGCCGCCCTGCTGCAGCGCACGGTCGCCGGTTCAGCGGCCGTGCAGAAAGCGTTCGACGCGAAACGGCGTCGGGTCGACGAACGGCTGCGTGCCGGTCATCAGGTCGGCGATCAGCCGGCCGGTCACGGGGCCGAGCGTGAAACCGTGATGCGCATGCCCGAACGCGAACCACAGACCGCGGTGGCGCGGCGCCGCACCGATCACGGGCAGCATGTCGGGCGTGCACGGCCGGCGGCCGAGCCACGGCGCGCCGTCGACGCGCGCGCCGAGCGGAAACAGCTCGCGCGCGACCGGTTCGACGGCGGCGAGCTGGACGGGTGTCGGCGGCGTATCGCAAAGCCCGAGCTCGACGCCGGTCGTGAGGCGGATGCCGCGCGTCATCGGCGTGATCAGGAAGCCGCTGTCGGTATCGAGCACGGGCCCGTTCAGCCGCGCGCCCGGCTGCGCCGCGTAATGCATGTGATAGCCGCGCTTGACCGCGAGCGGCAGCGTGTAGCCGAGCCGTTCGCACAGCAGGTCCGACCACGGCCCGAGCGCGACGACCGCCGCGCGCGCATCGACCAGGCCTTGCGCGGTGTCGACGCGCCAGCCGTTCGCGGCCGACAGCGTCAGCGCATCGCCGGTCAGGATGCGGCCGCCGAGCTGCTCGAAGCGGCGCGCATACGCGGTCACGAGTGCATTCGGATCACTGATCGAATCGGAGCCCGTGTAGCGCAGCGCGCCGACCAGCGCGCGGCTCAGGTTCGGCTCGGCGTCGCGCAGCGCGGCCGCATCGAGTGCGTCGAAGGTCACGCCGTATTCGGCGCGCCAGCGCTCGGCGTCACGCGTTTCGGCATCGCGCGTCGCGGCCGTGCGGAACACCTTCAGCCACCCGCCTTCGCGCAGCAATGCGCCGGCGCCGGACGCGTCGATCAGCGCGCGATGCTCGGTCACGCAGTGTTCGATCAGCGGCGCATACGCGCGCGCGATCTCCGCATGGCGCGCCGGATGCGAGTTGCGCCAGTAGCGGTACAGGAACGGAATCAGTTTCGGCAGCGCGCCAAAGTGATATCGGACATCGGGCGAGCGGTTGCACGCGTATTTCAGCAGCGTGCCGAAGCCGCGCGGAAACGCATACGGATACACGCCTTCGCGCTGGATCAGCCCGGCATTGCCGAGCGACGTCTCGTTGCCGGGCGCCTTGCGGTCGACGAGCGCGACCGACAGGCCGCGCTGTTGCAGGTGCACGGCAACGGACACGCCGATCATGCCGCCGCCGAGAACGAGCGTGTCGAATGTCATCGTGAGTGCCTCGGGGCGCGCGGCGCGGGCGTCAGGCGAGCGCGGTCACGGCGATCTCGACGTCGAGACCGGGTTTCATCAGCAACGCCTGCACACAGGCGCGGGTCGGCGCGTGGCCGGCCGGCACCCACGCGTCCCACACCGCATTGAAGGCGTCGAAGTGCGCGGCATCGCTGAGCCATATGTTGGCCGTCAGCACGCGGGTCTTGTCGATGCCGGCCGATGCGAGCAGCGCGTCGATGCGCGTGAGGATTTCGGTCGCCTGCACGGCGATCGGCGCGCCGGCCGTATCGGGCACCTGGCCGGCCAGGTGGACGAAGCCGTTCGCGATCACGACCTGGCTCATGCGTGCGCTCGTCTGCAGACGTTGGATTTCACTGGACATGATGGTTTGCACCTTCGCAAGGCCGGCCGCGACCGGCCGGGAAAATAAATGGCTGGGAAAGCCGCTGCCGTGTGCGGAATCGTCGGGCAACCGCCGCACGGGCGAGCTGCGCCGATACGCACACGTGTCGTTCACGCCGGCCGCACCGGCCCCGCGAGTTTCGCGCCGTCCGATGCTAGAGTGGCCGTCACGCCCACCGTCGGCGATTTCGACGAAAATTATCATATACGAGAAAATTTATTCTCGTATACGATAAAACCCGTATTCACGTCACGGACGCCGCGCCCCGTATCCGCATGCCCAAATCCACCGTCCCCGTTCCGCCGCCCACCGACGCCGCGCCGCAGCTCGACCACCAGACGGTCGGCGCGCGGCTGCGCGACGCGCGCAAGTCGCGCGGCCTGACGCTCGCGCAACTGTCCGAGCGCTCCGGTATCGCGGTGTCGACGATTTCGAAGGCCGAGCGCGGCGACATCGCGCTCACCTACGACAAGTTCGCGGCGCTCACGCATGCGCTAGCGCTCGACTTCGACACGATGTTCGGGCGCCCCGCGCCGGCCGGCGCGATGACGCCGTCGTTCACGCCGGCCGGCCAGCAGATGGTCTATGACACGCCGAACTACGCGTACGGGATGCTCGCGAACGACCTGACCGGCAAGCGGATGGTGCCCGTGCGCGGGCGCATTCATGCGCGCAAGCTGTCGGACTTCGCCGACTACATCCGGCACAGCGGCGAGGAGTTCGTGTTCGTGCTGAGCGGCGAGCTGGAGCTGCGCTTCGAGAACGGCCATGCGTACCGGCTCGGCGCCGGCGACAGCCTGTATTTCGACAGTGCGGTCGGGCACGTGTACCTGAGCCTCGGCGACACCGATGCCGAGGTGCTCGCGTGCTGCGTCGACGGCGATGCCAGGCGGCCGCGCGACGCGATCTGACGGTCTGAATGCGATCACGCGGCGGTGCCGAACGTCGCCGCGCAACACCGGGATTCCTATTACGATAAGGACGATGCATCCCGCGGCCCCAGCGGCTCGCGCCGGCATGCACGACCATCAACCGGAACGACCCCGATGACGATCACCACCCGCCTGCTCGATGCGGCCGACGCCGCCCGTTTCCAGATCGTTCGCCTGCGTGCGGTCGACACCGCCCCCACCTCCTTCCTGCCGACGCTCGACGAAGAATCCCAGGTGCCGGTCGACGAATTCGCGACGCGCATCACGCCGACCCGTGAACGTGCGGTGTACGGTGCGTTCGACGGCGATACGCTCGTCGGCATAACCGGCGTGCGCCGCGATGCGCGCGTGAAGATCGCGCACAAGGCGACGATCTGGGGCGTGTTCGTCGATCCCGCATATCGCGGGCAAGGCATCGCGCAAACGCTGCTCGAAAGCGCGACCACGCACGCGGCGCGGGAATGGGACTGCAAGCAACTGATGCTGTGCGTGAACGAGGTCAACGCCACCGCGGAGCGGCTGTATGCGTCGCAAGGGTTCGTGCGGTTCGGGACGGAACCGCGCTCGATGTTCGTCGATGGGCGGTTCTACGACGAACACCACATGGTCAAGACGCTGGCGTAGCGTGCCGCTGCTGCGAACGGGAAGCGCCAGGCACCGCCAAGCGAGCACCCACTCACCGGCACCGCGCGTCGACGCTCCCGTCGTTCGCAGCGACGTCGGCACACCATGGACCGGCGCCGAACACACGTCGAACGAAACAGCCCGACTGTGAGCACACGTTAACTTTCCATGCAATACGACAGCGGCCAGTCGTGCCGCTGTCGGTTTATGCGCAAAAACTTTTATTGCAGCAACCCGGCCGGCCAGATCCTTACTTGTCTACCGCCGCCACCCCGCCGCCCGGGATCGTATCGTCCCCCGCCGACGCGACCGGTTCGAACATCAGCACCAGATCGCCCCGATAGCTTCCGTTGATCCCGGCTGCCCCGCGCGTAGCCGGCGCATTGGCACGGATCGTCAGGTTGCGGGTTTCGTCGTAGCCATTGATGCCGGGCTTGACCAGGGTGAGCGTGCGCGCGCCGTCGTGCGCGATGTCCGCGCCGCCGGCCTTGTCCGCCAGCACGACCTTCGCGTCGGTCATGTCGTAGCGGCCGTTCGACAGCCTCAGCGGCTGCAGCAGCGCGACGCGGACGTCGGGATTCGTCGTGTAGACGTGGATCGGCAGCGTTGCGCCGAACGTCTGCGGCGAACCGTCCGTCGCATTCAGCTCGACCACGCCATGGGCGGCCGCATCGCCCGAGGTCGACACGAACAGGCTGTCGCCAATGTGCGCCGTCAGCCGGATCGTCTTGACGACGGCGTGCGGCGACGTCGGGCCCGCCTGGGCGAGGCCGGTGAATGCAATGCATGCGCCCGCCGCGATGAGGTATTTGCCGATCTTCATTTTTCTATTCCATATTCAGGCCGCTTCGTGAAATCCGAACGCCGCCCATGAGCGGTTCGATTCGGACAAAACATTCCGCCCATTCCATTCAAAGTCGATATTCCAGTATCTCGAAATTTGAATGCAATATCCCCGTGGAATGCCATTTACGCCATTGCGCGCACGGGGCCGGCAATACCCTTTCGCCAGCCTGCCCACCCTGCCGCCACCCTCCCGTAAGGCAGTATTCACCTAGCCATGTGGACATATTCACGCAACGACATGCGTCAACGATAGGTTGCGAAAAACCGGAATCAAATACATGGAAACCTTTATGCCGATTTCCGTTTTTTATTTACCTATGCTATCTCCCAATCAAATTGAATCGAATGGAAACATGAGCCTGGCCTTCGTGCTGCTCGCACGTCAACATGCGCATCATTGAATCACCGCGTCCGAGCACCTGCGTCCGCCTCCGTAATTCCGCCTCTATTCAGCCCCCCGAGCTCCGCGCTATCGTCTTCGTCATCCTCACAGCCCAGGAGCTGCCTTTGCCTTCCCGCCACGGAGTCGACCTCATCCGCGCCCGCGCGCTGTTCGATCGCGAGCGCCGTGCATTCACCGAAGCCATGCCGGTCTCCCGCGCCCTGTCCGCGGAAGCGTCCGAGCACTTGCTGTTCGGCGTGCCGTTGCACTGGATGCAGGACTGGTCGACGCCGTTCTCGCTGTATGTGAAAGAAGCGCGCGGCGCGACCTTCACCGACGTCGACGGCCACCGCTATGCCGACTTCTGCCTCGGCGACACCGGCGCGATGTTCGGCCATGCGCCCGAACCCGTCGCGCGGGCACTCGTCGAGCAGGCCATGCGCGGCTACACGACGATGCTGCCGAGCGAGGATGCCGCGTGGGTGTCGCGCGAACTCGCGCGCCGCTTCAAGCTGCCGGTCTGGCAATTCGCGTTGAGCGCGAGCGACGCGAACCGCTTCGTGCTGCGCTGGGCGCGCGCGGCCACCGGCCGCAACACGATCGTCGTGTTCAACGGCTGCTATCACGGCACCGTCGACGACGTGTTCGTCGATCTCGTCGATGGCCGCCCCGTGCAGCGCGACAGCCTGCTCGGGCAGTCCTACGACCTGCTCGCGAACACGCGCGTCGTCGAATTCAACGACCTCGCCGCGCTCGAAGCCGCGCTGAAAGGCGGCGATGTCGCCTGCGTGCTCGCCGAGCCCGCGATGACGAACATCGGGATGGTGCTGCCCGATCCGGGCTTCTGGGAGGCGGCACGCGAACTGACGCGCCGCCATGGCACGCTGCTCGTGATCGACGAAACGCACACGATCAGCAGCGGCCCGGGCGGCTATGCGGTCGCGCACGATCTCGAGCCGGACATGCTGGTGGTCGGCAAGCCGATCGCGGGCGGCGTGCCGTGCGCGGTGTACGGGTTCAGCGCCGAATTCGCGGAACGCGCGAAGCAGGCGAAGCTGAACGCGCCGCCCGGCCACTCGGGGATCGGCACGACGCTCACCGCGAACATGCTCGCAATGCATGCGATGCGTGCGACGCTCGCCGAAGTCGCGACCGACGCGGCCTATGCGCATATGTTCGAACTCGCCGCGCGGCTGGCGACGGGGCTCGAACAGGCGATCGCGAAACACAAACTGCCGTGGTGCGTGACGCGCATCGGTGCGCGCACCGAGTTTCAATTCGCGCCCGTGCCGCCGCGCAACGGCACGATCGCCGGCGCGCAGCTCGACAGCGAGCTCGAACACATCGTGCACCTGTACCTGCTGAATCGCGGCGTGCTGATCACGCCGTTCCACAACATGATGCTCGTATGTCCGCAGACGACGGCCGATGATGTCGACCGGCTCGTCGCGCAGTTCGACGCGTGTCTCGGCGAGCTGGTGTGATGCAGTGACATTCGCGGCAGGCAACACATCGCGCGAGCGCGGCCACGATGTGTTGCCTGCGGCTGCGGCGTCGCTCGTGTCGCGTGACAGTGAAACGGACCGCCGCACAGCGAACCGTTTCCCGTCGCATCCGCCTCATGCAGCGATGCGCTACGCCGCCTTCAACGCCTGCCGCGCCACCGCCTCGAAATACCGCGCGCCGATCGACAGGATCTCGTCGTTGAAGTCATAGCCCGCGTTATGCAGCGGCACGCCGCCGCGCCCGGCGGCCTCGCCGTTGCCGATGAAGACGAAGTTGCCGGGTACGGCCTGCAAGAACGCGCCGAAGTCTTCCGAAATCATCATTGGCTGGACGTTCGCGTCCACGTTCTCCGCGCCCGCCACCTGCGCCGCGGCCCGCACGGCCGTGTCGACCCATTCCGGCGAATTCACCGTCGGCGCGAACTCGTGCGTGTACTCGAACGTGCAGGCCGCGCCGTGCGTGCGGCAGATCCCTTCGCTGATCTCGCGCATCCGCGTGGCCAGCAGCGCCTGCACGTCGCGCGAATAGCTGCGCGTGTCGCCCTTGATCGTCACCGTCGACGGCAGCACGTTGCGCAGCCCGTCGGTGATGAACTCCGTGCACGAGATCACGGCCTGCTCGCCCGGATCGAGATTGCGCGACACGATCGTCTGCAGCGCGAGCACGACCTGCGCGCCGATCACGATCGGATCGATGCCCATGTGCGGGCGCGCCGCGTGCGTGCCGCGCCCGTCGATCCGGATCACGAAGTTGTCCTCGCTCGCCATGATGCCGCCCGCACGCGTCGAGAACGTGCCCGCGCGCATGCCCGGCATGTTGTGCGCGCCGAAGATCGCGTCGACCGGAAAGCGCTCGAACAGCCCGTCGGCCATCATCGCCTTCGCGCCGCGGCCGTGCTCCTCGGCCGGCTGGAAAATGAAACGCACGGTGCCGTCGAAATCCTTGCGCTCGGCCAGCAGCTGCGCGGCGCCGAGCACCATCGACATGTGGCCGTCGTGCCCGCACGCATGCATCTTGCCGGGCGTGCGCGAAGCGTGTTCGCGGCCCGGCGCGTGCTCGGCGATGTTCAGCGCGTCCATGTCCGCGCGGATGCCGATCGCGCGCTTGCCGGTGCCGGCCGTCAGGTTCGCGACGAGTCCCGTGCCGCCGATCCCGCGATGCACGTCGAGCCCGAGCGTCGTCAGGATGCGCGCGACGTAGTCCGACGTGTTCACCTCTTCGAAACCCGTCTCCGGATGCTGGTGCAAGTGACGGCGCCAGGCCTTCAGTTGCCCCTGCAGCGTGCTTTCTTCGGTTGCGTCCATCGCGTTGGCCTCGTCAGTCGTGGTCGATCGGGATCGGTCGGGATGTCGTTCAGGCCGCCACTGCCGCGCGGTCCAGCCAGGCGCGCTGCCGCGCGAGCACGGCATCGGCCGTTTCGCCGACGCAGTTCCGGTACACGGACGGCGCCGTCGCGCCTTCCGTATTGATCGCCAGCACGCGCGAGTGCGCATCGAGCCCCACCTGCCGCGCGAGCGCCGGGTCGCGCATCAGCACCTCGAGCCCCGCGACGCCGGCCGCGCCCGATTCGCCGGCCACGAGCGGCACGTCGCGTTCACTGCCAACCGCGAGGCCGCGCATCGCCTGCACCGCGTCTTCGTCGTCGATCAGCATGAAGTAGTCGATGCACATCTCGAGGAAGTCCCACGCCAGCGGCGACGCCTCGCCGCACGCGAGCCCGGCCATCACCGAGTCGACGCTGCCGGTCGCCCTGGACGCGCGCCCCGCGAGCGCACTCTGGTACAGGCAGTCGGCCTGGCGCGGCTCGACGACGACGAAACGCGGCCGCTGCACGCCGTCGCGCTCCCACAGGTAACTCGCGACGCCCGCGGCGAGGCCGCCCACGCCACCCTGCAGCAGCACGTGCGTGAACGGCCGCCCGTCGTCCTCAGCCGCCTGCGCGGCCGCCTCGGCGGCGATCACGCCATAGCCCTGCATCACGTCGCGCGGAATCGCTTCGTAGCCGTCGTACGACGTATCCGACACGACATACCAGCCGTTTGCCTGCGCGAGCTGCGCCGCGCAGACGACCGACTCGTCGTAGTTCCCCTCGATGCGCACGATCCGCGCGCCGTACGCGGAGATCGCGCGTTCGCGCTCGGCGTCGACGTTTGCGTGCAGCACGATCACGCACCCGCAGCCGATCGCACGCGCGGCGGCGGCGAGCGCGCGGCCGTGATTGCCGTCGGTCGCGCTGATCACCGTCAGGTCGGCCAGTTCCGCCGCGTAGCGGCCGGTGACGAGCCCTTGCGGATCGAGATCCTGCGTGCGTCGCAGGCGCTTCACGAGCCGCACCAGCGCGATCGGCGCACCAAGCGCCTTGAAGCTGCCGAGCGGCGAGCGGCACGACTCGTCCTTCACGCTGACGCTCGCGACGCCCAGCCGCGCGGCGAGATCGGGCAGCGCGCGCAGCGGCGTGCGCGCGTTGCCGACGAGCGGCCAGTGCGACAGCCACGCGCCGCTCTCGTCGGCCGATGCGATGTTCATCACGCGGCGCAGCGCGTGGGGATAGGCGGCGCGCGAGGCGCGGGGGTTGGCGATCAGCATGGCGGGCAGCACTCCGTGAGTCGGTTCGGGTCGGGCGCGCACGGGTTGCACGCGCCGCCGGTTCGAAAAATAATATTGCGCATGCGGATCAATAAAATCGCCAAATCGGCGGCCGCCACGCAAAAATTTCTCATTCTTTCGAGGCTTCACGCGCCATCATGACCACCCCACTCGATGCGTTCGATCGCAAGCTGCTGATGGAAATCCAGCGCGACGCGCAAACGCCGCAAAGCGAACTCGGCGCGCGCGTCAACCTGTCGACCGCGGCCGTGAACCGGCGCCTGAAACGTCTCGCGGACGACGGCGTGATCGAGCGCTACACGGCCGTCGTCGCGCCGGACAAGGTCGATCATCCGCTGACGATCGTCGTCAACGTCGAGGTCGAAAGCGAGCAGATCGACCAGCTCGACGCGATGAAGCGGAGCTTCGAGCGCTGCCCGCAGATCCAGCAGTGCTACTACGTGACGGGGGAATGGGATTTCGTGCTGATCCTGGCCGTGCGCAACATGGATCAGTACAACGCGCTCACGCGCGAGCTGTTCTTCGCGAACAACAACGTGAAGCGGTTCAAGACGCTGGTGAGCATGAGCCGCGTGAAGGTCGGGCTCGACGTGCCGGTCGAACCGGGCGAGTAAGTGAGCGGTTGCTTGCATGAGGCGACCGGCGCACGAATGCATGCGCCGGCCGCCTCCCATCGACGGCTACGTCAGCGACAACTGAAGCTCGCCGCCGAATTCACGTCGCCCGATCCGTTGTAGCGCGCCACCTGCGGGTACGGGCACAACGGCCGCGTACGCCCCGCGCCCCATGACGCCGGCACGTCCGCATTCGGCACCGCGTTCGTCGCATCGCGCGCAGCGGCCACCACCGCACCCGGCGCCTGCCCCTGTTCGACCCACGCGACGAGCGGCGTCAGCAGGTCGAACTGGTCGGCCGCCGGGCCGCCCGAGCAATGGTTCATCCCCGGCACCGGATAGAAGCGAGCGAAATCCGACGCATCGCCGCCGTTCGCCTGCGCAACCCGCGAGTACCAGTCGCGCGTATCGTCGAACGAGAACACCGGGTCGCCGGTGCCGTGATAGACCAGCAGCTTCGCCCCGCGCGTCTTCAGCGCGGACAGGTTGGTCTCGTCGGGCGGCGTCATGAACGTCCATGCGGATTGCGTGTACACGCCGCTGGTCGCGAAGATCGCCGGCGCGTCGTTGTCCATGTCGAAGCCGAGCGCGAAACCGGGCAGGTTCGCGAGCGCCGCGGCGGTTTTCGGCGGCGACATGAACGTGAACGCCATCGCGGCCGGGTCGAGCGTGATCGAATTCGACTGCTTCCACGCGGCCCAGCCGCCGCCGGCGATGCCCGGATCGTACGGAAAGCCCGCGTAGAGCGCCGTGCCCGCGCTGTTGCGTGCGCCGGTGAACACGTTCTCGAGCGCGGTCTTCTGCGCGGTCGTCAGGCAGGCACCCGTGCGCGTGCCGTTCGCGCAGGTCGGGATGTCCGTATCGACGCTGAAGTGCGCCTGGCACGCGGCAACGTCCTGCACCATCCCGTCGGCCGCGCCGTCGAGCGCATCGCATTTCTCGAGGATCTTCGCGCCGACGAACTGCCGCTCCGTGTCGGTGAAGCCGCTGCGGATATCCGGCAGCCCGTTCGAGCCGGTCGCCGATGCGATCTTCGCGAACTGCTGCGCGCCGTACATCTCGCCGATCGCCGCCTTCGGCAAATGAAAGCCCGGATCGCCCGCGATGATGCCGTCGTAGTCCGCCGGGTTGCGCACCGCCGTAACCATCGCGTGACGGCCACCGTTCGAGCAGCCGCCGAAATAGCTGCGGTCGGGCGCCTTGCCGTACGCGAGCCGGATCACCTGCTTGGCCATCGGCGTGAGCGCATCGACCGCGCCGTAGCCGTAGTCGATGCGCGCCTGCGGATCGAGGCCGAACAGCGGGTTCTGCGCGGCGCTGTGCCCGGAATCCGAGCTGATCACCGCGAAGCCCTGGTTCAGCGCGTCGGTCAGCGGCCCGCCGCCGCCGATCTCACCGGTCGCGGTCACGACGTTGCCGTCGAGGCCGCCGTTCGCCTGGTAGAAGAAGCGGCCGTTCCACGCCTTCGGCAAGCGCATTTCGAAGCCGATCGCATAGGTCTTGCCGTCGACCGTGCTCACGCGCTCGTTCATCTTCCCTTCGATCACGCAGTGCTCGGCGATCGGCTTGCCGGCCACCGTGAGCGCGCCGGCAGCCGCGGTCGTCACCGACGTGAACGACGTGTTCGCATACGCGAGCTTCGCGGCGAGCGCGTCGCAGGTCTGCGCCATCGCGGCCGGTGTCGCGGCGCTCAGGTGCGTCGGTGCTGAATTCACCGAGTCGTCGCCGCCGCAACCGGCGAGCATCGCGGCGGCGGACAGCGGCGCAATACAGAGGAATGCAGATTTCCTGTTCAAGATAACTCCCGTTCGGTTCGTCACGCCGGTGAATCAGAACATGTGCCGCACGCCGACCATCGCGCCGAGCTGCCCCATCCCTTCGCCGGGCGTCGTGCCGGGCCCGCCGCCGCTGACCGAGTAGCGCGCATGCGCGCTGTTCCACAGATACGACGATTGCGCATAAACGGCCGTGCGCTTGGTCAGCAGATAGGTCGCGCGCAGCGTGGCCATCGTCGCGCGTGTGTCGTGCGCGCTGTTGACGATCCGGTAGCCTTCGCCGTCGACGACGAAATCCGGCTTCACCGCATACGATGCGCCGACGAAGAACAAATCCGAATGCGCACCCGCCGCGGCCGGCGAACCGGTCGACACGCGCCGCCCGATCCAGCCCGCGCCGATCTTCGCGCCGGCCGCCTGCGCATACGCGCTCACGTGCGTGCGCGCGTCCTTGCCGCCGCTGCTGGTGAAGGGAACGGGCGCCACGCCGTCGAAGAAGTTCGCGGCCGCGCCGGTGCCGCCGCGCTGTTCCTCGTACGACGCCGCCGCACCGAAATACGCGCTGTCGTACTTGAGCATCACCGACCAGTTGCGGCACTGCACCGCGTCGCCCGGCACTTGCCCCGCGCACGTGCCCTGCCCCGGCGAGTTGCCGGTGCCCGCGCCGTCGCGGCCGAACGAATACGCGGCGCCGAACGTCACGCCGCGATACGCGCCGACGTAGGTCACCGCGTTGTCGGCGCGGCCGTTCGGCACGTACGCGTCGAACGAGCCGAGCCCGTAGATGTCAGGGCCGATGATGTCCGCGCCCTGCAGCGCGAGATAGGTCATCGTGTACTGACGCCCGAACGCGAGCGTGCCGAAACCGCTCTTCAGCCCGACGAACGCCTGGCGCCCGAACAACCGGCCGCCCTGGCCGAGATCGCCGCCGCGCACGTTGAAGCCGCTTTCGAGCGTGAACACCGCCTGATAGCCGCCGCCGAGATCCTCGGTGCCGCGCAGCCCCCAGCGCGACGGCAGCTCGCCCGTCACGCCCGGCATCCGCACGACGTGGTCGCCGGCCGCGTTCGCGTGCGACACGTATTCGACGCCCGTGTCGATGATCCCGTACAGCGTCACGCTCGACTGCGCGTGCGCGACCGGCGCGGCAAATGCGCAGCACGCGCCGGCGGCCAGCAGGCCGTTCCTTGTCTTCGTTTTCATTCGTTGCGTCTCCAGACCTTGAGTAAGCGCGCTCTGACGGCGCGCATTGATAAAAACGAACCGTCAGTCGCCGGCTTGCGGGCGGCGAATCAGCACGAATGCAGCGAAGGCCGCGACGAGCGTGACGGGGATGCTCGCGCCGATCACGACCGGCGCGCTGCGGCCCGCGGCCAGCAGCGTCGCAGCCGCGAGCGGCCCGACGACGGAACCGAGCCGGCCGACGGCCACCGCCGCGCCGACACCCGTGCCGCGCATCGCGGTCGGGTAGTAGATCGCCGCGAGCGCATACAGCACCGACTGGCCGCCGACCACGAACATCCCGGCCGCGAACGCGGCGGCCGCGAGCGACGCGAAGCCGGGCGCGGCCGCGAGCGCGGCGAGCGACAGCACGATCCCGATATACATGCCGCCCACCACGCGCGACGCGCGCATCCGGTCGAGCGCCGCGCCGATGCCGAGCGCACCCAGCCCCGCGCCGACGTTGAACGCGATCTGCACGAGGCCGACGTGTGCGCGATCGAGCCCGCGCGAGGCCATCAGCGACGGCAGCCAGTTCAGCAGGAAGTACAGGACGATCAGCGTGCAGAAGTAGCTGACCCACAGCGCGACCGTCGACGTGGTGCGGCCGTCGCCGAACAGCGTGCGTGCGACGCTGGACCGCGCGGCCGGCGTGCCCGCTACGTCGAGATACGCACGCGATTCCGGCAGGAACCACACGAGCAGCGGCACGAGCAGCAGCGGCCCCACGCCGCCGACGTAGAAGATGTGTCGCCATTCGGTGTCGCCCGCGAGCAGCACGCCGATCACCGACGCGATCACGCCGCCGAACGGGATCCCGCAGTACATCGTCGCGACCGCGCTGCTGCGCGAGCGCGGCTCGACCGCTTCGGACGACAGCGCGATCAGGTTCGGCATCGCGCCGCCGAGGCCGATGCCGGTCAGCACGCGCACGACGACGAGCATCGCGAACGTCGATACCTGCGCGGTCGCGAGCGACAGCAGCCCGAACAGCACGACCGATGCGATCAGCACGCGCTTGCGGCCGATCCGGTCGGCGAGCCGCCCGCCGAGCATCGCGCCCGGCAACAGCCCGAAGGTGCCCGCGCTGAACGCGATGCCCATCTGCGATACGGACAGCCCGAATTCGCGCGCCATGCGCGGCGCGGCGACGCCGACCGACTGCAGGTCGAGCCCCTCGAGGAGGGCGATCGCGAAACACAGCGCGAGCGTGGTCGCGACCGTGGGTTTTTCGGCAACGTAAGTGTTCATCCTGTCTCCAGTCCCATGTCTTGTAGTCGGTCGGCCCGGTAACGGCCGCCGCGCGCCGTCGCCGGCCAGTGGCGATGCGGCGCGCAAGGTGTCGTCCGAACAGCCGCCTTTATCAGGCAGCCTGATTAACTGGCCGCAAGCATGCCTGCCGGTATCGTGGCCGGCCGGTCGTTGTGCGTGCTTGTTGCTGCTTACTGCTCGCGCGTACTGCTTACGCGTAAATCACGTCGGGATCGCGCCGCGCCGGGTCATACAGCGCGTCGATCGTCGCCGCGCGATGCTTCTGCACGGCCGCCTGGTTCAGCGAACCCTTGTCGGTCACTTCGCCTAGATCGAGCGACGGCGGCGTGTCGATCAGCCGGATGCGCGCGACGAACGTCGAACCGCCGCTCGCCTGCCGGTTCAGCTCGACGAGCCATTGCTCGAACACCGCGCGCACGGCCGGCGCGCGCAGCACGTCGGTCACCGACGCATCGGCCGCGAGCCGCGCCAACGCACGGCACGCGTCGACGCGCGGAAACACCAGCAGCCCGATGTCGTCGCGATTGATCCCGGTGACGACCACGTCCTGCACGTACGGCGCACCGCTCGACACCGCGTTCGCGCGCAACGGCCCGACGCTGACGAACGTGCCGCTGCTCAGCTTGAAATCCTCGGTCAGCCGCCCGTCGAACAGCAGCCCGAGCTCCGGCCGCGCCGGATCGGCGAACACGCCCGCATCCCCGCTGCGGTAATAGCCTTCGTCGTCGAATACGTCGCGCGGATCGACGTCCGCGTGCCAGTAGCCGCGCATCACGTTCGGCCCCTTGAAACGCAGTTCGAGCTTGCCGCCGCACGGCACGAGCTTCGCGTCGCAACCGGGCGCGGGCAGCCCGATATAGCCGGCGCGCATCAGCGGCCCCGTCGTGAACAGGCACGACGGCGACGCCTCCGTCATCCCGAGGCCGGCCATGATCCGGATCCGCTCGCCGCAATGCGCGTGGGTCACGCGGTCGAGCCGGTCCCACGCGGCCTGCGACAGGCCCGCGCCGCCGAAGAAATACAGCTTCACGCGCGAGAAGAACGTGTCGCGCAACTCGGCATCGCGTTCGAGCGCGGCCGTCAGTTCTTCCCAGCCTTTCGGCACGTTGAAATAGATCGTCGGCGCGATCTCGCGCAGGTTGCGCACGGTTTCGTCGAAGCGGCCGGGCATCGGGCGGCCGTCGTCGATATACAGCGTGCCGCCGTTGTACAGCGCGATGCCGAGGTTGTGACTGCCGCCGAACGTGTGATTCCACGGCAGCCAGTCGACCAGCACCGGCGGTTCGCGCGTCAGTTCGGGCATCGTCTGGCGCAGCATCTGCTGGTTGCTGCACAGCATCCGGTGCGTGGTCGGCACGGCCTTCGGCTGCTTCGTCGAGCCGGACGTGAACAGGATCTTCGCGAGATGATCGGGGCCGACCGCCGCGTGGATCGCGTCGATCGTGCGCGGGGGGGTGGCGAGCAAGTGCGAGAGCGGCACCGCGCGGCCCTTTCCGTCGGCGTCGACATCGGCATCGTCGTCGCGTGCGACGATCAGCGCCGCATCGGCCGGCAACACGGCGTCGAGCGCACGCGCGAACGGCGCGCGTTCGGCGACGAACACCGCACCCGGCTTCAGCACGCCGAGCGTATGACGCAGCTTGCCGTAGTCGGTCGATACCAGCGAATACGCGGGCGAGATCGGCGAGTACGGCACGCCGGCCAGCATCGCCGCGAACATCAGCTGCAGATGCTCGAGATCGTTGCCGGACAGCACCGCGAGCGGACGCTCGGCCGACAGCCCGAGATCGACGAGGCCCTGTCCGAGCGCGCGGGCGCGGTCGAGCATCTGCGCGTAGGTGATCTCGATCCAGCGGCCGTCGTCGCCGCGCTTCGCGGCCAGCACGCGATCGGGATGCGCTTGCGCGCCGTTCACGAGGCAGTCGGTCAGGCGCGTCGGGTAGTCGCCGAGCGGTTCGCGCGAACGCAGGTACCACGCGCCGTTTTCCGCGCGACGAATCTCGGCCGCGCCGACGGCGACGGCCGCCGCGCGATAGCGCACGCCGCCGGTATCTTGTGCGGCCTCGCCCGGAGGCTTCGCTACATTCATCGTCGCCTCGCTCATATCGGGTAATGCCGCGGCGTGGACTGCACGGTGATCCAGCGCAGCTCGGTGAATTCGGCGATCGACGCACGGCTGCCGAAGCGGCCGTAGCCGCTCGCCTTCGTGCCGCCGAACGGCATCTGCGCCTCGTCGTGCACGGTCGGCCCGTTGATGTGGCAGATCCCCGATTCGATCCGTCGTGCGACCGCCATCGCGCGCGCGACATCGCGGCTGAACACGCTCGCCGACAGCCCGAACTCGCTGTCGTTCGCAAGCGCGACCGCTTCGTCGTCGCTGTCCGCGCGCAGGATCGCGACGACCGGCGCGAACGATTCCTCGCGATACAGGCGCATGTCGCGCGTCACGCCATCGACGATCGCCGGCTGCATCGTCGCACCTTCGACGCGACAGCCGAGCGGCAGATTCGCGCCATGCGCCCGCGCATCCTCGACGAGCGACGCCGCACGCGCGGCGGCCGCCGCGTCGACCATCGTGCCGAGCGGATGGCCGGCCAGCGGATCGCCTGCGACCAGCGTGCGCGCCTTCGCGGCGAGGCGTTCGACGAGCGTATCGGCAACCGCCCGCGCCACGATCACGCGCTCGGTCGACATGCAGATCTGCCCCTGGTTGAAGAACGCGCCGAACGCGATCGCATCGACGGCTGCGTCGAGATCCGCATCGTCGAGCACCAGCACCGGCGCCTTGCCGCCGAGTTCGAGCAGCACCGGTTTCAGGTGCGCCGCCGCGTGGCGCGCGATGATGCGCCCGACATGCGTCGACCCGGTGAAGTTGATGCGCTTCACGTGCGGATGCGCGATCAGCCGCTCGACGAGTTCGGGTGCGTCGGCCGCCGCGTGCGTGATCACGTTGACCACACCCGCGCCGAGCCCCGCTTCATCCAGCACCGCGCCGATCAACGCATGCACGCCGGGGCACGCTTCGGATGCCTTCAGCACGACCGTGTTGCCGCACGCGAGCGGCATCGCCAGCGCGCGCGTGCCGAGGATCACCGGCGCGTTCCACGGCGCGATGCCGAGCACGACGCCGCACGGCACGCGCATCGCGAGCGCGAGATTGCCGGGCACGTCGGACGGGATCACGTCGCCGGCGATCTGCGTCGTCATCGACGCGGCCTCGCGCAGCATGTTCGCCGCGAGCGTCACGTTGAAGCCGATCCAGCCCGGCGTCGCGCCGGTTTCGGCCACGCCGGTCGCGATGAACGCGTCGATGCGCGCGTCCATCAGGTCGGCCGCCTTCAGCAGCAGCCGGCGGCGCTCGGTCGGCGCGAGCGCCGACCAGGCGGGAAACGCGCGGTGCGCGGTGTCGATCGCCGCGTCGGCGTCGGCGAGGCCGGCCGCCGGCGCGCGCGACGCCAGCGCGCCCGTCGCGGGGTTGAAGCGGTCGAAAGTGCGGCCGTCGCGAGCGTTGCACCACTCGCCGGCGATCAGCATCCGTCTGTCGGTCATGTTGTCTCCTGCCTTGCCTGTCTCTTGCGATTACGCCGGCGGGGAAGCCGGCGGCTGCGTCCGCGCTTGTATCAGCGCTTGTAAGCCTGCAGGCCCGGCTTGATCGTCTTGTCGTCGAGGAACTGCTTCAGACCCTGCTCGCGGCCGCGCTCCGGGTCACGCAGCTGCGCCTGGTCGAGCTTCGCATACAGGTAATCCTCGCACTGTTCCCACGTGAGTTCGCGCGAACGCTTGAAGCCGTGCTTCGCCGCGCGCAGCACGACCGGGTTCTTGTCCATCAGCCGCGCCGCAAGCGCGATCGTCGCTTCACGCAGTTCGGCCAGCGGCACGCTGCTGTTCACGAGGCCCATGTCCGCTGCTTCGGTGCCGGTGAACGTGTCGCCGGTCATGATGTAGTGCAGCGCGCGGCGGTGCCCGACCGTGTCGGCCATCGCCTTGCTGACGAGGTTGCCCGGCGGGATGCCCCAGTTGATCTCCGACAGCCCGAACACCGCTTCGTCGGCCGCGATCGCGAGGTCGCACGCGACGAGCGGCGAGAAACCGCCGCCGAAGCACCAGCCGTTCACCATCGCGATCGTCGGCTTGTTGTACATCCGCAGGCGGCGCCATTGCCATTCCGAAGCGTCGCGGCGCACTTTTTCCTGCAGCGCGTCGGAGCCGCCGTCGATCTCGCGGAAATATTCCTTCAGATCCATGCCGGCCGTCCACGCGGCGCCCGCGCCGGTCAGCACCAGCACCTTCGCCTCGTCGTCGAACTCGACCGCGTCGAGGACTTCCAGCATCTCCCGGTTCAGCGTCGGGCTCATTGCGTTGCGCTTCTCGGGGCGATTCAACGTCACCCACGCGATGCCGGCCTCCACCTTCACTTCAACGGTCTGCCAGCGGTTGTCGTACTTGCTCATGTCGGTTCCTGTCGTTCGTTTCCAGTGCGATTCGGTGCGCAGCATTCCTGCTGCGGACGGCTTCATTTAATATCAGGCTACCTGATATTGCAAGCGGCACGCGCGCCGGTGTAAACCCGGATCGGAACGCGGAGAAAGCGGCGGGGAAATCAGGGAGCGGTCGGGCGGCCGTCGATGGCGCGGACGAAGCGAGCGCGGGCCCGGCGGGCCCGTGTCGTGAAAATCGGGGAAGCGGTCAGCCGCGCAGGTTGCGCGAGAACAGTTCGAGCGCGCGCTGCACGTGCGCGGCGTCGTCGGCCGAGATGTCACCGAGCATGCGTTTTTCGAGCGGGCGCAGCACGGCTTCACATTCACGCAGCATCGCCGCGCCTTCGTCGGTCAGCTTGAGCAGGATGATGCGGCCGTGCGACGGGTCGGCTTCACGCGTGACGAAACCGCGGGCGGCCATCACGCTCATCACTTCATTCGCCGATTGCGGCGTGATCCACGAGCGCTCGGCCAGTTGCGCGTTCGACGATGCGCCGCGCGCCTCGAGCACCGACAGCGCCGTGTACTGCGCGAGCGTGATGCCAAGCGGGGCGAGCGCGTCGGTCATGTGGCGGCGCAGCAGCCGGTCGAGACCGCCGATCACGTAGGTCAGGCGCTGCTGCACGCGCGCCTTCGGCTTGTCGCCCGTTGCGCGGGCGGCGGGCTTCGTGGCGTTCTTCGGATTCGCGGGTTTGGTTGGTGCGGAACTCATGGTGCGGGCGGGATGGAATTGCGGGCCATCTTACCAGCACGTCGGGAGGGGAACGGCGGGTGCCAGGCATGCCGGACAGCCGCTGCGCACTCACGCGCGCAGGCGGACCGCCGGCCTGGCCGCGAAACCCGCTGCGTCAGCGGCATCCCATTAACGGCTTTCCGTATGCACTCAGCCGCGCGGCGTTCCCACAAACCGCGCCGTCGGCAACCCCGCGTGCCGCGTCTGCGCGACGAACATGCCGCCTGCGTGCGGGTCGTCGGCCAGCGCATCGTCACTCAACCCGATGCGCGCGCTCGTCACGTACAGGCGGCCCTCACCGTCGAGCGCCGTGCAACTCGGCTGCGCGGTCGGTACAGCCACGCGATCCGTCTCGACACCGTCCGGCCCGTAGCGCACGACCCGCCGGCCACCCCACTGCGCATTCCACAGGCCGCCGTCGCGATCGACGATCGAGCCGTCCGGATCGCCGTCGGCATCGGTGAGCCGCGCGAACGGCCGCACGTTCGCGACATCGCCGCCTGCACGGTAATCGCACACGAAAATCTCGCGCACCAGCGAATCGCAGAAATACATCTTCGTGCCATCCGGCGAGAACCCGATGCTGTTCGCAATCGCGGCCGCAGGCAACGCAAGCCGTTCGAGCGTGAGATCGGCATTGAGCCGATAGAACCCGCCAACCGCGCGCGGCGGCTCGCTGCCTTCGTCCTTCATCCCGAACACGAACGCGCCGGAACCGTCGCAGCGCCCGTCGTTCAGCCGCGTCGGCAGCTCCGGCTCGACGTCGACGATCCGCGTGAACGCGCCGCTGCGCAAATTGAAGAACGCGAGATGCGTCGCGAGCCCGACGAGCAGCACGTCCGGGTCGTCGGTCAGCGCGAAGCACGCGAGCCGCTCGGGCATCGCCCACGGCGTGAGGTCGGAGCCATCCGCACGGCAGCGCCACAGTTGCGCGCCTTCGATGTCCACCCAATACAGCGCGGGCGTCCTGTCGCACCACGTCGCGCCTTCGCCGAGCGTGTTGCGGCTGTCGGCCAGCAGCGTCGCCTGCCCCGCCGGATGAATCTGTTGCATGCCGTCTCCCGATATCTGTCGCTTATGCAGGCGGCCGCGCGTTCGCCAGGGTCAGATCTTCATCGCGCGCCGCTGGTTGCGACGATACTGGTCGAACAGCACCGCGAGCAACAGAATTCCGCCGCGTATCAGATATTGGTAAAACGTCGGCACGTTCAGCAGGCTCATCGCATCCTGCACGGAGCCCATGATCAGCACGCCGACCAGCACGCCGGAGATCGTCGCGACACCACCCGTCAGCGACACGCCGCCGAGCACGCATGCGGAGATCACGCCGAGCTCGAGACCGACCGACGTCTTCGGGTCGCCGAGGCTCATCCGCGACGCGAGCATCACGCCGGCAAAACCCGTCACGAGCCCCTGCAGCACGAACACGGTGATCTTGATGCGCATCACCGGCAGCCCCGCGAGCAGCGCGGCCTCGCCGTTGCCGCCCACCGCGAGCACGTTCTTGCCGAACACCGTCTTGCGCAGCAGGAAGCCGAACACGACGAAGCCGACGATGTTGCTCCAGATCGGATACGAGATGCCGAGGAACGAGCCGCCGCCGAGATCGAAGAAGCGTTCCTCGGAGATCATCACCGCGTCGCCGTTCGACGTGATGAACGCGAGCCCGCGCACGACTTCCATCATCGCGAGCGTGACGATCAGCGAGTTGATCCGCCAGCGCGCGATCAGCACGCCGTTGACGAGCCCGACCGCGCCGCCCGCGAGCACGCCGCCCGCGATGCCGAGCACGACGCTGTGCGTCGCGGTGATCAGCGTCGACGCGACGACGCCCGAGAACGCGACGATCGACGCGACCGACAGGTCGACCTCGCCGAGCGCGAGCACGAACATCATCGTCACCGCGATCGAGCCGATCAGCGTGACCGACAGCAGCAGGCCCTGGATGTTGCGCGGCGTGAGGAAGTCCGGCACGGTCAGCGACAGCGTCGCGAACAGCACGAGAAACACCATCACGATGCCGGAGCGGTTGATCAGCTGCCACACGCCGCCGCGCGCTCGCGCAGGTACGACGGCGGCATCGGGGGACGGGGAAGTGCGTTGGGGTTGCATTGCCTGGCTCATGTCGTTTGCATCCGGTTGATCGTTGCGGGGCGCTAGCGCGGCAGCGCGAGCTTGATCAGCGCGTCGGGCGTCGCCTGCGCCTTCGCGACCTCGCCCGCGATCCGCCCTTCCTTCATCACGATGATCCGGTCCGACACGCCGATCACCTCGGCCAGGTCGCTCGACACGAGGATCACCGTGCGGCCCGCTTCCGCGAGTTCGTAGAACAGGTTGTAGATTTCCGCGCGCGCGCCTACGTCGATGCCGCGCGTCGGCTCGTCCATCAGGAACACGTCGATGCGCTCGGCCAGCCAGCGCGCGAGCACGACCTTCTGCTGGTTGCCGCCGGACAGCGCGCCGATCGGCGTGTCGCCGTCGCGGGTCTTGATCGCGAGCCGCTCGATGTAGCGTTGCGCGAGTTCGCGTTCGCGCCGCCCGTCGAGCAGCACCCGCGCCGGGCTGAAATGCCGGCGCGCGCTGATGTTCAGGTTGTCGGCCACCGACGCGATCGCGACGATGCCCTCCTGCTTGCGGTCTTCCGGGCACAGCGCGAGGCCGGCGCGCACCGCGTCGCGCGGGCTCCCGAACGCCACCCGCTTGCCGTTCAGCTCGACGTGCCCCGCGCTCGGGCGCGCGGCACCGTACAGCAGCTTCATCAGCTCCGAGCGGCCCGCGCCCACGAGCCCGAAGAAGCCGACGATCTCGCCGCGCCGCGCGGTGAACGACACCGGCTCGGACAACCCGGGCCCCGCCAGCCCCTTCGCCTCGATCAGCACGTCGCCGGCCGGGCGCGGCCGGTAGCCGTACACGTCCTCGATCGAGCGGCCGACCATGCAGCCGATCAACCGGTCGCGGTCGAGATCGGTGACGGAATCGAACGTGTCGATGCGGCGGCCGTCACGGAACACCGTCACGCGGTCGCACAGTTCGTACACTTCCTCCATCCGGTGCGTGACGTAGATGATCGCGCGCCCTTCCGCGCGCAGCGCGCGGATAATCCGGAACAGCTGCGTGGTTTCGCGCGCGGACAGCGAACTCGTCGGCTCGTCGAACGCGATCACGCGCGCGTCGCGCATCAGCGCCTTGCCGATCTCGATCATCTGGCGCTGGCCGATCGACAGGTACTTCACCGGAATACCCGGATCGATGTGCTCGCCGAGCCGCTCCAGCGCATCGAGCGCGCGCGCGGCAAGCGTGCGTTCGTCGACCACGCCGAGCCGGCTCGGCAGTTGCCCGAGCATCAGGTTTTCGGCGACCGTCAGCTCGGGCACCAGATGCAGTTCCTGGTAGATGATCGCGATGCCGGCCTCCAGCGCCGCGCGCGTCGACGCGAAGCGCTGCACCGTGCCGTTCAGCGTCAGCGTGCCGGCCTGCGGCTGGTTCACGCCGGACAGCACCTTCAGCAGCGTCGACTTCCCCGCGCCGTTCTCGCCCATCAGCCCGTGCACTTCGCCCGCGCGCACCGACAGCGACACGGCGTCGAGCGCGCGCACGCCCGGGAACGTCACCGTGATGCCGTCGAGCGCGAGCAGCGGGCCGCCCGGCGGCGTCTCGGCGGCATCGTTGCCGGATACGGCCGTCATCGTCTGCGTCGTCATCGCGTTCTCGCCTCGTGCGCTCAGATGCCGAGCTCGGCACGCACCGCCTGCCAGTTCGCACGCGTCATCAGCTTGCCACTCGTCTGCGTGTCGGCCGGCGGCGTCTTGCCGTCGCGAATCCATTCGACGAGGTTCTGCGTGCTGTCCTTGCCGTGGTTCGTCGAGCTGACCGCGATCGTCCCGTAGAAGCCGGTCGGCTCCTTCTTCTGGAATTCGGCGAACGCCTCGCCCGCGCCGTTGATGCCCACGCCGATCACGTCGGCCGCCGGGATGTGCAGCTGCTCGGTCGCGCGCACCGCGCCGAGCACGGTTTCCTCGTTCAGCGCGTAGACCACCCACTTCTTCACGTTCGGATGGCGCGCGAGCACCGGCGCGGCCGCGCTGAAGCCGCCTTCGTCGTCGGTCGTCTTCTGCGGCGCGTCGAAGATGTTCTCCTTGCGGAAACCGTTCGCGAGCAGCGCCTGCGTCGCGCCGTCGGTGCGCAGCTTCGCGGTCGGCAGCTCGTAGTTCGTGATCCGCAGCGCGCCGACTTCCTCGGGCTTCCAGCCGCGCCGCTTCATCTCGTCGGCGATCGCCTGGCCGACCTGGTTGCCGATCTTGGTCGCCGACATCCCGAGGTGCGGCACGTTCGGCAGCGGCTTGCCGGTCGAATCGACGAGCTGGTCGTCGACAGTCACGAACTTCATGTTGTAGCGCTTCGCGCGTGCGGCGATCGCCGGGCCGAGGCGCACGTCCGGCGCGCAGATCACGAAGCCCTGCGCGCCCTGCGAGCCGAGGTTGTCGATCGCGGCCAGCACCTTCTCGCCGTCCGGCGTGCCGATCTTCACGACCGAGAAATTCTCCTTCTGGCCAAGCGCGGACGCCGCGTTCTGCTCGTTGATGAACCACGCCTGCTCGGGCATCTTCACCAGGAAGCCGATCTTCAGCGGTGCGTCTGCGCGCGCGGCGCCCTGCATGCCGAGCGGCGCGATGCACAGTGCGGCAAGCAGCGCGCGCAAGGTATGGCGGCGGATCGTGTGAGTCGTGCGGTTCATGCGGTGTCTCCTTGATATCGGCTTGTGCCGTAATGATTCGTCGTGTGCGATCGCGCCGCGGCGCGCCCGCGTGATCAGCGGCCGAACGCGTCGGTCTGCACGCGCCGGCCGAACAGGAAGGCATCGGCGACGAGCCGCAGCGGCCGCACGTCGACGTCGCTTTCGCCACGCGCGATCAGCGCATGGAAGTGTGCATACAGCGCCGGATACTCGCGTTCGGGCCCGAGCTCGACCGGCTCGCCCGCGATCGACAATTGCGCGCCGCCGCGGCTGATCGCGAGCACGCCGTCGGCCGTGTCGACCGCGATCTCCCATTGCTCGACCGGGCCGTGCCGCCAGTCGAATTCCGCGCGCACCGGCACGCCGTCGGTATCCGCGCAATCGAGTTCGGCGGCGATCGGCGTCTGCACGTCGCTCGGCACGATGAGCGTCGCCTCGCGCAGCACGAGCTCGCGCGGCAGGATGCGCGTAACGATCGACAGCGCGTTGATGCCCGGGTCGAACACGCCTAGGCCGCCCGGCTCCCAGATCCATTGCTGCCCCGGATGCCAGCGCCGCACGTCCTCTTTCCAGCGCACCTGCACCGCGCGGATCGCGCGCGTCGCGAGCCAGGCGCGGGCGGGCTCCACCGCACTCGCGCAGCGCGAATGCCAGGTCGCGAACAGCGTGAGGCCGCGCTCGCGCGCGAGCGCTTCCAGCACGGCCACTTCGCCGAGCGTCGCGCCCGGCGGCTTCTCGAGCATCACGTGCTTGCCGGCTTCGAGCGCGGCGCGCGCCTGCGCATAGCGCACCTGCGGCGGCGCGCACAGCGACACGGCGTCGAGCTCGCGCTCGGCGGCAAGCAGCGCGCGCAGGTCGCGATAGTTGCGCACGCCGGCGACTTCCGCGTGGCGGCTCGCGCACGCGGTCAGCTTGAAACCCGGTTCGGCGTCGATCGCCGGCAGATGCTGGTCGCGCGCAATCTTGCCGATGCCGACGACCCCCAGCGAAACCTGATCACTCATCGTGCATGCCTCCTTCGCGAATCGTTCGGTGACCGTTCAGTGCGCCCAGCGCAGCACGAGCGGGTCGAGCCGGCGCGCGATCGCGAGCAGTTCCGCGCGCGTGTCCGGATGCAGTTCCGGCATCGGATGCCGCGGCCGCTCGCACGCGATCACGCCGCCTGCGCACATCAGCGCTTTCGCGGTGAGGATCCCGGACTGGCGGTTCTCGTGATTGATCAGCGGCAGCCAGACCTGGTAGCGCGCGTAGGCGTCGTCATGGCGCCCTTCGCGCCACGCTTCGAGGATCGGCCGGATGCCGTCCGGAAACCCGCCGCCCGTCATCGCGCCGGTCGCGCCCGCGTGCAGGTCGGCGAGCAGCGTGATCGCCTCCTCGCCGTCCCACGGCCCTTCGATGGCATCGCCACCGAGCCGGATCAGCTCGCGCAGCTTGTTCGCGGCGCCCGGCGTCTCGATCTTGAAGTACGCGACCTGTTCGATCTCGCGTGCCATCCGCGCGAGGAACGGGGCCGACAGCGCGGTGCCGCTCGCGGGCGCGTCCTGGACCATGATCGGGATCGCGATCGCATCGGATACGCGCGCATAGAACTCGAAGATCTGCGCTTCGGGCACGCGGAACGTCGCACCGTGGTACGGCGGCATCGCCATCACCATCGCCGCGCCGAGCTGCTGCGCGCGCAGGCTGCGCGCCGCGCACACCTGGGTGCTGTAATGCGACGTCGTGACGATCACCGGCACGCGGCCCGCGACGTGCTCGAGGATCGTGCGCGTGAGCACGTCGCGCTCGTCGTCGGTGATCGCGAACTGCTCGGAGAAATTCGCGAGGATGCACAGCCCGTCCGAGCCCGCGTCGATCATGAAATCGACCGCGCGCTTCTGGCTCGCGAGATCGAGTTCGCCGGTATCGGTAAACGTCGTCGGAACGACGGGGAAAATGCCGCGATAGCGCGGCGCGCTGCTCGATGTCATGGTTCGCGTCCTGCTTCGGCCTCGGTGACGACCGGCCGTCATGCGTTTACGGTTTCACGTTGCGCGGGCCGTGAGAGCCCGCAACCGGCTGCCGCGCAGCCGCTCAATGCGAATGGCTCGGTACCTCCGCGCCGCGCGTACCGACCAGGAAGTCGAGGTCGCACCCCTCGTCGGCCTGCAGCACGTGATCGATGTACAGCCGTGCGTAGCCGCCCTTGCCGAGCTGGCCGGCCACGCCCGGCGCCGCGGTCGGATCGACGTCCGACAGGCGGCGCTGCAGTTCGTCATCCGTAATGTCGAGATGCAGCGTGCCGGCCTCGCAGTCGAGCTCGATCCAGTCGCCGTTGCGCACGGCCGCGAGCGGCCCGCCGGCGGCGGCTTCCGGCGCGACGTGCAGCACGACCGTGCCGTACGCGGTGCCGCTCATCCGCGCGTCGGAAATCCGCACCATGTCCTTCACGCCCTGACGCAGCAGCTTCGGCGGCAGCCCCATGTTGCCGACCTCGGCCATCCCCGGATACCCGCGCGGCCCGCAGTTCTTCAGCACCATCACCGAGCTTGCGTCGATGTCGAGCGCCTCGTCGTTGATCGTCGCCTTGTAGTGGTCGAGGTTCTCGAACACCACCGCGCGGCCGCGATGCTTGAGCAGCTCGGGGCTCGCCGCCGACGGCTTCAGCACCGCGCCGCGCGGCGCGAGATTGCCGCGCAGGATGCGGATGCCGCCGTCCGCGATCAGCGGCCGGTCGAGCGGGCGGATCACTTCGTCGTCGTAGTTCGGCGCTTCGCGCACGTTGTCCCACAGCGACTTGCCGTTCACCGTCAGCGCATCCGGGTTCGGCAGCAGCCCGCCTTCGCCGAGCCGGCGCAGCACCGCCGGCAGCCCGCCCGCGTAATAGAACTCTTCCATCAGGAAGCGCCCCGACGGCATCAGGTCGACGATCGTCGGCGTGTCGCGGCCGATGCGCATCCAGTCTTCCAGTTCGAGCGGCACGCCGATGCGGCCCGCGATCGCCTTCAGGTGGATCACCGCGTTGGTCGAGCCGCCGATCGCCGCATTCGCGCGGATCGCGTTCTCGAACGCCGCACGCGTGAGGATCTTCGACAGCACGAGCCCTTCGAGCGCCATCTCGACGATGCGGATGCCGGACATGTGCGCGAGCACGTAGCGGCGCGAATCGACGGCGGGAATCGCCGCGTTGTGCGGCAGCGCGACGCCGAGCGCCTCGGCCATGCACGCCATCGTCGACGCGGTGCCCATCGTGTTGCAGGTGCCGGCCGAGCGCGACATCCCGGCTTCGGCCGACAGGAAGTGATGGACGTCGATCTCGCCGGCCTTCAGCGCTTCGTGCAGTTGCCACACGGCGGTGCCGGAGCCGATGTTCTTGCCTTCGAGCTTGCCATTCAGCATCGGGCCGCCCGACACGACGATCGCCGGCACGTCGCAGCTCGCCGCGCCCATCAGCAGCGCGGGCGTCGTCTTGTCACAGCCGGCCAGCAGCACGACCGCGTCGATCGGGTTGCCGCGGATCGCCTCCTCGACGTCCATCGACGCGAGGTTGCGCGTGAGCATCGCCGACGGGCGCAGGTTCGATTCGCCGTTCGAGAACACCGGGAACTCGACCGGGAAGCCGCCCGCCTCGGAGATCCCGCGCTTCACGTGCTCGGCGAGCTTGCGGAAGTGCGCGTTGCACGGCGTCAGTTCGGACCACGTATTGCAGATGCCGATGATCGGCCGGCCGTCGAACTCGTGATCGGGAATGCCCTGGTTCTTCATCCAGCTCCGGTACATGAAGCCGTTCTTGTCGTTCGTGCCGAACCATTGGGTGGAGCGCAGCCTGGGTTTCGTTGCCGACATCGTCAGTCCTGTGGTGACGGGATACCGGCGCAGTCTAGGCAGAATTTTGATAACTGGCTAATGACGTTTTTGGCGATTACGATATCGATTCCGATATCGATATAAACCCGTACGATGCCCGAAGCCAGCCCGTGGGGAAACCGTGGCCGCCTGAAGACGCGCCAGCTTCTGCTGGTCGTCGCGCTCGCCGACGAAGGCAGCATTCACCGCGCGGCGGCCGCGCTGAACATGACGCAGCCGGCCGCGTCGAAGCTGCTGCGCGAACTCGAGGAATCGATCGGCGCGGTTCTGTTCGAGCGCCTGCCGCGCGGGATGCGGCCGACGCTCTACGGCGACGCGCTGATCCGCCACGCGCGCGCGGCGCTGGGCAGCCTCGACCAGGCGCACGAGGAGCTGGCTGCGCTGAAGGCCGGCCATCTCGGGCACGTGGCGGTGGGGGCGATCACGTCACCGGGCCTGCGGCTCGTGCCGCCGGCCGTCGCCGCGGTGAAGGGCACGCATGCCGGCTTGCACGTGTCGGTCGAGATCGACACCAGCAACGTGCTGCTCGAACATCTCGCACAGGAAAAAATCGACATCGTGATCGGCCGGCTCTCCGCCGAACACGACAAGCTGCGGCTGCGCTACGAGCCGCTGACCGGCGAGTCGGTCGCCGCGGTCGTGCGGCCCGGCCATCCGCTGCTCGCGCAAGCGCCGCTGTCCCTCGCGGACGTGCAGCGCGCCGCGTGGGTCGTGCCGCCGGCCGGCAGCGTGCTGCGCCACCGCTTCGATCTCGTGTTCCAGCGCGCGAGCCTTGCGCCGCCGGCGAATCTCGTCGAGACGTCCGCGCTGCTGTTCATCACGCAGCTGCTCGAACAGAGCGACATGATCGCGGTGCTGGCCGAGGACGTCGCGCGTTACTACGCGAGGCACGGGATCGTCACGGTGCTGCCGCTGGAGATGGATTGCCGGATGGACGATTTCGGGATCATCACGCGCACCGACCGGCTGCATTCGCCGGCCGTCGCGATGATGGCCGATGCGATTCGCGCGGCGGCGGGGGAGGTTTACGGTGTCGCGCTGTGACGTCGCCGCGGCGGTTCCAGTCGACTACGCGGCGGCGAACTCGATCACCGGTTCGCAGCGGATCGGGAAGTTGACCGAGTTCGCGATATAGCACTTCGCGTGCGCGTCATGATGCAGATGTGCCGCCCGTTCGCGATCGTCGCCGGCCTGGATCGTCACATGCGGGCGCAGCACGATTTCCGTGAAGCGGCCTTCATCGGCACTGTCGACCATCGTGCCTTCCGCGTTGTCGACATACGCAAGCACGCGAATACCCGCTTCCGAGCACAAATGCAGGTACCAGAGCTTGTGGCACGCCGATGCCGAAGCCAGCAACAGGTCTTCCGGATTCCAGCGCGCGGCGTCGCCGCGAAACGCCGCGTCGGACGAACCGGGAATAGCCGGCTTGGAACCGGCCCGGATCAGATGATCGCGCCCGTACTCGCGATACCCCGACGTGCCGGTGCCGCGATTGCCCGTCCACTCTACTGCGACGCGATACGTGTGTTCGCCAGATGCCATCTCGCTCTCCATTGATGTGGGTGGCTTCGGCCGGGCCGGATGTCGTTTTGCGAAGCCCGCCTGCGTTCGTCATTTTGGCACCGGATTCTCGTTTGGTATACCATTATTCCAAATTGACGGAACATGCAGGCATGGAAGCCAAACTCGATTCCACGGCGGATGCGGTCGCCGCCTCGTTGCGGGACATGATCATCAACGGCGAGCTGGAAGCCGGCGAGCGGCTCGTCGAGCGCGACCTCGCCGACCGGTTCGGCATCAGCCGGATTCCGATGCGCGAGGCGATCCAGCGCCTGGAGCGCGAAGGCTTGCTGGACATCTTCAGGAATCGCGGCGCCGTCGTGCGCATGCTGAGCGCGTCGGACGTGCAGGAAATCTACGACCTGCGCGCGCTGCTCGAAGGCGACGCAATCTACCGGAGCGTGAAGCGGCTCGACGACGAGACGCTCGCACGCGCCGAACTCGTCCATCGTTTGCTCGGCGATGCGGCCGTGCCGCGCCGGCAGGGCGAACTGAACCGCGAATTCCACGCGCTGCTGTATTCGTGCTGCGGCAACGCGCGGCAGTTGAAGACGATCGCGGAGCTGCGCAGCCAGGTTGAACGGTACGAGCGCCTGCAGGCCACGCTGCTCGCCGATACGCCGTCGTTCCAGGTCGAGCACGAGGAGATCCTGCAGGCGTGCCGCGAACGCAATGCGCGCGCGGCGCGCTCGATGACGGTCGCGCATCTGGAATCAGCTAGAAGCATCGTGATGCGGCTCGTCGAAGGCGGGTGAGGACGGCGGTGCGTTTGCCGCTTACCGCTTACCGCTTACCGCTTACCGCTTACCGCTTACCGCTTACCGCTCGCCGCTCGCCGCTCGCCGCTCGCCGTGTGCCGTTTGCCAAGGCGAGCGCCACCCGACGCCGGGTCGCAACGATCACGACAGCGACCTCAACCTACTCGCCGCCGCCACGCATCAAACCGAAGGCGTCGCGCCCCCGCCCGCCACACGCCCGGTCGTCCCCCGCACCACCAGCCTCGGTCGCGGCGCGGTCCGCACGCACGGTGCCGCGTCGCGCTGACCACCCGCCTCGCGCAGCGCATTGAGCAGTTCGACCGCGAGCCCGGCGGCCTCGGCGGTCGGGATCGCGACGGTCGTCAGCGTGGGCCGCGTGTCGCTCGCCAGGTGAATGTCGGTGATCCCGACGATCGACAGATCATCGGGCACACGCCGGCCCCGATCGGCCGCCGCATGCATCGCGCCGATCGCCGGCAGGTCGTTGGTCGCGACCAGCGCGGTCAACCGCGGGTGCGCATCGAGCAGCCGCCCCGCCGCGCGCACGCCGCCTTCGATCGAATCGGGCTCGGCCTCGACGATCGACGCATCGAGCCCCGCTTCGCGCATCACGTCGACGAAGCCGTCGTAGCGCGCCGCCTGCACGCCGCTCGCCGACCCGCCGACGATCACGCCGATGCGCTCGTGGCCCAGTTCGAGCAAGTGCCGCGTCGCGATCCGCCCCGCCTCGCGGAAATCGATCGCCACGCACGGCAATCCATCGGGCGGCGCCTCCGGCCGCTCCCACAGACACAGCACGACCGGCACGCCGCGTGCCGCCACGTCGCGCAGATCCGGCAGATGCAGGTTCGCATTCGTCACGAGAATGCCTTCGGAGATCGTGCCGGCGATCTGGTCGAGATACGCACGCCCCTGCAACGGATCTTCGTTCGTGTTGCAGACGATCAGGAACTGCCCGTTGCGCCGCACCGCACGCTCGACCGCCAGCGCGAACTCCGGGTAGAACGGGTTCGCGATGCTCGACACCATCAGCGCGACCGTCGGCGCACGCCCTTCCGCCAGCGCCCGCGCGGCGAGATGCGGCCGATACCCGAGCGCCGCCACGGCCTCCAGCACCCGCGCCCGCGTCGCCTCGCCCACCCGGCCGCGGTCGCGCAACACGTTCGACACGGTCGCGGCCGTCACGCCGGCACGGCGCGCCACTTCATCCAGGGTTGCCATCACTTGCTCACTATATGAGACGTCTATCCAGTATTTGCTTCGCTCACCGAAGCGGCGCACTATCGCCGCACACCCTGCCGCCCAACCGACGGGCGCGACTCGGCCGCGATCGCATCGCCTCTTTTTTTGATCGCGATGATTAAGCGCTTAATCAACGATTTAAGCGCATTAAAACATGGAGCGGAGACAATGGCGAGCATCTCGATGCGGCGCGTGCAGAAAGCCTATGGCGATCACGCGCCGGTCATTCGCGACGTCGATCTGGAGATCGGCGCGCACGAGTTCTGCGTGTTCCTCGGGCCGTCCGGATGCGGCAAGTCGACGTTGTTGCGGATGATCGCCGGGCTCGAGGATCTGAGCGCGGGCGAGCTGTCGATCGACGGCCGCCGCGTCGACGACGTGCCGGCCGCCGAACGCGGCGTCGCGATGGTGTTCCAGAGCTACGCGCTGTTTCCGCACATGACGGTCTACGAGAACATGGCGTTCGGGCTGAAGCTCGCGCGCGTGCCGAAGGCCGAGATCGACCGCAAGGTGCGCGATGCCGCGCGCATCCTGCAGCTCGACACGCTGCTCGATCGCAAGCCGAAGGCGCTGTCGGGCGGACAGCGGCAGCGCGTCGCGATTGGCCGCGCGATCGTGCGCGAGCCCGGCGTATTCCTGTTCGACGAGCCGCTGTCGAATCTCGACGCCGCGCTGCGCGGCCAGACCCGCATCGAAATCGCGAAGCTGCACCGGCAGTTCGAACGCGCGAGCGTCGTCTACGTGACGCACGATCAGACCGAAGCGATGACGCTCGCCGACAAGATCGTGCTGCTGCACGCCGGCGCCGATACCGCTCAGCACGGCAGCATCGCGCAGGTCGGTGCGCCGCTCGACCTCTACCACCACCCGGCGAGCCGCTTCGTCGCGGGCTTCATCGGTTCGCCGCGCATGAACTTCCTGCCGGCCGTCGTGACCGCCTGCGATGCGCATCGCACGACCGTCACGCTCACGCCGTCCGGCGAAACCTTCGTACTGCCACGTGACGGCTCGGCGCTCGGCGCGGGCGCCACCGTGACGCTCGGCATTCGCCCCGAACACCTGACGCTCGGCGCCGAACACGACGCGACGGCGCTCGCACGCGACGTCGCACTCGTCGAACGCCTCGGCGAACAGACCTACGTGCATCTCGACCAGCCCGGCGGCCACTCGCTCATCGCGAAGGTGCCGGGCGACGCACAAGTGCGCAGCGGCGAACGCGTGCGCGTGCATGCGCCGGCCGCGGCCTGCCATCTTTTCACCGAAGACGGCCGCGCGGTGCCCGCGTGCGCCGACGTCCACGTTCACCACTACGCATAAGGATCGGGCATGCGCCTCGGAGTCTGTTACTACCCGGAACACTGGCCGGAAACGATGTGGGCCGACGATGCCCGCAGGATGAAAGCGCTCGGCATCGAGCAGGTGCGGATCGCCGAATTCGCGTGGAGCCGCATCGAGCCGTCGCCGGGCGAATACGACTGGGGCTGGCTCGATCGCGCGGTCGACGTGCTCGGCGCGGCCGGCCTCGAGATCGTGATGTGCACGCCGACGGCGACGCCGCCGAAATGGCTGGTCGATCGCCACCCCGACATCCTCGCGATCGGCGCGGACGGCCGGCCGCGCGCGTTCGGCTCGCGCCGCCACTACGACTTCTCGTCGCCGACCTATCTCGAAGCGTCGCGCCAGATCTGCACGGCGGTCGCCGAACGCTACGGCCGCCACCCGGCCGTGCGCTACTGGCAGACCGACAACGAGCTGGGCTGCCACCAGACCGTCGTCAGCTACTCGCCGGCCGCGCTCGTGCGTTTCCGTGCGTGGCTGAAGGCACGCTACGGCACGATCGACGCGCTGAACCGCGCGTGGGGCACCGTGTTCTGGAGCATGGAGTATCGCCATTTCGATGAAGTCGATGCGCCTGTCGGCACCGTGACCGAGGCTCACCCGTCGCACCGCCTCGACTACCGGCGCTTCGCGTCGGACGAAGTCGCGCGCTATCACCGGATGCAGGTCGACGTGATCCGCGCACATTCGCCCGGCCGCCCGGTCGCGCACAACTTCATGCAGCTGTTCACCGAGTTCGATCACTACGAAGTCGCGCGCGACCTCGACATCGCGACCTGGGACAGCTACCCGCTCGGCGCGCTCGAGGAGCAATGGTTCGCACCCGACGTGAAAGCGCGCTGGCTGCGCACCGGCCATCCGGATTTCGCGTCGTTCAATCACGACCTCTATCGCGGCATGTCGAAGCTGCCGTTCTGGGTGATGGAGCAGCAGCCCGGGCCCGTGAACTGGGCGCAATGGAACCCCGCGCCGCTGCCGGGCATGGTGCGCCTGTGGAGCTGGGAAGCGTTCGCGCACGGCGCCGGCTGCGTATCGTACTTCCGCTGGCGGCAGGCGCCGTTCGCGCAGGAGCAGATGCATGCGGGCCTCCACACCCCCGATGACAAGCTCGACGAAGGCGGCCGCGAGGCGCAACGCGTCGCGCAAGAGATCGCGGCCGTGCACGACGCCGGCGCGGATGCGGACGGCACCGTGCGCGCTCCCGTCGCGCTGGTCTTCGATTACGAAGCGAAGTGGCTGTTCGAAGTGCAGCCGCAGGGCGCCGATTTCCATTACCCGCGCTTCGCGTTCGAGTACTACTCGGCGCTGCGCTCGCTCGGCCTCGACGTCGACATCGTGTCCGCGCACGCGCCGCTCGACGGCTACCGCCTCGTCGTCGTGCCGCCGCTGCCGGTCGTCCCGAACGATTTCGCCTCGCGGCTCGCCGCCTCCGGCGCGCATGTCGTGCTCGGCCCGCGCACCGGTTCGAAGACCGTCGACCTGCAGATCCCGCCGACGCTGCCGCCCGGCCCGCTCGCGTCGATCCTGCCGGTGCGCGTATGGCGCGTCGAATCGCTGCGGCCGAACGTGACCGAGCGGATCGACGGCACGCTGCGCGACGGCTCGCCGCTCGCAGGCAACGCACGCCACTGGCGCGACTTCGTCGAACTGCACGACGACACGCACAGCGTCGTGCGTGCACGCTTCGCCGACGGTCACCCGGCCTGCGTATCGCACGGCACGCTGCACTACTGGGCCGCGCTGTTCGACGACGCGACCACCACCCGGCTGTTCGCCGATGTCGCGGCCGAAGCCGGCCTCGCGCCCGCGCCGCTCGGCGACGGCGTACGCGTAAGCCGGCGCGGCGGCCTGACCTACGTTTTCAACTATGGCGACGCACCGCACACGATCGACGCGGTGCCGCCGTCGGCGTTCGTGCTCGGCACGGCGCAAGTCGGGCCGCAAGACGTGGCCGTGTATCGAAGCCGTTCGTAGCAACCGCGACCGGCGCCACGACGCGCCGGTCACGCACAACGACACCCAGGACTGGAGACACGTATGACCCATCGCCCCCTTCGCACCGCCGCCCGGCTCGCCACGGCCGCCGCTGTCGCACTGGCATCGCTCGGCATGACGACGCCCGCCGATGCCGGCACGCTGACGATCAACATCGCGTTCAAGGGCGCCAGCCAGCGCGCGGTCTGGCAGTCGACGCTCGACGCGTTCCGCAAGGCGCATCCCGACATCGACGTGAAGGCGACCTTCGTCGACGAGGAAGCGTACAAGGTGCAGCTCCCTTCCTGGCTCACGACCGTCGCACCGGACGTCGTGAACTGGCACGCCGGTGAACGGATGGCGTACTACGCGAAGCGCGGGCTGTTCGAGGACCTGAGCGGCGACTGGACGAAGAACGGCTGGGGCACGATGTACGCGTCGACGCGCGACGCATCCTCGTACAACGGCAAGCAGTACGCGGCGCCGACCGTCTACTACTCGTGGGGGCTGTTCTACCGCAAGGACCTGTTCCACAAGGTCGGCATCGCCGACGAGCCGAAGACGTGGGACCAGTTTCTCGACGCGTGCAAGAAGCTGAAAGCGGCCGGCATCACGCCGATCGCGGTCGGCGGCCGCGACGCGTGGACCCTCGCCGGCTGGTTCGACTATCTCGACCTGCGCGTGAACGGCAACGTGTTTCACCAGCAACTGATGGCCGGCGACGTGCCGTACACCGACCCGCGCGTGAAGAAGGTCTACACGACGTGGAAATCGCTGATCGACGCGGGCTACTTCATCGACAACGCGCTGTCCTACGATCTCGACGGCGCGCAGCCGTTCCTGTTCCAGGGCAAGGCCGCGATGATGCTGATGGGCACCTTCATCGCGGCGGGCTTTCCGCCGAACGTGAAGCAGGAAATGGGCTACTACCGCTTCCCGATCATCGACCCGAAGGTGCCGACCGCCGAGGACGGCCCGGTCGAATCGCTGCACATCCCGACGAAGGCGAAGAACAAGGCCGACGCGCACACGTTCCTCGCGTTCGTCGAAACGCCCGAGATGGGCGCGAAGCTCGCGGAGGGGCTCGGCTCGCTGTCGGCCAACAGCAAGTCGCCGGAGCCGGCCGATCCGATCTCGCGTATCGGCTTCCGGATCCTCGCCGACACGAAGGGCGGCGTCGCGCAGTTCTACGACCGCGACATGACGAAGGAAATGGCCGACGAGGGGATGAAGGGGATGCAGCAGTTCCTCGCGAATCCCGCGCAGCTCGATACGGTGCTCGCGCAACTCGAACAGACCCGCAAGCGCATCTACAAGAAGTGACCACGTGACCCAACCGGCGGCCTCGTGCCGCCGTGCCCGTTCAGGAGGCTTGCCGTGTCCAGTCCGATCACGTCCCCCCCGCCCGCCGGCGCGGGCGCCGCGCCGCCGCCGCGCGGTGCATCCGCCGCCACCGCGGTGCCCGCGCGTCGCCCGTCGCCTGCCGTGCGGCGCCAACAGCGCGCCGCATGGCTCTTTCTCGCTCCGGCTTGCGCGATGGTGGCCGTCTATGTGATCTGGCCGATCCTGTCGACGCTGTGGCTGAGCCTGTACAACTGGGACGGGATGACCGAGCGCACCTTCGTCGGTGTCGCGAACTACGTCGAACTGCTGCATGCGCCGACGTTCTACACCGCGCTGCGCAACAACGTGATCTGGCTCGCGCTCTTCATGCTCGCGCCGCCGCTCGGCCTCGCGCTCGCGCTGTACCTGAACCAGGCGGTAGCCGGCATCCGGCTCGTGAAGTCGCTGTTCTTCGCGCCGTTCGTGCTGTCCGGCGTGGTCGTCGGGCTGATCTTCTCGTGGTTCTACGATCCGACGTTCGGCCTGCTCGCGCTGATCGCCGGACACGGCATCCCGGTGCTCGGCGATGCGCGCTATGCGACGTTCGGCATCGTGTTCGCCGCGCTGTGGCCGCAGACCGCATACTGCATGATCCTGTACCTCACCGGCCTCACGTCGCTCAACCCGGAACAGATCGAAGCCGCCCGGATGGAAGGCGCGCGCGGCTTCGCGCTGCTGTGGCACGTGGTGCTGCCGCAACTGCGGCCGACCACTTTCATGGCGATCGTCGTCACGGTGATCGGCGCGCTGCGCAGCTTCGACCTGATCTCGGTGATGACGAGCGGCGGCCCGTTCGAAAGCTCGACCGTGCTCGCGTATTACATGTACGACCAGGCGATCAAGTACTACCGGCTCGGCTATTCCGCGTCGATTGCGGTCGTGCTGTTCGCGTTCATGCTCGTCTACATCGTGTTCCAGTTGCGCCGCCTGCTGCGCAACGAGCAATAACCTGACCGGTGGCCATCATGTTTCCGACTCCCGTTGCCCAATGGAAGCCTGTGTCGCGCAGGCTGTACAAGCTGTCGCTGCCGGTTGCGCTGCTGATCTGGCTGCTGCCGATGATCGCCGTGTTCATCACGTCGGTGCGCTCGACCGAGGAACTGGTCGAAGGCCACTACTGGGGCTGGCCACGACACTTCTCGATGATCGGGAACTATCGCGACGCGCTGACGACGTCGCCGATGCTGCATTACTTCTGGAACAGCGTGCAGATCACGGTGCCTTCCGTTGTCGGGTCGATTGCGCTCGCAGCGATGGCAGGCTTTGCGCTGGCGACCTACAAGTTTCGCGGGAGTACAGCGCTGTTCGGGACGTTCGTTGCCGGTAACTTCGTGCCGGTGCAGGTGTTGATGATTCCGGTGCGGGACTTGTCGCTGCGGCTCGGCGTGTTCAATACGGTCGAGGCGCTGATTCTGTTTCATGTCGCGTTTCAGACCGGGTTCTGTACGCTGTTTCTGCGCAACTTCATCAAGCAGTTGCCGTTCGAACTGATCGAGGCGGCAAGGATCGAAGGGGCGGGGGAATGGACGGTGTTTTACCGGATCGTGCTGCCGTTGATTCGGCCCGCGCTGGCCGCGCTCGCGATTCTCGTTTTTACGTTCGTGTGGAATGACTACTTCTGGGCGCTGTGTCTCACGCAAGGGGATGAGGCTGCGCCGATTACGGCAGGCGTGGCCGCGTTGAAGGGGCAATGGACGACGTCGTGGAATCTCGTCTCGGCCGGGTCGATTCTAGCGGCGTTGCCGTCCGTCGCGATGTTCTTCGCGATGCAGAAGCATTTCGTGGCGGGGCTGACGTTTGGTGCGACAAAAGGTTAAGCACGCAACCACGCTTATTCGTATCTCCCCCTCCGCATCGTGAGGTTGCCCGCTTCGGCGGGCTTTTTTAGCTTTCGTCGAACGGCGAGTGCACAGCAAAGGCCGTCTGCATTCGGCTGGAGCGATCAGTCGACAGACACACTCAATGCGGAATCTCGTGAAAACAGTGAAGTCCCTTCAGGACAATGATCTCAAAAAATTGGTGTAAACCTGTGTGCCATAACACGAGTTCATCGCCGTGACGACGCTTCCTCGGCAGCACCAATGGCAACTGCTTTCTAACATTCACGCCTAGCCATCAGACCGCGAACCACCAATTGATTCGGCACACCACCCATATCTGCCCCTGAATTTACGGTATGCTTTCATCATACTAATCTGCTGCGGGGAGACCATATGGGTACCAGAATGTTATCCGCGTTAGACGCTACGGGAACTGAAATCACAACGGACGAACGAGCGCGTGGACAGGGAACCGAACCATTCAGATGCGTCGGTTGCGGCATAGGCGTCTCACATGTTCCCGCCCATCCAAAGGAGCGTGACGGCAAACCATACTTGGTGCATGCGTTTTACCGGCTGAAACCCAATACAACCCATCAAGAAACGTGTAAGTTTTCCGTCGAACAAAAAGTGTCGGCTATAGCCGCACGCTCCGACGGACTGCTCGAATCGCTGAAGAAAGGAAAGTACCGCTTTCGACTACTGACTATCGATCACGAGCCAGAGCCCACTTCCGGAAAGAGCAGTACGAAGGAGTCCAAGCATACGAAGCCGCCTCGGGCAACGAGTACGGAATTCGAGGAGTCGAACACACGACGGCTCGCCACGTACCTCAGCACAGCAAAACGAATCCTTCAACTTCGTGCAGCTTGCGACGCGGATGCAAGCATCGCAGATTCACTGGAGCTGGTATTTTCGGGTCAATCGGTCGGTTGGCCGGATTTCTACTACGAGACAGAACAATTCCTTGCGGCATTCCGATGGGCGGGCAATATCGCGAATCCATTCCCCATCGCACTGCAAGGTCAAGTGCGAAATGTTGTCCCGCGAGAAACACGCTCGGGCACATATCACATTATCAATCTCAAGAGTGCAAAGGCTGTAGCGCTGGCCAACGATCAGCGAATCGGCGAAACCTGTCAAGCTGCGATCTGGAGCCGAGAGGCAGCTTGGGTCAAACGCTTCAACGAAAATGACGAGATACTAGCGTTCGGACACTGGGAGCATGCAATGAGACAGCCCACACCACAGCCCCCCAAATCGATTGCCAAGTTTCGTCTGTTCCTAAACCGGCAGCTGACGATGAGACTGATTTTTCCCACACAACTAGCAAAGCTTTCTGATGTGGATTAGACGTGACGATACTCAGCACATTGAGCAAATAATGACCTGTCGCTGCATGGGGTGCCTGGCAGCAAATAAAAAAGAGCCGCATCAGCGGCTCTTGACTATCACGACACAACAAAGCTTTAGTGGCAAAAAGCGACAAACGGCTGCCTGCGATTCACGCGGGTACGAAAACCACAAAACTTTGACGGGACGCGATCGCGATAGCTACTGGCACGATCATCCAATAGCACCTCTAGTACTATGCCGCCATGCTCGTGTCGAGGTACAACGGTTACAGCGCCTTTGGGTGCGTGAAGCTCACTCAAGAGCGCTGCCGCCGCTTGGGAAGCATTCATCATAGTCCTGTAGCTAATGTGGCACCAAAATGCGCCAAAACGTCTTGCAAGGGTAATGCTAGGGTTATAGACCCGTCACCAGCGAACAGCAACCCGACCGCTGCAGTTCCGTCTTCGGTAACGATGAGCGATCCAGAGTCGCCTCGATCGGAGAACGCCCCGGCGCGCCCTTCAACCACCCACGCGTTTTCAAAGTAGACTTGAGACTGCAGGCCCAGTTCGGCGACCGACACACCAACAGGGATCGGGCCAGCCAGCTTGCCAACAACCCTTCCGTGCGTCAACCCCGTCGTTCGTCCGACTTTTTTTACCTCCAAGTTGTCGGCCATGGGTACGACGTTCGGTGGCGTATCGTAGAACGTTCCTTGATACGACGAAACGTTGGCCACATCCTTCAAGGAAAAAATTGAAGCATCCAAGTTGGCAGCCGTGGGTACGTTGTCTGGAGTTCCAAACTGCATAGGGCAGGATCGAGCGAAATGGCCAATCGTAAAGGGATCAATGAATCCCGCACGAATATCAATCGATCCAGGAGCAACTATCGGATGGTCGAGATCAGAGTAATTGCACTGACCAGCGACATGGTTATTACTTAACCCAAATAAAACCGCTTGATTTGCAACATTAATAATCGCGCCAAGCGTTCCAGCGCCGGTGCGCCCCCCAGGGAAAATAGAGCTGCCGCATGTATATTTACCGGCTGCTGTCCGATACGCAGGACTCGGGGCAAGGGAAGTCGGTACCGGGCCAATCTGTCCGATCGTTCCCTGGAAATAAGCAACCTCAACGTCGGCAATACGCTTCGGGAGTTTCGCATCAATAGTTTTTGTGAAACCTCGGTTAAGGTAGACCCGGATTTGCCGGTCCGCTTCGTTATATGCCACTAGCGTCACACGTCGAGCGAATACTGCTTTTTGTACCGCTTGACTTTCGATATCAAATGCTTGAGCAACCGCTCTGACAACAACGGGATCAATGGCAGTATCCGTTGGTCCCAACTGTGCACTGAACAAACGGTGCTCTACCGCCCAAATTTTAAAGGCCACAGCTGCATCGCGTACGCTCGCCATTCTGACCCCGTATTCTTTGATATTTGGTACACAAGTATATGGTGAACAGACAATTTAGAGTGTGTTCGATACAAGGGAAGTGAACTTTAATTTCATCGGACCGCCGCAGTTGACGGGATCGTTAGAGGTGAAAAGCTACTTCAATTGAAATCCGCGAAGTACGCTATTCGTGGCACTGCAGCTACGCCGCCCCCGGTCCAGCGCTATTACCCTTGATCCGCAGCAATGCATCAATCGACCCAATATTCCTCTCATGCGCCACGAGCATCTGCGTGAGCGCGTGGTGCATGTCGGGCTGCGCAAGCGTCGGCAGTAACGCCTGCAACTTCCGCACGACCCGGCGCTGCCCGCAATTCAAGAACGCCAGCCGCTCCGGCAGATCCTCGATCGCCATCGCCTTCTCATAGAACGCCCCGGTAGCATGCGTCGGCGTCGCATCGAGCGACCGAATCGCGTCGACCAGCACCGCGCACCAGTGCGCCTCATCCTGGCGAATCCCGGCCACGAACCGATGAAGTTCGGGATCGTCGATTTCCGCCACGGTCTCCGACGCAACCCGCGCACCTGCGCGCTCGGCCTCCAGCAGCTCATTCAGCAACACAAGTAACACGTCGCGCTGCGCATCAGCGAATTCTTCCGCTGCTTTGGCGGGGCGGGCGTCGTGCCCGTCGTCGTGGGTCCGGTTCGACATGCGATGTCCTCCGTTCAGGAAGCGTGGCGCACCGATTTGCCCGGCGTGGTTCCGTCAGGCACTACACACACGACGGCGTCCACACATCACGGCAGGCAGCAGCGGGGGCCACACGAAGAATGGCTCACAGTCTGACATGGCCCTGTGACACGCGTCTCCAGCCGACCCACTGTGCATGATGCGCATCAAGACACACCGCCACGCACAGCCGACCTCAAGTCCACCCTTCGAGCCTCAACGTCGATCGCACCAGCCGCTGCTCCTCCTGCTCGATCTCCCGCAGATACTCGACGCACTGACGAATATGCTCGCTCGCCGCCTTGCGCGCCTGATCGGGCAACCGCCCCGTCACCGCGTTATAGAGCCGCGCATGCTGACGATCGATCTGCTTCTTCAGCGGCTCGCGATGATAAAGATTGTTCACGGACGCAAACACCGAACTCAGCAACAAATCCGTCAACGACTGCAGCGTATTCACGAGCACCGGGTTATGCGACGCCTCACAGATCGCAAGATGAAACGCGTGATCGAGCTTCGCGCGCGCGGCCGGGTCGAGATCCTGCGCATCGGCCGCGGTCATCTCCTCATAGCGGCGCTTGATCAGGATGAAATCGGCCGGCGTCCCACGCAGCGCCGCGAGCCGCGCGGCCTCCGTCTCGAGCATCCCGCGCACCTCGAACAGATCGTACAGCGTGCGCGGCTGCGAGCCGAGCAGATGCATCATCGGCGTGATTTCGCGTTGCGGGGTCAGGCTCGCCACGAACGAGCCCTTGCCGTGCGTGGTGTCGATGATCCCGCGCGCACGCAGCAGCTTCATCCCTTCACGCACGGCCGTGCGCGACACGCCGAGCTTCTCGGTCAGCCGCCGTTCGGACGGCAATGCCTGCCCGGCCTTCAGCACGCCGTCGACGATCAGCTGCTCGATGCGCTCGGCAACGACGTCGGCCACGTTCCGCGCCGACCCCACTCGATCCTGCGTTTCCATACTGGTATGACCACTCCGGAAGGATATCGGCGATTTTCCCACAAACCCTTTTATCCATTCAGTTTTATGGCGACCGATACAGCAGATTTCCGGCCGCCTCATAAAAACTGGTATGACCACATTCGCCACGTCTGGACACGCGCGCGCCGCCCACCAAGAATCCCGTCCATCCGGCGCATCGCCCATCGCGGCCGCCGCATGAAGAAGACGGAGACAACCCCGATGAGTTTCATCTACGACGAACGGATCGACGGCCCACTCGCGACCGTCGGCCGCGACACACTCGTCGCCGCGCTGCACGCGGCGGCGCCCGGCCTCGACGTGCTGCACGAACGCGAGGCGCTCAAGCCGTTCGAATGCGACGGCCTCGCCGCGTACCGCACGGTGCCGCTCGCGGTCGTGCTGCCCGATACGGTCGAGCAGGTGCGCGCGGTGCTGCGCGTCGCGGCCGCGCTTGGCGTGCCGGTGGTCGCGCGCGGCGCGGGCACCGGGCTGTCGGGCGGCGCGATGCCGCTTGAGAAAGGCCTGCTGCTCGTGATGGCGAAGTTCAACCGAATTCTCGACATCGACCCCGATGCCGGCATCGCACGCGTACAGCCCGGCGTGCGCAACCTCGCGATCTCGCAGGCGGCCGCGCCCTACGGCCTCTACTACGCACCCGATCCGTCGTCGCAGATCGCCTGCTCGATCGGCGGCAACGTCGCCGAAAACGCGGGCGGCGTGCACTGCCTGAAATATGGCCTCACGGTACACAACATCCTGAAGGTCGAGATCCTGACGATCGACGGCGAGACGCTCACGCTCGGCGCCGATGCGCTCGACGCGCCCGGCTTCGACCTGCTCGCGCTGTTCACCGGCTCGGAAGGAATGCTCGGCATCGTCACGGAAGTCACCGTGAAGCTGCTGCCGAAGCCGCCGAGCGTGAAGGTGCTGATGGCGAGCTTCGACGACGTCGCGGAAGCCGGCGCGGCGGTCGCGCGAATCATCGGCGCAGGCGTGATCCCCGGCGGCCTCGAGATGATGGACAACCTCGCGATCCGCGCGGCGGAGGATTTCATCCACGCGGGCTACCCGGTCGACGCGCAGGCGATCCTGCTGTGCGAGCTCGACGGCTCGCCGACCGACGTCGACGAAGACGCCGAACGCGTCGCCGCGCTGCTGCGCGACGCGGGCGCAACCGAGATCCGCGTCGCACGCGACGAAGCCGAGCGCCAGCGCTTCTGGGCCGGCCGCAAGAACGCATTCCCGGCAGTCGGCCGCATGTCGCCGGACTATTACTGCATGGACGGCACGATCCCGCGCCGCGAGTTGCCGCGCGTGCTCGAAGGCATCGCCGCGCTGTCCGCCGAATACGGGCTGCCGGTCGCGAACGTATTCCACGCGGGCGACGGCAACATGCACCCGCTGATCCTGTTCGACGCGAACCGGCCCGGCGAACTCGACCGCGCGGAAGCGCTCGGCGGCAAGATTCTCGAGCTGTGCGTCGCGGCGGGCGGCAGCATCACCGGCGAGCATGGCGTCGGCCGCGAGAAGATCAACCAGATGTGCGTGCAGTTCAATGCCGACGAAATCACGTTCTTCCACGCGGTGAAGGCCGCGTTCGATCCGCAGGGCCTGCTCAATCCCGGCAAGAACATCCCGACGCTGCACCGCTGCGCCGAATTCGGCGCGATGCACGTCCATCACGGCAAGTTGCCGTTTCCCGAACTGGAGCGCTTCTGATGCGACGCGACATCGAATCGATCGACGACAGCGCGGCGCTCGTCGCGCAGGTCGACGCGGCGATCCACGATCGCCAGCCGCTGCACATCCGCGGCGCCGGCACGAAGGCGTTCCTCGGCCGCCCCGTCGAAGGCCGCACGCTCGACGTGCGCACGCATCGCGGCGTCGTGTCGTACGACCCGACCGAGCTCGTCGTCACCGCACGCGCGGGCACGCCGCTCGCCGATCTTGAAGCGATGCTCGACGCGGCCGGCCAGATGCTGCCGTGCGAGCCGCCGACGTTCGGCGGCACGGCAACGGTCGGTGGCATGTTCGCGGCGGCGCTGTCGGGCCCGCGCCGCCCGTGGGCCGGCGCGGTGCGCGACTTCGTGCTCGGCTGCCGCGTGATCACCGGCCACGCGAAGCACCTGCGCTTCGGCGGCGAGGTGATGAAGAACGTCGCGGGCTACGACGTCTCGCGGCTGCTCGCGGGCAGCTTCGGCTGTCTCGGCGTCGTGACCGAGGTGTCGTTGAAGGTGCTGCCGAAGCCGCGCGCGACGGGCGATCTCGCGTTACAGCTTGGCGTGGACGAAGCTGTGCAGCGCGTCGCCGCATGGCGTCGCGCGGGGCTGCCGCTCGCCGGCGCATGCCACGCGGACGGCGTGCTGCGCGTGCGGATCGAAGGCGGCGAGGGCTCGGTGAAAGCCGCGCGCGACACGATCGGCGGCGAGCGCATGGATGATCGCGACGATGCGTTCTGGGCTCGGCTGCGCGACCTGGCGCTGCCGTTCTTCGACGATCCGCGCCCGCTGTGGCGCGTGTCGGTGCCGGCCTCCGCACCGCTCGACGCCTTGCCCGGCGCGCAGCTCGTCGACTGGGGCGGCGCACAGCGCTGGCTGAAGAGCGATGCCGCGCCGGCCGACGTACAGCGGTTCGCCGCGCAGTGGGGCGGCCATGCAACCTGCTTCACGCCGGGCGCGACGCGCGAGCCGTTCCAGCCGCTGCCGGCGGCGCTGCTGCGCGTACACCGGCAGCTCAAGGCGCAGCTCGATCCACATGCGATTTTCAATCCCGGCCGCCTGTACGCCGAATTCTGACGCGACCCGATCCCGACCCGCCAATGCAAACCAATCTCAGCGAAGCAAGCAAGGCCCTCGCCCGGGCCGACGAAGCGGAAGCGATCCTGCGCGCGTGCGTGCACTGCGGCTTCTGCAACGCGACCTGCCCGACCTACCAGGTGCTCGGCAACGAGCTCGACGGGCCGCGCGGGCGCATCTACCTGATCAAGCAGCTGCTCGAAGGCGAGCCGTGCGGCGAGCGCACGCAGCAGCATCTCGACCGCTGCCTGACATGCCGCAACTGCGAGACGACCTGCCCGTCCGGCGTGCGCTATCACACGCTGCTCGACATCGGCCGCGCGGAAGCCGAGAAGCGCGCGCAGCGGCCCGCGCGCGAGCGCCTGCTGCGCGCGGGGCTGCGGCATGTCGTGCCGCGCCCGGCGACGTTCGCCGCGTTGCTGAAGGCCGGCCGCGCGCTGCGCCCGCTGCTGCCCGGCACGCTGCAGGACAAGATCCCGGCGGCAGTCCCCGCGGCCGCGCCGCGCCCGTCCGTGCGCCATGGACGGCGCGTGCTGATGCTCGAAGGCTGCGTGCAGCCGTCGCTGTCGCCGAACACCAATGCGGCGGCCGCGCGTGTGCTCGACCGGCTCGGCATCAGCGTCAGTCCGGCACGCGAAGCCGGCTGTTGCGGCGCGACCGAATATCACCTGAACGCGCAGGAGGCCGGCCTCGCCCGCGCACGCCGCAACATCGACGCCTGGTGGCCCGCGATCGAAGCCGGCGCGGAAGCGATCGTGCTGACGGCGAGCGGCTGCGGCGCCTTCGTCAAGGAATACGGCGACCTGCTGCGCTCCGACCCCGTCTATGCGGAGAAGGCGCAACGCGTCAGCGCGCTCGCGCGCGATCTGGCCGAAGTGATCGCGGCCGAGCCGCTCGACACGCTGGCCGGGTCGACGCCACGCCGCATCGCGGTGCATTGCCCGTGCACGCTGCAGCACGCGCAGCGCCTCGGCGGCGCGGTCGAGCGCATCCTGACGCGGCTCGGCTTCGATCTGACGAATGTCGCCGACGGCCATCTGTGCTGCGGCTCGGCCGGCACGTATTCGCTGACACAGCCCGAACTCGCGACGAAACTGCGTGACAACCGGCTCGACGCGCTCGAAGCCGCGCGGCCGAACCTGATTGTCACGGCCAACGTCGGCTGCCAGACTCACCTGAACGGCGCGGGCCGCACGCCCGTGCGCCACTGGATCGAGCTCGTCGACAACCACCTCGTCAACTGACCGGATTCCGGAGGATTGCCATGCAGACGAAACCCGAACTCGAACTCGCCGATGCCGACCGCATGCTCGCCGCCGCCCGCGCGGAAGCGGAGCGCCACGGCTGGGCCGTGTCGATCGCCGTCGTCGATGACGGCGGCCACCTGCTCGCCTTTGCGCGCCTGGACGGTGCCTCGCCGGCCAGCACGTATATCGCGCAGGACAAGGCGCGCGCGGCGGCGCTCGGCCGGCGCGAGACGAAGGCGTATGAGGATATGATCAACGGTGGCCGCACCGCGTTTCTCAGCGCGCCGCTGACGGGATTGCTCGAAGGCGGCGTGCCCGTCACGGTCGGCGGCCGGATCGCGGGCGCGATCGGCGTGTCTGGCGTAAAGTCCGAACAGGACGCGCAGATCGCCCGCGCCGGCACACAAAGCGTCGCAGCGTAACCAGCCAAGCCGCGCGCGATTTTTTCCCCGGGAGGATTAACGATGATCGACCAAGCAGGACTGCAAGTCGCGCCAGCGCTGAGCCAGTTCATTGAAAACGAAGCGCTGCCGGGCACCGGCATCGACAAGGCCGCGTTCTGGAGCGGTTTCTCGGCCCTGGTGCACGATCTGGCGCCCCGCAACCGCGAGCTGCTCGCGGAACGCGACCGCCTGCAGCAGGAACTCGACACCTGGCACCGCGCGCACCCCGGCCCCGTGCGCGACCACGCCGCGTATCGCGCGTTCCTCGAACAGATCGGCTACCTCGTGCCGGTCCCGTCGAACGTCGCGGCAGCCACCGCGAACGTCGACAGCGAGATCGCCACGCAGGCCGGCCCGCAGCTCGTCGTGCCGCTGTCGAACGCGCGCTACGCGCTGAACGCCGCGAACGCCCGCTGGGGCAGCCTGTACGACGCGCTGTACGGCACCGATGCGCTGCCTGAAGACGGCGGCGCCGAACGCACCACGGCCTACAACCCGACGCGCGGCCAGCGCGTGATCGACTACGCGCGCAACGTGCTCGACAACGCGGCGCCGCTCGCGAGCGGCTCGCACCGCGACGCGCTGCGCTACCGCGTGCAGGACGGCCAGCTCGCCGTCGAAACCGCGAAGGGCGTCGTGGGTCTCGCGCAGCCGGCGCAGTTCGTCGGCTACCAGGGCGCGGCCGACGCGCCGTCCGCGATCCTGCTGAAGCACAACGGCCTGCACCTCGAGATCCAGATCGACGCGTCGACGCCGATCGGCCGTGCCGATCTCGCGAACGTGAAGGACGTCGTGCTCGAAGCCGCGGTCAGCACGATCATCGACTGCGAGGATTCGGTCGCGGCGGTGGACGCGGAAGACAAGGTCCAGCTCTACCGCAACTGGCTCGGCCTGATGCAGGGCACGCTGGTCGAGGAAGTCGCGAAGGGCGGCAAGACCTTCACGCGCCGCCTGAACGCCGATCGCGAGTACACCACGCCCGCCGGCGGCACGCTGTCGCTGCACGGCCGCTCGCTGCTGTTCGTGCGCAACGTCGGCCACCTGATGACCAACGGCGCGGTGCTCGACCGCGACGGCAACGAGATTCCGGAAGGGATCCTCGACGGCGTCGTCACGGTGCTGTGCTCGCTGCACGACCTGAAGGCGAAGCGCAACTCGCGCACCGGCTCGATCTACATCGTGAAGCCGAAGATGCACGGCCCGGTCGAAGTCGCGTTCGCCGATACGCTGTTCGCGCGCATCGAGGATCTGTACAACCTGCCGCGCAACACGCTGAAGATGGGCATCATGGACGAGGAGCGCCGCACCAGCGTGAACCTCGCCGCATGTATCGCCGCGGCCGCCGCACGCGTGGCGTTCATCAACACCGGCTTCCTCGATCGCACCGGCGACGAGATGCACACCGCGATGGAAGCGGGCCCGATGATCCGCAAGGGCGACATGAAGTCGTCGGCGTGGATCCAGTCGTACGAGCGCAACAACGTGCTCGCGGGCCTGTCGGCCGGCCTGCGTGGCCGCGCGCAGATCGGCAAGGGCATGTGGGCGATGCCCGACCTGATGCACGCGATGCTCGAGCAGAAGATCGCGCATCCGCGCGCCGGCGCGAACACCGCATGGGTGCCGTCGCCGACCGCCGCGACGCTCCACGCGCTGCACTACCACCTCGTCGACGTGCAGGCCGTCCAGCAGGAACTCGAGAAGACACCGTACGCCAGCGAACGCGACGCGCTGCTCGAAGGCTTGCTGACCGTGCCGGTCGTCGAGCGCGCCGCGTGGAGCGAGGCCGAGATCCTGAGCGAAGTCGAGAACAACGCGCAGGGCATCCTCGGCTACGTCGTGCGCTGGGTCGAACAGGGCGTCGGCTGCTCGAAGGTGCCCGACATCCACGACGTCGGCCTGATGGAAGACCGCGCCACGCTGCGCATCTCGAGCCAGCACATCGCGAACTGGCTGCGCCACGGCGTGATCACCGAGGCATTCGTGCTCGACGTGTTCAAGCGGATGGCGCGCGTCGTCGACCAGCAAAACGCCGGCGACCCGAACTATCGCCCGATGGCGCCCGGCTACGACCAGTCGACCGCGTTCAAGGCCGCGTGCGCGCTCGCGCTGCAGGGCACGTCGCAGCCGAGCGGCTATACCGAGCCGCTGCTGCACCGGTTCCGCCTCGCGTTCAAGGCGCAACAGCACGGCGGTTAAGCGCGGGCGTGCTTCACGAAACGGGCGGCCGCCACGGCCGCCCGTTTTTCATTTTCGCGTTCGCCCGGCCGTTGAAACGAATAATCGGCACATATCGTCTGCCTTCATTTTTCGCCTGCGTGTGCCGTTATCCGGAGAGAATCGGCGGCTGCATGCCGCGCGCCACGGCCCTTCATGCCGCAAAGCCTTGCGCTGGAACGCGCTGCCCGATATTCGCCAGCCCGGGAATTCGCTGAAATTTGATCCGGATCAATGGCCCCCAACATTTTCCGCGCACGCGGACGCGCGCGTTATACTCCGTTGAATTCGCGTTGCCCGATTCGTCGGATCGTTGAATCGGCGCAGATGTCACCAGTGAATGCTTGATTTACCGGTATATCTGGCCGCGATTACCGATAATCGGCGTCCAATTTCCCCGCCGGCCGGCAGGAAGGCGTCGGAATGGTCGCGTACCGGATCGCCGCCGACACGTCATACGAACAATCGCATCGGCCCGCCTCCCGGCGGCAATGCCCACCGATCCACCGACCATGGCAGAAACCGACTACGCAATGCCCAGCGAATCCGGCCTGACGAGCCGTGTCGCCGTTCATCTGCGCCGGTTCCTGCTGCCCCACCTGATCTTCTATACCGGGCTGCTGATCGCGCTGGTCCTGCTGCTCCTGTGCGGGATCGTGCTGTACGAAGGCCGCATCGATGCACGCGAACGCTCGATCGCGATGCAGCAGAACCTGGCGCTGATGGCGTCGTGGGACATCGAGCGCAACATCGAGATCTATTCGCTGTCGCTGCAGGCCGTCGTCGAGGGAGAGAACGACCCCGAGGTCGTCAAGCTGCCGATGCCGCTGCGCCGCCAGGTGCTGTTCGACCGTGCGACGACCGCCAAGTACCTCGGCGGGATCTACGTGCTCGACGCGAAGGGCGACATCGAGGTCGACGGCAAGAGCGACGTGCCGCGCAAGGCCAACTTCAGCAACGAGCCGTACTTCGTCGTGCACCGCGATCATCCCGACGCCGGCCTGTACGTCAGCCCGCCGTATCACTCGCGGCTGCGCGGCGGCTCGCCGAGCATCGCGCTCAGCCGGCGGATCACGAAGCCCGACGGCGCGTTCGGCGGCGTCGCCGTGATGTCGATCCGGCTCGAATATTTCCAGAACCTGTTCTCGCGCCTGTCGCTGGGCGATCGCGGCTCGATCGCGCTGATCAACACGGACGGCAGGATGCTCGCGCGCGAGCCGTACGACCCGAAGATCGTCGGCCGCGACATCAGCCACGCCAGCACGTTCCGGCGGTTCATGACCGCCAATGAAGGCAGCTTCGCCGACACCGCGTCGATCGACGGCGTGCGGCGCCTGTACGTGTTCCGGCACCTCGAGAACCTGCCGCTCATCATCATGGTCGCGCGCTCGGAAGCCGATACCTACGCCGCGTGGTACGACCGTGCGATTCCGATCGGCTCCGCGATGGTCGCGCTCGCGATCGGCTTCGTCGGCCTGTCGCTGCTGCTGGACGTGCAGCTGCGCAAGCGCCACCGCGCGGAAACCGAACTGCAGGCGCTCGCGCGCACCGACGGCCTCACGGGCCTCGACAACCGCCGGATGCTCGACGTCACGCTCGCGCGCGAATGGCGCCGTGCCGCGCGCTCGCAGCACGCGCTGTCGCTGCTGTTCATCGACGTCGATTACTTCAAGCGCTACAACGACACGCAAGGGCACCAGGCCGGCGACGACGCGCTTGCCGCGGTCGGCCACTGCATCGCCGGCTGCCTGCGCCGCCCGGCCGATTACGCGGCACGCTACGGCGGCGAGGAATTCGTCGTGGTGCTGCCCGACATCGACACGGACGGCGCGGTGACGATCGCCGAAACGATCCGCACCGGCATCCTCGATCTCGGCATCCGGCACGACGCCGGCACGTCCGGCCGCCTGACGGTGAGCATCGGTGTGACGACCAGCTATCCCGAACACGACGACGACATGCAGGGCGCGCTGAAGCTGGCCGACGACGCGCTGTATCGCGCGAAGGAAGGCGGGCGCAACCGCATCGTCGTGCACCCGGCCGCTTCCGGCGGCCTCGCGGCGCGGCAGGCCTGAGCGGCCGGACACGCCACGCCGCCGAGCGATGGCCGAGCAAGGGCCGGACGGCCGCCGGGCCGCCGTCGCCGCCCGTGCGCAAAATCGCCGACAATGTCGCCTCGACATGCCGCCGCACGGCTGACGCACCCGGCCCGCCCGCGCGGGTGCACGGCTGCTTCGCACCACCATGAGACTCAAGGCAAAGATCTTCCTTCTGGCCATCGTGCCGTTCCTGCTCGCGATCGCCGGCATCGGCTTCGGCGTGCGCCAGCAGGCGACGTCCCTCGCGCACACGCAGCACGCGACGATCCAGGCCGCGTACCTGTCGAGCAAGGAAGTCGAGCTGAAGCACTACGTCGAGCTGGCGACGAGCGCGATCATGCCGCTCTACGACGCGAGCGGCCGCAACGCGCGCGACGACGCGCTGCTGCGCACGCAGGCGCTCGCGATGCTGCAGAAGATGGATTTCGGCCCCGACGGCTATTTCTTCGTGTACGACCTGCATGGCAATTCGCTGATGCATCCGCGCGAGCCCGAGCGCGTCGGCCACAACTACTGGTCGATGCGCGACCCGCAGGGCGCGCTGACGATCCAGAAGCTGATCGGCGCGGCGTCGAGCGGCGGCGGCTACGTGCGCTACGCATGGCAGCGACCGTCGACGGGCCGCGTCGCGCCGAAGCTCGGCTACGTCGTCGCGCTCGAGCGCTGGGGCTGGATGGTCGGCACCGGCATCTATCTCGACGACGTCGACACCGCGCTACAGCGCATCGACGCACGCGCATCCGCGAACATCGAGCGCACGATGAGCTGGCTGACCGCGATCGCGCTCACCGGCGCGGCGGCGATCGCCGTGTGCGCGCTGGTGCTGAACGTCAGCGAGTCGCGCAGCACCGACGCGAAGCTCAAGCTGCTCGCGCAGCGTGTCGTCGAATCGCAGGAGCAGGAGCGGGCGCGGCTGTCGCGCGAGCTGCATGACGGGATCAGCCAGATGATGGTGTCCGCGAAGCTGATGCTCGAATCCGCGCTCGCCCGCTTCGAACGCGGCGCGGCCCGCCTGCCCGAAGCCGAGCAGGCACTGGCATCGGGTGTCGGGCGGCTCGGCGACACGCTGCGCGAAGTGCGGCGCATCTCGCATGCGCTGCGTCCGTCGATGCTCGACGACCTCGGCCTCGCAGCTGCGCTCGAGCAACTGGTGCGCGAGCTCGGCGCCGAAAGCGGCATCGACATCGGCTATACGCAGGTCGCGCACAGCGGCACCCGGCCGCTGCCCGAAGCCGTCAACACCGCGCTGTTCCGGATCGCCCAGGAAGCGCTCAGCAACATCGTGCATCATGCGCAGGCGTCGCGCGCGGCCGTCACGCTCGACGTCGGCGCGCAATCCGTCCTGCTGACCATCGCCGACAACGGCTGCGGCTTCGACGCCGAACGCTCGCAAGCCGACGCGCGCCGCGGCATCGGCCTGCGCAACATGCGCGAGCGCCTCGACGCGCTCGGCGGCATGCTGACGATCACGTCGCAGGTCGGCCACACGATCGTCGCCGCGCGCGTGCCGCTGCCCGGCGCCGCGTCATGATGCGCCCCATCACAGGAGACCTTTCACGCATGAGCGCCCCCGACACTGCCCGGCCCGTCGCCCGACTGCTGCTCGTCGACGACCACCCGCTCGTGCGCGACGGCTTGCGGATGCGGCTCGAAGCGGCCGACCTGTCCGTGGTCGGCGAAGCCGGCAACGCCGACGAGGCGCTCGCGCTTGCCGCGTCGCTCGAACCCGATCTCGCGCTGATGGACGTCGGCATGAACGGGATGAACGGCATCACGCTCGCGGGCGTGTTCCACGAGCGCTTTCCGGGCATCCGCGTGCTGATGCTGTCGATGCACGACAACATCGAATACGTGACGCAGGCCGTGCGTGCCGGCGCGAGCGGTTACCTGCTGAAGGATTCGCCCGCGAGCGAGATCGTGCGCGCGATCGGCGCGGTGCTGGCCGGCCAGACGTTCTTCAGCGAAGGGCTCGCCGCGCGGATGATCCACGCGAGCGCGACCGCGTCGCCGCTCGACCGGCTCACGCCGCGCGAACGCGACATCCTCGACGCGCTGGCGGAAGGGCTGTCGAGCAAGCAGATCGCGCAGCAGACGGGGCTGTCGGTGCGCACGGTCGAGACGCACCGGCTCAATCTGAAGCGCAAGCTGGAGATAGAAGGGCAGGCCGAGCTGATCAAGTTCGCGGTCGAGCATCGGCGGAGGTAGGCCAGCACGTCAACGGCATCCACCTCACGATTCGCCGTCCAATTTCATACTCGTCCAATCGACCGCTCCCCGGGTCGATGGAATCCTTTCGCTTGCCGGAACGAGCATCGTGCTCGTGTTTCGCATGACGCCTGCATGAACTCGTCGTGCGGCAACCGGCATCACCGGCAGATATCGGTGATCTGGACCGAGGAGCGAAATCATGATGCGCCGTATCGCCGTTGTCGGCGACGAGTTGGAAACCGGGGGACACGTCATTGCCTACGCAGGGCCACGATTCACGTTTGGCGACGCTGGCCATCAGGTTGCGCTGATCGGCGGCCTCGCGTTCTGCAAAGCATGCGGAAGTACTGGACAGATTGCCAAGGCTGGCGGACCGAAGCGCATCAGATTCATGGCCGAAACGGCAGCCGATGGCGACGTCGTGTTATGTCGATGTGCGACACCGCCACGCATCGTTGCGGTGCTCTCCGGCAATTCATGGTGCGATGACGAAGCGGAAACGGAAGGCGTCGTTTCTTCCGGATCGAATCCGCAACGCAATACGGCGGCCATAGCCGCGGGCGTCTATGACGAATGCGTTCGCGCCGTCGGAAACGGCGCAGTGCCGGATTATCCGTACATCATCGAAACATCGGACGGGCGTGTTCACTCGGGCCGACTCGATGCCACCGGATACCTGCCGCGTGTTCATACGAGCCATGAGGGCACGTACACGGTCTATTGGGGCGACGAAGCGCTCGCACGACTGAGCGGGGATGCGTAATGCCAAACGCAAAAACAGTCGTGAGGACGACCACCGTGCAAAACTCGCACAAGGAAGTCCAACTGAAGTCGGTAACGTTTTCCGAACTCTGGAACAACTATGCTCACGGGAATCCGTACGCCGATCCAAACGGACAGTACCAGAACCAGTGCGCCATCCGGATGAGTGTAACGCTGCACAACGTCGGCATCGAGATGAAGTCGTTTTCGCAGAAGCGGGTCCGGCCAATGCCAGGCAAGCCGACACTGGGCCGCCTCATGCTCAACGGCAAATCGACCGCCACACGCGCATACGAGTTTGCTGAATGGTTGAAGCTACGGCCGGTCGCCGGCGTACTGGCTCCCGAGAACATTACGGGACGCGATTGGGCGAGCAAGGTAGCAAGTCGAACCGGAATTGTCTTCTTCGATGGCTATTGGCTGCAGGACGGCGATTCGCCGGACAATTTGAGCGGCGGCCATATCGACCTCTGGAATGGAGGCAGGCTCACCGGTTTCGCATCAGGCATTCGGATTTCGTGGAATATTGTCATAGCGGGTTTCTGGTCGGATTTCCGCAACTCAAAAACCATTTTGTTCTTTCCCGTCAAATGAAATTCGTTGCCGCTGTAGCGAGCGCACTTGTCGGCGTAGCCTTCGCCACCTTGATCTGCTGGGGCTCTCTCTACGCATACGGAACACTCGTCCTGCATGGCAGAGGTAGCCTTTTCGATACGAACCCGGAAATCGCGGATGCGTTCTTCGCAGGATGGGGTGGGCTGTCTGCCATCTTTGCGATCGTTTCGGCGAGCATCGTGACTCGCAGGAAATCACGTTAATCCTCGGACATGCGGCCAAGAATAAGACGTGTAGGACTCTCGCTCTTGTACGGGATCGCAGGTCTGGTAACTACCTGGCTCGCATGCTGGATCGGAAGCCGGATCGATTGGCGGATTCATACCGGTTGGCGAATGCACTTCGGTCAGCATTCCTGCCGCGAAATCGATCTCTGTTCACCACCCTGGCCAGTTTTCGCGCTGCTCATCGTGTTGCTGCTCGGCCCATCGCTTGCATTCGCCTTCGCGGGTTGGCGGATCGCGCGTCAACGTGTCACAGCACGAAAATTGGTGCTTTCCTTGGCCGCCTTGGCAACGCCCACGATGCTGATCTACATCGCGTCATATGTGATTCGATAGGTGGCGAAGTTGACCGGTCACGGTCGTTCCGGCCGCGATTGCGTCGAGCACGACACCGGCGCAATACCCTGCTTTCGACTGACTTCACGCCGCACCATCAGCATCACCGCAACCACAATACTGAGGATCCCGGAACACAAAACCGCGACCGAAAACCCGTGCGCCATCGCGTCCCGATACGCACCGAGCGGCGCCGGCTGCCCTGCCGCAAATACATGCTCCATCACCGCCTGTCGCGCGAGCGTATCCGCTTGCGCGCTGCCGGCCACCAGCATCGCGGCCGTCATCCGGTGCAGCGCCCCGACGCTCATCACGCTGCCGAGCACCGCGATGCCCATGCTCATCCCGGTCTGACGCAACGCGTTCATCGTCGCCGACGCCATGCCCGCGCGTTCGGCCGGCGCCAGTTCCATCACGGTCATGCCGGTCGCGGGCACCGCGAGCCCCATGCCGACGCCGAGCAACGCCAGCGCGACACCGACCGGCACATACGACGTGTCCGCGCCGAAGCCGGCCATGAGCGACAGCATCGCGCCGATCAGCCCGTATCCCCCCACCATCAGCGCATGCAACGGAATACGCGCCGCGATGCGCCCGAACAGCATCGACGTGATCGCCGTCATCACGAACTGCGGCATCAGTTGCCAGCCGGCCCCGGCCGGCGTGCGCCCCTGCGCCTGCTGCAGGAACAGCGACAGGAAGAACAAACTGCTGTACCCCGAGAACCCGAGCACGAATGACGCGAGATTGGCGCGCACCAGCCGCCGGTCGCGAAACAGCCAGACCGGCAGCAGTGGCCGCTCGACACGCGTCTCGACTCGCACGAACACGACGAACGCCACCGCGGCGCCCGCCAGCGGCGCGAGCACCTTCGCGTGCCACGCGCCGGCTTCGCCGATACCGATCAGCCCGTACGTGAGCAACCCGAGCCAGATCACGCTCAGCGCCTGGCCGAGCGGATCGAACGCCGCATGCTGCGGATGCCGGCGCTCCGGAATGCCCCATGCGCCGAGCAGCACGGTCACGACGCCGATCGGCACGTTGACGAGGAAGATGTTCTGCCATCCGCCATGCTCGACGAGCAGGCCGCCCACCAGCGGCCCGAGGATCAGCGCGAGCGCGCTGAACGCGGACCACCCGCCGATCGCGCGGGCACGCTCGCGCGCATCGGGAAATGCATGCGTGAGGATCGGCATCGCGCCCGGTATCAGCAACGCACCGGCGAGCCCCTGGATCGCGCGGCCAATCAGCAGCGGCTCGGTGCTGCCCGCGCATGCGCACACCACTGACCCCACCGTGAACAGGACTACGCTGGCGAGCCACACGCGCTTGTGTCCGTAGCGATCGCCAAGCGGCCCGGCCGACAGCATGAATGCGGACAGCGTCAGCGCATATGCATTGACGACCCACTGGAGGCCGCCGATATCGGTATCGAGCGCCGTCTGCAGCGTCGGCAGCGCGACGTTGACGATGCTGATGTCGAGCGTGGCGAGAAAGGTGCCGAGACAGGCGGCCAGGACGAGTGCGGCGCGACGGGAGCGAGGCATGGTGGTCAGCCCTTGACGGGCATCGAGATGAGAATGATTCTCATCATATATATCGACCGACCGTCGGTCAATGGACTGCATTGGCCGTGAGCGGGACGCTGGCCTAAACTGCGGGCTGTGCATGAACGGGCGTCGAGCCGCGCGATGACGGACAGGACCAAGGCAGGACTCAGGACAGTGAAAGACGACACGCCGGCAGGCAAGCCGCGCACGAAGCCGGCGGAAGTGCGCCTCGAGGAACTGATGGCGGCGGCCGAGACGCTGTTTCTCGCGCAGGGCGTGGAAGCGACGACCATCAGCGAGATCGTCGAGCACGCGCAGGTCGCGAAGGGCACGTTCTATCACTACTTCGAATCGAAGTCCGACATGCTCGCCGCGCTCGCGCAGCGCTACACGGCGTCGTTCCTCGACCGTTTGCAGCACGCGGTGGACGCATGCGACGCCGACGACTGGCTCGCGCGCCTGCGCGCGTGGATCCGCGCCAACATCGAAACCTACGCGGCGACCTACCGCACGCACGACATCGTCTATACGAACCACCATCACCACGATCGCGCGAATGCCGACAAGAACGCGATCCTTGACCAGCTCGGCGCGATTCTCGACGGCGGCGCACGGGCCGGCACCTGGCGGCTCGCGCACCCGCAGGTCACCGCGCTGCTGATCTATGCGGGCGTGCATGGTGCGACCGATCACATCATCGCGACGCCGGAAGCGGATCGTGCCGCGTTCGTCGATGCGGTGGTCGACGATTGCCTGCGGATGCTCGGCGTCAGCGCGTAACGCGCCGCCAGCGCACAGCCATGAAAAAGGGCGCCCGAGGGCGCCCTTCGTGCATCCGGAATCCGGATCGCTCAGCGGCCGATCAATTCGTCCGCGAATTGTGCTTCTGCAGATACGCGATCAGCCCGTCGATGCCGCCCGATGCGAGCTGGCTCTTGAACTGGCCCTGGTAGACCTGGATCAGCCACGCGCCCGACATGTCGATGTCGTAGATCTTCCAGTCGTTGCCGACCTTGCCGAGACGATAGCCGACCGACTGGCTGTCGCCCGGCGTCGTGACCGTCGACTGGACGAGCGCGTCGGCGCCCGACGCACCGCCGGCCTTGAACGAGAACTTCGCGTCCTGGCTGCCGAGCTGCGCGAGCGACGCGGCGTAGGTGCGCGTCATCAGCAGCCTGAACTGCTTGTACAGCTCCTGCTGCTGTTGCGGCGTGGCCTGCTTCCACGCGTCACCGACCGCGATGCGGGTCGTGCGCTCGAAGTTGGTCGCGGGCAGGAAGCGCTGCTCGACGACCGCCGAGACCTTCGCCATGTCACCGCCGCGTGCGGCCGGATCGGCCTTCATCGCATTGACGGTGCCCTCGACCGCATTGCGGACGATATCGACCGGCGCGCTCTGCGCGAAAGCGGAAACCGACACGGCGGCCGCCGCGACGAAAGCAAACAGATGACGTTTCATACGAATATCGCTCGATGAGAAAAAACGACCGGTTCATTGCACCGGCCGACGGAGCAAAGTATACCGGGCTCGACGCCTCGGTGCGCCGCCGTGATCGACTGTTACCTTTCAGATCCTTTGTCACAGGCCCGCGGCGGGGCGTCGACGCAGCGCGGCGCCGTTTATGTAAATATCCCCTTACAAACCGGCCGGCCATCGGTATCGATTCCGCCGCCACGAACAATTCTCCTTCCCTTCTCGTAACCCCCAACGTCACGACCGCCGCCACGCTGCGCCGGTATACTTGGCTACTTTGCCCTTTCCAGCCGCTCCCCACCGCCACATGGTGACATCTCTCATCGTCCGACTCGTTGCATGGTCGGTACGCCGGCCCGTCTGGGTCGTCGTGCTGTCGCTCGTCATCGCCGCACTCAGCGGCGTCTATGTCGCGCAGCATTTCAAGATCAACACCGACATCAGCAAGCTCGTCGATGCGGAACCGCAATTTGCCGCGCTCGGCCACGCGGTCGACACGGCGTTCCCGCAACGCAACGGCACGATCCTCGCGGTCGTCGAGGCGCCCGCGCCCGAATTCGCGAATGCCGCCGCGCAGGCGCTGACCGACGCGCTGCAGAAGGATGCCGCCGCCGGCCGCATCGGCCAGGTCGCCGAGCCCGGCGGCGGGCCGTTCTTCGAGCACAACGGGCTGCTGTTCCTGTCGCCGCAGGAAGTCACCGATACGACCGCGCAGCTCGCGAGCGCGCGCCCGCTCGTCAACGAACTCGCGAAGAACCCGAGCCTGACCGGGCTCGCCACGACGCTCTCCACCACGCTCGGCCAGCCGCTGCTGACCGGCCAGGTGAAACTGCCCGCGATGGCGAAGCTGCTCGCGCGCAGCGCCGCGACGGTCGACGACGTGCTGGCCGGCAAGCCGGCCGCGTTCTCGTGGCGCGCGCTGGTCGACAACGATGCCGCGCGGCAGCCCGCGCGCGCGTTCGTCACCGTGCAGCCCGTGGTCAACTACGGCGCGCTGAAGGCCGGCGCGGCAACCAGCCAGGTGATCCGCGACGCGGCCCGTTCGATCGACCTCGAGAAGCGCTACGGCGCGGTCGTGCGCCTGACCGGCGAACAGCCGCTCGCCGACGACGAATTCGCGTCGGTCGAGGACGGCGCGGCACTCAACGGCGTCTTCACGCTGCTCGCCGTGCTCGTCATCCTGTGGCTCGCGCTGCGTTCGAAGCGGATGATCGGCTCGGTGCTCGTCACGCTGTTCGTCGGCCTCGTCGTGACCGCCGCGCTCGGCCTCGCGATGGTCGGCTCGCTGAACATGATCTCGGTTGCGTTCATGGTGCTGTTCGTCGGCCTTGGCGTCGATTTCTCGATCCAGTACGGCGTGAAGTACCGCGAGGAGCGCTTCCGCGATCCGCGCATCGACCACGCGCTGATCGGCGCCGCGCACTCGATGGGCATGCCGCTCGCGCTGGCCACCGCGGCCGTCGCGGCAAGCTTCTTCTCGTTCATCCCCACCGCCTATCGCGGGGTGTCGGAGCTCGGCCTGATCGCGGGCGTCGGGATGTTCGTTGCGCTGCTCACCACGATCACGCTGCTGCCCGCGTTGCTGCGCCTGTTCGCGCCGCCGGGCGAATCGAAGACGCCGGGCTTTCCGTGGCTCGCGCCGGTCGACGATTACCTCGACCGCCATCGCAAGCCGATCCTGATCGGCACGCTCGTGGTCGTGATCGGCGCGCTGCCGCTGCTCGCATTCCTGCGCTTCGACTTCAACCCGCTGCACCTGAAGGATCCGAACAGCGAATCGATGGCGACGCTGCTCGCGCTGAAGGATTCGCCGGAAGCCGCCGTCAACGACGTCACGCTGCTCGCGCCGTCGCTCGCGGAGGCCGATGCGGCCGCGAAGCGCCTCGACGCGCTGCCCGAAGTCGGCCGCACGACCACGCTGTCGACCTTCATCCCCGCCGACCAGCCGGCCAAGCGCGCGGCGATCGCCGCGGCCGCGAGCGACCTGCTGCCCGCGCTGACGCAGCCGCCCGCGCCGCCCGCGACCGACGCGCAGCGCGTCGCCGCGCTCAAGCGCGTGTCGGACCTGCTGAGCTACGCGGCCGAAGATCACCCGGGCCCGGGCGCGGCCGCCGCGCAGCACCTGTCGGCGTCGCTCGCGAAGCTCGCCGCCGCGGATGCCGCGACGCGCGACCGCGCCGAACGCGCGTTCTCCGACACGCTGCGCATCGCGCTCAACCAGCTCGCGTCGCTGCTGCAGCCGCAGGGCGTCACGCGCGAATCGCTGCCGCCGCAGCTGGTGCGCGACTGGGTCGCGCCGGACGGCCATGCGCTCGTGCAGATTTCGCCGAAGGTGCCGAAGGGCGTCGACCCGGGCGACGACACGATGCTGCGCCGCTTCGCGAAGGCCGTGAAAGCCGCGGAGCCGGGCACGACCGGCGGGCCGATCTCGATCCTGCATTCGGCCGACACGATCATCAACGCGTTCCTGCATGCGGCGCTGTGGTCGATCATCTCGATCACGGTCCTGCTGTGGGTCACGCTGCGCCGCTTCGGCGACGTGCTGCGCACGCTGGTGCCGCTGCTCGTGTCGGGCGTCGTGACGCTCGAGCTGTGCGTCGTGCTCGGCATGCCGCTCAACTTCGCGAACATCATCGCGCTGCCGCTGATGCTCGGCGTCGGCGTCGCGTTCAAGGTGTATTTCGTGATGGCGTGGCGCGCGGGGCAAACCGGCTTGCTGCACTCGAGCCTCACGCATGCCGTCCTGTTCAGCGCCGCGACGACGGCGACCGCATTCGGCAGCCTGTGGCTGTCGCACCACCCGGGCACGTCGAGCATGGGCAAGCTGCTCGCGCTGGCCCTGACCTGCACGCTGATCGGCGCCGTGGTGTTCCAGCCCGTCCTGATGGGCAAACCGCGCGTCAAACGCGCCAAGAACCAATCGCAAGGAATCAATGAATAAGGTGCGAATCATTGCGGCGACCGTTGCCGCCAGCGCGGCGCTGACCGGCTGCGCGACGGGACCGAACCGCAACCCCAACGACCCGCTCGAGCCGATGAACCGGGCGATGTACAAGTTCAACGACACCGTCGACACGAACATCGCCCAGCCGATCGCGAAGGGGTACCAGAAGGTCACGCCGACGCCCGTGCGCACCGCGATCAGCAACTTCTTCTCGAACCTCGGCGATCTCGGCAACATCGCGAACAACCTGCTGCAGCTCCGCATCACCGATGCCACCGAGGATCTGATGCGCGTGGCGATGAACTCGGTGTTCGGCGTCGCCGGCCTGATCGACATCGCGACGCCCGCCGGGCTGCCGAAACATCACCAGGACTTCGGCCTGACGATGGCGCGCTGGGGCGTGCCGTCGGGCCCGTACCTCGTGCTGCCCGTGTTCGGGCCGAGCACGATCCGCGACGGCGTCGGCCGCGCGGTGGACGTGCGCTTCAACCTGCTGAACTACATCGAGCCGGCCGCGCGCAACCCGATGTACATCGCGCAGTTCATCAGCGCGCGTTCGGATCTGCTCGGCGCGACCGACCTGCTGAAGCAGGCCGCGCTCGATCCGTATTCGTTCGTGCGCGACGCGTACCTCCAGCAGCGCAAGTCGCTGACGTATCGCAGCCAGTCGTCGTCGGCCACGGTGCCGACCTACAACGAACCGGGTGAAGCGGGCGCCGTGCCGGCCGCGACGCCGGCCGTGCCGGGGCTGCCGAACTACGAGGATCCGGGCGAGTCGGGCGGCGCATCGGGCGCCACGCCGAGCAATGCACCGGCCGCGCCGGGGCTGCCCCAGTACGACGATCCGGGCGCGGACAACGCGATGCCCGCGAGCGCGCCTGCTGCTGCATCGGCCGCTGCGCCGGCTGCGGCATCGGCGGCCGCACCCGCGACGCCCGCGAGCGCGCCGGCCGTGCAGCAGTAACGCTGCAGCGGCCCCCGCCACAAAGACAAAGAGCGCTGCAGATGCAGCGCTCTTTTTTTGTCCGCGAGAAACGGAAACCGGGGGAGAAGGGCGAGACAGGCGGCGCGTGCCGCTCAGGCGATCCGCATCGCACCGGCACGCTCGAACGCGTGCCGCGCCTGGATCAGCGTCGTGCGCGCCGCGCGCGCATCGCTCGCGACCTGCAGCAGCGGGCCGAGCTGCGACGGCTGCTTCAGCAGTTCGCGCAGGATCGGCAGGATCGCCGTGCTGCCGTCGTCGCGCAGGCCGGCCGTTGCCGCGCGCGGCAACGTGCGCCACGCCGGATCGACGATCGCGCGGCACACCGCGAACGGTACGCCGCGCGCCGCCGCGAAGGCCGCCGCGATATGCGACTCCATGTCGACGGCGAGCGCGTCCTTCGCGCGATGCAGCGACGTCTTGTCCTGCTCGCTGATGACCGGTGCGCCGACGGCCGCGATCGTGCCGCGCGTGACGCGCGCCCAGACGGGCGTGTCGTGCAGCGCGGCGACGAGCCGTGCGCTCCAGCCTGCGTCGGTCTCGACACGGCCGAACGGCCCGTCGATCGCGCTCGCGACCACGAGCGCGCCGGGCGCCAGGTCGGGCGCGAGCCCGCCTGCCGTGCCGAAGCTCACGATGCCTGCGCAACCGCGTGCGGTCGCCTCGGTCAGCGCGCGTTCGAGGCGGTCGGCCCGTGCGGCAAAGACGGCTTCGACGCCGTCGCCGCGCGCGATGCGCGCCTCGAACGCCATCCCCGTCACGGCGATGACGGGCAGCGAGCCGGTGGATTGCGGCGCCACGGGTTACAGCCCGACCGTCACGCGCGTGGTGTTGTCGCGCTTCAGGTTGCGATAGCGGGCGAGCGCCCACAGCGGGAAGAACTTGCGATAGCCGTGATAGCGCAGGTAGAACACGCGCGGGAAGCCCGTCGCCGTGAAGCGCGTCTCGTCCCACAAGCCTTCTTCGTTCTGCTCGGCGATCAGGTAGTCGATGCCGCGCGCCACCGCCGGGTTGTTCACCTCGCCGGCCGCCATCAGGCCGAGCAGCGCCCACGCGGTTTGCGACGCGGTGCTCGGCGCCTGCTCGAAACCGCGATAGTTCAGCTTGTAGCTGTCGCCGTCCTCGCCCCAGCCGCCGTCCTTGTTCTGGATCGACAGCAGCCATTGCGCACCGCGCTTCATGCGCGGATCGTCCGGCGTCAGGCCGGCCGCATTCAGCGAGCACAGTGCCGTCCACGTGCCGTACACGTAGTTCATCCCCCAGCGGCCATACCAGCTGCCGTCCGGTTCCTGTTCCTTGAGCATGTAGTCGAGTGCGCGACGCGCCGGCTCGCTGTTCAGCGGCGTCTCGCCGAGCTGCGACAGCATCGACAGGCAGCGGCCCGACACGTCGGCCGTCGGCGGATCGAGCAGCGCGCCGTGATCCGAGAACGGGATGTTGTTCAGGTAGTACTGCGTGTTTTCCGGTTCGAACGCGCCCCAGCCGCCGTCGCTGCTCTGCATCCCGACGACCCACTCGCGCGCCCGCGCGATCGAATCGCGATACGCATCGTTCTGCTTGAGTTGCTGCGCGCGCTCCATCGCCACCGCGACCACCGCCGTATCGTCGACGTCCGGGTAGTGCGCGTTCGCGTACTGGAACGCCCAGCCGCCGGGCCGCACGTGCGGGCGGCGCGAGATCCAGTCGCCGCGCACGTCGAGGATCTGCAGCGGGCGCAGCCATTCGAGGCCGCGGATCGCGGCATCCTCGGCACGCGCGTCGCGCGTTTCGAGCAGCGCATGCGCGGCGAGCGACGTGTCCCACACCGGCGACAGGCACGGCTGGCAATACGCTTCATCGTCGTGCACGACGAGCAGCTTCTCGATCGACTTGCGCGCGATCGCGCGGTTCGGGTGATCTTCCGCGTAGCCAAGCGCGTCGTACATCATCACCGAGTTGGCCATCGCCGGATAGATCGCGCCGAGGCCGTCCTCGCCGTTCAGGCGCTCGTCGACGAACGACACGGCCTGGCGGATCGCGCGTTCGCGCGTGTAGTTCGGGAACAACCCGTCGACCGCGCGCAACGCATGATCGACCACGCGGAAGAACGCGAACCAGCCGGCGCTCTGGTGGCCCTGGCGCGGCAGCAGCCCGGCGTTGACGGGCGGATCGATGAACAGTTCGTCGATGCGCACGCCGCGCGGGTTCTTCGCGAGCGGGCGCTTCGCGTTCAGCACGAGCAGCGGCACGATCACGGTGCGCGCCCAGTACGAGACCTTCGACAGATGGAACGGGAACCACTGCGGCAGCAGCATGATCTCGACCGGCATCATCGGCACCGCGCGCCACGGAATCGCGCCGTACAGCGCGAGCTGGATGCGCGTGAACACGTTCGACATCTCGGCGCCGCCCATCGCGTGGATGGCGCGGCGCGCACGTTGCATGTGCTCGGCGTTCTCGTCGTCGCCGATCACCTTCAGCGCGAAATACGCCTTCACGCTCGCGCTGATGTTCGGCGCGCCGTCGGTGAACAGCGGCCAGCCGCCGTCGGCCTGCTGGATGCGGCGCAGATACTTGCCGATCTTCTGTTCGAGCTCGAGGTTCGGCGTCTCGCCGAGATAGTGGACGAGCAGCACGTATTCGGCGGGAATCGTCGAATCGGCTTCGAGTTCGTAGACCCAGTGGCCATCCGCGTTCTGCGCGGCCAGCAGCGCGTCGGTCGCACGCGCGACGGCCGTATCGACGCCGGCCGGCACGGCGCCGGCGGACAGGGTAGCCATTTCGGTGAGATCGTTCATCGGTCCCTCTTTTACTTACTGTGTCTGGAGCACGTCCGCGGCCAGTTGGCCGGAGCGGATCGCACCCTCGATCGTGGCGGGCAAGCCGGTGGCAATCCAGTCGCCTGCCAGCACAAGATTGGTCCAGCGCGTACGCACGGCCGGACGCTTCATTTCCTGCGACGGCACCGCCGCAAAGCCCGCGCGCGGCTCGACGACGAGCTGCCACGCGGGGATGGTTTCCGGGTTCGCGCCGGTCACGCGCGCGACGTCTTCCCAGATGCGCCGCGCGAGCGTGTCGCGCGGCGTGTCGAGCCAGCGGCCCGCGTCGCGGATCGTCGCCGCGAGCTGGCCGCCGCCGGTGCGCACCGTATCGACGACACCGTTGACCACGGACGTCTGCAGCGGATTGCCGGCCGGCGCTTCGGCCGCGAAATATGCGGTCACGACCGCGCCGAACGTATCGGGCGCGGTGAGTTCGGGCACGAGCGGCTGCGCGACCTCGGGCGGCACGGCCAGCACGACGGCGTCGCCCGGCGCGAGATCGATCCGCTCGCCGCCGACCGAAACCGCATCGACCGCGTTGCCGTGCGCGCCGAATTCGAACGCGTCGAGCCGCGAATTCAGCCGGATCTGCGCGCCGCCGTGCTGCAGCATCCGCAGCGCCGGTTCGACGAATGCGCTGCCGAGGCCATGGCGCGCGACGAGCGGACGGCAGCCGGAGCCGCCCGCGCAAAACGTGCCGCACAGCGCCGCGCGCGCGAGTTCGGCGCTCGCGTGGCGCGGCTCGACGTTCAGCACACCGAGGAAATACGGCCGCAGCCAACGTTCCCACAACATGCCGTCGCATCGCATCGTCTGTGCGAGTGAGCGGCCCATGCGCGCGAACGCGAGCGGGGCGAGCGCGAGGTAGTCGAGCGGCGTCGTGTCCGGCGCGCGCGACGCGGCATCGAACAGCCACGACGGCCAGCGCCCGCCGCCGAAGCGCAGCGTCCAGCGCTGCTGCGACGCGACGTCGACGACCGGGAATTCAGGCAGCGCGGGCCCCGTGAGCTGGTCGGCCGCGCCGATCGCACGCAGGTAGCGCTGCGTCGCGGGCTGTCCCGCGAACACCGTGTGCAGCCCGCTGTCGAGCGTCGTGTTAAGCGTCCCGTCGAACCACGAGCGGCAGCGGCCGCCCGCATGCGCGTGCGCGTCGTGCAGCACGATGCGCCGCCCGCGGCGTTGCAGCTCGACCGCGGCCGACAGGCCGGCAACGCCGGCGCCGATCACGTGGACGGTCCTGGGCATCGACTCGGTCGGCTCAGAACAGCGCGTAGCGCGCGGCGATCATCAGCATGCGCGCCTTCGGCTTGCGCAGCGGCGCGCGCGGGAACGCAAAGCCGCGTGCGATCGCGGCTTCGAGAATGCAGCGATACGCGCCCGACATGATGCGCGGCGCCTTCACCTGCGCACGCGCGCAGGTGTCCATCACCGCGTCGGCCTGGCGGAAGTGCTCGAGCGCGCGCTCGACGAGCGTCGCGCACACGCGCGGCAGCGCCGGATCGCGCACGATCGTCGCCGGGTCGGTGATCGCGATGCCTTCGCGCGCAAGCAGCTCGCGCGGCAGGTAGCAACGGTTGATCGCCGCATCGTCGTCGATGTCGCGCAGGATGTTGGTCAGTTGCAGCGCGCGGCCGAGGTGATGCGACAGCTTGATTCCTTCGGCTTCCGGCATCCCGAAAATCCTCACCGACAGCCGGCCGGCCGCGCTCGCCACGCGATCGCAGAAGAGGTCGAGCGTCGGTTCGTCGGGCGCGCAGATGTCTTCGACCGCATCCATCGCCATCCCGTCGATCATCGCGTGGAAATCGTCGCGCTGCAGGTTGAATGCGCGGATCTCGCGGTCGAGCGCGGCCAGGTGGCGCGGCGGGCGGCCGGCGAAGCACGCGTCGATGTCCGCGCGCCAGCGATCGAGGCCCGCGTGGCGCTCGGCACGCGGCAGGTCGCTGTCGGCGATGTCGTCGACCGCGCGGCAAAACGCGTAGACCTGGAACATCGCATCGCGCTGCACGGCCGGCAGGATGCGCATCGCAAGATAGAAAGAACTGCCCGATGTGACGGCAGCGGCGTCGGTTTCTTGTTCGTCCACGACGGAATGGGAAACGGCCAAGACGAGCTCCACGGAGACACCCACGCGGGGCGATTGAAGAAGCCATGCCCGGCTGGGATGGTCAGGGTGTCAAATGCGTGCGAGATATGCGAACGATCGACACAGACAGGCACAAATTACCGGCCGGAAGCCGGAATTGGGCGAAAGTATAGCAATCTTTGAAGTTCGATGGCGGACACGCGCCACGTGCGGCGGCATGCCGGAAGCCGTTGGCCGGCAAGCGCGGCCGGCCCGGGCCGGCCTCGGCGCCGGCCGCGCGTCAGCCGTAGACGATGTCGCGTTGCAGGTCGAGCGCAATGAGCCCCATTTCGTGGGTGAGCTGCAGCATCGAGCGGCGTTCGAGGCGCGAGCCCATGAAGCTCGTCACGCGGCCGTCGGGCTCCGTAGTGAACTGGAATGTCGCGCCGCCCGTGCCGAACCACGCGCCCGGCACATCGGGCGATTCCTGCCAGTCGATCTGCGCGAACACGCGTGCGATGCCCGCACGCACCAGGTCGCCCGGGCCGATCGGCGGCGCGATGTCGCCGAGGTCGTCGAGCGAATAGGGGCCGGGCTTGTCCGGCCTCCGGTAGAAGAGATAGTCGACGTTCATGGGGCGCAATCGCAGGCAAAGCAACAAATTAGCGTGCTTCGCGATAAATTCAAATCAGATACGAACGAAATGTGGCCTGTACGAGACAAGAGGGACGGATCGAATCCGGCCCGTCAGGGCGCACACGGGTTCGTCTAAGATGACACCTTTCTCAAGATCTGAAGACCCGGACACCATGGAGACGAACGCAAGCGCCACCCCGCAGTCCGATCATCCCGTTTTCGTGCTCGTGCACGGCGCCTGGCACGGCGCGTGGTGCTACGCGCACGTCGCGGCCGCGCTGGCCGCGCGCGGCCACCTGTCGATCGCGCGTGACCTGCCCGCGCACGGCATCAACGCCCGTTTTCCCGCTTCCTACTTCGCACGCCCGCTCGACAAGGACGCGTTCGGCGCCGAGCCGTCGCCGGTCGCGAACACGACGCTCGACGATTACGCCACGCAGGTGATGCAGGCGGTCGACGACGCGTACGCGCTCGGCCGCGGCAAGGTCGTGCTCGTCGGGCACAGCATGGGCGGCCTCGCGATCACGGCGGCCGCCGAACGCGCGCCGGACAAGATCGCGAAGATCGTCTATCTCGCGGCCTTCATGCCCGCGTCGGGCGTGCCGGGCCTCGACTACGTGCGCGCACCTGAAAACAAGGGTGAAATGCTCGGCCCGCTGATGCTGGCGAGCCCGCGCGTCGCCGGTGCGCTGCGCATCGATCCGCGCAGCGGCGACCCCGCCTATCGCGAGCTCGCGAAGCGCGCGCTATACGACGACGTGCCGCAGGCCGACTTCGAGGCCGTCGCGAACCTGATGAGCTGCGACGTGCCGGCCGCGCCGTTCGCGACCGCGATCCCGACGACGGCCGCACGCTGGGGCGCGATCGACCGTCACTACATCAAGTGCCTGCAGGATCGCGTGATCCTGCCCGCGCTGCAGCAGCGCTTCATCGACGAAGCCGACGCGTTCGCGCCCGGCAACCCGACCCACGTGCACCAGCTCGACAGCAGCCATTCGCCGTTCATGTCGCAGCCGGCCGTGCTCGCCGGCGTCCTGGCCGACATCGCGAAAAGCTGAGCGCGGCACGCGCCCGGCGCATCCGCTCCGCGCACGGCGGGGCGTATGCGCCACCTACGCATACGCGACCGACCGGTCGCGCCCGAGCCGCTTCGCGCGATAGAGCGCGGCATCGGCCTCGTTGACGAGCACGTCGCTGGTCGGCGCGCCCGCCTTCGCACACGCGCCGCCGACGCTCGCCGTCACCGGCACGCTGACCCCCTCGGCATCGACCGGCACGCTGCCGATCGCATCGCGCACCTTGTCGGCCACGAGCATCGCCTCGTCGAGATTCGTGCACGGCAGCAGCAGCGCGAATTCCTCGCCGCCGAAGCGGCCGAACGTATCCTGCGCACGCACGATCGACGCGACGCGACGCGCGGTCTCGCGCAGCACGGCATCGCCGGCGGCATGCCCGAAGCGGTCATTGATCGTCTTGAAGTGGTCGAGATCGAACAGCAGCACCGACAGGTCGCCGCCATAGCGCTGCCAGCGCGCGAATTCGTCGCTGAGCCGCGCCTCGAAGAAGCGCCGGTTCGCGATGCCGGTCAGGCCGTCGCGATTCGCGTGCTCGCGCAGCTTCGCGACCGCTTCCTCGCGCTCGCGCTGCATCACGCTCACATGCGTGACGTCCGAGATCGTCACGCACACGGCTTCGACGTCGCGGCCGCGCGTGAGCGGCATGAACGTGCAGTCCTGCTGCATGTAGTCGACGCCACCCGTGATCGGCCGGTCGTGCTCGAAGCGGAACAGGTAGGGCCGCTGCTCCCACGAGCTGAACGCGAAGCTGCCGAGCTGGAACACGCTCTCGAGCTTGCGCGACAGCCACGCGCGCGGCAGGTCGGGAAAACAGTCGAACAGGTTGCGGCCGATCACGTCCGCGGCCGGGATGCCGCTGTGGTCCTGCATGAAGCGATTCCACATCAGCACGTTCATCGCGCGGTCGAGCACGAACAGGCCGAAGCCCACCCGCTCGATCACGAGGTCGCTCAGCGACGAGGTGGCGGCCGTCATAGCGCGGACAGCAACGCGTCGAGCGCGTCGCCCATCAGCCGGATCGAATCCTCGGCCATCAGCATCACGAAGTGGGCGCGGAACGCGTGGTCCTCGAGCCCGAAGTTCACTTCCAGCAGCAATGCCACGCTCCAGGCCAGCTCGGTCGGCTGGAATACGTCGTCGAACGACACGTTCGCGCCGAGCAGCCCCGGCGGAAAGAACACGGGCTTGCGGCCGAGCTCGTCGAGGATCGACGCGACGCACGCGCCCATCAGCACGTTCGCGACGTCGAACACGACTTCGTCGGGGGTCGCCATCCCGCCGTACACGCCATCGCCGAACGTGCGGTCGACGACCGACATGAGCCGCGCGATGCTCGCGGTGCGGCACAACACGATCGCCTCGCCCTTGATGTCGGAACGAAAACCCTGGCGCACGGCGGTCACGTTGTCGTGAATGCCCGTCATCTCGCGCAGCGCGTCGCCCGCGTCGGTCGCTTTCACGACCCGCACGCGCGGCACCGACAGCTCGATGAAGTGCCCGAGCAACAACGCGAGCCGCGCGGCGGCGCGGCCCATTGCGAGGTTGGCGATCTCCTGCAACGCGTCGCGTTGCTCCGCCGTGAACACCGAGTCAGGCATACAACCCATACTCCTTGAGAATGGGCAGCAATGCCTCCGACGTCACGGGCTTGGCTACGAATGCGATCGCGCCCAATTCGCGCACGCGTGCTTGCGCCTGCGGCTGAATATCGGCGGATACCACGATCACGAACGTGTTCAGATCTTCGTGGCGCAGTGTCTCCAGGACCTGATATCCGCTCATGTCGGGCATCGTCAGGTCCAGAAACATTACGGAAGCTTTGCCGTCACGATAGAGCGCCAAGGCCTCTCGACCATTCGCGGCATACGCGACTTCGACGTCCCAGCCTCCCGGCAGCGCCTTTGTCAGAAGTTTGCGAGCGAGCAGCGAATCGTCGGCAATTACAATCGGCAAAGGCATGGGGCGATGCGGTATACGGAATGGTCTCTCTCGCGTTAACGACCGCGCGGCGCACTTCTTTAGGCGCCATGCGTTCGGGTGTGCGGGCAACCGTCTGGCGGCCGCGCGCGGGCGCCGCGACGCGGAGTGCGCGCGACGCACCGCGCGGCGAACACCGGCGGGCGCATATATCTGTCATAGGGAAAGCAAGGCGCGATTCTCTGAGTAAACCGGAGGCGATGCAACTCGCCATTTTCAGCATTTCGAACAGAATTGGTCCGAACACGCGCCATTCCGAAAACAGTCACGACCATTTTCGAGATAAGTACGCAAAATTTTTCCTTGTGTACGTTTGCGCTGCCGAATTCGTCGCGTTTTCAATCTGACAATTTCCCCCTGTCGAAATCGACAGGATGGCTGGCGTCCGGGGCCGTGCGGCGGGCCGTCGCAACTCGTTTATGATGGCAGGCACCTCCGCCTCACCCGCTTCCTCGATGATGTCCAACCGGCCCGCCGATTCCCACGCTCCCGCCTCCCCGCCCGCCGACGACTGGCAGGACGACGGCAACTATGCGGCCGGTGCGCCCGAGCACGATTTCGCGGTGCGTCGCATGACGCTGATCGTGCTGCTCGTCGCGGCGATCGTGCTGCCGTGCATCTACGTCGTGGTGATGGCGTACAACGACCTGAAGACGCGCGAGGCCGCCGCGAGCGACGTGACGATGCGCACGGTGCGGGTGGCCGAGGAGCACGCGCTCAAGGTGTTCGACCTGAGCGAGACGCTCGATGCGCGCATCGTCGATCTCGTGCAGGACATGGACGACGCGACCGTGCGCAACCGGGAGTCCGACATCCACGAAGCGCTGAACACGATCGGCGGCGGCTATCCGCAGGTGGCCGCCGTGTCGATCTTCGGCGCGAGCGGGATGCTGCTCGCGAACAGCCTCTACTATCCGGCGCCCTACGCGTCGATCGCGAACCGCGACGACTTCGCCGGCATCCGCGACGGCAAGGTCATCGAACACATCTCGCGGCTGATGATGGGGCCGCTCAAGCTCGAGAACATTCCCGTGTTCAACACGGGCGTCGCGCGGCGCCATAGCGACGGTTCGTTCGCCGGGATGGTGTCGATCGCGCTGAAGTCGTCGTATTTCAACGCGTTCTACCGCGACCTGCTCGGCGGAGTGAGCACGCCGATGACGATGGCGCTCGCGCGCTCGGACGGCGCGGTGATCGCGTCATATCCGCCGCCGCCGGCACTCGCGCACACCGATCGCGCGGTCACGTTCGGCGACGCGCGCAACGATCCGCGCGCCGGCGTCGTGCGCGTGCGCCACGACGGCGCGAGCAGCGAGATCGTCGCGTATCGCCAGGTCGGCAGCTATCCCGTCTACGTGACGTGCGCGTACCGCACGTCGGCGATCTGGCATGAATGGTACGAACACCTGAGCGTGCTGTTCATCTCGATGTTCGCGCCGTCGGTCGCGCTGTGGTCCGTGATCTGGCTGTCGCTCAAGCGGCTGAAGGCGGAAGAGGAGGCGTGGGACCGCTGGCAGGCCGAAGCGTCGATGCGGCGCTCGATCGAATCCGCGTACCGGCAGTCGCGCAAGATGCAGGCGCTCGGCAATCTCGTCGGCAGCGTCGCGCACGACTTCAACAACCTGCTGATGATCATCTCGAGCAACGTGCAGATCGCGCGGCGGCGCGGGGTCCAGCATCTCGACAAGGAACTCGGCGCGATCGAGCGCGCGCTGAAGAACGGGCAGTCGCTCACGCGCCAGCTCCTCGGTGTCGCGCGCAAGCAGCCGCTGCACAACGAAACGATCGACGTCGGGCAATGGCTCGGCACGTGCCGCGAATTGCTGAAGACATCGCTCGGCTCGAAATCGTCGCTGGTCGTCGCGATCGAGCCGGGTGTCTGGCCGATCCGCGTCGACGTCGCGGAGCTCGAGCTCGCGGTGATCAACCTCGCGGTCAACGCGCGCGACGCGATGACGACCGGCGGCCGCTTCACCGTCGGCGCGCGCAACGTGACGCTGCGTCGCGAAGACGGTTTTCCGCTCACCGGCGATTTCGTGCAGATCTCGCTCGACGACACGGGTTCGGGCATGGCGCCCGACGTGCTCGCGCGTGCGTTCGAGCCGCTGTTCACGACGAAGGCGCAGGGGATGGGGACGGGGCTCGGCCTGCCGCAGGTGTTCGCGTTCTGCGAACGCTCGGGCGGCCTCGCGACGATCGACAGCGCGGTCGGCGCCGGCACGTCGGTGCGCCTCTACCTGCCGCGCGCACGCGTCGAGGATGTCGTCGCGCGGCCGCCGGCGGTCGTGCACGATGCGGGGGCGGGGGCGCTCGCCGGGCTGCATGTGCTGCTCGTCGAGGACAACGGCGAAGTCGCGGCCGGCACCGAAGCGCTACTGTCGCTGCTCGGGCACCGGGTGACCTACGCGCCCACCGCCGACGACGCGTTGCGCCTGATCGAAGGCGCGGCCGCGAACGACGCGTTCGATCTCGTGATTTCGGATATCCACATGCCGGGCCGCCTGAACGGTATCGACCTCGCCGAAGCGGTCGAACAACGGCCGGAGAAACTGCCCGTGATACTCGTCACGGGTTACGCGGAGGAGCTCGACCGCACGCGCACCGTCAACGTTCGCGTGCTGTCGAAGCCGTTCGACATCGCGCTGCTCGACGAGATCCTGCTGGGCATCCGTGAAGCGCGCGATGCACGACACGCGCGGCACGCCGGCACGTGACCCGCTGCGTGCGGGCCCGCGCCGGTGCCGGCGGCGTGATCGGGTGGGGCGCTCAGGCCGACTTCAGCAAGCGCACCCAGCCCGTGTAGCGATCGACGAAGCCCTGCAGGAACTTGCGGGTGTCTTCGCTGACGATCTGGCCCTGGTCGTCGATGCGCGCCGGATCGTGCTTGATGAACATCTCGGGCTGCCCGAGCGTCTTCACGTCGAGATACGCGAGCACGTTGCGCAGGTGCTGCTGTGCGAGCGCGGTGCCCGTCGCTCCCGGCGACGTGCCGAGCACGGCACCCGGCTTGCCCGACCACGAATTGGAACCCCATGGGCGCGAGCCCCAGTCCAGCGCATTCTTCAGCACGCCCGGAATCGAGCGGTTGTACTCGGGCGTGAAGAACAGCAGCGCGTCGGCGGCCTCGATCGACTGCTTGAAGCGCTTCGCGACTTCCGGGAAATCCGCGTCGTAGTCCTGGCTGTATAGCGGCAGCTCGCCGATCTCGACGAACTCGAACGAGAAATCGGCGGGGGCGAGCGAGATCACGGCGTGTGCGAGCGCGCGGTTCCACGAAGCGCGACGCAGGCTGCCGACGACCACAGCGATGCGATAGGACATGACATTCTCCTTCCGGTGAGTGAGGAATCGGATCGATTACTTCCGAACGGGCGACAAAGGTCTGTTTATAGGCAAGCCAGCCCGCGAACCGCCCCACGGGGCCGTCCGGCCGACTTTCCACAAGGTTTTCCACAGAAATTGTGGATAACTCGGCCGTTATGCTCTGACATTACAGATTGCCTACCGCGAGTCGTTGCCGACCCGCGACACAGGGTTCGGCAAGCATAGCGCAGTGCGCAGGCCGGTTTCGTGAATTCGTGACGGAACATGCATTGCAGGCCGGCACCGCGCCCAGTAAGCTGCTCGCACAGCGATGCGCCTGCCCTGTGGCGCACGCGCGATCGCTTCGAGACTTGCACCCCATTCATGCCGTCCGCCTACGACGATCCCGTTTATCTCGCGCAACTGCGGCGCGACCTGCTGCGCTTCGCGCGGCTCCAGCTCCGTGATGCCGATGCGGCCGAAGACGCCGTGCAGGAAGCACTCGCCGCCGCGTGGTCGCATGCGGGCGATTTCGCCGGGCTGTCGGCGCACAAGACCTGGGTGTTCGGCATCCTGCGCAACAAGCTGATCGACGTGCTGCGCGCACGGCAGCGGACGGTGAGCCTGTCCGCGCTCGATGCCGAGCTCGACGGCGAATCGGTGCTCGATCGCGAGCTGTTCAAGGAAAACGGGCACTGGGCCGCGCATGCGAAACCGCGACCGTGGCCACGCCCCGAAACGCTGTTGCAGCAGCAGCAGTTCTGGACGCTGTTCGAGGCCTGCCTCGATCACCTGCCGGAGCAGATCGGGCGCGTGTTCATGATGCGCGAATTCCTCGACTTCGAAATGACGGACATCTGCAGCGAATTGACGCTGACGACGAATCATTGCAGCGTGCTGCTTTACCGGGCGCGCACGCGCCTGCGAACCTGCCTGAGCGAACAAGGATTAACGACCGAAGATGCTGCCGGGGAAATGTACTGACGTGACGCGACTGCTGTCGGATGCGCTCGACCGGCATCTGACCCTGCATGAGCGCCTGCAGGTGCGCATACACCTGCCGACCTGCAGTGGCTGCAGAGCCTATCGCGGGCAGATCGCGCTGCTGCGGACGGCCGCGAAAGCGGCGGCGGGGCGGGGGCCTGCCCCGGATGATGATGGTGTGTCGTCCGGGGAAGGCTAAGCCCGGATCGCTCGACGGCGATCGTCCGGGCCGTAGTGGCGGGCCGCCCGGTGATCGAGCTGGCTTCAATTGCCGATGCTCGTGCTAATGCTTGCGCTGGGCTAGGCTGACGCAATCAAAAAAATACGGCGGGCATGAATTATTCGAACAGCGCCTGCACCGATTCGGGCGGTCGGCCGATGGCGGCCTTGCCGCGGTGAACGACGATGGGGCGCTGCAGCAGAATCGGATGAGCGGCAATTGCCGCATAGGCTTCCGCATCGTTCAGATCGGCGCGCGCCAGATTCAGCGCCTTGTACGGCTCCTCACCGTCGCGAAGCATGTCGCGAACCGGTCGACCAAGCTGCCGATGCAGCGCTTCCAGTTCCTCGACCGCCGGCGGCGTCTTCAGGTACTCGACGACATTCAACGGCGCACCGGTGGTATTCAGCGACTCGACCAACGCAAGCGTCTCGCGCGACTTCGAGCATTGGGGGTTGTGGTAGATCGTGATCATCTTTCAGGCCTGAAGGGTAGAGCCCTGTATTGTAGCCAGGTCTGTATTGGGGGCTTGGCGGGGCAGGCGACGAGTAATCGGGAGACCGGGCGCGGATTCGCTGCTTCGTAGAGGCCGACGGATGATGCGGTGCGATGGATCGCGAAAGGGGAGTGCTGGTCGGGACGCGCTTCAATGAATTGGTGGGTTTATGCGCATAAAGGCGCGCGGAACTCTATCGCGGGATGGTGATTAAAGGTCCGCGCGCCTGGCCAATACGATGGGGTTCGGTCCGCAAAGGGTGTAGCCGATGGCGCTGCAGGCCGGTTGGTTTATGCGCATAAAGCGGGCGACTGCCGGGCATGAGGATCCTGCGATTCGCGGCGCGGTGAATACAGGCGCTTCGGTGTGCCTGCTTCGGTGTGATGCCTGCTTCGGTGTGCCTGCTTCGGTGTGATGCCTGCTTCGGTGTGATGCCTGCTTCGGTGTGATGCCTGCTTCGGTGTGATGCCTGCTTCGGTGTGATGCCTGCTTCGGTGGGATGCCTGCTTCGGTGGGATGCCTGCTTCGGTGGGATGCCTGCTTCGGTGGGATGCCTGCTTCGGTGGGATGCCTGCTTCGGTGGGATGCCTGCTTCGGTGGGATGCCTG